>CAWEUI010000015.1:0-233016 GCA_963812195.1 uncultured Gammaproteobacteria bacterium
GATCTGTATCTGGCGCACCCGGACTTCGTGACCCGTTACGAGGCCATGGCAAAGGGGTTCGCCGACTACCTGGCCGCGGCCATGAAACTGCACGCCGCCAGGTCGGGCCTTCCCGCAGCCCGGCTAAGTAGTTTCCGCAGATGTGACCCGCGGAACTTCCGGCCGGGCAGCAGATCCTATTTAATAGGCATATGAAATACCTATTCAACGGTCTCAGCGTCCTGCTCTGTCCTGTCCGCCCTGGGCACGGGAGTGGCTGCGGCCGACCCCGAACGGCTGCTGACCCCGACCCGCTATGACAGCGAGTACCCGGTAATCGCCTATTCCGGCCCGGCCCGGGCCAACCGGGTCTGGCGCCTGGAGCAGCAGCTCAAGAGCGGGCAGCTGAAGCTGCAGTGGGAGCCGCAGTTCGGCTACCTGCGCTCGCTGCTCAAGGCCCTGGACATCAATGTGGATACGCAGGTGCTGGTGTTCTCGCGCACCAGCCTGCAGATCGAGCACATCTCGCCGCAGAAGCCGCGGGCCATCTATTTCAACGACGACACCTACGTGGGCTATGTACAGGACAGCCCGCTGGTGGAGATCGTCACCATCGACGATGACAAGGGCCCGGTGTTCTACGGTTTCGAGAACCAGACCGACTATGGTCCGACGTTCGACCGCGAAGGCGGTCGCTGCCTGACCTGCCACGACACTTACTCCATGGGCGGCGGCGGTGTGCCGCGCGTGATGGTGCTGTCCTCGCCCGTGGATGATCCTTCCGATCAGCGCCACCTGCAGGCCGGCACCGAGGTCGACGACCACACGCCCTTCCAGCACGCTGGGGCGGCTGGTACGTGACCGGCGACACGGGTAGCGGGACGCATCTGGGCAACCTGCCGCTGCTGGAGGACCGGGGCGGCACGAAGCTGCGCGATCTGCGGGCCTCGCGCCAGAACCTGGCGCAGCTGGATGCCTACTTCGATACCTCCCGGTACCTGACCGACCACAGCGATGTGGTGGCGCTGACGGTGCTCGAGCACCAGACCTCGCTGCACAATCTCGTCACACGGGTTGGCTACAAAGTGCGCACCGTGCTGTCGCGGGATTCCGGATCGGCGAAGTCCGGCGCCATCCGCTCCTGGGAGGATCTGACCGCCAATGACCACAAGCAGCTGCAGCAGATGATGGAGCCGCTGGTACGGGCGATGTTCCTGCAGGATGCCGCGCCATTCGAGGACCACATGCCAGCAGCAGTGGCTTTGCCGAGCGGTTCTCGCAGACTGGGGCCGCACGACTCCAGGGGCCGCAGCCTGCGCGAGCTGGACCTGGGCAAGCGCCTGTTCAGCTACCCGCTGAGCTTCGAGATCTACTCGGACCACTTCGACGCGCTGCCCGGCCTACGCGCTCGACTACATCTACTCGCGCATCGTGGAGATCCTGCAGGGGCGCGACAAGACCGGGATTTCGGCTTCGCTGTCGGCCGAGGATCGCCAGGCCATAACCGAAATACTCATCGACACCAAGCCGGCGCTGGCCGAACGCCTGGGCGCCGTGCGAGTCTCCCAGTCCGGCCGGTAGACGGGCGGCGGGGCGTCTCTCCCCCGGGGGCTATCGCAGGGTGGGGCCGCGCCTGCGGTCACGGCCATGGCAGGGAAATTAACGATTCGTAAGTGGCCTGCTGCGGGTCGGCGGGTAGATTGCCGTCTTATCTCCATGGCGCTGCAAAGAAAACTGGTCACGGGAACGGCAGTGCAGGTCTTCTGCGATTTCGATGGCACCATCACCATGCAGGACACGACGGACGTCGTCCTGCGCGAACTCGCGGCACCTGACTGGGTATCCCTGGAAGAGGCATGGGTTGCCGGGCGCATCTCGGCGGCCGAATGCATGCGCCGGCAGGTGGCGTTGATCCAGGGCGATGACGCGGCACTGGAGGCCGTGCTCGAGCGCATCGAACTGCGCCCGGGTTTCCAGAGCTTCGTACGCTGGTGCGAGGCCCATGGCCTGCCGCTGGTCATGGTCAGCGACGGCGTGGATCACCTGATCGCCCACGTCCTGCGCCGGTTTGGCCTGGACCATCTGCCGGTCGTGGCCAATCGTCTGGTGGGCACGGCCGGGGCGCGCCGGCTGGAGAACCCCTGGGGCGCATCGGCATGCGCCGGCGGCAGCGGCGTGTGCAAGTGCCTGATTGCCCGCGCGCAGGAGCGTGGCAGCATGGTTTATGTTGGCGACGGTCGCTCGGATTTCTGCGTCGCCGAGGAAGCGGATCTGTTGTTCGCGCGTTCCACCCTGGCCGCACGTTGTCTCGAGCGCGGCCTGGAGTTCGTTCCCTACGAGACTTTCGACGAAGTGCAGCAGTACCTGATGTCCCTGCACCGAGATCCAAACGTCGCGGCGATGTCCGCCGCGGCGGACTGACCGGAGAGCTCCCCATGAATTCATTGGCCCAATCCCTCACGGCTCGCCTGCAGGAGCCGGCGGACTCTGCGCGGGAGCCGGACTTCGAGACCCTGCGCGCGCTGGAAGCCGAGTACTGCTCCTTCGGTGACACCGTGCATTACCTGCAGGAACCGAAGTTCTTCGCCGGAGGCGAGGGTTCCTACCTTTACGACGCGGACGGGCGCGAGTTCCTGGACCTGCAGATGTGGTACTCGGCGGTGAACTTCGGATACCGGAATCCGCGCCTGAATGCCGCGCTGGTGCGCCAGATCAACCAGCTGCCGCAGCTGGCCTCGCAGTACCTGCACCCCGGGAAGGTGGAACTGGCTGCGCGCATTGCCCGTGGCATGGAAAAGCGCTTCGGGCGCAAGGGCCGGGTCCATTTCAACGTGGGCGGATCGCAGGCGGTGGAGGATTCTCTGAAGCTGGTGCGCAACGCCACGGGCGGCAAGAGCCTGATGTTCGCGTTCGAGGGCGGCTATCACGGCCGCACGCTGGCTGCATCGGCCATCACCTCCTCGTACCGCTACCGCCGCCGCTACGGGCACTTCGGCGAGCGCGCGCAGTTCATCGAGTTTCCGTATCACTTCCGCGGCCCGAAGGGCATGACCAAGGAGGAATACGGTTCGGAATGCGTGCGCAAGTTCGAGCGGCTGTTCGAAACCGAATACAACGGCGTGTGGGATCCGAAGGCCGGCAAGGCCGAATACGCGGCCTTCTACGTGGAGCCGGTGCAGGGCACCGGCGGCTATGTGGTGCCGCCGCCGAACTTCTTCCGCGAGTTGAAGCAGGTGCTGGACCGTTACGGCATCCTGCTGGTGGTCGACGAGATCCAGATGGGCTTCTTCCGCACCGGCAAGCTGTGGTCCATCGAGCATTTCGGGGTCGAACCGGACGTGCTGGTGTTCGGCAAGGCGCTGACCAACGGGCTGAACCCGTTGTCCGGCCTGTGGGCGCGCGAGGATCTGATCAGTCCGACGCAGTTCCCGCCGGGCTCGACGCATTCGACCTTCGCATCCAACCCGCTGGGTACCGCAGTGGGCCTGGAGACCATGAAGATGCTCGAGGAGCAGGACTATGGCGCGATGGTCATGCACAAGGGCGCCTACTTCCTGGACGGGTTGCGCGAGCTGCAGCGCCGCTGGCCGCAAATCGGCGATGTCGACGGGCTGGGACTGGCCCTGCGCTGCGAGATCTGCGAGGCGGACGGCTTCACGCCCAACCGTGAGCTGCTCGATCGCATGGTCGAGGAGGGCATGAAGGGTGATCTGGAAGTCGGCGGCCGGCGTTACGGTCTGGTACTGGACGTGGGCGGGTACTACAAGAACGTGATCACGCTGGCTCCGTCGCTGGAGATCAGTGTCGCGGAGATCGACCTGGCCCTGCGGTTGCTGGACGCGCTGCTGCGCCGATGTGTGTAAGGTCATCTCATGCGCGCGCTGCACCTGCATCTTGACGATGCACTGAAGGTGCAGCCCGCGCTGCGTGCTTCGGCCCGGCGCTTCGATCTGGTGGAACTGGAGGCCCGTGACCTGGGCCCGGCATTGCGCCTGTGGACCCGTCCACGGGCGTTCGAGTCCTTGCGGGCGCGCCTGCGGCAGCAGATGAGTGGCGACGGCCCGTGGTTGAGCTTCACCGGCTCCGGGGATTTTCATCACGTCAGCGTCCTGCTCATGGCCCGTGCCATTGCCGCGGCCGGCGGCCCCGTGACGGTGCTGCATTTCGACAACCACCCGGACTGGGTCCGCTTCTCGCGGGGGGTGCACTGCGGGTCCTGGGTGGGCCGCGCCGTGCGGCTGGGCGCGGTGCAGCGCCTGGTCACGGTAGGCGTGTGCAGCAGCGACATCGAGCGCCCGCGCAACACGGACCTGGCGCCCATTCGCGCCGGCAAGCTGGAGATCTATCCGTACCGCCGTCGACACGGACGGCCCACGCTGGAGCTGGGCGGCAACTGCTGGCCGACCATTGCCTCGCTGGGGGAGCGGCGCTTCGTGGATCTGCTGCTGCAGCGGATTCCCACGCGCGACGTGTACGTGACCATCGACAAGGATGCGCTGCGCCCGGACGATGCCGTTACCAACTGGGATCAGGGCGAGATGTCATTGCAGGGTCTGAGCGCCATGCTGGGCGCGGTTGCCGCCGAACACCGGATCATCGGCGCGGATGTGGTCGGCGACTGGTCGCCACCGCGTTACGCCGGGCGGGTGGATCGCTGGTTGAAGCGCGCCGAGGCATTCATCGATCAGCCGCACGCCGCGCAGCGCGCAGCGGTGGCGGTCAACGAACCGGTCAATGAGCACCTGCTGAACCTGTTCGCGGGATTGATGGCATGAGCGCCACGCTGTTGATCGCAGTGCTGTGGTTGGTCTTCTGCGTCGCCGCGGAGGTGAGCCGGGAGCTGTGCTTCAAGGTGGCGGCCATGCGCTGTGAGCCGCAGCGCACGGGTTACGCGCGGCGCCTGGCCCGGCGTCCGCTGGTCTGGGCCGGCATCGGACTGTGGACCGCGGAGGTGTTCGCCTGGGTGATCGTGCTCGGCAGCATGCCGCTGAGCGTGGCCTTTCCGATCATGACACTGGGCTATGCGGCGGTGCCGCTGGCCGGCATGGCGGTGCTCGGTGAGCGGCTCAATCGCGTGCAGATCACGGGCGCCGCGCTGGTGGCGCTGGGTGTGGGATGCATCGGCTGGAGCCAGCTTTGAGCAGCGGCCTGGACGAACTGCATGGCACGGGACCGCGCCAGGGGGCGCAGGCCGCGCGGCGGCGGCTGATCGCCAGCGCCAGCCTGTGGCTGTTCCTGCCTTTGTGCGCCCTCATTTACCAGATTGCGGCCAAGAAGGTGTCCAGCTGCAGCATCGATGCGGGAGTTGCAACCTGGTTCGGCTGCGTGCTGCATGCGCCCTGGTTCGCGGCAATGGTGATCAGCGACATAGCGGGCTTCGTGGCATGGATGTACGTACTGGGCGAGATGAAGCTCAGTGCCGCCTTCCCGATGACCGCGCTCAGTTACGTGCTGGTGATCGCCGCCAGCTGGTTCGTGTTCCGGGAGCCATTCACGCCGGCGCAAATCATCGGCAGTACCCTGATCATGGTGGGGGTGTTCATGCTGGGCCGGGGGGAACAGGACGAGCCATGAGGCGGCCGGACGACATGCCGGGACAGGTTGTGGCCGGACATCGGGACGTCGCCGGGATGGGACTGTGGGCGGCCTCCCGCGGCGACGTCTATTATGCACATGGCAGGGGCGCTGCCGGTCCGGTGGGCGAGGGCATCCGGCTCTGCCTCGCCGGAGATAGACCATGAGTACCCAGGAGTTTCGTCTGCATCGCAGGACCCGCGGCATCTTCGCGTGGTCCAACTGGGACATAGTCCCGGTACTGGCGGCCATCGCGCATCTGGCTTTTGTCATCTGGATCGTGGCGGGATTCGCCGGGCGGCCCTGGTGGGGCAATGTGTTGTGCGGCTGTGGCTATGCGCTGGCCATCAGCTGGAACATCAACGGCGTCTCGCACAATTTCCTGCACACGCCGTATTTTCGGCCCAGGTGGCTGAACCGGGCGTTCTCGCTGCTCGAATCGGTGGCCATCGGCTTCTCGCAGACCTTCTACACCTGGGTGCACCTGCGCCATCACGAGGGCAACAGCGACCGGCCGGATGCCCAGGGGCGCACGCGCGACTGGCTGTCCATCTACCGCCACGGCAGGGACGGCCGGCCGGAAGAACTCTGGAGATACGTGTTCCTGAGTTTCTTCCGCGACGGCGGCGGTTCGATCTACAAGGCATTGCGGCAGCGACGGCCGTTCGACGCGGCCTGGGGTCGTGTGGAGCTGGCGGCCACGGCTGCCTTCGTGATCGGCATGGCGGTACTGGACTGGAAGGCGGTGCTGATGCTGGTGCCGTTCTACTATCCTGGGTGAATGCCTGTCGAACCTGAATGGCTACTTCGAGCATTACGGCGCGAATCCGGACCGGCCCATCGCCTGGGGCGTGTCCAGTTACGCACGCCTGTACAACCTGCTCTGGTTCAACAACGGGCACCACGCCGAACACCATTTCCGGCCGAGCGTGCACTGGACGCGCCTGCCCGCCATGCATCGGGCGCTGGCTGCCGAGCAGCGGGCGGCTGGCGTGCACGTGATAGGGACCTCGCATGCCCTGGGGTTCCTTGCAGCAGCCAATTCATCCATACGCCACACCGCACAGAAGGCCGCATGATCGACCGTTCGTTCACCCTGGAAGGCACCAATGGCAAGGGTGCGCTGCTGATCCACGGCCTGACCGGCGCGCCGGGCGAGATGCAGTTCCTGGCCAGGCGCTTGCATCGGCGCGGGTTCAGCGTGCACGTGCCGCAGCTGGCCGGTCACGGCTCGGGCCTGCGACAGTTGCTTTCGACCAGATGGAGCGACTGGCTCGACACCGTGCGCGAGGCCTACGAGAAGCTTTCGCGACGGGTGGATCAGACCCACGTGGCCGGCATCTGCGCCGGTGGCGCGCTGGGCCTGGCGCTGGCCGCCGAACAGCCGGCGCTGAAGAGCACGGCTGTCTATTCCATGACCTTCTCCTATGACGGCTGGAACATGAAGGCCTGGTACCGCCTCGCGCCGCTGATGCGCCTGGCGAATTTCCTGCCCTGGCTGCGCTACGTGAAGTTTCCGGAGCGTCATCCCTACGGTCTGAAGGACGAGCGCCTGCGAGAGTGCTTCGAGCAGGCACCGGATGCGCTGATCGACGGGGCGCTGTCCTACATGCCGCTGGGCGCCCTGAACCAGATGTACAGCCTGTGCCAGCACGTGGAGCGCGCCGGCCGTCGCGTGCTGCAGCCGACGCTGATCGCGCACGCGCGCGATGACGACATGAGCCATCTGAGAAACGCCCACAGGCTGGCCGGCGTGCTGGCCGGCCCGGTCAGGATGCTGGTGCTCGAGGACAGCTTCCACATGATCCACGTTGATCGCGAGCGCAAGCGCGTGGCCGACGAAACCGCCAGCTTTTTCGGCGGTGAGGCCGCCCGCAATGATGAGGAGTCGCCATGAATCCACCGAGCAACGATGAACTGCTGGATCTGATATCGCAGGAAGTACTGATCGACCGGGACAAGCTCAGTCCGCAGGCCACGTTCGAGACGCTGGGGATCGATTCGGTCGATACGGTCAGTGTGCTGTTCGCCGTGGAGGAGAAGTACGGCGTGCGGCTGGAGACCACGGAACTCTCGCGCGACCAGACGCTGCAACACCTGATGTCCCTTGTGCAGTCCAGGGTGGCGGGTACTGCGTGAAGGTGTCGTCTGATCGCCGGGTGGTCGTGACCGGAACTGGCGCGGTCTGTGCCCTGGGCCACTCGGTCGAACAATCCTGGCTTGCCTGCCGTGATGGACACGGCGCCATACGTGCGCACACGATGAGCGCGGGCGAGAGCGGTCCGCCGCCCTTTGACGTGCCCCTCGCGCTGGTGGAAGGCGATCCCACGCCGGCGCTGGAGAGCGCGCTGGGGCGCAGGATCGGCTCCAGCCTGGACCCTTTCGCGCTGTACGCACTGATCGCGGCCACCGAGGCCATCGCCGAAGCCGGCTTTACCCGCGAGGATCTGGGACAGGCCGGCGTGGTGTTCGGGCATGGCATCGGGGGCATGCACACCATCGAGACCAATTACGAGCGCTTCTTCGGCCGGCGCTCGGCCCGGATGCATCCGTTGTCGGTGCCGAAGATCATGGTCAGTTCGGCGGTCAGCGCGATTTCCATCGAGTACGGGCTGCATGGACCCGGGTTCGCGGTGGCCAGCGCCTGCGCATCGTCCGGCCACGCGATATCGCAGGCCGCCATGCTGATTCATTCCGGACTGGCCGACGTCGTGGTGGCCGGCGGCTCGGATGCCATCGCCACACCCGGCAGCATCGCGAGCTGGAACGGCCTGCACGCCATCAGCCAGAGCACCTGCCGACCGTTCTCCGCCGAGCGCGACGGCATGGCCATCGGCGAGGGCGCGGGCGCGCTGGTGCTGGAATCCCTGGAACATGCCAGGCGACGCGGCGCCGCCATCAAGGCCGAACTGGCCGGCTTCGGCATGTCCTCGGACGCCAGCCACTGGACCCAGCCGGATCTGGCCGGCGCCATTTCCTGCATGCGTATGGCCTGTCAGTCGGCCGAACTTGCCGCCGATGCCCGTGTGCTCATCTCCACCCATGGCACCGGAACCGTGCTCAATGACCGCAACGAAGCGCAGGCGATCAATGCGGTGTTCGGCGAACAGGCCCGCCGCCACCCGGTGATCGCCACCAAGAGTGCCCACGGACACCTGATCGGCGCATCCACAGCCGTGCAGTCGACGCTGGCACTGCGGGCACTGGCGCAGGCCGTCGCGCCGCCCGTGCTCAACTACCTGGGGCCGGACCCGCAGTGCGACCTGGACCTGGTGCTGGGCTCGGCGCGGGACATCTCCTGCGATGCGGTGCTGGTCAATTCATTTTCATTTGGCGGTCTGAACTCCACCATTGTGTTCCGCCCTGTCGACGCATGATCGAATACCGTACCGTCGACACCATCAATGCGTTGCATCGGGAAGCCTGGAACGCGCTGTTTCCCGGCGAGATCGAACGCTTCGAGTACCTGCAGGCCGTCGAGCAGGCAGGGCTGGCCGGATTCCAGTGGCGCTACGTGATCGCCGAAGAGGACGGCAGACTCATAGCCGCGGCACCTGCCTTCATTACCGACTACCGGCTCGATACCACGCTGGAAGGCTGGAGCAAACGCATCATCGGCGCCTTGCGGCGCCTGGCTCCCGGCGCGATGACATTGCGGCTTGCCTGCATCGGTTCGCCGTGCACGGATACGCTGCTGCTGGGGTTCGCCCGGTCGCTGGATCCGGTGCGGCGCGAAATCGTGCTCGCGGGTCTGCTGCGCGCCTTCGAGGCCGAGGCCCGGTTCTGCGAATGCCGGTTGCTGGGACTGAAGGATATTCCCGCGAAGCACGCGGCGTGCTGGCATCGCATTGCCCGTCGCTCCGGCTTCAGCGTGCTGCCCGGCCTGCCGGTCGCCTCGCTGGAGATCGTGTGGCCGGATCTGCAGAGCTATCTGGCCCGGCTCTCGCCGGGAACCCGGCGCGACATGCGGCGCAAACTGCGCTCGCGCGCCCAGGTGCGCGTGGAGCGCCGGCGCAACATCGATGATGTGATGCAGCGTGTGCTCGCGCTGTATGCCGACACCCGCGCGCGTGCCGGCATGCAGTTCGAGGAGCTGACCGCGGCCTATTTCCGCGGTGTGCTGGCGACGGTTCCGGGTGCCAGCTGTGCGCTGTACTATGTCGGCGATACATTGCTCGCGGCGAACCTGCTCGTGCAGGATGGCCGCACGTTGCTGGACAAGTACTTCTGCATGAACGCCGCGGCCGGTCGTGATTACAATCTGTATTTCCTGAGCTGGTTCGCCAATGTCGAGTACTGCATGGCCAACGGCCTGCGGTGCTACCAGAGCGGGCAGGCAGGCTATGAGAACAAGTTGCGCCTTGGCAGCGTGCTGCAGGCGACCTCCATGTACTTCCGACACTGCAATGCGCTGGTGAACGGTGTGCTGCGGGCCGCGGCGCCACTGCTGAGCGGCTCGTACGGCGCCAAACCGCCGCCCCTGGACAACGTTGCGCAATGACCGGACTGCTTGCCCGGCTGGTTGCGTGGTCGTGTAGGCGGGCGGTGTGGGTGGCGGCGGTGGCGCTGGCGGCGGCCATCGTCAGCGGCATCCATGCCGCCGGCCATTTCCAGATCAGCACCGACCTGGATGCGTTGCTGGACGCCAAACTGCCCTGGAAGGTCCAGGTGCGCCAGCTCGAACAGGCCTTTCCGGACCAGGGCGATGACATCACCGTGCTGGTCGATGGCGCCACGCCGGCACTGGCCGAGCAGGCCGCGGCGCGGCTGGAGAAGGCGCTGCGGCCGCAGGCCGACGTATTCAGGTCCGTGGAGCGCGCCAATGGCGGCCCGTTCTTCGATCGCGAAGGTCTGCTGTATTCCTCGTTGAAGGAGGTCCGGCAGACCACGGCAGGGCTGATCGCGGCCCAGCCGCTGCTGGCGCAACTGGCCGCGGATCCGAGCATGCGGGGCCTGCTGGACAGCCTGGCACTGGGGCTGGACGCCGCACAGGAGAACCGCCAATGGCGTGCCGAACTGCAGCGGGCCGTGAGTGGAACCCTGGACGTGCTGTCGCGCGCGAATTCGGCGCAGCCGCAGTTCCTGTCGTGGCGCGACCTGCTGGGCGGGGATTCCCAGAGTCCGGCCGACTGGCGGCAGTTCATCGAGATCCTGCCCAAGCTCGACTACGGCACGGCCGCGCCCGCCGCCGCCGCCACCCGCGCCATCCGCGATGCGGCCAGGAATCTGCAACTGGATGCCGCCCACGGTGTGCAGGTGCGCATCACCGGCTCGGCGCCGATCGCCGACGAGGAACTGGCGACGCTGGCCGAGTCCAGCGGACCGGTGGCCGCCTTCATGCTGCTGTGCATGCTGGGCATCCTGTTCCTGGCCACACGGTCGGGGCGGGCCATTGCGGCGATCATGCTCACCGTGTTGTGCGGCGGCATCGTCACGACGGCGGCGGGCCTGTTGCTGCTGGGCCAGTTCAGTCTGATCTCGATCGCCTTCATGCCGCTGTTCGTGGGTCTGGGCATCGACTTCTGCATCCAGTTGCACGCCCGCACCGGGGCGACGCCCGCCGCCACGCCGCTGGCTGAACGGCTGGCGCAGGCCGCACGCGGCATCGGCAGTGGGCTGGCGCTGGCGGCGGCGGCCATCGCCGTGGGTTTCTTCGCCTTCCTGCCTACCTCGTATCGCGGCGTTTCGGAACTGGGGCTCATCGCCGGCATCGGGATTCTGATCGCGCTGGCATTGTGCGTGACGCTGTTGCCCGCGCTGCTGTGCCTGTTCAGGACGCCGGTCATCGAGCCGCGCGTGGCGCCGTGGGCGCGGCGTCTCGGCGCGCCCCTGTCGACGCACAGCAAGTCCGTGCTCGGCGCCGCCGCGTTGTTGGTGATGGCGGCGATCCTGATGTTGCCGCACCTGAGCTTCGACTCCGATCCCATGCACCTGCGCAATCCCCATGGCGAGGCCGTGGCGGCGTACTACGAGCTTTCGCGCAGCGTGGACACGACGCCCAACACCGTCAGTGTGGTGACGCCCGACCTGGCAAGCGCCGAGGCGCTGGCGCAGCGCCTGCGCAAACTGCCGGAGGTCGGTGAAGCGCTGACCCTGCAAAGTCTCGTGCCGGAGCAGCAGCCGGAAAAGCTGGCCGTGATCGCCGATGCCCGCAATCTGCTGGAATTCACGATCGATCCGTTTGACGTGAAGCCACCGCCGACGGACGCGCAGAACGTCGCGGCGCTGCGCAGGCTGGCCACGCGGCTGCGCACCTTCACCAGTGGCGGCCCGGCACTGCTGGACCAGCTCCATGATCTGGCGGACCGGTTTGACGATCTGGCGGACCTGCCCGCCGCGGGGCGCTCGCGCATCGGTGCCCTGCTGATGCAGGGCCTGCCCACCGCGCTGGCGCAGATCAGGTCCGCACTGAGCGCCGGGCCAGTGACGGAGGCGAGTCTGCCGGCCTATCTGCGGCGGCTCTTCGTGGGTGCCAACGGCGTGGCGCGCGTGGAAGTGGCGCCGGCCAGGCCACTGCTCACCATGCACGAGACCGCCGGGTTCGTGGCGGCGGTGCGGCGCGTCGCACCGGATGCCGCCGGTGATGCCGTAACCATCGTGGAGTCCGGCCGCAGCATCCTGCATGCGTTCGAAACGGCAGGGGTGCTGTCGTTCGCCGCGATCTCGCTGTTGTTGCTGGTGGTGCTGCGCAACTGGACCAGGGTGGTGCTGGTGGCGCTGCCCATCCTGGTTGCGGGCGTGCTGACTTTCGCCACCTGCGCGCTGGTGCGAATGCCGGTCAATCTGGAGAACATGATTGCGCTGCCGCTGCTGTTCGGCATTGGCGTCGCGTTCAACATCTACTACGTGGTTGCCGGGCACATCGATGCTCCGAACATTTTCGAGTCGAGCCTGGGGCGGGGTATCGTGTTCAGCGCCCTGACGACCGGCATGTCTTTCGCGGCACTGATGCTGTCTTCACACCCCGGCACGGCCAGCATGGGTGCGTTGCTGCTGATTGCACTGGTGTGGATCGTCGTCACGGCGCTGGTGGTGACGCCGGCGCTGGCGAAGGTGTTGCCCGGCAGGGCGGCGCGCGAGCTGACTACTTGATGGTGGAGGTGGAGCGTTCGATCTGCGCGATCAGCGCCGGTACGTCGTCGACCACCGCGGCAAGATCCGCACGCTGTGTAGCCAGCTGGCTCACGCCGTCATAGTACACATCGATGATGCGCCAGCGCTGCTGATAGTTGCGCATGCGGTAGTAGAGTTTGGTGGCATCCCCGCTGCGGCTGGTGACGCTGGTGCGTACCAGCTTGTCCGGGCCGCGCGTCTGCACGGCGGGTTCGATCTGGAAATCCTCGCCGTCGTAGCTGTCGAATTCGTTCGCGAAACGCGCAACGAGATAGCGCTGCAAAGCCGCCTCGACCGACTGCTGTTGCTTCTCGGTCATCGTCTTCCAGTTCTGCCCGACGATGGAGGCCGCCATTATCCGCACGTTGAACGAGGAATCGATGGCCTTCTTCAGCGGTGTGGTGTCGTGGTGCATCGAAGCCAGCAGGGCGGCATTGAAGTCCTTTATCACGGCGATCGCGGCCTGGTCCTGCGGCGGCGGCTGCGCGCCGCGCGCCGCTGGCGCGGCTGCGGCAACCACAAACAGCGTCAGGACGATCGCTCGGGTCAGTGTCATTGGATCCTTCGGGAAAGCGCTGGGCCGGCTTCAGCAAGACGCCGCTGGGTGCAATGGACCGCAGCCCGGGGCAAAGTCATTGTACCCCGCTGTGCCCACTGCTCAGGTCGTTCAGGAAGGGTTAAGTTCGGGCGGAGTATCAGCGCTCGACGAGATCAAGGAAGCGCGCACAGCTGCTACAGCAATACAAAGCGCTGCACCGACAGATCTTTCACGCGAGGCCGGACGCTGACTCGCGGATGTGCGCGCAACGAGCTGATGCCGGACGTGGCGCGCTGGCCGGCCTTCTTTCGAACACCGAACGCAGCACGCTTTAGCGCCTGTTGTGAAAGCTCATTGATGTTGCTCTTCGTGCGCACTGAAATTTGTAACTGGATTTACAATCTCGCGCCACCGCGGTGATACTGCGACAGCTTCCGCGGGAGGGGCGGCAGGGTCCGGCAATGCCTCCGTCGGGCATCGTGAGCCGATTCCGCCCTCGCGCGGGCGTCCACAGATCAAGCCAGGAGAAGCATGATGGGGTACCAGCGAAGGAAGGTGTTGGCGGCTGCGGCCGTTTTTGCGGGCTGCTTCGCGACGGCATATTCACAGGAGCAGCTCGACTCCGTCACGGTTGATGAGCAGCAGTGCAGCAAGGACGCGCTCGGTGCACCGATCGACCCCGGGCAAATTGGTGAACCGGTATCGGCCGTGCAGATCGACAAGGTCGACTGGTACGCGAAGACGGAGCGCTCGCCAGCCATGTGTGTCGTCGAGGGCCAGTTGCAGCCCATGGATCATTCGGCAACGGCGTTCCCCATTCGCTTTGCCGTTGGCTTGCCGGCCGTGTGGAACCGGCGCTCCATCCACCAGGGCGGCGGGGGCATGAATGGCACCGTGCCGAGATTCGCGCCGATGCCGCCGCGTGGCGCGGCTCCGGGCCGCGGCTTTCCGGGTGCAGGGCCCGGCGGGCCGCCGGGAGCCGGTGGATTCCCGGGCGGTCCGCCCGGCGGCGCGCGTCCGGGTGGGCCTCCGGGTGCGGCATTCGGCGGCGGGGGTCCCTTTGCAGGCGGCATGCGGCCACCCAGCGATATCGCCCGCGGCTTTGCCGTGTATGGCAGTGATTCGGGCCATGGACGCGACCCCAAGTGGGCGCTCAATGACGAAGCCATTCGCAACTTCGGCTACGCGCAGCTGAAGAAGACGCATGACGTGGCGCAGATACTGATCAAGCGCATGTACGGCATGGCACCGCGCTACAACTATTTCATCGGCTCCTCGCAGGGCGGGCGCGAGGCGCTGACAGTGGCGCAACGTTACCCGGACGACTACGACGGCGTGGCGGCCAATGTGCCGGTCCTGTCGCTGTCCGGCCTGATGGCCTCTCCCGTTGCCATTCGTCACCAGGAGATCAAGCTGGCGAATCACGTCCCGGCGGCCAAGGGCCGGGCCATTGCCGCTGAATTCATGCGTCAGTGCGATGCGCTCGATGGCCTCGCGGACGGGTTGATCAATGACTACATGGATTGCCGGGCCATCTTCAACGTGCACGATGGCAAGGGTCCGAAGGACCCCTGGGCGGCCAGGCGCTGTCCCGGCAACCACGATCCGGATCCGACGGACAACACCGCGAAGGCGTGTCTGACCGACGGGGAAATCGCGACCCTGCAGTTCGACTTCTCCTCGCGGGCCTACGACACCACCCTGGCCAATGGCTTCAGCAGTTTCGGCATGTGGCTGCCGTCGACCGAAGTGGCCGGCGGCGGCATGGGCGGCGGCAATTCACTGTTGTCCGACACGCGCTACAAGGGGCAGGAGGGCGCAGGCCCGGATGCGCGCATGTTCGCGGCGCTGGGTACGCCCGGAGTCACGGGGTTCCTGCTGCACGATCTGGACGCGAATCCGCTGACGTACACGAAGACGCCGGCATTGATGCAGCGCCGGCGCGTGTTGTCGCAGTGGCTGGACTCCAACAATCCGGACCTGTCGGCGTTCCAGCGCCACGGCGGCAAGCTCATCGTCGCCATTGGCACCAACGATACGCTGGCATCGCCGGGGGCCCAGCTCGACTACTACGCGGCGTTGACGAAGAAGATGGGCCGCAGGCTCGACGCGTTTGCACGCCTGTATGTGCTGCCGCAGCGCGGCCACGGCCTGTCGGGCAACCACTACACGCTCAACGGTGAGGGCAAGGCGGTGCAAGGCACGCCATTGCCCAGCCAGTGGGACCGCCTTGCCCTGTTGCAGCAATGGGTGGAGCAGGGCAAGGCGCCCGATGCCACTCAAGTCGTTACCGGGCGGGACGGCGCCACTGGTTTGATGTGCAGCTACCCGCAGCATCCCCAGTACAAGGGCGGCGAGCCGGCCCAGGCCGCGTCCTGGACCTGTCGGGGTTAGTCGGCGGGTCAATGGTCGATCCGGCTGCAAGGCGCGGATCGGCCATGCCTTGCACGTAACCTGATGCGCAGCCCGGCGCGGAAATTCACACCACTATTTTTTTGTGGCTTCGCCCGGCGCAATCGTGGGCGAAGAAGATGCCTACAGGAAGTCAGCCATGGCCGGAACCAGCAAGCGTGCAACGATTGTCATTGTTCATGGCGCATGGGTCGGCGGTTGGCGCTGGCGCGGCGTGGCCGACATCCTGACCAGCCACGGGCATCAGGTGTTCACGCCGACGCTTACCGGTCTCGGAGAGCGTGAACATCTGACCAGTCGCCAGGTCAATCTGTCGCTGCATGCGCAGGACATCGCCAACGTCGTGAAATTCGAGCGACTGGAGAACATCCTGCTGGTGGGCCATTCCTATGGCGGCATGCCGATCTCGGTTGCGACCGGGCTCATACCGGAAGGCGTCATTCAATCCATCCTGTACATGGATGCCTTCTTTCCCGAAGACGGCCAGTCCCTGAATGATCTGGTGCCGGGGCCGGCGCATGTTCCGGAGGATCCCGACGACTATCTCGTGCCGCCGCCGCGGGTGAACCTGGTGGGATTCAATACCCACCTGGATGCCGCGGACCGGGCCGCCTACGAGGAACGACGTACGCCCCAGTCGATGTACTGCTTCTCGGAAAAGGCCCGTGTCACGGCGGCTCGCGAGGCAATTCCGAAGAAGGCCTACGTCATTGCCACCGGCTACAAGAACGACACGTTCGCTCCCGTCGCGGCGCAGCTTCGCAAGCGCCCGGACTGGCGCGTCGAGGAAATGCCGTACACGCACGACCTGATGCACGTGGCTGCCGGCGAAACCGTCGAGATGATCGAGTCGGCGATTCCCTGAGCGCAAGTCAGACGAACCGGGGGGGAAGCATGCAGGTCCGGTCTGTTCATCCGCTGTTTGCCGCCGAGATCACCGGTCTGGATACCTCCGGTGAGGTGGCACCGGAAACCGTGGAAGCCGTCGAGCACGCCATGGCGCAACATGGGGTCTGCGTCATCCGTGACTTCAGCCTCAGCGATGCCGACCACATCCGTTTCAGCCGCGCCTTCGGCCCTCTGGAGTTGCCGCCGGGAGGGCGCGGGCGCATCGCCCCGGAGCTGTACGACATCAGCAACCTCGATGCGCGCGGCGAAATCATCCCGTTCGATCCCGAGGCCAAGGCCCAGCCCATCGACTTCGAGCGCTTTCACACGGACAGTCCGTTCAATTCCCTGCCGACCAAGTGGTCGCTGCTGCTGGCGCATGTGGTGCCGCCGCAGGGCGCCGAAACGCTGGTCGTCGACACGCGCGCGGTGTATGACGACCTGGCGCCGGCGATGCAGGAACGCATCGCGGATCTGGTTGCCGAGCACGACATGTTCCGGGCGCTGGAGCGCACCGGGGTGAAGTTCGGCGACGAGGCCATGCGCAAGGCCTTCCCGACCATGCCGCATCCGCTGGTGCGCGAGTCGGCCAGTGGCCGCAAGACGCTGTACCTGGGCTGGCACGCCGTGGGAATCGTCGGTTGGCCGGAAGCCGAGGCGCAGGCGCTGCTCGACGAGCTCTTCCAGTTCGCGATCCAGGACAAGTATGTGTATTCGCATACCTGGCGCCAGGGCGACATGCTCATCTGGGACAACCGCTGCACCATGCATAGCGCAACCGCCTTCGAGCGCTATCGCTTCAAGCGTGATTGCCGGCGCACCACCATCAACGAGTATGGCCCGGAGAGGTCGGCGATCGAGGGCATGGGCGCCCCGCCGCGTCCATGATGGCGCCGCGGCCCGAGGCGGGCGGGGCGGATGCGGATCGCGACCAGGAACCCGAAGTTTCGCGACGCAAGCTGATCGTCGCGGCCGCCTGCCTGCTGGGCGCCACCTTCGTGCCCTACGTGCAGGCCACGATCGGCCCGCTGATGATGCTGCCCATGATCGGCGAGTTCGGCTGGACGCGCACCCAGTTTGCGTTCGGCAATACGTTCCTGTTCGTGTTCGGCGCGATCACGGTGCTGGTGTTCGGTCGCGTGGCGGATCGCTATGGGCCGCGGGTGATACTGCTGCTCGGCGCGGTGTGCGGCGGCGCCACGATGCTGCTGCTGTCGCGCCAGGACGCGCATCTGTGGCGCCTGTACCTGGCGTACGCGCTGCTCGGCGTGTTCGGCTCGAGCGGTGTCGGCTATACCAAGATCATCGGCACGCTGTTCACGCGTCATCGCGGCAAGGCGCTCGCGCTGTTCGGAGCCGAATCCACCGTTGCGCTGGCCGTCCTGCCGCTGCTGACCAACACGCTCAATGTGCATGTGGGTTGGCGCGGTACCTATGCGGTGTACGGCATCATCATGATTGCATTGGCTCCGGTCCTGTACCTGGTGGTGCGTGGACCGGGTCTGAGTTCGCCGATACCGCAAGGCAATGCTGTTCCTGCGGTGGGTGCGGGGGCGGCCGCAGGGAACGCGCCCACGCCCGAAGGCTTCACTCCACCGCAGATCCGGCGCGATCGCGTGTTCTGGTTCGTCATGCTCACGGCGGCCCTGGGCGGCGGCCTGGATGCCGGCCTGCGAGTGCACATCATCGCCGCGATCACGGACAAGGGATTCACGCCAACAGTGGCGGCGCAGGTCCTGTCCGCCGCAACGCTCGTGGGTTTGCTGGGCACGCTGGTGGCGGGCTTTGCGATGGATCATTTCCGCACGGCCAGGGTTCTGTCTGTCTTCGGCCTTGTGGCGGCACTGGGGTGCTTCACGTTCGGGCTGGCCAGCGTTGCATTCGGCGGGCTGGCACTGGTTGTCGGTGGATTGGCCATCCAGCGCACCGCCATGGCGGGGATCATGCCGGGCTCGACCTACGCGCTGACCCGCTTCGTGGGCATGCGCTCCTTTGGCGAGGCCTATGCCATACAGGTTGTGGTGCAGGGCATAGCCATGGGTATCTCGCCGCCACTGTTCGGCACGCTCTACGAGAAGGCCGGATCCTATGCCCCCATGTACTGGATCGTGATCGGCGGCGCGTTGGGCGCTTCGCTGCTGTACCTGATGCTTGGTCCCTATCGGTTTGGTGCGCGCCCCGGTGGCGCGCGCACAGCCGCGCCGGTTCAGCCGGCGCGCGGCTGATCCAGCCGAACAAAGGTGCCGTAGCCGCGCGCGAAGTAAAGCAGTGGGTCGCCGCTGCCGGTGTGGGCCGCCTCGACGAGCCCCACCACGATGGCGTGATCGCCGCTGATGAAGATCTGGCTGGTCGTGCATTCCAGCTGGGCGAGTGAACCGGTGACCAGCGGCACCGCAAGGGTGGCGCCGGTCTCAAAGCTCGTGCCGGCAGCCTTGTCGGCGCCCTTGACGGCAAAACGCGCGGCCACGTCGGCCTGCGAGGCGCGCAGCAGGCTCACGCCGAAAGCGCGGCAGGAAACGATGGCCGGATAGCTGTTGGCGGCATGTTGAATGGCGAACATGACCATCGGCGGGTCGAACGACAGCGTCACGAACGAGGATACGGTGAGTCCAACGACGGCGTCGCTGTCGCGCTCCACCGCGGTGACGATCGACACGGCACCGGCTAGTGCGCGCCCGATCTGTCGGTAGGCATCTCTGGAGACTGGCATCAGTGGCTCGGCATGGTCAGCGTTGCAGGTAACGCACGCCTTCGGAGCTGATCACCCGCAGGAATTCGTCGTTCTCCTGGATGAACTCGAAGGCTGGCGTACGAAAGAAATCGAACTGGAGACCCGTCTCGATGTTCGCGGCGGGATCCCAGTTGTCCAGCGCGCGCATTTCGCTCTCGGTGAACCAGCCGACCTCGAGCGACTCCGGCGGTGAGGCGGTGACCGGAACCCGGGCCGACAGCCGGGCAATGAAGCCGTGGTGGATCTGGTTCAGCCGCGGCAGGCTGATGAGCGCGCACGGAATCAGCGCGGATGCCTGCAATGTGACGCCTGTTTCCTCGGCCACCTCGCGGATTGCGGCAGCCTCGAGCGATTCGCCGGTTTCGACGAAACCACCGGGCGGGGCCCACCGGCCCTGGTAGGGCGGGATGCCGCGCCGGTGCAGCAGCACGCGATCCTCCGCGAACACGGTCACCAGCACCAGCACGGCTGGACCATGCGGGCTCTTCGGGCCGTCTTGCTGAAGTAAATCGACCACCTCGCAGTACCCGCTTCCCCAAGGCTGGCGTGCAGCATGCCTGCGGTGTCCGGCTGTCGCAACGGCTGTTCGAAAATCGCGGCAGTGCAATTGGCAGTACTATTTTTCCGTCGGTACTTGCCGTCATTCTCGGCCGATCATGATGAAGACGTTGCGGGACGGGGGCGCAACGGGCAGCGCTGCCGCGCTTCTGTCCCGGGGCTATACCACGTGGGTGGTCGTGGCGCTGCTGGCGCTGTGCACGTTGAACTTCGCCGACCGCGCCGTGATGTCCGTGCTGGCGCAGGCGATCAAGGAAGACCTCAAGCTCACCGACAGCCAGCTGGGCATGCTGCAGGGCCTGGGCTTTGCGATCCTGTATTCGTGCTCGGGAGTGCCAATCGGGTGGCTGGCCGAACGCGTCAGCCGCAAGAATCTGCATTGCCGTTTGCGTCGGCCTCTGGTCGGTCATGACCGCGGCCTGCGGGCTGGCCGGCGGCTTCGCGTCACTGCTGCTGGGGCGGGTCGGCGTGGGCATCGGCGAGGCCGGTTTTCAGCCGGTCGCCTGGTCACTGGTGGCGGACCACTTCCGTGCCAATCGCCGGGGCGCGATCACGGCGATCATCCTGCTGGGTTCGCCGATCGGCTTTCTGATCGGCCAATCCGCGGGCGGTGTCATCGCCGCGCACTGGAACTGGCGTGTCGCGTTCTATGCGCTGGGGATTCCCGGACTGCTGGCGGCGCTGGTTGCCTGGTTCACGCTGCGCGAACCGCCGCGCGGCCTGGCCGAAGGCGCGACCACGACCGAGCCGCCGCCACCGGTCCGGGCGGTGTTGGCGACGTTGCTGTCCAAGCCGGCATTCATCCATCTGCTGGCCGGATTCACCATCAGCAGCTTCGCCATGAATGCGGTCGCGCAGTTCGTGCTGCCGTTCTACCTGCGCGGATTCGAACTGCCGTTGGCACGGCTTGGCGTGGTCTTCGGCGCCATCGCCTTCAGTTCCAACGGTCTGGGCATGTTGCTCGGCGGATTCGGGTTCGACCGGCTGGGAAGGCGCGATCTGCGCTGGCCGCTGTGGGGGCCGGCCATCATGCTGTTGGTCGCCTTGCCGTTGTACTTTGGTGCCTTCTACACGTCCAGCGTGACGGTGTCGCTGGTCTTTGTCTGGTTTGCAAATTTCACGCTGGCCACCTACATGGCGCCGAGCCTGGCCACGATGCAGAACCTGGTCGGGCCGCGCATGCGGGCCATGACCACCGCCATCGTGGCCATGCTGGTTGGTCTGCTCGGGGCCGGCCTCGGACCCACGTTGCTGGGAATCGCCAGTGATCACTTCGGCAGCGCGTTCTTCACGGCCGGCGATTTCATCGCGCGCTGTCCCGGCGGGCGGGCGCCGCCGGGTGGCGATGCCGTGCTCGATCTGGCGTGCCGGGCGGCCTCGAGTTCGGGCCTGCGCGCGGCGCTGATCAGTTCGCTGGTGTTCTTCGCCTGGGCGGCCATGCACTATCTGCTGTCGGCCCGCACACTGCGACGGGATCTGTACGTGCCCGCCGCGGGTGCCTGATTCACAGCGGCCGGCGGCGGCTCATTTCCAGCATCAGCGCCGCGGATTGCTCGCGCGCCTGCGCAAGTCCGGCGCTGGAGCCCACCGGCATGCGTTCCAGCAGTTGCTGCACGAGCCGGAAATAGCTGGCCTGGGCGCTGGCCGGCAGGCGCTCGGCAAGCGACGGATGAAAACGCGCCTCGTAGGCGGCCAGGCAACGCGAAAACAGGTCGATGACCGGGCTGTCCGCCAGGCGCGATACACAGTGCACCAGCGCGAGCAGGTCGTAGCGCTCGAACGAGTCGCGGCCCTCGAGCCTGGCCAGGGCGCCCTTCAGGGTGTCGCGCTGGGCGGCATCGGCACGGCTCACGGCCAGTGCCGGTACGTATGCATTGAGCTGGAACAGGCTGGTCCCGGCCGACAGCGGATCCAGCCGTTCGCCGATCAGGTAGGCCAGCACCAGGCGGATGCTCCCGGTGGCGCGCCAGTCGCGGATCACCAGCCCATTGCCGCGACCGCGCCGGCATTCGACCAGCCCGCGGTCCTGCAGGAGCCTTATGGCCTGGCGCAACGTCAGGCGGCTGACCTGGAAGCGCTCGCACAGGTTCCACTCGGAGCCCAGGCGTGCGCCGGCACGCCCGCTGCGGGCGATTTCCGCCGCCAGCCGCCGCGCGATGGCGGCCGGCAACGAGCCGGGGCTGTGGCTGGCTTGCGGCGGCGCAACTGTGGTGTCGTCCCAGGCGGTCGTGAAGCGCTCGACGCAGGTGCCGAGCAGTTGCACCACCGGCGCGGTTTCGCTGGTCTGGCAGGCACGCATGAACTGCAGTGCCTCGCGGGCGTCCTGGAGTGCCCGGCCGGCCGTGCCGACATTGCACAGCTGATCCGCCAGCTCGACGGCGATCGCCTCTGGCGTCGGCTTGGCGAGGATGAAGCCGCCGCAGGGGCCCGGGCGCATACGGCCCAGCCCGCGCCGTTCCAGCAGGCTGACCGCTTCGCGTACCACCGAGCGGCCCTGGCCGTAGCGTTCCGTCAGCTCGCGCAGCGATCCCAGCGCGCATCCGGGTACCAGCCCGAGTGCGGCGATCTCGTCCTCGATGCGGCGGGCAAGCGTCTCCGCCGCCAGCCGTTTCGCCGGGTCATCCTCGCTCGTGGACGCCAGGTAGATGCGTTCGGACGGCTTCATGCGGCATCCCCCCGGGAGCCTGGAATACGAGACACTATTTTCGCGGGCGCTGGCCCAGCAGACTTGATCATACTCGTTGGAGGGGGCAGGGCGAGATGGCGGCCGAGTTCGTGGATTCCTTTATTCGCTATTCCGACCGGAGCGCGGATGGTGGCTTCATCCGCGGCAACAACGACTATTCCTTCGGCATGGAGGACCATCCGGCGCGCATCCACAACGCCCGGCTGGAACAGATCGAGTTCGGCAAGCACGGCTTCACGCTGGTCAGGCATGCCACCGACGTGGATTTCGCCGATGCCGAGGACGTGCAGCGGCGCTACCACCCGCAGGTGTGCCGCATCGTGCAGGAGGTGACCGGCGCCCGCGCAGTGTTCGCCTTCATGGGCATCCTGCGCGGCGGCGACAAGGATCTGGGCGGCGGACCGGCGCTCAGCGCGCATGTGGATTTCAACGCGGCGAGCCTGCGCAGCTGGGTGGCAAAGCTTGCACCGGAGCGCGCCGCGGAATTCGCGGGCCGGCGCCTGATGAACGTGAACGTGTGGCGCGGCGTCAAGCCGGTGCAAAACAGCCCGCTGGCGGTATGCGATGCGCGCAGCGTCGAGCGGGGCGATTGCATGACCGTGCATTTCGGCGAGTCGGCGGTGCCGCGCACGAACGACGATCCGGCCGGCCTGAACCTGGCCTACAACCCCAGGCACCGCTGGTACTACTACCCGGACATGCAGCCGGACGAGGCGCTGGTGTTCAGGCTGTTCGACACCGCCGACCCGGATTGGCACATGACGGCGCATACCGCTTTCGTCGATCCGGGTGCCGACCCGGCCTCGCCCAAGCGCATGAGCTTCGAAATCCGCACTTTGGCGGTCATGGACTGAAACCCCAGGGAGCGAATCCACCGATGCCCAAACGCACCTTTGCCGCCATCATCCAGCGCACCGAGAAATGGGATCGCACGCGCGAAGCGCACGAGCAGGACGGCTTCGCGGGACACGCGGCGTTCGTGGCCGGGCTGGAAAAGGACGGATTCATCGCACTGGCCGGACTCATGGTGCCCAGCGAGGAGGTGCTGTTCATCTTCCTCGCCGACAGCGAGGACGAGGTGCGCCAGCGCATGAGCCAGGATCCCTGGCAGCAGGACGGGCACGCGCGGCTGATCCGGGTCGAGGAGATCCACATACGCATCGGCGCGCCGAAGCAGGACAACTGAACGCGGGGACGATCCGATGCAGGTATTCGTATTCGACTGGATGGCCTACGGCGAGAGCGTCGATCGTTTCCGCGTCGACGGCAAGATGCCCAAGCTGGGCCGCAAGCAGTTCAATCCGCAGGTCGCGGTGGACACCTACCGCAATCACCTGGCCGGCTGGGTGGAAATGGAGCGCCAGGGCTTCGACGGCGTCGCCATCAACGAGCACCACTCCACGCCGTTCGGTCTGAACAATTCGCCGAACCTGATCGCCGCGGCGATCTCGCAATTGACCTCGAAGATGAAGATCCTGGTCTACGCCAACCTGCTGCCGTTGCATGACCCGCTGCGGCTGGCCGAGGAGCTGGCGATGCTGGACTGCCTGTCCAACGGCCGGCTGATCAGCGGCGTGGCGCGCGGCGCGCCGCGCGAGTACAAGATCTTCGGCGTGCCGATGAGCGAGAGCCGCAGCCGCTTCGAGGAGGCCTTCGAGGTCATGAAGCGTGCCTGGACGGAAGAGAGCTTCAGTTTCCAGGGCAAGCACTACCGCTACGAGGATGTCTCGATCTGGCCGCGTCCGGTGCAGGACCCGTATCCGACCGTGTGGGTACCGGTTACCGGTTCGAAGGAAACCGTCGAGTGGGCGGCCGCGAACAACCTGACCATCACGCCCGGCGTGTTTCGCGGTCCGATGCGCGAGGACAGCATCCGCTACTTCTCCCAGTGCCTGGCCAGGCATGGCCGCAAGGTCTCGCCGCGGCAGATCAGCATCATGGTCGACTGCTACGTGGCCGACTCCAAGGCCCAGGCCGTGGAGGAATACGGGCCGTACCTGTGCTACCTGTTCAATACGCTGTTGCCCTACGGGCAGGTCTACCAGAAGGACACCAAGGGCTACTACAGTTCAACGGCGTTCGAGCACCTGCGCCAGGGCACCAAGGGCACGCTGGCCGAGGACGCCACCATCTTCAACGAATGGACGATGGAGACGGTGCGCGCCGCTGCCGAGCAGATGCCGCTGGGCACCGCCGATGAAATCGTCGAGCGCATCATCGACGAATGCAATGATGCCGGCGCGGACTCGGTGCTGCTGATCTGCAATCGCGCGCACCTGCCGCAGGAGATGTTCCTGAACCAGATCCGGCGCATCGGCGCCGAAGTGCTGCCGCGTCTGCAGGCGCACAAGATCAAGTGTGTGCCGCATGCGGCGGACGGAGTTGCCGCCTGAGACCGGTGGGGTGCTAGCCGCCGGCAGGAGTCAGCTGGCTCGCGTCCCAGTGTTCCACCAGCCGGCCGTCGGCGACACGGAACATGTCGAACCACGTGGTGGTGTAGGTCAGGCCCTTGTGAACGGGGTGCGGATGCTCGCGCATGGTCACCAGTGCCACCAGGTCGCCCTCGGCGACCATGGCCACGATCGGGGCCTTGATTGCCGCCGCCACGGGCTGCGCGGCGCGCGTCGTGTAGATGGCATCGAAGCCGTCGCCACCGGTTACGGCCGGACTGTGTTCGACGAAATCCTTGCCCAGATAACGGTCCGCGAGCTCACCATGCCCCGCATCCACCAGCGTGCGCCACATGTCGAACACCAGATGTTTGTTGGCGGCCAGACGTGGATCCAAGGAGGCCAGCAATGCCAGCTGCGCTGCGCCGCGCTCCCCGGTGACCGGCTGCGGTCCGCCCTCGGCAGGCAACGGGACGTTCGGCCCGGGCGCGGTCTGCACCGAATGCCAGTGCTCGGCCAGCCGACCATTGGCCACGCGGAACAGGTTGAAATGAGTGGTGGTGTAGGCGGGCACTCCATCCTTCGCCGCAACGGATTCAAGCAGTGACATCACCACCAGGTGGCCCTCTGCGATGCTCTGCACCAGCGGCGGTTCGACCAGTTCGGGAATATCGCGGCGGGGCACGCTGGAGAAGATCTGCTTGAACGCCTTGCGGCCCGTGGGCAGCACGGGGCTGTGCTGGATGTAGCCTTCGGCCAGCAGGGTGTCCGCCATCTCCACATGCCCGGCATCCACCACGCTGCGCCACAGATCGAACACCAGGCGCTTGTTGGCCGCCAGCGACGGGTCCGGGCTGCGCAGTGCCGCCAGTGGGTCCGGATGTGCCACAACGGGTGCCGGAATGGGTGCTCGCATGTTCGTCCTCACCAGTTGCTCGACATATGTGGCCACGTCCTGCAGTTGCGCCGGGCTCATGCCGGCGGCGAACGCCGGCATCTTGCCGCGGCCGTTGGCCAGTACCGCACGGATGCCGTCCACACCGAGTGCGGCGCGGATGCCCTTGCCGCCGCCTTCGCCGCCCTGGCCGTTCTCCCCGTGGCAGTACACGCAGGTGGCCTTGTAGATGCGCTCGCCAGCCGCGGCGTCGGCGGTGCGATTCGGAGCCGGCGGAGGTGCTGCGGATCGCGCGCCGCCCGCGGGCGGGGCGGGCATCGGACCCACCGTGCCGTTCAGGCCGAACAGCCATACGCCGTCGCCCTTCTTCGCGCTCAGGAAGCCGCCGCCGGCATAGGCCACCAGCAGTTGCTGGCCCTTGTGCATGAAGGTGGAGATGCCGGAATTTACCGGCGCGTCGGTCTGGAATTCCCACAGGCGGGTGCCGTCGCTCGAGTCCAGCGCGATGACGCGCCCGTCGTTGCGGCCCAGGAATACCAGATCGCCGGCGGTGGCCAATGAGCCGCTGCGGCAGCCGTCGTTGAAGCGGCGCTGCCAGACCAGGCGATTGGTGGTCAGGTCCAGCGCCGAATAGATGCCGCTGCTCGGCACGCCGGCACCGGCGTAACCGCCGCCGCGGAACGAGGCCTTGAACGTGGGCGGCTGGAACTGCGTGGCGTCGGCATGCGCGCCATTGGCGTTTTCGTTGGCGCAGATGTACATCCAGTGGGTGCGCGGGTCGTAGGCGCTGGGCGGCCAGTTGACGGCCGCCATGGGCGCGTAGAGCCGCGCCTGATCGGCGAATGGCGTGAAGATGCGACCCTGGTTGACGAGCCGGTGATCTTCCGGCTCGACCGCGATGCGCTGTGCCACGAGCGCATCGCCGACCGGCACCGGCTGCGTGGGCGAGGTCGCCTGACGCGGCTCCTGCATGACGGGAGTCTCGTTGATGCCGAGCAGCGGCTTGCCGGTGGTCCGGTCCAGGATGTAGACCCAGCCGGTCTTGCCGGCCTGCGCCAGCGCCTTGCGCGTCACGCCGCCGTAGGGGGCGTCGAACAGGATGATCGGATTGGGCGCGTCGTAATCCCAGATGTCGTGATGTACCTCCTGGAAATGCCAGCGGTACTTTCCCGTCGCCGCGTCCAGCGCCACGACCGAATCGGTGAACAGGTTGTCGCCCGGTCGCGCGGCACCGCCCAGGATCGGACCTGGATTGCCGGTGGAGAAGTACAGCAGTCCCAGCTCCGGATCGATGGCCGGTGTACTCCACACCGGCGCGCCGCCCCATTTCCAGATCGCACTGTCGGCCGGCCACGTGTCGTGGCCGAATTCGCCCGGACCGGGAATGGTGTTGAAGCGCCATAGCTCCTTGCCCGTGTTCGCGTCGAAGGCGCGGATCCAGCCGCGGATGCCCAGATCGCCGCCGGCGGTACCCGTGATCACCATGCCGTTGTAGTACAGCGGTGCGGCGGTGAGGCTGTAGCCGGCCTTCGGATCGGCCGTGCGCGTCTGCCACAGCACCTTGCCGGTGCGCTGGTCCAGCGCCAGCAGTGTCGCGTCGACGCGGCCCAGGAAGATCTTGCCGTCGCCCATGCCAAGGCCGCGGCTGACCCACTGGCAGCACACGAACGCATCCCCATCCTGCAGCCCGCTGCGGTACTTCCACAGGATCTTTCCGGTATCCACGGCAATGGCGAACACATCGTCCTGTCCGGTGACGATGTAGATCACCCCGTCATGGACCAGCGGCTGCGCCTGGTTGTTGTGCCGGAAATCCGTGCCCGAATCCAGGTTGATGTGCCACAGCGCCTTCAGGCCGGCCACGTTGTGCCGATTGATCGCGCGCAGTGGCGAGAAGCGCTGGTTGCCCAGCGTACCGCCGTTGGTCAGCCAACCCGCATCCTGGGGCCGGCTCAACTGCGCGGCGCTGAATGCCGGCGCGGCGGTGATGGCATCCGCGGCCGGCAGCAGGGCCGGCAGGACCAGCAGCAGGGCTGCGAGTCTGGCGAGCTTCGTTGCCGGGAAGGCCAGCACCCGTAATCTTCTGGTCGTGAACTGGATAGAGCGCAGGTTGATCACCGTCATCCTTCCTGAATCTCACATGCTGAATCGTGCCGGCGAATACCCACCCAAGATAGCAGTGTCCCGCTGTACCATCCGGCGCGTATGAAGATCAAACTCCTTGCAATATCGGTCCTCGCGATCAGCGCCGGCGTTACAGCCTGCAGTCTCGTCGGAGGCGGTGCGGTTTCCTCGCAGTCGCGGGTTTCCACAGCCGGCAAGACGCTGCTGCCGGCCACGGCCTGGAACTGTGGCATGGCCGGGGGCATCCCGGTACCGGAAAGCGGCACGTTGCTGTTGCAGGCCGAGATTCCGCTGGACAACGTCTACGACGTGGGCCGGACGCCATACGGCCAGCGCACCGTGGCCGTCACGCAGGAAGGCAGGATGAGCGGTCCGAAGATCCAGGCAACCGTATTGCCGGGCGGTCTGGACTTCGAGCTGGGGCTGGCCAATGGGGTGCAGGAGGTCGAACAGATCCTGGTGCTGCAGACCCCGGACAAGGGCTACGCCATCATGCGCAACGCCGGCACCGGCATCAGCGGCGACGACGTGCGGGTGGTGTACGACTTCGAAGCGCCGACGGACGGTGCGTATGCGTGGCTGAATACCGGCAAGTACGTCGGCCGCCGCACCATCGATGCGCAGCACCGGACGATGAAGCTGTCCATCTATGATGTGAGCAACGTCGCGGTGGCTTCCGATGCGGCGCATGTGGCGCGGGTCGAGAAGCCGGCCGGGGTGCCGCCCCAGCCCTGGGACTACCGCAAGCCCGGGCCCGGCGAGCAGCGCGGCGAGACCATCCTGGTCGAGTCGGTCAAGTTGGGCCGCGCCCAGATCATCCGCAACGGCAAGCGCGGCGCGCGCAACGTGATTCCCATCACCGGCGGCACGCTCGAAGGCACCGTAAGCGGCAAGGTGCTGTTCGGCGGTGCCGACTACCAGAGCCCGACCACCGGCCCGGCCATCGACGCGCGCTACATGTGGCAGACCACCGACGGTGAGGTGATCATCGTGCGCAACGCGGGCCCCTTCAACGGCCTGATCCCCACCTTCGAGACCAGCGTGGATGGCAAGTTCAGCTGGCTCAACTCCGGCAAGTACCTCAGCTCGCCGCCCGGCGGCGGTGGCGGCAAGGGCGGTGGCCTGAGCATCGCCATGTACAAGGTGAAGTAGCCGGCTGCGCAACGGATTCGCCGCCGGCGAATTCCAGGGCATCCGCAGGCAACCGTCATGGCACAGGACTTCGACCCGTTGGCGCCGGAGGACTTCGACAGTCCGCACGTCGGAGTACACGCGCCTGCGTCGCGAGTGTCCGGTGGCGCACAGTGACGCCTGGGGCGGATTCTGGGCGCTGCTGCGCCATGCCGACGTGAGCGCCGCGGCCGGCGATGCCGCGACCTACATCACCTCGAAGCAGAATGTCGTGCCCAAGGTGGCCTTCACCGGTCGACGGCCGCCGCTGCATCTGGATCCGCCGGAGCACACGCCGTACCGGCGCGCACTCGCGCCATTGCTGACACCCAGGCGCGTGGAATCCCTGGCGCCGGTGATCCGCGGACATCTGCCGCGAGTTGCTGGGTGCCATGGCGCGCAACGGCGGCGGGGACATCTGCGAGGAGTTCTCCTCGCGCATGCCGATCCGCGTATTCAACGCCTGGATGAACCTCGCGCCCGGCCAGGCCGATGAGCTGGCCGAGGTCGGACGGCGCTACAACGTCGCGGTGCAGGCCAATGACGAGGCCACCACCAGGGAAACCAGCCTGAAGCTCTATGACATCGCCCGTGCGGTGCTGGCCGAACGCAAGCGCAATCCGCTGCCGGCCGAGTCCGATGCCACCAGTGCCCTGCTGGCGGCGCGCGTCGACGGGCAGGCGCTGCCCGAGGAGATGATCGTCGGCACGATCCGCCAGGTGCTGGTGGTGGGCATCATCGCGCCGACGGTGGTGATCGGCTCGATCGCCGTGCACCTGACCCGGCACCCGGAGCCTGCAGGACCACTTGCGGCGCAATCCGCAACTGGCGGCGGCCGCGCTGGAGGAGTTCCTGCGGCTTTACACGCCGTATCGCGGCTTCGCCCGCACGGCGCCGCGTCGACGTCACGCTGCGTGGACGGACCATCCCGGCCGGTGAGCCGATCGCGCTGGTGTATGCCTCGGCCAATCGCGACGAGGAGGTGTTCGAGGACGCCGCCAGCTTCCGTCTCGACCGCCCCAACATGAAGGAATCGGTGGCGTTCGGCCGCGGGCCGCACATGTGCGTCGGCGCGCCGCTGGCGCGGCTGGAGCTGCGCATCGCGCTGGAGGAATTGCTGGCGCACACCCCGCGTGGCTTCACGCTTGCCGGACCGGTGGTGCCCACGCGCATGCCGGAGATCGGCGCGCTGCGCGTGCCGCTCAAGTTCGGTTGATCTGCCGCGGCGATCTCAGGCGCGGCCGCTGATTGCCGCGATGTCGCGGCGGTAGCGCCAGCGTATGGCGCCGACCAGCAGCGCGCCCGTGGCCAGCACCGCGATCACCAGCAGCGTCGGCGCCGCGAAGCCGCCGCTGCGCTCGCGGGCCAGTCCCATCAGCTGCGGCATCACGAAGCCGCCGGCGCTGCCCAGGATGTTGATGCCCACCACCGCCACGCTGAACTCGGCGGGGCCGAGCAGTTGCGTGGGGATGGCCCAGAAGCCGCCCTGTGCGGCGCCCAGGCCCAGTCCGGCGATCAGCAGCAGCGCGGCCGCGGCGATGCCCGGGCCCAGCTGCCAGGCGCCAAGCAGTGCGGCGGCGGCCAGCAGCGCAGGTACGGCCACGTGCCGATAACGCTCGCCGGTGCGATCCGAATGACGCGCGTTGCAGTACATGCCGAAGGCCACGCCCACCCAGGGCAGCGCGCCGGCAAAGCCGACCGCCAGCGGCCCGAAGCCGGTCAGCGATTGGATGATCTGCGGCAGCCAGAAGATCACGCCGTAGGAGCCGCACAGCAGGCAGAACCACAGCAGGCCGGCCAGCGGCACGATGGGCCGGGCGAGAATGCGCCAGTCGTTGCGCCGTGCCGGATCGGCGCGATGCGCGGCATGGGTGGCGAGCCAGGCGCGCTCGGCGCCGGAGAGAAAGCCCGCGTCAGCGGGCTTGTCCGGAAAGTAGAACAGCGCCGCGATGCCCGCCAGCAAGGTGGGCACGGCCTCGGCGATGAACATGAAGCGCCAGGGGGCGAGCGGCAGGCCATGGTCCATGCCCAGCAGCCATCCCGACAGCGGCGAGCCGATGATGACCGACGCCGGAATAGCCAGTGCCGGCATCGTGAACGTGGTGGCGCGCTCGCGTTCGGTGGCGAACTGGCTCAGGTACAGCACGATGCCGGGCGCCAGCCCGCCCTCGGCGACGCCGACCAGCGCGCGCAATGCGTAGAACTGCAGGTGGCTGGTGACGCCGCCCAGCGCCCCCGCGGCCAGACCCCACAGCAGTGCACAGCAGGCGAGCCAGCGGCGGGTGCCCACCCGCTGCAGCAGCCACAGGCTCGGATACTGACCGGCCAGGAAGCCGGCAAACAGGATGCCGGCACCGAAGCCATACTGCGACGGCGAGAGACCCAGATCCGCGTTCATCGCCGCCGCGGCAAAGCCGACGTTGGCCCGGTCCAGCGAACTGAGCAGCATGAAGCCGATGCAGGGCAACGCCAGCCGCGCGCGCACCTTCGCGGCCAGCGCGGCCTGATCCATGCCGGCTCCCGGTCGCAGCACTGCGCTCAATCGGCTATCGCCTGGTAGACCAGCGTCTCGAAGTCCGTCGCCATGCGCGGACCGTCCGACCCGCCCATCTTCTGGACCATGAACACGGCGACCAGATCCTCGCTGCGATCCACGAAGAAATGCGTGCCGGCGGCGCCGGACCAGCCGAAGGTTCCCGCGGAGGTGAGATTGCCGGCCAGGGCCGGATCGGTGACGACCCGCACTCCGAGGCCGTAGCCTTCGCCATGCACCACGCCGCCGCCGGGCGCGCCGCGCAGCACGCCGGCCGGCAGGTGATTGGTGTCCATCAGGTCGATGGTCTTGCGCGACAGGATGCGCACGCCGTCCAGTTCGCCGGAGTTGACCAGCATCTGCGCAAAGCGCCCGTAATCGGCGGCCGTCGCGGACACGCTGAAACCGCCGAACACGCGGCTGGCTGCGCCGGGTGCATCCAGCGCTCCGGTGGGCACGAGCTTGCCGGCATCGTCCGGGCCGTAGATGACCGCGAACTGGTCCTTGAGCGCGTCCGGCCGACCGAACAGCATGTGCTTGAGTCCCAGCGGTTCGAAGATGCGCTGCCGCACGAACTGGTCGAACGGCATGCCCGACAACACCTCCACCAGCCGCGCCTGCACATCGGCCGAGACCGAGTAGATCCACTGCGTCCCGGGTTCGTAGGCAAGCGGCAACGTGCCCAGCCGCTGCGTCAGGTCCGCGAGCGTGCCGCCCAGCACGTTCGCTTCGCGATACGCCTTGTCGATGCCGCGTTTGCCGGCCGGCCCGTACAGGAAGCCGGCCGTGTGGCGGAATACATCCTCGATCGTCGGTTGGCGCTTCGGTTCACGCAATATCATCCGGCCGCCGGGTCCGTCCGCGACGTACAGCTTCAGGTTGGCCAGTTCCGGCAGGTAGCGCGCGACCGGATCACCGAGCTGGAACCGACCCTCCTCATAGAGCATCAGCAGCGCGACGCTGGTGACCGGCTTGGTCATCGAATAGACATAGAAATAGGTGTCGGGGGCCATCGGGCGCCTGGCCGCGATGTCGGCCAGCCCATAGGCGTCCTCATGCACCACCTGGCCGTGGCGCGCGACGTAGGTGACGATGCCGGCGATCTGTCCGGCGTCCACGAGCTGGTGGAAATGCTGGTCGAGGCGCTGCAGGCGCTGTATCGACATGCCGGCATGCAGATCCGTGTCGGGCGCTGCCGCGGCGCCGTTGCGGCATCCGCTGGCGCATGCCGCGAGCGACACCGCCATGACGATGCGCGCCCACGTCCTGCCGGTCGAGGTCGTTGTGATCCCCATGCTGCCCCCTGTTGCGGTTGCTTGTTCTTGTGCGCGCCCAGTCCCGCCGCGTCCGGGGGATTATGCCTGTCGCGGCAACTGCGCGGATGATACCGCGCACATCTCATGGTTAGCGCTGGTGCATCAAAATCCGTTTTTCCGATGCCAGGCAGCACGCGCCATTAGAATTCCCGGCGGCAATCGTGCGCGGCGCACCGACGTTCACCATGGTCTTCAAGTGCACGCGTGACCCGTGAAGCCACAGGAAGGGGGGAGGCAGACATGCCAGGATTCGTGAATCCCGCGTTGCTCGCGGGTGTGGTGATACTCGCGGCCGGACACAGCGGCGCAGCACAGGCCGCCCAGGCTGGCGCGGCATCGGGGTCCGGTCCATGGCCGGCGATCGCCGAATCGGTGGCGGGCTTCCCGGACCACACGATCTACCGCCCGCAGCAGTGGCCAGACGGCAAGCTGCCGCATCTACCTGTGGGGCAATGGCGGGTGCAGTGCCAATGGGCTGGCGCATGCCGCGTACCTGCGCGAGGTTGCCTCCCATGGCTATCTGGTCATCGCGCTGGGCAATCCGGGCCAGGAGCGACCCTCCGCGCCGCTGCGCCCACCGCTGACGATTCCGCCGCCGCGCACGGCACCGCCCGCCGGTGCGCGTCCCGCGGCACCCGCCCCGCCGGATGCCACCCAGGTGCAGCAGCATCGCGATGCGCTGGACTGGATCGCGCGTGAGAGCGAGCGCGCCGGCGGCGAGTTCGCCGGCCACGTCGACCTGACACGCATCGCCGTGGGCGGCCACAGCTGCGGCGGCCTGCAGGCGCTGGCCTTGTCGGACGATCCGCGCATCGACACCACGCTGGTGCTGGACAGCGGCATCTACATCAACCGCGCGGGCGCGCGCAGCGGAGTGGCCATCGACAAGGGGCAGCTGGCGAAACTGCATGCGCCCGTCCTGTATCTGAGCGGCGGGCCCGCCGACATCGCGCACCTGAATGCCGCCGACGACGTGCAACGCATCGACCATGTGCCGGTTTTCTTCGGCGCCCTGCCGGTCGGTCATGGCGGCACGTTCTCCGCACCCGATGGCGGCGAGTGGGCGCGGGTCACGGTGCGCTGGCTCGACTGGCAATTGAAGGCCAGTGCCGATGCAAGCTGGGATTTCGCCGGAGCGCAGTGCCGGCTGTGCACCGACCATCGCTGGACAGTGGTGCGGAAGAACCTGCCCGCACCCACCGGGCCATATCGCCGGTCGCTGTACGTGCCGACCCGCGACGGCACGCTGCTGGCGATGAACGTGTATCGACCGGCGCGCAGTGGCGCGCTGGTGGCCGACCGGTTGCCGGTGCTGTTTTCGTTCACGCCTTACCGCGCCCGCTACCGTGATGCCAACGGGCGGGTGTCCGAGCTGGCACTGCCCGGGCGCGATGCGGTACCGCGGCTGCTCGACGCCGGCTATGTGATCGCGATTGCGGACGTGCGTGGCAAGGGCGCCTCGTTCGGCACGCGCCGTGGATTCCAGGACCGCACCGAGGCCGAGGACGGCTACGACATGGTGCAGTGGCTGGCCGCGCAGCCCTGGTCGGACGGCAAGGTGGGCATGGTGGGTTGCTCCTACCTGGGCGGCACGACGGTGCAGGTGGCCAGCACCGCGCCGCCGGCATTGCGTGCCATCTTCACCGGTGCCTCGGACCTGGACAAGTTCGCCTTCGTGCGCAATGGCGGCATCACCGCGCAGTTCAACACGCGCCCGGACGAACCACTGAGCGACGACTTGATGAGCCTGCCGGTGGATGCGGACCACGACGGCAGCCTGCTGCGCGCGGCGGTGGCGATGCACGCGGGCAATACACCGATGGCGCCGCTGTGGTACGGCATGCGCTTTCGCGACAGCCTCTCGCCATTGACCGGTACGCGCTTCTGGCAGGAGGTCGGGCCGTACACCTACCTCGACGCATTGAAGAAGTCGGGCATCGCCATGTACTTCTGGGGCAACCTGGAGGATGAACCGACCGGGCAGATCATCCTGGCGGCCGAGAATCTGCACGGGCGCCTGCTGATCGGACCGGGCAGCCACTGCGCGGCGCCGCCGGGGCTGGATCTGACCGGCGAGATACAACAGCATTTCGACCATGCACTGAAGGGCGCGGCTGCGCCTGCAGCCGATTCGCGCGTGACCTGGTGGCTCGAAGCACCGGGCGGGCAGGGCAGCTGGCAGCGCGGCGCAGACTGGCCCGGCGCCAGGGCCGCGCGTGAGACGCTGTACCTGCAGGGCGGCAAGGTCGGTGACGGACGGTTGCAGCCGGGCAGGGCGGGCAAGGCACAGCCGCGCTTCCGCGTGAACTATGACGTCGGGTCGGTCGAGTACTTCGCGTTCTGGGTCAAGTCACAGCATGGCAAGGGACTGAGCTTCGCCACCGCGCCACTGTCCGGCGCGCAGCGACTGATCGGCTTTCCGGTGCTGCACCTGATGATGTCCTCGGACCGGCCCGAACCGCTGCTGTTCGCCTATCTGGAACAGGTGGCGCCGGACGGCGCGGCCGAGGTGCTGTCGTTCGGGCGCCTGGACGCCGCCTACCGCAAGACCGGCAAGGCGCCGTACGACACACTCGGTCTGCCATGGCAGACCGGACTGGCCGCGGACTTCGCCCCGCTGAAGCCGTTGGAGCACGGTGCCCCTGGATTTCGCGTTGACGCCGGTGTCGCGCGTGATTCCGGCCGGCTACCGGCTGCGCCTGGTGGTGACCGGTGCCGATCCCAGGCAGCGCAATCTGGCCGACATCAAGCTCGATCCGCCACCGCAGATCCAGTTGTCGCTCGGCGGTGCCGACGGTTCGCGCCTGGAGTTGCCGCTGCAACCGGGATTGTCGCAGGGTCCGTGAGACACAGCGGCGCAGCGGCTGCCATGCAGGTCATCCTGTCTGGCGATCTGGTCCTGGACGAGCCGGACGCTGGCTACTGGCTGTCGGGCATCGCGCCGGCGATCCGTGCGGCGGATCTGGCAATCGGACATCTGGAGGTTCCGCACAGCCGGCGCGGCACGGAGATGCAGGGCGATGTGCCGGCGCCGGGCGCGCCGCCCGAAAATCTCGCCGCCGTGCGGGACGCGGGTTTCGCCATGCTCAGTCTGGCGGGCAATCACATTGCCGATCTGGGCGCGCCCGGCATCGAGGACACGATTGCCGAACTGGAGCGGCTCGGCATCGCCCATGCCGGCGCCGGGCTGAACCTGGATGCGGCGCGCCGCGCGGCCATCCTCGAATGCGCCGGCCGGCGTATCGCATTGCTGAGTTACAACTGCGTCGGTCCGCAGAACTCCTGGGCCACTGCAGCGCGCGCCGGCTGCGCGTGGCTGCGCGTTGAAACAGCCGACGGGTCGCCCATAGCACCCGCGGCACCGCTGGCATCCATGGCGGCGGACGTGTCGGCCACCCTGGCGCGCGACGTGGCCGCGGCGCGTGCACAGGCCGATCTGGTACTGGTTGCGCTTCACAAGGGAATCGTTCATGTCCCGGCGCGCCTTGCGCCGTATGAACGGCCGCTCGCCCACGCGGCCATCGAGGCCGGCGCGGACGCGGTGATCGGCCACCATGCCCACATCGTGCGCGGCATCGAGTTTCACCGCGGCCGACCGATCTTTCACGGGCTCGGCAACGGCTGTGTGGTGACCCGTGCGCTCAGTCCGGCGCAGGATCATCCGGCGCGGCGCGCGTGGGCCGAGCGCCGCCGGCAACTGTTCGGCTTCGAGCCGGATCCGGCCTACTCGCTGGCGCCGTTCCATCCCGAGGCGGTGAACGCCATGCTGGGCGGCCTGCGCTGCTTTGGCGATGGCCGGATCGAGGCATTCATCGTGCCCGTGCACGTGGAGCCACCGGGGCGGCCGGTGCTGGCCGCCGGCGCGCGCGCCGGGCAGATCCGGGCCTACATCAGTGCCATCACCACCGCGGGCGGGCTGCCGCCCGTGCGGATCGACGCGAGCGGCGTTGTTCGCGCGGCCGGGGAAGGTGGTTGAACACCGGCGCCCGTCCGCACATCAGTGGCGCTCACAGCATTGCCTGGACATGCGGCACATTGTCCGCGGGCTGCCCGCCGCCGACGCTGATCTGCACGGTGGACGCGGGCAGGTCCTGTGCGTCGAGCCTGAAGCTGACCTGGCGCTTCTCACCGGCACGCAGGTGCACGCGCCGGAAGCCGCGCAGGGTGCGGATGGGCGCATCTGCACCGCCGCCGCCACCCACGTAAAGCTGCACGACCTCATCGCCGTCGCGCGACGAGGTGTTCTGCACGGTGACCTGCACGGTTGCGCCCGCGGCCAGCCGCCGCGCAACCAGTGCCGAGTACTCGAACGAGGAGTAACTCAGGCCGAAGCCGAACGGATACAGCGCCTGGCCGGTGAAATAGCGATAGGTGCGGCCCTGCATCGCGTAATCGGTGAACGGTGGCAGTTGCTCCACGCTCTTGTAGAACGTCACGGGCAGGCGACCGGCCGGATTGCTGTCACCCGACAACGTCTGTGCGATGGCGGTACCGGCTTCCTCCCCGCCGTACCAGGCTGCCAGCACCGCATCGGCGTGGGCGGCCGCGTAATTGGCGGCTATGGCGCTGCCGCTGGTCAGCACCACCACCACCGGTTTGCCCGTGGCGATGGCCGCCTTGACCAGGTCTTGCTGCGTGGCGGGCAGATCCAGCGATGTGCGATCGCCACCCTTGAAGCCGGGAATGTCCAGCCCCGGCATCTCCTCGCCCTCCAGTTCGGAACTCAGGCCGACGAACACCAGCGCGACGTCGGATTGCTTCACCAGCGCGACGGCCTGGTCGAGCGCGCCATCTGCCGGCGGAATCCAGCTCAGCTGCATCGTGCCGCCGGAACCGGGCTGGCGATATTCCACGCGCAGCGCGTACCTGCGGCCGGCCTGCAACATGACGCGGGCACGCGGGGATTGTCCGGGACGTACCACCGGCTGCGTGGAAGTCATCCGCGTGGCAGGTCCGGAACCCACCGTGAGTTCCCTGCCGTCGAGGAACAAACGGGCCGTGGCAGTGCGGTTCCATCTGCCCAGCCGCACCGTCAGCTGGTACTCGCCAGTGGCTTGCGGCGTCAGCGTGCCACTCCAGCGGACCGAGTAGTTGCCGCGTCCGACGGCCCTGACCACCGCGGGGTCTTCCATGCCCATGTCGAAGTAACCCCGGGATTCGCGCCGGCGCAGTTGCGGGGTGCCCCGCAGGTCCGGATTGGCGAAGTATTCGGCCAGCAGGCCGCGGCTACCGTCCGGCGCGCTCACCAGCGCGCCAGGAATCAATGCGAAGGTGCTGGCGGTATAGGTGGCGCCCAGTGCGTGGCGCACCCGCGCGTTGGCGAATCGCTGCCGGATTGCTTCCAGCGGCGTGACCTGCCGCGAGGAGATGCCGTTGTAGTTGCCCAGCAGCGCCACCGGGTCATCGGCCGAGGGCCCGATGACGGCGATGCTGCGGACGGAGCGGGCCAGCGGCAGCACACCGTGCTGGTTCTTCAGCAGCACGATCGATTCGCGCGCGGCCTGCCGCGCCAGCTCGCGGTGCGCGGCCGAGTCGTTCTCGGTGATCGGAATCCGGGCATATGGCACCCGTTCGGGTGGATCGAACATGCCGAGGCGGAAGCGTGCCGTGAACAGCCGGGTGACGGCCCGATCGATGTCGGCCTCGGCGAGGTGCCCGGCCTTCACTTCATCGACGAGGGTGCGGTACTCGGTGCCGCAGGTCAGGTCGGTGCCCGCCTTGACCGCCGCCACGGCTGCCGCGCCCAGCGAGGTGGTGTAGTGATGGTTGGCCTGGATGTCGTTCACCGCGCCGCAATCGCTCACCACGTAGCCGGTGAAGCCCCACTGTTCGCGCAGGCGCTTGTGCAGCAGCTCGTCGCTGGCGCAGCCGGGCACGCCGGCCACCGAGTTGTACACGCACATGACCGAACCGGCCTTGCCGTCCACCACCGCGGCGCGAAACGCGGCCAGGTAGGTGTGTACCAGGTCGTAGTCGCTGACCCGTGCATCGAAGACGTGCCGCAATGGCTCCGGTCCGCTGTGTACCGCAAAGTGCTTGGGAGTCGAGATGACCTTCAGGTAGCGCGGGTCATCCCCCTGCATGCCGGTGACGAACGCCACCGCCATGCGCCCGGTGAGGTAGGGGTCCTCGCCGTAGGTCTCCTGGCCGCGTCCCCAGCGTGGATCACGGAAGATGTTGATGTTCGGGGACCAGTACGTCAGTCCGGCGGTGCGGCCGGGCAGGGTGGCGGTGGCTTCCGGGCCGGTGGGTGGCGGCCGTGTGAGCGCGTCGTTGTACTTGGCCCGCGCCTCGGTGGATATCGCGTCCGCCACGCGGTGCATCAGATTGGTATCCCAGCTCGCGGCCAGGCCGATGGCCTGCGGAAATACCGTGGCGCGCCCCTGTGCCACGCCGTGCAGGGCCTCGTTCCACCAGTTGTAGGCCGGCACGCCCAGACGCGCGATTGCCGGCGCGGTGCTTTGCATCTGCAGCACCTTCTCTTCCAGCGTCATGCGCGACACCAGATCCGCGGCGCGCTGTGCGGCCGGCAGGTCCGGGTCGCGGTAAGCCATTACGCCCGGGTCCTGTCCTGACAGCGCCGCGGCGGCGGCCAGGGGCACACACAGGGTCAACCACTTGAGCCAGGGGTGGTTCTTGATCAATTTGATGCCCCCTTGCAGACTTGGCGCCGACTTGCCGAACAAGTAACTGATTTTACAAATTCCGGCACCTGCCGGCGCACCCGCGGCCGCGCCGGAATGCCGTTGACTGACAATCCTGGAGGTATGCCTGTGCATTGCACCCGTATGTGGCTGTCAGGGGCCGTCGCCGGTTGTCTGGCACTGGGCGCAGCATGGGCGGCTCAGCCCGCCCAGAGCACGCAGCAACGCGCACAGGAGGCCGCTGAACGGGCCCGCCATGAGCGCATGCCGGATACGCCCGGCACCGGCCGCTTCCCCGCCATGAAGGAGGAGGCACGCTCGCTGCCGAACCACGTGCTGTACCGGCCGGCGAATCTCGCGGCCCTGGGCGACACCAGGCTGGGCGTGTACCTGTTCGGCAATGGCGCCTGCGTGGACGACGGCGCGAGCTCGCGCCTGCATCTGCTGGAAGTGGCTTCCCACGGTTATCTGGCCATTGCGCCGGGCCGCATCCGCAGTGGCCCCGGTGCCACGGCGCCAGCGCGGCCGGCGCCCTCCAGCCAGTCACCGCAGGACAACGTCAAATCCAGCTACAAGGACCTGCTCGCGGCCATCGACTGGGCCGTGGCGCAGAACGCCGATCCGGACAGTCCGTACTACCAGCGCATCGACACGGCTGCCATCGCGGTATCCGGCTACAGCTGCGGCGGCGCGCAGGCCATGCGCGTGGCGGCCGATCCGCGCGTGAAGACGCTGGTGATGATGAACAGCGGCCTGTTTCCGGACGGCCAGAGCGCCGGCATCCCCGAGCAGGACGTGCGCAAGGCCGCGCTGCAGTTGTTGCACACGCCGGTGCTGTATGTCATCGGCGGTGAAACCGACGTGGCGTATGCCAACTCGCAGGACGACTTCCGGCGCATCGACCGCGTGCCGGTGTTCATGGCCAACCTGAAGGGCGTGGGCCACGCCGGCACGTACTGGCAGCCCAATGGCGGCAGGGCGGCCACCGTGGTGGTGGCCTGGCTCGACTGGCAGTTGCGCGGCGACCATCACGCGGCGCGCATGTTCGTCGGACCCGCGTGCGGCCTGTGCCGCGACGCGGCCTGGTCCGTTCAGAAGAAGGGCATCGACTGAACGGACCGGTAACTGTCCCGGGGGCGAATCGGCCGCGGCGGGCCTACTTGAACCGGAACTGGGCGCTCACCGACAGTGTCCGCGGCCGCGCATTGATGACCTCGGCGTAGCCGGACGACGTGCTCAGCGAAGAAGTACCGGCCACCCGATACAGCTTGTCGCCCAGATTCTGCCCGTCCAGCGAAATACGCCAGCGCGCGTCCGGCGATTCGGCGGCGATCGAACCATTCCACAGCGTCACGCCACCGGTCTGTGAGATCTCCGCCGAGTTGCCCGCGTCGAAGTACTGGCCACCGGTGTAACTGGAGTCCACGCGCGGCGTCACCGTCCAGCCGCTGCCCAGCACGAATGTGTAGGCAACGCCGGCATGGGTGGTCCAGTCCGGCGTGAACGGCAGCCGGCTGTCGATCGTGGCCGTCGCCGTTGGCGATACGCTGCCGAAGGGCGGCGGTGGCGTGATGCTGTCGAAGCCCGAATCCAGGTAACCGGCGCTGATGTCAATTGCCAGGTGGGTGACGGGCGACCAGGTTGCTTCCAGCTCGCCGCCCTTGATGGTGGCCTTGCCGGCATTGAACAGCAGCGGCACCACGCCCAGGCGATAGGTCATCTGGATGTTGTCGTAGCTGGTATTGAACAGCGCGGCGTTGACGCGCAGCCGGGGCGTCGGGTTGAGCTTGGCGCCGACCTCCCAGGTGTTGGCGTTCTCCGCGCCGAAGGAAATCGGCGCATTGCCCGGAGGCGCGGCGTTGTAGCGCTCGTTGAAGCCGCCGCTCTTGAAGCCCTGGGAATAGCTCACGTAGGTCATCACCGCGTCGTTCCAGCGGTACTGCAGGCTGCCCGAACCGGTGGTGTCGGAGAACTTGCGCCGGAACGGGTCGGTGGTGAGGAACAGGCAGCCGGTCTGGGTCGGCGGCGGCCCGGCGTACGGACACTGCGCCGTCGGCAGCGTGGCCGGTTCGGCGGCCGTGGCCGGCGACACGTTGAACATGATGGCGTGCAGCGATTTCGTCTCGCTGGTGTAGCGGATGCCCGCCGTGGCGCTGAACTGGTCGGTGAGCTTGTAGGTCCACTCGGAGAACGCCGCCTTGGACTTGTCGCCCAGCCAGACACGCTGGGTGTCGTATGAGGTTCCGGGATTGGCGAGGGCACCAGCAGCCGGTCGAAGGAATTCTCGTCGAAGTAGTACAGCCCGACCACGCCGTCGAGTCGATCGCTGGTGTACAGCGCCTGCAGCTCCTGGCTGAACTGCTTGCTGCTGCTGTGGTAGTTGGTGTGCAGGATCAGCAGCGGCGTATTGTCCGCGTCGCGGGCCCCGGCCCAGCGCAGATGGCGATCGGCCGTGATGGACTTCAGCGTGATCCGGTCGTTGACATTCCACTGGGCGACCAGCGATCCGCCGTGATTGTGCACCGAGCTGAACACGGGCGCGGTGCCGCCGTTGGTGTACGGCCCCAGGTACTGCGAATCGTTGCCGCAGCGCGGATCGGCGAGCGGGCCCACCAGCGTGGGCGGCGGCAGTCCGTCCAGGATGTCCGGACAGCCGGCATTGATGCTGGCCACGCCGACGAACAGTGCCGCCGGGTTGATGGACTGGAACACGAACGGCGAGCCATTTTCCTTCTCGCGCGATCCGTCGTAGCGCAGCGTGAAGGTCAGGTCCGAGTTCGGCTTGTAGCGCACGGCGACCTGCCCGTTGAGGGAGTTTTCGTTGCCCAGATCCTTGCCATCGGAAACGCGCGTCACATAGCCGTCGCGCTTGCGGAAGCCGCCGGAGATGCGCGCCGACCACTTTTCGCCGTCCAGCACGTCGAATGCGCCGAAGCCGTCGATCAGGTTGTCCTGACCCAGGGACATGCGCACGGTGTCGCCGGCGCCCTCGCCGGGACCGTTGGTGGTGAGCAGCACGGCGCCACCTATCGTGTTGCGCCCGAACAGCGTTCCCTGCGGACCGCGCAGTACCTGGGTGTTGGCGATGTCGCGCATCTCCATGGCGCCGCCCACCGAGCGGCCCATGTAGACGTCGTCGATGTACAGGCCCACGCCGGGATCCACGGCCGCCGTGGCGTCGGTCTGGCCGATGCCGCGGATGAACACCTGCGCCGCGGAGTTGTTGCCGGTGAGGGTGCCGTAGCTGTGGAACTGCAGGTTGGGCACCACCTTGTCCAGATCCGTGGTGGCGGTGACCTGCATCTGCGCGAGCTGGTCGCCGGAGAACACCGTGACCGCCACCGGCGTGTCCTGCAGGCTTTCCGTGCGCCGCCTTGCCGTTACCACCACTTCCTGGAGTTCCGTCTCGCCGGTGCTTGCCTGCGGATTGCCCGCGGCGCGGGCGGTGCCCGTTCCCGCGGGCACGACGCCCAGCATGGCGCACATCGTCACTACCGAACACAGGCCCGGACCAACCAGCTTCCCTGCAACTCGCATATTCACCCCTTGGAAAGTTCTTCGGCGAACCCGCGCCCGCGCGCCGGTTACCGACGCTTGCACGGACGAAGGAAAAGTATGTACTGCATACTAATTGCTTTTGGCAACCCGCAACAAGCCGCGCATGGAGTGATAAGCAATGCAGGAGGACCGCCGACTGGTGGTCGCGGGAATGTTCCAGATGTGGACACTGACTGCCGGGTCAGTCCCGGCAGTCAGACTGTGCTGTCAGTGCGAGTCGCGCGGCACGTCGCTGCCGCTGCCGCCCACCAGGAAGTCCAGATCCGCGCCCTGGTGCGCCTGCTGCACATGCTCGACGTAGAGCCGCTGCCAGCCGCGTCCGGGAAGCGAGGGCGCGCGCCAGGCTGCGCGGCGACGCGATAACTCGTCCTCTTTGACATCCAGATGCAGCCGGCGGCCGGCCACATCCACTTCGATCATGTCGCCGCTCTGCACCAACCCAGCGTGCCGCCGGCCGCGGCCTCCGGTGAGACATGCAGGACGACCGTGCCGTAGGCCGTGCCGCTCATGCGCGCATCGGAGATGCGCACCATGTCGGTGATGCCCCGGCGCAGCAGCTTGGGCGGCAGCGGCATGTTGCCGACCTCGGCCATGCCGGGGTAGCCCTTCGGGCCACAGTTCTTCAGCACCATGATGCAGTGCTCGTCGATGTCCAGCTGCTCGTCGTTGATGCGGGCGTGGAAGTCCTCGATGTCCTCGAAGACCACCGCGCGGCCGCGGTGCTGCAGCAGGTGCGCCGAGGCGGCCGAGGGCTTGATCACCGCGCCGTGCTCGGCCAGGTTGCCGCGCAGCACCGCGATGCCGGCGTGTTCCTTGAACGGCTGCTGGAAGGCATGGATGACCTCGCGGTTCCAGCACTGGCGCGTCGGCGATGTTCTCGCCGACGCTCTTGCCGTTGGCGGTCCGGGCGCTGGCATCCAGCAGATCGCGCGATCTCCTTCATCACCGCCGGCAGCCCGCCGGCGTAGTAGAAATCCTCCATCAGGAACTTGCCCGAGGGCTGCAGGTTGACCAGGCAGGGCAGTCGCGGAGCCCACCCGGTCGCAGTCCTCGAGCTCGAGCTCCACGCCCAGCCGCCCGGCGATCGCCAGCAGGTGGATGACCGCGTTGGTGGAGCCGCCGATGGCCGCGTTCACCTTGATGGCGTTCTCGAAGGCCGCGCGCGTCAGGATGCTCGACAGGCGCAGATCCTCACTGCACCATCTCCACGATGCGCCGGCCGGCGAGATGCGCCAGGCGGTAGCGCCGCGCGTCCACCGCCGGGATGGCCGCGTTGCCGGGCAATGTCAGACCCCAGCGCCTCGACCATGCTGGCCATGGTCGAGGCCGTGCCCATGGTCATGCAGTGGCCCTTGGAGCGGTGCATGCACGATTCGGCGGCCAGCATCTCTGCGGCCGGCATGCTGCCGGCGCGCACTTGCTCGGACATCTGCCACACGCCGGTGCCGGAGCCCAGGTCGCGGCCGCTGGAACTTGCCGGTGAGCATGGGCCCGCCGGACAGGCCGATGGTGGGCAGGTCGCAGCTGGCCGCACCCATCAGCAGTGACGGGCGTGGTCTTGTCGCAGCCCATCAGCAGCACCACGCCGTCGAGCGGATTGGCGCGGATCGACTCCTCCACATCCATGCTGGCCAGATTGCGAAACAGCATCGCCGTGGGGCGCATGCAGCGTCTCGCCCAGCGACATGACCGGAAACTCCAGCGGCAAGCCGCCGGCCTCGTAGACGCCGCGTTTGACGAATTCGGCCAGCTCGCGGAAGTGGCCGTTGCAGGGCGTCAGCTCCGACCAGGTATTGCAGATGCCGATCACCGGACGGCCGTCGAACAGATCCTCCGGATAGCCCTGGTTCTTGATCCAGCTGCGATACAGGAAGCCTTCGCGGTCGGATCGGCCAAACCAGGCCTGGCTGCGCAGCGCCTGCTTCTTCTTTTGGTCCATGGTTGTCTAATATGCGGGGATGGAAAGGAGCGCAAGTCTAGCCGCCGCATCGGCGTATCGTCCAAGGCCGATGCGCGGAGCCACCGCATGATGCAGATCGTCACGCAGCCCGGATTCGCGCCGGGCAGCGCAAGATTCCCCAGCCTGTCCGGCAGGCGCGTCTTCATCACCGGCGGTGCCTCGGGCATCGGAGCCTGTCTGGTGGAGGGTTTCGCGCGCCAGGGGGCCCGTGTCGCATTCATTGACGTGGCGCCGGACGAAACCGCGCGGCTGCTGGAGAAACTGCGCAGCCAGGGCGTGCCGGAACCCTGGCATCGGCAGTGCGACGTGTGCGATGTCGCCGCTCTGCAGGGCGCCATCCGGGATGCGGCCGCCGAACTGGGCGACTTTCATGTGCTGGTCAACAACGTGGCCAACGACGACCGCCATGACACGCAGGCGGTGACGCCCGAGTACTGGGACCAGCGCATGGCGGTCAATCAGCGACCGGCATTCTTTGCCATCCAGGCCGTCGTGCCCGGCATGCAGGGACTGGGTGGTGGCGCCATCATCAACATCGGCTCCACCGGCTGGCTGAACAAGACTCCCGGCTATCCCGCCTACGCCACCGCCAAGGCCTCGGTCATGGGCCTGACGCGCGGGCTGGCCCGGGAACTGGGGGCGCACCGTATACGCATCAATGTCGTCTCGCCGGGCTGGGTGATGACGGAGCGGCAGTTGCGCCTGTGGGCCGTGCCGGACATGGATCAGGAGATTGCGCGCATGCAGTGCATTCCCGAGCCACTGCAGCCGCCGGACATCGCGGCGATGGTGCTGTTCCTCGCCTCCGACGACGCGCGCGCCTGCACCGCGCAGGAGTTCATCGTCGACGGTGGCTGGAGCTAGGCCGCAATGCGACTGATACAGTTCCTCGACGAGCAGGGGCGTCAACAGGTCGGCACGGTGAGCGAGGCCGGCGATCGTGTTGGCGTGCTGGCTGAAATTCGTTCCATGCATGAACTGGCAATGCGCTGCTGGCAGCAGCACGTCAGCCTGGAGGCATATGCGGGCGAGCTCGGATCAACCGGTGAAGTGTTCTACCCGGAGCTGCTCGCCTCGGGTCGGGTCCTGCCGCCGCTGACCCATCGCGAGCCGCATCGCTGCCTGGTATCGGGCACCGGGCTCACGCACACGGGCAGTGCCGCCACGCGCGACACCATGCATCGCCAGGCTCAGGTGCAGGCCGCGGATGCAACGCCGGAGACAGACTCCGCGCGCATGTTCAGGTGGGGGCTGGAGGGCGGCAAACCCCCGGACGGCCAGGCCGGCGTGCAACCCGAATGGTTCTACAAGGGCAACGGCAACATCCTGGTGGGCTGCGGACAGGCCATTACCGCGCCACCTTTCGCGCTGGACTGCGGTGAGGAGCCCGAGCTGGTCGGCCTGTACGTGATCGCGCCGGACGGCGTGCCGCTGCGGCTGGGTTACGCCATCGGCAATGAGTTCTCCGATCACGTGACCGAGCGCAGCAACTACCTGTACCTTGCGCATTCGAAACTGCGTCAATGCGGCGTTGGTCCCGAACTGCGCACCGGAGCATTGCCGCCCAATCTGGAAGGCCGCAGCCGCATCCGGCGTGGCACCGCGGTGCGCTGGGAGAAGCCCTTCTTCACCGGTGAGGACAACATGTGCCATTCCCTCGCCAATCTGGAATACCACCACTTCAAGTATCCGGCGCACCGCATTCCCGGCGACGTGCATCTGCATTTCTTCGGGACGGCGACCTTGAGCTTTGCCGATGGCATCCGGGTCGAGCCGGGCGATTGCTTCGAAATCGACCTGCCGGAGCTGGGCGCCCCGCTGGTGAATCCGCTGGCCATCGGGCCGGAGGATTTCGCAATGAACGGGGTGATTGCGCTTTAATCTCGCGCAACTGGACGGAAGACGACCGCACGAAACGGGGGAAAGACGAGCATGAAGTTCACGAGAAGAATGTCCGCTGCGCTGCTGGTGGCCGCCTGTGCCGCGGGGCTGGCAGGTTGCGCAAAGCACGATGCCGCCTCGGGAAAGATCGTGCTGGGATTCAGCCAGATCGGCGCCGAGAGCGAGTGGCGCACCGCCAACACCAAATCCATCATGGAGGCCGCCACCGACGCGGGCATCACGCTGAAGTTCTCCGATGCGCAGCAGAAGCAGGAGAACCAGATCAAGGCGATCCGCTCATTCATCGCCCAGCACGTGGACGTGATCGCCTTCTCGCCGGTGGTGGAGACCGGCTGGGAAACCGTGCTGCAGGAAGCCAAGGCGGCGCACATTCCCGTCATCCTCACCGACCGCGCCGTGGACGTGAGTGATCCATCGCTGTACCTGTCGCTGATCGGCTCGGACTTCGTCGAGGAAGGGCGCCGCGCCGGGCGCTGGCTGCTCGAGAACACCAAGGACCGCAAGGGCGACATCCGCATCGTCGAGCTGCAGGGCACCGTGGGCTCGGCACCGGCCACCGACCGCAAGCGTGGCTTCGAGGAGGTCATCGCCGCCGACCCGCGCTACAAGATCGTCGCGCTCCCAGACCGGTGACTTCACGCGCGCCAAGGGCAAGGAAGTGATGGAAGCCTTCCTGAAGTCCGAGGGCAAGAACATCGACGTGCTGTTCGCGCACAATGACGACATGGCGATCGGCGCGATCCAGGCCATCGAGGAAGCCGGCCTGAAGCCCGGCAAGGACATCCTCATCGTTTCCATTGACGGCGTGAAGGGTGCCTTCGAGGCCATGATGGCCGGCAAGCTCAATGCCTCCATCGAGTGCAACCCGCTGCTGGGGCCGCAGCTCGATGGCCGCCGTGAAGGACGTGGTGGCCGGCAAGCCGATTCCGCGCCGGGTGGTCACGCAGGAATCGGTGTTCACCCAGGCCAACGCGGCCGCTGCCTTCCCGTCGCGCAAGTACTGAGCGCGCGCAGGCTGGTGCGATGACGAACGCGGGCGCGAGCGGCGTACTGCACGCCCGCGGCATCGGGCTGCGCTTTCCCGGGGTAGTGGCGCTCGACGGGGCGGAGCTTTGCCTGCGTGCCGGGGAAGTACACGCGTTGCTCGGGCAGAACGGGGCGGGCAAGTCCTCGCTCATCAAGGTGCTGTCGGGGGCCTGCGCCGCGCAGGCCGGCACGGTCGAACTGGACGGCGTGGCCGTCCATCCGGCTTCCCCCATGAAGCGCAGGGCCTGGGCATCAGCACCGTCTACCAGGAAGTAACACTCTGCCCGAACCTTTCGGTGGCCGAGAACATCGCGGCCGGGCGCTACCCGCGCCGGCACTGGCTCAAGGGCGGCGGCATCGACTGGCGGGCGGTGGATGCGCAGGCACGCGCGGCGGTCGCGGCCCTGCAGCTGGACATCGACGTCACGCGCGAACTGGGCAGCTTTCCGGTGGCCATCCGCCAGATGGTGGCGATCGCCCGCGCAACCCGGATCGCCGCGCGCGTGCTGATACTCGACGAGCCGACCTCGAGCCTGGACGATCGCGAGGTGGCAAGACTGTTCCAGGTGATGGACCGTCTGCGCCGGCAGGGCATGGCCATCCTGTTCGTCACGCATTTTCTGGATCAGGTGTACGCCATTGCGGATCGCATGACGGTGCTGCGCAATGGCCGGTTGGTGGGCGAGTTCCTGCCCGCGCAGATGGACCAGGCGGCACTCATCGCCGCGATGGTCGGTCGCGAGCTGCGCCGCGATGGACGCCCGGCAACGCCGCAGCAAGCCGATGCTTCGCCGGGCCGCGCTCCCGTGCTGGAACTCGGCGGCTTCGGCCGGCGTGGCAGCCTGCGGCCGCTGGATCTGCAGATCGGCGTCGGCGAGGTCGTCGGCGTGGCCGGACTGCTTGGTTCCGGGCGCACCGAGCTGGCACGGCTGATATTCGGTCTGGACCGCGGGGACAGCGGCGCCATGCGCATCAACGGGGATACGGTGGCGCTGCGCGGGCCGGCGGACGCGATCGAGCGCGGATTCGCGTTCTGTCCCGAGGAGCGCAAGAGCGAGGGCATCGTGGGCGAGCTGTCGGTGCGCGAGAACATCGTGCTCGCCCTGCAGGCACGTCAGGGGATGGTGCCGTGCCTCGCGCCGCGTGAGCAGCGGCAGCTGGCTTCGCGGTTGGTGGCGCAATTGGGCATCGCCGCGGCCAGCATCGAGGTGCCGGTGAGCCAGCTCTCCGGCGGCAACCAGCAGAAGGTGCTGCTGGCGCGCTGGCTGGTCACGCAGCCGCGCCTGCTGATTCTGGACGAGCCCACGCGCGGTATCGATGTTGCCGCGAAGGAAGAGCTGATCCGCGCCGTCGCGGCGCTGGCGGGCGAGGGCATGGCGGTGCTGTTCATCTCGGCGGAAATTGCCGAGCTGCTGCGCGAATCCGATCGTATCGTCGTGCTGCGTGAACGCAGCAAGGTAGGCGAGTTGCCGGGCGACTGCGACGAGCACGCGGTGTATGCGCTGATCGCGGAGAGTGGCTAGCATGGCCGGGACAGCCTGGCGCGGGTCGTGGCGGTCGCTGGCAGTGCGGCTGCGCGCCAGCCCACTGCTGGCGCCGCTGTGCTCGCTGGCGGTCATGCTGGCAGTCGGGGTGGCGCTCGACCGGGATTTCCTGGCGCTGAGCTGGCAGGACGGTCACCTGAGCGGTGCCCTCGTCGACGTGCTCAATCACGCCGCGCCGCTGGTGCTGGTGTCGCTGGGCATGATGGCGGTCATTGCCGTGCGCGGCATCGACATATCCGTCGGTGCGGTCGTGGCGATTGCCGCCGCGGTGGCGGCCGCGATCCTCACCCGCGCGGGCGATGCCGCCGGCCCGGGCACGCTGTTTGCCGCGATCGGTGGCGCGCTGCTGGCTGCCGCCCTGTGCGGCGCCTGGAACGGACTGCTGGTCACCCGGGCCGGGATGCAGCCCATCGTCGCCACGCTGATCCTGATGATTGCCGGTCGGGGCGTGGCGCAGCTCATCACCGGCGGGCAGATACTGACCATCTACTACCAGCCGTATTCGTTCATCGGCAACGGGCACCTGATCGGCCTGCCGTTCGCGCTGCTGCTCGCGCTGCTGGCCACCGCGGCAGTGTATCTGGCGGTGACCCGCACCGCGCTGGGGTTGTTCATCCGCGCCATCGGCCTCAATCCCGTGGCCGCGCGCATCGCCGGAATCCGCGCCCGTTCGATCACCCTGTGGCTGTACGTGTTCAGCGGTGTCGCCGCCGGCGTTGCCGGGCTGATCGTCAGTTCCAACGTCAAGAGCGCCGACGGCAACAATGCCGGCCAGCTCATGGAACTCGACGCCATCCTGGCCGTCGCGCTGGGCGGTACGACCCTGAACGGCGGGCGCTTCACGGTGGCGGGCACGGTGCTGGGCGCGCTCATCATCCAGACGCTGACCACGGTCATCTATGCCTCCGGCCTGCCCCCGCAGGCCAACCTGGCATTCAAGGCGGCGCTGGTGTTCGCGGTCATGCTGCTGCAGTCGGCCGCCTTCCGCGTGTTTGTTGCCGGCCTCGTCCGGCGCGATCGCCGCAGCGCGTGATGACCATGGACTCCACGATCATGCAGCCCCACAGGATGCGCCCGCGCCTGGACGCGCGATCCTTGCCACTGGCGATCACCATCGCGCTGTTCCTGGCAATCGTGGCCACCGGCTCGATCCTGTACGAGCATTTTCTGGCGCCGCAGGTGTTCCTGAACCTGCTCATCGACAATGCGTTTCTGTGCGTGGTGGCGGTCGGCATGACCTTCGTCATCCTGACCGGCGGCATCGACCTGTCGGTGGGCGCCATCGTCGCGCTGACGACCACCATCTCCGCCTCGCTGGTCGAGCGCCACGGCGTGAGTCCCGCGGTGGCGATTCCGGTGGTGCTCGCCGTGGGCGCCGCGTTCGGTCTGCTGCACGGTGTGCTGGTGCAGCGTTTCGGTTTGCAGCCGTTCATCGTGACGCTGGCCGGCATGTTCCTGGCGCGCGGTCTGGCGTTCCTCATCAGCACCGAATCGATCAGCGTCGATGATCCGGTGTACCGCGAGCTGGCGGCACTGCACGTGCCGCTGGGCTTCGGCTACCTTTCGGCCGGTGCCGTGATTGCCTGTGTGGTGGTGGCGGCCGGCATGTGGCTGGCCCACGCCACGCCGTTCGGGCGCGCCGTGTACGCGATCGGGGGCGAGGAGGCCTCGGCGCGCCTGATGGGTCTGCCGGTGGATCGCACCGTGACGCTGGTGTATGTGCTGAGCGGGTTCTGTTCGGCCCTGGCGGGCGTGCTGATGACGCTGTACATGCTCTCCGGCTACAGTCTGCACGGCACGGGTCTGGAGCTCGATGCCATTGCCGCGGTGGTCATCGGCGGCACGCTGCTGCGCGGCGGTATCGGTTACGTCTTCGGATCCTTCGTGGGTGTGCTGATACTGGGCGTGATCCAGACCCTGATCGCGTTCAACGGCACGCTGAGCTCATGGTGGACGCGCATCGTGGAGGGCGTGCTGCTGCTGGCCTTCTGCCTGTTGCAGCGGCTGCTGGAATTGCGCGGGCGAGGGCGCCGGCCCGGCTAACGCGCTAGCCGGCGAACGCGTTCGCCGGCAGTCCGGGCACCTCGACGCGGGTGCGGAACAGGGCGCCTGCCTGCGGCTGGCGCGCCAGCTCTGCCGCCGACAGGCCGACCGTCGCGGTGGTGACATACAGGTTGCGCAGGTCCGCGCCGCCGAACGCCACTTTCGTGCACTGCGCGACCGGCAGTGCGACCTGCCGCAGCAGCTCGCCGCGCGGTGAATAGCAGCGCACGCCCCAGCCGCCGAACATGGCAATCCAGACGTTGCCCCGGCTGTCCACGGTCGGTCCGTCCGGATAGACACCCGGCTCCTCCACGCGCGTGAACAACCGCTTGCCCGAGAGGTTTCCGGCGGCGTCGACGTCAAACGCATGCACGCAGCGCCCGTGTGTATCCACGTGATACAGGATCCGGCCGTCCGGACTCATGGCCGGGCCGTTGGTGATGATGTAGTCGGGGTCCATCCGCTCCAGGCGACCGGCGCCGAAGCGGTACAGCGAGCCGGTTGGTGCGCGCTCCTCGTTGTCCATGGTTCCGAACCACAGGCGGCCGGCCGCATCCACGTAGCCGTCGTTCAAGCGGTTGGCGCGATGTTCGGCATCCACCTCCACGATGGACTGGAACGATCCCTGCGCCGGATCAAAGCGATGCAGCCCGGATTTCAGGCCGCACACGTAGCCGCCGGCAAGGTTACGGAAGATGAAGGCGGCGAACTGCGGCGTGGCGAAGCTGCGCCGCGCGCCAGTACGCTCATCGAAGGCATGGATCGCCTTGCCCTTGATGTCCACGAACCACAGCGTCTGGTCGGGGGCGGACCACATCGGTCCCTCGCCGAGCACGGCGCCCACGGGCCACACACATTCCACATCCACGCTCATCGAACTTTCCCGATTGCCCGGCATCGCGACCGCCAGGGGAGACAGCGGCGCTGCGCGGCGCTAGCATAGCGCTTCCTGTCAGGGGGAGAAGTTCATGAGCAGTCACCGGACGATTGTCACTGTCCTTACATTTCTCGCGATCGGCGCCAGTTGGGGTGCCACGGCCGGCGAGGCCGCCGTCAAGGATGATTTCAAGCCCTCGACGCTGAACCAGCCCGGTCAGGAATACCCGCAGGTCAACTCGCAGGGCTATGCGCGCTTCCGCATCGTCGCGCCCCAGGCGCAGAGCGTCGAGCGTCAGTCTCGGCCTGGGGGGCAGCGGCGGCACCAAGCTGTCCAAGGGCGACGACGGCGCGTGGGCCGGCACCACGGCCGGCCCGCTGGACGAAGGGTTCCACTATTACCACCTGACGGTGGACGGCGGCACGTTCAACGACCCGGGCACGCTGAACTTCTACGGCTCCATCCGCTGGGAGAGCGGCATCGAGATCCCGGCCCACGATCGGGATTTCTACGCGCTGAAGGACGTGCCGCACGGGCAGCGTGCAGCAGATGCTGTTCCCCTCGAAGAGCACCGGCACCGTGCGCCGTGCCTTCGTCTACACGCCGCCCGGCTACGAGAAGAACGCGGCAAGCGCTATCCGGTGCTGTACCTGCAGCACGGCTGGGGCGAGGACGAGACGGCCTGGAGCAATCAGGGCCACGCCAACCTGATCATGGACAACCTGATCGCCGCGGGCAAAACCAAGCCCTTCCTCATCGTGATGACCTACGGCATGACCAACGACGTGAAGATCGGCGGCCTGGCGAACTTCGACGTGAATCACTTCCAGACGGTGCTGGTGGACGAGCTGATCCCGTATGTCGACGCCCATTTCCGCACCATCGCCGACCAGCCGCATCGGGCCATGGCCGGCCTGTCGATGGGCGGCATGGAGACGCGACTAGATCACGCTGAAGAACCTCGACACGTTCTCGCACATCGGCCTGTTCAGCGGCGGCATGATTTCGCTGGACGACGTGAACAAGACGCCGGGGTTCAAGAAGAAGGTGAAGCTGGTGTTCGTCAGCTACGGCAGCCGCGAGCTGAGTGGCGCGGGCCCGATGCGCCCGGCCAATCCGCAGCAGACCACGGATGATCTGCGCAAGGCGGGGATCAACGCCGTGTTCTACGTGTCGCCGAATACGGCGCACGAGTTCCTGTCCTGGCGGCGCAGCCTGCGCGAATTCGCGCCGCTGCTGTTCCGGAACTGATCCCGCGGCTACTCGTCCAGCGGCGGTTTTGGCCCGCGAATGCCGCGGGCCAGATCCGGCGCGTTTTCGGCCGGCATGTAGCGGGCCAGGTCCTGCTTGATGGCCTGGAGGCCCGGCTTGCCGGCCAGATTGGTCCACTCGTGCGGGTCCTGCCTCACGTCGTACAGCTCCTCGCTGCCGTCCGAGTAGCGGATGTACTTGTACTTGTCCGAGACCACGGCGTGATTGTTGTAGCCGAAGGTCGATAGTGTGGGGTGGTCCCAGGCCATCTTCGGGTTCTTCAGCAGCGGCACCAGGCTGCGCCCCTCCACGTAGGAGGGCGCCTGCAGACCGGCCAGTTCGGCCAGCGTGCGGTAGATGTCCATGGTCGAGACCGGCGCCTCGATCCTGGTTCCCGGCCGGGTCATGCCCGGCACCACCACGATGAATGGCACGTGCAGGGATTCCTTCCACAGCGTGAACTTGCGCCAGCGTTCCTTGGTGCCGAGGTGGAAGCCATGGTCGGCCCACAGCACGATGATGGTGTTCTTCGCCCGGCCGCTGGCCTGCAGCGCGTCGAGCACCTCGCCGACCATGGCGTCGGCGAAGCTCACGCTGGCCAGGTATGCCTGCACGCCTTTCTTCCACTGGTCCTGGTCGAGAATCCACTTGTGGATCTCGACGGAATTGAACGTGCTGCGTCTGGCGATGTCCGGCACGTCGTCCAGGTCGCCGTCGATGTGCGGCGGCAACTGGATCGCGTCGACGGGGAACTTGTCGAAGTATCTCTGCGGCACGTACCAGGGCAGGTGCGGCCGGTAGATGCCGGCGGCGATGAAACGCGGCTGGCTGCTGTGCTCCCCGATGCGCCTGACCACCCAGCTCATGTCCTGTCCGTCGGCAGTCGCGAAGTCCTCGGCGACCAGGCCGGCCCAGTCGAAGGTGCGTCCCCATTTGGCGCCATTGGCCGGAATGATCATGGGCGAGAGCTCATCGGGCAATTGCCGGTCCAGGCCGGGATAGAACGCATCCCAGGCCGTGGTGTCATTGAAACCAACCAGCCCGGCGGGGTTGTAGCTGTGCGCGTGGAAGATCTTGCCGGCCCCTTCGGTGAGGTAGCCGTTGTCGCGGAACAATCGCGGCAGGGTCTGCTTGCCCTGGAAGATCTCCTGGGTGCGCCAGTCCGGGCCGTTGCCGTAGATGCCGGTGGTCGAAGGACGCATGCCCGTCAGCAATGCGGTGCGCACCGCGTGGCACACCGCCGAGGGTGACTGCGCGTTCATGAACGCAACGCCCTCGGCGGCGAGCCGGTCGATGTTGGGAGTCTGTGTCTGCGGATGACCGCCGAGATACCCGACCCAGTCGTTGAGGTCGTCCACGGCGATGAACAGGACGTCGTACCGGGATTGCTGTGCCGCGAACGCGAATTGCGTGAGCAACAACAGCACCACGGCGGCCATCGGTTTGCGCATGTCAGGCTCCCTCGATGCTCTGCAAGGCGATTGCGGCTACTTCAGGCTGCGCGACTGCACCTGCCAGTCCGGGTCCTTGCAGATGGTGCAGTTGCTGCCCATGAAGAAGCCCTTGCCGTCGGCGCCCTTGTCGCCATCGAGCTGCCACTTCAACCATGCCACCGCGACCTTGCCGAAGGGACCGCCGTTGTCCTGGTTGTAGGTGCCGCCATGGCCCACCGACGGATAGACGCCGTAGAAGACCGGGATCCGCTTGGGCATGCGCTCGAAGTCATGCTTGCCGTTGTCGTGGGCGATGTCCTTGTCGCCGCCGGTGATGATGATCACCGAGCCGTGGATGGTGTCGTAGAACTTCTTGTTGTCGTCGCCGAACAGGCCGCTGTTCCAGATACCGACGGTCGACACGCGCGGGTCGCCGGCGGCGCCGTAGGACATCAGGCCGCCGCAGGACATGCCCATCGCCGCCACGTGCCGTGCGTCCACCTTCTTGTAGAAGCGGCTGCCCGGGTCCTTCGATTCCTTCTCGATCCAGTCCATGGCCTTGATCAGTGCCGTGCCGTCGGTCATGTTGCCCATGCCGGGCGGCGGACCGCCGCCGGGACGCGGACCGCCTGGGCCACCTGGACCGCCAGGTCCACCGGCACCGGGTCGCGGGCCGCCTGGAGCACCGGGCCCACCTGGGGGGCCACCCGGTCCGCCCATGCCGGGTCCACCGGTGCGCTGCACGGGCGGGCCATCGGCCACGACCACGAAGCCATACGAGGCGATTTCACTCAGGTATTCGGGGAAGAACAGGCCGTTCTTGGCGCATCCGCCTTCACCCCACACCAGCACGCCATGCTTCTTGTTGCCCAGATCCCTGGGCCGATAGATGGTGTGCGTGGCCAGGCCCGGATCGTGCTCGACGATGACGGCGTAGGGGCCGCTGGGCGGGTTTCCCTGCTGCTTCACGTCGACCACCTGCAAGGAGGTGATGGCCGGAGCCGGGGTTGGCTCGGCCGCGGCCGCGCCCAACATGCCGAGCAGGCATCCGGCCGGCAGCAGCAACGCGCGCCAGCTCGTGAAATCTATGCTCATCGTCCGGGACTTCATGGTTCCTCTCCTTGTGACGTGCAACGTAAATCAGGGTTCGAGCACGACGGTCACGCGTCGGCTCTGCCAGTCGTCGATGCCATCGGCCTGGGCCCTGCCATCGATCCAGTCCACCGTGGCCGGCACGGTGAGGCCCGCCCCGGCCAGCAGCCGCGCCACTTCCTCGGCACGACGCTGTCCGATGGTGGGCGACTCCTGCAACAGGGTGCCGTCGCTCAGGCGGTGCGCGCCGCGCACGCCGGTGATGTGCATGCGTTTCGCGCCGATCTGCCTGGCCATGTTCAGAATCGACAGCAGCACCGCCGGATGGCGGAACGACACGCCGCGGTCGAAATCGAAATAGACCTGCATGGTCTGCTCGCCCCGGGGCGGCGGCGGGGGTGGCTTCCTTGCCGCACCGGGATCGGGCGCGAAGGCCAGGCGCCCGCTGCTGGGGCCCGGCGGACGCGGATTGAAGTCGATGGTGTAGCGATCCTCGGCCGGCAGCTGCTCGTTGCAGTTGCCATCGAGCTCGGGCATCACCGACAGATGCACGTCGGAGAGCACGATGCCGCCGCAGATCTGCGCCTTGCCGGTCACCACGCCCTCGACCAGCACCTGGTGGCCCAGCATGGGTGGCTGCACTTCGGCGCTGACATCGCTCTGGATGGTCAGGTAGTAGCGATCGCCCTGGTAGTCGCTGAGCCAGCACGGCACCGAGCGCGTATCGCGGATGATGGGGCAGCTCACGAAGCTGATGCGGCTGCCCGGCGGCGGCGCCGCGTTCAGCAATGCCGGCACCAGCAGCAGCACGGCGGCGAGGCGCGCGCGCATCACAGCACACCCAGGAAATTGACCAGATCGGTCTTTTCCTGCTCCGTGAACTGGATGTTGAAGCGCCGGTCGTAGAAATCCACCAGCTCGCGCAGCGTCGCGGCCGAGCCATTGGAGAAGTACGGCGCGCGCGCGGCCAGGCCGCGGAACTGCTGCAGCACGATGGCGCCCACGTCCTCGCATTTGCCGGATATCAGCGCGCGTCCCGGGTCCTGGGTGTAGATCACGCGGCCGAGGAACGGATGCGGCGGCAGGTCCTGACGGCAGGTGATCCTGAACAGCGGCATCGGCGGTGCGTCCTTCGCCCATGGGCTCTCGGGTGGCTCCAGCGCCCACGGATGATTGGTCGTGCCCAGGTCCATCCAGCCATTGGCGGTATCCATGCCCGTCATGTGCATGCCGTGGCAGGTGGAGCAGGTGCGTTTGATGGGATTGCCCAGGCCCACCGTGTTGATGTGCATGGCATCTCGGATCCAGAACGTGCGGTAGAAGAACACGTCGTGGCCACGCTGCACGGATTCGCGGAACGCATTGCGGGACTTCTCCCCGGGTGTCGTGCCAGCGGGCAGGTTCGCCCACTTGTTTTCCATCGGAAACACGTAGCGGGTGGTGTTGTTGCCCAGCACGCCGTCCTCGCCGGTGGCCATGGCCTGTGGCCCGAGTCCGGACGGGCCGCCCGGTTCATTGAGCGCGCCGCCTTCGGTGGAGAACGCCTGCGCGCCATAGAGTTGCAGCTCGAAGGTCTGGATCTGCGCCAGCTGCGCCGGTGTGAGCGGCTGTGCCACCTGCAGGTGGGTGCGCGCCGCCGACTGGGCCTGCGTCTTCAGCGTGACGTCGCGCGCGTCGGCCATCATGTTCATGTTCACGGGCTTGCCCGTATCGGGATCCACCGTGGCCAGCATGCCGGTCTTGCCTATGAACGGCGTGACGCCGAAGCGCGAGGAGGTGACGTAGCGCAGGTTCACCGCGGGCCGTGGCCGGCGATACACCGATACTTCATGCCGCGTGCCGTTGATGCCGTACACCGGATCGGTGTTGCAGCCGGTTGGGTCACGCACCACTTCGATGGTGAACTCCGGTTCGATCGGCTGGCCCCTGGCGTCGCGTGGCGGCCAGGGCAGGGCGACGCGGAACAGGCCGCGCTTGAGCAGCAGCGAATGCGAGGCGGCATCCGCGGGCGGCAGGTTCGGACAGTTGGCGCCGTCGATGGGCGCGAAGATCGGATCGCGTCCCGCGGTTTCCCGCCAGCGCTCGTCGATGGTGGCGACCGACAGCGACATGCCGTCGGCCGGCTGGTGGCAGGACACACAGGCGCGCCCGTTGGTGCCGATGGGTTCGAAGAACGGATTTCCGGCCGTGGTGACGGTGCCGGAAGAATTGACCAGGCCGAAGCGGCCGGTTGAATCGGTGTAATCCACGTAGGCCGGCAATGGGCGGCCGGAGCCGGGTGCCCACCACTGGCTGTGTGGAGCGTTGGCCGCGATGGCCGATGCAAGCAGCAGCGTCGCACCCGCCGCGCCTGCAATGAATGCGATTGATCGCCGCAATTTCCGATCCCCCCGCTGCATGTTGCTCCCCAATCTACCGCTGTTGCGTCAGGTGCCGGGCCACCATCCACTCATACGCCCGGTCGATCCAGCCATCCACCGGCAGGCCGCGCCTGGCGAGGCCGAAGCCCGCGCTGACCTGGTCATAGACATGAATCTCTGCCGGCTTGCCGGCCGCCTTCCACGCCGCGAACAGCGCCAGGCAGCCATTGGTCACGTTGAAATGCGTGGCGCCGACGGCAATGAACAGCGGCGGCGCGTAATCCGGCACATGCACGTCCTGCAGCGACGGGCCGTACAGCGACATCAGGAAGTCCGGATACGCATCCGACTTCGCGGCCAGCGCCGTGCCTACGGCCACCCCGCCACCGGCAGAGAATCCCATGATGCCGACGCGCGTCGGGTCGACGTGCCATTGTCTTGCCCGGGCGCGCACCAGGCGCAACGCCGTCTGTGCGTCGGCGACGGCCATGTGCAGCACCTGGGCCAGTGCCGCATTGTCTGGTTCGGGGTTGGCATTGGCATTGTGGATCTCGAGTTCCTTGCGCGGTGCGCCACCCGGTGGGCCCATGGGCATGGCGCGCCCGGCTGCGCCCGGCTGCTGCTGCAGCGTGCGGTACTTGAGCACGAAGGCGGCAATGCCCCTGGCATTGAGCCATTTGGCGATATCGGTGCCGTTGCCGTCGATGGCCAGCACCCGCAATGCGCCGCCGGGGGCGATGACCACCGCGGTGCCGGTGGCGATGGCCGGATCGGGCAGGAATACCGTCAGCGTCGGGTCGCTGACGTTGGCGATGATGCGCTGACCGTTGGGTGAAGTGGTCACGGTCTCGGGCACTGTCCAGCTTTCCGTGCCGGGCGCCTTGCCGGGCCACAGATGTATTTCGGGCGCCGGCGCGCCCGCGGCCGTGGCCGAAGCGGCCAGCAGCGCCAGCAACGATGCCAGCTTGCGCGTAGCCGTCACGCTCACCTGGAGGTTCCGCCGGCTGAAACCTTGTCGAAGAAATCAAACACCTTCGGCAGCACCATCGGCACCATGCTGCCGTGATTGCCGTTGACTTCCAGGTACTGGAAGTTGAACTTGCCCGCCTGCATGAATCTGGCGAGCGCGCGGCTGCCGGCCACCGAAGGCGTGGCGGCGGTACCTTCGGTCATGAAGATCGGCAGGTTGCGGATCGTATCGAATGGATAGGTTTTCGCATCGATGAAGGGCCCGGATATCGGCGCGACGGCGCGCCAGCGATGCGGATAGCGCGCGGCCAGGTGCCAGGTGCCGCCGCTGCCCATCGAATGACCGGCCAGGAAGGTGCGCGAGCGGTCCGCGCCGTATTCCTCGGTGACCACTTCCAGTGCGGTGATGACCTCCAGCTCGGACAGGTCCAGTTCGCGCTGGCGCTGCGGCGTGACGGCCGCGCGCTGCCTGGCGGCCTCATCGGACTGGCCGAACACGGCCGGCAGTCGCAGCGGATTGCCGTAGGCGCCCATAGCCGTGAAGCCCAGCGGCGACACGACGATGTAGCCGTGCTGTTCGGCCAGCTTGCGCAGCAGGCCGTCGGCCATGTCCAGGTAGGTGCGCTCGTTGGCGCCGGCGCCGTGCAGGAACAGCAGGATGGGCAGGGAGTCCTTGCCGTTCCAGGTCGTGGGCACGTACAGGCGGTAGGGCATCTGCTGGCCGGTTGGCGCGAACAGGTAGCTGCGCTCCTGGTCGCCGGTGGCGCGCGGTGCCGCGGCCGCTTGCGCGAAGGCATTGCCGGCAACCAGAGCCAGGAGCGCCGCGAGCACTGTCGCGCTGCGCCGGAAGAAGTGCTTGTGGTGGATCATTTCGAACTCCGTGTCATCCGGTAGAGAAGCCCGATGAGGCACAATGTGACCAGATCGGCGCACACGACCATGTAGAACCCGGCCGTGAAGGATCCGGTGGCGTCGCGCAGGATGCCCAGCATCTGCGGCCCGAAGAAGCCGAACAGGCCGGCGCCGAGGCTGACGATTCCCATGGTGTTGCCGGCCTCGTGGCGCGGTACGAAGCTGGCGGCCAGCCCGTACAGCTGGTTTGAAGCGGCGAAACCCAGGCTGATCACGGCCGCGGTGGCCACGCGAAACACCGCTTCGCTGCTGATCGTCAGCGAGCCGGAGGCGCAGGCGATCAGCACGAACATGGCGCCGAGCACCGCCAGCTTGTTGAAGCGGTCGGTGAGCATGCCCACCACGCAGGTTGACCACGATGGCCGCCAGGTAGCCCGTGCTGATGATGATGCCGGCCGCCGCGGCATCCAGGCCGAATACCGATTCGGCCACGCTGGGCACGAAGTGCGTGATGGTGAACTGGCCGAATCCGCCGATGCCCACCACCAGCGCCAGCAACCACACGAAGGGCAGACGAAAGGCGCTGCGAGGTGCCACACCGCTGCTCGGCGTGGCCGTGGTGGTTGCGGCAGCGGTGTCCACCACCGGGCGGTAGAACAGCCAGAACATCGCGGCGCCGAACAAGGCCATGCCCGCATAGCCGAGGTTGGCCGTGCGCCATCCGAAGCTGTCCACCAGCGCACCGCCGACCGGGGCGCCGATCACCGAGGCCATTGCCGAGGTGGCGCCCAGTGCGCCCATGGTCCTGCCGCGCATGGAGGGCGGCGCGGTCAGCGCCACGGCAATCAGCACGCTGACGAAGGCAAAGCGGTAGCCGAAGATCGTGGCCGCGCGAAACGCGATGGCGGTGTTGAAGTCGTGGGCGGTGCCCAGCAGCACACTGCCGGCCGCGACACCGATCAGGCCCAGCGCCAGTACGGCGCGTTCCCCGAAGCGGCGCGCGCCAGGCCGGCCGGCACGCTCAGCAGCATGGCCAGCAGGCCATAGATTCCGGTGAACAATCCCAGCTGGGTGTAGGACATGCCGAGGTCCTGCTGCATGGCCGGCAGCAGCGGCGAGAAGCCGAGGTTGGACAACTGCAGCGTGAACATTGCCACCAGCGTCACCGCGAAGGGCAGCCACCACACCGGCGCCCGCGCATGCGTCGCGGCCACGTTCACTGCAGCGTCCTCGCGTCGAGGAACCGGCGCACGGCCTGGCGTGCGGCGGCCGGATTCCACGCGCGCGCGTCGACCACGTCGGCTTCGACCGGCAGCACGGCAATGCCCGCATCCTCCAGCGCCTGCTCGATGAAGCGGCGGCCCGATGCCGAGGGCTTCATGCTGGCCGGATGCAGTACCAGGGCGGCATCGATGCGATGCTCGCGCGCCTGCTGCGACGATCCACTCGGCCGCCCACGGCGGGTTGTGCAGGTATTCGTTGAAACTCGCGGTGCGGCTGGCCAGAGCCGCGATGCGGATCGTCCAGGCCGTAGCGGATGTAGCCATCCGGGCCGAAGGCCAGGTACATGGACCAGACGAACACCGCGCCGTGCGATTCCTCGAACGCGGTGTAGAAATCCGTGTCGTGCCACAGGCCGGCGCCGACCCACATCAGGCGTACGCGTTCGTCCGGGTAACAGGCGATGCCGCGGCACACGCGCTGGCCGATTTCGTCGTGGAAGTGCTGCGCGTGGGACAGGGCCCAGTCGCTGCCGCGCACCCATTGCGTGGCCATCACGTTGGCGATCTGTTCGGTCATGCGCACCGGCGTGGCCGGCGCCGCGGCGATCAGCTTGCGGGTCGCGTCGAAGATCTCTTCCTGCTGATTGACCCGGTCGAGCCGCTCGGCCGAGCGCCGCGGCGATCCAACTTGTGCCGCTGATCGACTCCAGGCGCGCCACCAGCCGCTCCAGCGTTGCCGACGGGAACTGCCAGCCGATGTGGCTCGACCAGCTCGCGCCAGTTGTGGCGGGTCAGTTCCCACCAGCGCGGCGGCAGGTCGCGCGGCACCGGGGTTGTCGATCAGGAACAGCTTCGCTGCCGAAGGCGTCGGCCCACATGCGTGAAGACGGGCTCGAATGCAGTCGCAGGTCAGCCGCGCGCACAGCAGGCTCGGGCGCGGCAGTCCGCCCCAGGGTGCTTCGCCGGCTTCACGATAACGCGTGGTGGCCAGGCCCAGGCTGCAGTAGCGGCACAGCTCGCTGCGGCAGGCCATCGGCGCTCATGGCATCGAGAGAATGCCGGTGCCTGGCGCTTGGCTGCTACCAGCGCCGACCACCACTGGTTGCTGACCGCGGGAATGCCCAGCAGGTCGAACAGTTCGAATGGCACGTCGGCCTGGATCAGCGCATAGGGCCGGCGCTCTTCGAACACCTTGCGGCGCAGATCGGCGAACCACTGCTTCTGGAAGGCGCCCGCGGCCACGGTGGATTCGAGCTGCTTCTCAGCCATGCGCGCCGCCTTGCGCGCTGGCGGCACAGCATCAGCAGCTGCCGATCTGCCTCGCGCATCCGGCGCCGGCAGGGCGCCTCGGGATCGCGCGCTCAAGAGCGACATGGGGGATGCCGCGGCGCTGCGAGCGCGGCGCGCATGCGCGGATAGTCCCAGCCGAAGCGTGCATCGTCGGGCGGCAGCAGAATCAACGCCGACGTCAATGCCTTCCAGCGCCGCTTCGAAGCGGCGCATCGAGCATGGCACGGGTGCGCGCGCGGTGATGGATTGTGTGGCGTAGCGGTGGGCAAGCGCGGCGGAACGGATCGTCCGGCAGCGTCGACGTCCGCGGCCGCGCCATCCGTACCGAATGGGCTGATCTCATCCACGAGCGTGGCGCCGCAGCGGCTCGATCGCGGCATGCAGTGTCGTGGAATCGACCGGCGCGCCGGCCAGCAGCAGGCGCGGCAACGTACGCGGTGCGCGCGTGGCGAGCGTCGCAACGGTGCGTTCCACCAGCGGCACATAGCCGTCTGTGGGCGGACTCCCAGAAACGCGCCGAGCATCGGCAGGGCTTCGACGCCGCTGACACGCGGCGGGTCCGTGCGCAGCGCAAGCAGGCGCCGGGCCGCGCCGCGCGCCGGCATTGGCACCGGCAATCTGTGCATGCAGCTCGCCGGTGTCGAAGTGGCTACCGGTGAGCTGCGCGAGCGTGGCAAGCAGCTCGCGCACCCGTGCGGTGTTGTAGGTCTGCGATTTCCGGGCCCGGCGATTGCAGCAGGTCGAACAGCAGCACCGGCGGTACCCGCACCCGGCCGCAGTCGCCGCAATTCCTTCAGGTACAGGAAGGCCTTGTAGTCCTGATCGGAAGTGCGCGGCAGCACGATGGCCGCATAGTCCTGCGAGCGCGCCGGTCAGCGCGGCTTCGAACAGCTGGCGCAGCCGCGATGCAAAGACGTCGGGTTCCACCGTGGCATCGGCGGCGGGAGTCGGTGCCGGGCTGCCGCGCGCGAAGACGGGCCGGAGCCGCGCGGCGCGGACGACTTCCACCGGCACCGAGGGCCACGTGAGCAGTACGGCTGGAAGGTCGGGAGGCGCGGCAGACTGCAGGGCGATGTCGGCGTGCGGCATCGCGTTGCCTTCAGATGTTGCCGGCGGTGCGCAGCCGCGCCAGCCGCGCCGCGTCGTAACCCAGCCAGGTGCCATACACCAGCTCGTTGTCCTGCCCGAGGCAAGGCGCGGGCCGGGACTGGAGTGGATCTCCCGCCGAGAAGCGGATCGGCAGGCCCGGACCGATCACGTCGGCCACGCGACCGTACTGCGGATGCTCCAGGCGCACCGTCTCGCCGCGTTCGAGCACGCGCGGGTCCCGCACGGCGTCGGCGGGTGAGCGCACGGGCGCGGCCGGCACGCCATGGCTTTCGAACAGTTCCACGATCTGCTGCATCGGCCGCGCGCGCGTGAATTCCTCCAGGCAGTTGTTCATGGCATCCACGTTCTCGACACGCGCGTCGCGCGTGGCAAAGCGCGGATCGGCGGCCAGGTCCGGCCGTTTCATCGCCGCAAACACGCCGCGCGCGAACTGTTCAGTCGGTGCGCAGATCGCGACATAGCCGTCGGCGGCCTGGAAGATGCCGAACGGGGCAAGGCGCGGCACCATGAGGCCGGTGCTCTGCGGGATGCCGCAGGCCTCCAGCAGGTCGAATGGTTCGGCGGCGACCAGCGAGCACAGCACGCCGAGCATCGACACGTCCACCTGCTGGCCGATTCCGGTCTGATCACGCTGCCGCAGGGCCGCCAGGATGCCGATCACGGCAAACACCGGCGCGAGCAGGTCCGCCAACGGCACGCCCACCCGCACCGGCGGCTCGCCCGGATTGCCGGAGGTCATCATCACACCGCTCAGTGCCTGAATGATGCTGTCCATGGCCTTGCCGGTGCCGGTCCCCTGGTTGGCGCCGAAGCCGGATATCGAACAGTAGATGATGCGCGGATTGAGCGCGCGCGCGAACGGGTAATCGACGCCCAGGCGACGCAACGCCCCCGGACTGAAGTTCTCGACCACGATATCGGCCTTGCGGACCAGGTCGGCATATACCTCGCGCGAACCCGGTCGCTTCAGGTCCAGGGTCACGGCGTACTTGCCGCGCAAGCGGTTCAGGGCGGCAACGGATACATCATCGCCGTTGCAGCGACCCAGCGACACGCCATGTGCGCCAAGGAACGGTGCATTCTCGCGGCACGGGTCGGGCGAGGCGGGGTTTTCGATCTTGATGACACGTGCGCCGAGCCCTGCCAGCAGGAACGTCGCATAGGGTCCGGCCAGCGCGAGTGTCATGTCGAGCACGGTGAGGCCCGCCAGCGGGCCGGTCTGCTGGGCGCTTTCGGTGTCGCTGCTCATGCCGGATGCCGCCGCAGTCTAGTGACGGGCCGGCGAATCGGCCAAGACTTTGCTGCAGAGCTGGTCAGACGTCGCGCGTCTTTTCACCCCGGCAACAGCGGCGCGACAGCTCGACGAATTCACGCACCAGCCGCGATGTGTTGCCGCTCTTCCAGGCCACTACCACGGATACCGTCGGCACCGGATTGCAGTCCAGCGGCCGGAACGTCACCCCCTGCGGCAACACGGCGGTGATCGAGTCGGGCAGCAGGGCGAACCCGAGTCCTTCCTGCACCATCTGCAGGTGACCGAGCACGTTGTCGGCGCTGGAGACGGCGTGCATGCGAATGCCGGCCTGACGGTACAGGGTCGCGGCCGCGTCGTGCAGCGCCGGCGACAGCGTTCGCTCCAGCGTGATGCATGGCAGGTCGTCGAGGCTGCTGACGGGAATGCGTTTGCGGCGCGCCAGCGGATGATGTGCCGGCAACACGATAACCATCGATTCGCGCAGCAACTCGCAGCCATCCAGTCCGTCATGTTCGAGCGGACCGCGCATGAAGGCCACGTCCAGCTCGCCTGATTTCAGGCCGGCCACCGGATCGACCGCGTACTTGCTGTGCAGGGTCAGGCGCAGGTCCGGCAGGTGCGCGGCGATGAGTGGCCGCAGGGCCGGCAGGATGCGGATGTCCGCCGAAGGAAAGGTGCCCACGGACATGTCGCCGGCGCGTCCTTCGGCGGCCTGCCGGGCGAGCTGCCGCGCATGATCGACCCTGCCGAGGATGTCCCGGGCCTGGCGCAGGAAAATGCGCCCGGCGTTGGTGAGTGCAACGTGATGGCGGCTGCGGTCGAGCAACTGCACGCCGACGCTCTTTTCCAGCTGCCGGATCTGCTGGCTCAGCGATGGCTGAGCGGTGCGCAGCCGGGCCGCGGCGCGCGTGAAGTTCAGCTCCTCGGCGACGGCAACGAAATAGCGGAGATGGCGCAGTTCCACTATCGCAGGCTAGACATGGTGAGACGGACTTGCAATCACCACGCGTTGTTCACCACTACCAAATGGACTGCAGCCGCGCTACGCTCGCGCGCTCGCGTTGCGCAGTGCCCGCATGGTTGCATCCAGCGCCGTATCGCCAAGGAGAAGCCGTTGGGTGAGCACAGCACAGGACGGGGAGCCCGGAGTTCGCCGCAGCCCCGCGGCCCGGGATCCGCTCGCGTTGCGCAAGCCTCCGTGGTCGATTTCGCCGGCCTGGATGATCTGCTCGGTTACGGTCTGCGTCGCGCGCAGGGTGCCGTGCATCGCAACTACATGGCGGCGATCGGCGCACTGCGGATCACCCAGAAGCAGGCCGCCGTGTTGTGGCTGGTGCAGAGCAATCCGGGCGTTGTCCAGGGTGTCATCGGAACCACCCTGGGAATGGATCGCGCCACCATGATGGCGCTGGTCGTGCGCCTGGAACGCAGGGGACTGTTGACTCGACGGCGCTCCCGGGTTGACGCCCGGCGCCGCGAGCTGCACCTCACGGCAACCGGCACCGCGCTGATGCGGCAGGTACGCAAGCGGATCATCCGGCACGAGAGTCATCTGCAGCGGGCATTCAGCAAATCCGATCTGCGCACGCTGATGCGGCTGCTGCGAGTCCTGCAGCAGCTCGATGATTGACACTTTCAGGGCTGCAGGCCGATCACGCTGACCGACTTGGCCGGCAGGTCGACCACGATGCGGCCCGCGTTCACCGTTGCGGCAAGCGGTCGCGGTACGACCGCATCCGGGGCGTCGAAGGTGTTGATGCTGTCCACACGCGGCGCGGTGAGCGTCTGGCCCGAAGCCGAGCGCACATTGGCGCCGTTCACGGCGGCCTCGATGTGCACGGCGTGCTCGGGGTCCGTGTTGGTCAGCGCCAGCCACACCTTGCCGTCCTTGTCACGCGCCGCGATGGCATCCACGCGCGGCAAGGTGATCGACCCTTCGCTCCAGCTGCCGGCGTCGAGGCTCACGGGCAGGAATGCGGCGTCCTGGAACGGCACATACATGCGATACACGTAGTACGTGGGTGTGCGCAGCATCCTTGGGCCGTCGGTGAGGATCATGGCCTGCAGCACGTTGATCATCTGCGCGATGTTGGCCATGCGCACGCGGGCGGCGTGGCGCGCGAAGATGTCCAGGTTCAGCGCCGTCAGCACGGCATCGCGCAGGCTGTTCTGCTGGCTGAGGAACCCCGGATTGCTGCCCGGCAATGGCGCATACCAGGCGCCCCATTCATCCACCGCAAGGGCCAGCTTCCGGCCCGGGTCGTAGCGATCCATGATGGCCTCGTGCTCGCTGATCAGCCCGTCCATCTGCAGGGTCTTGTGCAGGATCTCGGCGTACTGCTTTGCGCCGAACCCGGTGGAAACGTGCTTGTGGTCCCAGTCGATGACCGTGTAGTTGTGCAACGAGAGACCGTCGATGTCCCAGCTCCACTTGCGGTTCTGCCACGCCTTCATCACCGCTTCGGTCCATTCGGTGAAGCGCGTCTCGCCGCCGCCGGGACCGACCGCGATGCGCAGCATGTGGTTCGCGTCCTGCTCCCTGGGGTTGAAGTTGCGCACGAAGCGCGCGTAGATCTTCAGCTGGCTCACGTAGTAATCCGGCGTCATGTTGCCGCCGCAGTCCCAGCTCTCGTTGCCGATGCCCAGGATCGGTACCTGCCAGGGTTCGGGATGTCCGTTGGCCGCGCGCTCCTCACCCAGCGTGGTCGGCTGGTCGGTGGTCATGTACTCCAGCCACTCGGCCGCCTCGCGCGGGGTGCCGGATCCGACGTTCACGGATACATAGGCGCGGCGCCGATCTGCTGCATGAAATCCATGTATTCGTGCGTGCCGAAGGTGTTCGGCTCGGTCACGCCGCCCCAATCCGGGTTCAATGTGACCGCGCGCTTCGGGCCGATGCCGTTGCGCCAGTGATAGTCGTCGGCAAAGCAGCCGCCCGGCCAGCGCACATTCGGCACGTGCAGCTCGCGCAGTGCTGCCACCACGTCATTGCGGATGCCGCGCGTGTTGGCAATGGGCGAGTCCGGGCCGACCCAGATGCCACCGTAGATGCCATGGCCCAGGTGCTCGGCGAACTGGCCGAATATGTTGCGGTTGATGGTCGCGCCGGGATGCGCGGCATCGACGCTCAGTGCCACTGTCACCGGCGGCGCGGCCGCGCTGCTGGAGGCAGCGCTCCACACCAGGCAGCACAATGCCAACGAAATTCTCTGCCACATATCTCCCCCTTGTCCCATCGCGATCCCTGCAGACCGTTCTACTGTGCCTGCAAGGATACCTTCAATCCCAGGACCGGCTGATCGTGCCCGTCCAGGAAGCGCGCGCAGAAATCGGTTGCGCCGCCGCCGTTGATGACCGCCGCACGAATCACGTTGCGGCCCCGGTGGAGAGTCAACCGTCTGGAGACGCCATCGTCAATGACGCTTTGGCGGTCGCCATAGATGGCGATAACCCGATCGCCATTGAGCCACCAGACCGAAGCGGCGTTCGAGCAGATGGCCAGCCGGGCATCGGGCAGCTCCACCGGCGAGTTCACGGTGGTGACCACCCAGAACAACACGTTGGAAGTCGGCTTGGACAGTGACCAGGCGAAATGGTACAGGTTGATGTTGTAGGCCTTCGATTCCACGGCATGCCAGCGCAGCGGCCCGTTGTGGTCCACGACATCGCCTTCGCGCGGCACAGTGGTGGGCGTGTCGGGCAGCGCGGCGGTGCGCACGGCGGCTTCCACCGCGTTGTCGCCGAGCTGTCCATTCACCCCTATGGGTTCCAGTACCAGCCACCGGCGAATGAACCCCTGCGCGTCGACCGGGCCGGACGCGCCCGCAGGATGTCTCAGCGATGCCGGCGGCGGGCGCGGTGCCGTCGCATCGTCGGCCGCCCGGCCACGCAGCGCGAGGCAGCCGGCCAGCACGCAGATTCCGGATGCGACCAACCGTCTGATCATGGGACTGCGACGCTCCAGCGCTGGCGATCGCTGCCGGGATCGAACTGCTCCAGCGTCGGCATGCTGCTGCCGACTGCCGATAGCGCCAGCGGCCGGCGTCGAGCCCGGTACCACCTTCGGCATGATTCGATAGGTGCCGTCCGCGAGCTGGTCGATGCGCCACAATTGCTCCGCCGCACCGGTGAACTCCGGCACCGTGGTGAGCTCGCCGCCGGCCGTTGCGGCAAGGGCTCGCTGCGTACCGGCGACGGTGATCCGGAACCAGGGCGATCCGGGGTAACCGCCTGCGTCGCCGACCGGCGAGATCCGCCACTTCTGCTGGGCCTGCAGCATCGCCGGACCAAGTCGCACATCCACCGGGCCAGTCGGCCAGTTTGCCGCCACCTGTGCCGCGTCCTGGTCGGCAATGGCCGCGGCTGCAGCCGCGTCGGGCGCGCCGCCCGGGCGGCGTCGTGGCGGTCCGCCAACCGGCATCCCCTGTACGGCCAGCTCCAGTACCGTGCCGGTGCGCGCCGATTCGATCGCATAAGTACCGGCGGTGAAGTTGTCGCCGGCCACCGGCCAGCCGTCGCGCCACAGCAGCGGGCGGATGTCCAGCACACTGCTGCCGCCACGATCCAGGTCCGCCTCGTAATGCATCGAGAATTTCTGCACGCCGTCGCCCAGGTCCAGCAGGCCGAAGTGCCCGGGTCCGATATGTCGTCCACGGGCACCGGCAAACAGCTTGCCGCCGCCTTCGAGCATGCCGATGCCCATGTTGTCCCGGTACGGGCCGGTAATCCTGCGCGAGCGTCCCACCCTGATGTTGTACGTGGAGTTCGCGCCCGCGCAGCACGAGCCATGATTGACGAGCAGGTAGTACCAGCCCTCGTGCTTGATGATGACCGAGGCTTCGGAGTTGATGGCGATGTTGGTGGGCGACCGCCCGGGATAACGACGCAAACCGGTCTTCGGATCCAGTTCCACCAGGCGGATGTAGCCGAAATACGAGCCGTACGTCAGCCACAACCTGCCATCGCCGGGATCCAGGAATACTCCCGGATCAATCGCGTTGCTGTCTTCAATGCCGTCCGACCACACCACCGGCCCGCTGTCGGTCCACTTGAAATCGGCGGACTGTGGATCCAGGCTCCGGCCCACCAGCAGGCCCACCGCGGCCTTCGGCTGCCTGCCGGGGGCGGCATAGTAGAGAAAGAATTTCCCGCCGACATGGATGATGTCCGGCGCCCAGGTGTTGTTGCCGCCGCGCGCCAGCACCTGCGGTCCGGGCTTGCCGCCGGGCACCGCGGACATCAGCGAGCCGGCATGACGCCAGGTCCAGCCGTCATCGGAGACCAGCATCGGCAATCCGCGGCCGGTGCCGTAAGTGTAGAAGCGCCCCTCGAACTGGATCACCGTCGACGGATCGTGGACTGCCGGCTGGCCGTCCAGCGCCCAGACAGTCGAAGCCACCGCGCAAAGTGCGATGCTCAGGCACAACTCACGCAGCAGGCGCGGGCGAATACTCGTTTCCATCGGCTGCGCAGTGTACGACCCTTCGCGCGCGGTGCGGAAAGCCACCTTCGTGCGGCGCGACTATTTGGATATTCGCGGCGCATTCCTGGAAGATTGCAACGCCGTTCGAGTTGCGCAAAATGAAGGGCATCTATGGCCCTGCGGCTGCTGTGCCGGGTGCAATGCAACTCTGCTAGGCTCGATCCGGACCGCTCTTTTGTCGCTGCACGTTGCCCTGGATGGTCCGCCCATCGTGCAGCCGGCGAAAGCGGCAGCAAAACAACAGATTTCAGGGGATATCGATGAATCACATTCGCCGTTCAGCGCTCGGCGCCGCACTCGTCGGGGCAGTGGCGTGGCTGGTCTTCAGCACCTCGGCGGTCGGGCAGGCACCGCCGGGGCCAGGGCCAGGTGCCGGGCGTGGTCCGGGCGCCCCGCGCGCGTTTAGCGCGGATCCGCGCGCCGAGCAACGTACCTATCACCTGGACGGTGCGGATATCGATGTACCGTATTGTCTGTACAAGTCGTCCAAGGTCACCAGGGACAAGCCTGCGCCACTGATCGTGTCGCTGCATGGCTTCGGCGCACCGCCCGCGATCATGTGCAACAAGACGGCCATCGATCTGGCGGAAGAGGGTGGCTACATCATGGTGGCCCCGATGGGGTACAGCACCGCGGGCTGGTACGGCTCTCCGGTGATCAGAATGGGCGCTGGCCGTGGCCCGCGACCCCGGGGTGCCGGTGGACCGCCTCCGGGGGCTGCGCCGGGTCCTGGTCCGGGCGCGGGTCCGCCCGCCGCTGCCGCGCAGGAGGGCCCCAGCAATGCCGACATCGAGAAGTGGAGCGAGGCCGACGTGATGAACGTGCTGGCAATGATGCGCAAGGAGTTCAACGTCGATCCCGCGCGCATCTACCTGACAGGCCACTCCATGGGCGGTGCCGGCACGCTGTTCCTGGCATCCAAGCACGCCGACATCTGGGCCGCGGCGGCGGCCGTGGCGCCGGCTTCCTTCATGATGAACAACACTCGTGCGGACATCCTCAAGGGTATCGAGGCCGGCGGGGTCCCGTTGCTGATCGTGCAGGGCGATGCGGACACCGTCGTGCCACCGGCCAACACACGCATGTGGGTCGAGACCGCGAAGCAACTGGGCATGCCGGACTTCAAGTACGTGGAGCAGCCGGGCATCAATCACGGGCCGGTCATTACCTCCAGCCAGAAGGATGTCTTCGACTTCTTCAACCATCACTCCAGGAAGTGACGGGCGCCTGCTGGCGGAATGCACGCGGGGAAATGCCGACCCGGCGTGTAAAGAAGCGGGTGAAGTAGGCGGCATCCTCGAACCCCAGGTCCGAGGCGATGGTGCTGATGGCATTGTCGGTGTAGTGCAGCTGGCGTTTGGCCTCCAGCAGAATGCGCGCGTGCACGAGCTGCATCGGCGACTGACCGGCAAAACGCAGACACGCCCGGCGCAGGCGCGATGGCGAGGTATGCAGCGCGTCGGCGTAGGTCTGCACGGACTGGCTGCTGCGGAAGCGCCGCTCGACGACGCCGAAGAACCGTTCCAGCAGCAGGCGCTGCTGTCCAACCATTGAATCCGACAAGTCGCCCTGGTTCTGCACGAAGCGCAGGGCATTTCCCAGCATGACCTGCAGCCATCCGTCCTGAGCCAGTCCGTGGCCCGCCTCGCTGCATGCGAATTCGCGAGCCAGCATGCGGATGCTGAGCGCCAGATCGGTGGCGCGCAGGGCGTCGCGCCGCAACTCCAGGATCTGGGCGCGGGAGAACAGCGATGCGATGCCGGGTTCGCGCCGGGCCATGTCGCGCCGCAGCTGATCGGACACGGAAATGACGTGCCCGCTGGTACCTGGCTCGAATTCGAAAGCGTGCACCGTACCAGCCGGAACAACAACGAGAGCGGGCGGCCGGAACTGCACGCGCACGCTGTCCGTCCTGGTCACGCCGGCTCCGCGTGAGACGAAAACGGCCTGATGCAGGACCTCGTGCAGGTGCGGCGCGATCTTCCAGTGATGGCGCGCACTGCGCGACTCGATGGCTTCCACGTGCAGCAGCGGACCGGTGATGCGGCGTGGCGCCTCGCCGTAAAGAAAGTACCTGGGAATCCGCCGACCGGCGCTGTTACGGGCCATGCGCGCATACTAGGCCGACGGCTGTCCCGGAATATAGTTGTTCGAATAGTCCAAGTTCCGGATCACGGGTTGCAACTTTCGTTGTCCGGTCGCCGTCACAATGGTCGTCCACCACGGACAGGACGGGCGGACAGTGCGTACACAGGTTGCGATCATTGGTGCGGGTCCGGCAGGGCTGTTGCTGGGCCAGCTGCTGCACAAGGCGGGTATCGACGCGGTCATCGTCGAGCGACAGAGCGCGGCGTACGTGCTCGGCAGAATCCGCGCCGGTGTGCTCGAGCAGGTGTGCGTGGACCTGCTGGACGAGCTGGGAGTCGGCGCGCGCATGCACCAGGAGGGTCTGGTCCACGAAGGCTTCGAGATGCTGGTTGCCGGCCGCCGGCACCGCGTGGACATGCATGGCCTGACCGGCGGCTCTGCCGTCATGGTCTACGGCCAGACCGAACTTACGCGCGACCTGATGGCAGCCCGTGACGCGGCCGGCGGGCCGACGTTCTACGAGGCACAGGACGTGGCGGTAGCCGGGTTCGACGGTGCGCATCCGTACGTGACCTTCCGGCACAACGGCTCCACGCACCGGATCGACTGCGAGTTCATCGCCGGATGCGACGGGTTCCACGGTGTGTGCCGCGCCAGCCTGCCCGACGGCGCGGCCCGCGAGTACGAGAAGGTCTATCCGTTCGGATGGCTCGGCGTGCTGTCGGAGACGCCACCGGTCAGCGAGGAGCTGATCTACGTCAGCAGCGAGCGCGGCTTCGCGCTGTGCTCGATGCGCAGTCGCACCCGCAGCCGCTACTACCTGCAGGTGCCGCTCAGCGACAATGTGGAGCAGTGGAGCGACTCGGCATTCTGGGATGAACTGCGCCGGCGGCTCGACCCGGAGGCGGCGCAGCGCCTGGTGACCGGAGCCTCCATCGAAAAGAGCATCGCGCCGTTGCGCAGCTTCGTGGTCGAACCGCTGCGCTACGGCCGGCTGTTCCTGGCGGGGGATGCCGGGCACATCGTGCCGCCGACCGGCGCCAAGGGGCTGAACCTCGCGGCCACCGACGTGAAATACCTTTCCGCCGCATTCATCGAATTCTTCAGGGAACACAGCAGCGCCGGCATCGACCACTATTCGGCGCGCTGCCTGCGCCGGGTGTGGCGCGCCGAGCGCTTTTCATGGTGGTTCACCAACCTGATGCACCGGTTTCCGGATGACGGGCCGATCGCCGAAAAGTTCAAGGCTGCCGAACTGGACTACCTGCTGCACTCGCGCACGGCCCTGACCACGGTGGCGGAGAATTACGTCGGCCTGCCCCTGGATTTCGGCGACTGATCCGGCCGGCCGGGCACCCGGGCGCTACGCCCAGGTGTAGGCCGTCTTGACCTGGGTGTAGAACTCCACGGCCGCGAAGCCCTGTTCCCTGGGGCCGTAGCTGGACTGGCGCGTGCCGCCAAATGGCACGTGGTAGTCCACACCGGCGGTCGGCAGGTTGGTCATCACCATTCCGGCGCGCACGTTGCGCACGAAGTGGCGCGCGTGCTTGAGCGAGTTGGTCATGATACCGGCCGAGAGGCCGAATTCACCGGCATTGGCGGTGGCCAGCGCCTCCTCGTAATCCTTCACGCCGATCGTCGTGGCCACCGGACCGAACACTTCCTCGCAATTGATGCGCATGTCCTGGCGCGTTTCGGCGATCAGCGCCGGCGAAACGTAGTAGCCGGGCTTGTCCAGCTGCAATGCCGCGCCACCGGTAACCTTGCGCCCGCCCTGGCTGGTCGCGACCTGCAGGTAGGAAAGCGTTGTTTCCAGCTGCGCCTGGCTGGCCAGCGGGCCGATTTGCGTGTCCGGCGCGAGCGCATCGCCGACCTTCAGGGCCTGGATGCGCGCGGTCAATGCGGCGATGAATCGATCGTGGATGCCCGCGGTAACGATGATGCGGCTGGAGGCCGTGCAGCGCTGGCCGGTGGCGAAGTAGCCCCCATCCAGGGCGCATTGCACGGCACGATCCAGGTCGCAGTCATCCAGCACGACCAGCGGGTTCTTGCCGCCCATCTCCAGCTGCACGCGTGCGTTGTGGGCCATCGCCGAGCGGGCCACCTGCGCGCCGGTTGCCTGGCTGCCCGTGAACGAGACGCCCGCGATGCCCGGATGCGCGGTCAGCGCGCCTCCCACCGACCCGCCGCCCAGGATCATGTTGAACACGCCCCTGGGAAAGCCGGCCTCGTGGATGATCTGCGTCATGGCCGCGGCCACGGCCGGCGTGAGCGAAGCGGGCTTGAGCACTACGGTATTGCCGTATGCCAGGGCTGGCGCGCTCTTCCAGGCGGGGATGGCGATCGGGAAATTCCATGGCGTGATCAGTCCGTATACGCCGAGGGGTTCCCGATAGGTTTCGACGGCCACACCCGGGCGCGTCGAATCGACGGTGACACCGTGCCGGCGCAGCGCCTCGCCGGCAAAGAACTTGAAGATGCGCGCGGCGCGCACCACTTCTCCGGTTCCTTCCGCCAGCGTCTTGCCTTCCTCGCGTGACAGCAGGCGACCCAGCTCGTCCTTGCGGGCCAAGATGGTGGCGCCGACCCGGTCGAGCAGGTCGGAGCGCGTTTCCGGACTCGCCTCCGCCCAGGCCGGATAGGCCGCCTGCGCGGCAGCCACCGCTGCATCGACGGTGCCCGCGTCGCCAGCGGGAAGCCTGGCGACCACGTCGCGCGTGTCCGAGGGATTGAGGCTCTCGCCGCCGGCGCTGCCCGCCAGCCACTGGCCGTCGATGTAATGGGACAATTGCTGCGTCTGTTGCATGGCGGGCGACTCCTGTCAGGGGTTGTGGGACGGCCTCTGGCTGTCGGGGGCGGCGTGAAAGTCCACCGCTCCGACCTGCGCAACGGCAGGCTGGTTGAATGCCATCAGTTGCAGGTGCTGCGGGTGCTGCTGGTAGCGGCGCAGCGTCTCGACGGAGGCGAAGCGCATGATCAGGATCAGGTCCCAGCTGCGCGCCTCGTGCAGCACATCGCGGCCGATCTGCAGATGCTCGATCCCCGGCACGCTGGCGCGCAGCCCGTGCATGCGCCGGCAGAATTCCTCGATATGCGCATCGGGCGTGCCGTCGGCGTACTTGATGAACACGTAGTGATGCAGCATGGCGTTACCCCGGGAACACCGGCTCCGGCACCTTCGCGCCGGGGGCAATGCGTGGCGGCGACGCATTGAGTCTTTCGGCATCGAAGCCGGCGGCCACCTTGTAGCGGTGCATGAATGCCTCGCGCTCCGCGCCCGGGATCACCGCGTCGATGTCGTCGAACACGCCACCGCAGCGGTCATCGAGCAGGTTCAGCAGCCCGAACGGCCCGGCCCCGCGATTGCGCAGGATCAGCGGCGATATCTCCGGGCACAGCTTGCGGTCGTAGGCCTGCAGGGCACGCGCATTGACCCCGTGCTCGAGCAGGGCCGCGCCCAGCACCCGGGCATCGACGATGGCCTGACTCGCGCCGTTGGAGCCTGTGGGATACATCACATGCGCGGCATCGCCCAGCAGCGCCACGTTGCCATCCTGCCACGTGGGCACCGGTTCGCGATCGATCATGGGGTACTCGTACACGTCGGACGCACCGCGCAACATGCCGGGGATGTCGATCCAGTCGTAGTTCCACTTCTCGAAGTGGTGGATGAAGTCCTCGTGCCGCACCCGACGGTTCCAGTCGCCTTCCGGCCAGCCGCCGCTGTTCTCGAGCGTGATCTCCGCCACCCAGTTGATGTCGGCCAGCCCGGTGCGCGGATCCGGGCTGGAGATCGGATAGAACACCACGCGGTGCCGGTGGGTGCCCAGACCCACGAAAGACGCACCGGTGCGGATCGGCTTGCCGCGCGCGACGCCACGCCACATGATCGCGCCGCCCCACTGGATGGGCGGCTGCGTCGGGTGCATCTGCTGGCGTATCGCCGAATGCAGCCCGTCTGCGCCGATGAGCAGCGAGCCGCGCATCTGCTCTCGTGCGCCGTCGCGGGTTTCGAGTATCGCGGTTACGCCCTGGTCGCCCGGTTCATTGCGATAGCCGATCACCCTGCAGCCGGTGCGCACCACATCGGGACCCAGCCGTGCCAGGGCAGTGCGGTACAGCAGCATCTGCAGACCACCGCGATGCACGGAATACTGGGGCCATTGGTAACCGGCCAGCAGGCCGCGCGGCTCCGAATAGACGTCGTTGCCATTGAGTCCAACCAGCGCCCATTCGCGGGTCTGTATGCCGATGGTGTCGAGAGCCTCCTGGCCCAATCCCAGCTCGTACAGTTCGCGCACGGCATTGGGTTGCAGGTTGATGCCGACGCCCAATGGCTTGAGTTCCCGCACTGCTTCGAATACCACGCAGGGAACGCCGATCTGCTGAAGAGTAAGCGCAACGCCAAGCCCGCCGATACCCGCGCCGGCGATCAGAACTGGAGACCGTGTCATGATTCGTGAGGATTGCCTTTCTGTCCGGAATTCCGGCGGGCTGCGGCAATGTGCCGCGATGCCCGCGGAGCAGCCGCGTATTGTGCGTTATTCGCGAGTGCCGCGCAGCCCATAGTGGCGGCAGCCGGCCGCGATCATCACCCCGGCGGTGACCATGAACGCACCCAGCACACCCACACCCGCGGTGCGATTGCCCAGCCAGGTGGTCAGCAGTCCGAGCAGGTACGGCCCGACGAAGCCGCCCAGATTGCCGACCGAGTTGATCGCGGCCAGGCCCGCCGCCACGCCGGCGCCCTTGAGCAGGGATCCGGGAAAGCTCCAGAACAGCGCCAGGCCACCAGTGCGCCGGCGTGGCGAATGACAGCAGCGCGGCCGTGAGTACGGTGCTGTCGGTCCAGATGGCGCTGAGCGCCAGGCACAACGCCGCCCAGTACGGCGGCGCCGGTGGCATGCCAGCGCTTCTCATTGCGTGCGCTCGGCATGGCGGGTGATCAGCACGGAGAGCACGGCACTGCTGAAATAGCAGGCGGCCGTGACCAGGCCGACGGCCAGCACGGACTTGATGCCCGTGGCGGCGATGATGGTGGGCAGCCAGAAGTTGATGCCATAAACGCCGGTCACGATGCAGAACAGGATCGCGGTGAACAGCCACAGCGCCGGCATGGCGAACAGCTTGCGCAGCGGGTAATCACTCCTGGCAGCCGGCATCCCGCGCCAGGTGATCCTTGAGCAGCTGCTGTTGCGCCGCTGTCAGCCATCTGGCGTCGTCGATGCGATTGTCGAGGTACTTGATAACGATCAGGCCAAGCACGGCGGCTGGCGCCGCCTCCATCAGGAACAGCCATTGCCAGTCGCGCAGGCCCGACATGCCCCCGAGATGGTCCATGATCGCCCCCGATGCCGGTCCGCCGAAGACATACGAAAACGGCTGGGCCATGAGCAGCAGGGCGATCGCGCGGCTCTGCCGGTGCGGGGGATACCAGTAGGTCAGGTAGAGCAGGATGCCGGGGTAGAAGCCGGCCTCGGCCGCTCCGAGCAGGAAGCGCAGCACGTAGAACATCGTCGGCGTCTGCAGCCCGGTGGCGCGGGCCAGTGGCTCGACGAAGGCCATGGCGCCGGAGATGATGGCCCATGTCACCATGATGCGGGCGATCCACAGCCGCGCGCCGATCCGGTGCAGCAGCAGGTTGCTGGGCACCTCCAGCAGGAAGTAGCCGATGAAGAAGATGCCGGCGCCAAATCCGTAGGCGGCCTCGGACATGCCGAGGTCCGTCAGCATGTGCAGCTTGGCAAAGCCGACGTTGACCCGGTCCAGATATGCGATCAGGTAGCACAGGCCGAGGAACGGCAGCAGGCGCAGCGTGACACGCGCGTAGGTGCGCTCCTCGAACCGGGGATCGGCGGTGGTCACGGTCTACTGGAACAGCAGCGGCGCGACATCGCGCAGGTAACGTCGCCAGACGCGCCAGTGGTGCGCGCCCTCGGTAGCGACGAACACGTGCTTGATGCCGGCCTTGTCCAGCGCCTCGTGCGTGGCGCGCGCTCCGACCATGGCGCTGTCCTCGGTGCCGCAGGCGATCCACAGCAGCTTGATCTTGCGGTTCGCCGCGGCCGGATCGGCGGCCAGCGCGGCGATCGGATCCGCGCCCGGGAGTCTTGCGGCGATGCCCGGATTGCCCACCAGGCCGGCGCTCATGATGCCCACGTAGCTGAAGGTGTCCAGGTTCTCCAGGCCGAAGCGGCCGGCCTGCATGCCGCCCATCGAGAAGCCGATGATGGCGCGGTTGGCGCGGTTGGCCAGCGTACGGTACTTGCCGTCGATCATCGGGATGATGTCCTGGAGGATGTCGCGCTCGTACAGCGACGAAATCCCCGCCGAACGGGCCGGCATCGGCGAGCCGGAATGCCGTTGTCGTCGCCGTTGACGGACGCGCCGCCATAGCCCAGCGGCATCACCACGATGAACGGCTTGATGGCCTTCCTGGCCAGCAGGTTGTCGAGAATGTCGTTGGCACGGCCATAGCGATGCCAGGAATTCTGGTCGTTCGCATAGCCGTGCAGCAGGTACAGCACCGGATAGCGCTTGCCGCGACTGGCGTCGTAGCCGGGCGGCAGATACACGGTGAGTTCGCGCACCGCCTTGTTGCTCCTGGACTTGTACAGCAGCGTGCGAATCTCGCCGTGCGGCACGTCCTGCACGTCGTAGAACGCCGGCCCGTCGCCCGGCACGGTCAGGATGCTGGTGGTGGTGCTGGTGACGTAGCCGATCTTCACCTGCGGGTTGGACGGGTCGATCAGTCGCACGCCATCGACATTGAAGAAGTAGACGTACATATCCGGCTTCAATGGTCCGACCGTCGCGCTCCACACGCCGTCCGCTTCGCGGCTCAGGGCGACATCGGGGCCGAAATCGCCGGAGACCGTGACCGCCTGGGCCTTTGGCGCGCGCAGGCGGAACGTCACGTGGCCGTTTGCAACGGACGGGGAGGTGACGGCAGGCGGTGCGTTGCCGTTCGCGCCGGCCGGGCGCATGCCGACCTCCTGCGCCAGTGCCATCCCCGCGATGGCCAGTACGAAGACAAGGCCGGTCAGGCCGGCAGCCACAGGGCCAGGCAATCTTCTGTTCATCATGCTGATCTCCCCATCGTCGTTGTTCGCTTTGGCGCTATCGGCGGCCAGCCTCAGTGCAGTGCATCCGCGCCGGCCTTCTTCTGTTCTTCTTCGCGTATGCCGCGCAACGTGTTGGGAAGGCCGTAATTGCCTTCGTGGCAGGCATATTCCAGCAATGGCTGGTCGGACAGTTCCATCGGAAACTCGCCGCCCCAGCTCACATCCCACAGGCTGGGGTCGGTGACCGTGAATTCGTAGCGGATCGACTTCGGCCGGTGCGGGTTATCTTCTCGATGACCCGCCCCTCGGGTCCCATTGGTATCGCCGATCCGCGTGGCGTCACCTTGTCCGAGATGCCCGTGGTCTCGATCACCAGCGTGTCGCCCTCCCAATGGCCCCAGGAATTTCCCTGCCAGCGGGTCAGGCCCTGGAAATCCGGTCGGCTCTGCACCAGCGGAATCACCCGCGCATCGTGCACCATCTCGGTCATCAGCACGACATAGTCGCGGGTCTGCATGATCCGCACCATGGAGTTGTAGCCGACCGGCCGCAGCGGCGGGCCTTCGTGGGCCCACAGCAGGCAGCGTTCCTGCAGCGGCCGGTTTTGCGCGCTGTCGAAGGCATGGGCCTGCTGTGCGGCGCGGGCGGCATCGCTGCGCCGTTGGGCGTCCGGGCGCAGGGGCGGCATGCGCCCATCGGCGGGCTGCGTGAGGATGGACGTGCGCGGATTGCGCACCATCGCGCTCTGGTCCGGATCAAGACCGTAGTCGGCCGTCTGGTAGTGGACGTCCGTGACTACCGTTGTGGTTTCCACCACGGCCGGCGCGTTGCGCCGGGCGGCGTACTCCTCGTCTGTATAGAACGCCTTGAGGCCCAGCTCGGCAGGACGCTCGAAGGGCACGTTGGTGTTGTTGGTGTATGTGCCCTGGATGAGCGGGTCTCCCCAGGATGTGCGCGGCGTTTCGAACTGCCCGGGGGAAGCGGCACGGGCCGCGACGGCCAGCAATACGGCAAATCCCGCAACGGTGCCGACGTGGCCTGTTGCGCGCCCGGTGCTCATCAGGCGCGGGGATCCCGGTGATTTGCCGAAACTTCGATCACGGTCATGACAAAACCTGCTGCGGCGCGGCTACTGCTCCGCGCGCAGCCGGCTGAAGTACGCATCGAGCACCCGGACCTTGTCCAGCAGCGGGTAGGTGCGCGCGCTGGCCGTGGTGTCGTACACCATCACCTGCTCGTTCTGCGCGGTGAATGCGGGCCACTGCGGCAGGCCCTTGCCGTTGGGATTGCCGGTCTTCGCGAAATTCACATCGTAGGTGCTGATCAGGTCCGACAAGGCCAGGTCCTCCTTGCTGGGCTTGCCGCGCCCGGCCAGAGTCTGGAAGTGATAGCCCACGTCGCTGCCATGGCCCGAGCCCTCGGCCGTCGGGGCATGGTGGTCGTAGTAGTAGCTGTACACCTTGCCCTTGCCCTGTCTGGACTGCTCGCGCGCCCAGGTCCACATGTTCCAGCCAAACGAGGTGTCGTTGCGCACATGGCGCGTGGCGCTGGCGGCCTCGGCGTCGGTGGCGTGCGGATATACGGCGAGCATCGCCCCGGCCTGCGCTCCGAACTGCGCATGCATCTGCTTCTCGAAGTCGGCCGGCGTGACCGTGCCGCCCCGGCCGCCGAAGGCGATGGTTTCATCGGAGGTGTGCCCGAGCAGCACCGGCGTGTCGTTGAACCTGTGCTGCTCGTACAGGGTGTACACATCCGTCGGCAGCACGTAACCATCGGCCGCGGGCCGGAATGCCATGCCGCCACCGGTTGCCGCCTGGATGGTCTGCGCACTGAGCTTGCGGGCCGCGGCGATGTCCTTCACGCCCAGCTTGGCCAGGAACTGGCTGCCCGTCGTCTCGGCCATTTTCAGCGCCGGGATGCTCATGCCGAAACCGCCCTGCGCGGACGTGACCAGCGGGGTGAATGACGCGCCGCTCATGGCGATGACGCGCTCGAACAGTCCCTTGCTCAACGGACTTGCGGCCAGGATGCTGACGGCGCCGGAGCCGGCCGAGTGCCCGAAGATGGTGACGTTGCGCGGATCGCCACCGAAGGCGGCAACGTTCTTCTGTACCCACTTGAGCCCTGCCACCAGGTCGAGGATGCCGTAGTCGCCCGAGCCATGGCCGCTCTCGCGACTCAGCTCCGGACTCGCCATGAAGCCATAGGGCCCGAGGCGATACGCGAGGCTGACCAGCACGACGCCCTTCTTTGCATAGCCGGTGCCGTCATACAGGGGAATGCTCGTCGAGCCACCGACATAGCCGCCCCCGTGGATCCACACGATGACGGGAAGTCTGGCGCTGGCTGCCTTGGCAGGTGTCCACACGTTCAGGTACAGGCAGTCTTCGCTGACCGGCGCGGTGTTGCCCTGCGTGTTCGGCGCCTGCATGCAGGCATCGGCGAATGCATCGGCCTTCCTCACACCCGTCCAGGGTTTGACCGGGGCAGGAGCTTTCCAGCGCAGCTCGCCCACCGGCGGCGCGGCAAACGGAATGCCCTTGAACATCGAAATGCCATCGCTCACGACACCGCTGACTTCGCCGCCCGTGACCTTGGCGTGGGTGATATCCGCGAGTGCCGCCTGAACAGGAAGTGCAGCCAGTAGCAACAGGGCAATGCCGCGCATGTGTGGTCCCCCCAACGTTTGGTAATCGTCTTTACAAAACAGGCGATCCGGTGGAGTCTACATCGCCACCTCTGCAGCGGACAGGGCCTGCGGTACCGGGCCCACGCCTCACCGTAAGACGAAAAACATTGCCATAGGGAGTGAGCATGAGCATCACGGAGCAAGCATCACGCCGTCATTTGCCGGCCGCGAATCTCCTCAAATGGATTCTGGCGGCGACGCTGGGGATCACCCTCGGAGTTTGTGCGGTTCGCGCGCAGCAGGCCGGGGGCGCCACCGGCACCGCGAATGCGGGAACCTGTGCCCGGTCCGTGCCGACCGGGACGAACGCATCGGGGAGTGGGCCGCACAGCGTGGTGGTTGAAACGAACTGCGCCCCGGGCATCAGCAAGGGCACCATTTACCGGCCGGCCGATCTGGGTGGCAAGGAGAAATATCCGGTGTTCGTCTGGGGCGAGGGCGGCTGTTCACAGAACGGACTGTCGAATGCCGCGGCAATGTCCGAGATCGCCTCGCACGGCTACTTCGTGATTGCGGACGGGACGCCCAATGGCAAGGGCAACATCCCCATGGGCAATGGCGACATGACGGCCATGGGCAGGCCATTGACCGCGTACATCGACTGGGCGCTGGCCGAGAACGAAAGGTCCACCAGCGCGTACTACCACAGCCTGGATACGCGCAGGATTTCCGCCAACGGCTTCTCCTGTGGCGGGCTGATGTCCATAGGCACTGTCGGCGATCCGCGGATTACGGCCTGGGGTGTCACCAGCAGCGGCATGGCGCGCGTGAACGATGACTTCTACAAGCTGGTGGACACGCCTGTGCTCTTCGTCGAGGGCGGCGCGCGCGATATCGCCTACAAGGGCGGAACGCAGGGCTATGAACGCATCAGCAAGCTGGATGTTCCGGTCATGTGGTTCAGCAAGGATCTGGGCCACGGAGGCGATCTGTTCAAGCCCGGCGGCGGGGACTTCACCAGGATCATTCTCGCCTGGCTCAACTGGCAGCTCAAAGGTGACGAATCGGCAACCGGCAAGGGTTTGCTGGTCGGCGCGCAATGCCCCTACTGCAGCGACAGCGCCTGGGACGTCAAGTCGGCGCATGTGCAGTAGGAACGGATGTCCCGGATCCGGTGCGCGATGCGACTGCGTTCGGGATGTCCTGTTACGCTCGCGCACTGCGCAACGCGCGGTACTCGAGAAAGATCAGGGCTATCACGGCCAGATCCACGGCCGTAAGCAGCAGCAGGCCTGAACCCGGCGTGATGGTGTACCGGTAGAGTTGATAGGCGATGAATGCCCCGAAGATCGCAATGGCGACGGGGTAGGCGACCAGGATGCGCTTCAGGAGCGCCCAGACGAGCCCGATCTTGACCAGGCCGTGAATCAGCAGGTACGCGGCCACGAAGTGCTCTCCCGAAATCGAAAGGTGGGATGCCACGTGGCGCAGGGCATTGGCAACGAGATCGCCTGGATCCTCGTTGATCTCGTCCTGCGTGAACAGGCGCACGCCATGGACGATGAATTCGGGGCTGACGCCCAGCAGAACGATTCCGCCGATCAGTTCAAGAAGCCCATCCACGCCCTTGAACCACACGCTGGTCAGAAACAGGATTTCACGCGGACCCCGCTTTGGAGGAGCTCCACGATGATGTTCCCGGGGTGCAAAGGGCATGGTATTGCAGGGGGCAGGACGCCGCTGTCTCGGATGAGGGTTCCATGATACGTTTCCCTGGCCGATGCAGCCCGGGCGGGGTGACATGAACAGAATCCGAATGCTTGTGGTCGCGACGTTGCTGGGCACCATGGCCGGGTCGGCCCTTGGTGCCGATGCCGTTGCGGGTCGTACCTTCTTCCGCGCGCAGTGCGCGCTGTGCCACAGCGCCGAGACCGGCGACAACGGCGGTGCGCAGGGCCCGAACCTGGCGGGCATCCTGGGGCGCAAGGCCGCCAGCACCGGCTTTGCATACAGTCCGGCGCTGAAAGCCGCCGGGCTCACCTGGAATGCGGCCACGCTGGAGCGATTCCTCACCTCGCCAACCACCGTGGTGCCGGGTTCGGCGATGGTCATTCCGGTGCCGCGCCAGGCCGATCGCGACAATCTGGTGGCGTATTTCACGGCCGTTCGCGACGGCACGCTGCCGCCACCGGCGACGGCGGGCGGCTTCACGCCGCCGCCACGGACGGCCCCGGCCACCGGCGATGCCGACTGGAAGAAGGACAGGCCGGGCCGGGTGCATCGCATTGATCTGGCCAGGCTGCCGGCGCCGTACGCCACCCGGTCGGCCAGCAATTTCCCGCGCCTGGTGCCGAAGCCGAAGGACGCCAGGCTCTCCGTGCCGCCGGGCTTCAAGGTGGAGGCATACATCTCGAAGGGGCTCACCGGGCCGCGCGCGATGCAGCTCGCGCCCAATGGCGACGTGTTCCTGGCCGAGACCAATGCGGGCCGCGTGAGCGTGCTGCGCCCGGCGGCCGATGGCAAGAGCGCGACGGTCACGGTGTTCGCCCAGGGCCTGCAGCAACCCTACGGCATCGGCTTCTACCCGCAGGGCGATCACCCGCAGTGGGTCTACGTGGCCGAGACCAATCGGGTCGTGCGCTATGCCTACCAGGTCGGCGACACGGTGGCCGCCAAGGTGCCGCAGGTGATCGTCCCGCAGCTCTCGCCGGTTGGCGGCGGCCACTTCACGCGCGATCTGGCGTTCGCGCCGGATGGCCGGCATTTCTATGTCTCGGTGGGCTCGCAGTCCAATGTGCCGGAGAACCTGTCGAAGAAGTCCCCGGGGCAGATCCGGGACTGGGAGGCCGCGCATGGCTTCGGCACCACCTGGGACAGCGAGGAGAACCGCGCCGAGCTGCGTATATATGATGTGGATGGCGACACGAAAGGCCGCACCTTTGCCTCTGGCATGCGCAACTGCACGGGCCTGACCATCCAGCCGGCAACCGGGCAGCCCTGGTGCGCGGTGAACGAGCGCGATGCGCTGGGCGACGATCTGGTGCCGGACTACGCCACCAGTGTCAAGGACGGTGCCTGGTACGGCTGGCCCTGGTACTACATGGGCAATCACGAGGATCCGCGGCTGAAGGGCCAGCGCCCGGACCTGGCCGGCAAGGCCACACTGCCGGACGTGCCGTTCACTTCCCACTCGGCGGCGCTGAACATCAAGTTCTATCAGGCCAGCGATGGCGCGTCGGCGTTCCCGCAGGAGTACGTGGGCGATGCATTCGTGGTGCTGCACGGTTCGTGGAACCGCGCGTTTCGCACCGGCCACAAGATCGTGCGTTTGCCGATGAAGGGTGGCAAGGCCACCGGTCAGTACATCGATTTCCTCACCGGCTTCATCACCGACGACGGCGATGCCTGGGGGCGCCCGGCCGGCATCGTGGAACTCAAGGACGGTTCGCTGCTGTTGTCGGATGACGGCGCGAACGTGATCTACCGGATTTCCTACTCGAAACCGTGAGCACGCAGCCCGGCATCATCCGGCGACACGAGGTCCTGACATGAAGAAGCTGACATTGCTCATCGGACTGGTTGCATTGACCGCCCAGGCCGCCGCGCCGCAGCCACAGCCGGAGCGCGTGCGTGGCATCATCCAGTCCTTCGATGGCCAGACCCTGGCTGTCAAGACGGCCAAACATGGTGTGGTGAAGCTGCTGGTGAGCGAGAAGACCGGCATCAACGGGCTGGAGAGGAAGACAGCCGATGATATTCACGACAACACATTCATCGGCACGACAGCCGTGAAGGACGCCAAGGGCAATTGGCAGGCCAGCGAAGTGCATATCTTTCCGGAGGCGATGCGCGGAGCCGGCGAAGGGCACTATGCCTGGGACTTCCCGGAGAGCACGATGACCAATGCCGCAGTCACGGGCATGGCGGCGCAGCGCAACGGGCATGTGCTGCACCTGAAGTATTCGACCAATCAGGGTGCCGCGACGGGTGGGGTGATCGACGTGGAGATCACGAAGAAGACCGCGATCGTGGCCTTCACCCCGGGCGATCAGAAGTTGCTCGTGCCCGGCGCGCATGTGTTCGCGCTGGCGGTGCCGCAGGCCGACGGCTCGGCCGCCGCGGTTGCGGTCGTGGCCGAAACCCACGGGGTGAAGCCGCCGATGTAGCCGGGGCGGGCCTGGCGGCGCCTCTTCGGTTCGCGCTGGTGCATGGGACGCCGAAGGGTTTATCGTCGGCGCATGCGCAATCCGTTTCGATGGTTGTCTGCCGGCATGCTCGCGACCTGGACGCTGGTCGTGCTGGGCGCATCCGCGAGCTCGGTGGCGGCTTTCCCCGATCCGAAGCCGTTCCGCGAATATCCGAGCTTCGAGGGCGCGGATGCCGCGGCGCCGGTGCCGGATGACTGGAATGTGCCGGGCGAGCTGGTGGTGGGCCGCCTGATGTACCCCAGTGCCGGCGGCGGCCGGCGCTTCTTCGGCGGTTACGACTGGCACGAGGGGGGCACCGGCTGGACGGACGACTATCCGCGCGGTGATCGCGCGCTGATCCAGATGATCAAGCGCAATACGCGCATCGATGTGCGCTCGGTGGAGCAGCCGGTGGCCATCGACGATCCGGACGACATGGCCTACTACCCGCTGCTGATTGCCGGAATGGCCATGTCCTGGCAGCTCAGCGACCAGGAGGCGGGCAATCTGCGCCGGTACCTGCTGCGCGGCGGGTTCCTGTTCTGCGACAGCTTCTATGGCGAGAACAACTGGTACTACTTCGAAGACAGCCTGAAGAAGGTGTTTCCCGACCGGGACATCCGGCCCCTGACGGACGATGAAGTGGTGTTTCACGTCGCCTTCGAGCTCAAGGGAATGACCAAAGTGTCCGTTCCGCATTTCGGAGGCGGTTTCATGCAGACCGGCGAGCCGCACTGGAGGGGTGTGTTCGACGACGACGGCAGGCTGATGGTGCTGATCGCCCACAACAATGACGTGGGCGATGGCTGGCAATGGGCCGATGATCCGCGCTACCCGGCCGACGAGGCGAATCGGGCGCTGCGCATCGGCTCGAACGTCGCGGTTTATGCGATGACGCACTGAGCCACGTGCGCTGCGCATGCCGGCCCGTGCCGTCTACGCGTCGGGTATCGACACCCCCATCGGCCTCGGCCTCTGCACGAAGAACATGCCGGCCAATGCGACGAGCGACAGCATCGCCGCGGCAAGAAACGCGGAGCGAATGCCGCCGCTGAGCGCTTCGACCTGGGCGGTGCCCTGCGTGGCGAGGCTGGCGCTGCGTGAAGTCATCAGGGCGATGAGCAACGCCACGCCCGAGGCACCGGCCACCTGCTGCATCGAACTGAGTATTGCGCTGCCGTGCGAATACAGAGTGGGCGGCACGGAAGACAGGCTGGTCGTGTACAGCGGCGTGAACAGGCAGGCGAATCCGATGCTCATGATCACGTGGCCGGTGAGGATGTAGCTGACCGGCGTGTGCGTGCCCAGCAACGTCATGGCCCACAGCACGCCGGAGACGATGAAGATGCCCGTGATGGTGAGCGGGCGTGGGCCGACGCGGTCGTAGACACGTCCCACCCGAGGCGCCAGCAGGCCCATCAGCAGGCCACCGGGCAGCAGCAGCAGCCCGGTGCGCAGCGTGCTCAGGCCGAGCACGTTCTGCAGGTACAGCGGCAGAACGATGATCACGCCGAACAGCGCGCCCATCAGCATTGCCATCAGCGCGACGCACAAGGCGAAATTCGGTGAACGGAAGGTGCGCAGGTCCAGCAGCGCGCCCTTGCCCCGCTGCAGCTTCAGTTGGCGCAGGATGAACGCGACCATGCAGATCGATCCGATGGCCAGCGGTATCCACGCCGGCAGTACGCCGGGCGCAGTGTCCGTGCCCACGTTGCTGATGCCGTACACCAGACCGCCAAAGGCCAGGCCGGCGAGGAAGACCGAGAGTACGTCGAGCGGCGCGTAGCGCGGGGTGGACACGTTTTCGATACGGCGGCTGCCCAGCCACAGCGCACCCAGTGCAATGGGCAATATGAAGATGAACAGCCAGCGCCAGGGCAGGTAGTTGAGCACGATGCCGGAAATCGTCGGCCCGATGGCCGGCGCCACGGAGATGACGATGGAGATGTTGCCCATCGTCCTGCCGCGCAGTTCCATCGGCACGAGCGTCATCACCGAAGTCATCAGCAGCGGCATCATGATGGCCGTGCCCGAGGCCTGGATGACGCGGGCCGCAACGAGCAGATGCAGGGTCGGGGCGAGCGTCGCGGCCAGCGTGCCAAGACTGAACAGCGACATGGCCAGAATGAAGACCGGGCGCGTGTTCAGGCGCTGCAGCATGAAGCCCGTCACCGGGATTACCGTCGCCATGGTCAGCAGGAACGCGGTGGTCAGCCATTGCGCGGAGCTTGCCGGCACGTGAAAGCTGACCATCAGGCGCGGGATGGCCACGCCCATCAGGGTTTCATTGAGGATGACCACGAATGCCGAGATCAGCAGCAGGCGCAGGACCAGTTTGTGGTGCGGTTCGATCTTTGGTTCGGACATGACTCTGAAGCGCGTCTGCGCCTGCATCATTGGCGAAGGAAAAAGGGTGCTGAATATACAGGGAAAGCCGCCGCCCGGCAGTGAGACGTCGCATGCGGCCTGCGGCCGGCACATTGAGATCGGCGATCGCCTCTGTTTGAATGCGCCGTAGCGAGCGCTGCAGGCAGGGCGAAGTGACGAGGCATGAAGACTTTCCGCATCGGAATATTTCTGCTGATTCTTGCCGCGCCGGCGCTGATGGCCGCCAGCGCCGCACCGGTCGTGGCGTTCGACTGGTTCGAGTATTCCGGTCACGACGATGTCTACCAGTCGCCTTTGCCGGCGGGTGAGTTCCACAATCCCATCCTGGCCGGTTATTACCCCGATCCGGCCATCACCCGGGTGGGCAACAGGTTCTACCTGGTCAACTCCAGCTTCGTTCACTGGCCCGGGGTTCCGGTACACGAGAGCACGGACCTGGTGCACTGGAAGCTCCTCGGGCACGTGCTGGACGATCCGCGACAGGTGAGCTTCGACAATCTGGGCGCTTCGCGCGGCGTGTACGCGCCCTCCATCGGGTTTCACGACGGCTACGTTCTACGTGATCGGTACACTCGTGGATGCCGGGGGTAATTTCTTCGTCACTGCGAAGGATCCCGCGGGTCCGTGGTCGGACCCGCAATGGCTGCCGGGAATCGACGGCATCGATCCTTCATTCTTCTTCGACACCGACGGCAAGGCCTACATCCTCAACAACGGCCCTCCGGCCGGTCCACCCCTGTACGACGGGCATCGTGCCATCTGGATCCAGGAATTCGACCTCGCGCGCCACAAGCCGGTCGGTCCGCGCCGTGTCATCGTCAATGGTGGCACCGATCTTGCCAGCAAGCCGATCTGGATCGAAGGCCCGCACATGTACCGCGTCGACGGCCGCTACTACCTCATGTGCGCCGAAGGCGGTACCGGCAGCAATCATTCGGAAGTGATCTTCCGTTCCGGCTCCCCATGGGGTCCGTTTGAACCCTACGCGGGCAATCCGATTCTCACGCAGCGCGACCTGCCGGCAGGCCGTGCGCATCCGGTGACCAATGCCGGTCACGCGGATCTGGTGCGGTTGGCCAACGGCAACTGGTGGGCGGTGTTCCTCGCCTCGCGCCCCTATGACGCGGACTTCCACTTCAATACCGGGCGCGAGACATTCCTGTTGCCGGTGACCTGGCAGGACGGCTGGCCGGTGATACTGCCGCACGGCACGCCGGTGCCCTACGTGCTGGATGCGCCGCGAACGGCGGCGCGCGGCCAGTCCGGCGCGGGCGATGCGCTGAGCGGCAACTTCACGCGGCGCGACGACTTCGACGGCACGCAGCCCGGCCCCGAGTGGATCCAGGTGCGGGTGCCGAAGAAGAAATGGTTCGAGCTCGGCAACGGCGAACTGCTGATTCATCCGCTTGCGGTGAACCTGGATGCGAAGCGCAACGCGTCGTTCTATGCCCGGCGTCAGGCACATCAGCGGTTCGTGGCCAGCACGCAGCTGGTGCCGCCACGGGAAGAACACGTCGCCGCCGGCATCGCGCTGTACCAGAACGAGCGCTACTGGTATTTCCTGGGTACACGTCGCGCCGGCGGCGGTCTGCAACTGTTTCTCGAGCGCCACGCCGGCGACGCATTTGCGGTTCTGGATTCGATCCGGATCGCGGCCACGGATGCGCTGCAGCTGCGGGTGAACGGCGAGGGCGCCCGCTACGCCTTCTCCTACAATGCGGGCCAGGGCTGGAACAGCCTTGAAGACGATGCCGATGGGTTGATGCTCAGCACCGGCGTTGCCGGTGGCTTCGTGGGTACCGTGTTGGGGCCATACGCCCGGCTGGAATGAAGAGACGCCGTCCGTTTGCGTCAATACCGGTTGAGGTCCGCCGCGATCTCGACCGGACCATTGAACCACTTGCGGATTTCGGCGACGTAGGGCGCCGTGTCGACATCCGGATTGCGACCGGCAACCAGATGCGTGATCACCACGCGATGCACCTTGGCCGCGGCCGCCATCTGCCCCACCTGATCCGGGCTCAGGTGGTGCGTGGTCAGATGTTCGCGCATTTCCCGGGTGCGCTTCTGTTGCGCGGGCGTGCCGCGCGGGACGAAGGTGTCCGCGAACTTCATGTCGATCAGCTCGCTGACCAGCAGATCGGCACCGCGGGCCAGCGCAGTAACCGCATCGCTCGGGCCTGTATCGCCCGTATAGACGATGGAGCGATCCGGCAGATCGAAGCGGAACGACAGTGAGGCGAAGCGCCGGTCCATGTCGCTGCCTTTGGGAAAGCTGTAGTGGGTGTTCTCGGCGGCCGTCACGGTGAAGCCTGACATCTTGATCCGGGCACCGTCACGAATTTCGACCACCTGCACCGTATCCTTTGGTGGCACATAGTCCTCCCCGGGCACGCCGTACCCGGATTGGGCTTCCGGGACCATGGCGGCCAGCAGTCCGTCGACCGTTGCGCGGGTTCCGGGCGGGCCATAAATCATGAGCTTGCCGGGCATACCCATCTGGTGGCGCAGGCCCAGCACGGCGAACAGGCCGCCGGTGTGGTCGAAATGGATGTGGCTGATGAACACGGCACGCACCGCGGCCAGGGAATAGCCGGCGCGTGCCAGTTGCTGGACCGCGCCGTCGCCGGCATCCACCAGGTAGACCGCGTTTCCGACCACCAACGCATTGGCCGGCTCGGATCGGTTGCGGTCCGACACCGGGCCCCCATGCGTACCCAGCGTGATGAACTGATCGGCCAGCTCCGCTGCCGGTGCTTGCGCGCCCTGCAGGGCCAGCGCGGCCAGTAACGCGAAGGGGATGGCGGTGTGTCTGGTCATGGTGTCGACTCTCCCGGGGGAATTCTCTGCTGTGGTGTCCGTCGGCCTTCAGGCCCGCATCATTGCCATCCCGTGCCGCTACCAGGCCGGATTGGCGTTGCCTGCGGCCATGTCCGGCCGCTGTTCATTGAATACCTGGTGGCGCGAAATCAACCATTGTCCATCGACCCGTCGCAGCTCGTCTTCCAGGTGCCCGTAACCCCCGACATAGGCGCGCCGATCGCTGTTGTCGTCGTTGATCTCGAACCACAGGGATCGGGCCGTTGCGTGGTCGCCCTGGATGCGGACCGTGAAATTGCTGATGAAATGACGCCGGCGAAACGGACGCAGCGCGGGTGTGGCGGCATTGGCGCGTTCATCCGCCGCCCTGGCCTTGCGCAGTTCCTGTTCGATGGCATCGCGGCCATTGACGGTGCCCCCGGCCCACACGAGCACGCCATCCCGGGAGAATACCGAGGCGTAAGCGCCCGGGTCCTGCCAGTCCAGCGCAAACAGGTAGCGGGCCATCAGGTCATCGATCTGTGCCCGGTCGCGCGCATAGCCCTGGTTATAGCTCACGCGTGCGGCCGCCCAGGCCACGCTGGCCACCAGGATGGCGGCGATGAAGAGGAGCAGGTTCCGGCGCATGTCATTCTCCCTTTGTTTCCCCTGGGGCGGTGCCTGGCGTGGGTTCCTGTGGATCTGCAGGTATGGCCAGCATATCAGCCCCGGGCGCCGCAGGCGTTCGATGCCACCCTCGTTGCCCCGCGCGAGGGCCGGCATGACAGCTCGGTGGCTTCCGGCTGGACGGTCGCCCGAGAAGCTTACCCATAGACACACCATGACCCTGTTGCGCGGTGGGTCACGAAGCAGGCGGCGCACTGCCGACCGTCCCGCTCATGAGCTCTGGCACACGTGCTATCGTCAACAGGCCGAGCAAGCCTGCCAAGAGGTCCTTGCGGAGGCCGGGGAGGAGGGTAGTGCGGTCCTTCCCACTGATCATATGTGCGACTCGCGGGGAGGGCGGTCATGGGTGAACTGAAGGATCAGAAGCTTCGCCTCCTGCTCGTCGAGGACATCGATGCCGACGCCGAGCGCATCGTCCATCAAATCAGACAGGCGCAGATCTCCTGCGATGTCCGGCGGGTTGAAACGGCCGATGCCCTGTCCGCGGCTCTGCGCGACTTCGACCCGAGCGTGGTCCTTTCGGATTATTCGCTGCCGCAATTCGACGGCATGTCGGCACTGCGACTGTGCCAGGAACAAGCCCCGGACATTCCATTCCTGTTCGTGTCGGGAACGATGGGCGAGGAGCGCGCCATTGCCGCATTGCAGGCCGGAGCAGAAGATTATGTGTTGAAAGAGAACCTGACGCGTCTGGTGCCGGCGGTGCGCCGCGCCATCGACGATGCGCGTGCAAGAGTCGAGCGTGCGCGGCAGGAGGCGCGGATCGCGCGCCTGAATCATGTGCTGCGCATGTTGGGCAGTGTCAACGACCTGGTATTTCGCCTGCGTGATCGGAATGAACTTCTGCAGGAGACCTGTCGCCTCGCCATATCCCTCGGCGGCTATGCAATGGCGGTGGCGGCCACCAGATCGCGCAGCGGCGCATCGATCAGGGCGGTGGCTTCCAGCGCGGAGGATGAGGAAACAGCGGCGCGGCTCGCTGCCTATGTCGAAGAGGCGGCGACTCGCGCGTCGAGCGTGATAGGAACCGTGTTCAGCACTGGCGAGGTCTTTGTCCACAACGAAAGCGTGGATATCGGCACTTCGGCAAATTTCGACGCCTTGTTGATCCACACCGGACTGCGTTCGGTGGTGGTGCTGCCGCTGCTGGTGGATGCGCAGACCAGCGCGGTGCTTCTGTTGACGGCGCGTGACGCGGGCAAGCTTGGCTTGGAAGAGCAGGACATGCTGCGGGCCATGGGGCGGAGTCTTTCCTTCGGACTGCAGTACGTCAATCGGGATTCGCGGATGCGCTTCCTCTCGTATTTCGATCCGTTGACGGGCCTGGCCCGGCGTTCGCTGTTTTGCGAGCGTGTGCGCGACCAGATCGCCGCCGCGCGTGAACGCCCGCACATCGTGGTACTGATGGATATCCGTCGCATGAGCGCCATCAATGATTCCTTCGGCCGCGATTCGGGCGACCAGTTGTTGCGCAAGATCGCGGATCGCCTCAAGAATCACTACAAGCGGCAGGAGCAGTTGGCGCACTTCGGCGGTGGGACCTTTGGCTTTGTCAGCCGACTGGAAGGAGAGTTCCTGCAGGAGCTGCACGCTTACGGGGAGGAGCAGGCCAAGCTCCTGTTCGGCGAGCCCGTGCGGGTCGATGGCCGCGACATCCCGGTCATGGTCCGCATGGCTTACACGGTGTACCCCGAAGACGGCGGCGACGCGAGTCATCTGGTGCAGAATGCCGAAGCAGCCCTGCAGTTCGCGCGGGCCAAAGGATTATCTCACCTGCGGTTCGATTCCAGCGCCCGCATGCATAGTGTGGGCCAGCTGGCGCTGGAACACCGCCTGCGCTATGCGGTTGATCGCGGTGAATTCGAGCTGTTCTACCAGCCCAAGGTCAACGTGATCACAAGGCGCATCTGTGGTGCAGAAGCTCTGCTGCGCTGGCGCAACAAGGAGGACGGTCTGGTTTCACCGGCAGAGTTCCTGCCGGTGCTGGAATCCAGTGGGCTGATCGTGGAGGCCGGTGAATGGATCGTGGAGCAGGCGGCGCGTGATTGTCAGGCCTGGCGGGCGGCCGGTCTGCCGCCACTGCGCGTGGCGGTGAATATCGCGCCGGCACAGTTGCGACACTACGAGTTTGAGGGGCACTTCGCACAAGCCGTTCGTTCCTGGAGCGCCAACGGCTGGGGGCTGGACGTCGAGATAACCGAGGGCGTGTTGCAGGAAGACTGTGGAGGGGAAATCAAGATACTGGAGCGGCTGCGCGCGTTGGGTATTCGCGTCGCAATCGATGACTTTGGCACGGGATATTCTTCCCTCAGCCGTCTGTCCGAATTGCCGGTGGATACGCTGAAGATAGACCGTCGTTTCATCAGTCAGATCGTGGACAATCCGGTAGGCGCCAGCGTGGTCAGGACTGTGGTGGAGCTGGCCCGCGCGTTCGGCATGACCAGCGTGGCCGAAGGTGTGGAACGGCAGGAGGAGCTGGACATGTTGTGGCAGATGGGTTGCGACCAGTCGCAGGGGTTTCTGCATTGCCAGCCGTTGCCCGTCGATGAGTTCGCCCAGGTGTTGCAGCATGGCAGGGGTGTGCTGATGCAGCCACCGGAGCCGGCCGGATAGAACGGCAGCTTTGCCGCCTGGACGCTGCCCAGGGCCTGCGCTGAAAACGGGAACGGCGCAGGCGGATGCCGGGAGTGAGGCGTCCTGAACCCGGAAGCAGAATAGATTCGGGGTTCAGGGTAGGCGCGTGCGGCCGTCGGCTCCGTGCGGTAGCGAACACAGGCTCGCCATTCGCGCGTCCACCGCAGACCGCGGCTGTGTACGGTGCCGCCCAGACGTGCCGCGGCCTTGTTGCTACCTTTGAACGTGCGCGAGTGCAGCGCAAACCCGCTTCACGGAGACTTTCCACATGCTCGTAACCATTGCCATCATTCTGCTCATCCTGTGGGCTCTGGGGTTGGTGTCCGCCTACACGATGGGTGGCCTCATCCACGTTCTGCTGGTGGTCGCGGTCGTCATCATCGTCATCAGGTTGATACAGGGTCGGCGCCTGTAGGCGCGTGCGGCGCGGCCCTGGCCCCGCCGCCTGGTCGGCTGGTCGACCATCAGCGCTGGGCGCGCTCGAATACGGCGTTTACCATCCCGTAACAGCAGCAGCTGGCTCGCCTGAGCCCGGGCAGGTCGAGTACCCGCAGCTGGCCGCGCTTGTAGTCGATCAGCCGGCGGCGCTTGAGTGAACCGGCGGCCTGCGTGATCCCGACGCGCCGCAGGCCCAGCATGTGCGACAGGAACTCCTGGGTCAGCGGAAACTCGTCCGTGCCGACGCGATCCCGCGTCATCAGCAGCCAGCGCGCCAGTCGCTGCTCGGCCTCGTGGAAGCGATTGCAGGCGGCGGTCTGCGAGATCTGCGCCATCATGGCGTAGGTGTAGCGGTACAGCGCCTGCTGCAGCCGCGGCGTGCGGTCGAACTCCCTGCGGAACGGTTCCGCAGCCATGCGCAGCGCGCTGCCGGCGCCCTGCACGAGGGCGCGCACGCCCGATACGCCAACGCCCAGGATGAAAGGCATGCCGGCCATCCCCTCGTTGCCCACCATGCCGACTTCCAGTGAACGCCTGCGGTCCACGGCAGTCAGCAGCGAAACCAGGCAATCGAGTGGGAAGTAGACGTGCCGGATTCTTGCGCCGGGTTCGTAGAGGAATTGCCCGAAGCCGAGCTCCACGGGCTCCAGCCGGCGCTGCAGTCGCTGCAGGTCGCGCCCCGGCAGGCTGTCGAGAATCCGGTTCGCTTGAGGGGCTCGCTTGTCCACGATTGTTCATCGTGGGCGCCAAGGTCCGGCTTGTATGTACGGCGCCGCGCTTAGCGGCGCGCCATGCGCTCTAGTCCACCTTGTAGGGCAGCAGCCGGTCGAATTCCTTCTTGACCACCTCGTAGCACTCGCAGGAGCGGGCCTCGAGTGCCGGGCGGTCGATCACGGTGATCTTGCCGCGGCGGTATTTCACGATACCCGCTGCCTGCAGTTTGCCGGCAGCCTCCGTGACACCTTCGCGGCGCACGCCCAGCATGTTGGCGATCAACTCCTGCGTCATCGCCAATTCGTTGGAGGCCAGCCGATCCAGGCTCAGCAGCAGCCAGCGACACAGCTGCTGGTCCACTGAATGATGACGGTTGCAGACCGCGGTCTGCGACATCTGCGTGATCAGTGCCTGTGTGTAGCGCAGCAGCAGGTGGGTGAGCGGGCCAAACCGGCCGAATTCATTCTTCAGCACCTGGCCCTTGAGGCGATAGCCGTAGCCGGCGCTCTGCACCAGCGCCCGGCTGGGCGTCGTCTCCCCGCCCATGAACAGGGAGATACCCAGCAGTCCTTCATTGCCGACGATGGCGATTTCCGCCGACGCACCGTCTTTCATCACGTACAGGAGCGAGACGATCGCCGTGGTCGGGAAATAGACATAGCGCATGTGCCCGCCCGGCTCGTAGAGCACCTCCCCGAGCTTGAGCGTCATCGGTTCCAGGTGCGGTGCCAGACGCTCGAAGTCCTCGGTGGGCAGTGCGTCAAGCAGATGGTTCTGATGCGGCGTAATGGGGGGCCTCTGCCGGTGAAAGCCGGGAATGCCGCGTGTCTCGCGCATTCGAAGATGGCCAGTTACTTTAACACGACCCGATGGAGCAATGTTCGGTAACGGACACACCAGAAAATGATCATGGCCTAGGTGAAGGCCGACGTCAGTCCATCCTGGCCGCGGCTGTTCCACACCACGATGGCCCCTTCAGCCGCGCTGTGCTGCTCAAGACCAAGAATGCAAATGGAGGCTGTATCAAGCAGCAGGTGTTGTCCGTGGGTCACCGGCAGATCGATCCAGCGGGCGCCCAGGACACGACCGAAGTGGCCGTGGGAAAACAGCGCCACCGTGCCACGCAGGCCGCGCAGTCGGTCGATGAGCCGATCCGCGCGGCCGCGGATCTCGGCGGGCGACTCTCCGGCGGGACACCCGTCGCGAAACAGGTTCCAGTCCGGCCGTTGCGCGCAGATCTCGGCTGTGCGCAGACCCTCGTAGTCGCCATAGTCCCATTCGGCCAGATCCGCATCGATCTTCGCGATCGGGCCCAGGCCGCACAGTTCACACGTGCGCTGCGCGCGCAGGCGAGGGCTGGTGATTACGTGGTCGAACGCGATGCCATGCAGTTGTTCCGCCAGCGCGCGTACCTGCTGCTCGCCTTGTGCCGTCAGCGGCAGATCCGTGCGGCCGGTGTGCTGTCCGGTTATGGACCAGGCGGTTTCGCCGTGGCGAAGCAGGTAGACCGTCGGCCTGGATCCATCCGGTCCGTCGCTGACGTTCACCGGTGTGCGTCGCCCGACAATGCTTCAAAGCCCGCAATCACGTCGAACAGCTCCTCGTCGATGCTGCCCTGGCGTACGCGCTGGAGGCTACCGCGCAGCTGTTCCAGCAGGGTGTCGATGTTCTGGTCGGCGCGCTGCATGGCAGCCAGACGGCTGGCGTTCTCGCTGGCCAGCGATTCAGCGCAGGCGTGAAACAGCGAGATGAACAGGTACTCGCGGATCAGGGCGCGCAAGGTCGCCATGTGGTTTCCCAGCACCTGCGGTGGATAGCGGGTGGGCCAGGCCCGCGCGGCGAGCCCTTGCCGCCATTTCTCGTCCAGGGGGAGCAGGCGTTCGGTGACCGGCTCAAAGCCCGCCTCGGCACCCGTGTGGTTGTAGAAGAGCAGCAGCTCGGCTGCGTCCGCGGCAGTGACGCCCGCTTCGCACTCCAGCAGGATGCGCCCCACCAGCGGAGCGACTGCATTGACGGAGCCGGGAACATTGAACAGCCCGGCCGGGGTTCGCGCGGCGTCGGCCAGTTGCGCGTGCACGCGCTCGCCGACGGCCCAGATCACCACCTTGCCGGTCCGGTCTGCCAGGGCTTGCAACGCATGTTCGGCCACGACTTCATTGAAGCGGCCCACCAGGCCCTGGTCCGAACCGAACACGACCGCCACGGTCATCGCCGCGCCGGATCGCGCGGCGGCCGCGGCGCCCTGTGCGCCCGCTTCACCGAGCCGGAAGCACGCCCCCAGGCCGAGATTCACGGTCTGCAGATACTGCGCCAATGCGCGCGTGGACTGCTCGTACTGGCTGATATTGCCGGCGGCGAGCGCCTTCATCGTACGTACCACGGATTGCAGGTCCGCGGCACCGTCGAGCTTGCGGCGCAGACTTGCCGCGGCGTCGCTCATGGCTGCATGCCGGCCAGTGCGCGGCGGGCGATTTCCAGGATCGCATCGCGATCGGCATCGCTGAGCGTCGCGGCAGTATCCAGCCGCGCCCTGACGGCCTCCGGAATCGTCGCAGCGGCATCGACGACGGCGCGCATGGCCACCGCAATCCGCCCCATGGGCACGGGGTCGAACAGGCCGGCCGTCAGGGCCAGCAACATGGCGATCTGACCGGGCATGGATACCGGCGCGAACTCGGTCTGCTTCAGGCACGCGCGGATGCGTTGTCCGTGGGTAATCACCTTGCGCGTATCCTCGTCCAGGCGCGCCCCGAAGCGCGCGAAGGTTTCCAGTTCCTCGAACTGCGCATAGGCGAGCTTCAGGTCGCCGGTAACCGTGCGATAGGGTGCACGCTGCGCCTTGCCGCCGACGCGAGACACCGACTTGCCCACATCCACCGCCGGCAGCACGCCGAGTTCGAACAGCGAGGGGGAGAGGTAGATCTGCCCGTCGGTGATGGAGATCAGATTGGTGGGAATGTAGGCCGAGATGTCCTGCGCCTCGGTTTCGATGATGGGCAGGGCGGTCAGCGAACCGCCGCCAAGCCCGCTTCGCAGGTGCGTGGCGCGTTCCAGCAGCCGCGCGTGCAGATAGAAGATGTCTCCGGGGAACGCCTCCCGCCCGGGCGGCCGGCGCAGCAGCAACGACAGCTCGCGATAGGCGCGGGCGTGATGCGTGAGATCATCGTACACCACCAGCACGTCGCGGCCGGCTTCCATGAAGTGTTCCGCGATGCTGGTCGCCGCGTACGGGGCGACGTAGGCCAGGCCGGGCGGCTCATTGCCCTCGGTGACCACCACGACGGTGTATTCCAGTGCCCCGTGCTCGCGCAGTGCGGCGACCACCCTGGCCACGCCGGAGGCGCGCTGACCGATGGCGCAGTACACGCACAACACGTTCTTGCCGCGCTGGTTCAGGATGGTATCGAGTGCGATGGCGGTCTTGCCGGTCTGCCGGTCGCCGACGATCAGCTCGCGCTGGCCGCGCCCGATCGGGATCAGCGCATCGATCACCTTGATACCGGACTGCAGCGGAACCGTCACCGGCGCGCGATCCATGATGGGCGGAGCAGGGCGTTCCATGGGCAGCCGCGATTCGGTCAGCACTGGTCCCTTGCCGTCGAGCGCCTGCCCCAACGGATTGATGATGCGTCCGATCAGGGCGTCGCCGACCGGCACATCCATGACATGGCCACGACGCTCCACCTCGTCGCCGGCCTGCAGCTGCCAGTAGTCGCCCAGCAGCACCACGCCGACCTCGTCTTCATCGACGTTGAAGGCGATGCCGAACACCTCGCCGGGAAACTTCAGTACCTCGTCGAAGCCCACGCCTGGCAGGCCGGTGACGGTGGCGATGCCGGTGGCGACACTGGTGACCGTGCCCACTTCGCGCGGCGCCAGTCGCGGCGTGAACGCCTCGCGCGCCTTGCCCATGCCGGCAAAGGCACCGTCGAAGACCTGCTGCAGACCGGGCTCGGTGCTCAAGCCGGCGTGCCCTTCAGGGTTTCATCCACGGCCTGCTGAAGTGAATCCAGATAGGCCGCGATGCTCCACGCCAGCTTTCTGCCGCTGATGGTCAGTTCGATGCCGCCTACCAGATCCGCAGTGGTCTCGAAGCGCAGCGGCACGTCCGCCGACAGGGCGACATTCACCGTGTTGCGCAGGTTGTCCCGCTGCGGCCCGGAAAGCTCAAGCGCGCTGCGCACCAGCGCCGGTTCCCTGCTGGATGCCGCGGCGCCGGCGAGCTCTGCCTTCGTCCCGGCGTCCAGCGCGCGCAGCCTGTCAGCGAATGCCTCCACCATGCGCTGCTCCAGATCGGCACCGGCCAGGTCGGTGAGCGCGCGGCGGGCAATGGCGAACACTTCCTGTGTCGCGCGGCGGCGCAGGGTCTGGTTCAGGTTGCGCGCATCGGCGCTCAACGCCGTCTGGCGCCTGGCGCTCAGTGCGTCCGCGGCCTGGCGCGCCGCCTCGAGCAGGCGCTGCCCTTCGGCACGCGCGTCGGTGGTGGCCTTGGCAAGCAGCGCGCCGCGCTGCTGTTCGAGTTCCTCGTTCCGGTGCTGGAACTCCACCTTCTCCTGTTCCGCCTGTTTGCGCTTCGAATCCGCGGCGGCGAGTTCGTCGGCAATGCGCTTCTCGCGCGCGTCGATGGCGGCCAGGATCGGCTGGTAGAGAAAGCGCTTCAGCAACCACGCCAGGATGAGGAAATTCAGTGCCTGCGCGCCGACGGTGAACCAGTCAATGAGCATGGATCACTTTCCCGCAACCTGCGCGATGGCATGGTTCCAGAACGGGTTGGCGAAGATCAGGATCATGGACACCACGAAGCAGTAGATCGCGGTCGACTCGATCATGGCGAGGCCCACGAACAGGGTGCGGGTGATGGTGGCGGAGGCGTCGGGTTGCTGGGCCAGTGAACCCAGGGCGGCGGCCACGGCCCGGCCTTCGGCCAGTGCCGGGCCCATCGTGCCGAAGCCGGTGGTGAAGCCGGCGATGGTGATGGATATCACCGCGATGATGGTCATGCTGTCCATGGTCTATTCCTTAGTTGCCGTGGTGGCCGGTGAGGTGGCTTGCGTGGCGGCGGCGATGTACACCGTCGCCAGTACGAAGAAGATGTAGGCCTGCACCATGCCGGTGAGCAGGCCGAGTGCCGTCATGACGATCGGAAAGATGAACGGCGTGATGGTGAGCAGGATGGCGATGATCATCGCCCCGCTCATCATGTTGCCGAACAGGCGCACCGCCAGCGCCAGGGTGCGCGACAGTTCGCTGATGATGTTGAACGGCAGCATGATGATGGTGGGCTTCACGTAGGAGCGCAGGTAGCCACCGAACCCCTCGTTCCTGATGCCGAAGAAGGGCACCGCCACGAACACGCACAGGGCCAGCGCGGTGGTCGTGGACAGCGAGGCGGTCGGCGGCTGGAACCCCGGAATGACCGTGCACAGCGCGGACGCGGCAACGAACAGGAACAGCGTGCCCAGGAAGGCGAGATAGCGGCGCGGGTTGCGCACGCCGACTTCCCCGATCTGCTTCTCGATCATGGTCACGACGAGCTCAAGCAGGTTCTGCCAGCGCGAGCGATGCAGCCCGCTCGACAGGCGGCGGGAAATCAGCAGTGAACCCACCGTGAGTACCAGCATCAGCGCCCAGGTGAACACGATGGTGGCGTTGAGCTTCAGGAAGCCGTGCTGCCAGAAGATCATGCCGTCCGGGCTAAGGTGCATGGGTGGCCTCCGGCGGTCGCGCGATCCGCTGCATGAGCAGCCGCGCCGCGATGAAACCGCACAGGCACAGGAGCAGCCGTTGCCAATGCCCGTTTCCCACCAGGTAGAAACCTGCCAGGGTGACGGCCGTGCGCAGCAGCAGGCTGCCAAGGAACCACAACGCCGGCCGGTCCCGGGTCAACGCGCGACGCACCGTCCACCACAGGCCGCCGAAGAAGAATGCGCCGAGCAGCACGCCCGTGGCCAGTGCCAGCGCCAGGTGCAGGGCCTCAGTCATCGTGATCTTCCTGTTCGTCCCGGATGGCCTTGTTCTCCTTGTCTACCCAGTGCCACGCATTGAGGCAGCCCAGCGTGAGTCCGGCCATCAACAGCGCCAGTGTCCAGGAGTGACGCCCGGCATGACGATGATCCAGCCAGAGGCCGAGGGCCGCGCCCAGCAATGTCGGTACCGACACCGACCAGCCGATCAGTCCCATCATGCCCAGGCCGAGCCATACGCCGGCGGTGGGGTTACGGCGCGCCCTGAGTTTGCGCGCGGCCTTGGCTCCGACCTGTGCGCCGAGCGTCGGCTCGCCTGGCGCGGGATTGCGTGGCTCGTCACTCATGCTCGAACGCCGCCATGCGCCGCAGCACTCCCGTCTCCAGTCGTGCCATGACGATGCGCACACGCTGCTCGTCCTCGTCCAGCGCCAGAAAGTCCTGTTCCACCGCGGCACGCAGTTGTGCCAGATCCTTGCCCGCGATGGCGCGCCGCACGGACACCCGGACATGCTGCGCGGTCTTCACCAGCACGCCTTCATCGATGGCCAGAAACACTTCGCCGTCGGCTTCGGTGGACCAGGTGAGTATTCCCGGCGCCAGGGCCGCGACGCAATCCAGCCGGTGCGGCAGGATGCCGAACGATCCCTCGCGCGTCTCGGCCACGATGCGCGTTACGCCGGTGCTGCTGGTAAAGACGCGGTACGGGACCAGCACCTCAAGCGTCATGTGCGCCGACGGCATCCTGGCTCTCCTTCTTCTCTGCTGCCGCGGGCCGGGCCTTGGCCTTCGCCTCGTCGATCCTGCCGATCATGTAGAAGGCGCTCTCGGGCAGTTCCGCCAGTTCGTCGCGCAGGATGCTCTCGCAGCCGTCCAGTGCGTCGGCGAGGCTGACCAGCCGGCCCGGCATGCCGGTGAACTGCTCGGTGGTGAAGAAAGGCTGGGTCAGGAAGCGCTCCAGCCGGCGCGCGCGATTGACCACTTTGCGATCTTCCGGGGACAGCTGCTCCAGGCCGAGCATGGCGATGATGTCCTTCAGCGCCGCGTACTGCGCCAGCGTCCTGCGCACCTCCTGCGCCAGGGTGTAGTGCCGCTCGCCGACGATTCCGGGCGTGGCCATCTTGGAGTTGGATTGCAGCGGATCGATGGCCGGATACAGCCCTTCGCTGGCGCGCTTGCGCGACAGCACGATGGACGCCGAGAGATGCGAGAAGGTATGCACGGCTGCCGGATCGGTGAAATCATCGGCCGGCACGTACACCGCCTGGATGGAGGTGATGGCGCCGGTATCGGTGTTGGCGATGCGCTCCTCCAGCCGCGACAGCTCGGTGCCCATGGTCGGCTGATAGCCCAGGCGCGAGGGCATCTGGCCCATCAGCCCGGAGACCTCCATGCCGGCCTGGATGAAGCGGAAGATGTTGTCGATGAGCAGCAGCACGTCGCGGTGCTCGTCGTCGCGGAAATATTCGGCCATGGTCAGTGCGGCCTGGCCGACCCGAAAGCGGCTGCCGGGCGGCTCGTTCATCTGGCCGAACACCATGACCATGTTGGGCAGCACGCCGGCGCTCTTCATGTCGCGGTACAGCTCTTCGCCTTCCCGGCAGCGCTCGCCGATGCCGCAGAAGATGCTGACCCCGGCCTGGGTGCCGATCATGTTGTGGATCATTTCGGTGAGCAGCACCGTCTTGCCGACCCCCGCGCCGCCGAACAGGCCGGCCTTGCCGCCGCGCTCCAGCGGCAGCAGCACGTCGATCAGCTTGATGCCGGTCTCGAACACCTCCGAGTGGGTGGAGCGCCGCGCCAGCGGCGGCGGCGCCTGATGCACCGAACGCCATTGCACGTCGCGAGAGCGCCGGGCCGTGGTCGATGGTGTTGCCGAACACGTCGAACATGCGCGCCAGCACGCCCTTGCCGACCGGTGCCTGCAGGGGTGCGCCGGTGTCCCGCACCACGCGTGCCGCGGGCCAGACCCTGCGTGGCCGTCAGCGCGATGCCGCGCACATGGTGCGCGTCGCGCTGCGCCAGCACCTCGATGATGATCTGCTGGTGCGCGCCGGCGCGCAGCACGGAGTTGATCGGCAGGCAGGTGGTGATCGAAGCGCACATCCACCACGCTGCCGCGCACCGCGACGACCACGCCCTGGTTCGGTGCGGCTTCAGTGTCCAGGGGAGCTCCAGCGCCAGTTGCGGATCTCGGGCATGTCCTGGCCGTTCGCATCGATGTACTGGCGGTGCTCGATCAGCTTGCGCTCGAGCTGCTGCTTCAGCCGGGCGCCCGCGTCGCCGGTCTGCGGCAGGCGGTCGATGGTGTCCATCGCCAGGTGGAAGCGGTCCAGGTCGTTCAGCACGGTCATGTCGAACGGCGTGGTGATGGTGCCTTCCTCCTTGTAGCCGCGGACGTGGAGGTTGTGGTGATTGGTGCGACGATAGGTGAGGCGGTGAATCAGCCACGGGTAGGCATGGAAGGCGAAGATCACCGGTTTGTCGGTGGTGAACAGCGCGTCGAAATCCGCCTCGCTCAAGCCATGCGGGTGCTCTGATTGCGGCTGCAGTTTCATCAGGTCGACGACGTTGACAACACGGATCTTCAGTTCCGGCAATGCCTCGCGCAGGATCGACACCGCCGCGAGCGTCTCCAGCGTGGGCACGTCGCCGCAGCAGGCCATCACCACGTCCGGCGCGCCGCCATGCCCGGTGCCGGCCCAGTCCCAGATGCCGGCGCCGGCGGCGCAGTGACGCGCGGCGGCGTCCATCGGCAGCCACTGGGGTGCCGGATGCTTGCCGGCGACCACGACGTTGACGTAGTTGCGGCTGCGCAGGCAATGGTCCATCACCGACAGCAGGCAGTTGGCGTCCGGCGGCAGGTAGACCCGCACCACCTCGGCCTTCTTGTTCACCACGTGATCGATGAAGCCGGGGTCCTGGTGCGTGAAGCCGTTGTGATCCTGGCGCCAGACATGCGAGGTCAGCAGGTAGTTCAGCGAGGCGATGGGTTTGCGCCACGGCAGTTTGCGGGTCACCTTCAGCCACTTGGCGTGCTGGTTGAACATCGAATCGATGATGTGGATGAACGCCTCATAGCAGTTGAACAGCCCGTGCCGGCCGGTGAGCAGGTAGCCTTCCAGCCAGCCCTCGCTCTGGTGTTCGCTGAGCATGGAATCCAGCACCCGTCCCGTCGGCGCGAGGAACTCGTCGCCGGCAATCGTGGCGCCATCCCATTGCCGCGGCGTGGCCTCGAACACGGCGCCCAACCGGTTGGACAGCGTCTCGTCCGGCGCAACGATCCGGAAGTTGCGCTGCGCCTCGTTCAGGCGGATCACGTCGCGCAGGAAGGGTGCCAGCACCGATGTGTCGCCGCCTCCCGGCGCGCCCGGTTGCGGCACGTCCTGCGCATAGGTGCGGAAATCCGGCAGTTGCAGATCACGCAGCAGCAGGCCGCCATTGGCGTGCGGGTTGGCGCCCATGCGGCGCGTGCCGGTGGGGGCGAGCGCCGCCAGTTCCGGCAGCAGCCGCCCGCGCTCGTCGAACAGTTCCTGCGGGCGGTAGCTGCGCAGCCACTCCTCGATGAGCTGCAGATGGGCCGGATGCGCCGCGGGGTCGGAAATCGGCACCTGATGCGCGCGGAACGTGCCCTCGATCTGCAGGCCGTCGACGGCCTTCGGCCCGGTCCAGCCCTTGGGCGAGGCCAGCACGATCATCGGCCAGCGCGGGCGGTCCGTCTTGCCGTGGGCGCGGGCATCGCGCTGGATGCGGTGGATCTGTTCGATGGCCAGATCCAGCGTGGTGGCCATCGTCTCGTGCATCAGCGCCGGGTCGTGGCCCTCGACGAAGTGCGGCGCCCAGCCGTAGCCCTCCAGCAGGCGCCGCAGCTCGTCGCGGGAAATGCGCGCCAGCACGGTGGGGTTGGAGATCTTGTAGCCGTTCAGGTGCAGGATCGGCAGCACCGCGCCGTCGGTGGCGGCATTCAGGAACTTGTTGGAATGCCAGGCGGTGGCCAGCGGGCCGGTCTCGGCTTCGCCGTCACCGACCACACAGGCGACGATGAGTCCGGGATTGTCGAACACCGCACCGAAGGAGTGGCTCAGCGAGTAGCCAAGCTCGCCGCCTTCATGGATTGACCCGGGACACTCCGGTGAAGCGTGGCTGGGAATGCCACCCGGAAACGAGAACTGGCGGAACAATTTCCGCAGGCCCGCCTCGTCCTGGGCTGATGTGCGGATAGACTTCGCTGTAAGTGCCTTCGAGATAGGTGTTGCCCACGACGGCGGGTCCGCCATGCCCCGGACCGGATACGTAGATCATGTCCAGATCGTACTTTTTGATGACCCGGTTCAGGTGCACGTAGATGAAATTCTGTCCGGGCGTCGTGCCCCAGTGCCCCAGCAGCATGTGCTTGATATCGCTCAGCGCGAGCGGACGCCTGAGCAATGGATTGTCGAACAGATAGATCTGGCCCACCGACAGGTAGTTGGCGGCGCGCCAGTAGGCGTCCATCTTCTGCAGCAGGTTCTGGTCCAGCGTGGAAGTCATGGTTTCATTCCTTGTCTCATCGTACCTCCAACTGCTTCGCGCGGGCGCGCGATGATCAGCTTCCGGGAAATCAGGCCCACCAGCGTCGTGTCGTGGTCATCATTAACGAGGCGTCATGCAGCCGCGAGGGCCGCATCGACGATGCGCTGCGCCTCGGCGATCAGGTGCTGCAGATGGGCGCTGTCGCGGAAGCTCTCGGCATAGATCTTGTAGATGTCCTCGGTGCCGGAAGGACGCGCCGCGAACCAGCCGCTGGCGGCGTCGATCTTCAGGCCGCCGATGGCGGCGCCATTGCCGGGCGCTTCGGTGAGAACATGCTGGATGTTTTCACCGGCGAGTTCATGCTGCGTGACTTCGCGGGCCGAAAGCCGTGACAATTTCTGCTTCTGCGCCGGGGTAGCGGCGGCCTCGACGCGATCGTAGAGGGGCGCGCCGAATTCGCGAGTCAGATCGCCATACAACCTGCCCGGATCGCGCTCCATGCGCGCGGTGATTTCGGCTGCCAGCAGGGCCGCGACGATGCCGTCCTTGTCAGTGGTCCATACCCGCCCGTCGCGGCGCACGAAGGAGGCGCCGGCGCTTTCCTCGCCGCCGAAGCCGAGTGCACCATCCAGCAGGCCGTCCACGAACCACTTGAAGCCCACGGGCACCTCGTACAGTGCGCGGCCGAGCTTGCCGGCCACGTGATCGATCATGCGTGTGCTCACCACCGTCTTGCCGACTGCCGCGGTGGCCGGCCATTGCGTGCGCTGCGAGAACAGATAGGAAATGGCGACTGCCAGGTAGTGATTTGGCGCGAGCAGGCCAGCGCCCGCGGTGACGATGCCGTGTCGGTCATGATCGGTGTCGCAGGCGAAGGCGATGTCGAAATGATCCTTCAGGCCGATCAGCCGCTGCATGGCGAAGCGCGACGAAGGATCCATGCGGATCTGGCCATCCCGGTCCAGGGTCATGAAGCCGAAAGTCGGATCCACCGTCTCGTTGACGACCGTCAGGTCGAGCCCATAGCGGTCGGCGATCGGGCGCCAGTAGTGCACCCCCGCGCCGCCCAGCGGATCCACCGCCATATGCACGGCCGCGCCCTTGATCGCCTGCATGTCGATGATCTGGTCCAGATCATCGACGTAGGCGTTCAAATAGTCGTGCCGGTGCGTCGTGGCGGACCGCAGCGCGCGCTCGAAGGGAATTCGTCGCACACCTGCGAGTCGGTTCTCCAGCAGTTCATTGGCGCGCGCCTCGATCCCGCTGGTAATGCCGGTGCCGGCGGGCCCGCCATTGGTCGGGTTGTACTTGAACCCGCCATTGTCGGGCGGGTTGTGCGACGGCGTGATGACGATGCCGTCCGCGAGTCCCGCGTCGCGGCCGCGGTTGTAGGTGAGAATGGCGTGGGAGATGACCGGTGTCGGCGTGTACTCGTCGTTCGCGGCCAGCATGACGTCCACGCCGTTGGCCGCCAGCACTTCGATGGCGCTGGCCAGTGCCGGCACGGACAGGGCGTGCGTATCGGTGCCGAGAAACAGTGGTCCGTTGATGCCCGCCTGTCTGCGGTAATCGCACACTGCCTGGGTGATGGCCAGGATGTGCAACTCGTTGAAGCTGAGGTGCAATGCCGAGCCACGGTGCCCGGAGGTGCCGAACGCCACGCGTTGCGCGGCTATCGCCGGATCAGGCAGCAGCGTGTAGTAAGCCGTGACCAGCGCTGGCACGTCCACCAGTGCGGCCGGCGAGGGCACTGTCCCGGCCAGTGGGTTGATCGCGGAATCGCTCACGAGGCACCGCACCTCCTGTTTGCGCGCCAGATCGGGCTGCGCAGCAAGCGCCAGCACGACAGGAAGTCTAGTTCGATTGGCGGTATCGCGCATCCGCCGTGCGCGGCGCCGCGGTCATGCGTGCCGAGAGCCCAGGCGCACACGAAGGATGCGCGCCAGGGTTGCTACCGCCTGGCCAGCAGATAGCCCATGGCCGCGCCGGTGGCAGCTGCAATGCCGATGGCCTGCCAGGGACTGCGATGCACATACCCGTCCGTGGCGCTGGCTGCGGTGCGCGTGGCTTCGGAAAGCCTGCGCCCGTTTTCCGACAGCCCGGATTTGAGCTGGGTGAGCCTTTGGCGCAGACTGTCACGCAACGTCGTGACGTCCTGGTCGGAGAAGTGAGCGGCCCTGGCGAGTACCTCCTCGATGTCGGCAATCAGGCTCTTCATTTGCGCCGACATTGCGCCGTTCGGCGCTGTTGCGCTCGCTTCAGCAGCGGCAGGGCTCGAGTTCATGTTCCGATCTCCTGATTGCGTGGTCACGTGAACCTGCTAGCGCGTGGCCACTGCAGTGACTTCATTCCCGATCACGATTTCCACGCGACGATTCTGTTGGCGTCCCGCGGCGGATTCATTGCTGGCCACAGGTTCGGACTCGCCTTTTCCGATGCTGGTCAGTCTGGTCGGTTCGATGCCCATGCCGGTGATGTAGTCCCGCACCGAGTCAGCCCGGCTCTGCGAGAGCTGCTGGTTGTAGGCATCGGAGCCCACGCTGTCGGTGTGTCCTTCGATCGTGGCATCGCGACCCGGATATTTGTCCAGGAATGCAACCAGGCGGTCCAGATTGGAGCTGGCTCCGGGCTTGAGGCTGGCACTGCCGGTTGCAAACAGGACATCGCCCAGTGTCAGTACGATGCCGCGCTCGGTCGTGCGTGCCTGCAGCAGGGCGATCTGCGCTGCGAGCTCCTCCTGCTTCGCCGTGGCGTCGCTCGCGGCGGCGGCGGTGGCGGCACGGGCCGCGTCGGCGTCATCGCGTGCGCTCGCGGCTGCCGCTTGTGCGGCGTTGGCCTCATTGCGTGCCGTAGCCGCGTCACTACGCGCTGCCTGGGCGGTTACTCGCGCCCTGTCGGCCTCGAGCGTGCGGGCCGCCAGTCGGTCGGTATCGCCTTGCTGCTGGATAGCCGGACGCTGGGCCTCCGCCAGGCGGGCTTCGGCAGTAGCCCTGGTGGTATCGACCATGTGATCGGCCATGTAGATGCGATGCGCGGCCAGATCGCTGTCGGATTGCGCGGTCTCGGCGAGCTTCACGGCGGCCTCGCTCTGCTCCAGCGCCACCGGCACCTGCCGGGCCAGGTCCGTGTCGGACTTGAGCATCGTCAGCTTGCTGCGGACCTGTTCGCTGCCCGGAGGCGCCTCGGGGGTCGCGGCACATCCGGACAGGATTGCCGCCACGGCGGTTGCGACCAGGACACCAGTCGTGCGGTTCAAGTTGGAAGTGTTCACTGTGAATCTCCGGCATTGCGGTTGAGTTCTTCGGCCAGCGCGACGTTGCCGGATTTCATTTGCGCGTTCACGGCCAGCGCCTTGGCGGACTCGGTCTTGGCGGTGGCCAGCTCGGCGGCCGCGCGCGACTCCAGCGCCAGGCGATTCGCGCTCGTCATTTGCTTGTCTTCCACAGCGGCGTCCGCCGCCGCCAGTTTGGTGCGCGCTTCGTCCAGCTCACCCGGTGCGCTATGGCCGGCGTCAGCCCTTTGCGCTGTCACGATGGCCTGCCTTGCGGCCTGCAGCGATGACAGGGGCTCGGGAGGGGTCGAGGCGCATGCCGCGCCGAGCGCGACGATCGCCACCACACTCAGGCGCGTTGCCGCGCTGGTGCGAATCGGGAGGTTCTGGTCCATGTGTTGGTCTGCCTTGTGTTGAGGCGTCCACTTTGCCTGTCGCCGTGTCGAGTGTCGGTGCGGCAGCGAACACAGGTTGTCGAGCGCGATGTCGCGGTGCAATTCCTGCTCACACGAACATCAGCAGATGATGGCTTCTGCCGTCGATCGGAATGGCGACGGGTGTGCCGCTGTGGGGGCGACGCACGCCGTCAAGCACCGAATGCGGCTCCTGGCCCCCGCTGCTGCCGGCCGCGCGGACCTCGATGCTGCACACTGCCGCCGCGATCCTCACGGTGGCCTGGAAGCCCGGCCATGCGCCTGGGATGCAGGGCTGGACCAGCAGCAGATTTCCCTGGCGATGAATGCCGAGGATGCCCTCTACGCCGGCACGGTACATCCAGCCCGCCGAACCGGTATACCAGGTCCAGCCGCCGCGCCCGACATGCGGAGCAACCGAATAGATGTCCGCGGCGACCGCATAGGGCTCCACCTTGTATTGCTGCACTTGCGCCGGCGTGCGCGCGTGGTTGATCGGGTTGAGCATGGTCAACAGCCGGTGTGCCTGCTCCGGCGAGCGGATCCTGGCGAACGCCAGGACCGCCCACATGGCGGCATGAGAGTACTGTCCGCCGTTCTCGCGCAGTCCGATCGGGTATCCCTTGATGTAGCCGGGGTCCAGCGCCGTGCGGTCAAAGGGCGGAGTGAACAGCAGGGCGAGCCCTTCCTCATGGCGGATCAGGTGCTGTTCGAGCGAAGCCATTGCCGTGGCCGCGCGCAGCGGGTCGGCGGCTTCCGACAGCACCGCCCAGGACTGTGCGATGGAATCGATGCGGCACTCCGCGCTGTCCTTCGAACCGAGCCAGGTGCCGTCGTCGTAGGTGGCGCGGCGGTACCATTGTCCGTCCCACGCCACTTGCTCCAGTGCGTGTCGCATCGCTGCGGCGCGCGCGCGCCAGTGTTGGGCCCGTTGCGGATCGCGGGTTTGCGCCAGTGGCGCGAACAGCCCGATGGTGCGGATCAGGAACCAGCCGAGCCACACGCTCTGGCCCCGGCCTTGCGCGCCGACGCGATTCATGCCGTCGTTCCAGTCCCCGGTGCCCATCAGCGGCAGGCCCAGATCGCCGGTACGCGACAGGGCGAAGTCGATGCCGCGGGCACAATGTTCGAACAGCGATGCCGTCTGGTCTGTGCTCATCGGCTGGAAGAACTGTTCGGATTCTCCCGGTCGCAGTTTCATGCCGTCCAGGTACGGCACCGCTTCTTCGAGGATGGCGGCATCGCCGCTGGCCTCGACGTAGGTCGCGGACGCGAACGCCAGCCACAAGTGATCGTCCGAGATGCGTGTGCGCACTCCCTGGCCGGATCGCGGCAACCACCAGTGTTGCACGTCGCCTTCCACGAATTGACGCCCGGCGGCGCGCAGTATGTGTCGGCGCGTCTGCGCCGGCTGCGCCAGTGTCAATGCCATTGCGTCCTGCAACTGGTCGCGGAAGCCGTAGGCGCCGCTTGCCTGATAGAAGGCCGAACGGGCGCGGATGCGACAGGCCAGCGTCTGGTACAGCAGCCAGCCATTGAGCATGATGTCCAGCGCGCGGTCCGGTGTCTTCACCTGTACGGCGCCCAGCACCGAGCGCCAGTACTCGCGCACCGCGGCGAGCACGGCATCGAGGTCCGCCTGGCGATACCTGGTGATCACGGCACGTGTCTGTTCCAGTGAGGCGCATTGCCCCAGCAAGGACACGACCTCGACGCTGGCGCCGGCATCCAGTTCCACGATCGTCTGCAAGGCGGCGCAGGGGTCGAGGCCGGAGCCGGTGGCGCCCGAGAGCGTGCCTGGGCCAGCCAGGCCCAGCGGTGCAGCCGGCGCGCCGTTGCGACCGAGAAACTCACCCCGGTCTGCTGTCCATGTGGTCTGCCGGCCCAGCAGATCGGCGAAAGCGACGCGGGCGGCAAATGCCGTGTTCCACGGATTGCGGGCCAGCATGGCCCCGGTCTGCGGGTCCATCTGCGTGTGGATGAAGGGCGCCGTGGCGCCACGCGAGGTGCCGAGCACCCACTCTGCGTAGGCGGTGACGGAAATTCTGCGCGGCGTGCCCGAAAGGTTCGTGAGGCGCAGGCGGGAGATCTTTACCGGATCTTCCAGGGGCACGAACTGCAGCAGGTCGAGTGCAATGCCGTTCGCCTCGTGCTCGAAGCGGCTGTAGCCGAAGCCGTGGCGCGCGATGTAGAGGCCATCGTCGCGGATCGGCTGCGCCGTCGGCGTCCACAGCGCGCCGCTTGCCTCATCCCGCACATAGATTGCTTCGCCGGGCGGATCGGCGACGGCATCGTTGGACCACTGGGTGATCTGGTTGTCGCGGCTATTCGCCGCCCAGGTGTAGCCGCTGCCCTCGGTGGAGATCTGGCAGCCGAATTCCTCATTGGCAATGACATTGATCCACGGCGCCGGCGTGGACTGGTCCGGTCGGAGAACGGTTACATACTCCTGTCCGTCCTGATCGAAGCCGCCGAGGCCATTGAAGAACTCGAGGGCCGGTGGTGCGGGTGACGGATCGGAATTGCGCGCGGAAGGTGGCCGGCTGACACGGCGCACGTCACGCGCAACATCCGGCGGCTGTGGCTGCCGGGCAAGATGGTCGGCGATGGAGCCGCGCCGTGCCGACAGCACGACGCGTGCCACCGATTGCAGCAGCAGGCGGGACTCCAGACTCATCAGATCGGCCCGCAGCACGAAGACGGAACCAAATGCGGGTTCATCGGCCGGCAGCGTGCGGGTTGCGCGGGTGCGCACCGCGGCCTCGATCGCGACCTGCAGGTCCTGTACATAAGAGGAGGCGCGCTCGTTGACGATGACCAGGTCCACGGCCAGGCGCTTCATCCGCCAGTATTCGTGGGCGCGCAGCAGCTGGCGGACCTGTGCGATGTCCTCGATGGCGTCGATCTTCAGCAGCACGATGGGCAGGTCGCCGGAAATCGCGTGTCGCCACAGACCCGACTGCGTGCCGGCACCGCGTTCGATGAGTTCGGACGGCGGGCGGAACCGCCGATCGGCATACAGCAGCGGCGCGGCGAGCCGCTGGAAATCGGCCGCTTCCTCCGCATCCACGTCCAGGTGGCGCAGCTGCACCTGTGCCTGCGTCCAGGCCAGGGTCCTGGCGCGGTCGAATGCGTTGCGATCGTGGTGGGTGTCGATGAGGTCGAGAAGCTCCTCGCGCGAATCAGCCACCATGGTCCAGAAGGCAACGCGCGCGACCTCACCCGGCGCGATGACCAGGCGCTGGCGCAGCGAGAAGATCGGGTCCAGCACCGTGCCCGTCGTATTCGAGAGGCGCTGCCCGGCGCAGGCGGCGTCCGCGGTTCCGGCGCTGCGGCCGCGGCCGAAGAAGCGCGCGCGGTCGGTCTCGTACTGCGGATCAGCCAACCCGCCGCCTTCGGTCACCGCGAAATGGGCCACCCATACCTGCTGCTCATCCGGTGCCCGCAGCCGCCGGGTGGCCACGAGGGCGCCGAATTCCGGCAGGAAGCTCGTCTGCACGAACATCCGGGCGAATGCCGGATGCGCCTGGTCGGCTGCCGGGGTTGTCAGGACCAGTTCGGCATAGGTGGTCAGTTCGATCTCGCGGGTTCGCCAGCCGTTGTTGGTGACCGAAATGCGCCGCACCTCGCCGTTGTGCTCCCCGGAGACGATGACCTCCATCTTCGTGACAAGACCGGCTTCGCGACAGGTGAACGCGGCGTGGTCTTCGCCGAACACCACTTCTCTCTGCGCGGGATCGCCATCCATGGGGTGGGTGGTCACCGACCACGCATCGCCACTGTGCGTGTCGCGCAGGAACAGGAAGTAGCCCGAGTCGTCGCGCGTCGCGTCCTCGCGCCAGCGAGTCACCGCAATGTCGCGCCAGCGGCTGTAGCCGCCTCCCGCGGCGGTCAGCATGACGGCGTAGTGCCCATTGGACAGCAGATGCGTGACGGGTGCGCCGCTCGCCGTTGGTGACATGCGGCGCTCCGTCACCGGGACGTCGCGGACGCCATGGGCGGATGTCCTGACTTCCTCGGCGCGGGGATGCGCGACGATGACATCGCGCGGCGTGCGCTCCTGCAGCAGCAGTTCGCTCGCCATGATCATCGGCTCGCGATGAAAGCGCGAGCGCATGCTGCCATCGTGCAGGGCGTTGGCGATGGCAACGATGCTCATGCCCTGGTGGTGGGCCATGAAGCTGCGCACGATCGCCACGTCCGCGCCGGCGGGCAGGCGCGAGCGCGTGAAGTCCAGTGCCTCGTGGAAGCCATGACGTCCCAGCGCACCCAGGTGGGCGAGCAGTGCGTAGTTCTGCAGGGCGGCATGGGGGTCCACCATGCAGGCCAGGCCCGTGGCATAAGGGGCGATCACCACATCCTCGGACAGGCCGCGCTTGAGTCCCAGGCCCGGCACGCCGAAATTGGAGTACTGGTAGGTGAACTCGATGTCGCGGGCGTTGTAGGCGGACTCGGAGATGCCCCAGGGAACGCCCAGCGCACGGGCGTAGGCCTGCTGCCGGGCAACCACCAGGCGATTGGTCTGTTCCAGCATGCTGCCGGCCGGCGCACGCATTACCAGCGACGGCATCAGGTACTCGAACATCGAGCCCGACCAGGAGATCAGCACCGAGCCGCTACCGATGGGGATCGCGAGCCGGCCAAGCCGGAACCAGTGCCGGCTCGGCAGATCGCCCTTGGCGATGGCGAACAGGCTGGCAAGCCGCGCCTCGGATGCCAGCAGGTCGTAGCAGCCGCCATCCAGATTGCTGTCGGGCAGCGAATAGCCGATGGACAGCAGCTTGCGTTGGGGATCGAACAGGAAAGTGAAGTCCATTTCCGCGGCCGTGGCCCGTGCGGCGGCGGCCAGTGCCGCCAGGCGCGTCCGGTTCCGGTCTGCCGCCTCGGCCACGCCAAGGTGGTCGCGACCGTGCTCGGCGACGAGCGTGCCCAGCGCCTGGATCCACCAGGCGATATCCGCGGCGGTGTCGCCCGCCGCGGGAATGCTCTGCTGCGAGAGCCTCGAGGCCTTCTCGACCAGGCGCTTCAAGGCCGGCGCGAGCACTGCAAAGTCCTGTGGCACATCCAGCCGGGTGGCGAATTCCTCCAGCACGGCGTTCAATTCCTGTCCATGACTGCTGTCGGAGATGGGCAGCTTCGCCAGCGCGTCACGCAGCAGCGCGAGCGTGTCGGCAATGCCGCGACGGGGATCTGCCACAAGCTGGTCGTCAGCCCACTCATCGCAGGCATTGGCCAGTGTGATGAGATGTCCGGCCAGGTTGCCGCTGTCGACGGTCGAGACGTAGGCGGGCGGCAGCGCGGCCAGGTCCTGCGTCCCGTACCAGTTCAGGAAATGACCGCGAAAGCGACTGAGCTTGCGCAGCGTTGCGAAAGTCGCCTCCAGCCGCTCGATGGTCTGTGTCGTGCCGGCCCAGCCGAAGTCGCGGGCCGCCACTGCCGCCAGCAGGTACAGGCCGATATTGGTGGGTGAGGTGCGACGTGCCAGTACCGGCCGGGGGGTCTCCTGGAAATTGTCCGGCGGCAGCATGTTGTCGGCCGGCGTCACGAACGTGGCGAAGTAGCGCCAGGTGCGCAGGGCGATCAGGCGCAGATCCCGTGCGTCTGCTTCCGGGACCAGCAAGGCTTGCCGCACGGCGGGTGAACGGCTCACCCATTGCGCCACGACCGGTGCTATGAACCACAGCAGCGCCAGCGGCACAACGAGCGGCCAGGTGGCGGGCGCACAGGCGAGCGCGAGCGCGCACAATCCGGCTGCGATCGCGGTGCCGCCGGCCATTTGCCGATAGAAGCCGGCAATGTCCAGTCGCGGGCTTGCCGAGGATCTGGCGGCCGTCGTCCACTCCAGCAGATGCCGATGCGTGATGAACAGGCGCACCAGCGTGCGGATCGCGGCGTCGCCGGCGCGCCATGCCTGGTCCGCCAGGAACATCAGCGAGAGCAGGGTGCGGCCTGCCGCGAGCTGCAGCTCGCCCGCCAGCCCGGTGAGGTGGTTGCGCAACCGTATGTCGAGGCGGCGGGGCAGTGCCGAGAAGATGATGGGCAGGAAGGCCGGAATCCCGATCGTGCTGATCAGCAGCAGCGCGGCAACGATCGCCGCGGGCAGGGGCAGCATCCAGCACAGTCCCAGTCCGAGCAAAGTGGCCGGCGCCAGCACGGATCTGCGCAGATTGTCGAGCATCTTCCAGCGGCCCAGCGCCGGCATCGCCCGGCTCTGCCTGGACCCTGCAATCAAGGGCAGCAGTTGCCAGTCGCCGCGCATCCAGCGGTGCTGGCGTTTGGCCACGACGTCGTAGCGCGCCGGGAACTCCTCCACGACCTCGATATCCGCCGCCAGGGCGGCGCGCGCGAACACTCCTTCGAACAGATCGTGGCTGAGCATCGCGTTCTCGGGGATGCGGCCGGCAAGCGATGCCTCGAACACATCGATCTCGTAGATGCCCTTGCCGATGTAGGAGCCTTCCCCGAACAGGTCCTGGTAGACGTCGGAAACCGTCGTCGCGTAGGGATCGGTGCCACCCGGGCCGGAGAAGATCCTCTGGTACATCGATCCCGCGCGTCCGGTGGGCAACGAGGGCGTGACGCGCGGTTGCAGGATGCCGTGCCCACCAATCACCCGCTGGTCGGCGACACTGAATCGGGGGCGGTTCAGCGGGTGCGCCATCTTGCCCACCAGACGCAATGCCGCGTCGCGCGGCAGACGCGTGTCGGCATCAAGCGTGATCACATAGCGCACGTTTTCCGGGACCCGCGGTTCCCGACCGGCCAGCGGCATGAAAGAGGTGTCGCGCGCGCCGCGCAGCAGGCGGTTCAGCTCAAGCAGTTTGCCGCGCTTGCGCTCCCATCCCATCCAGGTGTCTTCTCCCGCATTGAAGCGCCGGCGACGGTGCAGCAACAGGAAGCGCTCGCCGGCCGGACCCGGCCCGTGGCGCAGGTTCAGTCTGTCGATTTCATGCACCGCCTGCTCAAGCAGGGCGGCATCGCCGGGCAGGACTTCCTGGTCGGCGTCGATGCCATCCGAGAGCAGTGCAAAGGTCAGATCGCCGCTCCCGCCGGCCAGATGGTGCACTTCCAGTCGTTCGATGTTTTCGAGCAGTTCGGCTGAACTGGTGAGCAGCGTCGGCACGGCGACCAGCGTGCGCAGTGAAGCCGGAACGCCGTCCGCCAGTTCAAGGCCAGGCAGACGATTGGCCCCGAACAGTGCCGCGATGGCTCTGTTCACGATGGTGGTCGCGACCTCGCTTGCCGGCACGAAGCCGATGAGTGCAAGCAGCGCGATCACGCCGCCGGACAGACCCTTCGCCGGAAGTGCGTACAACGCCAGCGCGAGCAGTCCGATCGTGACGGCGCAGATGGCGCCGGCGTAGCCGCCGATGCCGAAGTGGATGCACAAGCGGCTGAGGCGCAGGGCCGGTGGCGCGCGGAACCGAAGGCTGCGCTCGAACCCGCGCCGTCCGCCGCCGATCAGGTAATGGCCCGGATCCCGTGGCGGTTCCGCAGCGGCTTCCGGTTGCATCGCGCAAGCCGCATTTGCAACGGCGTCCACGGCTTGTCCGGCAATGTCCAGTTCGGAGGCCGCGCAGCCGCGCGCAAGCTGTTCGATCGCGTTGCGGTACATGTTGCGGGTGGGGAAATCCATCGCCTGGAAGTCGCTGCCGGCGCGCAGTCGCGCATCGACCAGGCTCACGCTTTCGAACAGCTCGGCCCAGTCGATATCGGAGATCAGCCGCATGCTGGTGATGACGTTGCGGACGCTGACGTTGGAGGCACCAAGGCGCTGCTGCGTATGGCCGACCACGCCGTCGATCGACGTGCCCTGCGCCACCAGTCGCTCCTCCAGCCAGCGCAGCGCCGGCATTTGCCTGGGGTCCTGATCCCTGAGTCGCTTGGCCAGTTGCGCGGCAAACACCTCGTCCAGGGGTTCGGGCGAGCGCGTGATGATGTCCGCCGCAAGTGCGGATGCCGCCTCTCCGGAGGTCAGCAGGCGGTTGGCCAGCAGGTCCGCTTCACGCCGCGCCTCGCGGCCGGCGGTGATCTGCTGCGCCAGCCGGCGCAGATTTTCCAGCAGCACGATACGCAACGTGATCGCGATGGCCCACAGCTCGCCGATGGTCAGCGGCTGCACGCGCTGATAGGCGGCTATGAAGCGGCGCAGAACCTCGATGTCGAAATGACTGTCCGTGTGCGCGACGTATGCCCAGGCAAGACCCAGTATCCGCGGATAGCCCGCAAACGGACCGTCGGCGAGCTTGGGCAACTGCCGGTAGTAGCCGGCCGGCAGGTCGTCGCGGATTTCGCGGACCTGCGCGTCGACGAGATGATAGTTGTCGAGCAGCCACTCCGCGGCAGGGACTACCGCGCGCGCGTGCTCGACCTCGCGCGCGGTGGAGCGATACGCGGCGAGCAGGACGGCTGCGTTGCCCTTCAGCCGCGCGTGCAGGGAGGCAACGCGTGGCGGCCGCGATGTGATGGACTGGGCGGCAGCCAGGGTGGCCGCGTGCTGTTCCAGCCGTTCGGTGCCGAACAGTTCCGCCCGGATCGGCGCCGTGCCGCGCCATGTGCCGGTGTCCCACGCGGCGAATTTGCGCGGCAACAGCTGCGCGCAGGAGCGGCGCAGAGCAAGTGTTATCGAGTTCAAGGATGCCTTCTGGTCCACTGACGACGCGAGAGGCATGGCGCCGGAAGGCGCCTAAGCAGGGCGGCGGATCCTGCCGCGTGTGTGCCACCATAGTACTCCAGTTTGGAGGGCGTATTGCCCTGACTCGTGGAGTGCACAGTCGGCACACCCACTACATGCTGCCGCAGGCAGCCGCGTGGGTGCAGGGCCACCGCGCATCTGTCCGTACGTTGGCGCACATGCTAGTCGCCAAAGAATCTGAAAGTCCCGCGCCCCCCGGTTTTGGCACGCAACAGCGCACTATCGGCGTTGAGCAGCAATGTCTCCGTATCCGTTCCATTGGCCGGATATACGCCGATGCCGATGCTTACCGGTGCAGACAGGCAATGTGGCCCGATTTGATGGGGCAGCTTCGAATCGGAAGCGATCTTCGCGGCGATCTCGGCCGCATCCTCTGCGCGGCTCAATTCCGGGAGCAGCACCACGAATTCGTCTCCGCCCTGTCGGCTGACCGTGTCTGAACCGCGCACGCAGGCAACCAGTCGGCGCGAGATCGACTGCAACAGCAGGTCTCCAACCGCGTGCCCCAGGCTGTCGTTGACCCGTTTGAATCCATCGATGTCCATGTACATCAGTGCCAGCAACCGGCCGTGGCGGGCCGCCGAGCCAATGGCCTGCGACACTCTTTCGGTCAACAGCATGCGGTTGGGCAGCCCGGTGAGCACGTCGTGGTGCGCCAGATGAGACAGCCTCAATGTCAGGGAACGCGCGGCACTCACGTCGCGAAAGACCATGACTGCGCCGACCAGCCTGCCGCGGCTGTCGTGGATGGGTGTGGCGGTATCCTCGATGGCGAATTCGCTTCCATGGCGGCCGATCAGCACGCTGTTCGGGTTCAATGCGGCGGGCCTGTCATGCAGCATGGCCTGCGCCAGGGGATTGGGTGCTGGTTCCCGAGTGAATCCGTCGATGATGCCAAGCACGTCCGCATACGGGCGTCCGCGGGCATCCGCGCGGGACCAGCCAGTCAGGCGCTCTGCCACTGCGTTGAGATACGTGATGCGGCCTGCCAGGTCGATGCTGGCGACCGCATCGCCGATCGAATCCAGTGTGTTCTGTGCGTTCTCGTCCTGCGGGCAGGACATTGCAATGCCCAGCAGTCCCCGTGCGCCAGTTTCGTCGGCACGTGCGGGCATCCTGAGGCCTGCGGGAAACGGGGCGACCGGCTTGATGAGCTTCAATTGGAGAGTTCCCATATACACGCGATACCGGCTGTGCCGGCGCAACCAGGGTCGGGCTGGCGCGAACGCAGGCGCAGATAACGAAACAATTATCATGCCGCGCTGCACGGCAGTCTGTACGGCGTCGTACAGAGCTCATTGCGCCGGCAGGTCAGCCCGCTTCACCTGATCAGTTCGGCGAAGGCGCTTCTGAGCTCGTTCAGGCGGGGCGGCTTGCTCAGCACCTTGTCCACGTGTGCGGGAATCTCGCTCGTGGCAATGAAGCGCTGGCCCCAGCCGGTCAGAAGAATCACCGGAGTCTGCTTCGAGAGCGACTTGATGGCGGCGGCCACCTTGCGGCCATCCACATGGGGCATGCCCAGATCAGTGATCACCAGGTCGTAGGGTTCGTTGCGTGCCAGGGCGGCCCTGAATGCCTCGATGCCGGCCTGGCCGCCGCTGGTCGGTGTGACGATGTGGCCGTCCTCGCGCAGCACGTCCTGCAGCGAACCGATGAGGATTGGATCATCGTCCACCAGGAGCACTCGCAGGGGCCGCTCCGGCATCGATGTCGCAGGCGACTGAGTGGTCTGGCTGGCAGGGGAGGCGGCGGCAAAGACCAGGCGCATGGTAGTGCCGGAACCGGGCATGCTGTCGATCTCGAACTCGGCGCTGTGGCGCTGGGCCATCCCGTAGACCATGGCCAGCCCCAGCCCCGTCCCGCGTTCACCCTTGGTGGTGTAGAAAGGTTCCAGGCAGCGGCGCCGCGTTTCCTCATCCATGCCGATCCCGGTATCGGCGACTTCCACGATGATCGAAGCGGCATCGCTGGCGCGTGTCTCGGCGCGGGTGCGCAGGGTCAGCGTGCCGCCGGAGGGCATTGCGTCCACCGCATTGAAGATGAGGTTGGTCATCGCGTCGCGTATCTCGTTGTCCGCACCCATGATGGGCGGCAGCTGGGGCGCCAGCTCCGTGCGCAGCTCGATCGAGACACCACTCTGTTGCGCCTGGTCGCTCCAGCGCGGCCGCGTGAGATCCACCACCTGCAGCACCGAGCGGTTCAGGTCGACCTGATCGAGCGTCAACTGCGTTTCGCGGTCCCGATAGAACTCGCGCATTCGCGAGACCGTTCGTGCCACGTCTTCGATGGCGCCGCGGATGGTATTCAGATAGCCGTGTGCCCGCTCGCTCAGGCCGGGTTCGTGCTCGAGCAGGGACTCCGTGTACAGGGATACCGGTGAGATTGCATTGTTGATGTCGTGGGCGATGCCACTGGCCATCTGTCCCAGCGCGCGCAGTCGCTCCTGCTGCAGCGACATCTGCTGCGACTGGCGCAGGTCCTCGTAGGCTCGTTGCAGGGCCGCATACAGGCTGGCCTGGTGGCTCGCCAACGCCGCGTGCTCGCTCAGCTGCCGCAGGAACTCACACTCCCCGCTGCTGAAGGCGTGTGCTTCACGTCTGGCGCACACCAGCGCACCGGAAACCTCGTTCTCGATCACCAGTGGCGCAATGACCAGCGAGTGCAGTCCGGCGGCCGCGAACCGGGACGGAAACGGGAATGGCACGTTGGCGACTTCCGGTTCGTAGACGAGGTGCCCTCGCATACAGTGGGACAGACCGTTCTCGTCGACGGGTATGATTTCCCCATCGCCCATGCCCAGGGCCTGCACATGTGTCCGGCTTGCGGTACCGACCCGGTCCACGCTCAGCGTGCTCGTCGCGGAGTTGTAAGTCAGCACGCAGTCGAAATCAGCGCGGAAATTGGCGTCCAGGTTGTCAAGTACGACCTGGAAGATGCTCTGTATGTCCTGGCGCTCGCCGATCGCACGGGTAATGTGATGCAGCAGGCCGAGGCGGCCGAGCTGCGAATGGAGCTTTTGCTCGGACTCCTGGATCTGCTTGAGCATGTAGTTGAATGCATCGGCGAGCCGGTCAAATTCGTGCGTTCCGGTCGGTGCCGCGCGCACGGAGTAGTCGTGTCGGTCGGATACCGCGCGTGCCGTGTCCGCCAGAGCCATGATGGGCTGCGACATGCGGCGTTGCAGGCGCGTGGACAGCGCATAGGCAGCAAACAGTGAGAAGGCGGTTGCCGCCAGCGCAATCAGCGAATAGCGCTCCAGCCGCTGGAGCATTTCGCCCAGGTCCGACTCCACGTAGAGCGAACCCAGTACCTGCGAATCCTGCACGACCGGCTGGAATCCGGAAACCCGCAAGCCGCTGAAATCGTAGCCGCTCGAACCGGCCGCAGGTGGCAGTCGCCGATGCGCGATGTTGGCCGGGTAGGTGGCGAAGAGCCTGCCTGTCGAGTCGTACAATGCGGCCGCGCTGACGTGCGGATCCGCACGCATCGCGGCCAGCACGACCTGCGCATCACCCGGATTGTCGAAGGCCAGGGCGGCAGTGCTGTTGCTGGCGATTGCTGTTGCAAGTGTCTCGAGCTGCCCCAGGCTCTCCTGCCTGAAGGCCAGCAATTCATAGGTGAACAACGCCGCCACGGTGACGCCCAGCACTGTCCCGCAGCTGATGAGCAGCATCCTGAGCAGGGCGCGGCGCAGCGGAGGAGCGGGCCTGATCATGGTGGTGGCATTTCAGTCGCCGGTGTGGGCGACCCGGGCGAGCCGCAGCAGGTTGGAGTTGATGGTCAACCCGGCGCTGTGTGCCGAATCGGTGTTGATCACCAGGCGAATGCGATTGTCCTGTCTGGCAAGCTCTATGGTCACGCCGCGCCTGGCCGCGCCGTCCAGATCCGAGACCGTGAGCATGCCGGTGTGGGCGATCCCGGCGAGAACCTGGTCCAGGCTCCCGTTCCACGAGCTCTCGATGTACAGGATCTTGCAGTCGCTGATGTCGTCGATGGTCCGGAACTGTCGTACCTCCAGTGGATGCGTATCCAGATGTTCGTTGTGGACAGCCTCTTGCAGCTGGGCCGTAAAGGTATCTGCGCCCAGCACTCCGATGACGAAGGGTTCGGTCGGTGTGCTGAATGAACCCGGCGGCCAGGTCACGAAATGGGTGAAATTGAAGACGAACACGGCCTTGAGTTGCTGTTCGGTCGGGGCAACGGTCTCGGTGTGTGCCGACAGCGGCGCCAGAGACAGTCCCACTACGGCCAGGAGCAGCGCCGCGCGCGCATTTCTCATTGGCGCCACACCAGCTTGCCGTAGACGCCGCGCGGGATTTGCGTGCGCGCCGGCGAGGGAAAGCCGTATTCGGGATGCCGGGCGTGCAACAGGTTCCGTCCGGTCACCGAGAGCTCGAGATGATTGTTCGCCTGCCAGGACAGGTGCGCATCCAGGTCGACGTACGCGGGCACCGTGCCCAGGGCAGGTCCGTTGCTGTTGCGAAGCGTGTCTACCCAGCGCAGGTCCAGGTCCAGCCCGAAGTGCGCCGGAAGGTCCAGCGCGGAGTGCAGCGAAGCCTGTTGCTGCGGGTCTGACGTCTCGTTGTGGGCATTGGCGATGTCGATGTGCCCCTGCTTGACGTGCAGGTGTTCCTTCAGGAGCACGTAGCCGGCCCGCAGGGACCAGTTGCCTGTGAGCTGCAGCGTGCCGGTCCATTCCGCGCCCCAGGTATGACCGGCCACGTTGTTCTCGAAATAGAACGGCAGGATGGTTGTCGGGGTTATGGTGGTGCTGCGCACGTCATCATAGACGTTGTAGAACGTCGCCAGCGACGTGGTGAAGCGCGATCCCGACTGCGCGCGATATCCCAGCTCGTAGGCAAGCACGTTCTCTGACCTGAAGTCGCTGCTGCCCTTGAGGATGGTGAGGTAGGGCGCCGGTCCCTCGTAAAGATCGCGATCGATACGTGACGGGGCGCGCACGGCGCGTGATACGGCGCCCCAGACGGTTTGCGCAGGCGCGGCCCGCCACTGGATCCGCAGACTTGGCTCGACTTCATAACCTGTGTAGCTGTTGTGTTCCAGCTTCGTGCCTGCCGTGAGCGATATGTCCGGGAGCAGCCGGATTTCGTCCTGCACGAAGGCGCTGTAGAGCTGCTGGTCCAGCTCTTCCGGCAGGAAGGCCAGGGCCGGTGCGTTGCCCACTACATCGTGGGTATGACGGAAGCCGAAACCCCACGTCAGGGCATTGGCTGCGTTGAGCGGCAGGCGGTGCTGGAAATCCAGGTCGAAGGTCTGGAGCTCGTCATGCAGGGTACCGGGCGGCGACAGCACCATGCCGGCAATCGTCAGCGGTGCCACAGGCAGGGACAGCTGCGTCCTGTCGTAGTAGAGCTGCAATGTGAAGCCCGAATGTGCGGCGAATGCGCGGCGCCAGCGGCCCAGCAGGTTTTCGCCGTGCATGAGGCCGGTGCGACCATCGGCGGCTGCCTCATGGTTGGCGTAGTAATCGCCCTGCAGCGTCCAGGAACCGCGGCCCGTGTCCGCCGCGTCCATTCGAAAGCCGGTCTGCTGACGGTGCCATGCATCGCTCGCGTCGCTGCCGTCGGCGAATACGCTGTCGGCGTGCTTCAGGTACTTGCCATATACGCGATAGTGAACGTTCGGCGTCACGGTACCGCCGTAGCGCAGAGCAGCCAATGCGCTCGGCGCCGAGCCGCCGCCGGCTTCTGCATAGAGACCCTGGGTCTCGCCCGCCCGCCTGGTGATGATGTTGATCACACCGTTGACCGCATTGGCGCCCCACAACGTCCCTCCCGGGCCGCTGATCACCTCGATGCGATCGATGTCCTCGAGCAGGGTGTCCTGCGCGTCCCAGAAGACACCGGAATACAGAGGTGTGTAGACGGTTCGTCCGTCGATCATCACCAGCAGCTTGTTGGCCAGATCCGTGTTGAAGCCACGCGCGGAGATGGCCCAGCCGGCGGAGCCGCGTTGCGCCACCTGCAGGTTGGCAGCCAGCCGCAGAGCTTCGGCAAGCGTGGTCGCCCCGGAGCGGCGAATCTGCGCCCGCGTGATCACCTGAATGGCCGAAGGCGCTGCGGCCAGCGGGGACGCGTGCCGCGCCACCGAGGTCACTTCTATGTTGAGTAGATCCGCGACATCGAGTTGTTTCAGGTGGCTGATGGTGCCGGCATCATCCGCCGCACACAGCCGCGAGACGGGGCCCGTGGTGAGCAGGGCGACCAGAATGGTCAAGGTTCCGCGCGTATGAGCCTTTGCCATAGCAGCTATTCCCTTTGCAATCCGTCACGGCAATCCTTCGCCTTCCGTACACAGAGGCTGTGACGGTGCCCAAAAAGTATCACGGCCGCCTGCGCGGCGATGCGTCATAGATCAATATTTCGCAGGGCAGGCCAGTTCGTGATCCGTGCCCGGGCAAGATCACCGAGCCATCTCGAGACCGCCAGACGCACGAAAGACATCTGGTGTGCATGTGCCAACGGCAGAGGATCGCCGTCGGCCGCGGCCAGGCGAAATCTGAACAGAGGCTCGAATTGCAGGGCTGTCCTGTACTAGGATCGGTCGCTGCTGTTTCGTCGCTGAGTCCGGCCTGTCCATGCGCATTCGCCTGATCCGCAAACATCGGCGCGCCCTGATCACCAGCACCTTGCTGGTAACGTTGCTGTGGCGCGCGCTGATTCCCGTCGGTTTCATGCCGGCGGCCGATGGCTCCGCAGCGCTGATGATCTGTCCGGAGGGCATGCCGGACATGGTGATCGGGCACGATGCCGGCCATGCGCACGGCAGCGATTACACCGAGCATTGCCCCTTTGGTGCCGCGCCGTTCGCGGCTCCTTTGCCCGCGATAACGATCGTCGCGACGCCCGCGGGCGAGCTCGCGCCGGCCCCCGCGCAGCGATCCGAGTCGCTACACCTGGTCGCTCGCAGCACTGGCGCACACCAGCCTCGCGCACCTCCCGTCGCCTGAATATCCGTCAGGTCTGAAGCGGCAGCATCCGGATCATGGCCGGAGCGTTCTGCCTTGCCTTTCCCAGATTCAGTGATGTGCAGGTTCGCCTGCGCGAAGGAAATTCCTTGAATATGTCAGTCAAGCGTCTCGTTTCACTCTCCGTTGCCGGGGTTCTCTGTGGTGCCGGCTCAGGGGCCGCCCTGGCCTGCGCGACCTGCGGTTGCACGCTCAGTGCCGATGCGGCCACCGGTTACTCCTCTGCCACCGGCTGGCGCATGAATCTTCAATACGACTACATCGACCAGAACCGGCTGCGCCGCGGTACCCACTCCGCGACTCCCGAGCAGGTCGTCAACTCTCCGGCCGACCCCGGCGCGGACGCCAGCGAGATCGAGAAGCAGACGATCAACCATTACTTCACGCTTGGCATCAGCTACAGCCCAAGCGCGAACTGGAGCTTCAATCTGCTGGTTCCGTACGTCGATCGCTACCACACGACCTACGGTGAGCAGCAGGCACCGTATTCGAGCAACGAAACCGCAGCGGATCAGATCAGCAGCGCCAAGTTCTCCAAGTTGGGGGACATCAAGTTGATCACCAACTTCCAGGGCCTGCTGCCCACCCACAATTTCGGGCTCCAGCTGGGCATCAAGCTGCCCACCGGAAAGTACGGCACGCACACGCAGTTCCGCGACGGACCCGCCGCCGGCGAAGCGCTGGATGCCAGCCTGCAGGCCGGCACCGGCAGCACCGATCTGATACTCGGGGCCTATTTCTACAAGGCGGTGAGCCAGAACTTTGATGCCTTCATCAACGGCCAGTACCAGACACCCGTGGCGCATGCGCAGAACGATGCGGGCAATGACTTCAAACCCGGCAAGTACGTCACGATCAGCACCGGTCTGCGCTACGAGGCTCACGTAAACTGGATCCCCCAGGTGCAGGTGAACTTCTCCCACCGCAGTGCCGACCGGGGCGCCCTGGCCGACGAGCCGGACACCGCCGGCACCGCGGTCTATCTCAGCCCGGGAATCACCGTGCGCGTCCTGGATCGGTTGCACGCGTACGGCTTCGTGCAGATACCGGTGTACAGCAAGCTGGATGGCTACCAGCTGTTCCCGCACTGGACCGCGACGATCGGAGCAGCCTATGCCTTCTGAGGACCGGTTCGGTACGCTGACGCGTCGCCGCGCGCTGGCACGCCTGGCGGCAGTGGGTGGTCTCATCCAGTGCGGGTTGTGGCCGGAGCTGGCGAGTGCCAATTCTCTGCGTGTCGGCGCGCCGGCACCGCCGGCGACCCTGACGACGCTGGATGGCACGCGCCTCTCGACCACCGCGCTGCAGGGCAATGTCGTCATCCTGACCTTCTGGGCGACATGGTGCGTGCCATGTCGCGAGGAGCTGCCGTTGCTGTCCGCGTACGCAAGGCAACACGCGGCGTCTGGCCTCAAGGTCCTGGGATTCAGTCTGGATGGTGCGGAGGATCTGCCAAAGGTGCGCGAAGTCGCGCGGACCCTGGAGTTCCCCGTGGGTCTGCTGGGAAGCGATCGCCTGAAAGGCTACGGCCGTATCTGGCGCATACCGGTGAACTTCACCATCGATCGCCAGGGGCGTCTCGTGGACGACGGCTGGAAGGACAAGAAGCCGGTATGGACGCAGGAGCGGTTGGAGCGCATCGTCACACCGCTACTTGCGGCATAGGCCTCAACGTGGCTGTCGCCACGACCTTGTGGACATTTCCAGTCCGCCGGCGTTCATCGCGTCACGGCCAGCTCAAGGAAAGTCAGTACCGGTCCAAGGAGAGATGTCGCCATACCTTTCCCCGAGATCTCCTTATCGTGCTGCTGCTGACTCGCGGTTTCGAACCGATCGATTCGTGTCGATCGGGGCTGTGCGTACCAGCCTGCCGCTCCCGGCAGGCTGGTACGACAACCTTGCGGCAGGCAATCGACATTGCCGGCTGTCTTCTCTTTTCGGCTTCTGGCACATTGAGCCAGGAGCAGTCCGCGCAAGTGCGCATTGATTTCGTACGTACAAGTCCCTAAGTCTGTAGAGGGAAAGTACGGATGCGCTGGCATTGCCTGGCGTACTAGCCTGCCGGCAGGTAATGCATGGGGAGGCGGATCCGTGAGTTCGAGAACTACCAGTCGCTATAGTAATCCGCTCATTGCGTTACATTGGCTCATGTTGGCGCTCATCGTCGCCGTCTATGCATGCATCGAGCTGCGGGAGTTCTATCCCAGGGGCAGTGCGATCAGGGAGGCATTGAAGGCCTGGCACTATCAGCTCGGTCTGGCGGTGTTCGCTCTCGTCTGGCTGCGCTTGCTTGCACGACTCACGGGGCGAAGTCCTCCTATCGTTCCCGCTCCGCCCCGTTGGCAGCTCCGTGTTGCGCATGTGGTCGAATTCGCGATCTACCTGTTCATGATCGTCATGCCCGTACTGGGCTGGCTGAGTCTGAATGCGGATGGCAAGGCCCTGTCATTCTTCGGCCTTGGGCTGCCCGGTCTGATCGGTGTGGACAAGGGGCTTGCTTCGCAGCTCGAGGATGTCCATGGACTGATTGGCAACGTTGGGTACGCACTGATTGGCATTCACGCGCTCGCGGCGCTGATTCATCACTACGTACAGCGTGACAACAGCTTGCGGCGCATGTTGCCAGTTCGACTGAGTGTGCGAACGCAAGACAGGGGCAAGTGAACCATCGTTCTTCAGGTGAATACAATGTCCGATCATCCAGTTCGACGGTTTCTTGCAATCTGCGCAATGGCTGTTCTTGCTGCATCTTGCGGCACGGGTGGTACGAATCCCGAAGCAGCGGTCCCATTTACCGCCGACATCCGGGCAATAAGTGATGCCATTGCAACAGCCGCAAAGTATCCGGCCAATGCGGTGGAGTTGACCAGCAGCGAGGCGCGATTGCGGATTGCAGTGAGCGATGCGACCCTCGCGATGGCCGATGAGGTCGAAAGAAACAGTGCCGCAATGGACCTTGTCGCCGCGGCGGAGCGCGTGCTCGTTGCTCATCCGGAATACGCGAAACTCCAGACGATCAGTGTCGCGATTGTTCACCCGGTCGCGGCAGCCGCGACCGGCAATGGGTGGCACGTCGAGGACGTGGTGGAATTCCGCAGGGGCCCGGACGGGCACTTCTTGCTGCATACCACATGAGGCTCTGGTGCAGCTTAGGGCGCTCGAGGCGTGTTCGCGCGCAAGCGTCAGGGCGTCAGAGTGGCGGTGGTGGCTGAGGGTGAGCGGGCGGCCGGGCAGGGCAGCGCGCTGACCTGGATAACGGCCGCGGAAAGGTCCGTCCGCTTGAATCCGGTTACCGTGAGCAGTGCTTCAAAGGAACCGCCCGGGTCGATGGACTTGGCGCGCAGCCTTTGTGCCATTTGTGCCTCTCCTGCAGGAGAGATCAGAGTTCTCACAATCTGCAGGATGCCGGCGTTGCGCGCTCCGGAAGTGACAATCAGAATGTGATTGCCTGTCGGGCCGATGAATTTGGCCGCCAGCGCGTAGTCCACATGTTTCTCGCCGAGATCCCCTTCGGGGGGATAGCCTTTGCCGGTCAGGACGTCGGTAATCGATGCTGGCGTGTTGTTGTAGCGGTAGCGTGACTGCAGTTCGTAGTGCCCGGCGAGCGGACCGAGGCGGACCGGCGGGCCAATGTAGAGGATATCGTTCTTGCGGATTGCGTCGACTGTAATGTCATCGCTTGCCACTACATCAATTGCGCGGTGCTGGCGGTCGAGGATGGAAAGTATGGCGGTCATGCCCAGTACCACATTCTTCTGCAGCATGGTCGCGTAACGCTGGCCGCGCCCGGCGGCAAGGCGCGAGCCAAGGGAGCTGATGTGCCAATAGTGACCACAACCAACGGCAAGCTGCGCGGTGCACTGCAGGGTGACGTCCGCGTGTTCAAGGGCATTCACTACGCGGGCGATACCGGTGGCGCAAATCGATTCAAGCCCCCGCGGCCGCCGCCGGCCTGGGAAGGCGTACGCGATGCCCTGGAATATGGCGACCAGTGTCCGCAGATGCCACCGACGGGTGGCATCGACAAGCCGGACGATGGCTCGATCCCCACCAGCGAGGACTGCCTGGTGCTGAATGTCTGGACCCCCGGGGTGCATGACGGCAAGCGCCGGCCGGTCATGGTCTGGCTGCACGGCGGCGGCTATGTCAGCGGCTCAGGGGCTTCGCCTGCAACGGACGGTGCCAGGCTCGCCAGGCAGGGCGATACGGTCATCGTCACCCTGAACCATCGGCTCAACGCATTGGGCTACCTGTACCTGGGCCCGGAGGCCGGGCCGGAATTTGCCGACAGCGGCAACGTCGGGCAACTGGACATCATTGCGGCGCTGCATTGGGTGCGCGACAACATCGCGCAGTTCGGCGGCGATCCGGCGCAGGTGACGATCTTCGGTGAGTCCGGCGGTGGGGGAAAGGTCTCCACCCTGCTGGCAATGCCCCTGGCCAGGGGACTGTTCAAACGGGCCATCATGCAGAGCGGCTTTGGAATACGGGCCATCACCGCCGCGGAGGCCGACAAGACGATAAACGCCCTGCGGGAGCTGCTGCACCTGCGGGCCGATCAGGTGCAGGCGCTGCAGGCGATGCCGGTGAAGCAGCTGCTGGATGCCTTGCGGGTGGTCACAGGCGGCACGCCACTGGGCGTGGGGCCGGTGCTCGATGGGCGCTCGGTGCCACGGCATCCGTTCACGCCGGACGCCCCGCGTATCTCCGCGGATATTCCCCTCATCGTCGGTGCCAACAAGGACGAGACGACGATCCTGTTTCCCCCGCCGACGCCTTCGATCTGGACTGGGCGCGGCTGCGCGGTCATCTCGTCAAGCAGATACCCGAAGCGGATGTCGACGCGGTGATTGCCGGCATGCGCCGCTTGCGCCCGAACGCCACGCCCAGCGATATCTACTTCACGGTCACCACGGAACTGGGCATGGGGGCGGGGTCGCGAACCGTCGCCACCCGCAGGGCCGAGGGCGGCGGCGCGGCGGTGTACCTGTATCGCATGGAGTGGGAATCAAAGGCCAATGGCGGACGCCTGCGTGCCCACCATGGTCTGGACGTGCCGCTGGTCTTCAATAATGTCGGCGCATCCGAGACGGTGGGAGATGGTACCGCCGAAGCACAGCAGGTCGCCAATGCCATGAGCGCCGCCTGGCTGCAATTCGCGCGCACCGGCAATCCCAACGGACCGGGGCTGGCCTGCTGGCCGGCCTTTGACACCACGTACCAGCAGACCATGGTGTTCAACACCGTGTCGCGGGCGGTGTCCGATCCCATTCGTGACGTACGGTTGTTGCTGGCGTCGCCGCACGCGAAGCCCTAGCCGACAAAGTCGAACAACCCCGATTGCCGGACGCGTTCGGTCAGGCTGGTATCACCGGTACCAGCAGGTGCGAATCGTATTGCCCTCCGGTAAAGATGATGTGCTCGCCCTGGTTGCGGGTATCCGTGTGCAGCGCCAACGGCAGGCCTGCTGCACGGTTCGGATACGCATAGATGTCCGACCCCTTCACCAGCACCCGCAGTCGCTCTCCCTTGCGAAACAGGGTGGAGGACGGCCAGATTTCGATTTCGACCGGCACCGGCTCTGCGGGCGTCAACATCTCTTCCCGCAGGTGATGCTGGATGGGCTGCTCGGGTGTAGAGAGTGTGGTATCCAGCGCGCGATGGCTTGCCCGCAGCCAGCCCAGCGCCACGGGGCCGGTATCGTAGCTGGCGTAGTAGTGAAACCCGACCAGCTCGCCGTTGCGATCGATCTTCTGGATGGCGACAAACAGGTCGGCATCATTGTGGGTGGCGGCCGCAACCCACAGCCTGAGCTTCATGTGGCCCGTGATCTCGGTATCTTCAGGCAGCACATAGTCGAAAGTTGCCGCCTTTGATCTGTCCGCCGAGTCGTAGCGCACCTGTGCAACGGTGGAAGGCGCTTCCGTGGCAAGGCTGGCGTCACCGGCATTCAGATACAGCGGTGTGAGCTTCTGGCGGCGCAGGGGCCACTCGTTCTCGTCGCGCAGCGCCTGCACGTAGGCGCGTTCCCGTACCTCCATGCGCACCCTGGGCCAGCTCAGGACCGTGTTGTCGGTCCCTTTGAGGAAGTGGTCGAAGAAGGTGCGCAGCTGGCGCACATTCTGCGGATCGTAGTAGTGGCCCCACTTCTTCTGCCCGTGTGCCAGCAGCCACTTGTGCTTCGAACGCATCTTCCTGAAGCACTCGAGCGTGCCGCGCGTGTGAAACCCCTGGTCGGTCCAGCTGGCGACAACAAAGGCCGGTACCTCGATTTCCTCCAGCGCATTCTCCTTGCTCTCCCAGTAGCGATCGTACAAGGGGTGCGCCAGCACGTTGGCATTGGTGTCTTCGGTGCTCGTGAGCGACCAGTTGATCGAGCCGCTGGCGTAGGGCAGAAAGCCGGTCTCGCGGATGCCGCCGTGATAGGCGAACTCACGGTACCAGTCCGAAAAGGCTTCCCAGGGGTTGATCGCCGCCAGGTGCGGCGGCTTGAGCGGCGCGACCTGATACTGGATGGCCGCAAGGTAGGACACGCCACTGAGCCCCACCTTGCCATTGCTCCAAGGCTGCGTGCCGGCCCACTCGATGAGGTCGTAGCAGTCCCTGCTTTCCGTGATGCCACCATGATGCATCTCGCCTTCGGAATACCAGGTGCCGCGCGGGTCCGGACTGATGACCGCGTAGCCGAACCGGCACCAGTACAAAGGGTCGACGCCTTCGAACCCCGCGTACTTCGACACCCACTCGGGCCTGACGCCCGACTCACGCGTGTAGATGCGCGGCGTGGTGTGCTTGCCGTAGGGTCCCCAGCCAATGATGACGCCCAGATCGCGCTCGCCCGGCGTTCCGTCGGGCCGGTAGACGTCGACGTAGATCTTCACCCCGTCACGCAGGCTCACTGCCACATTGCGTTCGATGAGCAGGCCGTCCACGCGTACCGCGGTGTACACGGGCGGTGGCGGGGGAGTGGGAGACTCGCCGGGATGGCGGCCCTTGCGGGTCAATCCCTCGAATACCGGCGGTTCGACGAATGCTCTTCGATCCATGGTCCCTCGACTGCAACCTGATCCCCGAGGTTGCCGCCGGGGCTGACCTCCAGCTACTCGTCCGGTTCCAGTACCAGCGGCGCGCCATTGAGGCTGTTGACGCTCCGGAAGCTACCGCCCCTGGAGCCGTCGCGCAACGGCGAGAGCGTGATGCTGACCTTGTCGCCGGGCTTCAGGGTCCGCTTCGTCCAGCCCTTGCGCGCCAGGAAGTTGACACTGGTGCATTCAATCTGCCGCAGGTCGTCGCCCATGTCGGTGTGTACCAGTACATGGATCCACACGTGCGGATTCGTCCACTGGAACTCCTTGACCGTGCCCTCGATCGTGACCTGGTGGGCACTGTCGTAGATGGCAAAGGAATGGTGGGCCAGGGCTGCCGGCACCGGCAGCATGAGCACGGCGATGAAGGACAGAATTCTCATGGTCGGCTACATATCCTGCGACACGCCGTCCGACGTGTTGCCCTGCTCATTGCGCGAATTGCGGTTGTTTTCCTCGCAGACATACTCTGCAATCTTCCACTTGGGCTTCAGCTGGTAGGTGCGCACCACGCTGAACGGTTCGGCATATGCCTTCGGGTCAGTCAGCGTGATGCGGTTCTCAAGCGTGCGGGCATCCTTGCGTCGCCAGCGTTCGGTGACACGCAGCGCTTCGCTGTGGGGAACGCCGGTGAAGTCGAGCCGGGTTTCCGGGCGGATGTTGACGGTTTCGACCACCAGCTGGACGGTTGCCCATCACTTTTCCGGCCGCGGAGGCTGATCTTCCCCGCCCCAGGATAGATGGCATGGATTGGTTGGACCCGGACTTCGTCGGCAAGGCACCGCAGCCGGATGCCAAACTGCAGGTCGACTACGATATCGAGGGATCCGACGTCGGCTATCGGTGGAATGCGCGGATGCGCCAGAGGGTGCTTTTCCCGTTCGGTTACGGCCTGAGCTACACGACCTTCAGCAGCTCCGATCTCGCGGTCGACGGGATGAAGGCCAGCTTCACGGTCCGCAACACGGGTGAGCGGGAAGGCGCATATGTTGCGCAGCTCTACATGACAGCGATGCCCCACGGCGCGCAACGCCGGCTTGTGGCCTTTCAGCGCGTGCAGCTCAAGCCTGGGGAGAGCCGCAAAGTTACGGTCCAGTTGGAGCCGAGGATAGTTGCCGAGTACTCGACTGACGGATGGCTCATTGCACCCGGGTCGTATTCGTTTGCGTTGGGCGAAGATGCCGAAGAGCTCGGCAGCCCGGTGACAGTCCGCCTTAAACGGCAGCAGTGGGGGCCATGAGGAGGCCTGGCCAGGAGAGGGCTGGATTGTTGCTGAGGATTTGATTTCGCTGGGATAGCAAGACGCTTAGCGACCCCGATACCCCCATTTGTACCCGCAGGGCCATTGTCGACGACGCAGCGGCGGTGATATTGCCGCCGGGGTTGGCGGGCGAAACCACTGACGTCACGGGCCTCCGAATGCCCGGTGAGGTTCCAGCCAGCCGAACTTCCAGCTCAGCATAAGGAATGCGAACAGCAGCACCGAGATCACGATACGCCGGGTCAGCGCCCTCACCACGGCACCGGATTCGTCCGGGCCGCGCGCCATCGCGAACATCGCCTGGGTCAGGCTGAACACCGCAAGGCCCAATGCACCGATCAGCAGCAGGGACGTCATCGATCCTCCTTCCGGATCCTGTGTACCAGCGCGACAGCCACGAGGGTGAGGATCAGGATTTGCATGGCCAGCAGCACAATCATTCCTCCGGCCAGCCGCCAGGCTTCGTGCAGACCGATCACCACGCCAACTGGTGTGATCACGAGCAGCAGGCCTTTGAAGAACTTCGATTCCTGTCGTCCGGTCATTGCCGTATGCTACGGCACATCTGCTATGGTCAATATGTACAGATCATTCACTTTAAAACCATATCAGATGGGAACCCATGCCGAGACCCAGACGTTACCAGCGCTACGCCGATGAGCTGGCCGCGATGATCCGGCAGGGCGATCTGGTGCCGGGCGCAAGGCTGCCATCGGTGCGCGAGGCCAGTCGCCGTCGCCGCATCAGCCCCTCCACCGTGTTCGAGGCCTACTATCTGCTGCAGGCGCGCGGTTTGATCGAATCACGCCCGCGTTCCGGTTTCTTCGTGACCCGGCACGCAATTGCCCCTGTTGTTCGCGCCAATTCCAACCCCGCCCGCTTGCGTCCGGTAGCTGTGAGCGATCTGGTTTTCGAGGTGCTGGCTGCCACGCGCACGCCCGGGTTCGCCCCGCTTGGCTCCGCCTTTCCGGGAGTGGAACTGTTTCCGCTGCGCCAGTTGGCCCGGGCCCTGTCCTTCGGCATGCGGCACCTCGTGCCGGCGCGTATGGTCGAAGACCTTCCTCCCGGCAACGAGCGGTTGCGTCGCCAGATCGCGCTACGTTACGCGCAGTCCGGCACCCGCGTTGCAGCCGACGACATCCTCATTACCAATGGTGCGATGGAGGCGCTCACTCTCTCGCTGCAGGCAGTAACGCGCCCCGGCGATGCGGTAGCGATTGAATCGCCCGCGTTCTATGCCGCGCTGCAGGCTCTGGAGCGATTGCGTCTGAAGGCCGTCGAGATTCCTTGCGATCCGCGTGGTGGACTGAACCTCGACGCACTCGCTGTTGCGTTGCGACGCCATCCGGTGAAGGCTTGCTGGTTCATGCCGAGCTTCCAGAACCCCACAGGCAGCAGCCTGTCCGAATCCGGCCGGCGTGAGCTCATGCGACTGCTCGAGGCGCATGATGTGCCGCTGATCGAGGACGATGTGTACGCCGAGCTTTATTACGGTGCGAGGCCGCTGCCAGCGGTGAAGTCCTTCGACACACGCGGCCTCGTCATGCACTGTGGGTCTTTTTCCAAGTGCCTTGCGCCCGGCTACCGCATCGGCTGGGTGGCGGGTGGGCGCTACGCACCGGCCATCGCGCAGGCCAAGATCATGACCTCGCTGTCCTGCGCCGTTCCTTCGCAGCAGGCGCTGGCGCAATACCTCGCACATGGTGGCTACGAACGGCACCTGCGCAAGCTGCGGCGCACCCTGGCCAGTCAGCGCGATCTTGCCGCCCGTCTCGCGGCCCGCTACTTCCCGCCGGGGACACACCTGAGCACACCTGCCGGCGGCTACTTCCTGTGGGTGGAATTTCCGCCGGGTGTGGACACGCTGCAGATGCATCGCGACGCACTGCGGCGCGGCATCAACATTGCGCCGGGCCAGATATTCTCGGCAACGCGCCAGTTCGGTAATTGCCTGCGGCTGAACTATGGGCATCCGCGCGATGTACGGTTCGAACCGGCCATGCGCGCTATCGGCGAACTGGCCGCCGCGGCGCTCGCGGGTTCTGGTGCATCCAGGGTCGCAGCGGCGAGAGTGCCCGCGCGTCGTCGGGGCGCAGAAGGTCGTTCCTGACCTGCATAGCGCGATGGAACGGCTGGAGTCTCATGTGCTGCCTTTGAAGATGCGCGTGTTCTCGCCGCATACGGCATTCACAGCGCCATGAACCACGGTGCTGGTCCGCAACGATGAACCGCTTGGCCGGCTGGCGGTCCTATTGCTCCGTCAGGTCATCGGGTACTGAAGTTTCGACCTGAGGTCAGAGGCGGCCTTCTGCATACAGGCGGCTTGCCTGGGCTTCAAAGGCGGTCCAGGCGGTGCGTGCGAGCGCGCCGCCCACGCTGATCCGCCTGACACCGACTTCCGCCAGATCCACTACGCTCAATTCCGTGCCTGCCAGAAGCACGTTGATGGGCTTGTCGACCGCCCGGACGAGCCGTGAAATGGACGAAAGGTCCTTGATTCCGGGAGCATAGAGGCAATCGGCACCGGCAGCGCTGTAGGCCCGCAGCCGCTCGATGGTGGATGGCAGGTCAGGCTGGTTGATAAGGAAGGACTCGCAGCGGCCGACCAGCACGACATTCTGGCCCGAACGGTCTATGGCTGCGCGTGCGGCGCGGATGCGCTCGACGGCCTCATCGAAGGGGAAGAGGGAGTGGCCCATGCGGTCCTCGACGGAAAGGCCGGCCACGCCGGTTTCGATGCAGCGTTCGACACTGGTCGCGACTCCCGCGGGAGTGTCGGCGAACGCAGCCTCGAAGTCGGCATTGATCGGCAGGTCGGTGATGCCGACCAGAAGCCGCAGGTGCTGCAATACTTCCTCCAGCGACAGTTCGCCATCTTCCTTGCCAAGTGCCCAGGCGGCGCCGGCACTGGTCGAGGCCAGCGCGACGAAGCCCAGCTTGGCCAGCCGGATGGCACTGCCTCCATCCCACGGATTGGGAAGCACGAAACAACCCGACTCATGCAATGCGCGAAACCTGGCACGTCGCTCATGGATACTGATCATCCGAATCTCCTCAACCACGCATATGGCGGCGCGACGCCAACTGCCCGCAGGGACCGCCTGGCTGATTAGACGCGCAGGAGCCAGCGATCGTGACATTCGCGAGGCAAATGGCTGTCGACTGCGCTCGCAAGATGCGGATACACATGACAGTCGACAGGATCTTGCAGCCGGTTCAGGCAATGCGCCCGAGTTTCACGGAAGGATATTCCCGGAACCCTCTGCTTGCCTGTTCAACGGGAAAGGGGATGGTGCCCAGGAGAGGACTCGAACCTCCACGGTGTTACCCGCTAGTACCTGAAACTAGTGCGTCTACCAATTCCGCCACCTGGGCATACGGTGGGCGGCGCAATGTACGCAAGGGCGTGAATCAAGTCAATGAACGGGCGCCCGGGTGGGTCAGTCGCTAGACTGGGCCGCATCGCGCCGCCTCGCGGCCCTGCAACAGAGGCCTCCCCTGAAACGATCCCGCAGCAAGAAACCCCACCGTTCCTCCAGCCACGGCAAGGCGCCGCCACAGGCGCGGCGCGCCCCGCAATTCGGCCAGCGCGGGGGCAAGCGGGCGTCGGGCGGTCCGACGCGCACGTTGACTGGCGTGGTGTCGGCCAACCGTGCCGGCTTCGGCTTCGTGCGCAGCGAGGAGCTGGCCGAGAGCATCTTCCTGTCCCCGAAAGAGATGGTCGGGGTCATGCACGGCGACCAGGTACGCATCGGTGCCACACAGGGGCATGACGGACGCTGGTCGGGGCAGCTCATCGAGGTGCTGGCGCGCGGGGTCGGCGCCTTCCTGGCGACCGTGGAGATCCGCGGCCGCGCGGCCAGCGTGCAGTCGGCCGACCGTCGGCTGAATCTGTACTGCGCCGTGGCGCCGGAGCATCTGAACGGTGCGCGCCAGGGCAGCTGGGTGATCGCGCGCGTCGTCAAGTACCCCCAGGGCGGCGGCGGTGCAGGCGTGGCCAGGGTGGAGCGCCTGCTCGATCCGGAGAAGCCCGTGACGCTGGCCACCGAAGCGGCCATCGCCAGGCTCTCGCTGCCGCGCGACTTTTCCGCCGAAGCCCTTGCCGATGCCGTCGGGCATGGCACCCAGGTCGATTCGGCCGAGTCCGCGCGCCGCGTGGACCTGCGCGGCCTGCCGCTGGTGACCATCGACGGCCAGGATGCGCGCGATTTCGACGATGCGGTGTTTGCCGAAGTCACGCCCGAGGGTTTCCGTCTGGTGGTGGCCATCGCCGACGTGAGCCACTACGTGCGTGAAGGCATGCAGCTGGATGTGGAGGCGCGCGAGCGTGGCACGTCGGTGTACTTCCCGCAGCGCGTGCTGCCGATGTTGCCGGCGGCGCTGTCGGACGAGCTGTGTTCGTTGAAACCGCAGGTGGACCGGCTGTGTCTGGCCGCGGACCTTAACGTGCAGCGCAACGGCCACCTGCAGGACGTGCGCTTTTATCCGGCGGTGATGCGCTCGCATGCCAGGCTCACGTATGACCAGGCGTTCGCGGCCCTGTTCGAGGGACGGCCCGAGGCGCGCGCCAGTCTGGGCGTGCCAGTGGAGAAGTTGCAGCCGCTGGTGGACTTGTACCGCGTGCTGCTGAAGGCGCGCCAGCGGCGCGGTGCGCTGGACTTCGACGCGCCCGAGGCCAAGTTCGTGTTCAACGAGGCCGAGCAGATCACCGCCATCGACCTGCCACGGCGCAACGATGCGCACCGGCTGATCGAGGAATGCATGGTGCTGGCCAATGTCGGCCGCGGCGCTGGTGCTGGGCCAGCGCAAGCGGCCGACGCTGTACCGGGTGCACGGCGAACCGGACGAGCGCAAGCTCGAAACGCTGGTCAAGACGCTGCGCGCGGTCGGCGTGGGGGTGGAACTGCCCGCCGAGATCACTACGCGGGACCTGCAGAAGATCGCGCCGCGCATCAAGGACCCGGCGCTGAAGCCCTTCATCGAAACGCTGGTGGTGCGCTCGCTGATGCAGGCCACCTACCAGCCCGAGAACATCGGCCACTTCGGCCTCGCCCTGACGCACTACGCGCATTTCACCTCGCCGATCCGCCGCTATCCGGACCTGGTGGTGCACCGGACGATCAAGGCGATGCTGTCGGCTGCCGATCCGGCGGGCCGGGCCTACGATGCGGCGCAGATGGAGGTGCTGGGTCAGCACCTGACCCTGTGCGAGAAGCGCGCCGACGAGGCCGACCGCTACGTCGAGGCGTACCTGAAGTGCATCTACCTGCGCGACCGCATCGGCCAGACTTTCGAGGCCGTCATCACCTCGGTGGTGGATTTCGGCTGCTTCGTGCAGATCGTGGAGGCCGCGGCCGACGGCCTGCTGCATCTGGACAACCTGCGTGACGATGAATACGTGAAGGACGAGGCATTGCAGGCCTGGATCGGCGTGCGTACCAAGCGGCGCCTGCAGCTCGGCGCCCATGTGCGCGTGATCGTGACGGCCGTGAATCCGGTGGAGGGGTTGATCGATCTGGACCTGGTATCGGCACTGGAGCCGGCGCGCGGGGGAGGCTCCAGGCGCGGCGGGAAGAAGGGCGGGTGAGCCCGAGCGCGACCGTCTACGGGCTGCATGCGGTGCGCGCGCTGCTGACGCGCTCGCCGGTACGAATCCGCCGCCTGTGCGTGGATGCACGCCGCGATGACGGACGGATGCGTGACCTGTTGCAGCTGGCCCAGAGCGCCGGCGTACACGCCGAACGGCTCGACGCGCGACAGCTTACGGCCCGCGCGGGCGAGGTGAAGCACCAGGGCGTGCTGGCGGAGGTCGAACCGCTGGCGCCGTGGCATGAAGACGAATTGCTCGATGCGGTGACGACGGCGGTCGTGCCATTGGTGCTGGTGCTGGACGGCGTGCAGGACCCGCACAACCTCGGCGCCTGCCTGCGCACGGCCGATTCCTGTGGTGCCCTGGCGGTGGTGGTGCCGAAGGATCGCTCCGCCGGCATGAACGCCACGGTGCGCAAGGTGGCCGCGGGAGCGGCAGAGACCATACCGCTGGTCACGGTGACCAACCTGTCCCGCGCATTGAAGCTGTTGAAGGAGGCCGGCCAGTGGATTGTCGGCGCCGACATGAACGGCGGTGAGCTGGCCTGGCAGGCGGACCTGGCCGGCTCCAGGGCCATCGTGATGGGCGGCGAGGGCGATGGTCTGCGCGAGCTGACGCGCAAATCCTGTGACTATCTGGTGCGGCTGCCGCGGCTCGGCGCCATCGAAAGCATGAACGTGTCGGTGGCCTGCGGGATGCTGTTGTACGAGGCGGTGCGTCAGCGCGAGGCAGGCTGACCGGCCCGACGCGCTCTTCTAGAAGATGGGCAGGTTCAGCACCAGCGCGGCCACCAGCGCGCCGATGGTGCCGCCGACCACCACGTCCGTGGGGTAGTGCAGGCCCAGCACCACGCGCGAACCGGCAATCAGCAGTGCCATCGGCACCAGAATCCAGGCCAGAACCGGCAGCCCGCTGCAGATGATCACGGTGAAGCTCACCGCGTGCAGCGTGTGTCCGGACGGAAAGCTGAAACGGTCCAGCGGCCGGCCCGCGCACACGATGGCCGCATGCGTGATGTAGGGGCGTTCGCGCACCAGCACGTTCTTCAGGGTCCGGTAAATGGCCAGCCCGATGATGCCCGCCGCGGCGCATTGCAGGGAAATGTGCCGGCCTTCCGGGCCGTAGGTGATCGCCAGCACGGCGATCAGCGTGTACCACAACACGCCATCACCGACGCGGCTCGCCACCTTGAACAGCTTGAGCAGTCCCGCCGAATGGACGGCACCGTTGAAGCGGCGACAGGCTGCCAGCTCGACCTGATCCAGCCAGGCCAGAGTTCCGGCGATGCGTGATGGTGCGGAGATCCTTGCCATATGTGACCAGCATATTGTGCGGCATGCGCTACTGGTTCGTGACGTTGGGGTGAAGAATATGTGTATCAAGCCCGCGCAATTCATCGTTACGTCACATGTCGTGACTACCTTGGGCAGTAATCTGAAGGGCGTCACGTGATGGCAAGCGGCAAGTGGGGTTTGGTGGCGGCCGCCGTGGCGGCGGCCCTGTGGACGGCGCGGCGGGCGCAGGCGCGTCTGCTGCTCTCGCGTGCCAAGCACCCCGGGCTGGCCGGCCATCCGCGCATGGCGCGTCGCCTGGCCCGGCTGGTGCCCGCGCTGACCTACGACGAGGCCCGCTTCTTCGGTGCCGATGGGGCGCCGGAGGCGGTGGTGGCGCGCCGGCGCGCCGCGTTTGACGGGCTGCGGGAGCAGTTTCGCGCACGCTATCCGAAGACCAGCGCCGCCTTGTGCGAGCTGGCCCCGGCGGTGGCGGACCTGGATTTCACGTCCCGCTATCGCGTGCCGTTTCCGTTCAGTGGCTGGTTGCGTGAGCAACTGCCGCTGGGAACCATGCTGGCCGCATCGGACGGGCCCTGGCTGGTCGACCTGGACGGCAACCGCGGTCTGGACCTGACCGGCTCCTATGGCGTCAACCTGCTGGGCAACGAGTTCTACAAGGGCTGCATCGAGCGCGGCGCCCGAGCGGGTGGCGGCACTGGGGCCGGTGCTGGGTCGCTACATCCGGTGGTGCAGTACAACGTGCGTCGCCTGCGCGAATCTCCGGCCTCGACGAGGTCTCCTTCCACATGTCCGGCACCGAGGCGGTGATGCAGGCCGTGCGCCTGGCGCGCTATCACACCGGGCGGCGCAGGCTGGTGCGCTTCTGCGGCGCCTATCACGGCTGGTGGGGCGACGTGCAGCCGGGCGTCGGCAACCCGCAGACCGAGCCGGATACCTACACGCTGTCCGGACATGAACCGAGCCTGTCGTTGCGCGTGCTGCGAAACGCGCGATGACATCGCCTGCGTGCTGGTCAATCCGCTGCAGGCGCTGCATCCCAACGGTGCCGCGCCCGGCCGATTCGGCGCTGGTCGATGGCGCGCGCCGCGCACGCTTCGACCGTGCGGCCTATGCAGCGTGGCTGCGGCAGTTGCGCGAGGTCTGCACGCGCGCGCGGCATCGTGCTGATCTTCGACGAGGTCTTCATGGGCTTCCGTCTCGGCGCTCGGCGGCGCGCAGGAGTACTTCGGCGTGCAGGCCGACCTGGTCACCTACGGCAAGACGCCTGGGCGGCGGGCTGCCGGTCGGCGTGCTCTGCGGGCGCGCACGAGCTGATGCGGCGCTTTCGCGAGGACCGTCCGGCCGACATCTGCTTCGCGCGCGGCACGTTCAATTCCCACCCCTACGTGATGGGCGCGATGAACGAGTTCCTGCTGCATCTGGAGCGCCGGACGGTGCAGCGCCAGCTGCTATGAGGCCTCGATCGATATGTGGATGGCCCGCGCGCGGCGCATCTGAACGCGCGCCTGGCGCAGGCGAGCCTGCCGTTGCGGGTCGGCGACTGGTCGCGTGTGGACGATCGTGCTACGAGGCGCCGTCGCGCTACAAGTGGATGTTGCAGATACTACCTGCGCGCCGAGGGGCTGGTGCTCAGCTGGGTCGGCAGCGGCCGGCTCATCTTCAGCCTGAATTACACCGAGGCCGACTTCGGCTGGTGGTCGAACGCATCCTGGCGGCGGCCACCAAGATGCGCGATGCCGGCTGGTGGTGGGCGCCGGCCGTGGACGATCCGCGGCGCGCACTGCGCCGCGGACTGGCCCGTGAGCTGCTTCAGGCGCGATGGCGTGCGTGGTCCGGGTCGACCAGCTCGCCGCGCAGCAGGTGGAACGGCGCCTTGTAGTAGAGCTTGATGTCGTGGAACGGATCCGTGAGGATCTTGGTCACCCACACCAGTCCGGTCTGCGGATCCGTATGAAGAACAGCTGGACGGTGCGGAAGCAGCAGCCCGCCGACGCCGAGCACCAGCCAGATGGTCGCCGACGTTGTGCACGAAGGCGCGACGGGCTGGTGCGGCCGGCAGCAGCCCGCACAGCGTCGGATCGGCCAGCATGAGCAGCGGGGTCAGCGCCCAGATGCTCATCAGCACGACCTTGCGCCGCAGGTTGTAGCCGACCTTGATCTCTTCCTTGTACTCGTGCGTGGCGTGGTTGACCTCGTCGTAGCCCCTGGGCTCGAAGAAGAAATGGCCGGCCTGACGGGTCGTCATCGCGACGAACCATGCCACCAGCGCGGCCGCCGCCGGGTCGGAGAACAACAGCGTATAGGCCCAGATGAAACTCATCGCGCTGACGAAGTGCAGTGACTGGTTGATGCGGCTGTGATGATAGTAGCGATGATCGTCCCAGCGTTGCGTGCGCAGTGTCTCGAGAAACTCTTTCATGGACCCTTCCTGTTGAAGTTTCCGCGTTTGTATAACCATGCGGTTGCAGTTCCATGACATGCGCTGGCACGTGGATGTCATCGTGCGGTCACGCCATGCACGTACAAGAACTGCCCGTGCGAATACTGATTGCCACGGATGCCTGGTTGCCGCAGACCAACGGCGTGGTCAGCACGTTGCGACAGACCATCGCCCAGCTGGAGCGCCGCGGTCACAGCGTGGAGGTGCTGACGCCGCAGCGCTTCAAGACAGTGGCCTGTCCCGGCTACGGCGAGATTCGTCTCGCGCTGGGCGTGCAGCGCCGGGTCGCCGAGATTTTCGAAAGCGCGCGGCCCGAAGCCATACACATTGCCACCGAAGGGCCCATCGGGTTTTCCGTGCGCGCGCATTGCCGCAGGCTGGGATTGCGCTTCACGACCTCGTACCACACCCAGTTCCCGCAGTACCTGCGCGAGCGCCTGCCGGTGCCCATCGACTGGTCCTACGCCGCGCTGCGCTGGTTTCATCAGGCCGGCGAGCGCTGCATGGTCAGCACGCCGTCGATGCACAATGAGCTGCAGACCCGGGGCTTTCGCAACCTGGTGCGCTGGCGGCGCGGCGTGGATTGCGAGCTGTTCCGGCCGCGTGACAAGTCATGGCTGCAATTGCCGCGACCCGTGGCCATCTACGTGGGTCGTCTGGCGCCGGAAAAGAACCTCGATGCGTTCCTGGGCATGGCCTGGGATGGCAGCAAGCTGGTGGTGGGCGACGGACCCGAGCGTTCACGCCTGCAGCGCCAGTACCGGGAAGCGCACTTCGTCGGCTACCAGCATGGCGAGGAACTCGCGCGCCATGTCGCCGCCGCCGATGTGATGGTGTTCCCGAGCCTGACCGATACCTTCGGACTGGTGAACCTGGAGGCCATGGCCTGTGGCGTGCCAGTGGCGGCGTTTCCGGTGACCGGCCCGGTGGACGTGATCGAGGACGGGCGCACCGGGGCGCTGGACCGGAATCTGGCCAGTGCGGCGCGGCGGGCACTACGCGCTTCACCGGGCGCCTGCCGGGAGCGCGCGCGTCGCTACGACTGGTCGAGCTGCACGACACAGTTCGAGTCGAATCTCATCCACAGCGGCCTGTAACCGGAAATTCACGCGAAAATAACGAGTTGTTAAGACTCCTTCGGAAGGATGCTCAAGCAGCAGGAGTAACTCACGGAGTCCACTGGAACATGTCTGCCATGCTGCACGTACAGGCCAGAGTCCGGGCTGCCTTCATCTCCGATCTGCATCTGGGTACCCGGGAATGCCAGGCCGGCCAGATCGCGGCCTTCCTGCGTCGCGTCGGAGACGGACACGCTGTATCTGGTGGGGGATGTGGTGGATCTGTGGAGCATGCGCCGCGGCATCTACTGGCCGGCCGCACATCACGAAGTGCTGCGGCTGATCGTCGAGAAGGCGCGTGGCGGCACCCGCGTCATCTACGTGCCCGGCAACCACGATGACAAGGCGCGTCTGCTGGCCGGCAGCATGCTGGCGGGCGTCGAAGTGCACGAGGAATGCGTGCACGTGACGCGTGACGGACGGCGCCTGCTGGTGATGCACGGCGATGCCTTCGACGCCGCGGTGCGCTTCAGCCCGGCCCTGAAACTGATCGGCTGCGCGCTGTATTCCGCCATCCTGTTCGTGAATCGCCCGGTCAATTTCATCCGCACGCTGCTGGGGCTGCCGCGCTGGTCACTGGTCACCTGGCTGAAGTCCAGGGTGGGCAATGCCATGACCTACGTGCAGCGCTTCGAGCAGGCCGCGGCCTGCGCCGCCTCTGCCCGCGGTTTCGACGGTATCGTGTGCGGCCACATCCACCGGCCACGCGTGGCCCGGATCGCCGGCGTTCAGTACTGCAATGACGGCGACTGGGTGGAGCACTGCACGGCGCTGGTCGAGGAGCGCTCCGGCCTGCTGTCGCTGTGGGAACAACCCGACGCCGCCACGCAGCCGGCATCCGCCGAGGCCCTGCGCAAGGCAGCCTGAGCCGCCCGGGCCGCGTGCCGCGGCTGCCAATTTCCATGTTCGCCGGCTTTTCGGCTTGCGGGGAACTATAATGCTGCCCCTGCAATCACTATGAAATTGGCGTTCGAGAGAGGGGTGGAACCAGCCATGGCCTGGGACAAGCACGACTACGACGACATACCGGGCACCTATGTGTTCGACGGCAAGCACGCGCACGATTCCTATCCGCTGAACAAGTTGCTGTTTTCCTTCTGCGAGGAAGCCAACCGCGACGAGTTCGACCGGGACCCGGCCGCCTACTGCGACAAGTACGGCGTGACCGGCAAGTACAAGGAATTCGTCGTCAAGCAGGATTTCCTGGGCATGCTCCGGGCGGGCGCCAACATCTACTACATGGCCAAGATGGCCATTCCGCGCGGCACCTCGGTGCAGGATTGCGGCGCGAAGATGCAGGGCGTCACGACGCCGGAATTCCAGGCCAAGCTGCTCAAGAACAGGGAAGGTCTGGAGGAGAAGCTGGCCAAGCGTGGGGGTTACTGGAATGGCTAGGATCATCGGCGGCGTAACAAGCTCGCATATTCCCGCGGTAGGCAATGCCATCGCCAACGGCCTGACGCAGGAACCCTACTGGAAGCGCTTCTTCGACGGATATGAGCCGGCCAAGGCCTGGTTGCAGAAGCACAAGCCGGACGTGGCCATCGTGGTCTACAACGACCACGGCCTGAACTTCTTCCTCGACAAGGTGCCGACCTTCGCGCTGGGCTGTGCCGACACCTACTACAACGCCGATGAAGGCTGGGCACTGAAGCCGGTGGCGCCGTTCACCGGGGACGCGCAGTTCTCGTGGCATATCGCCGAGAGCCTGGTGGCGCAGGAGTTCGACATCTGCACCTGCCAGGAGATGAAGGTCGATCACGGTTTCGTGAATCCCATCCGGGCGCTGTATGGCACGCATGAGGTGTGGCCGATCAAGGCCATTCCGCTGGCGGTGAATGTGGTGCAGCACCCGGTCCCGACGGCCGCGCGCTGCCTGAAGCTGGGCTACGCGCTGCGCAAGGCCATCGAATCCTATTCCGAGGACCTGAAAGTGGTCGTGATGGGAACCGGTGGCATGAGCCACCAGTTGCAGGGCGAGCGCGCCGGCTTCATCGACGTGGATTTCGACCTGGAGACCATGGACCGCATCGCGGCTGATCCGGAGTGGTTCACCCAGTTCAGCAACGCCGAGATCATGCGTCGCACCGGCACCGAAGGCATCGAGACCATCATGTGGCTGGTGATGCGCGGCGCATTGCAGGACAACGTGAAGGTGGTGCACAAGCACTACCACGCGCCGATCTCCAACACCGGCGCCGGCGTGCTGGTGCTGGAGAACACCTTGCCCTGAAGAGCCGCGCCAGGCTCGCCTGGCGCCCCGGCGGCGCACCCGACTTGGCACGGTGCGCCGTGCCGGGTGATGATCCCCGCTACAAGAAGAGGGGGGCATCCCGTATGGCGAGCTTCAAGGTTCGGATCAGCGCCGCGGCCGCGGTGCTGGCATTGGCGTCGGCTGCTGCGGCCCAGTCGCCCCCGGGTTTCACCGCCGCCCAGGCCGAGGCCGGCCGCGTTGCCTACGGGCAGTACTGCGCGGCCTGTCACGGCGAGTCGCTGCAGGGCGGGCAGTTCGGCCCGGCGCTCAAGGGCCTTGCCTTCCAGAACCAGTGGGGTGGTGCGCCCCTGGATCAGTTGTATACCTACCTGCGGCGTTCCATGCCGCCGGCGGCGGTCGGTCAGCTCGACGACGCCACCTATGCGGCGCTGCTGGCAAAGCTGATGGCCGACAACGGCGCCGCGCCGGGCCAGAGGGCGCTGGCGGCCGACCCGGCCGTGCTCGCCTCGATGAAGGTGCCCGGCAAGGCATTGTCCGGGCAGGAACAGTTGCGTGCCGGCGGCTTCATGAACGTGACGCCCGGTGTGAAGGTGCCCGCGTGGCCCGGACATGCCAATCCGCTGGATCACTACACGCCGGTGACCGAGGCCATGATCAGCAACCCCCCGCCCGGCGAGTGGTTATCCTGGCGGCGCGGCCACGAGGGTCGTGGCTTCTCGCCGCTCACGCAGATCAACAAGGACAACGTCGACAAGCTGCAGATGGCCTGGTCGCTGACGTTGCCGCCTGGTCCCAACACCATCGAACCGCTGTTTCACAACGGTGTGCTGTACGTGTACGCCTACGGCGATCGCGTCTTCGCGCTGGATGGCAAAAGCGGCGATGAGCTGTGGCGATATGAACGGCACCTGCCGCAGCGCCAGCGCCTGACCTCCAAGCGCGTCATGGCCCTGTGGGACGACAAGCTCTACGTTGCCACCTCCGACCTGCACATCGTGGCGCTGGATGCGCGCAATGGGCGGGTGGTGTGGGATCGCGACGTGGGGCAGGGCGAGGGCACCATCTCGGGCGGGCCGCTGGTCGCCAACGGCGTGGTCATGCAGGGCATCGTGGGCGCGCAGATTCCCGGCGGATCATCCATCGCGGCACTGGATGCCGAGACCGGCAAGCCACTGTGGCGCTTCAAGACCATCGCACAGCCGGGGGAACCGGGGGGCAACAGCTGGAATGGACTGCCGGTGGACAAACGCTTCGGTGGCTCGGTGTGGACTTCCGGGACCTACGACGCGGATCTGGACCTGGCCTACTTTGGGCCCGGCCCGACCTACGACACGGGCCCGATGCGCTTCCCCTCCGGCAAGCCCGGCACGAATACCGATGCGCTGTATACCGATACGACACTGGCCATTCGCCCGCGCACCGGCAAGCTGGTCTGGTACTACCAGCACATGAAGAACGACCAGTGGGACATGGACTGGGCCTTCGAGCGTGCCATCGTGCCTTTGCAGATCAACGGCAAGACGCGCAAGGCCGTGGTCACCTCGGGCAAGGAAGGCTGGTTCGACGCGCTGGATGCCGCCACGGGCGAGTACCTGGGCCATTTCGACATGGGCCTGCAGAATTTCATCACCGGCGCGGATCCGAAGACCGGCGTGAAGCGCATCGACCAGTCGAAGATTCCCGGCGGGCTGGACCATCCGATCACGCTGTGCCCGTTCGACGGCGGCGGTCGCAACTGGATGCCCACCTCGCACGATGTGCAGCATGGCGTGTTCTACGTGGTGGCCGTGGATGCCTGCGTAACGTTGACGCCCGTGCCCAAGGGCACGCGCGGCGGCTTCCTGTCCACCGGCGTGAACCCCTCGATATCGCCGCGCCCGGACAGTGACGGCCGCTTTGGCCTGCTGCAGGCCATCGACACGCATACCGGCAAGACGCTCTGGAAGGCGCGCCAGCGCGCGCCACAGACCACCGGTGTGCTGGCTACCGCGGGCGGCGTGGTGTTCGCCGGCGCGCTGGACCGGCGCTACTCGGCCTATGACGCCGCGAACGGCACCAAGCTGTGGAGCGTGGGGCTGCCGGATGTGCCCAACGGCACGCCGATCACCTACACCGTGGATGGCAAGCAGTATGTGGCCCTGATCACCGGCTACGGCAGTCCGTCGACCACCACCTGGCCGGGGCTGGTACCGGAGATCACCCTGCCGCCGGTGCGCAGCTCGTCGGTGTTCGTTTTCGCATTGCCCGATTCACGCTGAGCGGCCCGCATCGTGTGCGATAACCGCCGCGAGGGCGGTTGTCGCGCTGAAGTGCGGTATTCTCAACTGCAACAAGATTCTGACGGGCTGGGGGCATGAAGGCAGGCAGTTTACTGGCGCTCGCGCTGCTCGCGGGCTGCGCGATGGATCCCGCGGCAATTCCGGAGCGTGGCGACATCCTGATCGACGCCAAGGGTGTGCATCCGGAGAGCATCTCCTCCTCGAAGGACGGTTCGCTGTTCGTGGGCAGCATCACCGGCACGATCTATCGTGCCGGCCCGCGGGACACCACGGCGGAGCCCTTCATCACGCCGAATGCCGAAAATGGTCTGCGTTCGACATTCGGCGTGCTGGCCGATGACAGGGACGGACGTCTGTGGGTGTGCTCGGTGCCGAATTCCTTCGCGCGCACACCCGGGCCGCAGGCACCCTCGGAAGTGGCCGCATTTGATCTGCACACCGGCAAGGTCATCGGCCGCTGGCCGTTCCCGGCCCCGGGCGGTACCTGCAATGACATCGCCATCGGGCCGGATGGGGCGGCCTATGCCACCGACACGCCCGGCGGCCGCATCCTGAAACTGCCCAGGGGTGGCAACGCCTTGCAGGTTGTGGTCAGCGATGATCGCCTCAAGGGCATCGACGGCATCGCCTTTGCCGGCGACGGCAGGCTGTACATCAACAATGTGCAGAAGCAGCAGCTGTGGCGCGTCACGCTGCCGGCCGGCGGCAGGCCGGCCGGTCTGACGCTGCTCGACACGGATCGCACGATGGGCGGCCCGGATGGCCTCAGGCCCATTGGCGGCAACCGTTTCCTGCAGGCCGAGGGCACCGCCGGTTGCATCACGCTGGTCACCATCGATGGCGACCGTGCGCACATTCAGGTGCTTCGCGACGGCTTGCAGTCCTCGCCCAACGTCACGCTGATCGGCCATACCGTGTACACCGTGGAAGGCAAGATCAACTACCTGATGGATCCCAAATTGCGCGGCAAGGATCCCGGGCCATTCAAGGCCATCGCCATCCCGTTGCCGCATTGACTGGCGCGTCGAGGTTCACATGAAGAAGTTCCTACCCGTATTCCTTCTGGCCATTGCCGCCGTGGCGCATGCGCAGGCGCCGGGCGAGCGCACTGCCTGGCAGGCCATCGATTGCGATCACGAGTGCCTGTCGCAGTTCGCGCGCGATTACGTGGCCGCCATGGTGGCGCACGATCCGGCGAAGCTCAAAACCGAAAGCACGGTGCATTTCACCGAGAACGACGTCGAGCTGGCCTTCGGCAAGGAAGGCATGTGGGCCACGGCCACCGGCATCGCGCCGACCGGTCTGATCGCCGCGGATACCAAGACCGGCAATGCGGCGTGGCTCGGTACCGCAGAGGAAAACGGCAAACCCGTCTATTTCGCGCTGCGCCTGGGCGTGCGCCGCGGCAAGATCTACGAGGCCGAGACCGTGGTGGTGCGCAACACCGGCCTGCCGCTGCCGTTCGCCGACGTCAGCAAGGTCGTGCACGATCCATCATTCAACGAGATCCTGCCCGAGGATCAGCGCCGGCCGCGGGCCCGCCTGCGCGCGGTCGCCAACGGCTATTTCAATACCGTGGAACTCAACGACGGCAACATCTTCACGCCCTTCGATCCGGAATGCGGACGCCTCGAAAACGGCATCCTCACCACGGCGGCAAGCGCCGGGGGTGCGGCGGGCAGCGTCTCGGCCGGTTGCGAGGCGGGCCTGAAGACCGGCATGTACCGCATCAACAAGCGTATCCGCGAGCGCCGCTATCCGGTGGTCGACGAGGAGCGTGGCGTGGTGGTGGCCACCGGCTTCTTTGATCACGCCAATGAATTCGACCACTACACCATCAACAACGGGCGCGTGATGAAGACCGCGCTGAAGTGGCCGAACTCGATCACGCTGATGGAAGCCTTCAAGGTACGCAACAGCAAGATCTACCGGATCGAGGCGGTATTCAACTACGCGCCTTATTTCATGCACAACCCCTTCTACCGGTATCTGCCCGCGCCGCCGCCGCTGCCGGAGGATCCGGCCACGTTGAAGGAGCATTGCGACAACGCCTGCCTGACGGCACTGGCCGGCAGCTTCATGACTTCCTTCGCCGCGCAGAAGCCCGGGGAGATTCCCTGGGCGCGCAATGTGCGCTTCACCGAGAACGGCGTGGGTGAACAGGTCGGCGAGGGCATCTGGGGGTCGATCCGCAGCAAGTCTGACCAGGCGCTGATCGTGCCGGACGAGAACTCCGGCAGCGTGACCTGGTACGGGCTCATCTACGACCACGATGCGCCGGCCTGGGCGGGCGTGCGCCTGGGCGTGATCGGCAAGCGCATCAATGCGCTGGAAGTGGTCGTGGCGCGCGAGCGCAATCCCGGCCCATGGGGCGATGCGAAGAAGTTCGCCATCGATCCGCGCTATACCACCGAGGTGCCCAGGGGGGAGCGCATGTCGCGCCAGGCGCTGATCGCCGCGGTCAACGGCTACGGGCAGACCATGCAGCGCAATGACGGCACGCTGCACGTGAAGTTCGCACCGGGGTGCACGCGCACCGAAAACGGCGTGGCCGTAACCAGTGGCACGGTGGGTTCGGCGGGCATCGTGCAATCGCCCGGCAACTTCGCCACCGGCTGCGAGGCCCAGCTCAAACTGGGTCTGTATCACCCGCTGGACCGCATCCGTGGCCACCGGGTCCTGGCCGTGGACGAGGCACGCGGGCTGGTGGTCACTGACGGCATCGCCGATTTCGGACTGGCGCACCGGCAGTACACCCTGACCGACGGCCGCAAGGTGGAAACGCAGGCCTTCCATCCGTTCGCGCGCGAGCTGTTCGAGATCTACAAGATCACCGGTGGGCGCATCCAGTCGGTGGAAGCGGTGTCGGTGGACCAGCCCTACGGCATGCCTTCGGCCTGGACCCCCTGATTCCCCTGGAATAGGGGGCATTGACCGGTTCCGGGCGGGTTGCGCCGCACTGCCCAGGGCGCGCCTTGCGGGCCTCCAGGCCGTTGAGTACACTTCGCGCCCCTTCTTGCCGCACCGTCAACGCCTTGGGCGGGTGGCTTTATCCAAAAGAGGAACACACATGAGGCATTACGAGATCGTGGTCCTGGTACACCCGGACCAGAGCGAGCAGGTACCGGCCATGCTCGAGCGCTACAAGGGCATCATCACCGGCGCTGGTGGCGCGGTGCACCGGGTCGAGGACTGGGGCCGGCGGCAGCTGGCGTACCCGATTACCAAGGTCCACAAGGCCCACTACCTGCTGCTGAACATCGAGACCGACCAGAAGACCCTGGCCGAGCTGACCGGTGCCTTCCGCTTCAGCGATGCCGTGCTGCGGCATCTGGTCATTGCGATGGACTCCGCGGTGACAGAGCCCTCGCCGATGGCGCGGGGTGAGGAAGAGGATGGCGAGCGCCGTCGCGATCGCGACTCGGGCGACGACAACGACAGTTTCCGGGAGTAATCAGCATGTCGCGATTCATCCGCCGCAAGAAATTCTGCCGCTTCACCGCCGAAGGCGTGAAGTCGATCGACTACAAGGATCTGGCCACGCTCAAGGGCTATGTGTCGGAGACGGGCAAGATCGTCCCGAGCCGCATCACCGGCACCAAGAGCTTCTACCAGCGCCAGCTGTCCGTGGCCATCAAGCGCGCGCGCTTCCTGGCGCTGCTGCCCTACACCGATCAGCACTGAGGGGGCGGCCATGGACGTCATTCTTCTGGAAAAAGTGGCCAATCTGGGCAACCTGGGCGATCGGGTGGAAGTGCGTTCGGGCTTTGCCCGCAACTACCTGCTGCCCAAGGGCAAGGCGACGCTGGCCACCCCGGCCAACGTGGCCCGGTTCGAGGCGCGCCGCGCCGAACTGGAAAAGGTCGCGCGTGACAACCTGGCCGGCGCGGAGGGCCGCAAGGTCCGTTTGGAGGGGTTCACGCTGACGCTGACCGCCAAGGCGGGCAGCGAGGGCAAGCTGTTCGGCTCGATCGGTACCGCGGACATTGCCGAGGCGGCCACCGCGGCGGGCCAGCCGATGGAGCGCAGCGAAGTGCGCCTGCCCAACGGGCCACTGCGCTCGGTTGGCGATCACACGGTCGTGGTTCACCTGCATACCGACATCGATGTGGAATTGCCGGTCACGATCGTCGCCGAAGAAGCCGGCTGATCCACAGCAAATCCACAGGTCAGACTGTAGCCGTTCCACAGCGACCTGAGCCACTATAGGCTCGGGATGGACCGGTTACAGACTCCGCCGAACTCCAGGGAAGCCGAGCAGGCCGTGCTCGGCGGCCTGCTGCTGGATACCCAGGCATGGGACCAGGTCGGCGACGCCATCGGGCCGGAAGATTTCTACGGACCTGACCATCGGCTGATCTTCGAGGTCATCGCGGATCTGGTCACCGAGTCCAAGCCCATCGACGTCGTCACCGTCTCCGAGCGCCTGGCCAGTCGCGGCAAGCTGGAGGATGTCGGGGGCCTGGCGTACCTGGGTACGCTGGTGCGCGATACGCCCACCGCCGCCAATGCACGCGCCTACGCGCAGATCGTGCGCGAGAAGTCACTGCTGCGCTCGCTGGTCAGCGCCGGCCACCAGATCTCCTCCTCGGTGTTCAACGATGAGGGTCAGTCTGCACGCGATCTGGTGAACCAGGCCGAGCAGCGCGTATTCGAGATCGCCGAACGTGGCGCGCGGCGCACGGACGGCGCGCAGTGGGTGCGTCGCCTGCTGCCGGGCCTGATCGAGAAGATCGACGAGTGGCACAGCAATCCGGACGCCCTGCGCGGGCTGGCCACGGGTTTCCTGGATTTCGACCGGCGCACCGGTGGTCTGCGCGGCGGCGATCTGGTGATCGTCGCCGGGCGCCCCTCCATGGGCAAGACCACGCTGGCCATCAACATGGCCGAGAACGTCGCACTGGATCCGAACGTGAAGGGTTCGGTGCTGATCTTCTCCATGGAAATGCCCGCCGAGCAGTTGATGACACGCATGCTCTCCTCATGGGGCGGCGTGCCATTGCACGACATCCGCAGCGGGCGCATATCCGATCACGACTGGTCGCGCATCTCCAGCGCCACCAGCCAGCTGCAGGAGGCCCGCATCTTCATCGACGAGACTCCGGGCCTGACGCCCACGGAGTTGCGCGCCCGCTCGCGCCGCGTGAAACGCGAGCATGGCCTGGACATCATCGTGGTGGACTACCTGCAGCTGATGCAGGTGACCGGCACCAAGGAAAACCGCGCCACGGAGATCTCCGAGATCTCCCGCGGCCTGAAGGCGCTGGCCAAGGAGCTGGATGTGCCGGTGATCGCGCTGTCGCAGCTCAATCGCAGCGTCGAGCAGCGCGAGAACAAGCGGCCCGTGATGTCCGATCTGCGCGAGTCCGGTGCCATCGAGCAGGACGCGGACATGATCCTGTTCATCTATCGCGAAGAGGTGTACGACAAGAACACCACGCGCAAGGGCGAGGCGGACATCGACCTGGCCAAGCACCGCAACGGCGAGACCGGCCACTTCGTGCTGACCTTCCAGGGGCAGTTCACCCGCTTCCAGAACTACGCGCACGAACCGGACCAGGCATTCGTGGGAGTCCTGCGCTGAAATCCCTGCTGCGCGCCGAGATCAGCACGGCGGCGCTGCGGGGCAATCTGGCGCGCATCCGCCAGGTGGCCCCGGCAAGCCGCGTGCTGGCGGTGGTCAAGGCCAATGCCTACGGGCACGGGCTGGTGGCCACCGCGCAGGCGCTGGCCGGGGCCGACGGCTTCGGCGTGGCGCGCCTGGAGGAGGCCGCGGCGCTGCGTGCTGCCGGTGTGCGCCGCCCCATCCTGTTGCTGGAAGGTGTTCCCGATGCCGCGCAGCTGATGGAAGCGGTGCGCCTGGAATTGCAGATAGTGGTGCACGAGGCGCAGCAGATCGCATTGCTGGAGCAGGCGCCGGCCGGACCAGGCTGTGTGGTCTGGCTGAAGATCAACACGGGGATGAACCGCCTGGGCTTTCGCGAACAGGAGTTCGCCGCGGCGTACGCGCGGCTGAAGGCGCTGCCGGACAAGGTGCCGCAGCTGCGTCTGATGACTCACTTCGCCCAGGCTGAGGATCCCGACGTGCCGCTGACCCGCGCACAGTTGGCGATGTTCGCAAGAGCCACGGCTGGAAGGCCCGATGAGTGCAGCCTGGCCAATTCCGCGGCCATCTATGCGTTGCCGGATACCCATGCCCAGTGGGTGCGCCCGGGGATCTCGCTGTACGGCGTCTCGCCATTCGCCGACCGGACCGGTGTGGATCTGGGACTTGTGCCGGCCATGAAGCTGGTGTCGACCGTGATCGCCGTGCGCGATGTGCCGGCCGGTGAGACGGTGGGCTATGGCGGGGCCTGGCGCGCCGCACGGGATTCGCGGGTGGCGATCATCGCCGCCGGCTACGCCGACGGGCTGTTGCGCTCCACCGATTTCGCCACGCCGGTGCTGGTGCGGGGCAGGCGGGCAACGCTGGCGGGGACTGTCTCCATGGACATGGCCGCGCTGGATGTCACCGGGATCGGCCCGGTGCAGCCGGGCGATGAAGTGGTGCTGTTCGGGCCGGATCTGCCGGTGGAGAAAGTAGCCGCGCATGCGGCCACCATCGGCTACGAGCTGCTGTGCGCGGTGAGCCAGCGCGTGCCGCGCGTGCTGGTGTGAAGGGCACGACCCGGCTGCAGGAACGGCCTGTCCGGGTGCTGGCGCTGTGCGGCAGCCTGCGCCGGCGCTCCTACAGCGCCGCACTGCTGCGGGCCTGCGTGATGCTGGCGCCACCGGGTATCGAGCTGTCGATCTTCGATGGCATCGGCCAGCTGCCACTGTTCAGTCCCGACGCGGAAACCGATCCGGGCGAACCGGCGCTGCGCCTGTGGCGGGCCGTGGAAGGAGCCGATGCCATGCTGATTGCCAGCCCCGAGTACGCGCATGGCGTCACCGGCACCATCAAGAACGCGCTGGACTGGCTGGTGGGCCTGATCGCATTCGACGGCATGCCGGTGGCGGTGCTGAACCCGTCGGCGCAGTCCACGCATGCGGACGCCGCCATCCGGGAGACATTGCGCACCATGTCGGCGGAGCTGATCGAACCGGCGTGCCTGAGGATTCCCGTCAATGGCTCGCGCCTGACGGCCGAGCAGATGCGCGACGACGCGCGCTTCGCGGCCGCCATCGCACAGGTGCACCAGGCGATCCGCGCCCACTGCGCGGCGCGCGCCGGCTAGCGCTGCTGCGCCCGCGCCGCGTCCACCAGCAGCACGATCTTGCCGATGGCATCCTGACCGTGCACCGCCGCCTGCGCCGCGGCGGCCTGCGCCAGCGGGAATGTCCTGCTCACCTGCACGGTGTACTGGCCCTGCGCGGCCAGCCTGGCCATGGCGCGCATGCCCTGCGGGTAACTGATGGCGCCATTGCCGCCGGCGATGATCACGCAGGTCACGCCGGCTGCGGCGCATGGCTTGTCGCCGGGATCGCCGGCGATGGAGGTGAGGTGCCCGCCGCGCTTCACGTAGGTCAGTGCCGCATCGGCCTGCCCATCGACCAGGTTCAGCGCCGCATCGACCTTGCCCACGCGCGCCGCGACGTCGTCCTTGTCGTAGGCGACGAACTGATCCGCGCCCAGCTTCTCCAGGAACGCGCGTTGCGAGGAGTGACCCACTGCAATCACGCGGGCGCCGCGCGCCCTGGCAAGCTGCACGGCGAAGGAGCCGACACCGCCCGCGGCACCGATGATGACCACCCGCTGGCCGGCCGCGACCCGGGCCTGCTCGACCGCGCGATAGGCAGCCACGCCGGCGATGGGGATCGCGGCGGCCTGCTCGAAGGTGAAGGCTGCGGGTTTGGCGACCACATTTTCGGCGCTGGCGAGTGCGTACTCGGTGTAGGCGCCGTTGGCGAGCGCAAACACGGCATCGCCGGGCTTCCATGCGGTAACGCCGGGACCAACGCTGTCGATGATGCCGGCCGCGTCGAACCCGGGAATGCGCGCGCGGCGCTTCCAGTCCACCGGATTGATGGCTGCCGCGTAGACCTTGATCAGCACCTGCCCGGCAGCCGGCTGCGGCGTGGCCACGCTTTGCAGCGAGAGCTGCTCGCCGCTCTGGATGATGGCCCGGGAGGTGGCAGGTGCGCCTTGCGCCACGGCCGCGGCCGCCAGGCACAGCAGGGTCAGCCAGCTGACGGGCCGGTGCCGCACGGGATGGCCCTTCAGGACTTGCCGGCCGCCGCCAGGGCCGCGTCCAGCGTCTGCTCCATGGGCGTGGTCGGTCTGCCGATGGCCCGTTCCAGGGTAAGGCTGTCGTCGAACAGCCAACCCTGCGCGGACTTGGCGTCGTAGTCGGCCACGATCCGGGCGAAGGCTTCCGGCAACCCGGCCTTGATCAGCGCCGCGGCGTACTGGCTTTCCGACAGATCCTGCACCACGACCTTCCTGCCGGACTTGCGCGACAGCAGTTCGGCGTATTCGTACTTGGTGAACGCGCTGCTGCCGGCCAGTTCGTAGGCCTGACCGGGCTGATGTTGATCGCGCAGGATCAGCGCGGCGGCGCCGGCGGCGTAGTCGTCGCGGCTGGCGGTGGAGAAACGCGCCTGGCCGGAGGCGCTCTGGATCACGCCGGCCTGGATGGCGATGGGCGCCGAGCCGGCGTAGTTCTCGCTGTACCAGCCATTGCGCAGCAGGATGTAGGGCACCTTTGCGGCAGCGAGCACTTCTTCGGTGCCGCGATGTTCGGCGGCCAGCAGGAAGGGATTGGTAGCGGCCTTCAGGATGCTGGTGTAACCGAGCAGGCGCACCCCGGCGCGTGCCGCGGCATCGATCACGGCCTTGTGCTGGGGGACGCGTTTGCCCACCTCGCTGCCCGAGACCAGCACTACGCGGGTGACGCCGCGCAGGGCGGCCTCGATGCTGGCCGGGTCGTTGTAGTCGAGGTGGCGGAATTCGACGTCGGGCGGCGCTTTGGCGGCATTGCGGCCGGCGGCCACCACGCTGGTGGCCGGCAGGCCCTGCAGCAGATGCCTGACGATGAGTCCGCCCAGCTGGCCGGTTGCACCCGTGACCAGAACTTTCTCTGCACTCATGGCAGCTGTACCCCCAAGGTTATGCTCACGGACCGCAACGCGGGCCGCTGTGACGCGGGCAGGCCCGCTCCACAGCGGCTTGGCCGGGTCAGCTTTCGAAGAATCCCATCTTCACGCCGGCCAGCTGGATCACGTCGTTGTCGACCAGGCGGCGTGCCTGGGCGCCAATGGGCGTGCCATTGACCAGCGGGTAGTTGTCAGGCCGGTCGGCCTCCACGTGCACGATGTAGAACCCGTCCGAGCGGCGCGTGATGGCGGCCACCTGCACGCCCGGGCGGCCCAGCGTGGTGAGCGCCTTGGACAGCTCCAGCTCGCGGCCGGCAAAGGCGCCGGAAAGCACCTGCAACCTGGCCTTCTTGAGCTTCTCCTGCGCCCCTTCTGGCAGCGCCCGCACCTGGCTGGTGACACCGGAGGAGGGCTGGGCCTGCTCGGCCTTGCTGCGCGCGTCCTGGATCTTCTCCACCGGGCGCTGCGAGGGCTGGATCACCATCGTGCGCTCGAACTCGTCCTGCTGGTTGTCGTCGTCCTCGACGAAACGCAGCTGGTGGTGGCCGACCGTGATCACGTCGCCATGCTGCAGCGCGTGCTTCTTGATCAGCTTGCCGTTGACGTAGGTGCCGTTGGTGCTGTTCAGATCCTCGAGGAATGAATCGTTGAGGATGTTGATGATCAGCGAGTGATGGCCCGAGACCGCCGGGTTGTCGATGCGGATGTCGTTATCCGGCAGGCGCCCCACCGTATAACGCTCCTTGTTCATGTTGTATTCGGCCATTACCTGGCCATCGAGTGTCAGTACTAACCGTGCCATGTTGGGGGCCTTTCCTTCAGCTGAACCACTTCAGGATTCTGTCAAATATACCGTGTTGGGCCGGGAATGAGTCCAAAACCTGCGCGAGTATCACCGAAATGTTGTCCTTGCCGCCGTTGTCATTTGCCATCTGGACGAGGTGCTGCGTCACAGAGTTGGGATTGTTGCCGAATGTGTTGACGGTAACGGCCATGTCGTCGTCGCCGATCATGTCCGACAGCCCGTCCGAGCACAGCAGGTACACGTCGCCCTTCTGGACCGGGTGCTCCTGCATTTCCACCTCTACCACGTTCTCCACGCCCAGGGCGCGGGTCACATAGTTCTTGTTGGAGGCGCGCTGCGCCTCTTCGGGCGAGTAGAACCCGCGATCGACCAGCTCCTGCAGCAGCGAATGGTCCAGCGTGATCTGCTCGATGTCGTTGCCGCGCACCCGATACAGGCGCGAGTCGCCCACGTGCGCAACCGTGATCGTGTTGTCGTAGAAGACGGCAGCCACCACGGTGGTGCCCATGCCCTCGCACTGCGCCTGGCTGCGCGCGGTCTGGTAGATGATCTTGTTGGCGCGCTGGATGGCGTCGCGCAGGATGATGGCCGGACGCGACAGGCCGGTGGTGGCATCCGGTACGGACAGGTCCTGCAGTTCCACGGCTTCGCGCACCAGGTTGGTCACGGTCTTCACGGCAATACCGCTGGCGACCTCGCCGGCGTTGTAGCCGCCCATGCCATCGGCCAGCACGACGAGACCCATATCGCTGTCGTGGGCGATGGTGTCCTCGTTGTGTTCGCGAACCCTGCCCGTGTCGCTCAGGCCGACGCAGAGCAGTTTGCCTTTCAGGCTCATCAGGCGGGCATTCCCTTAAGCGCTCCCAAACCTTCCGCATCGTACTTAACTCTTGCATTACCTGCACTGGCTAAGCGTTTGTTTCGCGGCCCTTTCGTGCGGATTTGTGGTCTGTGTCGCGTGCTAGCATCCGCCCCCGGCTAGCCCTTGCCGTCCCGCTCCACACTGGGTTTGAACCTTGGCCCGAACCAGCACTGTCTACATCTGTGACGCCTGTCATGGTCAGGTGCCGAAATGGCAGGGCCAGTGTCCCCATTGCGGCGCATGGAACAGCCTCAGCGCCCAGAATCAGGCCGCGGGCCGCAGCCGGGCGGCTCTGGTGCCCGCCGCAGGCCTGGCCCGGCTCAGTGAGGCCATTGCCGCCGGGCAGGCCGGGGAGGCCGCGGGCGCTGGGCGCCTGGCGCTGGGCATCGGCGAACTGGACCGGGTGCTGGGCGGCGGGCTGGTCCCGGGTTCGGTGGCTCTGCTGGGCGGCGAACCGGGCATCGGCAAGTCCACATTGCTGCTGCAGGTCGCCCAGGCCCTCACACCCCGCGCCACGGTCCTGTATGCCACCGGCGAGGAGTCCGCCGCCCAGGTGGCTTTGCGGGCGCGGCGCCTGGGCGGGGACTACGCAGGCGTCCAGCTGTTGGCCGAGACGGATCTGGACACCGTGCTGGCACTGGCTGAACAGCACCGGCCGGCACTGCTGGTGGTGGATTCCATCCAGACCATGGCGCTGGCGGCGATACCCAACGCCGCTGGTGCGGTGACCCAGCTGCGCGAATGCACTGCGGCACTGGTGCGTTTTGCCAAGGCCAGCGGCACCGCGGTGCTGATCGTCGGTCATGTCACCAAGGACGGGGCAATCGCCGGGCCCCGCCTGCTCGAGCACCTGGTGGATACCGTGCTGTACTTCGAGCGCGATACGGGCAGCCGCTTCCGGCGCGTGCGCGCCGCCAAGAACCGCTTCGGAGCCGCCAATGAACTGGGCTTCTTCGCCATGCAGGAAGCCGGACTGAAGGAAGTGAAGAACCCGGCCGCGATCTTTCTCGCCCGGGCGCCGCAGCCGGTGGTCGGCAGCCTGGTGATGGTGACCCGCGACGGCACGCGGCCGCTGCTGGTGGAAGTGCAGGGGCTGGTGGATCCATCGCGACTGGGTGCCCCGCGGCGCGTGGCGCAGGGCATCGATGCCGGACGCCTGGCGATGGTGCTCGCGGTGCTGCATCGGCACGGTGGGGTTGGCCTGCAGGAGCACGATGTGTTCGCCAATGTGGTCGGTGGCCTGGATATCGACGAGCCGGCCTGGGATCTGCCCGTGGCCCTGGCCCTGGCATCGAGCCTGAAGGACTTCGCGCTGCCACCGGATCTGGTGGTGTTCGGTGAGCTGGGCCTGACCGGCGAGGTGCGACCGGTCGCCTACGGAGAGGAGCGCATCCGCGAGGCCGCCAAGCTGGGATTCACGCGCGCGCTGGTGCCGGAGGCGAACTGCCCGCGCACGCCGGTGGAGGGCATCGAAGTGCGTGGCGTGGCGCGCATCGAAGCAGCGCTGGCCCGGGTGCTCGGCTGACCGGCGCCAGTTCAGTCACTGGCTATAATCGGCACATGTTCGCCAAGCTGACCGAAAGCCTCTCGAAGGCCACTGACGCGTTGCGCGGCCGCGGCCGCCTGACCGAAGACAACATTGCCCAGAGCATGCGCGAGGTGCGCATGGCGCTGCTGGAAGCCGATGTGGCGCTGCCGGTGGTGAAGCGGTTCATCGAAGCGGTCAGGGCCAAGGCCGTCGGCACCCAGGTGCAGGGCAGTCTCACGCCCGGCCAGGCGCTGGTCGGCGTGATCCACGACGAGCTGGTTGCGCTGATGGGCGGCAATGCGCGGCCCTTCGACCTGCGCTATGCGCCGCCGGCCGTGATCCTGCTCGCTGGCCTGCAGGGCGCCGGCAAGACCACCACGGCCGGCAAGCTGGCGCGCCACCTGCTGGAGCAGAAGAAGCGCGTGCTGCTGGTCAGCACCGACATCCGCCGCCCGGCGGCGGTGCTGCAGTTGCAGCGCCTGGCCGAGCAGGTGGGGGCGGATTTCCACCCGGTGCCGGACGGGGCCGCGCCGCCGGCGATTGCCGCCGGCGCGCTGGACGCGGCGCGCAAGGGTGTCTACGACGTGCTGATCGTGGACACCGCCGGACGGCTGCATGTCGACAGCGAGCTGATGCAGGAGGTGCGCGACATCGACGCGGCCGCCCATCCGCACGAGCGGCTGTTCGTGGTCGACGCCATGGCCGGCCAGGATGCGGTGAATGCCGCAAAGGCCTTCAGCGATGCGCTGCAGCTCACCGGCACCATCCTGACCAAGGCCGACGGCGATGCGCGCGGCGGCGCGGCGCTGTCGGTGCGTGAGATCACCGGCAGCCCGCTGCTGTTCATCGGCACCGGCGAGAAGAGCGAGGCGCTGGAACCCTTCGACCCGGACCGCATGGCCCGTCGCATCCTGGGCATGGGTGACGTGGTGGCGCTGGTCGAAGAGGTGCGCAAATCGGTCGACATCGACGAAGCGCAGAGGCTGGCGAAGAAGGTCGCCAAGGGCAAGGGCTTCGACTTCAACGACCTGAAGAGCCAGCTGCTGCAGGTGCAGAAGATGGGCGGCATGGGCGGGATGCTCGACAAGTTGCCCGGTGGTGCCGCGGCGGCCCAGAAGCTGCAGGGTGGCCAGGCCGAGGCCCAGCTCAAGCGGCAGGTGGCGCTGATCGATTCGATGACGCCGCGCGAGCGGCGCCGCCCGGAGATCATCGACGGTTCGCGCCGGCGCCGTATCGCCGCCGGTGCCGGCATGCAGGTGCAGGACGTGAACCGTCTGCTCAAACAGCACCTGGAGATGAAGAAGATGATGAAGAAGCTGGGCAGCGGCAAGCTGGCCCGCATGATGGGGGCGATGGGCGGCAAGCTCCCCGGGATGCCCCGACCGTTCTAGTTCCGGCCGGTACGCAGCGGCCACATGCGGCCGAAGACACCGTCTTTGCGCACCAGGTGCCACAGCGCCGCCAGCACGTGCAGGCCGATCAGCCCCACGAAGATGCCGGACGTCACCACATGCATCTGGTTGAACGCGGCGTAGACCGTGGCGTCGTTGGCGCCCCAGGGCGGCAGCTTGATCGAATTGAAGAAGTTCACCCCGTACTTGCTGAAATTCGAGGCGATGTAGCCGGACAGGGGCATGACCACCATGCACACGTACAGCAGCACGTGGCTCCACTTCGCTGCCACGCGCTCCCAGCCCTGCATCGACGCGGGGAAGGCCGGTGCGCGGTGCCGGAGCCGCCAGTACAGGCGCACGAGGATGACCAGACCGATGAGCATGCCGGTCGATTTATGCAGGTTCACGTAGATGGTGCGGGCCGGCGTGCCGCGGGGCACGTCGTCCAGGAACCAGCCGAAGCCGATCTGGGCCAGCAGCAGGACGACCAGCAGCCAGTGCAGGACAATGGCCGTTTTCGAATATCGCGGTGCGGATTCCATGGGGAGGGAGCTTACCGCGTCGCGCCGTTCCGGCGCGCCGCTCGTTGCATTGCAGCATACACCGTGCGGCATTGCTCCAAGCCGTTGATCTGCGTAGAATCGCGCGCTCTTTTTCGGTAGCCCTAACTGACTGAGGCCTTGACCCGATCATGGTAACTATTCGTCTGACCCGGCGCGGTTCGCGCAATCAACCCTACTTCCACGTGGTGGTCACCGACCATCGCAAGCGCCAGGGCGGCAAGAGCCTGGAGCAGGTGGGCTTCTACAACCCCAAGGCGCGCGGCAACGAGACCCCCATGCGTCTGGATCTGCCGCGCATCGACTACTGGTTGTCCAAGGGCGCCCAGCAGTCCGAGCGCGTCAATCATCTGGTGCGCGAGTACCGCAAGACGGCAGCCGCAGCGGCTGCCTGAAGGCGGCCATGCCGGGCGCGACTCCCGGGCCGGCGCTGACGCTGGGCCAGGTGACCACCGCGCATGGCATACGCGGTTGGGTGCTGGTTCGATCGTTCACCGACCCGCCCGCATCGCTGCTCGAGCATGCCCGGTGGCAACTGGTCGCGCCCAATGACGAAAATGGGCAAGCGGCCCGGACGATCAAGGTGCTCGAGGGTGCGCCGTACCGCAAAGGGCTGCGCGTGCACCTCGAGGGAGTGGATGACCGGAATGCGGCGCTGGCGCTGTCCGGCTGGTGGGTACGAATCGACAGGAGCGAGCTGCCCGCGCTGGCCGAGGGCGAGCACTACCGCGACGATCTCACCGGGTTCGAGGTGGTGAACACAGAGGGCGTCGTGCTGGGAGTGCTGGATTACTTCGCCGATCTGCCCGCGGGACCGGTGATGGTGGTGAAAGGCGAGCGCGGGCACCTGGTGCCCGCCGCGCGGCCCCACCTGGACAGGATTGATGCACAGGCCCGCCGGATATTCGTCGACTGGCCTGCGGAGCTGGAATGAAGATCGAGGTCGTGACGCTGTTCCCGGAGCTGATCCAGGACGCGTTGCGGCATGGTGTGACGGGCCGCGCGATTCGCCGGGAACTGCTCTCGGTGGGCACCGAGGACCCGCGCGCGCATACGAGCGACGTGCACCGGACGGTGGATGATCGCCCGTACGGCGGCGGACCGGGTATGGTGCTCAAGCCCGAGCCACTGACGGCCGCGATTGCGGCCGCGACGGCGCGGGTTCCGGCTGGCAGCCGGCGGATCTGCCTGTCGGCGCAGGGCCGGCGGTTCGATCAGGCATGGGCCGATTCGCTCAAGGGTGAAGCGGGCCTGGTGCTGGTGGCGGGAAGATATGAGGGGATCGACGAGCGCGTGATCGCGACGTCGATCGACGAGGAACTGTCGGTGGGCGACTATGTGCTCAGCGGCGGCGAGCTGCCGGCGCTGGTCGTGATCGACGCGCTGGCACGGTTGATGGATGGCGCCCTGAACGACGCGCGTTCGAGTGTCGAGGAGAGTTTTGCGGACGGTCTGCTGGACTGGCCGCACTACACCCGGCCCGAACAGTTCGCGGGAATCAAGGTGCCGGAGGTGCTGGCGGGCGGCGACCACGAGCGCATCAGGCGCTGGCGGTTGAAGCAGGCGCTGGGCAGGACCTGGGAGCGACGCCCGGACCTGTTCCTGAAGCGCCGCGCGGCCACGACGGAAGAGATCGAATTGTTGAACGAGTATTTGCAGGAAAGGCGTAACCGACAATGAATCACATCATCCAGCAGATCGAAGCCGAGCGCGCCACGCGCAAGGTGCCGGACTTCAAGCCGGGCGACACCATCGTGGTGAACGTCAAGGTCAAGGAAGGCGATCGCGAGCGCGTGCAGGCGTACGAGGGCGTGGTGATCGCGCGCAGCAACCGCGGGCTCAACTCCTCGGTCACCGTGCGCAAGATCAGCCATGGCGAAGGCGTGGAACGCGTGTTCCAGCTGCACAGCCCGACCATCGAGGACATTCGCGTCAAGCGCCGCGGCAACGTGCGGCGCGCCAAGCTCTACTATCTGCGGGAACTGTCGGGCAAGGCAGCGCGCATCGAAGAGAAGGTCTGATCCGGGCCGCTTGAGATCGCATGGCGGCGATAGGCGGATTCTTCAGGGGAGTATGGCGCGGACTGGACGCGGTGCGCCGCGTCCTGCACCTGCTGCTGCTGTTGTTGATCTTCGGCTTCGTCGTCGGCGCGCTGTCCAGTGGCGTGCCCAAATTGCCGGAAAAGGGCGTGCTGTTCCTGCAGCCGCACGGCCAGATCGTCGAACAGCGTATCGGCGATCCGCTGACCCTGGCGTTGAACCGGGCCAGCGGCCAGGGTGACGATCAGACGCTGCTGTGGGATCTGACCGATTCCATCCATGCGGCCATCCGCGATACGCGCGTGGCGGCCATTGCCCTGCAGACGGACTACTTCGACGGTGCCGGCCAGCCGACGCTGGAGGAAGTGGCCGCCGCGATGCGCGACTTCCGTGCCAGCGGCAAGAAGATCATCGCCTACGGCACTTCGTTCACGCAGGCCCAGTACTACCTGGCCGCACAGGCCGATGAGGTCTACCTCGACCCGATGGGCGAGGTGATGATCGACGGCTACGCGCGCTACCGCATGTACTACAAGGGTCTGCTGGACAAGCTCGGCGTGGACATGCACCTGTTCCGTTGCAGCACCTGCGGTTTCAAGTCCGCCGCGGAGGACATGACGCGTACCAGCATGTCCAAAGAGGATCGCCTGGAGAGCCTGCAGTACCTGACGGGGCTGTGGAACGGCTACAAGAACGCAGTCGGCAAGGCGCGCGGCCTCGCGCCGGAGGTCATCGAGAAGTACTCCAACGAGTACGTCGATGCCCTGCGCGCGGCCAACGGCGATGCGTCCCGCGTGGCGCTGGATGCCGGGTTGGTAACGGGCCTGAAGACCAGCCAGCAGGTCAACGACCGGCTGGTGCAGCTGGCCGGTGACGACGGGCACGGCAACTATCCGGTCATCGATTTCGATGACTACGTGCGCGTGCACCACGCGGAGAGCGGGCTGTACAAAGCCGGCAAGGGCCACATCGGCGTGGTGGTCGCCAGCGGCGAAATCAGCGATGGCGATCAGCCCTCTGGCAGCATCGGGGGCCGGACGCTGTCGAAACTGCTGCGCCAGGCGCGCCAGGACGACGACGTGGCCGCGGTGGTGCTGCGCATCGACAGCCCGGGTGGCAGCGGATCTGCTTCCGAGCGGATCTACCGGGAAGTGGCGGCCATCCGTGCCGCCGGCAAGCCGGTCGTGGTGTCGATGGGCGATCTGGCCGCGTCGGGCGGCTACTACATCGCCACCCCCGCCAACGAGATCATTGCCAGCGCCAACACCATCACCGGCTCCATCGGCGTGTTCTCCACGGTACCGACGGTCGATCGTACGCTGGGCAAGGTGGGCGTCACCGTGGACGGCGTGGGCACGACGGCACTGTCGGGCAAGCTGCGCATGGACCGGCCGCTGGATCCGTCCGTGCGCGAGTACCTGCAACTCTCGGTCGATCACTTCTACGACGTGTTCGTGGGGCATGTGGCCAAAGGCCGCGACAAGACCCCCGAGCAGGTCCAGGCCATCGCTCAGGGCCGTGTCTGGACCGGTGCGGATGCCAAGGCCCGCGGCCTGGTCGATGCACTCGGCGACTACGAGGACGCCGTGAAGGCTGCTGCGAAGCTGGCCAGGCTGCCCGCCGGCTACGGCATCGAGCGCATCGAGCCGAAGCTCACCTGGGCCGAACAGCTCGCATTGCAGCTGCATATCGCCGGTGCCCGCGTTTCGGGCCTGTTCCTGGGGCCGGCAGTGCGCGAACTACACCATGAACTGGCACCGTTGGCTCTGGTGCGCAAGCAGTACGAGCGATTCCAGACACTGGCCGCCGACGGCAAGCCGCTGGCCTACTGTCTGTGCACCGTGGAGTAGTGCGGTGCGTGCGGGCGAGGGCAAGGCGCCGCGTCACCTGGCGGAGAATCGCGCCACCCGACTGTTCCTGGCACTGGCCGGATTCTTCATCGCCGACGCGATCATTGCCGAATTCGTCGGCGTAAAGGTCTTCTCGCTCGAGCGTACGCTCGGCACCGGTGAGTGGCAGTGGCACCTGTTCGGTGTCTCCGGGTCGCTGACCTTCACGGCCGGCGTGGTCTACTGGCCGGTGGTGTTCGTGCTCACGGACATGATCAACGAGTACTTCGGCCGCAAGGGTGTGCGGCTGGTGTCCTGGCTGGCCGTGGCGTTCATTTCATGGGCGTTCCTTGCCGCGTACGTGGCCATCAAGCTCGCGCCGGCGCCGTTCTGGCTGGATAGCAACGCACAGCTCGGGCGTGTCGGACATCCAGCAGGCCTATGCGCAGATCTTCGGGCAGGGCATGTGGACCATTGTCGGCTCCATCACGGCGTTCCTGACCGGGCAGCTGGTCGACGTGACGGTGTTTCACCGCATCCGCCGGTGGACCGGCGAGCGCTGGTTGTGGCTGCGCTCGACCGGGTCGACCATCGTCTCGCAGCTGTTCGACAGCTTCATCGTGCTGTATATCGCCTTCGTGCTTGGCCCACAGCACTGGCCGGTCCAGCAGTTCCTGGCCGTGGGCATGGTCAACTACATCTACAAGGCGCTGGCCGCCGTGGTGATGACACCGACGCTGTATCTGGTGCACGCAGGCGTGCGACGCTACCTGGGGGTTGCCCAGGTCGAGCAGCTGCGCGAAGAGGCCGCCGGGTAGGGAAGTCGCCGGAACACGGGGAGAGTTTGAATATGCGAGCCAGATGGTTGGTAGCGATTGCGATCGCGGTCCTGAATACGGGCTGTGTGGCGGTGGTCAGGGGCGACCGCGCGGACCAGGGCCCCGACGCGATGACGGTCCAGGAGATGCGCGATCGGTTGCAGATCGAGGAGTTGCTGTGGCGCTATGCGCGTACGCTGGACTCCAACGACGCCGACGGGTACGCGGCGGTGTATACCGAGGATGGGCAGTTCGGTACCGGCGAGCGCGCCACCCGGGGCAGGCCGGCGCTGCGCGAAATGATTCTCGGCGTGAAAAAGCGTCGCGAGGATCGCATCGCCGCCGGGGAGAAGGCGACCGGCACCCTGCACATGACCGCCAATTTCTGGATCGACTTCCGCGATCATGACCATGCCACCGTGCATTCCTACTGGATCACGATGTTCCCGGGCGCCGGTGCCGATACCCCGGCCAGGGTGGCTGCCGTGGGGCGGGCGCAGGATCAGCTGGTGCGCGTGCAGGGACGCTGGCTGATCAAGGTCCGCAACGTTTCACCGCAGGACTGATTAGGAAACAGGCGCCGAGGTTCTGCGGCTGGCAGCCGGGTCGGGCATGCGCAATACGCGCCACTCGCCCGGCTGGCACGATGGCGCCGCCGGATCGTTGGTCAGCACGCGGGCCAGGTTCGACACGCCGGGGTTGTGCGCGACCACCACGACCAGCGCGTCCGGCGCGACCACATGGCGCAGCTCGGACTCCAGGGTATGCGCGGTGGCGTTGTACAGGCTGTCCAGGTAGCGCACGGCGTCCCCCGGGAGGTTCAATTCCTCGGCCAGGATCTGGGCGGTCTGGCGGGTGCGGCAGGCCGGGCTGGCGAGCACGACGGTGGGCCGATGGCCGGCGCTGCTGATTTCGCGGGCGGCGACGTGAGCATCGGACAGGCCGCGTTCGGTCAGCGGGCGATCGAAGTCCGGGCCCTGGTAATCGGGCCAGTCGGCATGGGCATGACGGACCAGAATGAACTGCATCGGCCCATTGTAGCCGTCATGCACTGCGGGATTCCCCTGTTCCACACCGCCTGCCGGGCTGGCCTACAATGAGAGTCTCAACCAGGGGGGGTATCCATGAACAGCAGGTATTTGCTGGCTTTTGTCTTGATGGGGCTGGCCGCCACCGCCGGGGCCGCCGAGGATGATCCGCTGGCCGCGTTGCCGCGACATATCGCGCTCAACGCGCATCAGGATGTCAGCGGGCAGCCGTCCGTCGATTCGATCATGAAGCTGCGCTCCGCCGGGATCACCACGGTGATTGACCTGCGGCCGGACTCCGAAACACCCGACCTCGACGAGAAGGCAGTGGCGGAAAAGGCCGGTCTCAGGTACCACTCGCTGCCCATTGCCGGCGCTGCCGGCCTGACGCACGAGAACGTGGCGAAGTTCGACCAGCTGCTCAAGGACAGCGCCGGGCAGCACGTGCTCATGCACTGCGCGTCGGGTAATCGCGTGGGCGCCATGATGGCGCTGCGCGCGCGCTGGATCCAGGGCAAGAGCGAGGAGGAAGCACTGGCCATCGGCAAGGCTTCCGGGATGACCCACCTGAGCGAAGCGGTGAAACAGCGCATGGAGCAGGAGCCGGCCCGGGACGGGTCGCCGGCGAAGTAGGTCGCCGCGGGCTCGCGAGGCTGTCTCTAGCCGCGTGGGCCCCATGGCAGATAGCGCCACTGTGCCGGTCGCATGTCCGGTGCGTTGGGGTCGCTGGCCAGGAAACGGGCGAGCTCGGAGATGCCCGGATTGTCGGCGATCAGCGTGACCAGCGTGTAGGCCACCGCCTGCGCGCGCACCTGCGCTTCCATCACGTCCGCGCGGGCCTGGTACAGCAGGTCCGAATAGATGACCTCGTCGCGCACGTGCAGCTCGGCCACCATGATATCGGCCGTCTGGCGCGCGGCCAGCGAGGTGCTGACCAGCAGCGGGCCGGGGTGGTGGCCCATGCCGAAGATCTCGTCGGAGCTCTTGCGCGCCGCGGCCTTGCCCTGTGCGCTCAACGGCCGTTGGCGCTCATCGCCCCTGAACCCGGCATCGGTGTCGGCACGGCGCATCAGGATGACGTGCGCGGCCTGGGCCGGTTCGGCCTCGCGGCTCACATCATGCCCGTCTGCAGCTGTGCGGCCGGCGACATCATCTCGCGGCTCCAGGGTGGATCGAACACCATTTCCACGCGGGCCTCGCGCACGGTGGGGATCTGTTCCAGCTTGTCCTTCACGTCAGCCACCAGGATGTCGCCCATGCCGCAGCCCGGGGCGGTGAGCGTCATCTTCACGTCGATGTCGCGCGTGCCGTCTTCGTTGGCAGTGACGCTGCACTCGTAGATCAGGCCCAGATCCACGACGTTGATCGGAATCTCCGGGTCGTAGCAACCCGTCATCTGCTTCCAGGCGAGCTGCTTGACGTCCTCCTCGGTGGCGTTGGGCGGCAGTTCCGGCGCCACCACAGGCTCCTTGCCGATGGCATCGGCCTCGCTGCCCGCCAGCCGGTACAGGTTGCCCTCTATGTACAGCGTGAAGCTGCCACCGAGGGCCTGGCTGATGAAGCCGGCCAGCCCCGGCTGCAGCTTGATGGCGTGGCCCGACGGCACCATGACGGCGTCGACCTCGCGCTGGATGACGAAGGGTTCGTGGCTGTGGGACATGGCCTACTCGGTGGACACCGGGGTGGTGTCGGCTGTGTCGGCCTGCGCCAGCGCCGAGTTGAGCGTATGCCAGGCCAGGCTCGCGCATTTCACGCGCGACGGGAATTCGCGTACCCCGGAAAGAGCGGCTATCTTGCCCAGATCCGCGCCGTTGGCGTTGCGGTCGGTGAGCAGCGCATGCACGCGCTTGAACAGGGCTTCGATTTCCTGGCGCGATTTGCCCTTGACCGCTTCGGTCATCATCGAGGCCGAGGCGGTCGAGATGGCGCAGCCCTGGCCCTCGAAGGCCACATCTGTGATCCGGTCACCGTCGCGCTTCAAGGTGATGGTGAGCCGGTCCCCGCACAACGGGTTGTGGCCCTTCGCCTCGGCGTCGTGAGGCTCCAGGCGCCCGAAATTGCGCGGGTGCTTGTTGTGATCGAGGATCACCTCGCGATACAGCTCGCCCAGTTCCATCAGCCGAACACCTTTGTGGCGCGCTGTACCGCCGTGGCGAGCTGTTCCACCTCGGCCAGCGTGTTGTAGCAGGCGAAGGAGGCGCGCGCGGTGGCCGGCAGCCCCAGCAGGTCCATCAGCGGCATGGCGCAGTGGTGGCCGGCGCGGATCGCCACGCCCTCGTGGTCGAGCACCGTGCCCACATCGTGCGGATGCACGCCTTCCAGGGTGAAGGACAGCACCGCGGCCTTCTCTTCGGCGGTGCCGTGGATGCGCACGCCGGGAATGCGCATCAGCGCGGCGGTGGCGGCACCCAGCAGGCCGTGCTCATGTGCCGCGGCCTTGTCCAGCCCCAGCTCGTCGAGGAAATCCAGTGCCGCCGCCAGTCCGATGGCGCCGCTTATGTTGGGCGTGCCGGCCTCGAACTTCCAGGGCAACTCATTCCAGGTGGCTGCCTCATACGAAACCGTGCGAATCATCTCGCCGCCGCCCATCCACGGCGGCATGGCCTCGAGCAGTGATTCGCGTGCGTACAGCACGCCGATTCCGGTGGGGCCATACAACTTGTGCCCGGAAAAGGCGTAGAAATCCGCCCCGAGTGCCCGCACGTCCACCCCCAGGTGTGCCACGGCCTGCGCGCCGTCGACCAGCACGGGCACGCCGACGTGGTGTGCGGTTTCGATCACCCGCTGCACCGGCACCACGCTGCCCAGCGCATTGGACACATGCGTGATCGCCACCAGCTTGGTGCGATCGTTCAGCAGGCCCTGGAAACCCTCGAAGAAGATCTGTCCGGTGCCATCGATGGGCGCGACGCGCAGCCGGGCGCCGGTGGCGGCCGCGACCATCTGCCAGGGCACCAGGTTCGCGTGGTGCTCCAGCGCCGAGACGATGATCTCATCGTCCGGCTTCAGGTTGGCCCGGCCCCAGCTGTTGGCCACCAGGTTGATGGATTCGGTGGTGCCGCGCGTGAAGATGATCTCGCGAGCCGATGCGGCATTGAGGAAACGCCGTACACGCTCGCGCGCGCCCTCGAAGGCGTCCGTGGCAAGCTGGCTCAGGGTGTGTACGCCACGGTGCACATTGGAGTGGATATGTGTCTCGTAGTGCGTGACCGCGTCGATCACGCGTTGCGGACGCTGCGTGGATGCGCCGTTGTCCAGGTAGGCGAGGGGACGTCCATTGATGGATTGCGCCAGTATCGGGAACTGCTCGCGCAGGGCCGCCACGTCGTAGCCGTGGGAGGCATGCAGCCGTACCACGCTCATGTCAGCACCTGTCGAGCAATGTCGCTGCCCAGCGCATCGGCAAGCGAGTGTTCGGCGCTCGCGCGCAGCTCACCCGGGCCCAGCACGCGCAACGCCGTATCCAGGAAGGCCCATTCGAGCAGCGCGCGCGCGGTATCGCTGTCCACGCCACGCGAGGCCAGGTAGAAGCGCATGTTCTCGTCCAGGGCGCCGGTGGTGGCGCCGTGGCTGGCGCGCACCTCGTCGGTGTGGATTTCCAGCTGCGGGCGCAGATCGATCTCGCTGCCGGCGCTGGCCAGCAGGCCCTTCAATGTCTGGTTGGATGCCGCACCCGGCGCGCCGCGGGCTACTTCCACGCGGCTGCGGCAGGCTATGTGGGCGCCATCACGCGCGATGGCGCGAAATTGCTGGTCACTTGCCGTATGGGGCGAGAGGTGATCGACCAGCAGCGACTGGTCCAGCGTGCGCTTGCCCGCGGCTACCGCCACTCCGGTCAGATCGAACCGTGCCCCGGCGCCGTACAACGAAGCGCGCAATGAGCAGCGCGCGGCGCGCGCGCCGAGCTGCAGGAAGGTGAGCTGGTAGTTTGCCTCGCGATCCAGCGCCACCTGCGCCGTGTCCAGCAGCTGGGCGTCCTGGGCAAGTGTCTGCCAGCGCAGGTGGCGCACCGTGCTGCCCGCGCCGGCATGTACCTGCATCGCCGCGTTGATCAGGCCCTGTGCGCCGGTGGTGCCGACGTGACGCTCCACCAGCGACAGTTCCGTGCCGGCTGCCACGGCCAGCTCCAGCCGGGGGTAGACCGCCTGGCGCGTGGGACCGGGGGTGGCTGCGAATATCACATCCAGGTTTGCCGCTGCGGTGACGTTCAGCCTGGCCACGTCCACCGCGAAGGCATCGTTGAGCCAGCCGAAACGCTCGTGTCGGGTGCGGTCGGGGACCAGCGGCGTAGTGTCCGCATCCAGAGCAGGGCAGGGGTCGGACAGCGACTGGATCAGCCGCCCGTTGCCGAATACCAGCCGGGTGTGGCCGCCAAGTCGGGGTGGCAGCAGCGGCGCCACTTCCGCGGCAAGCCCGTCCGCGGCTTGCGCGGCCACCGGCGCCAGCGCGGCGGACGCGAGAAACCGCAGATCCGCATAGCGCCACAGGTCATCGCGCGGCGGCGGCAGACCGGCAGCCAGCGCCTTGTTCAACGCAGCGCTGCGGATGCTGACGGGTAGCAGCTTCGCATTGAGCAGGGTCGCGGAGTCCATCACGGCATCGCGCAGCCGCTGTTCGTACGCGGCATTGCTCATGCTGCCGGGCACTGGCCGGGCGGCCTCGCTCATGCTGCCTGCTCCAGCAGCCAGTCGTAGCCGCGCTGCTCCAGTTCGGCCGCCAGCTCCGGTCCACCGGAGCGCACGATGCGGCCGCGCACCAGCACGTGCACGCGATCGGGTTGCACGTGATCGAGCAGACGCTGGTAATGCGTGACCAGCAGCAGGGCGCGTTCGGGCGAACGCAACGAATTGATGCCGGCGGCCACCACCTTCATGGCATCGATATCCAGGCCCGAATCGGTCTCGTCGAGAATCGCCAGGCGGGGCTGCAGCACCAGCATCTGCAGGATCTCGTTGCGCTTCTTCTCGCCGCCCGAGAACCCTTCATTCACGCCGCGCGAGAGGAAGGAGTCGTCCATCTTCATCAGCGCCGTGTGCTGCTTCACCTGGTTCAGGAAATCGAATGCGTCGATCTCGCTCTCGCCGCGCTTGCGCCGCGCGGCATTCAATGCCGCCCGCAACAGGTACGCATTGTTCACGCCGGGTATTTCCACCGGGTATTGAAAGCCCAGGAACACACCGGCGTGCGAGCGTTCCTCCGGTGGCAGCGCCAGCAGGTCCCGGCCGTCGAAACTCGCCGATCCGGCCGTCACCTCATAGCCCGGTTTGCCGGCCAGCGCCAGCGACAGCGAACTCTTTCCCGATCCGTTCGGACCCATGATGGCGTGCACCTGGCCGGCGGGAACGTCCAGGTCGATGCCGCGCAGAACCTCGCGGTCGGCGACCTTGACGTGCAGGTCCTTGATGCTCAGCAACGGCGTACTCATCCCACGGCTCCTTCAAGACTTACTGCAAGCAGGTTCTGTGCTTCCACTGCGAATTCCATCGGCAATTCGCGCAGCACGGTGCGGCAGAACCCGCTGACGATCATGTTGACGGCGTCCTCCTCCGACAGCCCGCGCTGCAGGCAGTAGAAGAGCTGGTCCTCGCTGATCTTCGAGGTGCTGGCCTCGTGCTCCACCACCGCGTGCGGATTCTTCGTCTCGATGTAAGGCACGGTGTGCGCGCCGCATTTGCCGCCGATCAGCAGCGAATCACACTGCGTGAAGTTGCGCGCACCGGTTGCACCGGGCATCACCGAGACCAGGCCGCGGTAGGTGTTCTGTGCGTGCCCGGCCGAAATGCCCTTCGAGATGATGGTGCTGCGGGTGTTGGCGCCCAGGTGCAGCATCTTGGTGCCGGTGTCGGCCTGCTGGTGATTGTTGGTCACTGCCACCGAATAGAACTCGCCCACGGAGTTCTCGCCGCGCAGCACGCAGCTGGGGTATTTCCAGGTGATCGCCGAGCCGGTTTCGACCTGGGTCCAGGAGATCCTGGAATTGCGGCCGCGGCACTCGCCGCGCTTGGTCACGAAATTGTAGATGCCGCCCTTGCCATGCTCGTCCCCGGGGTACCAGTTCTGCACCGTGGAGTACTTGATCCGGGCGTCGTCGAGCGCCACCAGCTCCACGACGGCCGCATGCAGCTGGTTCTCGTCGCGCATGGGCGCGGTGCAGCCTTCCAGGTAGCTCACCTGGCTGCCCTTGTCGGCGATGATCAGCGTGCGCTCGAACTGGCCCGTCTTCGCCGCGTTGATGCGAAAGTAGGTGGAAAGCTCCATCGGGCAACGCACGCCGGGCGGCACGTACACGAACGAGCCGTCGGTGAATACCGCGGAGTTCAGCGCCGCGAAGAAGTTGTCGCCATAGGGCACGACGCTGCCCAGGTATTGTTCGACAAGTTCGGGGTGCGTCTGCACCGCTTCGGAGATGGGGCAGAACACTACTCCGGCCTCGGCGAGCCTTTCCTTGAAGGTTGTCGCTACCGACACGCTGTCGAACACGGCATCCACCGCGACGCCGGCCAGCCGCGCGCGTTCGTGCAGCGGCACGCCGAGCTTCTCGTAGGTGGCCAGCAGCTTCGGATCCACTTCCGACAGTGACTTCGGTCCGTCGGTCCTGGCCTTCGGGGCGGAGTAGTAGGAGATCGACTGGTAGTCGATGGCCGGGTATCGCACCTTGGCCCAGTGCGGCTCCTTCATGGTCAGCCAGCGCTCGAGCGCACGCAGGCGCCAGTCGAGCATGAACTGCGGTTCGTTCTTCCGGGCCGAGATCAGGCGCACGGTTTCCTCGTCCAGGCCGGGCGGCAGGGTCTCGGACTCGATGTCGGTGATGAAGCCGTGCTGATAGCCGCGCGCGAGAACGGATTCGAGCTGTGCGTCCTGACTCATCGATTTGCTCCTGCAACCACGCCATTGCGCAGGCGTACGTCGAACATCGCGAAATGGCGTGGATTGCTCTCAAGGCCGGCCAGCTCCGACAGGGAGATTTCCTGCAGGGACTGGCGGATGGCCTGGTTGATGCGTTGCCAGCTGCCGCCCACGTTGCAGCTGGACTGCAGATCGCACTGGCTGCGGCTGGTGGCGCACTCGGTGATGGCCAGCGGACCCTCCAGTGCATCGAGGATGGCCGCGGCACTGATCTGGCGCGCCGGCCGCGCCAGCCGGTAGCCGCCGTGCAGGCCGCGCGTGGAATCCACCAGGCCGGCACGTTGCAACTGCTTGAGCAGCTTGCTGGCCGTGGGCAGCGCCAGACGGCACTGGTGGGCGATTTCGGTGGCGGTGCGCCGTGCCGCCGCGTCGCGCGCCAGCTCGGCGAGTATGACGGTTGCGTAATCGGTGAGTTTGCTGATGCGGATCACAGGCTTGCCGGCAGGGTTGGGTGCAATACAGGACTATTTTAGTCCCCATTGTCGGGGCTGTCACGTCGGCGCTTTGCTATGATGCCGCACCCGAATTTCCCCGGACCTTGAGAGGATGACAGACAGCATCATGAATCGCAGCGAGCTGGAACGGATTGCGCAGGCCATGGTGACAGCCGGCAAGGGCATCCTTGCCGCGGACGAGAGCACGGGAACCATCAAGAAACGCTTTGATTCGATCGGCGCTGGAATCCACCGAAGAGAACCGCCGCGCCTATCGCGACCTGCTGTTCACCACGCCCGGGATGCAGGATGCCATCAGCGGCGTGATCCTGTTCGACGAGACCATTCGCCAGAAGACCAGTACCGGAGTTGCTTTCGCGGAGCATCTGGCCGGGCTCGGCGTGGTGCCCGGCATCAAGGTCGACAAGGGGGCCAAGCCGCTGAGCGGCTTCGCGGGTGAAACCATCACCGAGGGCCTGGACGGATTGCGCGAGCGGCTGGCCGAATACCACAAGCTGGGTGCCCGCTTTGCGAAATGGCGTGCGGTTATCGACATTGCCGAGCACATCCCTGGCTGGTGCGCGATCACGCAGAATGCCCAGGCGCTGGCCCGCTATGCCGTGCTGTGCCAGGAAGCGGGCATCGTGCCCATCGTGGAACCGGAAGTGCTGATGGACGGTGCGCATTCCATCGAACGCTGCGAGGAGGTCACCACCACGGTGCTGACCGAAACCTTCTACCAGCTGAGCACGGCCCGCGTGCATCTGGAAGGCATGGTGCTGAAGCCGAACATGGTGATCAGCGGCAAGAAGAACGGCAATCGTGCCGGCCCGCAGGCTGTTGCCGATGCCACCGTACGCACCTTGAAGCGCACCGTGCCGGCGGCGGTGCCGGGGATCGCGTTCCTGTCCGGTGGCCAGAGCTCAGCCGAGGCCGCGTTGCACCTGTCGCTGATCAATCAGCACAGCCTGCCGTGGAAAGTCACTTTCAGCTATGGAAGGGCATTGCAGGACGCCGCGCTGAAGGCCTGGGGCGGCAGGAATGTCGCCAGGGGCCAGGCGGAATTCGCCAAGTGGGCGCGCCTGAACGGCCTGGCCGCTGCGGGCAGGTTCACGGCCGGCATGGAAAGCCAGGCTGCTTGAGCGACGAATCCGATCAGCTGGTCGTTGATCTTTCAGGGGTCCGGTACGAGGTCGGATCCCGCGCCATCTTCGACGGACTGGACCTGCAGGTACGGCGGGGCAGCATCACTGCGGTAATGGGGCCGTCCGGAACCGGCAAGACGACACTGCTGCGCCTGCTTACCGGCCAGATCTACGCGAACTCCGGCAAGGTGCAGTGCCTTGACCAGGACGTGGGGCGCTTGAATCACCGTGAGCTGTTTGCCCTGCGCCGGCGTATGGGCATGCTGTTTCAGAACGGCGCGCTGCTGACCGATCTGGACGTGTTCGAAAACGTCGCCTATCCGGTCCGGGAGCACGCCCGGCTTCCCGAGCCGGTGCTGCGCCGCCTGGTGTTGATGAAGCTCGAAGCGGTGGGTCTGCGCGGCGCCGAGAGGCTCATGCCGCAGGAACTGTCCGGTGGCATGGCGCGCCGTGTGGCGCTGGCCCGCGCCATCGTGATGGATCCGGAGCTGCTGGTGTACGACGAGCCTTTCGTGGGTCTGGATCCGGTGTCCATGGGCATGGTGGTGCGCCTGATCCGTCGCCTGAACGAGGCGCTGGGCATCACCAGCGTCGTGGTTTCCCATGACGTGCCCGAAGTCGGCAGCATCGCCGATTACAGCTATCTGCTGGATGGCGGCCGGGCAATCGCACAGGGCACCACGGAAGAGCTCAATGCGAGCACCGATCCGGCGGTGCGCCAGTTCATGCAGGGCACCAGTGAGGGGCCCGTGTCCTTCCACTATCCGGCCGGTGACTATCTCGCCCAGTTGCTGGACGGCGATGACATCCAGCCGCCCAGGGCTGCACGGCCTTCCGGCGGTTCGCCGCCAGGCGATGAGTTCGACGTGAAACCGGGAGCCGGATCGTGATCGGCGCCGTGCGGCAATTCGGTGCGGTGGCGCTGTTCCTGCTGCGCACGTTGAAGGCAACCCTGCCGGGTTTGTTGCGGCCCGCGGCGATCGTGCGCCAGGTCTACAACAGCGGCGCCCGCTCGCTGGTGATCATCATGCTCAGCGGACTGGTGGTCGGCATGATCATGGGCCTGGCGTTTTCCGACCTTCTGGCGCGATTCGGCAGCGAGTCGGCGCTGGGCGTGGCGGCTGGATTCGCGCTGCTCAAGGAACTCGGACCGGTGCTCACGGCACTGCTGTTCGCCGGCCGCGCCGGCACCTCGCTGGCTTCGGAGATCGGCCTGATGCGGGCCACCGATCAGCTCACCGCAATGCAGGTGATGGCGGTGGATCCGATGCGCAGTGTGGTGGCGCCGCGCTTTCTGGGCGGATTGATCGCAATGCCGTTGCTGGTGGCCATCTTCGACATCATGGGGCTGTTCGGCACGCAGCTGATCGGCGTGTCGGTGATGGGCGTGGATGTGGGCACGTTCTGGTCACAGATGCAGAATTCGGTGGCTATCGCGGACGTGAACGAGGGCATCGTGAAGAGCGTTGTTTTCGGCGCCGCCTGCACGCTGATGGCGGTGTACTACGGCTACAACGCCGAGCCCACGGCCGAAGGGGTCGGTCTGGCCACGACGCGCACGGTCATCGCCTCATCGGTGCTGGTGCTGATTTTCGACTATATGTTGACTGCGGCGTTCCTGTGAATTCAGGTGCTGTTAAGCGGACCAAACGGAGAATCGAGCCATGAAGAATGAGCGCAGCCTTGAGATCGGCACGGGCCTGTTCGTGCTGCTGGGGTTCGCGGCGCTGGCCTTCCTGACAACCCAGCTGCCGGGCAGCAAGCTCGGCGTGTTGTCCCAGACGGCCGGCTACACGCTTACCGCGCGCTTCGACAATGTCGGCGATCTGCAGGCCGGCGCGCCGGTAAGCATGGGCGGCGTCAAGATCGGCCGCGTCGCGGGAGTGGCGTACGACTCGAAGATCTACAAGGCGGTGGTTTCGATGGTCATCGACGACCAGTACAGCCGCATCCCGGAAGACACCTATGCCAACGTGGAGACTTCCGGGTTGCTGGGCGCCAAGTACGTGGGCCTGGATCCGGGCGGATCGGACACCTTCCTGGCCAACGGGGACCGGATCGAGAATACCCAGTCGGCATTCGTGCTGGAGAAGCTGATCAGCAAATTGTTTGCGGCCTTTGCCAGCAAGGACGACAGCTCGTCGGGGAGCAAGTAAGCATGAACAGTATTCGACGCATGGTTTGTGCCGGTGTGCTGATGGTTGCCATGGCGCCGTTGCATGCCGCCGTGGTCATCGACAGTTCCTCGCCGCAGAAGCTCATCGAGACCAGCTCCAGGGCGCTGCTCGAAAACCTCGACCAGAACCGGGCCGAGTACCGCAAGGACATCAGCGGCCTGTACAAGCTCATCGATACGCAATTCCTGCCGCACGTGGATGTGCCCTATGCGGCGCAACTGGTGCTCGGCAAGCACTGGCGCGAAGCCACGCCGGAGCAGCGCAAACGCTTCGAGGATTCGCTGTATCACACGCTGATGACCACCTACGGCAAGGCGCTGATCGAGTTCACCGCCGACCAGCTCAAGGTGCTGCCCTTCAGGGGTGATCCGTCCTCGAAGCGGGCCCAGGTCCGCACCAGCGTGCGTACCAGCAACGGAACCAATGTGTCCGTCAATTACATGCTGCACAAGATGGACGACGGCGAATGGAAGGTCTTCGATGTGGTCGTCGAGGGCATCAGCTACGTGAAGAGTTTCCGTGAGGATTTCGGTGCGGAAATCGAGCAGAAGGGTCTTGAGTCCCTGCTCAATCGCCTGGCAAAGGGCGAGTTGAAGGCCAAATAGCAATGACCCGCGCCACCGCCCAGCTGGCCGAGCGCGGCGAAGGTCGCTGCACGTTGACCGGCAGTCTCACGATGGAGACCGTGCCCTGGCTGTGGCAGGAGCTGCGTCGGGGCGGACTGCTGGCGGCGGCGCTCGAGGCTGATCTGTCCGGAGTCACCGAGTCCGACAGCACAGGGCTGGCATTGCTGGTCGCCTGGCGCGCTGCCCGCAGGTGCGGTGGCGGCGATGTGAGCTTCACCGGCGTACCGGAACGCCTGGGCCTGCTTGCCGCCCTGACTGGCGCGCAGGCAGCGCTGGCCTCCGCGCCCGGCGCGGACGCCGTGGGTGGCTGAAGCCGGCCTGCCGGATTTTCAGGCTGTGCTGGCGGCTGCCGGTCGCCTGAAGGGCATTGCCCATCGCACCCCGGTGCTGACTTCGCGTCGCCTGGATGCCTTGCTGGGCATGCAGCTGTTCTTCAAGTGCGAGAACCTGCAGCGTGGCGGCGCCTTCAAGTTCCGCGGGGCGAGCAACGCGCTGGCCTGTCTCACCCACGAGCAGCGACAGCGTGGCGTGGCGGCCTACTCTTCGGGAAACCACGCCCAGGCGGTGGCCTATGCCGCGCGGCTGCAGGGCATGGCGGCGAGCATCGTGATGCCCACGGACGCACCGGCAGTCAAGCGCGCGGCGACTGCCGGGTATGGCGCCCGCATCGTCGACTACGACCGCTATCGGGAGGATCGCGTCGCCATCTGCCGGTCAATGGCTGATGAGCAGGGCCTGGCTGTCATTCCTCCCTTTGACCACCCGGATGTCATCGCCGGCCAGGGCACGGCCTCGCTCGAGCTGTTCGAGCAGGTTGGCGCGCTCGATGCGCTGCTGGTGCCTTTGGGTGGCGGCGGACTGCTGGCCGGTTCGCTGCTTGCGGCCGAAGCCAGGGGTCCTGGCTGCCGCGTTTACGGCGTGGAGCCGGCCGCCGGTGACGACGGTCGTCAGTCGTTGCGGCAGGGCAGGCGCGTGCATATTGCCGTGCCGGAGACCATCGCCGATGGCGCGCAGACCCAGCAGCTGGGTGAGCTGACATTTCCAGTCATTCGCCGCGCCGTCACGGACATCCTGGCAGTGGAAGATGCCGCGCTGGTGCAGGCCATGCGGCTGCTCGCCGGAACCATGAAGCTGGTCGTGGAGCCTACCGGCGCGCTGGGTCTGGCCGGTGCGCAGCTACTTGGGGGAAGTCTGCGGGGCAGGCGGGTTGGCGTCCTGCTCAGTGGCGGGAACGTCGAGCTTGCCCGGTGGGCTGCCCTGCTGGCCTGACCGGGCAGCGCCGGCAGGTGCTGCCGCGCCCTGGTCGGGCTGCTGTTCCGCATCGGAATCCGTGGCCGGCGAATCGTCATCGGGTATGTCGTAAATGTCCATGTCATCGCTGGTGGAGACGGCTCCGTCGGTGACCTGGAACTGGCGTCGCTGCAGGTAGGCGTTGCGCACGAATGCATACGGGTCGTAGGAGGTCGTCAGTACGTCGTCGGTTCCGAGCAGGGTGGCGCGCTTGTCGAGCAGCTCGCCTCCGGTGATGGCCAGCTGCACGCGCCAGTCGTTCACGAGGTATTTGTCCGGCTCGGTATACGGATCGACGATGAGCCCGAACCCGTCACGCACCGTTGATGGTCCGAGTATGGGCAGCTCCAGGAACGGTCCGGGCGGCACGCCCCATTTGCCCAGCGTCTGACCAAAGTCCTCATCATGGTTGACCAGTCCCATTTGCCCTGCCGGATCGAACAGGCCGCCTATGCCGATGGTGGTGTTGATGACCAGCCGCGAGGTGTCCGCCAGGAACTGCCGCCCCTTGGCCTGCAACAGGTCGTTGATCACCACCTTGGTGTAGAACAGGTTGGTGAAGAAATTGTGCACACCGGTGCGCACCGGCGCCGGCGTGACCTTCACATAGGTCTTGGCCACCGGACGCGCGATATGGCGGTCCAGCGAATCATTGACCTTGTAGACGGATCGATTGAACCGTTCCAGCGGATCGCGGGGGTCTGGCTTGGCACCTTTTGGCAGGGTGGCGCAGGCCGGGAGCAGGGCCGCGACCAGCAGGCCGGGCAGAAGCTTGCTTGCTTGCATTGGCGGCAAGTTTATCAGTCGGGAGACGACTCGCGCGACGCGCGGCCGCCGCGCTGTTCACGCAGCCACCCGCGGACCTCCTCCTTGCGCGCCTGGAAGCGCTTGCGCTGCACGTCGGTCAATCCCGGAGTGGCCAGGGCCAGGTCGAGCTGGGTGGTGGCGAGCATCAGATCACCGTTGGCGATGTGCAGCTCGGCCATGTAGGAATAGGCATCGGCGGTATCCCCGGCAGCGCTGGCGGCCAGCGCGATCAGCCGGATCTGCTCGGGCGTCGGCTGGACGTTGTTGAACAGGTCCAGCAGCAGTTCATGCGCCTTCCCTGGGTTGCCCATCTTCATCAAGGCTTCCGAGTAGCGCACCGTGAGCGGCACATTGCGCGGTGACACCTTCAGCGCTTCCTCGAAGGCCCTGCACGCGTCTGCCTGCCTGCCTGCCGCCAGCAGGGCCTGCCCCAGTGCCGCATGCAGCAGCGACAGCTCCGGGTGAGCCTGTACCAGCCCCTGAAGAAGGCGCACCGCGATCGCGGGGTCCCCGGATTTCAGTTCGGCCAGCGCGGCTCCGTAACGCAACGCATCGTTGTGCGGGTCGGCCTTGAGCATATGGCTGTAGTAGCGTCGCTCGTCGCTGGTGGCAGCACCGGCAATGACCCGCAACCGCTCGCGGATGTAGGGGTAGGACTCCGAATCGGGACGGCGCTCGTACCCGGACAGTGAGGCCACTCGCGCGCGCGCCTCGGCTATGCGCACCGAGTCGACAGGGTGGTCCTGCAGCAACGCCGGTATCTGCTCGCCGGCGACTCCCCGATCCCGGCTCATGGTGGAGAAGAACGCCGCCATGGCGTTTGGATCGAAACCGGCTGCGGCCATGTAGCCGATGCCGACCCGATCCGCTTCGGATTCCTCCATGCGCGAGAAGTTGATCTGCTGCTGCATGGCGGTTCCCTGGCCCATTGCGATGATGCCCGGCAGCGCCGCGCCATTGCCGGTAACCGCGCCGATCAATACCGCGCCGAGCGTAGCCGCCATGGTCGCCAGGCTGCTGCGGGAATTCGCCTGTACCGCGCGCGCAATGTGCCGCTGTACCACGTGACCGATTTCGTGGGCGATCACACCGGCAAGCTCGGACTCGCTGCTGGTCAGCAGGATCAATCCGGTGTTCACCACGATGAAGCCGCCGGGCAGCGCCGAGGCATTGACCGAAGGGTCGCGCAGCGCGAAGAAATGGAACTGCTGCTTGCCGTCCTGGGCCTGGATCGCGATGCGCGAGCCAATCGATTGCAGATAGTCGGTGGTCTCCGGGTCGTCGAGAACGGCATCCTGGCTGCGCAGATCGCGCATCATCAGCCGCCCGAGCTGCATTTCGTCCTGGCGGCTCAGCGTTGCGTTCGCGGTGCTGCCCAGATCCGGCAGGGAATTGGCCACCTGCGTCGGCGTCGGCTGGGGCAGGGCGTCCGGGCCGGTCTGCGCATAGGTCGCACTGGCCGGCGCGGCGGCAACGGCGGCGGCCAGCAGCATGGCTGGGACGATGGATCGCATGGCCACGATCACACCACAGCCGGGGCTGCCGGTTCCATAAGATTTCGGCAGGCAGTGCCGGGCGGGTCTTCGGCCTGCGGCGCTACAGGATTTCCGAGGCCTCGTCGGCCAGCCGTGAGCGCTCCCCGCGTCGCAGGGTCACGTGCCCGGCGTGGGGCCAGCCGCGGAAACGATTGACCACGTAGGTGAGGCCTGACGTGGTCTCGGTGAGGTAGGGCGTATCGATCTGGGCAATATTGCCGAGGCAGACCATCTTGGTGCCCGGGCCGGCCCTGGTCAGCAGCGCCTTCATCTGCTTGGGTGTCAGGTTCTGGGCCTCGTCGATGATCACGAAGCGGTTCACGAAGGTGCGACCGCGCATGAAGTTCAGGGATCGGATCTTGATCCGGTTGCGCAGCAGATCATTGGTGGCTGCGCGTCCCCAGTTGCCGCCCTCGGCGCTCTGCGTCAGTACCTCCAGGTTGTCCATCAGCGCCCCCATCCAGGGCTCCATCTTTTCCTCCTCGGTGCCCGGCAGGAAGCCAATGTCCTCGCCCAGCGGGATGGTGACGCGCGTCATGATGATTTCGGCGAACTGGCTCGCGTCCAGCGTCTGCGTGAGCCCGGCCGCCAGCGACAGCAGCGTCTTGCCCGTGCCTGCCGGCCCCAGCACGGTCACCAGGTCGATGCCGGGGTCCAGCAGCAGGTTCAAGGCGAAGTTCTGCTCGCGATTGCGGGCGTTGATGCCCCAGATGCTGTGCCGGGTGCCGCGGTAGTCGTTGACCAGTTGCAGCCGGGCCGTATCGCCGTCGATGGCGCGCACGATCGCCTCGATGCCCGATTCGCTCGTTTCGAAGACGAACTGGTTGACATGCCAGTCGGCCACGTCCGGTCCGTGCAGTTCGTACAGCGTGTTTCCGCCTTCCTTCCACGAGCGCATGTCCTGGCCGTGCGTCTGCCAGAAGTCCTCGGCCACGGCGTGGGTGCCCGAATCCAGCAGATCCGCGTCATCGATCGTGCGGTCGCTGTAGTAATCCTCGGCGCGAATTCCCACGATGGCCGCCTTGATGCGCAGGTTGATGTCCTTGGACACCAGCGTTACGCGCACACGCGGCATTTCCGCCTGCAGCGCCAGGGTCTGCGCCAGAATGGCGTTGTCGGCGGCGGTGCCCGGCAGCTCCGCCGGCAGCCGGCCCTGCAGGTTGCGGGTCTGGAAGAAGATCTTGCCCGATGGGGGGCGCTTGCCGTCGCCGTTGGACGTGAACGCGGAGGGAATCTGCAGCCCGCGGTCGATGTCGGCCTTGTCCGCGTCCTTCATGATCTCGTCGAGGAATCGCGACACCTGGCGCACGTTGCGGGCCGGCTCGGACAGGCCCTTCTTGTGGTGGTCCAGTTCCTCCAGCACCACCATGGGCAGGTAGATGTCGTGCTCGTCGAAGCGGAAGATCGCCGCCGGGTCGTGCATCAACACATTGGTGTCGAGCACATAGATGCGACGCTCCTGCCGGCTATCGGCCGAGCGCGCGGACTTCGTCGAGGACTTCCTGGGCATGACCAGCCACCTTTACCTTGCGCCATTCACGGCGCAGGACACCCTGGCCGTCGATCAGAAAAGTGCTGCGTTCGATACCCAGGAACTTCCGGCCGTAAAGGCTCTTCTCACGAATCACGTCGAACTGCCGGCAGAGCTTTTCGTCGGGGTCGCTGAGCAGGTGGAAGGGCAGGGATTCCTTGTCCCGGAATCTTTCATGGGATTTGAGCGAATCGCGGGACACGCCCACTATCAGCGCGCCCGCGCGACGGAACTTGTCGCGCAGATCACGGAAGTCACGGGCTTCCACGCTGCAGCCCGAGGTCATGTCCTTGGGGTAGAAGTACAGCACCAGCGATTTGCCTTTGGCATCCGCGAGCGAGAAACTGCCGCCGTCGGTGCTGGCGGCCTTGAAGGCTTTTACTTTCGTGCCGGGTTTGGGACCAGCCATGGTTCGAGGGCTCCGTCAGTTCTTCACCGGTTCCAGGATCGCGTCCAGGTTCTGCGAGTCGCAGTATTCCATGAAGTCCTCACGCAGGCTCGCAATGGGCTGGCGTGACGGTACGTTGATCATCATCTGCACGGCAAACATCGCGGCTCCCGTCTGGGCGGCTGCATAGCTGCGCGAGGCCACTTCGGCGATCTCGATCTGCCGCGCCGTAAGGAACCCGGCAAGTCCGGCCACGATGCCGGCATGGTCCGGGCCGATGACATCTATGGAATAGGGGATGTGGTCTTCGCGCAGGCTGCGCTGTTCGGTGCGGCGCAGGTGCAGCGCCAGACCCGCCCCTTCGGCAAGGCGCGTGAGCTCGGATTCCACGCGGGCCACCGCGTGCCAGTTGCCCGAGACGAGGATCTGCATGGCGAATTCCCCTCCCAGGGGCACCATACGGCTCTCGTTGATGCTGGCTCCGCAGTCGGTGATGGTGCGGACCACGTCGTGGGCAAGCCCGGGTCGGTCCTTGCCGATGGCCGAAATGGCCAGAAACTGCTTCATTAGCCTTGACGTCTTGGTGGGGCGGCCCAGATCTTACCTGCGCTTGCCTCCGAGATCACGCGGCCCGTAACATCGCGCGCCCAAAGCACTGTTTTTGACGCACCATATAGGCACGCATGGCCCAGCAAGCTTTCACCGGAATGCACGTTGCCATCGTCACCCCGTTCCGGGATGACGGTGAGATCGACTGGCCAGCCTGGGCGAGGCTGATCGACTGGCACGCACAGAACGGCACCGCCGGCATCGTGGTGGGCGGAACCACCGGCGAGTCCCCGACCATTTCCGAGCAGGAACTTCTCGAGCTGACGCGCCGCGCGCGCGCGCAGGCGGCCGGCCGGATGCAGATCATCGTCGGCTGCGGCACCAACAGCACGGCGCAGACCATCGAGCGGGTGCGCCTGTACTCGGCAGAGGGTGTCGACGGCCTGCTGCTGGTTACGCCCGCCTACAACAAGCCCTCGCAGGAGGGCTTGTACCGGCATTTCGAGGCGGCCGCGCAGGCGGCCAGTGTGCCGGTAATCCTTTACAACGTGCCCTCGCGCACGGCCGTGGACATGTTGCCCGATACCGTGGCGCGCCTGGCCCGCAACTCGCGCATCGTGGGCATCAAGGAAGCGGTGCCGGACGTGGGTCGTGTTCGTGAACTGCGCGAGTTGTGTCCGTCCGGCTTTGCGATCCTGTCAGGCGACGACGCCACTGCCCGTGAGGTGATTGCCAATGGCGCCTGTGGAGTGATCTCGGTGACCGGCAATGTGGCACCTGAGGCGATGCGCCAGATGGTTGCGGCGGTGCGGGCCGGCGATGCCGCGCGCGCCGCGGAGATCGACTCACGCCTGGCCGGTCTGCACCAGAAGCTGTTCCTGGAAGCCAATCCCATCCCGGTCAAGTGGGCGCTGGAGCGTATGGGCCTGATCCGCGGGCGCTTGCGCCTGCCGCTGACTGCGCTGGCGCAACGTCACCACGCGGCCGTGGAAGCGGCCCTGGGTGCGGCAGGCGTCTCACTGGCGGTGGCAGCGTGATGCGCGCCAGGCGTCTGTCATGGCTGGCTCTTGCGGCAGGCACGCTGCTGCTGACGGGTGGGTGCCATGTTCTGGGAAGCTGCAACAACCCGGCGGCCTATTCCGGGGCGAAGGAGATTCCCCCGCTGAAGATGCCGGTGGGCCTGGACGGGCCGGACACCACCCAGGCGCTGAAGATCCCGCCGCTGGATGAGCCGGAGGTTCCGCGTGGCGCCGACGCGCCCTGCCTGGAGGATCCCCCGGTATGGGAGGGGGCCGCGAAACCGGAGTCCGCGGCGGCAGCCGGGAAGGCCGGGGAGCCGGCAAGCAAGCCCGCGCGCACTGCCGGGTCACCCCGCTGAGGCGCTGCTGTAGAATCGCCGCCTTGCTCGAGGAGCCCCGCTGCGCCCGCGTTCATGGGGTCATATCGAGATAAGTACTGCAAGTCTTTGATTGGGAGAGGTGGCCGAGTGGTCGAAGGCGCTGGACTGGAATTCCAGTAATACCTCAACGGGTATTCGTGGGTTCGAATCCCACCCTCTCCGCCAGAATTGAACATGGAGCGTTTGGGGGAGGCCGCCGCGCAGCGGCGGCCCATCCCACCCTCTCCGCCAATTGAGTATGGTGGCCCGCATTGGCTCCTTCGCGACGACCCGCCGCAAACCCCGCCAGGCCCGGAAGGGAGCAACGGTAGCAGATGGGTCGGGTGCCGGAGTTCTTCGCTGGTGCGGGCCGCCTCCAGGTCCTGTAAGAAGTTGGCATGAGTTATACGGCACTGGCCCGCAAGTGGCGCCCCAGGAACTTCGATGAGATGTCGGGCAGGAACACGTGCTGCGTGCCCTGGCCAATGCGCTCGATGCCGGTCGGGTGCACCACGCTTTTCTGTTCACCGGCACGCGCGGCGTCGGCAAGACCACCGTGGCACGCATCCTGGCCAAATGCCTGAACTGCGAGAAGGGCGTGTCCGCGCAGCCCTGCGGCGTGTGCGGCGCCTGCACCGACATCGACGCCGGCCGCTTCGTGGACCTGATCGAGGTCGATGCAGCATCGCGCACCAAGGTCGACGACACGCGCGAACTGCTCGACAACGTGCAGTACCTGCCCAGTCGCGGCCGCTTCAAGATCTACCTGATCGACGAAGTGCACATGCTGTCTGCGCACTCCTTCAACGCCCTGCTCAAGACGCTGGAAGAGCCGCCGCCGCACGTGAAGTTCCTGCTGGCCACCACCGATCCGCAGAAGCTGCCGGTGACGGTGCTGTCGCGCTGCCTGCAGTTCAACCTCAAGCGCCTGCCGGTATCCACGATCGTGGCGCGGCTCTCATACGATCCTGGAGCAGGAGGGCATCGCGGCCGAAGCCGCGGCATTGCGTCTGGTGGCAGTCGCCGCTGACGGCTCGCTGCGCGATGCATTGTCGCTGCTGGACCAGCTGCTGGCCTTTGGCGGGACCAGCCAGGTGCGCGAGGCCGATGCACGGGCAATGCTGGGAACGGTGGATCGACAGCAGGTGGTGCAGCTTGCAAGGCTGCTCGCCGCCGGGGATGTCGACAAGTTGCTCGACTACGCGCGTTCGCTGGAGCAATGGTCCCCGGACTACCTTGACCTGCTCGACGCGCTGACGAGCCTGTTGGCGCGGATCGCGTTGTTCCAGGCCGCGGGCAGGCCCTATGACGAAGAGGATGAAGTGCCGGCCGAGGTCCTGGCCGAGCTGGCCGCCGCGATCACACCGGAAGACCTGCAGCTGTACTACCAGATCGGGGTGCTGGGCAGGCGCGATCAGCCGCTGGTCAGCGATCAGGCGGGCGCGTTCGCCCTGACGCTGGTGCGGATGCTGGTGTTTCGTCCGGGCGCGGCCGGCCCCTCCGGGGCTGCACCGGCCGGCGGCAACGCCCGGGTCAGCGCGCCACGTGCGAGGAGCGCCCCCGTGGCGCGTCAGGCAGATGCGCCCGATGCCGCGGAGCCGGCTGTGGAACTGGTCCCGGCGAACTGGAGCGCGATCGTGCGCCAGCTCGGCCTGAGCGGCCTTTCGGCCCAGCTGGCGGCGCACTGCGCACTGCTGGGGCGCCAGGGCACGCAGGTCCGCCTGCTGCTGGACGCGCGCGGTGTCTCGATGCGCAATCGCACCAGTGAGGAGAAGCTCGCCGCGGCGCTTGGCCGCTATCTGGGCAAGACCGTGAAGCTGGCCATCGAGGTGGGGACGGAACAAACGAGCGCATCGACGCCGGCCCGCGAGCGGGACCAGCACGCGGATCAGCGCCTGGCGCAGGCGCGGGCCATGCTCGAATCCGATCCGAATGTGCAGGTGTTGCGCAGCGAGATGGGTGCGACAATCTTCCCGGATTCGGTCCGGGCAACCATCAACGAGGAGTAGCAGGACAAATGCGCGGCAACATCGGCAATCTTCTGAAACAGGCGCAGGCCGTCCAGGAAAACATCCAGAAGGCACAGGAACAGGTGGCACAGATCAGCGCCACGGGAGAGTCCGGCGGCGGCATGGTCAAGGTCACGATGAACGGCAAACACGAAGTCTCGCGCGTGCAGATCGAGCCTGCACTGATGAGCGAGGATCGCGAGGTGCTGGAGGATCTGATCGCGGCGGCCATCAACGACGCGGCCCACAAGGTGCAGGCGGCGGTCAACGAGAAGATGTCGGGCGCCATGGCCGGGCTGCCGCTGCCGCCCGGCATGAAATTGCCGTTCTAGGCATGAAGCACCCAGCGGCGCTGGCGCGGCTGATAGACGCCCTGCACGGCCTGCCCGGCATCGGCCCCAAGACCGCGCAGCGCCTGGCTTTCAAGCTCCTGCAGGACGGACGCAGTGAGGCACGGGAATTGTCACTGGCGCTGGAGGCCGCGCTGACGGCAATCGGCAGGTGCCGTCGCTGCCGCATGCTTGCCCAGGGCGAGCTGTGCCTGTTGTGCGAATCGACCGCGCGCGACGATACGCTGCTTTGCGTAGTCGAGTCGCCCGCCGACGTTATCGCGGTGGAGAGCTCCGGCGCATACCGGGGTCGTTACTTCGTGCTGATGGGCCATCTGTCGCCGCTGGACGGAATAGGGCCGGCGGAACTTGGCCTGCACGAACTGGATCTGCTGCTCGCCGAGGGGCGCGTTCGCGAGCTCATCCTTGCGACGAACTCCACGGTGGAAGGGGAGACTACTGCACACGTGTTGACGGAAATGGCGCGCGCTCGCGGTCTGCCGGCCACCCGGCTTGCACAGGGCGTGCCTTTTGGCGGTGAGCTCGAGTATGTGGATGGCAGCACGCTCGGTGCCGCGCTTGCCGGGCGCCAGAGCGTGAGCTGAGGGCCGGCTCTTCAGCGCGGCGCCGCCCGTTCGCGCTCGGTACGACGATCCCACAGGTCCTCGTAGGTGCGCCTCAGACGCCGGTAGCTTTCGTAGCGGCGCGCATCCATCTCGTTGTTGTCCACGGCTGCGCGCACCGCGCAGCCCGGCTCGCGCATATGGCGGCAATCCTGAAACCGGCATTGATGCGCGAGCTGCAGTACTTCCCTGAATCCGAGGGTCTGCGGATCGAGGTCGTCGATTGCCGGTGCGAAGTCGCGCACGCCGGGCGTGTCGATGATGCGGCCACCGCCGGTGCATTCGTACATGCGCGAAGCCGTTGTGGTGTGGCGGCCTTCCTCCTCGCGCATCAGTTCGCCGATTGCGATATCGCCCGGATCGTCGGTAACCCGGCGGGTCAGGGAGGATTTGCCCACTCCGGACTGTCCGACCATGATGGTGGTGTGCTCGCGCAGTATTGCGCCCAGCGGCAGGGCACCGGCATCGGAAACGGCATCGACGCAAACCACATCATAACCCAGTGCGATATGCGCAGACAGCGCCTCGCGCAACGCGTCCGCTTCGGGTATATCGGTCTTGTTGACAACGATGCTGGCCTGCACCCGGAGGCATTCGGCGGCGCTGAGGTAGCGATCCAGCAGGAAGAGGTCGGGCAGCGGTACGGGTGCCAGCACGATCGCCAGCTGAGTGAAGTTCGCGGCTAGCGGTTCACTTCGTCCGCGCGATGTGGCGCGGCGGAGCAGGCAGGAGCGCGGCAGCGTGGCGGTTGCCAGCAGATCCGCACCCTGCGTCTGGCATTGCACGCGATCTCCGCAGACGATGCCGAGCGCTCGCCCGAACGGGCGCGCCTTGTGCAAGGCACCGGTAGAATCCCGCAGCAGCAGGTGCCGGCCAAATGTGGCGAGGACTTCGGCGATCACTGGCGGCGTGTTGTGGGTTTGAATGTGGGCAGCAGTTCATGCAACTTGCAGGGAGTCTCTCTAGAATGCCACAGAGTCTTTTCATTCGCCGGGCATGAGGTGGCCGTGCAGCATCGGGACAATCTGATCTGGATCGACCTGGAGATGACCGGTCTCAGGAGCGATACCGATTCAATCATCGAGATTGCGACGGTTGTTACCGACGCGCAGCTGAATGTGCTGGCTGAAGGTCCGGTGCTGGCCATTCACGCCGCGCGAAGACATGCTCGCCGGCATGGACGAGTGGAATACGCGACAGCACGGCGCCAGCGGGTTGACCGAGCGCGTGCGTGCGAGCCGTATCACGCTGGCCGATGCCGAAGCGCAGACACTCGAGTTCCTCAAGCAGTGGGTCCAGGGTGGCGCCTCGCCCATGTGCGGCAACAGCATCTGCCAGGACCGGCGTTTCCTCGCGCGGCAGATGCCCGCGCTGGAGCGCTTCTTCCACTACCGCAATCTGGATGTCAGTACGTTGAAGGAGCTGGCCCGTCGCTGGGTGCCCCAGATCGCGGCCGGGTTCACCAAGGAAGCATCGCATCGGGCGCTGGCCGACATTCACGACTCGATTCGCGAGCTGGCCTGGTACCGGGCCCGGCTGTTCGTGCCGGCAGCGCATGCTCCGCAGGCCATGGCATGAGCACCGCAATCCCCGACGAATCGCTGCTGCTGACCAGCTGGAGCGCGCGTCCGCGCGGCTTCGCCGCGCTGATGAGCCTGTACGAGAGCAACTTCCTGAAGCTGGCGAGACTGGCTGGCGATCCAGCCATGTTGTCCGGCGAGCGCAGTTCACACGTGGCAGGCGGCTGCGACCTGCGCCTTACGGTTCTCGAACAATGCCGCTACACGACCACAGTCGGATTGACCCACCTGTTCCATGATCAGCAGGCCGTTGGGCCCGGATTGGAGACTTTTCTCTCATATCCGGACGTGCGCATCAGGGTTTACGGCGACGCCCGGCTTGCCCAGGCGCAGCACTGGCCCGCTGACCGGCCAGAGCCCTTCGGGCGCGACCCGACTGCGGCCGGCCGTGAACTGGAGCAGCGTTGGCTGTTCAACAACATGTTAAACAAGTGGCTGGAGTACTGCCTCGACCTGGGTCATTCGCTGGTCTGACAGGGGTCTTTCGCCGGAGTTCTTGCTTGGCGTCCGCAATTTCCAATGTGATTTCCAACTGGTTTGCCAAGCTGGCCAGATCCCGCATCGTGATCGAGCACCCGGACGATCCCGAGGACTCGCGGCTGCTGCACCTGTTCAAGAACCGCGCCGAGATGAAGAAGGCGCTCGGTGACGCGCAGGATGAGGCGCATCGCCTGAAGGACCGGATCAAGTTGCAGGAGGCCGCCACCGCGCGCGTGCGCGAACAGCTGGAACGCCTCGAAGCCCAGCTCGGCGCTCCGCTTTCCGGCCTGCACAGCCTGGTGCATTACCAGTTGCGCGACCTGTGGGCCGCCGCGCATACGCAGATTTCCAGAATGCTGCGCGAGCAGGCCCAACAGCGCGAGGAACGTGAGCGCCGCCAGTTCCTGGCGGAGTTGAACCGGCAATTGTTCGAGCGCTCACAGCAGGCGCGGGCCGATTGCGCGCAAGCCGAGCATGTGGCGGCCGACGTACGAGCTCGCGGTGCGGCGCTGCAGACGCAACTGGCCCGGTCACAGCGCTGGTGGCAGTACTTCAGGCGTCGGGAACTTGCCCAGCGCCTGCTGGCGGTAAGGGGTGAGGCGGCCGTCGCCGAGGACCAGCTGCGCCAGGCACGCGAGCGATTGCAGAAGATCGAGGAAGAGGGTGGGACGAAATATCCGGGACTGTCCCTGCAGGCCCGCCGGATGCTGAACCTGATGGCCGTCGCGTGCGCACAGCTGCTGGCGCTGCGCCTGACCCCGCATACGCTGCTGGCCCGCTGCGTGAGCGCGATGTCACGCAGCGAGCCCAAGGTGGAAGGCGCCGGTGACGCATCCGCGGCGCTGGCGCTCATGCAGGAAATCGCCAGGGCCAAGGCGGCGATGATCCAGAACGCCGCCGCGAGGCAGCCCGAGATTCGGCGTCTGGCCGATCACCTGGCGGCAAACGTGCGCTATCTGGGTGAGGGCGACACGCTGCCCAGGGACGAGACCGTGCACGCGGCATTGCATTCCGGATTGGGGCGCGGCGAGCAGATGAGCTGGAACCTCCTCAGGGACGACCTGTGGAGCGTGGCAGACCTGTTCTACGGCGTGGAAGACTAGCCGCGCCGGCCGATGCCGGCGCCGCGCCCGGCGGCGCGACTCGGGGCGGTTACTTGGCGCTGACCTCGGCCTGTACCTCGTCCGGTTTGCCCGTGCGCTGTGCCAGCGTGCTGGTGGCTTCGTCGGGCTGCGTGCCGGCAACGATGTCGGCCATCACCTGCGTCGCGCGATCCAGGATGATCTGGTCGGGTCCGGCGTCCGGGTCCTTGCTCTCGGCCTTGGTCATGTCCTCCAGCGTGGCGTAGGCGGGCTTGCCCTCGGCCTTGCGCCGCTCGTTCTCCAGACGCAGGCTCTCGGCGTCCTGGGTGGCGCGTTCGCTCTTGCGGGTCTGCAGATTCAGCGACAGGGTCTTCTGGGCGCGCAGCCGGTCAGCGTCGGCAATGCTGGCAACCAGCCACTTGAAGTCCGGATTGCCGCGATCCCGTGTCGTTTCGCTCTGGTCCAGCGCAGCCACCGTCGGAATGGCCCTGGGCTCGGAGTAGCGCTTGAATCTTGCCGGTGCGATGCGGTCCCACGGCAGCGCGTCGTCCAGGGAGCTCTCGCCCACCTCGTTCATGTCGATGATGGAGGGCAGGTGGATGTCCGGCTCAACGCCGCGGTGCTGGGTGCTTTCGCCGGTTACGCGATAGAACTTGCCCATCGTTATGGTCAGCTGGCCATCCACCGGTTTCTGGGTCCAGCGGTCGAGCGGGAACAGCTGCTGTACGGTGCCCTTGCCGAAGCTGCGCTGGCCCACGATGTAACCGCGACCGTAATCCTGGATCGCGCCGGCGAAGATTTCCGATGCCGAGGCGCTGTAGCGGTCGATCAGCACCACCAGCGGGCCGTCATATGCCGTGCCGGGTGAGGGATCATCCAGCACTTCCACCTGGCCGTTGTAGTACTTCAGTTGCACCACCGGGCCCTTGTCGATGAACAGCCCGACCAGTGCCTGTGCTTCCGGCAGGAAGCCGCCACCGTCGCCTCGCAGGTCGAGGATCAGCCCGTCCAGCGGGCCTTCCTTCTTCAGCTCGCCGATCAGATGCGCCACGTCCCGGGTGGTGCTGCGGTAGTTCTCGTCGCCCTTGCTCTCGGCATCCGTGTCCCGATAGAAGCTGGGCACGTTGATCACGCCGATGTTGAGCTTGCGGCCGTTGCGGGTGACCGTGCGGCGTTCCTTCTTCGCGGCCTGACCCTCGAGGGTCACCTTGCCGCGCGTCAGCTCGATGACCTTTTCCGGTGAGCCCGGCGCGGCGCCGGCCGGCAGGATCTGCAGGCGCACCTTCGTGCCTTCCTTGCCGCGGATCAACTGCACGATGTCGTCCAGACGCCAGCCGATGACGTCCTCGAACGCGGCATCATCCCCCTGCGCAATGCCGGTAATGCGGTCCTTGATGCCCAGCGTGCCGGCAATGGCAGCGGGGCCTCCCGGCAGCAGGTTCACGATCGAGGCGTACTCGTCATCCGATTGCAGCGTCGCGCCGATGCCCTCGTAGCTGAGGCTCATCTGGATCTTGTATTCCTCGGAATTGCGCGCCGAGAAATAGTTGGAGTGCGGATCGAAGCTGTGCGCGTAGGCGTTCATGAGGTTCTCGAAGACCTCGTTGGACTTGACCTTGCCGGCACGCTCCAGGCTGCGCGAATAGCGCTTCTTGAGCGCGGCGGAGGTATCCGCCCAGCTCTTGCCGGTCAGCATCAGCGAGACCGCGTCGCTCTTGACCCGCTTGCGCCACAGTTCGTTGAGTTCCTGCTCGCTGGCTGGCCATGGCGCCTTGCTGCGATCGAAGTCGTACGATTCCTGCACCGTGAAGTCCGGTTCGGTATCGAGCAGCGACAGGGCGTAATTGATCCGCTCACGGTAGCGCTGCTGCAGGCGCGCGTACATCGCAAAGCCGGGTTCGATGGCGCCGCTGTGGATCATGTCATCGAAGCGGTCCTTGTACTTGTCGAACTCGGCGATGTCACTGGCCAGAAAGTAGCTGCGCTGGCTGTCCAGTGAATCGATGTAGTGCCTGTAGATCTCCTCGGAGAGGTGATCGTCGATCACGGTGCGGCTGTAGTGGGCCTCCTCGAGCATGGCCCCGATCCGTCTTGCCAGCAGGTGCTGGCGCTCTGCCGGTACGAGCGCTCCTTCCGGCAGCAGGCTGGCGCCAGCCGGTGCTCCCGTGGAGCCGGCGCCGGTCAGGGTCAGGACCAGCAGTGCCGCCAGCGCAATGGCGCCCGTTGAACGGCGCGAGCGCCGTGATATTTCAGTTACAGTCATGGAGTGAGGCTAGACGGCAAGGGGCTGCGCAGCAAGCCCGGATGCCGCCAGTTCTGATGTCTTAATTCTCGATTTCAAGAAGGGGGTGGCTGGTGCAGCCGCTAACCGTATTGCTGGGTATCGTAATGGGCTCGTCGGTGGCCCTGCTGGCGGGCCTGTCCATGACGTTGACGGTATTTCTGCTGCTGCCCGAGTACCGGGATCAGTTGTCCGCCGAGTTCATGCCGTTGCTCGAGGCCATTGCCTGGGCAGCACTGCTGACGGCGGCTTCCGCGGCGTCCTTCCTGGCGCAGTTGAAGGTCAAGCCCTGGCGGCGGGCGGCCCAGATCGTACTGATGGTTTCTGTTGGGCTGGTGGCCTGGACCTACTGGCCAACCTGAAGCCGGCCCGATACGCCGACCGGTTCCAGCCGTCGCTAGCGCGAGCGCTTGGTCCAGACGTGACCCGAGGCCAGGGCGCGATGTATGCCGCTGTTGTACGGATCCGTACCCGTGTTCTCCGCGCCGGCACTCACCACTTCGAGCCGCTCTTCGACCAGCGCACTGCGAATCCGGTTGAGTGTGTCTTCCCGGCGCTGCTCGGCGCGGGAGACTTGCGGCTCTGTCTGCGTGGCCGGGTGGTCGAGATCTAGGTGGTTGTCGGAGGTGCTCATCTTGCAAATACCGGATTTCTGCGGTGACCAATATTTAGGGTTTCTGTGATCAAGGTCAAGTAAGACATTGATTTATGTAATGTTTTATTATGTAACCATCAAGCCAGCCGCCGCCCGATCCGAAAGGCCAGCAGCAGGGCGTACGGGCCGAGCAGAACCAGCAGGTGGCCGGGTGATCCGGCAAAGATACCGCGCACGTAATCCCATATGAGGGCAAAAGGTCCGCCGTGGCGCGCCACTGTCGGGTCGCCCGGATCGCGCAGGTAATCGCCCAGAAAGACCTGACCCGCCAGCCAGATGGCCAGTGGCAGCACGGTCAGGGCGAACGCGATCGTCAGGCCAAAGGTCACCAGCTCGCGCTTGACGGGTGGCAGGGACTGGTAGGTGCGCCAGGCATTGGTCAGTGCATTGCTCACGGGGCGGCATAATACCGGACCATGGACCACGACAGGGTTCGACAAGCGCAACCAGCGCACCTCGCCGCGCGGCCCCGGCTGGTCACGGTCGGCGCCGCGCAATTTGCCTGCAGCTGGGACCGCGCAGCCAACCTGGCAAAGGCAGAAGAGCTGGTGAGGCGGGCGGCCGGTGATGGGGCGCAGATCATCCTGCTGCAGGAGCTGTTCGAAACGCCTTACTTCTGCATCGAACAGGATTCCCGGCACCTGCGGCTGGCAACTTCGCTTGTCGACAATCCGGCGGTCAAGCTCATGGTGCGGCTGGCACGCGAACTGGACGTAGTCCTGCCGGTGAGCTTCTTCGAACGCAGCGGGCAGGCCTTTTTCAACACGGTCGCCATCATCGATGCGGGCGGCGAAATACTGGGCACGTACCGCAAGGCACACATTCCCAATGGCCCCGGTTACCAGGAGAAGATGTATTTCTCGCCGGGTGATACGGGATTTCGGGTGTGGGATACGAAATTCGCCCGCCTTGGTGTGGGTATCTGCTGGGACCAGTGGTTTCCCGAATGCGCCCGGGTGATGGCGCTGATGGGCGCCGAAATGCTGTTGTATCCCACAGCCATAGGCAGTGAGCCGCCGCCCGCCTTGCCGGTGCATTCCCGGGATCACTGGCAGCGCACCCAGCAGGGTCATGCGGCGGCGAATCTGATGCCGCTGATTGCCGCCAACCGGGTCGGTACGGAGCATTCGCTGCAGTCGCCCGACGAACTCTACATCCGCTTCTATGGTTCATCGTTCATTGCCGATGGGCAGGGCGCGAAGGTGGCCGAGGCTGACGAGCACAGCCAGACCGTGCTGCTGGCCCAGTTCGACCTGGCCGCGGCCGCCGAACTGCGCGACAACTGGTTCGTGTTCCGCGACCGTCGGCCCGACCTGTACGGTGCACTCAGTTCGTTCGATGGATCCGGGTCGGTCGAGCACCGCCGTCGGTGAAGGTTCTGTTCGTCTGCCTGGGGAACATCTGTCGTTCCCCGACCGTTGAAGGTGTGGCGCGGGTGCTGGCCGAACGCGAGGCGCCGCAACTGGGACTGCACTTCGATTCCGCCGGCACCGCGGGTTACCACATCGGCGATGCCCCGGATCGGCGCAGCCAGCGACACGCACTGGCGCGCGGCTACGACATTTCGGGGTTGCGCGCGCGGCAACTCGCCGCGGAGGATTTTCGGCGCTTCGATCTGTTGCTGGCCATGGACGAAGAGAATCTGGCCGACATGCGCGCGCACGCTCCGCACGGCTGCGCGGAGCGTGCGAAGCTGTTTCTGTCCTACCTGCCCGGTGGCGGGCAGGCCGTGCCCGATCCCTACTACGGCGGCCCGGCAGCCTTCGAAAAGGTGCTGGACCTGGCCGAGCGCGGTTCGCGGGCGCTATTCGTCGCGCTGGCTGCGGTCAGTTCCGCCAAGGGAACCTGAGCCGGCCGACGAGGACCACACCACGGCAGGACGCTCGGGTGGTGGCGGTGGCGGTGGCGGCGGCGCGGGCGACTGCACATCGGGTACGGTCGGCGCAGGTGAGGGCGCGGCGTTGCTGCCGGCATCGGACGCGGCAGCAGGGCGTGGTGCCTCGGGCGCTTGCGTCGGGCGCGTCGCCTCGTTGGCATTGCCGCCGGTGTCACTGTGCGGCCCGCTGCCGGCATTGGTGGCAGCGCCGCCTGTGGCCATGCCTTCGCCGCTGCGACCGCCCCCACGGCCACGGCGCCGTCGTCCGCCGCGGCGCGAGCGCTTCTCTGCGTCGGGGCGGGCTGCGGCCGGCTCGGCGCCGGACGCAGGTGCTGGCGCGTTGGCGCCAGCGGCTTTATCGACTTGTGCTGCGGGTTGCTGTTCGCGGCGCGGCCTGGCCTCGCCACCGGACTGTTCCGAACGCGCTGCCGTGGTGTCCTGCCGGCCTGGGCGGCGTTCCTGGTCGCGGCCTCGATTGCGATCCCGTTCGCGGTCCGGCCGCTGTGGACGCGCGTCGCGGCCACGCCGTGCGTTGCGGTCACGATCCCGGCCGCCGCTGCGCCCCTGGTCGCGGCCCTTGCGCTCGCCGCGCGCCGATTTGCGCTCCGTGTCCGGCTCCTTGCGGGCGGGCTTGGCCGCATCACCGAACAAGGCCGACTTCAACCAGCCGAACAGTCCGCGGCGGGGCGCTGCAGCGGGATGCACTGGCGGGGCAGGCGGTGCCTCCGGCGCGACCGGTGCTGCCGGTGCGGGGGCTGTCGGAATGATGGTCGTCACCGCTGCCTGCGGCGCGGCCGGCCGCTTGGCCTGCAGGGCCACGTCCGGCACCTCTGCAGGGGTGGGGATCTTGTAGGAGGACTGCGCGTTCTCGGCCAGACCCAGTTCGTCGTTGCGCACGCGGCGGATGGAGAACTCGGGCGTCTCCATGTCCTTGTTGGGTACGAGTACCACGTCGATGCCGCACTTGTCCTCGATGTCGTGCAGCGCCTTGCGCTTCTCGTTCATCAGGTACGTGGCGACATTGATCGGCACCTGCACGATGAGGCGGCCGGTTCGCTCCTTGCGGGCGTCCTCGCCGGCCAGCCGCAGAATCGCCAGCGCCATCGATTCGACGCTGCGGATCGTGCCCAGTCCCTGGCAACGCGGACAGGCCACGTGGCTGGAATCGCCCAGCGACGGGCGCAGGCGCTGGCGGGACATCTCCAGCAGTCCGAAGCGCGACAGGCGCCCGATCTGGATGCGGGCGCGGTCCTGCTTCACCGCATCGCGCAGCCGTTCCTCGACCTCGCGCTGGTTCTTCGAGGATTCCATGTCGATGAAGTCGATGACGATCAGGCCGCCGGCGTCGCGAATTCGCAGCTGCCGGGCAATTTCGTCGGCCGCCTCGAGATTGGTGTTGAAGGCGGTGGTCTCGATGTCCGTGCCGCGCGTGGCGCGCGCCGAGTTGATGTCGATCGAAACCAGGGCTTCGGTGTAGTCGAGCACCAGCGAGCCGCCGGAGGGCAGCTGCACCTTGTGCGAATAGGCGGACTCGATCTGGTTCTCGATCTGGAAGCGCGTGAACAGCGGCACGTCTTCCTGGTACAGCTTCAGGCGCCGCTGGGCTTCGGGCGGCATGAAGCGCTGCATGTATTCCTGCGCCTTCTGGAACGCCGCCGGATCATCGACCTGGATCTCGCCGATGTCATCGCCGAGGTAGTCGCGCAGCGCGCGGGTGACGGCATCGCTCTCCTGGTACACCAGGAACGGCGCTGGCCGGCGACTTGATGCCTTCGTCGATCGCATCCCACTGGGCCTTGAGGTTGTCCAGGTCCCATTGCAGCTCTTCGACCGAGCGTCCAACGCCGGCGGTACGGATGATGGCGCCCATGCCCTCGGGGATGACCAGCTGGTCCATGGTCTCGCGCATCTGGTCGCGGTCCTCGCCCTCGATGCGACGCGACACGCCGCCGGCACGCGGGATTGTTGGGCATCAGGACCAGGAAGCGGCCGGCGAGGCTGATGAAGGTGGTCAGCGCCGCGCCCTTGTTGCCGCGCTCCTCCTTTTCGACCTGCACCACGATTTCCTGTCCCTCGGACAGGATCTCGCGCATGCCGCGGTTGCCCTGCGGCTGGCCGTCGCGGAAATACTCCCTGGAGATTTCCTTCAGCGGCAGAAAGCCGTGGCGTTCGGAGCCGTAGTCCACGAACACCGCTTCGAGCGAGGGCTCGATGCGGGCGACGCGGGCCTTATAGATGTTGGCTTTTTTCTGTTCCCGGGAAGGGATATCGATGGACAGGTCGTACAGTTTCTGACCATCGACGAGAGCCACGCGCAGTTCTTCCTGCTGCGTGGCATTGACGAGCATTCGTTTCATGAATTCCACTCATTGGGTGCCGTACGGCGGGCCGCTTGCCGGCGCGCGCGAAAGCGGGCGCAAGCTCGAGCCGGGGCCGGCAGAAGAGCGCTTCCAGCCGGGCAAGAATGCCGGCCAGGAGGGCGAGGATTGTTGCTTGCACTTTTATCAAGAACCTGCCGCCTTCGCCTCTGACGCGAAAGCGCGAGCAATCCGTAACTACTGCCGACCTGGAGGCTGTGGGCTCACTCTGTGATGAATGAGGAGCCACCGCTGGCCTCGCGGTCTGCCAAACGATGATCCGCATCGGCGGATCAACTGGATAATGCGGTCGTTCAACCGCAATTGTTCCGTGCCGCTCGTTGGGGCCCAAGACCGTTGGCCGAGCCGTCGCGGTGGGGGCACGTGGCGGCGAGTATACTGGCAGTTGCTTGGAAAACAAGGTGTTACATCCAGAAGTGTGTCATGAGCTCTGAAGCGCCCGAGGCGGGGCGTACGGCGGTTCGCAATGCGGTCGTCGCGCCGGAGGACGCCGGGGTGCGTGTCGACAAGGTGCTGGCCCGCTTGCTGCCGGGCGTGCCGCGCACGCGGATCTTTCGTCTGCTGCGCCGTGGGGAAGTGCGGCTCAACGGCAGGCGGGTAGCCGGCGACGCCCGCGTGGCCGCGGGCGACGTGCTGCGCCTGCCACCGGTGCGGCTGGAGCCTGTCGGAGGGCCCGGAGATCACGGCGTGCGCGTGGCACCGCGCCTTGCCGCGCAGCTGCAGGCGGCCATCGTGCATGAAGACGAGCGCCTGCTGGTGGTGAACAAGCCCTCCGGCGTCGCCGTGCATGGTGGCAGCGGCGTGAGTGCCGGGGTCATCGAAGCGCTGCGTGCGGCACGTCCGCAGGAAACCCTCGAACTGGTGCACCGGCTGGACCGGGATACCAGCGGCTGCCTGCTGATCGCCCGCAAACGCTCGATGCTGCGCAGTCTGCATGCGCTGCTGCGGGAGGATTCGGCGGGCGAAGGCGACGGGTTCGACAAGCGCTATCTGGTGCTGGTGCGCGGCAAGTGGGAGCTGGGCAGGAAGCGCATCGAGGCGCCGCTGCGCACCGACATCCGGGTTGGCGGCGAACGCACCGTCAAGGTCGACGCCGGCGGCAAGGAAGCGGCCAGCGAATTCCGCGTCGTACAGTTCTTCGGCAACCTCGCCACGCTGCTCGAAGTGCGTTTGCTTACCGGGCGCACGCATCAGATCCGGGTGCACGCGGCCTATGCGGGGCACCCGGTGGCCGGCGACGACAAGTACGGTGATGCCGATTTCAACCGACAGCTGCAGGCCTTCGGCCTGAAGCGGTTGTTCCTGCATGCGCACAGCATCAGTTTCGAGGACCCGGACGGACGCGGGCTGGTGAGCGTGAGTGCGCCGCTGCCTGCCGAACTGCATGCCGCGGTCGACGCGCTCACGGCGCGCGCCGGCAAATTGCGGCCTGCCGGGGGCGCTCGCGCAGGGGTGGCCAGCGAGCGGGTGCTCAGACCGCAACGCCGAGCTGGCGCAGGGCCCCGCAAAGCCAGATCAGCGGCAGGCCCACGAGGGCGGTCGGGTCGTGCGTCTGGATCGACTCGAACAGGGTCACGCCGAGGCCCTCGCACTTGAATCCACCGGCGCAATCGAATGCCGGCTCGCGGTCGATGTAGCGGCCGATGTCGATGTGGCTGAGCTCACGGACCTGCACGGCGGTCAGGTCCACGTGGGTCAGCTCGGTGTCATCGCGAACCACGGCAACGCCGGTGTCGAAACGCACGCTGCGTCCGGCCATGTCGGCCAGCTGCGCGTGCGCATGCGTGCGGTCCCCGGGCTTGTGCAGCAGGACCGAGTCCGGGCCGATCCGCACCGATGCCACCTGATCGCAGCCGATCACGATACTGCCGGGCAGCGTCGCGGCCACGGCGCGGGCCTTGGCAAGCGCCAGTCGGGCCGCACGGGTGGCCGGGGCCTCGTCGGCGATTTCGTCCTCTTCCACCGGTGGCGGCAGCACGGTAAACGGCAGTCGCAGCCGTTCCATGAGCTGCCGGCGATACGGGGAGGTGGAAGCCAGAATAATGTCGGGTGAGGGTGTCATGGGCCTAGATAAACAAGAACTTGCGCCTGCCGGGAGCGGTACCTATGATACGCGCCCCATGCCCGAGGACGGCTCGCAACCGGTCGATGTGGCGGTTCTGGCCGACGCGCAAAGCCGGGTCGAGCTGAGCGTACCGGTCGCAAGGCTGGCGCGCATCGCGGAATACCTGGCGAGCCCCGAAGGCGTGGTAACCGGCAGCGTGGCGCTCTCCCGTGAGGAGGGGCGCATCGTCGCCGAGGTGGTGCTGGTCGCGCAGCTTTCGCTGGTGTGCCAGCGCTGCCTGAAGCCGGTGCAGCAGTCCATCGAAGGCCGATCGCGCGTGGCGCTGCTGGCCGACGAAGCTGCCGTATCGCAGGTTCCGCCGGAGCTGGAAACGGCGCTGGCGCCAGAAGGTCGCTTGCGTCTGGCCGATCTGGTGGAAGAGGAACTGCTGCTGGCCATGCCGGTGGTGCCGCGCCACGCCGGGAATTGTCCCGGTGAGCCGCACACGGAGGCGCAGGAGAAGGATTCACAGACGACACAGCAGCCATTTGCCCACCTGGGAGAGCTGCTGGGTCGATCGAAGCACTGATTCAACGGAGAGCATCGAAATGCCAGTTCAGAAGAGTCGCAAGACTCCCTCCAAGCGCGGAATGCACCGCTCGCACGACCAGGTGGCCCGGCCCGCGTTGTCGGTCGATCCGCAGTCGGGCGAGACCCACCTGCGTCATCGCATCACTCCGGACGGTTTCTACCGCGGCAGGCGCGTGATCGAACCCAGCGCCGACGCGGCCGACAAGGATTGAAATACGCCCGAATCATCGGGACCGGTTCATATCTTCCCGAGAAGGTGGTTCACAACACCGATCTCGAGAAGATCATGGATACGTCCGACCAGTGGATCCGTGAACGCACGGGCATCGAGCGGCGTCATTACGCCGCCGAAGGGCAGACCACGGTGGACATGGGCGAAGTGGCCGCGCGGCGCGCCATCGAGGCCGCGGGTCTGCAGCCCGCGGACATCGACTTCATCGTCTTCGCCACGGCGACGCCGGATCTGGTCTTTCCCAACTGCGGCACATTGCTGCAGGCGCGACTGGGATGCCCGGGCGTTGCGGCATTCAGCGTCGAAGCCGCCTGCAGTGGCTTCATCTACGCCCTGGCCATCGCCGACAAATTCGTGCGGCTGGGTGAAGCCCGGCATGCGCTGGTGGTGGGCGCGGAGACCCTGACGCGGATCACCGACTTCTCCGATCGCAGCACGGCTGTGTTGTTCGCCGATGGCGCCGGCGCCGTGGTGCTTGGCCCTTCTGAGGAGGCCGGCATCATCTCCACGCACCTGCATTCCGATGGCGCTCACCGGGAGCTGTTGTACTGCACTGGCGGCGTGTCCAGCGGGTATCCGCCGGATTCGGGCAATCGCGCGGTGATCCGCATGTCGGGCCGCGAAACGTTCAAGATTGCCGTGACCATGCTGGGCAATTCGGTGGACGAGGTCCTGGCGAAGAACAATCTGGACAAGTCCGCCATCGACTGGCTGGTTCCTCACCAGGCCAACATCCGCATCATCCAGGCCGTGGCCAGAAAGCTGGACCTGCCCATGGAGCGCGTCATCGTCACGGTCCAGGAGCAGGGCAATACTTCGGCGGCCTCCGTGCCGCTGGCGCTGGATACCGGCGTGCGCGATGGCCGCATCAGGAAGGGCGAGCTGTTGCTGCTGGAGGCCTTCGGCGGCGGGTTTACCTGGGGTAGCGCGCTGGTCCGCTTCTAGCAGTGCCACCGGCCTGCATCGAGGCCGGTGGCACATTCTCCCGGCAGCGCTATTCGATCTCCCGCCAGCTGACCCGCGTGGCGGTGCCTGTCGCGCCGCTGCTGCTCTTCTGATCGGTGTTCATCGTGGTGCCGTCGGCGAGCACGGACTCGATGACGATCTTGCCGCCGCCCGTACCACTGCTGCCGCCGAGCTGCAGCTGCGTGTTACCCACGATCTGTGCCTGGAACACGTTGGTGGTCAGCACCGAGCCGCTCTTGTGATCCAGCTGGTACAGGATGCTCTTGCCGGTTGGCTGGCAGTAGTCGGTCTCGGGGACGTTCGAAGCGATCACCAGCGTGCCCAGCTGCAGTCCGGGGTCGATGTTGAAACGCTCGCCAACCGGGGCGGTGACATACCAGCCGTTGTTGGACGCCCAGTTGACCGTATTGCTGGTACTGGTGCGTGGCGAGGTGGTCGCGTCCAGCGTCTGGCTCACCAGGTTGGCCCCGGCGGACGTCAACGTGCCAAGGTAGGTGTTGGTGTCCTTCACGGCGTAGATGGCCTGCGCCGTGGTGGTGGACGGTTCCGAGTTGGTCACGTCGTTCGGGCTCAGGTAGCGCCCGGTGCCGAAGTACACGACGGTGTAGCTGTTGGTGCCGCTGGTGACCTTGGCCAGTTCGGGTTGCACCGTGATGGGCTGCGCCCCCGGCGTGGACGAAGTGTCCGCCAGGTGCTTGCACCGTTCCGGCGTTGATGTCGAAGCGCCACAACGAGCCGTTCAGGTCGCCGCCGTACACGTACTGGGTGGTGTTGTTCTTCAGGCCGTCTTCCACGTAGTTGGAAATACGGGCAATGCCGCTGAGGTCCTCGTTGGCGGTCGTGGTCGTGGCGATGTCGCTCAGTTCCGCACCGGTGAAGGCGTCGACCACGAACAGGTGTCCGCGCTTGTCGCTGCCGCTGCCGTTGTTGTTGTAGCCCGAGGCGAATAGCACCACCCAGCGGCCGTCCGAGTCACGCTTGGTGAGGATGGGATTGCCGTAGGAGTAGCCCATGTCCGGGTCATACGAGGTATCACCCGAGTAGTCGGCCGTGTTGCTGAACTCCCACAGCACCTTCGGGCTGCTGGGGTCGGTGACGTCCAGTGCGTAGTAACCCATTCCGCCGCCGCCCAGGCCACCCACCAGGATGGTGGACCAGGTGCTGCTGGAGCTGTTGTAGGCATCGCCGACGGCGATGGGACCATCGACATAAAAGCGGTGATTGGTGGAGTAGTCGGAGTCCGCGAGCTTGTAGAGGTTCGGTACCACGGCCTTGGGAATGTACGCCCAGCGTTCCGCGCCCGAACCGCTCTGGCCGGTGCTGCCATCGAAGGCATGCAGCATGCCGTCGTTGGCGCCAACGTAGACCGTGGGCGCCCGGCTCTGCTGGTTTGCCAGGAACGTCGCGTAGCCGGGGTCGGTGTAGGCGAAGGGCGGCTTGCGCACGAACACCGGCGCGGCGCTGACGATGTCGCCCAGTACGTGTTCGCGCTGGCGGAACAGGTCCGTCACCGCTCCGGTTCCCTGGTCCTCGTCGGTGCGCACGCCGCGGATGTAGTTGATCATCAGGTTCTGGTCCAGGGCGGTGGTCTTCTGCAGCAGATTCCACGTCGAGTACTGCGCCAGCGCGCCACCCGGGTTGCCGGAATCGGCCTTGAAGTAGCCCGCACTGATTTCGTTCGTCAGGTTCGCATACGTGAAGTCGCGGCGGTGGCCGTAGGTGCCGCTGGTATTGTTGAACGTATAGATATTGCGCGACGATTGCGCATCCAGCAGCGCCTGTGCGGACCAGTCGTTGGTGGTCGGGATCGCGCCGGTGACCACGTCGATGGTGCGTGCCACCACGTCGCCGGTCCAGGCCACGGTCTTGTACTGGGCGATGAAGGCGGTGTTGTCGCCATTGACCGGCTGCAGGTTGCTGGTGGCCGCTGCCGAGGCGGAACCCACCACGGCGGTGATGGACTTCAGCGCCTTGCTCAGCGCGCTTACCACGGCGTCCGGGTCGCCGGCGTTGAAGTTGCCACCATTGGCGTCGGTTCCATGACCGTTGACCGCTGCATGCCACAGATCATCGATGCGCTTGATATCCCGGTTGGAGCTATAGCTGATCGGGTCCGGCCAGTTCTTGGTGCCCGATACCAACGACGCGTAATCCCCGGGGTTGGACAGTGTGCCGTTCAGGCCCAGGCCCAGCGTGAAGGTGGTCATGTGCTGGAATGCGGCCGGGTCGGTGTTGGAAGTCGGCACGTTGTTGGTGGAAACATCAAGCCGCGTCGTACCATCGTCCAGCAAGCCGCCCGTAGACGGCGACGGCCGCAGATCGGTGTTGTAGTAGTAGTACGCGATGTCGGCCAGCGTGTTGTCCGCGCCAGAACTGTCGTAATACGGTCGGGCCACACCGCTGCCGCCGTCCTGGTCGCCAACTTGCGTCGAGTTGTCTATCTCGTACGGGCCGTAGCTGTTGGTCTCGTCGTTGGTGTTCCAGAAGCCGTCCGTGGTCAGGATGGTGAAGTTCTTCTGGCAGGAGTACTGCACCGGGTCGTGGTTGCCGGAGCCGTCGTCGAACTTGCCGGCATAGTAGCGGCCAGCCTTGGACAACGCCCCGCGCAGCGGCGTGTAGGAACCGGCATTGATGCCATACAGCATCGTGTACCAGTCGCCTTTCTGGGTGGAATCGAACTTGTTGATGTCCAGGAACTTGCTCGAGCCCGTGCCTTTCTCGGAAATCGTCGTGAACCCGACACGGTACTGATCGGTGACGCTCGCAAAGGCGCGACCCGAGGCCGACTTCATCATCAGCAGGCGGGTGCGGTAGTAGCTGTACCAGATCGCAAAGTTCTGCTGTTCCGCGGCGGTCGTGAGGCCCGTCTTCACGTAGGAGCTGTCGCTTTCGCAGGTGGAAGGCGGCGAACCGGGATTTGCCGAATAGACCGCGTAGTAGTAGTCCGGAGTGCTGCCGACGACGATCTGATAGGTGAACTGATCACTAATGCCGGAGCCGCCACCGGTTCCGCTGGAGTTCGCGCGGGAGGCGTCCCAGTACGAGTAGCTGAACGTATAGGTGTTCGTGGTGACCGAGTTGATCGTGTACTGCTTGCCATTGAGCGCGCTGAGATTGACGCCGTTCAGATAGCCGGACAGGCCGGTGAGCGTGACCGAATCGCCGACCGCACGCCCGTGACCGGAATGCTTTACGGTGATGTTTCGGCTGTGGTACGAGGTGGTAAGGGGATTCGAGTTGAGCGCTGTTATTGGGCCGGTCGTGTCGCTGTAGACCGGCGACGTTGTCGACAGATCCACCGGCGAATTGCCATACCCGCTGGACGCATAACCGTCGGGCAGGGCCGAAGTGAAAGAGGGAACGTAGGAGCGGTCGGTGCCGTTGGAGTTCTTCGGCATGTCGTAAGTCGTGTTCGGGTTGTAGTAGATCGTGTTGTGCCCGTAGTTCTGGAAGCACATCTTGTTGCGATCACTACTGATGGAATCCGGCATGTAGTCGTAGTCCATACTTCCCGAGTCGTCCAGGATGAAGAAGATGTTGGGCGAGACGGTCTTGCCAAGGCCGGTCACCAGTGGTGCCGTCGCCAGGCTGATGGGGCCGGCCAGCGCGTTGCTGCTGGCGAATGTCGCGATCGCGACCCAGGCAATCGCCTGAAGAAGTCTGCGTTTGGGCTGCACGACTGTTCTCCTTGGGAATCAGAGCACGACCCAGGCCTGCACGTACCGCACGGTGTTGCGCGGTCCGGTGATCCGGGTGGTGATGCGGTAATAGGTGCGGGAGGAGCCTGAAAAGGCATATCCGGAGTAGTCCGGGCCGACCTTGGTGCTGCCGGTGCCGGCAGTGCTGGCGTCGGCGCTGGAGCAGACCATCGGCGTCACGCCATCGGCAGCCAGCACCGCGCTGGGATCGCCCGCGGCATTGCACATGCGGTTGACCACGTAGCTGACGGTGTAGCCGGAGGCCACCCCGGCGGGAGCGGCGGGCTGGTAGGCGGAAACGTTGCAGGAGGGCTGCGGGGTTGGCGCCTGTCCAGTCGACGTCGTCGGTGCTGTCGTCGGGCGTGTTCGAGCCGGTGAGGTCGCAGCCGTCACGAGAGGACGAGTAGTAGCCGTTGCCCGCCACATCGGCGAACAGCGTGGCGCCGGCATTCGTGTCCAGCCAGGTGATGGCTGCCTCGGTGCCGGCGTCACCCGAGGCCAGTGCGGCTTTCTTGAAGCCCAGGTTGCCCGCGATGAGCGTCGCCGTGTCGGTGGAGCGCAGCAGCGCCACGGCCGCGAAGCTGATGATCACCAGTCCGATGAGCACCACGATGAGGGAGATGCCGCGTTGCTTGTTCATGTTCCGGCCCACAGCGCATTGATCACGGGAACGACCGAGGTCAGAGCCTGGTAGCGGAAGCGCTGCTCTGCCGCGGTGAAGTTGCGGTTACGGGGGTCATCGTTGGTACCGTCGCCGTTGTCGTCGTTCCACAGCAGGATCGAAGCCGGGCTGACCTGATTGCCCTCGCGATTGCCGCGCGCCACGATGGCGATGCGCACTGCCTTGATGCGCAGCTGGTTGGCCAGCGAGGGGTTGTCCCAGCCGGTGGCGGCAGTCGCATCGACCCACTGATTGATGACTTCGCTGCCGGCGGGTGCGATGCCGTACTGTGCCTGCAGGTCGACGATCTGGGGAGAAATGCTGCTGACGCCCGCTGTTGCGAGGGTAGGCGAGGCGCCGAGATCAAGAGGATTCCACGAGGCAAGATCGCAGTTGTTGGTGGCGGCCGGTGTGCCGCCGCCTTTGCAGACGACGCCGTAGCGACGTATGCCGTAGGTGCCCATGTTCACCACGTTGTCACGCACCGAATAGCTGACCGGACTGGTAAAGGTGACGGCGGGGTCGGCGGGGTTGTAGTCGCCGACTCCGGCCGCATGGGTGAGCAGCCAGCCCGAGCCATTGGCAGTCGGATCTGCGGTCAGCTGCATCAGCGTGCAGACCTTGGTGCCGTCGGTGGAGCCCACCATCACCAGGTCACCGTTCTTCAGGCCGACCGAGCCGTCCACGCTGAGCTGTGCGGTGGCGCTGGCCATGTTGGCGATCAGGCGCGTCGGCGCGGCGCCGAAATCCGAGTCACTGCGGATCACCTGGATGCTGTCGGGGCCGGCGCCGCCGTCGATGATGCGCACGCTGAGCAGCGTTGCGCCGTTGTACGAAGCCGCGTCATTCCAGGCGATATTGGCGCCCTGCGCACACAGCAGGCCCTGCGGTGTGTTCAGCCCGGCCCCGCCCATGCGGATATCCTTCTCCAGCGCGTACATGCCGATGGCCGCGCCGATCTGCGCGTCGTTGCGGCCCGACGTGGTGTTGGAGCGGGTCTGGTAGCTGGTGAGCACGTTCAGCACCACGACCGCCGTGATCGCCGCCAGCAGGATGGCGATCATCAGTTCGACCAGCGAGAAGCCGCTGCTGTGCATGCGTTTCATCGCTAGTTCCTCGAGAGCGTGGCCGAGATCTGGTACTGGCTGGCCGTCGCGCCCGGTGCCTGCCAGCCGATGGTGACCGTGATGACCTTGGTGGCCGCGTTGTAGGTCACGGTGCGGGTGCCGGAGGGCAGATCCGTGATGCTGCCGGTGTTGGCGGTGGCGTAGGTCGTCAGGTTGGCCGGATTCGTGACCCACATGGTGCCGATGGTCTGGTCGGCCAGCGTGGAGGCAACCGAGCGATACTCCAGCTCACCGGAGTCCTTCATCGACTGCCCCAGCACCCGCACCAGTCCCAGCACCGACACCGACAGCAGCACCACGGAGACCAGCACCTCGATCAGCATCGAGCCGCGCTGGAAGCCCGGGCGCGTGCCGCGCGCGCGACCTTGCTTGGTTCTTACAGACATGCCTTGGGCTCCGTGGAAGCGGCGTTGGGATCGCACAGGCGGGCCAGGCCGCCCGCCGGAAACTGGATGCGCAGGGGCTTGTAACTGCCCGAGCCGGAAGGGTTGGTCGCCACGACGTCGATCTGGGTCAGGGCATTGGTGCCATCGCTGGGGTTCGTCGTCAGCGAGCGGCCGAAGGCATCGAAGGTGATGCGGTCCGCGTCCGCCGGGGTGGGCGTTATGGTCGTGCCCGAGGGCAGCTCCTTGCCCGAGGCCTGCTGCAGCAGGCTCCCGTCCGACACTTTCTGGATACTCCAGCCGCCACCAGTGAGCACGAATTCCACCTGTGTGTTCAGGCGTACGGCCTCGGCGCGGGCCATCGCCAGGCCATTCTGCAGCGACTGCGAGGCGGCCTTGATATGGCTGTTCTCGATCACGTTGCGCATCATCGGCACGGCCATTGCCGACAGGATCGCAAAGACGGCCAGCGTCACCATCAGTTCGACCATGGTGAAGCCGCGGGAACGTCGGGGCATGCCTAGCCGCCGCACGTGCCCCCCTTGCGGATGATCCAGCACGATGTATTGGTGCCCCAGTCACCGCTCTCGGTGGTGCGCACGCCGGCCTGGTTGATCGTGTACTTGAAGCCGGCGACATTGCCGGAGCCGGTGGCGGTGATCTTGTAGGTGTCCGTGCCCAGCGTGCAGGTCAGCGCAAACCGGTCGGTGCCGGTGGGGCAGGTGGCACCTGAATACTGGTGGTTGTCCAGAAAGTACTGCTCCAGTGCCACCTGGCCGCGGCTCATCTCGGCCAGGCCTGCTTCCACGGCACCGCGACGCAGATGATCGCGATAGGTGGGCACGGCGATGGCCAGCAACAGGCCGATGACGGCGATGGCGGTCATCAACTCGATCAGCGAGAAGCCGCGGCTGTGCCGGTGAACCTGATTCGGATTGGTATTCATGGCGTGACCGATCTTAGGAAGGGGTTGCGGGCTGCTTTGTGAAATACAGCACAGTTCGCGCCGCGCCGAGCCTGGCTTCGGACGAACGGTTGGAGGTGGGCGACGAACGGTCGGCCCACAAAAGAAAAACGCCGCGCCAGGGGCGCGGCGTTTTCCATATCGAGGCGAGCCTTGCGGCTTACTTCGAAACCGAACGCTTGAACATCCGGTCGATCTTCTCGTTCAGGTCATTGACACCGGACTGGGCGGACTGGGCAGCCGACAGCGCCTGGTTGGCCGTGCTCTGCGCGGCGTCGGCCTTGGAAGAGGCAGACGATGCGGCCGAGCTGGCCTCGGAAGCGGCCGAAGCGGCATTGGCGGCAGTCTTGTCAGCCTTCAGGGCCGCGACGTCCGAGGACAGCGAGCCGACCTGGCTCTTCAGGCTGTCGACATCAGCCTGCAACGGCTTGATGTCGGTGCAACCAGCCAGCGCGATGAAAGCGGCAGCAGCGGCGATCTTGATCATTGTGCTCTTCATTGTTCGAAACCCCTTTTACCTCTGTAAAGGTCTGGAAATGGACCGCAACGGGCTGCGGGTGGCGTAACTTGACCATAATAGCCCGGTTCTCGGCAACCGCTTTCGAAAAACCATGTCGTCAACCGCAGACACCTTACATTCCAAGCTGAAATCAGCTTGTACGCGTCAACTGTGGCGATCACGCAGCATGACCGATGCGCAATTGCGGCCGGGCAGCCCGGTTACACCACCACCCGGGTGCGCACCCGCACCACATAAATAGAGTCCGGGCACACAGGTCCGGTAGTCACCGTAACCGAGCAGGGGTCGCGCGGCCCATAACTGGTCCAGGCCGAGCGCACCGTGAAAGATGTCGCCGGCAGGCAGTCCGAAGCGCGCTTCCAGGTCCAATGGAGACAGCGCCAGGATCCCCAGTATGCTGGCGCGGAAGTTCGGCGCGTGGCGCGTGACCGTGTCGATGATCAGATCGGTGGCCAGTTGCCGTTCTTCTTCCCAGCTTCGGCCATCCGGCAGTCGCGGTGCGAAGTGCTGGCAGAACAGGCTCGCCACATGCTGGCCTGCCGGGGCAAGGGAATCATCCAGCGTGCTCGGGATCAGCATCTCGATCACCGGTTCGCGTGACATGCCGGTGGTGCGCGCATCCATGTGGGCGCGGTCCATGTAGCCCAGCGTGGGGCCGATGAGGATGCCGGAGCGGTGGATGTCGCTGCCGTGCGGGCCGCTGGCGTCCAGGCGCGGCAGCTCGGACAGCGCCACGTTCATGCGGAAGCTGGCCGAACCGGCGCGATAGCGCTGCATGCGCTGGCGCACCTCGGCGGGCACGTCGCCGGCGGCCAGCATCTGCAGGTAGAGCATGCGCGGATTGACGTTGGCGGCGATGCGCCGGGCGCGCACCACCCGACCGTCTTGCAGTTCCAGCCCGGCGGCCCGGCCGTCTTCCACCAGCACGCGTTTCACCGGAGCTCCCAGCTCGATGCCGGCGCCATGTGCCGCGGCCTCGGCGGCCATTGCCCGGGTGATCGCGCCCATGCCGCCGATGGCATGCCCCCAGATGCCGCTCCTGCCGTTCACTTCGCCGAAAGCATGGTGCAGCAATACGTAGCCGCTGCCCGGCGTGTAGGGGCTGGCGTAGTTGCCGACGATGGAATCGAAGCCGTAGACGGCTTTGAGTCCTTCGTCCTCGAACCAGCCGTCCAGCAGGTCGCCGGCGCTGCGGGTGAACAGTTCGTGGATCACGCGCTGGGATTCCAGTGGCAGTGCGCGCAAGGCGCGGCCGACGGACAGCGCCGACCACAGGTCGCCGAAACGTTGCAGATTCGTGGGTGGCGTGCGTGTCAGCAGGTCCTTCAACAGCGCGACGGCGGTGGCGAGCTGCGCCTGCCAGGCGTCATGGCGCCCGGCGTCGCGCGGCGAGCGCGCGGCGAGATGGCGCATGGTGTCGGTACCGGTCGGACCAATGCGCAGGCCGCGCCCGTCGCCTTCGACCAGATAGTTGAGTAGCGGGCGCTCGACGATCCTGAGGCCATGCTGGTGGAGTCGCAGGTCGTGGATCACCTGCGGGTGCAGCAGGCTGACGGTGTAGCTGGCCGTGGAGTTGCGAAAGCCCGGATGGAATGGCTCGGTGACCGCGGTGCCGCCGTAGATGTCGCGGCGTTCGAAGAGCCGGACGCGAAGCCCGGCCCGGGCGAGGTAGGCCGCGCAGACCAGGCCATTGTGGCCCGCGCCGATGACGGCGACGTCCAGCGGTTTTTCCCGTGATTTCATGCCGTTGCAGGGCTTCCGTCAGACCATTTGCCAAACGTCTCCCGGGGCTGTATAAACTTACAGTCCACTGTATGGATCAACAGCACCGGGAAGTTCACGCGCCATGCCTGATTCCGATCTCACGCCTCGCCAGACCGAAATCCTGCGGCTCATCCAGCGTACGGTACAGGAAACCGGCATGCCGCCCACCCGCAAGGAAATCGCCGAGGAACTCGGCTTCCGCTCGGCCAATGCGGCCGAGGAACACCTGCGCGCGCTGGCGCGCAAGGGTGTCATCACGCTGCTGCCCGGTTCCTCACGCGGCATCCAGGTAAAGGATTCCCTGCGCGAGCAGATGGGCCTGCCGCTGATCGGCCGCGTGGCCGCGGGCAGCCCTATCCTGGCCGAGCAGAACGTCGAGGATCACGTGCAGATCGATCCTTCCGTGTTCCGCCCGCAGCCGCATTACCTGCTCAAGGTGGTGGGCATGAGCATGAAGAATGCCGGCATCCTCGACGGCGACCTGGTGGCCGTGCACCGCACGGTGAATGTGCGCAACCGGCAGATCATCGTCGCGCGGCTGGGGGACGACGTCACCGTGAAGCGCTACCGCCAGGAAGGGCCGGTGGTCTGGCTGCTGCCCGAGAACGAGGACTTCGAACCGATCAAGGTCGATCTGAAGCAGCAGGCCATGCTGATCGAGGGTGTGGTGGTCGGCGTGATCCGCCGCGGCAAAGGCCTGGGCCTTTGAGCAGAGGCGTCCTGTGGCTCACGAGGTGCAGCTTGAAGCGCTGCTGAGGCATCCCTGCCTCTGGCGCGGCCGCGGTGCGGCAGTGGCGCAGGGTCTGTCCACCGGATTCCCCGCGCTCGATGCGGTGCTGCCCGGCGGTGGCTGGCCGCGCCAGGGTCTGGTCGAGATCATCACCACCGGCAGCGGTCACGGCGAACTCGCGCTCTGGACACCGCTGATCCGGCAACTCACCCGGACACAGGAATCGCGCTGCTGCGCGTTCATCGCGCCACCCTTCGAGTTGTTCGCCCCGGCCTGGCGCGCCGCCGGTGTGCATCTGGAGCGCCTGCTCATCGCGCATACGCCGGCGCCACTGTGGGCGCTGGAGCAGACGCTGCAATCCGGTGTCTGTGCCATCGGTTTTGCCTGGCTGGAACGGGCCGGCATGACCGAGTTGCGGCGCCTGGCGCTGGCTGCCGAACGCGGCGCCGCTCTGGGCGTACTGATCCGGCCGCTGCGCGCCCAGCTTGCAGCCACGGCGGCCAGCCTGCGCCTGGTTGCGCGGCGCACGGCCACACACCTGCGGCTGGAACTGGTCAAGGGGCGTGGTGTGGCACCGCGCAGCATCGAACTGGCCCTGCCGTGAATCCGCTGCAATCAAGGCTGTTCGAACTGTCGCCGCCGGCCGTGCCGGTGCGGCTGCGCGAGGTGGCGGCACCGGCCGCGAAGCCTGCGCCGCAAACCGCACGCGAATTGTGGGCCGCCGTGCAGCTCGGCACGGTGAGCAGCGAGCCGGACGAGCTGCCAGGCGAGGCATTCCCGGCCGCACTGGCCGTGCTGGTCAAGCGCGCGCAGGGTTTCACCCCGCGCGTGGCGGTGGAATCCTCCGATGCGGTGCTGCTGGAACTGGCCGGCAGCCGGCGGCTGTTCGGCGGCCTGACGCCGCTGCTCAAGGCGTTGCGCGAAGCCTTCCCGCGCCCTTTGCAGCTGGCGCTTGCCCCGACCGCGCTCGCGGCGGTGCTGCTGGCACGTGCCCGGCGCAACTGCTGCATCGTCAGTCCGGCGCGGCTCGCCGGGCGGCTGGCGCCGCTGCCGCTTGCGCACCTGCACTGGCCGGAGCAAATCATCACCCGCCTGCACGGCATGGGCGTGCACAGCCTGGGCGAGCTGCTGCGCCTGCCCCGGCCCGGACTGGCGCGGCGCATCGGCCCTGCGCGGCTCGCCGAACTGGACCGGCTCACCGGCAGCCGACCCGACCCACGGGTGCACCTGGCGCCGCCGCCGCGGTTCCATGAGCGCATCGATCCGGACCATGAGAGCGCCGATAGTGAGCGCTTGCTCACCATGCTCCAGCCGGCGCTTGTGCGGCTCGAGGAGTTTCTGCGCGAACGCGGACGGGGTGTGATGGCGCTGCGCGTGATGCTGCATCACCGCCGCAGCATGCCCACCTCCTGCGTCCTGCGCTGCGTGGTGCCCGAATATCGCGCGGCCCGTTTCACCGCGTTGCTGACCGCGCGGTTCGAAGCCCTGCAGTTCGGCGCAGCCGTGTGCCGCATGGAACTCACCGCCGGCCGCCTGCGGCAATTCCCGGCCAGCAGCGCGCCGCTGTGGGCGCCGGGCGAGCATGGTGGTGGTGCGCATGGCCGGCAGGTGCCGGAATTCCTGCAGACCCTGATGGCGCGGCTGGGCGAGCGCGCCGTGCATGGTCTGGGCGAGATCGACGAGCACCGGCCGGAACGGCAATCCCGCAGCGTGTGGCCGCCATTGCTGGTTGCGGCAGCGCGTGCTGCGCCACTGCTGCCCACACCCGCGACCGGTGCGGTCCGGCCGCTCGGGCTGCTGCCCGCACCGCGGATGCTGGTTGCCAGCCGTGATGCGGCCGGGCGGATAGCGCGGCTGCTGCACCAGGGGCAGGAGCTGAGGCTGGTCAGTGGTCCGGAGCGCATCGAATCCGGCTGGTGGGATGGTGATGAGGTCGTGCGCGACTACTACGTCGCGCGCACCGCCGATGGCGCGCAGTGGTGGATTTTCCGCGAATGCACGCCCGGGCGGCGCTGGTTCGTGCATGGCTGCTTCGCCTGATGGTGCCGGCGCGGCCGGTGCCGGCGGTGGTGCCCCGTACGCCGAACTGCATTGCCTGAGCAATTTCAGCTTCCTGCGCGGGGCTTCGCATGCGCGCGAGCTGGTCGGTCGCGCACGTGAGCTGGGTTACCGCGCGCTGGCACTGACCGACGAGTGCTCGGTGGCCGGTGTGGTGCGCGCGCATGTGGCGGCGAAGGCAGCAGGCCTGGCGTTCATCGTCGGTGCCGAGTTCACGCTGGTCTGCGGCCTGAAGCTGGTGGTGCTGGCCGCCACGCGGCACGGCTACGGCCGGTTGTGCCGGCTGATCACGCGTGGCCGGCGCGCGGCTCGCAAGGGCTCTTATCGCCTGACGCGCGCGGATCTGCTGGAGTGCATCCCACCGGATGCCGGCCCGGCACCGGATTGCCTGCTCATCTGGCGCCCCGGCGAGTTGTTGCTGGATGCGGCCGATGACGGCGCGGCGCAGGGCCAGTGGCTGGCCGCGCGCTATGCCGGCGCGCTGTGGCTGGGCGTGGCATTGCTGCGCGGCGGCCGTGATGCCGCGCTGCTCGCGGCCTCGCTGGCGGTGGCGCGTCGTCTGGGGTTCTCCTGTGTGGCCTGCGGCGACGTGCACATGCACGAGGCCGCACGCCGGCCACTGCAGGATGTGCTCACCGCGATCCGCCATCGCGTCGCGCTCCGGGAGGCTGGCTCGGCGCCTGTTCCCGAACGGTGAGCGGCATCTGCGTACGCCCGCGGAGCTGTCCCGGTCTGTATCCGCCTGAACTGCTGGCCGAGACGGTGGCAGTGGCCGGGCGCTGCCGTTTTTCGCTCGATGAGCTGCGCTACGAATACCCGCGCGAGCTCGTGCCGGCCGGCGAGACGCCCGCCAGCTGGCTGCGCAAGCTGACGTGGAGCAGGGCGCCGCGCGGCGCTGGCCGCAGGGCGTGCCGGGCAGCGCGAGCGCGCGCTGATCGAGCAGGAGCTCGCGACTGATCGCCGAGCTCGGCCTACGAACCGTATCTTCCTGACGGTGTCACGACATCGTCCAGTTCGCGCGCGGGCAGGGCATCCTGTGCCAGGGCCGCGGTTCGGCCGCCAATTCCGTCGTCTGCTACTGCCTGGACATCACCGAGGTCGGACCCGGAGCGCGTTGCAGATGCTGTTCGAGCGCTTCGTCTCGAAGGAGCGCAACGAGCCGCCGGACATCGACGTGGATTTCGAACACGAGCGGCGCGAAGAGGTCATCCAGTACATCTACGGCAAGTACGGCCGCGACCGCGCCGCGCTGGCCGCCACGGTGATCACCTACCGGCCGCGCAGCGCGGTACGCGACGTGGTCCGGGTGCTGGGCATCGACGAGCAGCACGGTCGGGCCATGACCCGCGCCATGCGTGGCTGGCGCGGCCACCGGCTCGGCGGCGGTGCAGTGGCGCGAGGAGGGCCTGGATCCGGACGAACCGCGCGTCGCGCAATTGCTGCAGCTTGTCGGCGAGATGCTGGTGGATTTCCCGCGCCACCTGTCGCAGCACGTGGGCGGTTTCGTGATCTCCGACGGGCCGCTGGCCGAGCTGGTGCCGGTGGAGAACGCCGCGATGGCAGACCGCACCGTCATCCAGTGGGACAAGGACGATCTGGAGGACCTGCGGCCTGCTCAAGGTGGACGTGCTCGGCCTGGGCATGCTCACCGCGATCCGCAAGTGCTTCGATCTCGATCGCCGGGTTCCGCGGCGAGGCACCGCTCGACGCATCGGCGACGGTGCCGGCCGAGGACCGCGAGCGTGTACGAGATGATCTGCCGCGCCGACACCATCGGCGTGTTCCAGATCGAATCGCGCGCGCAGATGGCGATGCTGCCGCGCCTGCAGCCGGCCAGTTACTACGACCTGGTGATCGAGGTCGCCATCGTCCGGCCCGGCCCGATCCAGGGCGACATGGTGCATCCCTATCTGCGCCGGCGCAACGGCGAGGAAGCCGGTGACCTATCCCAGCGAAGCGGTGCGCGGGCGTGCTGGAGCGCACGCTCGGCGTGCCGCTCTTCCAGGAGCAGGTGATGCAGCTGGCCGATAGTGGCCGCCGGGTTCACGCCGGGCGAGGCCGACCAGCTGCGCCGCGCGATGGCGGCCTGGAAGCGGCGCGGCGGCATGGAGCGCTTCGAGCGCAAACTGCTCGCGGGCATGCGCGAGCGCGGCTACGCGGAGGAATTCGCGCGCCGGATACTGGCCGCAGATCCGCGGCTTCTCGGATTACGGCTTCCCCGAAGCCCACGCGGCCAGCTTCGCGCTGCTGGCCTATGTGTCGGCCTGGCTGAAATTCCACCATCCGGCGGCCTTCACCGCGGCGCTGCTCAACAGCCAGCCGATGGGTTTTTACGGCCCCGCGCAATTGCTGCGCGATGCACGCGCCCATGGCGTGGGCGTGCGGACAGTGGACGTGCGGGTCAGCGATGTCGACTGCACGCTGGAAGCGGACGGGCAGGGCGCGGCTGCCCTGCGACTGGGCCTGCGTTGCGTGCGTGGCCTGTCGGCGGCTGCCGGCGAGCGTGTCGTCGCGGCGCGTCGCGCGGCGCCGTTCGCAGGCCTGCAGGACCTGGGTGACCGGGCTGCCCTGGCGCGCCATGAGCTGGAAGCGCTGGCCGCGGCCGGCGCGCTGGCCGGGTTCGATGAACACCGTCATCTGGCGTTCTGGGACGTGGCCGGCTATCTGCCGCCGCTGGCGGCGGCGCCCGATGCGCTGCAGGGGGGTGCCCGGCCCCTGCTGCGCGCGCCCACCGAAGCCGAGGACATGTTCGCCGACTATCGCGCGCTGGGTTTCACGCTGGGGCGCCACCCGCTGGCACTGCTGCGCGAACGCCTTGCGGCTGTGCGGGTGCTCAGCGCCGGGCAGCTGGCGGAGCTGGCCAGTGGTGCCCAGGTGCGCGTGGCGGGCCTGGTTACCGCCCGTCAGCGCCCGGCCACTGCCAGCGGTGTCACCTTCGTGACGCTGGAAGATGAATCGGGTCAGATCAACGTGCTGGTGTGGCGCGCCCTGGGGGAGCGGCGCAATGCTGCGCTGGTCAATGCGCGCCTGCTGGAGGTCCGGGGCGAATTGCAGCGTGAATCAGGGGTTACGCACGTTATTGCGCGTGAACTGACGGACCGCACGCCGCTGATCGGCGTGCTGCGATTCGGCATCCACGAGTTCCACTAGGGAACCCGCGGCGCTACAGCCGCAGGCTCTGGCGTCTGGTGCCGTGCTTGGGTTCGTCGAGGTCGTAGTCGTCGAAGTCCGAAGTCAGCTCAGCCGTGCGCCTCTGCTCGGCCAGCAGTTCCAGCTTGCGCCAGGCCGGCACGCCCTGGCGCACGCCGCGGCGGCGTGCCAGGTCCATGTCCTTGGTCAGGCGCGCGAGGTCGACCTGCTCGTCGCCGTCCTCGTCGAGCGTGTCCTCGTCTTCGCCTTCGTCGAACTCTTCCGCTTCCTGTTTCTCGATCATGGCCTTCAGTCTTGAATGAAGAAGAACCAAACCGCCGTTACAAGTCCCGGTCGGCGAATATATACCTCAGTGGATCAGCGAGTTCATCTGGAAAATCGGGAGCAACATCGCAAAAACGATGCCGACGACAAACACGCCCATGGCGACGATCAGCAACGGGCCCATCAGGCCCACCAGGGCGGACAGCAGGCCGTCCAGCTCCCGTTCCTGGTTCTGCGCGGCGCGCTCCAGCATCGCGTCGAGCTGCCCGCTGGATTCCCCGCTTGAAATCAGATGGATACTCATTGGCGGGAACAACTTGCTCTGCGCCAGTGAACGCCCGATGGGCGCCCCTTCGCGCACGCGGGCCGTTGCCGTGGCAACGGCTTCGCGCATGGGAAGGTTGGAGACCACTTCGCCGGCGATGCGCAGCGCTTCGAGCACGGGCACCGAACTGCCGGAGAGAATGGACAGCGTGCGGGTGAAGCGGGCGGTGTTCAGGCCACGCACCACGCGGCCGACGATGGGGATGCGCAGCTGCAGGGCGTCGACACGGCGCCGCGTGGCCTTCTGGCGCAGCTGCCGGACAGCCAGGGCCACCAGCGCGGCAATGCCGATGGCGGCCCACAGCCCGTAATGCCGCGCGAAGCCGCTGACCGCGATCAGCACGCGCGTGGCCAGCGGCAGCTGGGCGCGATAGCTGTCGAACACGTCGATCACCTTGGGTACGACGTACACCAGCAGTATGGACACGATGATGAAACACATCACCGTGAGCACCATGGGGTAGAGCATCGCGCCCAGCACCTTCTGCCGCATCACTTCGCGGTTTTCGGTGTAATCGGCCAGGCGCTCCAGCACCTGGTCCAGGTGCCCGGCCTGCTCGCCGGCCGCGACCGTGGCGCGATAGATCTCCGGGAAGATGCGCGGGAAATCCCGCAGCGCATCGGCCAGCGTATGGCCTTCCATGACCTTTGCCCGCACGCCCAGCAACACGGTCTGCACGCGGGCCTTCTCGCTCTGCTGCGAGACGGCCAGCAGCGCTTCCTCCAGCGGCAGGCCGGCGCGCGCCAGCGTGGCGATCTGCCGGGTCAGCAGCGACAGGTCCGTGGCCGAGACGCCGGTTCCGAATGAAAAGCGCTTGCGATGGGTCCGTTCCCGCTCGACGACTTCGGTGACGTTGACCGGCAGCAGCTGCTGCTCGCGCAGCTGGCTGCGCACATGGCGAACCGTATCGCCCTCCAGCACGCCGCGGCGTTCGCGTCCGGCGGCATCCAGCGCGGTGTACTCGAATGCGCCCACGGGGCCGCCCTCAATCCTCGCGTGTCACGCGCAGCACTTCCTCGAGCGTGGTGCTGCCGGCCAGCACCTTGGCGCGGCCGTCGTCGCGGATCGAGGGCGTCATGGTGCGCGCGTAGCGCTCCATGTCGTGTTCGGCGGCGCCGTCGTGGATCATGGTGCGCAGGTGGTCGTCCACCAGCACCAGCTCGTAGATGCCCATGCGCCCGCGGTAGCCGGTGCCGTCGTTGCCCGGCTGCCAGATGGTCGGTGCTTGCTGCCCGGGCGCAATGTTCAGCAGCCGGCACTCGTAGTCCGAAGGCTGGTGGGGCTCGCGCACCTGCGGGTCGAGCACGCGCACCAGGCGCTGGGCCACCACGCCGATCAGGCTCGAGACGAGCAGGAAAGGCTCGATGCCCATGTCCCGCAGGCGCGTGATCGCGCCCACCGCGGTATTGGTGTGCAGGGTCGAGAGCACCAGGTGGCCGGTCAGTGAGGCCTGCACGGCGATCTGCGCGGTTTCCAGGTCGCGGATCTCGCCGACCATCACCACGTCCGGGTCCTGGCGCAGGATGGCGCGCAGCCCGCGCGCGAAGGTCATCTCCACCTTGGTGTTGACCTGCGTCTGGCCGATGCCGTCGATGTAGTACTCGATCGGGTCCTCGACCGTCATGATGTTGCGGCTGTTGTCGTTCATCCGCTCCAGCGCCGCGTACAGCGTGGTGGTCTTGCCCGAGCCGGTGGGGCCGGTGACCAGGATGATGCCGTGCGGCTTGTGGATCAGCTCATCGACCTGCTTGCGGGTGCGCGGATCCATGCCCAGGCTGGTCAGATCCAGCCGCCCGGCCTGCTTGTCGAGCAGGCGCAGCACCACGCGCTCGCCATGGCCGGATGGAATGGTCGAAACGCGCACGTCCACCGCACGGCCGGCGATGCGCAGGCTGATGCGCCCGTCCTGCGGCAGGCGCTTCTCGGCGATGTCCAGCTTCGACATGACCTTGAGGCGCGAGACCACCAGCGGCGCCACCGCGCGCCGGGTCTGCAGCACCTCGCGCAGCACGCCGTCGACGCGAAAGCGCACCACCAGGCGGTTCTCGAAGGGTTCGACATGGATGTCCGAGGCGTTCTCGCGCACCGCCTGGCTGAACACCGCGTTGATCAGCCGGATGATCGGTGCATCGTCATCGCTCTCCAGCAGGTCCGCCTGTTCGGGCAGTTCCTGGGCCAGGTGCGTGAGATCCGCATCCTCTTCCAGGCCGACCGCCGCCAGCGTGCTGGCGCCGCCTTCATAAACGGTTTGCAGGATGCGTTCGAACTCCTCGTCACCGACGCGCCGCAATGCCAGCGGCAGGCGCAACAGCCGGCCGGTCTCGGCCACCGCCGCGGCAGTTGCCGTGAGGCGTACCACGCAGTGAGCGGTGCCGTCGCGCACCTCGCGCACGACGATGCCGTGGCGCCGCGCGAAGGTGAAGGGCAGCGCCCGGTGTGCACTCGGCAGTTCCTGTGCGTTGGCGTTCACGGCACCGGGCTGGTCTGTGGCGCCTGGCCGCCGGGCGCGTCGCCCGAAGGCGAGGGTGCGGCGGATTGCTCGATCGGAGGCAGGCGCGGCGGCGGCAGGCTGCCCGGCTTCTTCTGGGCCTTCTGCGCGTCCTGGATCTCCTTGTACCGGGTGCTGGTGGCCGAATTCAGGTCCGCGTTGTCCGAGACAATCGACGGCCGGATAAACACCATCAGGTTGGACTTGGAACGTTTGTTGTTCCTGGTCTTGAACAGGTTGCCCAGCAGCGGGACGCGCGACAGAAACGGTACGCGGGTCTGCCCGCCGCTCTGGCTGTCCTGGGTCAGGCCACCGACCACGATCCACTGCTGGTCCTTCACGAGGACCACGTTGTGGAAGGTGCGCTTGTTGGTGATCTCGCTGCCGGCATCGCCGGTCTGGCCTGCCAGGGAGGAGCTTTCCAGATCGATGGTCAGCGTCATCGCGTTGCTGCCGTTGAGCTGGGGCGTGATCTTCAGCGTGGTACCAATGTCCTGTCGCTGCACCGTCGTGAACGGATTCACGTTGCCGTTGTTGTTGCCGCCGGTGTTGGTGTACTGGCCGGTGACGAACGGCACGTTCTGGCCGCTCTGCAGGGTCACTTCCTCGTTGTCCAGCGTCAGCTGGATGGGATTGGCAATGACGTTGGCGTTGGAGTCCGTATTCAGGGCGCGCAGCATCGCCGCCCAGCTGATGCCGTTGTTGTTGAGCCTGCCCACCCCGAATGTCGCACCTGCGGGCGCCGACGTCGCCGAACTCGGGTTGGCGACGATCTGTGCGACGCCGGCCAGGTCGATCGGGCTGCCGGCCGCCGTGCCGATCGCCGAGTCGAACAGGCCTCCCGGGATGATCTTGCCGTTCTCCTGCGAGAACACCGCCCAGTTGACACCCAGGTCCGCGGTCTTGTTCATGTTGATGTCGGCGATGATCGCCTCGATGAGCACCTGCGCCCGCGCGATGTCCAGCTTGTCGACAACCTCCATCATGGCCTTGCGGGTCTTCGGTGGCGCCGAAATGATCAGCGTGTTGGTGTTCTTGTCGGCCTGGATGTTGACGGTGCGGTCGGAGGAGGCGCTGGCCGCGGCCGCGGCACCGGCCTGCGCGCCGGCGTTGCCGCTGGTCGAGGCCACGATGGTGCCGGCCTGCGCCTTGAGCAGATTGGCCACATCTTCGGCGCTGGCGTACTTCAGGCGGCGCGTGACGATGTTGTCGTCGTCGGCGACCGGCTTGTCCAGATCCTTGACGATGTCGGTCACGCGCTTGCGCGCGGCCTCCTCGCCGCTGACCAGGATGCTGTTGGAACGGTCGTCGGCCACGACCTTGGGCGCGCCGCCCGCGGCGGTTTCCGCCGGCGTGGCGCTGGCCAGCAGCGTGGTGAGCGTGCGCGCCACGTCGGCGGCATTGGAGTTCACCAGGTGGATCATCTCGATGCCGCTGCCGCCGGACTGGTCCAGTTCCGCCACCAGCTTCCTGATGCGCGCCACGTTGCTGGCGCGGTCGGTGATCAGCAGCGAATTGGTGCCGCTGACCCACTGGATGATGCTGCTGGTGGCGGGGATCAGCTGCCGCAGGGTCACGTTCAGCTGCTGCGCGCTGATGTTCTTGACCTCGATCACCGTGGTGATCATCTCGTCCGAATTCGGATTCACGTTTGCCGGTTGATTGCAGTTGGCCATCTGCCGCACATTGGCTTCCGGCACGACCTTCACCACGTTGCCGCAGCGCACGGCGGCGGCGCCATTGACCTGCAGCATGGACAGGAACAGCTGGTAGAGCTGCGGGGGCGTCATCGGTTGGGGGTTGATCAGGTTCATCGTGATGCGTACGCGCTGATCGACGATGATCGTCAATCCGGTGGACTCGCCGACCATGGCGGCCACCACCGAGACGTCAGTGTTGTGGATGTTCGGGGTAATGCGCCGCGACGAGTCCTGCGTCGGGGTCTGTGCCTGTGCCAATGTCAGCCACGCGAGCGCCGCCAGCGCCAGTCGCAGTTGGTGCCTGTTCATCCTTGCTACCTCGTCCTGTCAGGGCCGGGGTCCGGTTGCGGACCCGGCGTGGGCGGTGCATCCGCCAGTTGTTCGGCCTCATTGGCGATCTGGGCCAGGTTCAGGTTCAGCTCCTGCTCCCGGCCGTTGCGCAGCACCGTGACCTGGGCTTCCGCGGAGCCGCTGAGCGTGTTGAACACCTCATTGCTGTGCGCCTGGTCGTCCAGCGGCGTGCCATTGATGGCGGTGACGATGTCGTTGGGCTTCAGGCCCAGCCTGGCGAAGGCCGCCGCGTTGGGGCCGGGATTGACGCGCATGCCCCGCAGCCGGCCGTTCTCGAACACGGCCTGGCGCTGGATCACCTGGCTGATCAGGCCGGGATTGTTCTGGATGGCCGCCTGCACGCGCTGCAGCGAAGCGGCCGGGTTGGCCGCCACCGGCGCCGGCGCGGGGGGCGGTGGCCCGGCACCCTCGCGCTTGGGCATCGGCAAGGCCTCGATGCTGCCGCCGCGATCCAACAGCACGCGATCCAGATACACGGCGTACAGTTTGGCACCGCCGGGCACGGCGTCACCAACCTTGTAGACCTTGATGTCGTTGGGGGTGGGGCCCAGAGCCGCCAGGCCGCGCTTCTCGTCGCTTTCCGCAAACACCGATACCAGTTTCAGGTTCATCGATGTCACCGGCGCATCCGTGCCCGCAGGGGCGGCGCTGAGGCCGAACAGATTGGCGCGCAGGATCGAAGGCAGATCCACGACCTTGCGCGAGCCCACTGCAACCGGTGCCGCCCGGCTGGCGGTTACCACCGGTGGTCCTGCCAGGTCCGCCACCAACAGCGCCGCACGCGTGCTGAACAGCACGATCAGCAGGCCCGTAATCCAGGCCGGAGCATGGGCGAGCAACCGGCTGGCGAGATCACCGGGAGCGTGTGAGCCTGGAGCCGTGGTTGCCACTATCAAACTATTATGTTTGCGGGCGATGGCCCCCACAAGCGGACTTCGCGCGTGCACAATGGCTCCATGCGCCATGGGTATTGTGTCGCAGTCCGGCGACCCCATGTCGGTCATCATCGGGTCATAATGCGCAGCATGAGCGGACAGGATCCAAACGAGGAGCGCGAAGGTCACACCGGCATCGTCGTCGAAGAGGCGGCGCCGGAGGTCAAGCAGCCGCCGCTGTACAGCGTGGTGCTGCTCAACGACGACTACACGCCGATGGAATTCGTGGTGGACGTGCTGGAGCGCTTCTTCCGCATGGACCGGGAGACGGCCACGCGCGTCATGCTCGAGGTGCACATGAAGGGCAAGGGCGTCTGCGGCGTCTTCACATACGAGATCGCGGAGACCAAGGTGGCACAGGTGGTCGCATACTCCCGTGACAATCAGCATCCGCTGATGTGTACGATGGAGCTGACCTGAAGGAGCGTCGAGATGCTCTCATCGGAACTGGAAAATTGCCTGAACGCAGCCTTTGCGCAGGCGCGCGAGGCCCGGCACGAAGTGCTCACGGTGGATCACCTGCTGCTGGCGATCCTCGACACGCCGCGCGTGCGGGAGATCCTCAGGGCCGGTGGCGCGGACCTGCAGCGCCTGGCCGAGGAGCTGGCCGCGCACATCGACAACACCACGCCGCGCATGAAGCCCGACGAGGACGACCGCGAGGTGCAGCCCACGCTGGGCTTCCAGCGGGTGCTGCAGCGGGCCGTGTTCCAGGTGCAGTCCGGCGGCCGGCGCGAAGTCGGCGTGGCGGACGTGCTGGTGGCCATCTTCAGCGAGAAGCAGAGTCCATTCGGTATTCCTGCTGGCGCGCCAGGAGATCACGCGGCTGGACGTCACGCAGTACATCTCCCACGGCCTGGGCAAGGAGCGTGAGGAGAAGGTCACCAGGGAGGACAACGGCGCGGACGCCGAGCGCGAGCCCGAGGGCGGCAGCGCGCTGGACAAGTACGCGGTCAACCTCAATCGTGCGGCCCAGGAGGGGCGCATCGATCCGCTGGTCGGACGCAAGGTCGAGGTCGAGCGCACCATCGAGATCCTGTGCCGGCGCCGCAAGAACAATCCCCTCGTACGTCGGCGAGGCCGGCGTGGGCAAGACGGCCATCGTCGAGGGGCTGGCGCGGCTGATCGTCGAGGGCAAGGTGCCCGAGGTGCTGGCGGACAGCGTCATCTATTCGCTGGACATGGGCTCGTTGCTGGCCGGCACCAAGTACCGCGGCGATTTCGAGAAGCGGCTCAAGGCCGTGATCAGCGAGATCAAGAAGCAGACCGGCGCGATCCTGTTCATCGACGAGATCCACACCCTGATCGGCGCGGGCGCCGCCTCGGGCGGCGTGATGGACGCCTCGAACCTGATCAAGCCGGCGCTGGCCAGCGGCGAGCTGCGCTGCATCGGCTCGACCACCTACCAGGAATACCGCGGCATCTTCGAGAAGGATCACGCGCTGGCGCGCCGCTTCCAGAAGATCGACGTGGTCGAGCCGAGCGTTGCGGAGACGATCGAGATCCTGCAGGGCCTCAGGCCGCGCTTCGAGGAACACCACGGCGTGCACTACACCGACGACCGCCATCAAGTCGGCGGCCGAGCTGGCCGCGCGGCACATCAACGATCGGCACCTGCCGGACAAGGCCATCGACGTGATGGACGAGGCCGGCGCGCGCCAGCGCCTGAAGCCGGCCGCGGAGCGCAACAACGTGGTCGGACGTCGCGCAGATCGAGGACGTGGTGGCACGCATCGCGCGCATTCCGCCGAAGACCGTGTCCACTTCCGACAAGGAGGTGCTGCGCAACCTCGACCGCAACCTGAAGCTGGTGATCTTCGGCCAGGATCCGGCCATCGAGGCGCTGGCCGCGTCCATCAAGATGGCGCGGTCCGGGCTGGGCGAGCAGCGCAAGCCGGTGGGCAGCTTCCTGTTCGCCGGCCCCACCGGCGTCGGCAAGACCGAGGTCACGCGCCAGCTCGCGCATCGCGCTGGGCGTGGAGTTCCTGCGCTTCGACATGTCCGAGTACATGGAGCGGCACACCGTGTCGCGCCTGATCGGTGCGCCGCCGGGCTATGTGGGCTTCGACCAGGGCGGCCTGCTGACCGAGGCGATCACCAAGCATCCGCACTGCGTGCTGCTGCTCGATGAGATCGAGAAGGCGCACCCGGACGTGTTCAACCTGCTGCTGCAGGTGATGGACCACGGCGCGCTGACCGACAACAACGGCCGCAAGGCCGATTTCCGGCACGTGATCATCGTGCATGACCACCAATGCGGGCGCGCAGGACATGGCGCGGCCGTCGATCGGCTTCACCCAGCAGGACAACACGCCGGACGGCATGGAGGCGATCCGCCGCCTGTTCACGCCGGAGTTCCGCAACCGGCTCGACGCCATCATCCAGTTCGCGCCGCTGTCCAAGGCAACCATCGAGCGCGTGGTGGACAAGCTGCTGGTCGAGGTGGAGGCGCAGCTGGAGCAGAAGGGCGTGCAGCTGCACGTCGACGATGCGGCCCGCGGCTGGCTGGCCGACAACGGCTACGACCCGAAGATGGGCGCGCGGCCGATGGCACGGCTGATCCAGGAGCAGATCAAGCGGCCGCTGGCCGAGGAGCTGCTGTTCGGCAAGCTGGCCGAGGGCGGGCAGGTGCTGGTTTCGGTGGCCGAAGACGGCAAGTCCCTGGCGCTGGATGTCTCGCCGCTGCCGCGACCCGTGCTGCCGCAGCCGGCCGGTGCCTGACGAGGCCTAGCGGCCGCGATACACGATACGTCCCTTGGTCAGATCGTAGGGCGTCATCTCCACCGTCACGGCATCGCCCGTCAGGATGCGAATGTAGTTTTTGCGCATCTTGCCCGAGATGTGTGCCGTGACCATGTGGCCGTTCTTCAACTGCACGCGAAACGTCGTGTTGGGCAGGGTTTCCACTACCTCGCCTTCCATCTGTATCGCGTCGTCTTTGGCCATATATCCTTCGGTTGGTCCGGGCGGACCCGGGAAAGGCCGCGAATTCTGCATAAAGCGGCGCTCCAAAGCAATGTTGCTCGGGTCCCCGGGCAGGAATTCCAGGAATTGCCGGCGCGGCATGGGGCGGCTGCCCATGCGCCGCAGATGCGCGGAAGGCAGCTGGCAGTCGATCAGGGCGATGCCACGGTCCGCGCATCGTTGCGCCAGCCATACAAGGGCAACCTTGGAGGCATCGGCGCGCCGGCTGAACATGGACTCCCCGCTGAACACGCGCCCGGTGGCAACCCCGTAGAGCCCGCCGACCAGTTCCTGCGCGCACCAGATCTCGATGCTGTGGGCCATGCCCAGGCGATGCAGATCGATGTACGCGGCCTGCATTTCGGGCGTGATCCACGTGCCCGCTTCGGCTGCGCGGGGGCTGGCGCAGCCGGCAATCACGGCCGCGAAGTCGCGGTCTTCGGTTACCTGGTAGTCGCCGCGTCGCAGGCGACGCTGCAGGCTGCGCGAGACATGCAGTTCATCCGGAAACAGCACTTCGCGCGGATCAGGCGACCACCACAGCACCGGTTCGCCGGGCGAGTACCAGGGGAAGATGCCGCGCCGATAGGCCGCCACCAGGCGCTGCGGCGCCAGGTCGCCACCGGCGGCAAGCAGCCCCGGCGGGTCCTCCAGTGCCTCCGTGACGGGCGGGAAACGCGTCGGGGGGTCGGCCGGCTGCAGCCAGGTGAGGCGCTTCATCCGCGATGGAATGGCGCGTGTGCGGCGGCGGATTCCGAGTAGTCCTCCACGGCGGTGCGTTCGCGCTGGAGAAAATCCGCGATCGCGCGCCGGAAACGCGGTTCGGCGATGTAGTGCGCCGAGTGGGTGGCGACCGGTTCGAAGCCACGCACGATCTTGTGCTCGCCCTGGGTGCCGGGCTCGAAGCGCTCGATGCCATGCTCGATGCAGTACTCGATCCCCTGGTGGTAGCAGGTCTCGAAATGCAGGCTGTGGAAGTCGCCGGCGGCTCCCCAGTAGCGCCCGTACAGCACCTTCTTCGATGCAATGAACACCGCTGCGGCCACCGGTTCATCCGCGCGGCAGGCCAGCTTGACCATCAGCGCGTCGCCCAGCTTCGTGGCAAGTTCCTCGAAAGCAGGCGTAGTTCAGGTAAGGCGCGTGGCCGTGCAGCCGGAAGTTGCGGGCATGTACCTCGAAGGCGAAGCGCAGCTGTGCCGGCGAGATGTCCGAACCATGCAGGGTCAGGAAGCTGATGCCGTCTTCGGTGGTGCGGCGCCGCTCGCGCCGGATCTGCTTGCGCTTGTCCGAGCGGAACGAGGCCAGGATACTGCTCGAAGCTGGTGTAGCCGCGATTGTGCCAGTGGAACTGCACGTCGCTGCGCGACAGCCAGCCGCGGGCGGTAAATGCCTGCAGCTCCTGTTCGGTCACGAACAGCGCATGGGCGGACGAGAGCTGTTCGGCCGTGCAGTGCTGCGCCAGTGCGCCGGCCATTTGCTCGCGCAGCGCACCGGCAGGCAGGTCCGGCGCCAGCAGCAGGCGCGGGGCATTGATCGGCGAGAACGGCACAGCCACCAGCAACTTCGGGTAGTAGGGCAGGCCGTGTCGCTCGTGAGCCTGGGCCCAGCCGAAGTCGAACACGAACTCGCCCCAGGAGTGCCACTTGCGATATGCGGGGGCGGCGGCAATGAGCCGGCCGTTGTCCGACAGCGCCAGGTGGGCCGGAGTCCAGCCGCTGTCCCCGCCCACGCAGCCGCTGTGTTCCAGCGCCGCGAGAAACTCGTGGCGCAGGAAGGGGCACTCGGTGCCGCTCAGCGCATTCCAGTCGCCGGCCGGGATGTCATCGATGTGCTGGAGCTCGCGGATTTGCATCCTGCTGGCGCGCGCGTATTCAGCCGCCGTGGTCGAAAGACTCGAGATAGCGGTCGGCATCCAGTGCCGCCATGCATCCGGACCCCGCAGAGGTGATGGCCTGCCGGTACACCGAGTCGGCCACGTCGCCGGCAGCGAACACGCCCGCGATGCTGGTGGCCGTGGCATTGCCGTTGGCGCCGCCCTTGACCTTCAGGTAGCCACCCTGCATGTCCAGCTGGCCGTTGAACAGGGCCGTGTTGGGAGCGTGCCCGATGGCGATGAACAGGCCGGTTACCTGCAGCGGCTCGCCGGGCGAGCCATCCGTGTTGCGCAGGCGCACGCCGGTGACGCCACTGTCGTCGCCGAGTACTTCCTCGACCGTGCTGTTCCAGCGAAAACTCACCTTGCCCTCGGCGGCGCGCGCGTGCAGCCGGTCCTGCAGGATCTTCTCGCCGCGCAGCTTGTCGCGGCGGTGGATGAGCGTGACGTGTTGGGCGATGTTGGACAGGTACAGCGCCTCCTCGACAGCCGTATTGCCGCCGCCCACCACGGCAATGTGCTGGTTGCGGAAGAAGAACCCGTCGCAGGTCGCGCAGGCCGATACACCCTTGCCCCGGAACGTCTCCTCCGACGGCAGGCCGAGATACTTGGCGGCAGCGCCGGTGGCAATGATCAGCGCGTCACAGGTGTAAGTGCCCGAATCGCCAATCAGCCGGAAGGGCCGCGCGGTCAGCTCTGCCGTGTGGATGTGATCGTTGACCAGGCGCGTATTGAAGCGCTCGGCGTGGCGGCGCAGCCGGTCCATCAAATCGGGGCCCTGCACGCCCTCGGCATCGCCCGGCCAGTTGTCCACGTCGGTGGTCGTCATCAGCTGACCACCCTGCTCGAGCCCCGTGATGAGCAGCGGCGCGCGATTGGCGCGTGCCGCGTAGACAGCCGCACTGTATCCGGCCGGACCTGAACCCAGGATGATGAGGGGGCTGTGGATGGTATCGGTCATGTATAATTTCCCAAGACGTTACTGCGCCCATTTTGCCGCATGTGGTGGCTTGCAGCGCCGATTCAGCATGCGTATCCAGGAGACACACCCGGCTTGAGTCCGTCCACTTCCGTTACCGGTGGATCGCGCCTGACCCAGGCGGTCCTCAAGGCGGTGCGGGAGAGTGTCGCCATCCTGCTGGCCGTCATCGCCCTGGTGCTGCTGGTGGCGCTCGTCTCCTATGCGCCCGGCGATCCGGGGTGGTCCTATTCCGGGGACGGCCAGCCGGTGCGCAACCAGATCGGCCCTTTCGGCGCGGCGCTCGCCGACGTGCTGCTGTTCCTGTTCGGCAGGCCCGCCTACCTGCTGCCGGCGATGCTGCTGGTGGCTGCCTGGTTGGTGTTCCGCAACCGTACGGAGCAGTTCCAGCCGGCAAGTCGCATCAATGTCGCAGTCCGGGTCGGCGGGTTCGTGCTGCTGCTGGCCGCCAGCAGCGGGCTGGCGACGCTGCACTGGGAGGCCGGCACGCTGCGCGAATCGGCCGGCGGTGTGCTGGGCCAGCTCGTTGGCGATGGGCTGGCCGCGGGCATGAAGATGCTCGGCGCGACGCTGGTGCTGCTGGGCCTCTGGCTGGCGGGCCTGGCCATCGCCTTTCACGTGTCCGTGTTCGACGTGTTCGACCGCATCGGCCATGCGTTCTGGCGGGCCGTGCACTGGATCCGCGCCCGCATCAGCGCGCGGCGCACGGTGGCCGAGGGCC
>CAWEUI010000016.1:0-114657 GCA_963812195.1 uncultured Gammaproteobacteria bacterium
CGCCGATGTCACGGTCAGGATGCTGCCCTGGCCCAGCAGGCCGCGGCGGGGCGAGTCGGCCGGCAGGCCACGCGGCGCATGAAGGAGCCGCGCACACCACTGATGCCGTAGTGCTTCGCCAGCCGCTGATTGAGGAATGTGTAGTCGGCATCGAGCAGCTCGACGACGCTGCGATCCTCACGCAGCACGCTGGAGAACAGCAGGCGCGTCTCCTGCGAGAAGGCCTCCTTCAGGCTGTCATCGAAGCCGCGATCCAGCGGTTCCGCCTTGTCCAGTTCGCGCAGGCGCAGCCATTGGCCGGCGAAGTTGTCGGTCAGCGCCGCGGCGCGCGGATCGGCAAGCATGCGCTGCACTTCGCGCCGCAGGGTGCCGGGCTCATGCAGTTGCCCGGACTCGGCAAGCTGGCGCAGGCGCGCGTCCGGAATGCTGCTCCACAGGAAGAACGACAGGCGGCTGGCCAGTTCCTGATCGCTGATGCGATACATCGTGCCCGCAGCAAGATCGGGGCGGTCGGTCTCCACGCGGTACAGGAAGCGCGGATCCACCAGAATCCGCGCGATGGCCTGCTGCACGCCGACCTCGAAGCCACCGGCGCGCCTGCCCGCGGCGTATGTCTCCATCAGCTGCCGTACGGCCGGAGAATCCGCGCTCATGTCGACGCGGAACGCCGCGCTGGCCAGATTCACCAGAATGCGCTGCGCGCATGGATCCTCGGCCGCCTGGTCGGCGGGCTTGCAGATGAAGATCGCGCGGCGGCTGGGCGTATTGCCGGGCCCCGTGGCATCGAACGGGCCTTCGATGGTGAATCCGCTGACGTCACTGCGTGCCGGCGTGGCGCGCGCGTACAGCTCGTCGACGCCGGCACCGTGCACCTGATCGACCATCGCCACCGTGACCGTGTGCGGTCCGGCCGCGACCTGGATCCTGAATTTGCGTGGATCGGGAACCGCGACGGGAGCCCCGTCCAGGGTCACGTCGATGCGCGGTGGCGGCCCACTGGCGGAACCTCCGATACGGAATCCACCACCCGAGCTGACGCGGAATTCGTACGTGGCATCCAGCGGAAAATTGAATACGACGCGCATGCCACCGCGCGTTCCGAGTGGCGCACCTTCGACATAGCCGCTCTGCGATGCACCGCCGGGCGCGGTGAACTTGGTCAGCACCGACGTCATCTGCGGATCGCCGACCGCCGCACGGCTGATCTTCATGGCCGCGGAAATGTAGGACTGGATCAGCGTCGGCGAGACGCCCAGCACGTCCGCCATGTTGTCGAAACCGTCGGCCGAATCGTCGGCCGGCAACAATGTGGTGGCGTCGATGTCCAGGTGCAGCAGATCGCGGATGACGTTGCCGTACTCGACACGGTTCAGGCGATGCAGTGAAGTGGCGCCGGCGTTCGGATGCCTGCTCCAGTTGGCGTCGAGCCGTGTCTCCAGATACCCGGACAGTGCGTCCGCCAGGGCCGGGGTGGGCCGGGCCTTGCCTGGCGGCGGCATCATGCCGGTGCGCAGCCGCAGGACCACCTGCTCCCACATCTTCGGGTCTTCGGAAATGGAGTCCGGCTGCACTGCGTCCAGCGAAATGCCGCCAGCCCAGTCCGTCGTGTTGTGGCAATCCACGCAGTAGCGGCCCAGCAGCGCCCAGCTGGCCGGCGCGCCCCCCTGCGCCCCGGAAGTCGCCGCGCATGCAGTGCCTGGCGCAACAAGCGCCAAGGCTGCTCCAGCAATCAACGCAGATACTGGAATCGAACGCATCCGGATCTCACCCCCAGCAATTCGCGCACCCGCAGCCACCCGCCGCGCCCAGGTACGCCTGACTCGTTTGACGCACACTGGACCGCGGCGCGGACCGTGACTAGTGACAAACCGTTAGTTTCCAGGCCTGCACTGTGAGCAACCGGTGACTAACGGCTCTGGTGAGACCTGCACCGGAGGCTATACTGCGCAAACTCTGTGCAAGCGTCGAACCTGTGGGGGGCAAGGCGCAGTCCGGCGAAAGATGTCCATTATGGAAACCTCTCCAGAATCCATTCAGAAGCAGTTGGAGCAGGTGCTGGCCGGCGAGGCGCTGTCCAAGTCGGCGACCAACCGGCGCCTGCTCGCATACCTGGTGCAGCGTTCGCTGGACTCCGGGGACGGGCCCAAGGAAGTGGAGATCGCCATCGATGTGTTTGGTCGCGACGCCGGTTTCAATGGCGCCGAGGACTCGGTGGTCCGCGTGTCGATGCGCTCCCTGCGCCAGAAGCTGCTGGAGCACTACATGGGTGGCGGGCGCGACGACCCGCTGGTATTCGATATTCCCAAAGGTGCCTACCGGGTGCGGGTCAGCGCACGTTCCGCGCAAGCCACGCCCGGTGCCCCATTGCATCCGTTGGCCGCGGTCCCGGCCGGCGGCGAACCCGCGGTTGCCGCATCCGCCGCCAGCGCGGGACGCGAGGCGCGCCGCTGGAAGATCGCCGCCGCCGTGCTCGCCGGCGTGCTGGCCGTTTCGCTGAGCCTGCAGGTGCCCGGCTGGCTTGCGCCAGCCCCCGCGAGTGCGGATGCGGATCACGAGCAGGTCCGGGGCGATCCGCTGTGGGCATCCGTGGCCAGCAGCACGCGCCCGCTGATGTTCGTGCTGGGCGACCTGTTCATGTTCACGCAGACCGACCCGACCACCGGCCGCACGCTCACGGTGCGCGATACGCTGATCAATTCCGGGGAGGATCTGCGCGCATTGCTGGCGGACAACCCGTCGTTGTCCTCGGAGCGCGGACTGCGCTATGCGTCGATGCTGCAGAAGAGCGCCGCGGTGGGCATGGTGGAGATCCTGCACATGCTGGGCAATCCCGCGCGCCCGGTCGAGGTGCGCCTGAGCGAGGAATTGCGCGCCGAGGATCTGCAGGAGTACGACATTATCTATCTGGGTCCCATCGCGCGACTTGGCCCCCTGGCCAATGAAAACCACGTGCAGCTGCGCTATCGCGTCGACGCGGCCACCGGCAGCGTCATCGACGCCGAATCCGGCAAGACCTACGTCCCGGAAGGCGCCCTCGGCGAGCGCCACAAGGACTACGCCCTCGTGGCCCGCTACCCCGGGCCGGTGGGCAACACCATCCTGGTGTTCACGTCCGGCGGGCGTAACGCGGGGCTGCTGCAGGTGATCCGCACCTTCACCACGCCGGAAGGGCTGCAGCGCTTCGAGCGCGTGAACGGGGCGGTGCGGGAACTGCCGCCGGCGTTCGAAGCGCTGGTGGCCGTATCGGGCTACAAGCAGACCGACTTCGCGGCCGATCTGGTGCAACTGCGCACCCTGGGAGCCCACCGGCGGCGATCGTCGACGCCGCCCCCTAGGATCCGGCTTCCTCCAGGCCTGCCGTTCATCCACATGCCCGCTCGGCCATGCCCGAGCCGGGCTCGTCCGCAGGACACGCGCAACCTCCTTCTGGAGCCGCGCAACTGGCGCCTGCACGCCGCCAGGCGTTGCCACAACACGTTCAAACGCTTGTTGGTAACCGGACTTCTAACTGTTTATCACTGTTCAAGCGCCCGCTCTCAGCTGGCTAGCTAGCCTCGCCAACACCACCTGGCCGCAGTCCATTCCGTGGCCGGTTGATCGCAGTAACGATTCATCGAGGTGAGGGGAGTTCTCAGGTTCTTTGCAGCTCGCCCTGCTGCAGCGGCAGGCAGTTTCGTGGCTGCAAATACCTGTGAACCCAGGACATTGAGCCTGGAGAGGGTTTGAAGTGCACAAAGACAATTCCAAGGGGGAAACCTGATCATGCAGCCCAACACGATTCAGCGACGGCTGGTCCGCTCTTCGACCATAGCCACTGCTGTGGCAATGGCCCTGGGTTCGGGCATCGCCACTGCCGCGGACAAGGCCGCCGAGACCGAACTGCAGGAAGTCACGGTGACCGGTTCGCGCATTCAGGCCGCGGGGTTCAATGCCCCGAATCCGGTTACGGTCGTGGACCGGGCAGAGCTGGACAAGTTGGGCGTGGTCAACGTCGGCGAAGCGCTGGCGCAGTTGCCGTCCGACAATGCCCAGGTATCGGCCGTCAACACCAGCGTGGGCTCGGTCAACGACTACGTAAGCGGCGCAAACGTCGGCGCGCAGCTGGCGAACCTGCGCGGCCTGAATCCGTTCTTTGGCACGCGCACGCTGACACTGGTGGACGGCCACCGCTTCGTCCCCAGCACCAACGGCGGGGCCGTGGATCTGGGCCTGGTTCCCTCCAACCTGGTCTCGCGCTTCGAGGTGGTGACCGGCGGCGCGTCGGCGGCATACGGCTCCGATGCCGTGGCAGGCGTGGTCAACGTGGTGTTGATGCACGATCTGCAGGGGGTCCGTAGCCAGATCGACTATTCCGAGACCCAGCGCGGCGACGGCGGCGATCTGCATTTCGCGCTGGCCGGCGGCACCCGGCTGTTCGACGGCCGTGGCCACATCGAGGCCGGCGTGGAGTACGAGGACAGCAAGGCCATCGGCGCGTGCACGACCACCCGCAGCTGGTGCAAGCCCTGGGCAATCGTCGACGTGCCGGCCACGTCGGAAACGGCCTATCCAGGTTACCTGCTGACCGACAATGCCCGGGCGGCCGTGACACCCGGCGGCGCCATCATTGCAACGACCTCCGGCCCCGCCTTCACGGCCGATACCCTCTACACGGATGTTCCGGCTTCCCTGCAGAACCAGCAGTTCAACTCCGCCGGCACCGCACTGAGCACCTGGCAGACCGGTGATTTCATTTCCCCGGCGAATCGCACCATGGTGGGCGGAGATGGCCTGCCGCAGGACTTCGGCACCAAACTGCGCGTGCCGGTGCAACGCAAGATCTTCTATTCGCGCTTCCAGTACGACCTGACGGACAACACGCAAGGCTTCCTGGAAGCCTCGTTCGGCCAGAGGAACACCGATAACCAGCAGGTTGGGCTGCAGTACTCGCTGGTCGGCACCACCACGTCGGGTGCGCTGATCAAGGCGGACAACGCCTTCCTGCCCGCCTCCGTGGCCGGACTGCTCACGGGCGCCGGCAAGAACGGGTTCTACCTGAACAAGGCCAACCTGAACCTTCCCACCACCACCACCCACTCGGACAACAAGACGTACCGCGTCGTGACGGGCCTCAACGGCTCGCTCCTCGATACGTGGAAGTGGGATGGCTACTACACCTACGGCAGAAACAACCAGGAACAGGAAGTCGAGAATGCGCGCATCGACAGCCGCGGGTCGACCAATGCCACCGGCATTCCGCGCGGCGCCAGTGTAGCCTCGCTGAACCAGTACAGCATTTCCCACTTCGACCTGGCGCTGGACGCGGTGCATGCCGTGGCCGGAGATCCCAACAGCCCGATCGTGTGTCGCGCGACGTTGGCGTCGACCGATGCCCGGACCAGCGTTTACGGCAGCGTGGCGGTCCGGGACGCGCTCAATGCGCTGGCCCAGGGTTGCGTGCCGCTGAACCTGTTCGGCGTGGGCAATATCGATCCGGCCGCTGCCGCCTACGCATGGGGTAACGAGTTCGAGCACTATCACTACGACCAGAACGTCGTGGGCCTGAACCTGCAGGGCCAGCCGATCCAGGGATGGGCGGGGCCGGTCGCGGTGGCGACCGGCGTGGAATACCGCAATGACAAGAGCTCGACCACGCACGACACGCCGGAGTATTACTTCGCACCGGATTTCGGCGGCGATTTCGCCGGCAAGACCGAGGTCGTCGAAGGCTACCTGGAGACCCAGTTCTCGCTGCTCAGGGACCTGCCGGCGGTGCAGGCCCTGGATTTCGACGGCGCGTACCGTCTCACCCACAACAAGAGCTCCAGTGGCGGTGTGTCCAAGTCGTTCAACATCAACACCTGGAAGCTGAATCTGAACTGGACGCCCATCGACTGGCTGCGCTTGCGCGCCACGCGCTCCAAGGACGTGCGCGCGCCGAGTTTCCGCGAGCTGTTCAATCCGGGCCGGGATATCGCTTCCTTCCCCATCACCAACCCGTGGACCGGCGCGAGAGACTCGGCGGACCTGCTGCGCTTCGGCGGCGGCAACATCGATCTGCAACCCGAGCGGGCCGACACCTGGACCATCGGCGCGGTGTTCCAGCCGCACTGGGGCTGGACCGATGGCCTGCGCGTCTCCGCGGATGCCTATCGGATCAAACTGAGCAATGGCATCGCCAATACCGGTTCCGGCGACATCACCGGCGCATGCCTGGCGGATCCGAACGATCCCTTCTGCGCCAAGATCACCGGCACACCGGACGGCAACGGCGGGTTCAGCACGATCACGGCGATCACCACCGGCAGTCTGAACGCGCAGTCCTTCCTGACCAAGGGTATCGACTTCGAAGTCGCGTACGGGCTGCCGGTCGGGCCGGGCAAGGTCAACGTGCGCGTGCTGGCGAGCTACCTGTCGGACATGTTCCTGGAGGCCTCGAAGGCAGCACCTGCCCGCGGGGTCACGGTTGCACAGGGCGCAGTGGGCACGAACTACGCCGGACAGGTCGGCGCCGGTGGCATCGACGATACCGCCACCTTCAGCGAGGCGCCGAAGTGGCAGGCGTCCTCGACCGTCGGGTACAGCCTCGGCGCGTTCACCTCGACGCTGCAGATCAAATACGTGGGCTCTGCGCAGCTGTACAGCGATCTGATCGGTCCGGACGACCCCAACTACCCGGCGGTGTTCGTTGCCGGTACGACCGCGAATCCGGATCGCACGATCAATGTGAACCAGGTGGGCCAGTACTACCTGTTCAACCTGTCCTCGTCCTACAAGTTCAGCCTGGCCGACGAGCGCTCGGTGGAAGTATTCGGGGTGATCAGGAATCTGCTCGACCGCAAGCCCGCCATCGCGCCGCCGGTGCCGCCGGGTGGTGGCTATCAGCCGGCCAATCCGGTTTTCTGCTACCTGATCGGCCGGACGTTCCAGCTGGGAGCCCGACTGAAGTTCTAGTCCCTGGCGCAGCGCAGGGGTGAGTGCGCCGGCCGGTGAGCCGGCGCAGGGCAGGGTGAATCCAGGTGGATCCGGCAGGCCTGGCCTGCCGGATTTGCCGCAGGCGGCTCACAGTGGGTACGCTCGGGCTCGATATATGAGCTGTCGTGCGAAACACCCGGGGCCTTGAACGGACCATCCGCCATCGATCGCCCCTGGATCCTGTTCATCGAGGGCCTGCCGGGGAGCGGCAAATCGCAGACGGCGACGACGCTGGATACCTGGCTCGCGTCGCAGGGATCCGAGCACCGTTTCTACCTCGAGAACAGCGCCGACAATCCCGTGGGTTTCCTGTGGCGCGCAAGCGTTGCCCGCGACGTCGTGCTGAAGACCACTCCGGTGGACTATCCCTTCGGCAGCTGGACGGCGCTCGCGGCCCGCGGACAGAGCGTCATCCTGGAGTCGCGCCTGCTCCAGAACACCGCGCTGTTCGCCATGGTCAACGGTCAGGAGCCGGGCGCGTGGCCGTTTTTTGCGCGACGCATTCTCGCGTCCCTCGCGGCCACCCATCGGGTTGCGCTGATCGTGCTGCGCCAGAGTGATCCCCGGGCTCACCTGTGCCGCACCATCGCCTCCCGGGACGAAAGTCATCCGCACTGGAGCCCTTTTGTCGCGGAGCTGTTCACGGGGCTGCCCTGGTGCGACGCCCGCGGACTGACGGGGCTCGAGGCCTTCGTCGAAGCGCTGAGCCACTGGAGCGATGTGCAGGATCGGATCGTCGCGCAGCTCGGGATCGAAACCCTGGTTCTGACCGATCCGTGGCAGGACTGGCCGAGCGCAACCGGGCGGATACGGGACTTCGCAGGGCAGCTGTTGGCGAAGCCCTGACGGTGCGCCGATGGGAAGCAGGACAATGACCGGGGCGACGGCGAACGGGACGTGCCGTCGTCGAACTCAATGCGTACCCTGGTCAGCTGCAGATGCAGATCGACGCAGGCGGCTTATTGCGGCTCGCTGGTGGTCCCGGGAGGCGCCACCAGGGGCGCGGCGGACTCCGTCTCGGGACGTTCGCCGCGCCGCAGCAGACGCTGGGATTGGCGCTCCTTGCGCGCCAACTCCCGCTGTCGCTTCTGCTGCCGGAAGTTTACCTTCCCCATGGGACGGTGCGCTTACCAGCGACCGCCGCTGTAGCCGCCACGATTGCCGGCCGGACGACCGCCGCCACCGCCGCGGGGCTTGTCCTGTGCCTCGTTGACGCGCAGCGCGCGGCCATCGAGTTCCTGGCCATTTACGGCCTGGATGGCGCGCGAGGCGTCGGACTGGTTCATCTCGATGAAACCGAAGCCGCGCGGGCGTCCGGTTTCGCGGTCGGTGGGCAGGGCTACCGAATCGACCGTGCCATGCGCGGCGAACAGCGCGCGCACTTGCTCCTCGGTGGCGGAAAACGGCAGGTTGCCGACATAGATCTTGGACATGTGACTCATCTCTCTTGCGATATTGAAGCGAATTGGCAGGACGGACTGACCGAAGAGAGCCGCCATGCGGCCGACAGCGGGCCAGAAATTCCTGACACCTAATCGGCAGGCGTTGCGGTTAGAGCGTTGAGCGCCGGATGACGGCGCACGGTCCGAGGCGGACGGAAGTCGATCGCCGCGAAGCGTAGCACGTCCGGGCGCCTGCCGTCGGGGTTTCGGTGCCGCCGGGGCGGTGGGTGCGTGCTCAGGTATGACAGCCAGCTGCGCGACATGGCGTAGTCCGGCGCGTGCCGCATGCGCGGGATCTCTTGTAGCTGCCTCGCGCCATCCTGCTCCGGTACACTTGCCGTTCCGATGAATGCAACTGCCGATGCCGCGCGGACTGCGGTGCTTGATATCCGATATGCCCAGGTGGGTTTGCTGCAGATGAAGCTGCGCAGCACCGACCCTGGCGCCATCGTCGACGAACTGACCGGCAAGGTTGCCACCGTGCCGCAATTCTTCCGCCAAACCCCGATCTGCCTGGACCTGGCGGAGCTTTCGGGTGACACAGGCGTAACCGAAGTGCGCGGCGTCATCGAGGCGATCCGTCGCTGCGGCATGGTGGTCGTGGGCTTTACCGAGGGTCCGGCCAGCGCCGCGCTGGCAAAGGAAATGGCCCTGCCGGTAATCGCCGGCTTCCGGCCGCAGAACGCCGCGCCGCGCGCGCCCGCGGCACCCGCGGCGGTGCCGACGCTTGCGCCGGCACCTGCAGCAGCACCCGCTCCCGCACCGGCGCCACAACCCCTGCCGGCGCTGATCCACACCCAGCCCGTGCGTTCCGGCCAGCGCATCTATGCGCGCGACCGTGACCTCATCGTGACCGCCAGCGTCGGCGCCGCGGCCGAGGTGATGGCCGATGGCTGCGTGCACATCTACGGGGCATTGCGCGGCCGTGCCATGGCCGGCGTGCGCGGCGATGCCGGCGCGCGCGTGTTCACCCGCGAATTCCGCGCCGAACTGGTCGCAGTGGCCGGCGTGTTCAAGGTATTCGAGCAGTTGCCGGCGGACCTGGCCGGCCAGCCCGTGCAGGCGCTGCTGGCGGGCGAGGAACTGCGCTTCGCGCGCCTCGACGGCTGAACCGATCCATTCAACTGTCCAACGGAAGAGACCACCCAGTGAGCGAGATTATTGTCGTGACTTCAGGCAAGGGCGGCGTCGGCAAGACGACCACCTCGGCCAGCCTGGCCTGCGGACTGGCGCGCAAGGGCAAGAAGGTGGCCGTGATCGACTTCGACATCGGGCTGCGCAACCTCGACCTGATCATGGGCTGCGAGCGGCGGGTCGTGTACGACTTCGTGAACGTGATCCAGGGCGACTGCACGCTCAAACAGGCGCTGATCAAGGACAAGCGGCTGGAGACGCTGTACGTGCTGGCGGCCTCGCAGACCCGCGACAAGGACGCGCTGACCACCGAAGGTGTGAGGAGGGTGCTCGACGAGCTCGCCGCCGATGGCTTCGATTACATCATCTGCGACTCGCCCGCCGGCATCGAAAAGGGTGCCCACCTGGCCATGTACTACGCCGACCGCGCCGTGGTGGTGGTGAATCCGGAGGTGTCCTCGGTGCGCGATTCCGATCGCATCCTGGGGCTGCTGGCCAGCAAGACCGAGCGTGCCGAGAAGGGCAACGGCGGCGTGAAGGAGCACCTGCTGCTCACCCGCTACAGTCCGCGCCGCGTCACCGACGGCGAGATGCTCAGCGTCGCGGACGTGAAGGATATCCTGGGCCTGGACGTGATCGGCGTCATCCCGGAATCCACCGACGTGCTGTCGGCCTCCAACGCCGGCACGCCCGTGATCCTCAACGAGAACAGCGATGTTTCCGGGGCCTACACGGATGCGGTGGAGCGCCTGCTGGGCACCGAGCTGGCGCTGCGTTTCGTCGACGAGCCGAAGAAGGGCTTCTTCGCCCGCGTGTTCGGAGGTTGACCGTGGGATTGATGTCCCTGTTCCGCCGTACCCCGCCGTCGGCCAGCGTGGCCAAGGAAAGGCTGCGGATCATCGTTGCCCAGGAGCGCAGCCGCCGCGGCGGACCGGACTACCTGCCGATGCTGCGCCGGGAACTGATGGCGGTAATCCGCAAGTACGTGAAGGTGGAGCCCGATGCGGTGAAGGTGCACGTCGGGCGCGAGGAAGGGCACGACGTGCTCGAACTGTCGGTGTCGCTGCCGGGGAAGGGCGGGGGCTGAGCGAACAGAGCGGCCCCGCGAAGACTGACGGGCCTTTCCCGCATACAACCCGAGACCCCCTGCCAGTGCCAACGTGAATTCCGCGTCGGCGGCCGTCTTCCCGCCGCCCCCCGTCACAAACATTGCCGCCTACCAGCTCGCTTCGCTGGATGGTCTCACCGTATCGGGGGTCTGAGCGCCCGGTGGGCCAGCCACGCGCCAACGCATAGTTCGGCCAATGCCAGTCCGCGCGTCATCATGGGATGGTGTTCGAAGCTGTCCATGGACCTGCGCCACCAGCGCGGACCGCCAGACCACAGGCGTGCGTGTCGTGCGGGTGCGGCAAGGGCGAGCACTGCGTCGCCGATTGCCGCCATGGCCAGTGCTTCCAGAGCACGGGAGCCTGATGTGGATTTCATGTTCTCACCTCATCGTCACCTTTGGGTGTCCGGGTCGAATGGCGTGGACACCCGGTTCATGATCGACTTCATGCCGCGCGGCGTCGGCCCGCATTCACGCACTGCGCGTGTAGTCGCCTTCCTACGCCTTGGCCGTCGAGGGGCTGGCGCTCTCACCCAGGAAGCGTTCGGGCTTTTGACTTATCAGCTCGGGGATTGCCACCGGCGGCGGTGGCGGGCAATCTGGCGGGCCACCCCGCACAGACCCGATTCCCCTGGTTCCACGGATGTTCGAAAGTCCTGATCCCACCTCGCTGCTGCACCGCTGGTCCGGCGGTGACAGCGCAGCGATGAATGAGCTCGTCGAGCTGCTCTACCAGCAGATGCATCGAATTGCGATCGGGCAGCTGCGCAGCGAACGCCAGCTGACGATTCAGCCGACGCAGCTTGTCAACGAGGTGTACCTGAAGCTGGTGGAGCTGCGCCGCATGGAGTGGCAGGACCGCAACCACTTCCTGGCAATGTTCGCGCGCATCGCGCGCCGGGCGCTGGTGGATGAAGCCCGCCGCCGCAACGCCGGCAAGCGCGGCGGCGGTCGTGCGCTGACCTTGCAGACGGAATTCGCACTTGCCGCCTCGGACGGGCTCGATGTGCTGGAGGTCGATGCCGTACTGGACCGGCTTGCCGTGATCGACGAAATGGCCGCACGGGTGGTGGAGTTGCGCGTGTTCTCGGGGCTCGGGCTCGAGGACATCGCCACGGAATTCGATGTCTCGCCGTCGACGATTTCGCGCAAGTGGCGGGCCGCGAAGGCATGGCTCGCCCGCGAACTGGATTCCACCACGCGGACCGGCCCATGACCGGCAAGGTGGATCCGGACTTCGAGCGCCGTGTCTTTGCGACGTTCGAGTCACTGCTGGCCATGCAGCAGGAAACACAGGAGATGGAGCTTGCGCGCCTGCGCGGCAAGGACCCGGCGCTGCACGAGCAGTTGGTGAAGCTGCTTGCCGCGGATGCCGCTGCCGGGCTGAACACGGGCAACCTGCACGCGGCGGTGCGGGTCGCGACGCCGGATCTGGCCGGCACGATGATCGATCGCTACCGGTTGCTGGAACAAGTGGGTTCCGGCGGCATGGGCGTGGTGTACCGGGCACAGCGCGTCGATGCCGTCGACCAGCAGGTGGCCGTGAAGCTGGTGCGCCAGGAATTGCGCGGCGAACCGAGCCTCGCCCGCTTCCGGCTCGAGCGGCAGACGCTGGCACGCCTGGAGCATCCCGGCATTGCGCGTCTGATCGACGCCGGCGTCAGCGCGGACGGGCGACCGTGGTACGTGATGGAGTTCGTCGATGGTGAGCCCATCGATGATTACTGCAATGCCCGGGACCTGGATATCCGGCAACGTGTGGCGCTGCTGGTGGAGCTGTGCCGCATTGTCGAGGCCGCCCATCGCATGCTGATCGTCCACCGGGATCTCAAGCCCGGCAACGTACTCGTGACGCGCGACGGGCACCTGAAGCTCATAGATTTCGGCATCGCCAAGTTCATCGCCGAGGAATCCGGGGCCGAAGGGCTCACGGTCGCGATGGGTGCCGGCTTCACGCCGCATTTCGCGGCGCCCGAGCAGGTCGAAGGGCAGGCGATCACCACGGCCACCGACGTCTTCGGTATCGGTGCGCTGGCGTTCTTTCTGCTGACCGGTCGCAAGCTGTTTGCCGGTCAGTCGCGATCCGACGCCGACTACATCCGCCTGGTCACCACGGGCGAATTCGAATGGCCGAGCAGGGTTGCGGCAAGCGCGCAGCTGCGCGGCGATCTGGACAACATCCTGCGCAAGGCGCTTTCGCATGATCCGGGCGCGCGCTATGCGTCGGCCGGGGATCTGGGGCGCGATCTGGAAAATTACCTGCAGCACCGGCCGGTGCTGGCGCGCGCACCCAGCCTGGCGTACCGCACCGGCAAGCTCCTGCGGCGCAATCGCGCGGCCAGTGTGCTTGCCGGATTGCTGCTGGCTGCCTCGGCGGTGGGTCTGACCGCCTATGTGAAGGCGGCCGGGGAAGTCCGCTTGCAGCGTGACAAGGCGCGGATCGATGCGCGTCGCGCCACGGAAGTCAGCCAGTTCCTCGAACAGATGCTGTCGGCAGCCAACCCGCGCGCCGCGTCGGAACCAGTGTCGCTGACCAGCGTGGTGGACAACGCCCTCCAGCACACTGAAGAGAAGCTGTCGGCCGATCCGCTGGTCGCCGCCAGCGTGCTGGAGACGATCGCATCGGTGAATGCGTCGCTCGGCAGGTTCGACCAGGCGCTGGACGCCAATCAGCGCGCGCTCGACATCCACCGCAAGGCCGGCGACGACCCGCTCAAGGTGACCACACTGCTGGCCGACCGTGGCGAACTGCTGCAGCGGGACGGTCGTTTCGAGGAAGCCGGGCCGCTGCTCGAAGAGGCAAGCGCGAGCGTCGAGCGGCAGGCGCCACACGGCGAACAGGCTGCGCTGATCAAGGCCAAGCTGGGTGCGCAGGTCATGAATTCCGGTGGTGACTACGGGCGCGCGCGGCAATTGCTGGAAGAGGCGGTGCGCTCGCTGCGCGACCTGGGTATCACCGACGAGCGTCTCGCCGGTGTGGAGAACGATCTCGGCGTGGCGCTGGCCGGCGAGAACCGCTTCGAAGAGGCCATTGCGGCACACAAGGAGGCGGTGCGCATTTCGGAGGAGGCGCTCGGTCCGGACCACATGCTGACCATCGACGTGCGCTCGGGGCTAGCCGGCGCGCTGGGCATGGCGGGTCGCTTCGGGGAGGGCGCCGAGGTGCACCGCGCGGTCTGGATGGCGCGCCGCAAGGTGCTGGGTGACAACAACCTGGACACGCTGTGGAGCGAGGCGTCGCTGGCGGATTACCTCAATTCGGCCGGCAGTGCGGCGGAAGCTGTCCCACTGGCGCGTGCCGCCTACGATGGCCTGCTGGCGCTCAACGGCCCCGACCACCCGGTAACGCAGTTCGCCGAGGTGGTCGCGGCGCTCGCGACCTGTCGCGCCGCAGATCCGCGCTGGGGTCTTGCGCGGGCGCGCGATGTGTACCGGCGCCGGGTGGCAACCTATGGCGAAGCGCACTGGCTTGCTGCCAACACGGCTTCGGTGCTGGGCGAATGCGAACTCGCGAACGGGCAGTATCGGCCGGCCGAGAAGACCCTGCTGGCGGCTGCCAGCGGCCTGGAGACAGCCCGCGGCGCTGACTTCGTGCGTACCCAGGAGACGTACACCCGCCTGGTGGACCTTTATACCCGCTGGCACAAGCCCGCCGCTGCCAGGATATGGCTTGCCCGCCTTTCCAGGGCTCCCTGACAAGTTTTCCCGACCGTTTGCGCCTTACCTCCTGAACCCCTGCCGTCTGGCGCGGGGCGAGGTGTCGGTTTCAACCGGAAGAGGCGGGAAAGCAAATGAGAACTGTGCGTTGGTTGGGTGTGGTCCTGTTGCTGGCCACGGGAATCGTTGCGCAGACCGCGCACGCGGCTTCGCCGCCACCATCCCTGCCGTTGCCGGCCTGTTCCGTCGTCGACGGTGTAAAGACCGGGGCATGCCCCGCGCAGGACGATGCCGTGGATGGGCACGCGTCCGGGTCGTTTGGCGAAGGCTCCACGGTGCTGGTCACGACGGCCCCGAGCATCGGCATCTGCATCGCCAGCTACGGCGGGACCTGGGACCCTTCACCCTGCTTCTCGGCCATTCACACCCCCTCTGTCGGGACCTGCGGCTATATCGACGTGTTCGACGGCAACACCTTCAAGGAAGGCAATTGCCGCGATGTGCTGTACAAGTCCACTGCCGGCGTGCCCTCATCGCTGTTTTCGCTGGCGGGTGCCAATGGCGGGGCCTGCCAGGGATCGGGCAATTTCGGCGTCTATATCTATGGCGGCCCCGCCAACGTGGCAGGTGCGCGCTGGAGCGAATTCGGTCCGGCGCTGCTGGACTGCAACGTCACGTTCAACGGTCCGCGCCCCGACGGCATGTACGGGCCGACCTGGGTGAAGGTCGGCGTGGGTGTCACGCGCGAGCAGAATCCCTACGACTCGACCACTCGCGTCCGCTACGCGGAATTCTACGTGCCCGTCGATGGTGACATGCGCGAACAGTATGTCGATCTCGAATTGAGCATGTCGAACCAGCTCAGCGGAGGAGCGGAAGATCCGACCGACAGGATCTACGCGGATGTGTCGAACAACGGCGGCAAGGACGCGGCTGCCCACTTCAGTGTGCCGCTGCCCGCGCAAATGCATGTGCAGAGCGCGACCGTGGATGGTGGCAGTTGCACATTGCCGGATACGTTCACGGGTGGCGAAGTTGCCTGCGACGTGACCGTCTACGGCAAGGGCGACCAGCTGGGTCGCGACACCCGCTCCATCCAGGTCATCGCGCGCATCGTCGACGCCAGCAATTTCGTCGATGATCCGAACGCCACGCGGCTGGTCGGCACCGTGACGGCCGACGGCGACACCGATACCTCGAACAACAGCGAATTCACCAACGTGCTGCTCACGCTGCTGGACGGCAGTGTGGACGATACGCGGTTGCTGATGGAGGCGCTGGCGCCGTACTTCGACTACAAGGCGCCGCCGGATCCGTTCGGCACCAACTGCGACCGCTACACCGACAACATCTTCGAGCGCCTGGACGCCATCCGGCAGCAGTTTCCCGCGGCGCTGGCAGACCTGGCCTTCGGCAAGATCCTCAGCAGCGATGGCGGCAGCGGAGGTCGCGCCGGCCGGGATGGCGTGGTGGTTTACAGAAAGGGCACCAACTACCATCAGACCGGCATCGTGGTATACGGCACGCCGGCGCGTTCCGCGGCGGACAGCGATGAGTCCACGCAACGCGGGACCGAAGCACCCGGTGCGCACGTGTCGCTGACGGACTTCACGCAGGGCACGGCCGATCACTTCTGGTACTACCGCACCGCTGCGAGCATCTTTGCCTCTGGGTCGCAATCGGCTGCGCCGATGGGTTGCGGCCTTGAAGGTGTGTATACGGACAACCGCAACCAGTTCACGAACAACGTGCCGGACAGCTGTGTGTCGGCGGCGGCCCCGTCATGCCCGTTCTTCCCGACGGCCGTGGTGGTGCAGACCCAGAGCCCGGTGGACATCATCGCCACCAATTCACGCGGCAGGATCGTGCAGACCAACGGCGGCACCATCGGCCTGCAGGAACTCCAGACCGGCATCTGGAGCTTCCCCGTGCAGCACACCGATGGCACCTTTGCCTGGACGCTGGTGCTGCCGCCGGATGACTACGACGTGAAACTGCAAGGTACCGGAACAGGACCCTACAAGTTGACGCTGACCAAGTTCGACGACAATGGCAACGCCGTGAACCAGGAGTACGAAGGCGATACCACGCCGGGGCAGATCAACGACTACAGCATTGCCGCGGCGCCGGTGACGGGCGGCGGATCGGGCACCGGAAGCGGCGGTGCGGGCGCAAGCGGCGGCGGCGGTGGCGGCGCCTTCGGCTTGCTCGGCCTGCTGGCACTGGGTTCGCTGGTGGGGTGGCGGATGCGCGCAGCCCGACAGCACTGAAGGCGCGCTCCCGAGCGGCGCCTGGCGCGGGATATCCGCCAGGCGCTGTTCGCGGCCGGCTAGCTCCTGGTGTGCCGCTTCCAGCACCCCATGAACCGCTGCTCCAGCGCGTCATGTACCGCCGGCTCAGCGGCAGCAAGGCCCAGCCATTCGATCCGCATGGCGTCCCAGTCCCGCTTGTCGGCCTGTCGTTTCTGGCCCAGGCCCTGCTGCAGCATCTGCATTTCCTGTTCACGGCGCAGGCCGGCATCTTCGGCTGGAGTTGCGGTGTCGCCGAGGATCTCGGCGTGGATGCACAGCTTGCGCAAGGCCTGCTCGCGCGCGGTGTCGTCCTGATCAGTGAACTGCGCGGCCTGGGCATCAGCGAGCGATTGTCGTAGTGCCTGCAGGATGGCCTTGCCGGGCCAGCGTGGCACGCCGTCGATGAAGGCTGCGGCGGTACTTTTCAATTCGTCGCGAGCGGCATCGCCCTGGATGACGGCGCGCTGGTAGGCGCGCACATGCCGCGCAGCGGCGAGCACATTGGCCTCGGCGGCGTCACGCTCGCGTTGTTCGAGGCCGGCAATCAGCGAGTCATACTTGGACATCGCACGCTGGTAGCGATCGTGCAGTTTGCGTGCGTCGTGGCGGGGCAGTTCGCCCAATGCATGGAACGATTCCTGCCACTCGCGCAGGCGGGCTTCGCCGGAGGGCCGATCCGCCGGGCCTTCCTGGCTTGCCTCCTCAATTTGCCGGCACAGGTCCTCGGCTGCGGACCTGGCTTGTTCCTGCACCGCCGCCTGCTGCGCGTGCTCCTGCTGGCGCCGCTCGAACACCGCGTTGCACTGCGCGCGGAACTCCTCCCACAGGGCCTGGGACTGCGCGTGCGGCACCGGGCCGATGTTCTTCCACTGCGCCTGCAGGCGCTTTGCCTCGTCGATGGCGCGCGGCAGGTCGGGGCTCGTTGCCAGCTGCGAGGCACGCGTGATCAGTGCCTGCTTGTCGGTGGCGTTGGCGTCGTACCAGGCGTTGACCTGCGTGCGCAGGCGGTCCAGTGCGCCGAAGAAATCTGCTTCCACCGGACGGTTGGCGTCGCGATCAACGGGTGTGTGGCGGCGCCATTCCTGCGGTGCCTCGCGCAGCACGCGCGCCATCATCGGATGATCGGGATGCCCGGCATCGATGCCGGCCTCGAATGCCAGCACGCGCTCGAGCACCTGCTTGCGCGCATCCAGGTTGGCGCGACGGATCGCGGCCTGCCCGGCGAGGTAGACCTGGCAGGGCTGGAACGCCGCCGCATACACCTGCTCGAATCGTTCCGCCTCGGCAGTGGCTTCGACCGCGAGACCCTTGTTGATGGTGCGCCATTCCTGGCGCAGCGCGCGCAGGTGTTCCAGCAGCTCTTCGGGTGCCTCTTCGACGCCGATCAGCGCCTGCACCTCCTCGATCAGTTCGATGCGCTTGGGTGCTGCAGCAAAGTCCTTCCATTGGCGTAGCTGGTTCAGGCGCGTGTCCAGTTGCTCGAGGTTGCGCGCCAGGTGTGGCGGCAACGCCGGCGCCTCGGCCAGCGCAGTCTCGATGGACTGGCGGAATCGTGCCGCCTTGCGCGTGTCGCCGCGGCCCAGGGCGGCACCGCTGAGGCGGATCAGGCTCACGATCTGCGCATGGGCCTGCGCCTCGGCCGCCTGCTTCTCGCTCAGTGCCTGGGCTTCGGCCTGAGCCTCGGCTTCACGGGCCTGCTCGGCCTGGGCCCGTTCGCGGGCTTCGATGGCGGCTTGCTCCGCGGCCGCCTGTTGCTCGGCCAGGCGTTGGGCTTCCAGTGCGCGCTCCCGGGCCTGCTCGGCCTCGACGCGCGCCTGTTCGCGCGCCTGCGCCGCGATCACTTCCTGGCAGCGATCCAGCGCCCGCTGCCCGCGTTGACGAATCTCGCCGTCGATATCGGCCGGTACGGCCTGCCAGCGCTCGGCGTACACCGCCACGGCCGGCGCGAACAGCGCGTCATGGGGTTTGGCGGAGAGCTTTTCGATGGCGGCACACAGCGCCTCGGCATCGCTTCTGGTCTGAGCCTTGCTGCGCTCCTCGGCCAGCAGCGCGTCGTGACGCTGCTTGATCAATTTGTACGCCGCCTTGTCGCGGCCGCGCAGCCGTGGCAGCAGTGCCTGCCAGAGGTGCGGATCCTCAATCCGCGATGCAGCCGCCTGGCGCAGGCGCGTGGTCTGACCTTCCACGGCGAGGCGCATCAGTTCCGCGGTTTCCACGGTTCCGGATTCGATGGCGCGCAGCAGCTGTTGCTGTTCCTGCGGATCGATCGGCGGCGGGGCGGGCTCCGGCGTTGGGGCGGGAGGCTCGTCTGACGCCGCTTGCGGCGGCGCAGGTGGGGCGCGGAAAAGTCGGGAGATCAGTTTCATTGGGCCGCAGATGATACATGCCGCCGGGGCCTGCCCAGCCAAACGCGGCCCGAGGCGTGATGTTGCGGGTCCGGAAGCGGCGGGCGCCACGGCGAGCAGGAGCGGCGCGGCCAATGTCTGCCTACTGCGACGAAACAGGCGCCGCTCGCGGCAGACCCGTCGCCATGTCAGCAAGGGCCATCCTTGCTGACGAGACTGGCATTCGGATGACCGCGCCCCCGCAGACGTACGCCTAGTGCTTTGAAAAGAACTCCATGATCTGCGCAGTGCTCGGTGCGACCATGGAGCCGTGAGTGGCGCCGGCGATCTCCACGTAGGCCACTTCACCGCCGGCCGCCTTGAGCGCCGCGACGGCCTTCTTGCTGGTGACTACCGTGTCTGTTTCCTTTTCGCCCACGGCTACCATCACCGGTATGTGGGCAAGTTTCCTGAAATCCAGCGCCTTGAATCCGTTCTCATTGATACCCGACATCGGCGCGATGGCCGCCCACGTGCCGATGTATTTCTGTCCGAGGAACCACGTGCCGAAACCGCCCATGGAGTGACCCATCAGATAGATGCGCTTGGGGTTGACCTTGTATTCGTGCCTGACGATATCCAGCACCTTCATCACATCCAGTTCACTCAGTTTGCGTTCCCGCAATTGCTCCTTTTCCGAGCCGGTCTGCGGAACCGGCAGCTTGGATCCCGGCGGTGGCGCGCCCGGCACCGACATCGGTGCGCCATACCAGCCGCTGATCGAATATCCCATGGGGGCGACACAGATGAATCCATACTTCTCGCACAAGGCAGGCAGGTCCTTGACGAACGAGAAGAAGAACTCGTAATTCACGCCATAGCCGTGCAGCGCCACTACCAGTGGAGCCCCTGCCTTGGGGTCGTAGCTGTGGGGTACATAAAGGTGATAGCCCATTTCCCGTCCGGCCTCTTCCAGACGGTAGTGGCGCTCCTGGTCCCCTTTCGCACCGGGCGTCTGGGGCAGCGCGGCAAGCTCTTCACTGGACGGACCCGGCCCGACGAACGCCGGTGCGGGAGCCTCCCCCGCCGTCGTCATTGCCGCGAAGGAACCCAGCAGGATCAGCGCCAGAAGCTGTCGTCTTGAATTCATGTTGTTCTCCCGAACGTTGCCGTTGCGTTGAAGCGGACTGTACTCCGACTGCCCGGGGCAGGCCCGAAGTCAAGGTTTCGTCGGGCTGAATTCGAACAGTTCATCTGCCCCGGGCCGCTTCATGCCCTTCTCCAGGTACTTCTCCCAGATCCTGGCCCACGGGCGGCCGTAGAGGTCGGGCACCGTGTACTCGATGGTCGTGCCGGGGCTCACCGGCTGCGGGCGCCCTTCGACCGGGAAGATGGTCTGCATGCAGCGCGCGTAGATGAACGGTTCGACCTTGTCCAGATCGCCCGTCCTGATGTGCACCTGGATGATTCGCAGGGGCTCGGCGAAGGCTTCCGGGTCGTAGAGCACGATCTCGTGCTCGATGCCGGCGAGCTTGCCGTCGGGAGCGCGGCGCGGCGAGAAGATCTCGATGGTCTGCAGCTTGCCGGAAAACTCGAACACGCCATGCGTGATCCACGGGATGACGTTCGAGGTCCAGGTGACCAGCGTGTCGTCGTCCCAGAACCCAATGCTCTCGCCGTACCAGCGCGGCACGTCGGCGCCGAGACGGGGCACGTCGCCGCTCATGTCGAAGCTGCGCCCGACATTGAAATGCCGGATGAAATTGTCCGCGCTACTCGCCATCAACTGCGACGCGGCCGGGAAGTGGTCACGAAATCCATGCTCAGATGCGCCTGCCGTGAGAATAGGCGAATGAAGCCCTCCGGCCAGCAGAACTGCGCCGGCCACAGCGGCGCATTGTCCACGGCTTGGTGGTAGTGCATCTGCACCGTGCGTCTCTGGTATTCGGGCGTCAGCAGCGAGAGGATCGTCGAGGTCTGATTGATCGAGGTGAAGAACCACTGCGGCGGTTCGCCCAGGTAATCGGGCACTTCATAGGTGTCGCCCTCGCGCGCGGCCATGAATTCGAGCGAGATCGCGCGGCTGTAGCGCCCGTTCCAGTCCGGCGGCGGATCGCTCGCGCGAATAAACGGTGGGGCCGCCGCGGGCTTTGGTTTCGGCAAGCAACGCTTCGTAGTGCTCCTGCGCCGTCTTGAACGGATAGGGCGAGACGATCGCCTCGCGCGGATAGTCGATCATCGCAGTTGCCCCACGAGGCGCACTGGCGGCGGAGAGGTGCCGATCATGCGGCGCGAGGTCTCGCCGTTTCGACCGGCGACCCACATCGCCTCCAGCGTCGAGGGGCTGTTGCATCGGAAATAGCGGGGGTCCGACCACAGCGCTTCGTCTTGGTAGAAGTCCCTGGTGGTGAACAGGTCCACCGGCAGCGGCGTGATTCCCGCGGGCGGGCCATCCCAGGAGGCCTGCTCGCCGGCGCCCTCCATGCCGCCGCTGACGTAGCGAACCTGCGTCTGGGTGACGGGCCAGCCGCGTCCGATGCTGCGCGCCTCTTCCTTGTGCCCGCAGCCGCTGCATGCAATCAGCACCAGCAGGGCAGCGGTCCGCGCGATAGCTCCATGTGCCATGATCCCTCCCGTCCCGACCAGCACCGGCAAGCAGCCGCGCTACGCCAGCGCGAGCACCGCATCGGCGTAGCGCCGGCCGAGTTCCCGGTAGCCGGCGGGCGTGAAGTGCAGGTGGTCCCCCCGCGCCGCGCAGCCCTTTGACGACACCACATGCGCGGTGGGCACGACCTGCGGCAACCGCGCGATGATTTCATTGACGCTGGCCGCGGCGCCCTGCTGATCGGCGTTGACGACCTCGCCCGCGAACAGCGGCACGCTGGTCGCTTCGAGCTTCAGTTCCGCAAGCAGATCGCGATAGATCTTGCGCACCTTGTCGGGCCACTGGGCATCACCGGTATTGGACTCGCCCTGGTGCAGCAGGATGCCCTTGATCACGCCGCGTTGCTGCGCCAGGCGCCCCATGTCGACGAAGCGCTGGTACGGATTGCCGCCGTATTCGGCGATGATGTTGCGCTTCCATGGCTGCGCCGTCGCGGCGTAGGCCTGCCAGGCGTCGCGGTCGAACATCTCTATCTTGCAGCCGGCAACCGCCACGTTGACCACGCCCACGCGCACGCGCTGCGGCAGATGCGCCACCATGGTCCGCCCGAAGTAGTCGACCGGGCACAGGCCGGTGGAGCTGCGGCACAGCGGTGGAATGGCCGGGTACCACTGGCCCTGGCGGCGGCCGGGGTCGGCAAAGTCGACTGCGGCCAGCATCTGGAAACGCGGGTCGACGCCGCTCTTGTCCACCGCCTCGATGCCCGGAAAACCTTCCATGTTGGACTGGCCGAATGCGAGATAGACATGGAAGTCCGGATCAGGCGCTGCGCCCGGTTCCGCGCCAAACGCGCGTGAGGCCTGCATACCCAAAAGTGCGGCGCCCGAAGCGGCACCGGCAACCAGAAAATCGCGGCGACGAACCGGGCGGGACATGGCGCCTCCCCAATGGCAATGACGCGGCAGTGCGGTGCGCGGCAGTCTAGCACCGGCGCGCCGCGGCACGGCCTGAGTACCGGATGTCCGCGTCTTTGACTGCATTGCAGCCAACACCGGAAACTACGCCGCACGAGGACCTGCTCGTGACGGGCACATCGTCATGCGTGAGAGCCGGGTCAACAGGGAGGCAGTCGATCATGTCAGAGAGCCCATGCGCACGACGTTTCTGGTTGCCTGCCTTGCTGCTGGCCGGACTGGGTATCGCGTCCGGTTGCAAGGATCCGCACGCCACGCGCGCCAGCGTCGGTCGCGGCTGGCCGATGGCGGACCATGCCAAGTACGTAGGTGCCGGCGTGCCCTTCATCAACATCGACATGGCTACAGCCAGGGGCGGCGCCGTACCGGCCGGAATCCAGCCGCTGGCGCGGGACATCTTCACGAGCAAGGATTTCTATCGCGACCGCGAACTGTGGAGCGACCCGCGATACTTCCGCTGCAACAGCACGCTGGCCCTGGATTCACAGTGGGGCGATTATTCCTCCGCCCCCCGTTACATCCAGAACGATCCGGCCAAAGGCGCGTGGGGCCACTGCGATGTGGACTATGCCCGCGAGAACATCGTCAGCCCCTATCCGTTCAGGACGGCACAGGCGCATTACCAGGCGTTGCTGGCGGAAGCGCGCGCCAAAGGTGGTCCGACCCGATACACCCGTGAGCACATGCCGCCGGACTGGGACGGTCGTTACACCGTCAACACCAGCATTCTGTTCGGGCTGAAGTCGGCCGGAAAGGAACCGGTGGTGCCGCCCGAATACCATGAGCCGCCGCAATGGATCATCGGCTTCTACAATCAGGTCCCCACCATACTTTCGCTGCTGACGCCGGAATACCAGCAACGCCTGGTGCAGCAGCTTTATCACCAGGCCCACGATCACGCCGCGCAGTGGTCGCTGATGTATTGCCGCCCCGAGGGCTTCATGCGCTGGTGGTCCGGCCCGGGCGGGCCGGGCTCACTGGACATCATGGTCACGCCGACCCGCGTGCAGTTTCTCGGCGGGTCCGGCAACGCCATCCACAATGTCCACATCGGCCGCGAGTTCGACATGTCGGGCGTGGTGCCACGTCTGGGCGCCGATGTGCCGCGCTGGATGGGCGAGACCATCGGTTTCTGGGACGGTGACGCGCTCATTACCTGGACCTCGAACATCCAGGGCTGGTTCACGCACTCCAGCTGGGAGTACTCCAGCAAGCTGCAGACCGTGGAGATCTGGACGCCGCGCAAGGCCGGCGACGGAACCCTCATCGGCCTGCAACAGGAAACGGTGTTCTATGACCAGGAAGGCCTCGTGCAGCCGGTGCGCAGCGTGCGCTTCTTCCCCCGGCTCGGGGGGTTCAATGACGTGGCCCCGAACTTCCTGTCCGAGTGCAACCAGACCACCTTCCCGATCAACGGCCGCGGCACCACCGTGGCTCCCGGCACGGTGATCCCATACAAGGTCGAGGATCGCTTCGGGCGACCCTGGGCCGCGATCTGGGAGGAATATTTCGAGAAGGGCATGCAGCGGCCGAAAGCAGGCGATGAACTCTTCGATTTCCGGTGACATGCACCGCCGGCCCGCGGCGCTACCCGAGGACTCTTGAACATAATCTGGCGCGCTGCAGCGCCAGCAGCGCGGCCAACTGTCTGCTTGCGGCGACGAAACCGGCATCGCTCGGGGTAGACTCAACGCCATGTCAGGGAAGGCCATCCTTGCAGAGGAGAGCGGCAATCACATGATCGTGCCCGGCGTCGTGCCGTGGGACGCGCAGGATGCGCCCGCACGTCAGGCCACCCTGACCCGCATCCTGATCCGGATCTCGCGCGAGGCATTGCAGGGGGCGAGCCTGGATTCGCTGATGCAGGGTATCTGCGATTGCCTGGTAGCCGAGCTGCCGGTGGCCATCGTCAGCGTGCTGCTGCTGGACGACGACAACACGCACTTCGTCCGCGAAGTCTATTCCGGTGAATTCACTCAATCACCGCTGGCGGCGGCCGGCAAGTGGCCGATCACGGTGGGCGCTGCCGGCCGCTGCGTGCAACTGGGGCGGCCACACCTGATTCCCGATATCTCCACCGACCCCGATTACGTGCCGGGCAATGCCACCGCGCGTTCCGAGTACCTGGTTCCGATCCGCCATGGCCGCCGCCTGCACGGTGTGCTCAACCTGGAGAGCGCCCGTACCGATTTCTTCGACCCGGACTCCTGCGCGGTGTTCGATGCGGTCGCCGACCTGGTCGCCGGCGCCATCCACTTCGCGCGCCTGGCCGATGAGCTCACCGAGGCCAATCGCAAGCTGGAATTGCTGTCGACACGCGATCCGCTGACCGGCATTGCCAACCGGCGCCAGTTTGACGACCGGCTGGCGCAGGCCTGGACGCGTTACGCACGTGACGGTACGCCGCTGGCGCTGCTGCTGGCCGATGCCGATTACTTCAAGGCGCTCAACGATTCCGCCGGTCATCTGCGTGGCGACGAATGCCTGCGCGTGCTGGCACGGGTCTGCGAACGGTTCGCCGTGGATGAGCAGGACCTGGTCGCGCGCCTGGGTGGCGAGGAGTTCGTGCTGCTGCTGCCCGGGCGCACCCTGGATGCTGCCATCACGCAGGCCGAGGCGCTGCGGCGCGCGGTGGCCGGGGAAGGGTTCGCCCATCCGGCGTCGCCTCTGGCGCAACACGTGACGATCAGCGTGGGAGTCGCGGTGCTGGTGCCATCCCTTGAGGTCTCGCCCAGGCAACTGTTGGCCGCCGCTGACCACGCAATGTACGACGCCAAGAGCAGTGGCCGCGACCGGGTGGCCTGGCAGACACCAGCCTGACCGCCAGACGAGCCGGCAGCCATCGCGTCCGAATCCGCCGCAGCTGAACCTGCCTACGGGCGGCTCTCCGTCCTGAGTTGGGCGCACTTCCTCAACGACGGTGCGGCGAACTATCTGCCGGGCATCCTGCCGGCGATCCTGATGCAGATGGGATTGTCCGTGTCACTGGCCGGCGTGCTCATGGGCGCGCTGGTGGTCGGGCAGGGCTTGCAGCCACTCACCGGACTGTTGGCCGATCGCGTCGGCGGCCGCAGTTTCACCGCACTTGGTCTCGGAGTGGGTTCGCTGGCGGCTGCCGCTGTGGCCGTCGCACCGGATCTGGCCAGCCTTGCCCTGGTCCTGATGGTTCTGGGCATCGCCAACTCCTTCTTCCATCCACAGACGCTGGCGGCAGTGCGTTCGTGTTCCGGCAACCGGCACGCACTGGGCATGTCGGTATTCCTGATCGGCGGCGAAATCGGTCGCGGCGTGTGGCCGTTGGCGGCCAGTCTGCTGGTAATGGCACATGGTCTGGGTGCGCTGTGGATTCTGGGTCTGCCCGGACTGCTCACACTGCCGTTGCTGTGGCGGGCCTCCGTCCCATTGCCGCCGCGGCGCGGTGGAGCCGCACCTGTGCAATGGCATGCACATCTGAAGCCGCTGGTGATTCTGGTGCTGTTCTGCGGCCTGCGGGGCGTGCTGCTGTATGCGGTGATCGCCTACGTGCCGCTGCTATGGAGCCAGCGCGGAGGTTCACTGGCCGGCGGCGCGGCTTTTCTGACCACGCTGATGGTGGTGGGGCTGATCGGCAACATCGCCGGCGGGCATCTGGGAGATCGCGGCAGCAGGCGCCGGGTGATCGCCGCGGGCATGAGCATTGCGCTGCTGGGGATGGCGGCGTTCATGCTTGTGGACGGCATCTGGATGTGGCTGCTGATCGCGATCGTGGGCATCGGCCTGTTCGCGACCTTTCCGCTCACCATCGTGGTGGCGCAGGACATCGTGCCCGAGAACCGTTCCTTCGGCAGCGGCATGGCGCTCGGGCTGGCCAACGCCGTTGGCGCGTTGGGCGTGATGGCATTGGGTCCGGTGGCCGGGACATGGGGGGTGTCTTCGGTGCTGTGGGTTGGCATCGCGCTTGGCGCGCTGTCCTTGCCCTTGCTGTGGTGGTTGCCGGGCAGGCACGGGCATGCCACTCAATAGCGTTACGGTCTGACAGGCGTCACGGAATTGCTGCGATCACCAGCTTGATCGACAAGGCAAACAATGCAGCGTGGATCAGCACGAAATACATGCGCTCGGGGATGATCCGCACCAGCCACACGCCGGTGAACGTCCCCGCGACTGCAATCGGCATCAGCAGCAGCGAGAACTTCAGGTTGGCCAGATCCAGCTGGCCAAGCTGCCAGTAGGGCAGCAGTTTCACGAAGTTGATCGCCGCGAAGGTGATGGCCGTGGTGCCGGCAAACACTGTCTTCGAGAGCTGCTGCGGCAATACGTAGACCTGGTAGGGTGGGCTGCCGGAGTGCGAGACGAAGCTGGTGAACCCGGCGATCGCGCCCCAGAACAGGCCGCGCGGGACGTCGGCGGGTTGCGGGGTCAGCGGGTGGTTGCGACGGCGCCATGCATTCAGGCAGAACGCGATGCCGATCGCCCCGATGAACAATCCGACCATGCGATCGGTGACGACCGAGAACGACAACCATCCAACGCCGATGCCGACAATGGCTGCGGGGATGAGGATCAGCAGATTGCGGCGGTCGAACTCACGCCGGTATGCATACAGCCCGAACCAGTCGGCGACGACGAAGATCGGCAACAGCAGCGCGGCGGCCCTGACCGGCGACACCACGGTCGCCAGCAACGGCGTGCCGAGCGCACCGGCCATGGTGAGGCCACCTTTGGACAATCCGACCAGCAGTGCTGCCAGTCCGGCAATGAGGTAGAGCGCGAAATCGGGGACGGTGGTGTGCACAGTGCTGGCGGTTGCGATGACGGGTTGATAGCTTAGCTGTCATGCGGGAAAAGGCCGACGATTACTACTTCTACGAGCCTTCCAGAGGCCACGGGCTGCCGCACAACCCATTCAACGCCATCATCGGGCCGCGCCCCATTGGCTGGGTCGCCACGCGCCGTGCCGCGGGCGGCTTCAATCTGGCGCCCTACAGCTTCTTCAATGCCTTTGCCTACACGCCGCCGATCATCGGCTTTGCCAGCACGGGCGCCAAGGACACATTGCGCAACGTGCAGGATACCGGCGAGTTCGTGTGGAACCTGGCCACGCGGGCGCTGGCATCGCAGATGAACCAGACCTCGGCTACCGTGGCACCGGATGTCAGCGAGTTTGATCTTGCCGGATTGACGCCGATACCGGCAGCCCGTGTGGCGGCGCCGCGCGTGGGGCAGAGCCCGGTCGCAATGGAGTGCAAGGTCACGCAGATCGTGCAGCTCACCGACACCCGGGGTGAGCTCATGGCGAACTGGATGGTGTTCGGCGAGGTCGTGGCGGTACACATCGCCAGGCGATTGCTGGTCGATGGGATCTACGACACGGCTGCGGCGCACCCCATCCTGCGGGCCGGTGGCTCGGATGCCTATGCGCGAAATCTCGCCACCGGTCATGTTCAGGATGAGGCGGCCCGCGTGAAACTGCGCAGTCCGATCGCGCGGTTGGGAGACGGTCACGGTGCATCGGTTCGCATGCGCGGTGCCCGCAACCGCACTGGATCCGTGCGCGCTACTTGCCGCGCCTTCTGAGACCCACAATGACGAGTACCAGGCCGGCGCCCAGGGCGACTCCGCCGATCCATTCGGGTACCTGGCGCTGCTGCTGCATCTTCGCCTCGAACTCGCCGACCTTCAGCACGCTCTGTTCCTGCGTGTAGGTCACGCCCCTGAACACCAGATAGAGTCCGGCGGCAACCAGCACCAGCCCGGAGATCATTGCCGTACGCATGCGCGATTACCCTCCTTGTGCCCGCGCCGATGTTGGCGCAAAACCTCGCCGCTGACCAATGATTGCCACTATACCGCCGCCAGCGCCTGCTCGAAATCGGCGATCAGGTCGTCGGGATCCTCGATCCCGATCGAGATGCGCACCAGGTTGTCGGTGATCCCCAGGGCGGCCTTGCGCTCGTCGGGCACCGAAAGGTGCGTCATCGCCGCCGGGTGGCTGGCCAGCGTTTCGGTTCCGCCGAGGCTGACCGCCAGCTTGGCGACCTTCAGCGCGTCGAGGAAGCGGAAGCTCTCCGCCTCGCCGCCCTTGATGAACAGCGAGAAGGTGCTGCCCGGCGCCGCTGCAATGGCGGTCGTAGATATCCTGCTGGCGCCGGATCGGTCGATCAGCCCGAGATAGCCGAGCCCTTCGACCTTGGGATGGCTCTTGAGGAAGGCGCAGACCTTGCGCGGCGTTCTCGCCCGGCGCGCTGCATCCGCAGTTCGACCGTCTCGAGGCTGCGCAGCAGCATCCAGGCGGTATTGGGATCGCAGATCGTGCCCATGATGTTGCGCAGGGACGCGGATCGGGTCCATCCACTGCCTTGGCGCCGGATATGCCGCCGGCGACCAGGTCCGAATGGCCGCCGACATATTTGGTCAGCGAATAGACGACGATGTCCGCGCCGTGCTCGAGCGGGCGCTGCCACAGCGGGCCGAGGAAGGTGTTGTCGATCGCGATCGGCGGCTGGAATTCGTCGTCGCCGAACAGCGCGTCGCGCGCGGCGGCGACCGCTTCGATATCGACCAGCGCGTTGGTCGGGTTGGCCGGGCTTTCCAGATAGATCAGCGCCACCTGTCCGCCCCGCTTCGCAGCCAGTGCCCTGGCCTGTGCCAGCACCTTGTCGAGCTCGGCGCGGCTCGCGCCGGCCGGGAAGTCGAGATAGGTCACGCCGTATTTGGCCATCTGCCTGGCGATGAAGCTTTCGCTCGCGGCGTAGAGCGGGCCCGAATGGACGATCACGTCGCCCTGCTCGGCAGCACGCGAGCAACAGCGTGGCGATGGCCGACATGCCGGATGGAGAACACCAGCGCATCCTCGGCCCCGTCCCAGATCGCCAGGCGGTCCTCGAGGATTTCCTGGTTGGGGCCGTTGAAGCGCGAATAGACCAGGCCTTCCGCGCCGCCGGCCCGCTTGCCGGTGATTCCCTCGAAATGACGCTTGCCCGCCGCGGCGCTTTCGAAAGCGAAGGTGCGAGGTGAGGAAGATGGGCGGCTTCAGCGCGCCTTCGGACAGGGCCGGGTCGTAGCCCAGCCCCATCATCAGCGTGGAGGGCTTGAGCTGGTGCTCGCCGAGCGTGAGCGCTTCCGGCTTGGGTTTGCGACGCGGAATCGGCGGATTTATCGGCTTTGGCATGTGTGCCTCCTGGTCATGGGCGCCGTCGCATCTTCGCGCAAGGCGCCGCCCGCGATAGCCAAAGTGGCTAGCGCAGTTTCTGTTGCAGGATCGCCTTGATCTCAGCGACCCGCTGGTCGGTCATTTCGCCCAGCATGCCCCGCAGTTCCGGCGGCAGGTGCGCCAGCGGTTCACCGCTGGTCTTGAAGACGAAGTAGTCGAAGAAGGTACGCCATACCATGCGTTCCTGTTCCGGCAGCTCGCGCAGAAGGGCCGCGGCGTGCAGCAGCGGAGCGAAGGATACCGGAATTGGCTCCGCCCTCGCTCCACCAGTAGTTGACCAGGATGTTGAAGGCGGCCCGGGATTCCACGTGATGCCACCAGGCAAAGGGGATGTAGATGCCGTCGCCGGCTTCCAGCTCCGCTGTCCGGGCATTTTCGAGGGCTTCGCGCAAACGCGGGAACGTCCCGAAATCAGGTTCCTCGATTCGCGCCATGCTGACCGGCACGCCGGAAGGAGTGAGCTCCAGTGGGCCGATATACAGGTTGGGCAGCTGGTCCGGCGGGAACAGCGTGAAGCGCCGCTTGCCGGTGACCAGGCAGGCCACATTCTTCAGCATGTCGAAGTGGGTCTGGACGGTCAGCGCGTTGCCGATCCAGATCCTGGGTTCGAGCGAAGGCGCCAGTCCTGCGATCCGGTGCTGCTCCATGAATCGCGGGAAGAATTGCGACATCGGCAAAGACTGGATATAGATCGACGCCGGGTTGGTGCTGCGCATCTCGGTGAGCAGCAGCTGCATGGCCACGTCAAACGGCGCCTTGTCGCGACCGAAATTCACGCCGCGCATGTCTTCGCGGTAGAAGAACCGCCCACGGATGGCAGGATCGCCGCGAATCACCGGCACCGGCGCGCCGCTGTACAGGGACTGAAGGTACGCGTGGACCGCTTCCGGTCCCTGCCTGGCGACACCGACAATCGGCCAGTGGCTGACCAGCCCGCGCAGGACAACCGGCTCGTCGCCGCGCAGCGCTTCGGCCAGCTCAGCGGCACCGATTTCCGACGCAATGGCCTCCTTCACTTGGTGTTCTTCACGCCTGGTGTCTTCTCGAAGGTGGCGATTTCCTGCGCATCCACGCCCTGTGCACGCATTTCAGCCACTGCCTCTCGCAATTCCGCCTGCGCGTTGCGGCGGTGCAGGTTCTGCAGCACCTGCGCGCGCAGTCCGCGCAGAACCGCGGCGCGGCCCGGGTCCGAGGTGGTGGCCTGGTAGGCGTCCGGATCCACGCGCTCGAGCAGGGCCAGCGCCGCGGCGTTCTGGCCCAGATCCTTCAGCGCGCTGGCCTCGGCGACGCGCGCGGCCTGTACCGTCGGGCTGTGTTCGCCACCGATGCGCGTCAGTCCCGCGTCGGCGGAGCGCAGGTCGCGCAGCGCCTCGTGCAGCTGGCCCGAGTCGTACTCGGCCGACCCCAGGTTCATCAGTTCCACCAGCGTGTACTGGTTGTCCGCGCCCCAGCGGTCCCGGGTGCGCTGGTACACGTCGCGCTGGGTGTCCAGGGCTTTGGTCAGGTTGCCGCCCAGCGAGTACAGGTACCCCAGGGAGCTCAACGTGGTCAGGGTGCCCTGGCCGTTCGGCCCCTCCACTTCGGTGTAGTCGGCGACGGCCTGCTGCAGCACCGGAATCGCTTCGTTGATGTGCCCGCGGCTGCGCAACGCGTCGCCCAGACGCGAGCGCGCCAGCGCCAGTGCGCTGATGCCGACCCGCTCGCGCGTGTAGGGCGCACCGGAGAGCACCTGGCGCGCGATCCGCTCCGCGTCGGCGGCCTGATTGGTGCGCAGATCGCAACCGGCGATGGCCAGCAGGATGTGCGCGCCCAGCACGACATCGTCCGGTCGCAGCCGCTCCTGCAGCTGCAGCGCCGGACGGTAATTCGCCAGCGCATCCTTGACCTGGAATTGCTGGTAGAACAGGTCCGCGTGTGCCAGCCGTGAGCGCAATGCGATCTCGGTGGGTGCGCTGAGCGCCGTGCCGGCGGCGGCATCGGCGCGCTCCAGCAGGCTCTTGCCTTCGGCAAAGCGCGACAGGCGCGCCAGCGTGCTGGCCAGTTCGTAATCGGCCAACAGGCTGCGTTCATCGGCGCTGCCCAGCTGCGCGCGCAACAGGTCCGCGCCGGCCTGCAGCTGGATTGCGGCGCCGCTGTAGTCGCCGGTGGCGCGATAGGCGCGCCCCAGGGTCTGGTGCAGGGTGGCGGCAAGCAGTGGTTCGTGTGCGAAGCGGGTGTCCACCCTGCGCGCGGCCGCGTCCAGCACTTCCCGCAGCCGCGGGTTCTGCTCATACCACGCCGGGGAATCCCCGCCGATGTCCGCGCCCAGCAGGTCCTCGTTCAGAAAGCGGTTGGTGGCGGTGGCTATCAGCGCCTGATGCGCGGCGTCGTCGCGCGCCACGCGCGCGCGCTGGTACAGCCACAAGGTGATGCCCAGGCCCACGGCCAGCAGCGCCATTGCCGCAACCACCCAGGGTCGCCGGGCCCGCCAGCGCTCACTGCGCTGCTCGGCGAGCCGGGCACGCGCTTCAGCCTCGCGCAGGCGCTGGCGTTCCAGGAGGCGCGCCTCGCGGGCGCGCAGCCGCGCGCAAAGCTCGCCAACGCTGGCCAGGCGCCGGGCCGGCACGCCTTGTGTTGCCGCGGCGATGTCCTCGCGCAGCAGTTCGTCGTCGATCTGCTGCTCCCAGCCGGTGGTGAGCGGGCGCCGCAGGTCCCCGACCAGCAGCTGATAGAGAATGAGTCCGAGTGCGTACAGATCGCTCTGTGCCGTGGGCGCATGGCCGGCCAGCAGTTCCGGGGCGAGATAAAGAGGTGTGCCGCTGGAGTCGTTGGCCACCACCTGCGTCACGGTCAGACCGAGCGCGGTCACGCCGATCTCCTCGAGCCGGCCCGGTTCCAGCAGCCGGCTGTTGCCGAAATCGGCAATTCGCGTTTGCCACCGCCCGTCATGCAGCGCGATCAGGATGTTGCCGGGTTTCAGATCCTTGTGCAGGACGCCGACGCTGTGGGCGGCCGCGACCGCATCGGCGATCCGCAGGAACAGCTCGAGCCGCTGCTCGCGCGTCAACGCCGCCAGCCCGGGCTCCTGTGCCGCCCAGCGATCCAGGCTAGGCCCGGCGTACTCGCATTCCAGATAGAAGGGTTCCTCGCGGAAGTTCCAGTCGATCACGCGCGCGAAGTCCTGGCGCGGACCCAGTGACTCATTCAGTACCCGGCAGATGGTGGCTTCGCGCTTGAGCGCGGCCAGCCGCTCGCCATCGATGCTGAACTTGTACACGCGCTGCTCGCCGGTCTTTTCGTGGCGCGCGAGCCAGACTTCGTTGCCGCCGGTCGGGCCGAGTTGCTCGGCCAGCCGGAAGTGCTCGCGACCGGGAACCGGCTGGCCGGCCGCCAGCGCCAGGCGACTTTGCAGGCGGCGGCCGGCCGCCACGCGTTCCACCGGGCCGCGCAGGCGGTACCCCACGCGCGGCACGGTGACCAGCCGCTGGCTGGCCTCCGGCCCCAGTGCCTTGCGCAGCTTGGTGACGGCATTGGCCAGCACATTGTCCACGGTGGGCCGGCCCGACCAGACCTGCTCGAACAGTTCCTCGCGCGTGACGATTTCGTTCGTGTGCCGCAACAGACAGGCCAGCACCTGTAGCGGGCGCTGTTCCAGATCCACCACCAGCCCGCCCACGCGCAGCTCGCGATGGGTCTCGTCGAACTCGACCTGATCGAAGCGGTAGCGGTAGAGGGTCTGGCCCTCGTTGGCCGGAAGTGGGCGGTTCATGGGGTCTGCCACTATGCCGCAGCCCCCCGTCCAAGGCGACTGCGGCCGCTGCGAAGGCCCCGTTAGGGTTCCGTTAGCCCGCCGTGAAGGATTAGTTCACCGCTTCTGGCGCAATCGCGAGCCATTGGAGTCCGGCTCAAGGAGCAGCGCACGTGGTCAAAGGTATTGGTGGAGACAGTGGACGGCAGGCCGGTCGCGCGCTGCCGGCGATGATGGTGCTCGGCCTGCTGGTGGCGGGCGGTCCGGTGGCCAACGCCGCCACGGACCCCTGTGCCGGGCTCGAACATTGTGCCGTGCAGGGGCCGGTGCGGGCGCAGGTGGTGGGGGTCAACGTCACCGACGGTGGCAACGTCACCCGCAGCCATGGCGTGCGCGCGACGATCCGCCTGACCAACCTTGGGGACCAGCCACTGGTTCTTGCCTACAAGGGTGGCTCGGGCAGGCTGACCGACGACAAGGGGCTCAGCTACACCCGATCGGTCCGGGTCAATGGCATCGGCGTGATGGCGCGCGGCAGCGCCGATCCGCAGTTCCAGCTCGCGCCGCATGAATCGCGCGAGATGTCGATTGCAAGCTCGGCCCAGTACAACGAGCGCGCCACGGTGGTGGGCAGCGTCTTCGCGCAGGAACTCACGATCAGCCGGCTGAAGATGTTGTCGGCAACGGCCATCCGCAGTGACGGCGACTACCTGTTCGAGTTCAACGGGTTGCGCGCGACCGCCGGCATCGGCGCGGGGGCCGCGGCGCCGGTAGCCTCGGCCGCGACTCCGGCAGCGGCGGTCACGGCCGCGCCGGCCGTGACGGGCGACGCCTGCGCGGGCCGACCGGCGTGCAGCGCCCAGGGACCGCTGCTGGCCACCGTCACCGGTGTGACGGTCACCGATTCCGGCCGGGTCACGGCCGTACACGGCGTCAAGGTCCAGTTGCGCGTGCAGAACCTGAGCACGATGCCGCTGGTGCTGGGCTACCGGGTCGGCACCGCGTCGCTGACCGACGATCAGGGGCATGGTTACGGCCGCTATCACTCACGCATCTCCGAAGCACGCTACGTGCATGGCATTGGCCAGGTCAGCGGCGGAGCCGCCGACGCGCAACTGCAGCTGGCCCCCGGGGAGAGCCGCAACATCTCCTTCGACAACGGCATGCAATACAACCGGCGCTACACCACGCCCGGCACCAAATTCAACTTCGATGTGACGCTGGTGCAGCTGGCCCTGGTCGGCAACAACCAGGTGCGCTCGAAGAGCGATTACGTCCTGAGCTTCACCGGTCTGTCCGCAGGCAGTGCTGCCGGTGGCGCCGTGCCCGCGGTGCCGGCCGAGGTGGAGAACGCCGCCAAGGCAGTCGGTGGGCTGCTGAATCTGTTCAAGAAGGGGAACAAGTAGTGAACCGTTCGTCAATGCAGACTGCGGCGCGACTGGCGCTGCCGATATGGGCGGCCGCGATGCTGGCTGGTTGCGGCGGGTCGCCGAAGCAGGCCGACGGTGCGCTGCCCGGCGCCGCCCCGGCGAGTGCGATCGCGACAGACAAGAACAAGCCAGCCTCCGCCGAAGAGGTGGCCAAACAGGCGCGCCACGGCCTGCATTGCCCGGCCAGGATCACTTTGCCGGAACGCTCCGGCGATGCGCCGGTGGACGACATCCAGGGAGTCCGGCCGGGGCTGTCGTACGACGAAGCCTGGAACGCGGTGCTGTGTACCAACGATTTGCTGGTCGCCACGCCCGAGAACGATGGTTTCGACATCAAGACCTACGGACACAAGGTGCGTCAGGGATTCAGCGCGCGCTTCGCCCAGCCGCGCGAGGTCAAGACCAGCCGGCAGATCATCCAGGAGATGGAGGCCGATGCCACGGCCCGCGGCACGAACGCGGTCCGGCACGACATGACGCCCGGTCAGGTGCGCTGGGCGGTGGGGACCATGGGGCTTCCCGGGCAGGAGCGGGTGCTGAGCGTGTCGCGCAAGGAAGAGTTCGCCAAGGGCAAGAATCCGGCGATGAGTACCTTGAAGGATGCGCTCACCAGCAAATACGGCACACCGACATACATGAATAACGACGGCGACGGCACCATGCACCTGGCGTGGCTGCACGATCCGCAGGGCAAGGCTGTTGTGCCCAATTCGCCGCTGGAATCGCGCTGCAACTCCAGCATCGCGGCCATGGACTACAAGCATCAACGTCTCACCGGACTGCGGCATTGAGCGTCTTCGCGCAGCTGCGGGCATTGCAAGGCACGCCGGAGCTGGTCGAATTCCTGGTGGTGCGCGTGGTGGACAGCGCCGGTGGCTATCAGCGCGTGGTGCAGACCGAGAAGCAATTGCAGCAGCAGGACCAGCAACGCCAGCAGCAGGCGGTGGAAGCCGCGTCAAAGGACGTGAAGGCGCCGGCACTGTAGGCGCGCCGCGGGGCGATGGCGGCCGCGATCAGCCGGCTGCGGCGTATTGCGTGAATACGCCGGTCTGCAGGTCGCAATACTCGGCCTGAGCGGCGAGATGGACGTTGTTGCGGCCACGGGCTTTCGCCGCGTACAGCGCTTCATCCGCCAGCTGCAACGCGCCCAGTGGTCCGCGCTCGGCCAGGGGCTGGATCGCCGCAACGCCGATGCTTACGGTTACCACGTCGGCGGCGCTCGAGTCGCGGTGTTCGAGGCCCAGGGCACTTACGGCAAGGCGCATCCGCTCGGCGGTTTCGCGGGCCGCCTGTCCGTCGATGTCATAGAGCAGCACGGCGAATTCCTCGCCCCCATAGCGGGACAGCAGATCGAGCGGCCGACCCATCTGGGCGTGCACGGCATGCGCCACTTCCTGTAGCGCGACGTCACCGGCCTGGTGGCCGTAGCGATCGTTGTAGGCCTTGAAGTTGTCCACATCGATCAGCAGCGCTGCGATCTGGCGCCCATCGCGAATCGCCTGCTGCCACAGGCGCGCGAGGTGTTCGTCGAACACACGGCGGTTCTTCGCGCCGGTGAGCGCGTCATGCTCGGCCAGTTGCGCGATGAGCCGGCCTTCGAGAAAGCTCCGGCGTGACTGTCTTTCGAGTTGCCAGGCGGCCACTGCGCTGGTCGCGGCAGTCACCAGGAGAAACACGCACGAGCGCGTCAGCATGGGCACCGGCATCGCAAACGCCATTGCAGAAACGACAAATGAGGCGATGGTGAGCGCCACGCAGACCAGCGCCGGGCGGAAATGCAATCCCAGGAAGAAGAAAGGAGCGAGCACCATGACGGGCAGTACGATCAGCAGCTCGACCTGCCCGTGCGCGGCCATGGCCGTGACGGCAGTGGTCGCGAAGACGCTCCGCACGGGCACGGCGATGTTTGCCAGAGGCAGGTACCCGCGCAGGAAGCGCGGGCTCCACGCAAACCACGTCAGCAACACGGTCGAGGAGAGCACGACCAGCACGAGGATGAGCGGGATCCAGAAGGGTGGGAGTGGCGCTCGCGTTCCCGACACGGCCAGTTCGCCCAGGCGCAGGACCGATGTAAGCAGTGCGAGCAGACAGGACATGCGAATCAGCGTGCGGCCGTTCAGCAGCCGGGAGCGGACGTATTCGGCCTCCAGTTCGGGTTCGAAGCGCGTGGCCGGATCCGTGAATTGCAGTTGCGCGCCCGGAGCGGTGCCCACGGGAGCTCCTGGTCCGGACGGAGACTTCATTGTCATATCCCCAACATAAGGCCAAACAGGTATTGCCGATGTGACCGGGCGCAAGGAACTTTCGACTTCGGCGGCCCGGTTCATTGCGGAACATGCGGCATCGGTTCGCGAACCGGAATTGCACCGCCGCCTGCTCGAAATCTGCGACGGCCAGCAGCGTTTGCGGATTCACCATCGCCAGGAACGCGACGACCCTGTCCGCAGATCGCGCGCGGGCACGTTGCGTCTCTCCGTCGTGATCAGCGTGACATGCGCGGATGTTCCGGCAACGGGGTACGCACATGGCCGTACCCTCGTTTCGTCAGCTTCGATACGATGCGCCCCCATGTCCGCTCCATCCCGCGATGGTCTGCCCGCGCCGCGCCGCTACTGGTCGGTGCTGGCCATCTGGCTCGCCATCTCGATGGCGGTGCTCGACAGCTCCATCGCCAACGTCGCGCTGCCCACCATAGCGGGTGAACTGCACGCGCCGGCCGCGGTGTCCATCTGGGTCATCAATGCCTACCAGCTCGCCATCACCGCGCTGTTGCTGCCGTTCGCGGCACTGGGAGATCGCATCGGCTATCGCCGCGTGTACCTGCCGGGCCTTGCGATATTCGTCGTCGGGTCGGTGGGTTGTGCGATGGCGGACAGTCTCGGCACGTTGATTGCCGCGCGCATGTTCCAGGGCATCGGGGCAGCGGGCATCATGAGCATGAACGCGGCGCTGGTGCGCGGCACGTATCCGCAGGCCGTGCTGGGCAAGGGCATGGGCTACAACGCGCTGGTACTGTCGGCCTCGGCCGCGGCGGGGCCGAGTATCGCGGCGCTGATCCTGAGCATCGGCAACTGGCCGTGGCTGTTCCTGGTCAACGTGCCGCTGGGCGTCGCATCCATCGCAATCGGCCTGCGCGCCTTGCCCTACAGCCGTGGGCATCGCGGCCGGCCCAACTATGTCTCCGCGGTGCTCAGTGCCGTCGCGCTGAGCACGTTGATCTACGGCATCGAGACCACGGCGCGCGGGCAGCCGGCAACGGGCGTGCCGTTGCTGGCCATCTCGCTGGTCAGCGGCACGTGGCTGGTTGGGCGCGACTGGCACCGACCGGCGCCATTGCTGCCGCTGGACCTGCTGCGCATACCGATTTTCGCACTGTCCATCCTGACTTCGCTGACGACCTTCGCCGCGCAGATGCTGGCACTGGTGGTGTTGCCCTTCCTGTTGCAGAGCGTACTGGGCAAGAGCGTGGTGCAGATCGGCCTGCTGATGACCTTGTGGCCGCTGGCCGTGGGAGTGACCGCGCCCGTTGCCGGCAGGCTGGCTGATCGATATCCGGCGGGCCTGCTCGGCGGAATCGGTCTGGGTCTGTTCGCGCTGGGATTGCTGGCGCTTTCCCTGCTGGATCATTCCAGCAGCAATGCCGACATCATGTGGCGCATGGCGCTGTGCGGCGCCGGCTTCGGCTTGTTCCAGTCACCCAACAACCGCACCATGGTTACGGCGGCACCGCACGCGCGCTCCGGCGCCACCGGCGGCATGCTGGCTTCGGCGCGACTGCTGGGTCAGACCATCGGCGCGGTGGCCGTGGCTGCCGGCTTTCACTGGATGGGAGTTGAATCCGGGGCGTTGCTACTGCGCTTCGCAGCGGCCACCGCCGTGCTGGCCGCGGTGGTCAGCATGCTGCGATTGCGCCTTGCCCATCCCCAGGGCCACAACTGATCGTCCTGGCACGTCTGCCCACGATCAAATGCGTGCGAGCTTGCCCAAGGGATTGGAGCGGATGGCCCCCGTGCCGCTTGTCAGGCAATCACGTCGACGAGAGTGCCCTTGCTGCCGTCGTTGTCACCGTCGCTGTCCGTGCCGCCTGAACTGACCGGGGGTGCCGGTGGTGCAGGAGGTGGCTTGTGCGACTGAGTCGGGGAGACCGTCGAAGGAACCAGGGAAGAAACCGGTGAAATTGACATAACCCTCTCCGCCAGCCACGCAGGAATGCATTCAGTCCTGTATCGGCCGCCAGCGGGTGAACTTTAGGGACCTGGCAGAAGATCCGCCAAAACACGGCCGCCGCGGATCCCGGCGCCCCGATATGTCCGGTCAGCCCTGGCGCAAATTCAGGGGTCGGGGTTGCAAGGCGTGGCCCTGCTCCACGAGAAGACGCGCAAATTCCCCGGCGTCCAGCGGGCGACTGAAGTAGTAGCCCTGTGCCAGGTTGCATCCAAGTCGTCGCAGGTAGTCGGCCTGCGCCCGCTCTTCCACGCCTTCGGCAAGCACCTTCATGCGAAGTACCCGTGTGACGTTGATGATCGCCTCTATCAGTGCGGCGGTCTTTTCGTCCCGGAGCATTTCCACGATGAACGAACCATCGATCTTGAGCGTATCGATTGGCAGGCTGCGCAGATAGCTCAGCGAGGAATAGCCGGTGCCGAAATCATCCAGCGCCACCTCCACACCCATTGCACGCAGTTCATGCAATACCTCGGTGCTGCCGTCGCGCATGCTCATCAGGGAGGTCTCGGTGATCTCGATCCTCAACAGCCGCGGATCGATCCGGAACTCACCCAGGGCCTGACCAATCAGCACGGCGAGGTCCTGCCGCCGGAACTGCACCGCCGACACGTTTACAGAGATTGGCGTCGGAGCCAGGCCGGCGTTCTGCCACTCGAGCGCCTGCTGGCAGGCCTGGCGAATCACCCATTCGCCGATGCGCAGGATCAGCCCGCTCTCCTCGGCGACATCGATGAATGTGGCCGGTGACACGGAACGCCCGTCCAGGTCGCGCCATCGCAGCAGCGCCTCGGCGCCAATGATGCGCCCCGAAGTGATCTCGACCTGCGGCTGGTAGTGCAGCTCGAAGCCCTGTGTGTCGAGCGCATGGCGCAGACCGCTTTCGATCCGCAACCGCTCCATCGAAGCGGCGTTCATTTCATCGGAGTAGTACTGGAATGCGGCCTTGCCCTGCTGCTTGGCGTGGTACATGGCGGTATCGGCATTGCGCAGCAGGATCTCGGCGCTGGTTCCGTCGGCCGGATAAGTGGCGATGCCGATGCTGGCAGTCACGAAGATCCGGGCCCCGGCCATTTCGAAGGGTCGTTCCAGCTGCTGCAGGATGCGATGTGCCACGGAACCGGCCGCGAGGCGGTCACGCAGCTCGGGCAGCAGGATGACGAACTCGTCCCCGCCCAAGCGTGATACGACGGAATCCATGAGGGAGGCGAAACCCCCGGTAAGCTCGGCATCGCCGCCTTCGCGCGCATACAGAGCCAGGGTGTCATCGGCGCGGATCAGCGTGCTGAACAGGGTGGCCAGCTGTCGCAGCACCTCGTCCGCGGTCTGATGGCCCATCGTGTCATTGATCCGCTTGAAATTGTCCAGATCGATGAACAGCACCGCGAATTCCGTGCCTCGCCGGTTGCAACGCGCGAGCATCTTTTCCAGATTCTCGTTCAGCACGCGTCGATTCGGCAGGCCTGTCAGCCCGTCTTCATAGGCAAGCGCCCGGATCTGCTCGTTCGATTCGGCGAGCTGGGTGAGAACCAGTTCGCGCGCATGTGCTTCCTCTTCCAGTTTGCGCTTTGCGGCTTCGAGCTCCTCGGTGCGGGCGCGCACCTGGTTGCCAAGCTCATCGAGCTGCGAGGCAGTGAGCCTCGCAAGCTCCTGTTGCGCATGCATGCGCTCGGCAATTTCGCGCTTCAGCGCCGCGTTCGAGTTCTCGATCCGGCGCGCCTGGCGTTCGCGCTGTGAGTAGAGCGTCGCGTTCTCGATGGATACAGCGATCTGCAGCATCAACAGATTCAGCGCCTCGAGTCGTTCGGGCGTGAAAGCGCCTGCGATCTGGTTGTTCTCGATGTAGATCAGGCCCGTGAGCCTGCCCTTGTGCTGGATGGGCGCGCACAGCACCGAAGCAGGATTGCGATCCCGGACATAGGTGTCGCGGCGGAAGCGGCCATCCCGGGCCGGGGCGGCCAGCACGACATTCTCGCGGGTACGGATCACGTAGTTGGCGATGCCTTCCGAGAGCGAGCCGGTTCCGGACAGCGGTTCGCTCATCAGCACGCGGGTTTCACCGGCGAGGCTGTCCCGGACACCCTGTACCAGAGCCCGACCCTGCTCGAGCAGCACCAGTACCGCGCGGTCGCCGCCGGCATTCTCCAGGATGATGTCCAGCAGTCTGGTCAGCAGGCTGTCCAGCACGATTTCACCGGACAGCACCTGACTGGCTTTGAGCAAGGTGGCCAGATCCAGTGAGTCACCGCGGTCGCGGGTCGCCGCCGTCGAATAGCCGTTCGAGCCGGTGGTACTGCCCTCCAGTTGCGGCCGGAAGCGGAAGGTTTCGCGCAGAGCGGCGACTTTGCCGCGCGCACCCCAGCTCTCGTAGACCTGCAGCGCCCGCTCCAGATGCAGGGCACCGAAATCCCTTTTCCCCGCCTCGAACCAGAAACGCGCCGAGAGCTCGGCCGCCAATGCTTCCATGTGGAGGAATCCGAATTCACTGGCGCTGGCAAGAGCCTGCCCGTACAGGTCCATCGCTGCCAGAGTGTTGCCGTCCGTGCGCGCCCGCTCCGCGCATAACAACAGGTGCGCGTGCTGGAAGTTGGCCGGACACTCGCGTGCCCAGTTCGCGAACTCGGCCTCCTGGACTTCGAGCAAAGCGCGAAACTCTTCGCGCTCGGATTCCGATGCCTCCGGCAGCAATGCCGTCAGGGTAAGGGCATAGAACAGTGTGTGTTCGCTGCGCGTGACGAAACCGGCGCTGAAGGGCAGCAGCCTCTGGGATTCGCGGGCGAAGGTCAGCGCATCGCGATATTCGCCGCGCAAGTAGCGGTTCATCAGGAGCAGGATGAACCAGTCGGATTCGAACGAAAGGTTGCCGCACGCCTTGATGGCAGCCGTGCACTGCTCCTCGGTGGCGTCATCGGTGCCCAGATCCTGTCGTGCGCCGTCATCGCTGCGCAGCCATTCCACGAAGCGGATGCGCGGCTCCAGGAAAATCAGCTTGTGCCGCTCGCCCACGCGGTGCAACAGATCGCGGGCCGCCAGCGCCTGCTCGAGCACTTCTGCCAGCGGTGTGCCCCGGAACTGCTCGTGGCTGACGCGGCGCGCGGCGCTGTAGGCGGTATGCAGGTGATCGCCGGTTTCCAGTCCATGGCTGATCGACTTGCCGAACAGCTCGATACTCTCCTCGACCGGCTTGATCCAGTGCGAGGCGAGCAGCCCCCAGACGAAGTAGGCACCCGGCATTACCGAGGTGTCTCCCAGCCGACGCAACAGGTCGACCGCGAGCTTGGCGAACCGGTAGGCCTCGCCGTAACGCCCCATGGCATTGCTGACCACGCCGGCGAAGGAGACATAGCCGCGCGCGGAGTAGGAGCAATTGCCGGCATCGAGGGACAGGGAGATCATCCGGCAGCAGATCAGCGCGAACAGTTGCTGATTGGTCTGGAAGGCCGCCGGCAGGCAATGGGTCAGCAGCGACATCAACGCCACTTTTTCCTCGTCGTCCATGACGGGAAGTTCGAGCAGGCGTTCGATGCCGTGCGTCTCGGTGCGGCTCAGTACCGCGCCAATCTGTTGTGGCAACAGGCGTTCGAGGGTGTCGGTGTCCTGCGGGAGTTCGATGTCGAATGCCATTGCCGCCGCGCTGCCACAGGCCAGGGCTTCGGCCATCTGCCCGATGCTCAGGTGAGTGGAAATCTGCAGCGCCAGCAGCTGTGTGCGTTCCAGACGTGATCGTGCCTGCTGCAGCGCCTTGTCTATGACGACGAAGGCTTCGGCATGCTCGGCATTCAGGGCCAGTACTTCGGCCAGTCTCAGGTGTGTTTCGTACGAGCGCCGGTGGAAGTGCACTCCGCTGCGTGGTTCGCCCAGCAATGCCAGGCCCTGGCGAAAGCTGCGTATGGCGAGGGCGTACGCGGTGGAATTGCGCGCCCGCATGCCGGCGCGATTGTTCAGCCGCGCCAGTATCAGGCGTTCCTCCTCGTCTTCTATGAGGTCTGCGCCGAGATTGAGGTGGTTCACCACTTCGAACAGGCGCGGGCCCAGCTCTTCGGCGGTGCGGTCGCCGCGCAGCAACCGGCCAATGCGCAGGTGCACGGCCGGCTTGTCGTGCGCACTGATCAGATCGTATGCGGCGCTCTGTACACGATCGTGCAGAAACGCGTAGCTGTGGTGCACCAGGGGTGACTCGATCTGGCTGGCGTCGAGACTGGCCAGCGGTGAGAGCGTGAGTACCAGTTCGTCCGACAACGCCGGTGCCAGCCGAGCGGCAGCCTCCTGCTCATCCGTGTGCAGCACAGTTGCCAGTGTCGCCAGATCGAAACGCGCACCAATCGCCGCCGCAAATTTCAACGCGTCGCAGGTGGCATCCGGAAGACGAGCCAGCTTCGAGGCCAGGAACTCGGCAACGTTCTCGGTGATGGCGGCGCCGCGCAGGTTCTCCATGTTCCAGCTGAAGCTGCGGGCGACAGGATCGAAGGCCAGCAGCCCGTCGGCATGCAGGCTGCGCAGGAACTGGCGGACGAAGAACGGATTGCCACCAGTTTTCTGGCAGATCAGTTCTGCCAGGTCCCGTACTTCTTCCGCAGGCGCGCGCAGCGCATCCGCGAGCAGCGCGGCGACGTCGCCGGCCTGCATTGGCGCGAGGCGGATGGTGCGAACAGGGATGGCACGCTTGTCCTGCTCGCGCAAGGCAATCGAGAACGGCTGCGCGGCATCCAGCCTGTCTTCGCGGAAAGCCTGAATGACCAGCAGCGACTCGATGTTGGTCCCGCAGAGCATCTGCATCAGCAGATGGAGGCTCGCCTGATCCGCCCACTGCATGTCATCCAGGAACAGCACCAACGGATGGGATCGGCGGGCGAATACGCGGATGAAGTCCTGGAACACCAGCGTGAAGCGGTTTCTGGCCTCGAAGCCGGTCATGGCGGGGACGTCCGGCTGCGGGCCGATGATGAATTCGAGCGAGGGAATGACGTCCAGCAGCACACGCCCGTTCCGGCCTGCGGCGGCGAGGATCTCCGAACGCCATGTCTCCACGGCCTCCGGTCCGCTGGTAAGCAGCTGTTCTACCAGCTCCTGCAAGGCATCTACCAGTGCGCTGAACGGCACGTCGCGGCGCAGCTGGTCGAATTTGCCGGTTGCGAACAAGCCGCGACTGCGGGTGATCGACGCATGCATCTCGCGCACGAGCGAAGTCTTGCCGATTCCCGCGACACCAACGATCCGCGCGGTATGCACGCCACCGGCGGCCACCCGATCGAAGATCTCGACGAGCGCAGACGCCTCGTGCTCTCGCCCGTAGAGCTTCTGCGGGGGCTCGAAGCGTTCGGCTGCATCGTGCATGCCAGGCTCGAACGCCAGGATCTCGCCGCGTTCGCCAAGCTCATGCAGGCAGCGCTCCAGGTCGGCAATCAGGCCCGCGGCGCTTTGATACCGTTCCTCGGGCGCCTTGCGCATCAGCTTGGCCACGATGGAAGACAGCGCTCGCGGGATGTCGGCCCGCTCATGCAACGGAGTCGCGGCGCCGGCTATGTGGAAGTGGACCAGCTCCAGCGGGTCGCTGCTCTTCCGTGGAAGGTTGCCACTGAACAGCTCGTACAGCGTCACACCGAACGAATACCAATCCGCGCGGTAGTCGACACTGCGGTTCATCCGGCCGGTCTGTTCCGGCGCCATGTAGGCCAGGTTGCCTTCGAGCGCCGCCGTGATGTGAGAAGCGCTCTGGCGAGATGCCATCCGCGTCGCCAGGCCAAAATCGACCAGTCTGACCTGCCCGGAGAGTGGTTCGTAGCGAAGGTTCTGGCTGTTGATGTCCCTGTGAATCAGCCCGGCTGCGTGTACCTGTCCGATCACACGCGCGGCCTCGATAGCGGCATGCAGGCGCGAGGCGAGGTCCGGGTTGTTGCCGGCCACCCATTCGTGCAGGGAAATGCCCTCGAAGTCCTCGAGCACCAGCACCAGCTGGCCCTCTTCGCGGATCAACTCGCGCGCACGCGCGACGCCGTCGATCGACAGTGAACGCAACAGCTCGAACTCGTTGCGCAGCTGCATGCAATTGCGTGAAGACGGCGCGCTGCCTGGTGAACACTTGAGCACCACGGATCGGCCGTCACGGATGCGCACGGCCCGCCACACCAGGGATGAAGTGCTCTCGTGAAGCGGACCGGAGAATTCGTAACCGGGAATTTCTACTGGCATTCGACCCAAAGCTGTCTCCATCGGAGCGCCCGGCACAGTCCATTTGCCCGCACTTGCAGGATATAAGTGAACTATGGCCTTGACGCCGGGCGCTCACCGGACCGCATCGGCGTTCTGCGAACTCGATCACGCTGGATCTGGCGATGCGCTGGTCGCTTCTCCAACCCGATCCGGTTCGGGCCATCCGCTGTCCTGATGGCGAGGATCCGCGGCCTCAAGGCAAGCGCTGCTGATGGTGATGAAAAGATGTCGTGCGTTGATGCGCGATATCGCGGGTTCCGGGCAATACGGTTTGCCCGAATGGACTCAATCTGGGACAATGACATGCTAGCTTCCACAGGCCCTTTAGACGACGTTGCGATGCGCAACCTGATGCGCGGCACGTCCGTCGGGCTTGCCAGATTGGCCCTTAGTGTGGAACCCGCAATCGCCTCGAACCTGGCTTGTCAGCCCGCCTGACGCCGACGGTCGAGATTTGCAAGGTCGGCGGCCTGCGTCGGTCCAACCCAAACCCAGGGGATAAACAATGAAGACAGCAACCGCGAATACTGCCCCCGTCAAGGCACCCAGCTATCGCGATTACAACCGGGCCAAAGCCTCGTTCGATGACGCATATGCTGCGCCTACTCCGCACCAGTATCTGAGCCAGATGGGCGCGCTTGATTACTGCATGGCCAAGCAGATGCATCCGTTTCTGTGCGCGGCAATCGATTCGATGGCGCAGGATGCGGTGCCGGCGACAGTACTGGACGTAGGCTGCTCCTATGGCATGAGCGCGGCACTGCTGAAGACCAACTGCGACTTCTCGGATCTCATCGAATTCTACGAAGAGGAAGCCAGCCAGGAATTGTCCGAGTGCGTCAAGGAGACGCGGGAGTTTCTCCAGAAGAATCTTTCTGCCCGGCAGGACGTCAAGGTCGTTGGGCTCGATCAGTCGGAGCCAGCCGTCAGGTTCGGGGAAGTCACCGGGCTGCTCGACGGTGGAATCGCGCGCAATCTGGAGGCGCCAGGTGCCGTCCTTACTTCCAGGGAACGCGATCTTGTCGCCAGCTGCAACTTGATGTTCAGCGCCGGCACCATCGGCTACGTCAGCGATCGCACGGTAGGCGCGCTACTGGACATCATGATCGACAGGCACGCCGCCAACAATAGCCCCATCGCCGTGATGTCGATCCTGCAGCTCTTCGATCCGGCGACAGTCGGCCGGACGTTCGACGCCCATGGATTGAAGTTCGTGCAGCTGCCCGTGCAGGTTGCGCAGCGCCGCTTCGCCGACGAGGTGGAGCGCGACAAGGTAGTGGAGACGCTGGAGCGGCGTGGGGTTGACTACGACCCGACGACGGAGTGGATGTTCGCCGACGTATGCGTGGCGGCCCGTCCGGACCAGATCGACAAGCTGGTCGACGTCACAATGCAGGCTGCCAACCGCGCCCAGTCAGCCGGGCGCCGATGATCGAACTTCAGCAGCTGTCGAAGCGCTTCGGCGAATTCACGGCCGTAAATGAATTGTCGTTGCGCGTCGACGAAGGCGAGCTGCTGGTGCTCGTCGGCGGATCGGGCTCCGGCAAGACGACCACGCTGAAGATGGTCAACCGGCTGATCGAGCCGACGGCCGGCCGTGTACTGATCGACGGTCAGGATGCTGGCGGCATCGAGCCGCACGTCCTGCGGCGCCGGATCGGCTATGCCTTTCAGCGCATCGGCCTGTTTCCGAACATGAGCGTCGGCGAGAACATTGCCATCCCGCTGACGCTGCAGGGCTGGGAGCCGGCGCGCATCGCGCGGCGGGTGGACGAACTGCTCGAACTCGTGGAACTCGCGCCGGGCATCTCTGCGGACCGACGGCCCGCGGAACTCTCCGGCGGCCAGAAGCAGCGGGTCGGTGTGGCCCGTGCGCTGGCGGCATCGCCGCGCGTGATGTTGCTCGACGAGCCGTTCGGTGCGCTGGATCCGCTGACGCGCGACCGCCTGCAGCAGTCGTTCCTGAGGATCCGCAGGTAGCTGGCGCTGACTGCGATCTTCGTTACGCACGACATGGCCGAGGCGCTGCTGATGGGCGATCGCATCGGCATCATGCGCGAGGGCTCGCTGATCCAGATCGGCACGCCGCGCGAGTTGCTGCACGCGCCGGCCGACGACTACGTGCGCCAGCTGATCGAAACACCGATGCGCCAGGCCAGCGTCGTCGATGACCTGCTCGGGACGGGGTCAGCGTGAGCGAGCAGCTCGCACTGCTGCCCGGGTACCTGACCGCGCATCTGCAGCTCACGCTGCTTGCATTGCTGATCGGCACGCTGGTCAGCATTCCGGCCGGCGTGCTGCTCACGGCGCAAACGCTGGCTCGAACAGCCGGTGCTTGGCGTCGCCAGCGTGATCCAGACGATACCCAGCCTGGCGCTGCTGGCGCTGATGGTGCCGGCGCTGGCCGCGCTCGGGCTCAGAAGCATCGGCTTCCTGCCGGCATTCATCGGCCTCGATGCTCTACAGCATCCTGCCGATTCTGCGCAACACGGTTGCCGGCCTGAACGGCGTGGATGAGGCGCTGGTGGAAGCCGCGCGCGGCGTGGGCATGACGCCGGCGCAACGCATGCGGCGCGTGGAGTTGCCGCTGGCCATGCCGGTAATCCTTGCCGGCGTACGCACCTCCACGGTGTGGACGGTCGGCATTGCCACGCTGTCGACGCCGGTCGGCGCGCCGAGTCTGGGCAACTACATCTTCAGCGGCCTGCAGACGCGCAATCTGACCGCGGTGCTGGTGGGCTGCGTGGCGGCCGCCGTTCTGGCGCTGGTGCTCGATGGCCTGGTCTGGGCGCTTGGCTCCGCGGTACAGCGACGCAGTCGCGGCTGGACACGCGCGGTCCTGGCCGTGATCGGCGCGCTCTACATTTTCACCGGCGCCACCGTGGTCTCGGCGTTGCAGCCGACTTCGGCACGGCCGATCGAGATCGGCGCCAAGACCTTCACCGAGCAGTACATTCTCAGCAGGATCCTCTCGGATCAGATCCAGGACGTGACGCAGGCGCCGACGCGTGTCGTCTCGTCCCTGGGTTCCACCGTGGCGTTCGACGCGCTGCGCTCGGGCGAGATCGACGCCTACGTCGATTATTCCGGCACGATCTGGACCACGCTCATGCATCGCGACACCATCAACGTGACCCGTGACCAGGTGCTCAAAGGCGTGCAGCAGTTCCTGCATGACGAGGACGGCATCGAACTGGTCGGCACGCTCGGGTTCGAGAATGCCTACGCGTTGGCGATGCCGGATCAGGAAGCGGGCAAGCTGGGCGTTACACGGATCAGTGACCTGACGCCGGTTGCCGCCGCGGTTGTCCATTGGTGGCGACTACGAATTCTTCGGTCGTCCCGAATGGAAATCGATCGAGAGCACTTACGGGTTGAAGTTCCGTGAGCAGCGCTCGATGGACTCATCGCTGATGTATCAGGCCGCGGCCAACGGTCAGGTTGATGTCATCAGCGCGTTTTCCACGGACGGGCGCATATCGGCCTTCAATCTGCGGGTGCTGCAGGATGATCGCGGAGCCATCCCGCCCTACGATGCCATTATCCTGGCGGGGCCGCGCCTGGTGCGCGAGCATCCGGATGTCATTGCAGCGTTGCGCCAGCTCACCGGCACGATCGACGCCGATCACATGCGGCGCATGAATCGGGCTGTCGACGAGAACGGCGAAACGCCCGCCAGCGTTGCCAGGGAATTCCTGCGCGGAATCAAGACCCCATAGCCAGCTTCGGTGGCGCCGGCCGCGGACGCCGAATCGGCGGCGTGGGCCACGCTCCAGTAGTCGACCCGGGCCGGGAACAAAGGGCTGCAGGTCCGGCGCAAGCGCGCTCATAATGGAGACCATCATGGGCGTGAGTTTCCGAGACGATCCAACCGCCACCGGCTTCTTCGCGCCGCTGCGCTTCGAGGCCGACCTGCACGACTGCGAGGTCGATGGCGAGATTCCGCATGGGCTGCGCGGCAGCTTCTACCGTTCCTGCCTGGACCGGCGCTACCCGCCGCGCTTTGCCGACGACACGCCCTACAACGCGGATGGGGCGGTGGATCTGTTCCGCTTCGCGGACGGGCACGTGGACTTCCGCACGCGCTATGTCCATACACCACGCTATGAGGCCGAGAAGGCCGCGCGCCGCGCGCTGTTCGGCCGTTATCGCAACCCTCTGACTTCGGATCCGTCGGTGCGGGACCTGAGCCTGAACACCGGCAACACCACGCCCATGGTTCACCACGGCCTGCTGTTCTCGATGAAGGAGAGCAGCCCGCCCATGGCGCTGGATCCGGGCACGCTCGCCACGCTGGGGGAGTACGACTTCCACGGCCAGATGCAGGCAAAGACCTTCACCGCGCATCCGAAGATCGATCCGCGCACCGGCGAGATGATCGCCTTTGCCTACGAGGCGCGCGGCGATGCCACGGATGACCTTGCCGTGTTCGTGTTCGATCGCCACGGCAAGCTGACGCGCCAGTGGTGGTTCAAGGCACCGCTGGTCAGCATGATGCATGACATGGCGATCACCGAGCGGCACATCATCCTGCCGACTACCGGCGTCACCACCAGTCGTGAACGGCTGGATGCCGGGCTGATCCACTGGACCTATGATTCACGCGTGCCGTGCCACGTCGCCATCATTCCGCGTGACGGAGATGTGAAGGACATCCGCTGGTTCCACGGCACGCCGGCGCAGAACATGCTTGCGCATACCACCAACGCGCGCACCGAAGGCGACCGGGTGATCCTCGATGCGCCGGTGGCCAGCAACAACTTCCACCCGTTCTTCCCGAACGCGGACGGTTCGCCGTTCGACGTGGCCGGTGTCTCGCCGACGATTCGCCGCTGGACTTTCGATCTGGCTTCGAGCCACGACGGCTGGCAGGAAGAGATCCTGTTCGATGGCCTGCGCGGCACGTCGATGGTGCGCATCGATGATCGCTACATCGGGCAGCCGTTCCGCTACAGCTACATGTTGATGGTCGATCCGACACTGCCGTTCGATCGGGCGCGCGGCGGCAACCTGTCGGTGCGGGTGGCCAATGCCATCTGGCGCTTCGACCACCACACCGGCCGGCACGAGCGGCTGTCGGCCGGCACCACCCATGGCCTGGCCGAGGCGCAGTTCGTGCCGGCCCGGCGCGATGCACCGGAAGGCGAGGGCTGGCTGCTGACCGTCGCCAACGACTTTGCCGAAATGCGCTCGGAGCTGGTGATCGCCGACGCGATGCGCCTGGCAGATGGACCGCTGGCGCGGGTGAAGCTGCCGTTCCGGCTGCACACGCAGGTGCATGGCTGGTGGGAGCCGGAGGGCGGATTCCTGCCGGCGTGAGCGTACGCCTGCCGCGGCGGTTGCGGTTGGTTGCCCTTGACAGGCGGCGTAATATTTCTTAGAATTATCAGATATTTACGCACTTCTCGCGAGACGCAGGCCTGTGTCCGCGCTGCCCACGTGGGCATGCAGGTGAGTGTGCGCTGGGCGCCGGGGCGCGCGTTCGTCCCGCCGGGCGATCAAGTCCGCGCATGCACCCCGCCTGCCGTTGCAATAATCAGGAGATTTTCGATGAACACCACAGACCTGTTCCGTGTCGAGACCGTAGAGACCACATCGGCGCCCGCCGGCATGGGGGACGACTCCTGGTGCCGCTACGTGATTGCCAGCCGCCGCTCACGGGTGGTGGGCCGGTACCGTGGCAATCTGGCCCAGACGCGGCGCAATGCCGAGCAGCTCGTCCGGAGTATCAACGAGCGGGCGCTGGGTACCCGTTCGACCTGGGCTCCCCGGCCACAGGGTCGCCCCAAGGCCGCGGCAAAGAGCAAGGCCGCGCGCTGAAGGCATGCACCGGCGTAGCATTCCTCCCGAGGTGAGGAAGCGCACGCCGTGAAGATCGACTGGAAGCAATACGACCCGGGTCCCGGGTATGACGAGTTGATCCAGACCCAGGGTCAGCCGCGCGAATGCGGCAAGACCCTGGCCCGCTATCTGGCAAGCCTTAATCCCCGGCAGCTGGGTTCGCGCCAGGAAGCGGCCGAAAGGGCGATCGTGGAGATGGGGATTACCTTCACGGTCTACAGCGAAGGCCGCAACATCGATCGCGCCTGGCCATTCGACATCATTCCCAGGGTGATTCCGGCCCAGGAGTGGGACCGGATCTCCGCCGGACTGGCGCAGCGCCTCACGGCATTGAACCGGTTCATCGACGACCTCTACCACGAGCAGAAGATCATTCGCGACGGCATCGTGCCCGAGCACATCGTGGCCACCTCGCGCAATTTCCTGAAGCCCTGCATCGGTGCGCGCCCCGCCCATGGTGTGTGGGCCAATGTGTGTGGCACGGACCTGGTGCGCGGGGCCGACGGCACGGTGTATGTGCTCGAAGACAACCTGCGGGTTCCATCCGGCGCGTCCTACATGCTGGAGAACCGCATCATCACCAAGCGGGTGTTCCCGGAGCTGTTCAGCGAGAGCAACATCCGCTCGATCGGCGACTACACCTCGCAGCTGTTCGAGATGCTGGCCTCACTTTCTCCGCGGTCGGTGGAAAAGCCCGAGGTGGTGGTGCTGACACCGGGGATCTACAACTCGGCTTACTTCGAGCACGCGTACCTCGCGCAGCGCATGGGTGCCGAGCTCGTCGAGGGTGGAGATCTGGTGGTCGGTGAGGATGACTGCGTGTACATGCGCAGCGTCTCGGGGCTCGAGCGCGTGGATGTCATCTACCGGCGCATCAACGACACCTCGATGGATCCGGAATGCTTCGAGGCTGATTCGGTGCTGGGTGTGCCGGGCATCATGCGCGCGTGGCGGGCCGGCAATGTCAGCCTGGCCAATGCACCGGGCTCCGGAGTCGCGGACGACAAGGTCGTGTACGCCTACGTGCCGGAGATCATCCGCTACTACCTCGACGAGGAGGCGATCCTGCCGAACGTGCCCACGCATCTGTGCAGCGACCCGCTGGTGCTGGACCACGTACTGGCGAATCTGGACCGGCTGGTGGTGAAGCCGGCCAACGAATCCGGCGGCTACGGCATGCTCGTGGGCACGCACGCCAGCAGCAAGGAGCGCGAAGAGTTCGCGGCACGCGTCAAGGCAAACCCGCGCAACTACGTCGCGCAGCCGGTCCTGAACCTGTCCACCGTGCCGACTTTCATCGACGGCAAGCTCGAACCCCGTCACGTGGACCTGCGGCCGTTCATCCTGCAGGGGGAAAGCACCACCGTGACCGCGGGCGGTCTGACCCGCGTGGCATTGCGACGCGGTTCGCTGGTGGTCAATTCCTCGCAGGGCGGCGGCAGCAAGGACACCTGGGTCGTCGATGAGCCGACGCCGCGAACCGGCCGCGGGAGGCGCCGCTGATGCTCTCGCGCCTGGCCGAACGGGTGTACTGGGCGGGGCGCTACCTGGAGCGCGCCGAAGACATCGCCCGGGTGGTCGACGAGCACAGCCAGTTGATGCTGGACCTGCCGCGCAGCACGGGCGTTTCCTGGCGCCAGGTCCTGCAGGTCATCGGTCTTCCCGTTCCGCGCCGTCGCTCCGAGGTGTCCGACCGCGAATTCCTGAAGTTGTTGCTGACTGACGAGAAGTCGCAGGCATCACTGCTGTCGATCATCGGGGCAGTGCGCGAGAATTTCCGCACCACGCGCGACATCATCCCCTCGGAAGCCTGGCAGGCCGTGAACGAACTGTTCCTGTTCGCCAGAGCCCAGTTGCGCTGGGCCGTCGGGCAGCGCAGGCGTCACGACATCCTCAGCGAGATCGTCGGTCGGGTGCAGCAGATCCGCGGAATGCTGCGCGACACGATGAGCCACGGTCTGGCCTACCAGTTCATGCGGGTTGGAACCTTCGTGGAGCGCGCCGACATGTGCACGCGCATAGTGGATGTGGCGGTTGCCAGTCTGTTGCACAATCGCGAGCGGCTGCAGGCCTACGACAACACGCTGTGGATGAGCACGCTGCGGTCGGTTTCCGGATACCAGATGTACCGCCAGTACGTGCGTCGACGCATCCGCGGGCCGGACGTGCTCTCATTCCTTTTCAAGGACGAGTACTTTCCGCGCTCGATCCGCCACAGCCTGCTGGAGATCCAGCGCTGCCTGGAGAGCCTGCCGCGTGGCCGCGAGGTGGCAAAGACCCTCCACACCATCAACAACGAGGTGCTTCCGGAGCTGGATGTGGCCGCCATGGATGACGCGGCGCTGCACGTGGAAGTCGATCGCCTGCAGCTCGCGCTGGCGGACCTCAACGAGCAGATGCAGGCGGCCTGGTTCCTGCCACAGGAGCGCGCGTCCGCCAGGAAATAGAGACGACGGCCGGGTTCGCTGCGTCCTGATCAGCGCTCTTTCGCTGGGGTCTTCGATCAAGTTCTAGACTTTCGCAAAATAGCCGCAGATGGACTTGGCTTCGAGGAACTCCTCGACGCCGAAAACGCCGAATTCGCGACCGTTGCCGGAGTACTTGTAGCCGCCGAATGGCGCGGAGAAATCGTGCTTCGCGCCGTTGAGGCGGACCTGCCCCGTGCGCATGCGCTTTGCTACCGCGCGGGCGCGCTCGAGGTCCTTCGAGACCACGAAGCCCGACAGGCCATACTGCGACTCGTTGGCGATGCGCACGGCGTCCGCGTCGTCCCGGTAGGGAATGATGACCAGGACCGGCCCGAAGATCTCTTCCCGGGCAATGGCCATGTCGCTGCGGACATTCGCGAATATGGTGGGCCGCGCGTAGTGGCCGGTGGTCAGCCCCTCCGGCTTGCCGGGGCCTCCGGCGATCAGTGTTGCGCCTTCCTCGATACCCTTGTGGATGTAGCCCTGCACGCGATCGAATTGCACCCTGCTGACGAGCGGACCCACTTTCACGCCATCGGCCAGTGGATCACCCACTACCGTTGCATTCGCTGAGTCCTTCGCGAGACGTACCACCTCGTCATGCAGGTGTTGCGGGACCAGCATGCGCGTCGGAGAGGCGCAGGCCTGGCCGGAATTCATGAAGCAGGCCTGTACACCCTGCGGCACGAACGTTGCCAGATCCGCATCATCGAGCAGGATGTTCGCGGACTTGCCGCCCAGCTCCTGCGCTACCCGCTTCACGGTGGGGGCCGCATTGCGTGCCACCTCGATGCCGGCACGTGTGGAGCCGGTGAACGAGACCATGTCCACGTCATGGTGGGCGCTCAGGGCCACACCGACAGTGGGCCCGTCGCCATTGACAAGGTTGAAGACGCCCGGCGGTACGCCTGCGGCATCGAGCGCTTCGGTGAAGATCATGGCGTTGAGCGGTGCGATTTCACTGGGCTTGAGCACCATGGTGCAGCCGGCGGCCAGCGCCGCGGCGACCTTGCAGCCGATCTGGTACAGCGGCCAGTTCCAGGGCGTGATCAGGGCGCATACACCCACCGGCTCGCGGCGAACCAGCGTCGTGCCGAACTGCTTCTCGAACTGGTAGGTCTTGAGTACTTCGATGGCCTGCGCGAGATGGGCACTGCACAGCGGCACATGGGCATCGCGCGACAGCCATGTGGGTGCGCCCATCTCCGCGGTGACGGCGCTGGCGAGCTCCGGCGCCCGCCGGTCGTACTCGGCGACGACGCGTTCGAGCAGGGCGAGGCGCTCTGCCGGCGTGGTCTGCGAGAATGAGTCGAAGGCGGCGCGGGCCGCGGCCACTGCGCGCTCCACATCGGCCTGGCTACCCAGGCTGATCTGCGCGATGGTCTGTTCCGTGGCCGGATTCTCGACACCGAGGACCCGGGGCGTGGCAGGTGGAGTCCACTCGCCGTTGATGTAGAAGAGTTTCGTATCGGGCATCAGGCAACGATACGTCATTCGCTTCTAGTTGTAGACCACGGAATAGGTCACCGACGTACTGACCGTACCGGTCTGCGCTTTCAGGCCATCACTGAGCCAATACGCTGCGTAAAAATGCTGCGTGTCCGGCGCCGAAACCGACATGGCAACAGGCTGGCCGGCGCCGGCGACACCCGGGGTGATCGGCGATCCCACGACATCGGACCCGGAAGCCTGGTAGAGCCTCACTTCGACATTGCTGGTCCCGGAATTGATCAGGGCGTTGCTGGCCGGATCCACGTTCGGGCCGGCTTCGAAGTAGATGGCGACCTGGGTGGGGGAGACGCCGGACAGATCCGCCTGGCTGGCAGTGCACCCTCCCAGGGTGATATCGAAGAATGTGCCGGCGGCGGTGCCCGGCGTGGCAGAGGAATTGTCCAGCGCGGTGACGTCGACCGTGGGCAGGACGATGGTAGCGTCGCCGCTGCCGGCGCCATTGACCTGAATCGTGCAGCTGTTGCCGGTCACGGCACCCGTGAACGTGATGGTGCCGTCCGATGCCCGACCGGAGGGCGCCAGCGCCATGGCGGCTGCGATGCCTGCCGCTAACCGAACTTTTTCCGCCCAGTTGTGCATGTGTGGTGAGAACCCCGCCGCTATCGGAGTATCTGCGTGGCTGCGTGCTTTGCAAGTCCTGTTGCCTCCACCAGCCTGCCGTCTTGCATTTGTCGCCGGGATTGATTTAAGTGGTCGGCTATCTGCTCAGTGAAAGTAGAAGATCAGGGGGAAGAATCATGTCCGCTTCCAGGTTTGCGACCATCGCCGGCCTCTTTGCCGCCTGTGTTGCCTGTGGCGCCGCCGCCCAGGAGCGCCATCTGTACTGGGGCGACCTGCATCTGCACAGCAACTACTCACTGGATGCCTATGGCGTGGGCAACACCTATGTGACGCCGGACGATGCCTACCGATTCGCGCGCGGCATTCCGATCTACTTCAAGACGCTGGATACCAAGGTGCAGATCGACCGGCCGCTGGATTTCCTGGCGGTGACGGATCACTCGGACAGTCTGGGTATCGACGCGATGGTGTCGTCGGCAGACCCCGAACTGGAAAAGACCGATATCGGCCGTACCTTGCTCCAGGCCGCCAAAGACGGCCCGTGGCGCGGATTGATGGGTTTCGCGCGCACGCATCGCGATCTGAACGTGATGCAACAGGTCACGACGCCGGAGATGCGCAGCACCACGTGGCAGAGGGAAATCGAAGCCGCCCAGAAGAACAATATTCCGGGCAAGTTCACCACGCTGTTCGCCTGGGAGTGGACTGCGATGGTCGCGGGCAAGAACCTGCATCGCAATGTCATCAGCAATGCCAACGCGGAGCAGGCCAGCCAGTTCGTTCCCTATGCCGCGGGACAGTTCTATTCGCTCAAGGGTGTCGACAGCAATCGGCCGGAAGATCTGTGGAAGTGGCTGGATGCCACTTCCAAGCGAGTCGGCATCGATTTCATCGCCATTCCGCACAACTCCAATATTTCCGGTGGCTTGATGTTCGACGTGGTGGACAGCGACGGGCGTCCGATCGACGCGCAGTACGCCCGGGAGCGCATGCGTTGGGAAAACCTGGTTGAGATCACGCAGACCAAGGGCACCTCCGAGGTGACGCCGGAGCTGGCGCCGGACGATGAGTTCGCGGAGTTCGAAGTGCGCCGCAAATTGCTGATTGGCACGCCAGTTACGCCGACCAAGGCCGACTACGTGCGCACCGCGTTGATGCGCGGCCTGAGTTTCAAGGATTCCCTCGGCGTGAATCCCTACAAATTTGGCGTCATCGGTGCCACCGACAATCACATCGGCATGACCTCGGTCGAGGAAAACAACTTCCACGGCAAGATCGCCTCGGATGCCAAGCTCAGCCAGCACGTTCCCGTGCCCGGCCAGCGCCCGGTCATCTTCCCGGCCTGGGAAATGTCCGCTTCCGGGCTGACTGGCGTCTGGGCCGACGAGAACACCCGGGATTCGCTGTTCTCGGCGATGAAGCGCAAGGAGGTATACGCCACCACCGGTACCCGTATCTCCCTGCGTATGTTCGGCGGATTTTCGTTCAAGCCGAGCGATGCGCGCGCCAAGGACATTGCCGCCGTCGGCTACAAGAAGGGCGTGCCGATGGGCGGGGATCTGACCGCCGCGCCGAAAGGCAAGGCGCCCAGCTTTCTGGTCTATGCCGTCAAGGACCCGACCAGCGGAAATCTGGATCGCATCCAAATCGTGAAGGGCTGGCTGGATGCCAACAAGCAGGCACAGCAGAAGGTCTACGACGTGGTTTGGTCGGGAAATCGCAAGAAAGGTGCCGATGGCAAGGTGCCGGCCGTGGGTAATACGGTGGACGTCAGCACCGCGCTGTACACCAATACCATCGGCGCCGCCCAGCTGGCCGCCGTGTGGACCGATCCGGACTTCAAGGCCGATCAGGATGCGTTCTACTATGCGCGCGTGCTGGAAATCCCGACGCCGCGGCATTCGCTCTACGATGCCGTTGCGTTGGGAATCGATGTGAGCGTGACCAAGGAGCCGGCCACCATCCAGGAGCGGGCCTACTCTTCACCAATCTGGTACACGCACTAAGGTTTGCAAGCCAGCCGGCGCCTGGCGCCGGCTGGCTCACGATCGGCTAATCAGTCCTCCAGCCACCGACGCAATGCGTCGGTGACGGCTTCAGGGCGCTCCATCGTGCACATGTGGCCGCTGTCGGGCACGACGACGAGGTCGCTGCCCTCGATGAGCTTTGCCATCGCCTCATGCCGGGAAACGGGGCTCCAGCTGTCCTCGCGGCCGCAGAGCAGCAGGGTGGGCAGGCGCAGTTCTTCCAGCAACCCGGTCCGGTCCGGTCGCGCGAGCAGGGCGCGAATCTGTGCCTCGAACCGTGGCAGGCCCGCGCGCACGATCATCGCGTGAATGTCGCCCATCAGGTCCTGGTCGCTGAGCCGCGCAGGATGCACCATGCCGCGCGCCCATTCCTGCGCCATCGCCAGCATGCCGTCGCGCCTGGCGATATCCAGCAACCGGTAGCGGCCGGCCCTTTCCCGTTCGCCGGCTTGCCCCGGGGCCAGGCTTTCATAGCCGGTATCCAGCAGCGCCAGGCGTGATACCCGCCCGGGAGCCCGGGCAAGGACCTCCAGCGCGACACGACCACCCATGGAATGGCCGGCCAGCGCGAAGCGGGGACCGGCCTGCTTCAGGATCCGCTCCGCCATGGTACCCAGCGAATCGCTCAGGCCATGCTCGGCGACTTGTACGAGCCGCCCGGCGCCCAGCGTGGCGAGCTGGTGGCGCCAGACGGTGTCATCGCACATCAGTCCGGGCACGAGCACCAGCGATTCGGCTTGGTTCATGGGTACAACCCCGTGGCAGTGAAAGTCCGTCGCGGCGAGCCTATAGTAATCATCAGCACCAAATCGCGGGGAATCCAGGCCATGCGCAAGCGGCTTTATTCGCTCGACGAGCTCGACGATATTCCCGGTACCAAGATCTTTACCGCCATGCGCAGCCGGCAGGCCTACCACCTGCACAAGTTCTGCATGTCGCTGATGGACGCGGGCAATCGGGCGCAGTTCAAGAAGGACGAGCGTGCCTATCTGGACCGCTTTCGGATGAGCGAAGAGCAGAAGCAGGCGGTCCTGGGGCGTGATTTCAACCAGCTGATAGAACTGGGCGGGAACATCTACTTCCTGGTGAAGCTCGCCAATACCGACGGCTGGAGCACCCAGCGGGCGGTGGGTTCGATGACGGGCATGACGCCCGATGAGTACGCCGCGATGATGCGCGCGGGTGGTCGGCCGATCAAAGGCAACCGCTCCATTCGGGGCAAGAGCTGATGGCGCGCATCACGGCCGGCATCGCCAGCAGTCACGTTCCGGCGATTGGCGCGGCCTTTGATCTCGGACGCACCCAGGAACCGCAATGGAAGCCGGTATTCGACGGCTACGAGTGGGTCAAGGAGTTCGAGCGCAAGGAAGATCCCGACGTGGTCATCCTCTGCTACAACGATCATGCCAGCGCCATGATGCTCGACGTGGTGCCGACCTTCGCGCTGGGTTGCGCGGAGGAATTCGAGCCGGCGGACGAGGGCTGGGGCCCCAGGCCCGTGCCGATGGTGATGGGTGATCCGGTACTGGCCGCGCACCTGGCCGAGCAACTGGTCATCGACGAATTCGACATGACACTGCTGAATCACCTGGATGTCGACCATGGCCTGACCGTTCCGCTTACGCTGATGTTCGGCAAGGTCGATCAGTGGCCGGTGCGCGTGGTGCCGCTGGCGGTGAACGTGACCCAGTTTCCGACGCCCTCGGCAGAGCGCTGCTGGCAACTCGGAGCGGCGATCGGCGATGCCGTGCGCGCCTATCCGGCCGGCCTCAACGTACAGATCTGGGGCACCGGTGGGATGAGCCACCAGCTCCAGGGTCCCAGGGCCGGCCTGATCAACCCTGAATTCGACACCGCGTTCATGGACAAGCTGTCGAACCAGACGGCGGACCTGCGCAAGATCACACGCCTGGAGTTCCTGCGCGAGAGCGGCTCGGAGGGCATAGAGCTCATCATGTGGCTCATCATGCGCGGTGCGCTGGGCGAGAAAGTCGAGGAGCTGCATCGCTTCTACCATGTGCCGGCGTCCAACACCGCGGTGGGTCACATCGTGTTGCGCCCCATGGATTGAGGGAATTCGGATCCCGACAAGTGCGCCGCGGCACTGGAACAGCAGGCCCTGGCTGACTATTCTCGCGGCAGGGGCCGGCTGCCAGAACAGCATCGAAACGGGGAAGAAGTAATGACCATGCGCATCCCAATGCATCGCTTCAATTACACGAAGCTGACCAAAGAGCAGATCGGGGCGAAGCTCGAGGCGGCGGACGGGGGGCCAAAGTGCGCATCGGCCTTCTCGAATGTGCTGAACGGCAAGACGCTGAAGATCGTCACGAAAGACGGTCCGCTACTGGAATACAGGTTCGGCACCGACAAGCGCCTCAGCCTTGCCGAAAACGGTGGCAGGCAGGTGTCGGCGGGGTATGGGGAGCTGACCCTGAACCAGATCGTGTTCTTCTCCCACATGATTCCCGGCGAGCAGAAGGGCTACAACATCTACATCGACCAGGGGACCAACCTGGCCACCGTGTTCGAGGTATGGCTGTCCAGCGGCATCAAGCAGGGACGCGCACCCAACGAGTACACGCTCGATGATCGCGAGGTCCAGAGGCAGATCTACTTCGGCTACGTGGACACGGGAAAGGGCGCGCCGGAGAAGCTGCACGACTACACCAACCGGATCACCGGCAAGGGGCTGCACTGGACGCAGGACACCGGCATCCAGACGCTGGAGCTCTATGTTTCGGTGGCCAATTCGAACTTCGTGGAGCTGACCAGGCACGCCGACGATCTGAGCTACGTGGCCACTTCGGACTACGTGCTGGTTGATGACCGCACCTTCCTGTATGACCGGACCGAGTGCGAGTTCTCCGGCATTCACACCTGCTTCGCGGCGGACCTGTACGGGCTGAAGCAGATCGGCGTGCGCCTGGGATTCAACGAAAACGACGAGCTGGAGTACTACATGTTCCGTGGCGACGGACAGATCGTCGGTCAGCTCGCCTACCTGGAGAACTTCGATGAGCACGGCACGGTGCCCATGTTTGCGCCTGCTGGTGGCAAGGCCCCGCAGAAGGGTGCGCGCGTGACCTATCGTCCGGTGAGAACCTTCACCCACATGAGCGATGAGCAGGTGCAGGCGGCTGCCGAGCGCCGCACGTCGGCCTTCGGCAGTGGGGCTGGTGCCGAGTCGGCTGCTCCGCAGAACGCGATGACGGGCAACAACCTGCCGTTCTCCGACATCCTGGTGGGCAAGCAGTTCACCCTGCGCTTCGATCATGGCGGACCGGTCAGGGACTACAAGGTCAGCGACAGGTTCAAGCTTCAGTACCGGGACCAGCGCGACAACGTGTGGCACGAGACCGACTATCGCGCCTACGAGGGCGACGACAACCTGGCCTGGTTCAGCCACATCCTGGCGGACAGCAATCCGCGCGCCAGCGTGATGGTTGCCATCGACTTCACCAACGGGTTGACCACCAGCGTCGAGTCCCACATGGGCACGCCCTGGTATGGCAACGAAACCACCTATCGTCCCATCTTCGGCATGGTAGAGATGGAGGGCCTGCAGGCGCCGATGTACGTGCGGCATGAGTTGACCGACGAGCTGGTCGGCAATGCCTTTTCCTGGTCGTACAGCGACAAGATGACTTCCATGCACGTGTACACCTCACCGCACTCGATGTCCTGGGTGATCTTCACCGGCACCCAGGCCATGGGCGCGGAGTGGAGTTCCCCGTGTGCGTACGTGAAGCTGCGACCGGGCGTCTATATCTTCGTCCAGAACGAAGAGGCCTGTAACGGCAACCAGATGACCGAGCTGCTCAACACCAAGTCTTCCCACGACTGCGGCTTCAGCTTCAATGGTGGCGCCAGGGGAGTGAACCTCTCGACGGTCGGCGCCATAGGGCGCCACATCGGCAAGTTCGATCTGGCGCGCTTCTACGGGCCGAAGAAGAGGAGCGCGTGATGGGCATCCTCAAGTCAAACAGCCGCCGCTCGTTCATCCGCAACATGGGCGCGGGGGTTTCCGCCGGCGTGGCGTCGGTGGCTGGCGTGACCGGCGCCGTGGCTGGCGCCGCCGACGACCCGGCCCGGCGGGCGGCCAGGCTCGAAGAAGAGCGGATGCTCAGGCGGTCCCATCAGGCCTTCGAGCAGGCCATGGACAAGGGTAGCCACGAAGAGGTGATCGGCATGTTTGCCGACGATGCCGAGGTCGTCTTCAACGGCGGGCTCTACAGGGGCCGACAGGGCGTAGCCCGCCTGTTTGGCGGACTGTTCCCGTCCGGCAAGACCGGCGCGCGGATGGCGCCCGCGCCAGGATTCGAGCTCACAGCCGACCAGCAGCGCGACCGCGTGGAGGTGGCGCGGGATCTGCGCTCCGCCGTGGCAGTGTTCCCCTATTCGATCCAGGTGGGAATCCCTGTCGAGGCAGAGACTTCACTCGTTGCCATGGCCCGCCTTCACGGGGAAGGCGTGCAGACCTGGTGGGAAGGTGGGCTATACAATGTGAGCTATCGCAAGGATGCCGCGGGCGCCTGGAAGATCAGCCGCCTGGCCTACGAAACACTGTCCCGCGCCGACTATCGGGCGGGCCGGAGCTACGCCCGGCCGATCTCCGTGGAACGCTTGTCCACACGTTTTCCGGAGAATCAGCAGGGACCTGACGAGCTGGTCTGATACCGCAGGGAACTTCGACCAGGGCGTTTGTGGACTGCACGTCAAGAAAATGGGGGAATGCCATGCAGAACAGGATCCGGTTGGTCATTGCATCCTGGTCCGGGCCCATCGCGCTGCTGGTCGCGCTGGGAGCCGCCCTGCCGGCATCGGCGCATCATTCCTTCGCGGCCGTCTACGATCTGAAAGAGTCGGTGAAGATCACCGGCACGATCGTGAAGGTGCGCCTCACCAATCCGCATTCCTGGTTCTATATCGACGCCAAAGGCGCGGACGGCAAAGTGGAGCATTGGGCATTCGAGGCCGGCACACCAAGCGGCATGATCCGCAATGGCTACAAGGCAAGCGTCATCAAGACGGGTGATACGGTCACCGTCACGGGCTTTCACGCCAAAGACCAGTCGCAGAACATGGCCATGCTCAAGGAGCTCACGACGGCCGATGGCACGGTGTACGGATTGTTTGGCCCGCAGGAGTCGTCCAGGGCGAAATGACGGCGCTCTGACTGGGGGGGAGAGATGCAACGGAACGTTTCATGGCTCTTTGCGGCGGTGGTGCTGTCGATCGCGCCCATTGCGCCCGCTGTTGCCGCTGACAGCGGCCAGCCGCCGCCCGGCCCGGTGCCGCGCATGGCCGATGGTCATCCCGATCTTTCCGGGGTCTGGTGGGGCGGCGGCGATGTCGGCAGCAGCACGCTGCGGCTTGGGCCGCGCGATCCCAATGCACCCACGTACAACAGTCTCTTCACGCCGGAGGCCGCCGCCGCCGCCGCGAAGCTCAGCGACAAGGACGACCCGACGCTGCGGTGCGCACCCGTGGCTTTCGGCACATTGAGCGTGCGGCTGTGGAACGTCGGCGCCGTGGGTCAGATCATTGCCACGCCAAAGATGATGGTGATGCTGTCGGAGACGTTTCACGACTATCAGCTCGTGCCGACGGACGGCAGGCCGCATCGCGACGATCAGCCACCCACCCAGCGCGGCGACGCCGTCGGGCACTGGGATGGCGACACCTTCGTCGTCGACGTCACCAACTTCACGGACGATACGTGGATGTTTGCCGAGGGCCGGGTATCACCGCATTCGGATGCACTGCACATCATCGAGCGCTACCGGCGGGTCGATGCGAAGACGCTGCTGGTCGATGCGGTCGTCGAGGATCCGAAGATGCTCAAGGCTCCGTGGACGGTACCGACGAAGACCCTGCAGCTGGCGCCGTTTGATGAACTGTTGTCGCTGAACTGTTCATCGCAGGAGGCCGATGCGATGATCCAGAGCGCGAGCGAGCCGAAGTAGGACCGTCGCGCGCCATCCCCGGTTGCCGGGTGGTGCGTCCTTGCGGGGTTCAGCAGGCAATCACCAGGTTGCGCCCGCCGTTCTTTGCCTGGTAGAGGCGGGTATCGGCGTTCTTGAGCAGCATGCTGCGTGTCAGTCCCTGCTGCATGTTCGCCACCCCTGCGCTCAGCGACACGCGAACACCCGGTGCCAGTGATGACCAGTCGGCACTCTCGACTGCGCGGCGCAGCCGTTCGCAGGTGTCAGCGGCAGTCGCCACGCCTGTATCCCGGAAGCAGATCAGGAATTCCTCGCCGCCGAAGCGCGCCAGCACGTCGGAGTCGCGGCAACCCTCGGCCAGAATGCGCGCCACCTTGCGCAGCACCTCGTCGCCGGTTTCGTGCGAATGGCGATCGTTGACGTTCTTGAAGTGATCCAGATCGATCAGTGCGATGGAGAATGCGCGCCCTGATTGCCCGAACTCCTCTATGCATTGCCGCAGTGTTTCGTCTGCAAAGCGGCGGTTCACGAGACCCGTGAGCTGATCCTTGGTGGCCAGCTCCTCGAGTTCCTGCATCTTTTCGCGCAGCACTATGGTGCGCTGTTCGACCAGGGCCTCCAGCCGGTTACGCATCCTGGCGAATTGGTTCAGGGCGATCATGCCCAGGCCCAGAACCGCCAGTGTCAACGCAATGACGGGCAGTTCCATGTGGTTGATTACGATTGCGACCAGTACACCGCCAAGGGCGGAGCCGGTCTCCATCGCCAGCGCGAAGACCTGCGGCGTCCAGTGAAAGCCCTCGCCGCGCAGCCGCTGATCCACCATCATCAACAATTCGTTGACGAGCTGCATGGACACGATCAGCACCAGCAGGACCGCTACCGCATGGGCATCCAGAACGATGAGCGGCAGGGGGCCGGCCAATAGCACATAGAGCTGCCCGCAGCCGATGATCATCAGGGTCATCAGGCCGGCATTGTGCAGCGAGACCGGAATGATCGAACGCAGCGGACGCCCTTCGCGCATTCTCTGCAGGGGCCAGAGAAGAGAAGCGAGCCCGTTGATCCAGGCCGCGGGTACGGGCCCCAGGACCAGGATGCTGGCAACCTGCGCCACGCGGTCGAACGACACGTAGCCGACGCGCGGGTGCAGGTAGCCGACCTGAATCGTGAACAACCCATACAGCACGAAGAACGGCAGCAACCACGGCGAGCGGTTCGGCACCCAGTAGCCATTGCCTGACGCCGCAACCATCAGTGCCGCAGCGCCAGCCACGAACAGGCCGACGGAGTACAGCTGTAAGGCATCGAATGACCTGCGCCGCGCGGCGGACGGGGCGGCAGGTGCCACAGATATGCCGGATTGTTCTGGTGCGTTGGACATGGGTGTTGCCCGGCCATTGTGCGGCGGGCCGGGCGCGCAGGGTACCCCGATGACCCGTACGGCCGGAACATTGTGGATTGCGCGTCAGGCGCCTTGCGGCTAGTTTGCGGACATCACTTCAGGCAACAGGAACCGACATAATGCGGATCCAGCTCATTGGCGTGCTGCTCGCCGCCGCTTCACTTGCATCAACCGCCGTCCGCGCCGAAAGCGTAAACGCCTTCCTCGGGCCCCTTCTTGCCACCGCACCGGACGCCGCGACGCTGGGCGCCAAATGCGACCGGATCATCCAGGAGGTGGAGCGGCGCCAGGCGCAACTGGAAGCTGAAACCGGCCCGGCGACGGTCGATGGAACGCTCCGGCGCTACGACGACATCGTTGCGCTGTTGCAGGACAGTGAGGGCGAGTTTCACCTGTATCGGGAGGTGATGGCTGACGACCCGCGCCGTGATGCGGGTGGGGCCTGCGAAGTCCGGCTCGAGGCTCTCGGCAGCAAGATCAGCCTGTCGCGCCCGATCTACGACCGGCTCAAGGCGATCGACGCTGCAAGTGCCGATTCGCAGACGAAGTACTACCTGAAGCTCACACTCGAGTCCTACGTACGCGGTGGCGTTGCCCTTCCCCCCGAGCAGCGCGCCCGGGTGCAGGCGCTGCGCGAGCAGATCTCGAAGGTCGGCAATCAATTCGGCGCCAATATCGCGGCAGGCGAGAAGTCGATCGAAGTGGATCCTTCGGAGCTTGCCGGGCTGCCCGCGGACTACGTCGCGGCACATCGGCCTGGCAAGGACGGAAAGGTGACGATCACCACGACCTATCCCGACTACCAGCCGGTCATGGCCTATGCCGACAGCGACAAGTTGCGCCACGACCTCAGCGTGGCATACAACCAGCGCGCCTATCCGAAGAACGATCCCTTGCTGCAGCAGCTGTTCCATCTGCGCCAGCAACTCGCGGAAACACTTGGTTACCGCAACTACGCGCAGCTGGTGCTCGAGGACAAGATGGTCAACACGCCGGAAAAGGTCGAGAAGCTGCTCTCCGACATGTCCGATGCGGCCAGGCCTGCTGCCGAGCGCGACTACGCGAAGTTGTTGTCGATGCTCAAGCAACGCGAACCCGGCGCCACCGAGGTCAAGTACTGGCAGGAGGCCTGGCTCAAGGCGCAGGTCCAGAAGCGCGACTACGACTACGACCCGCAGGAGGCGCGCAAGTACTTCGCGTACAACGAAGTGCGCGACGGGATCCTGCAGCTCGCCGAAGACCTGTTCGGCATCAGTATCCGCAAATGGAATACGCCAGTCTGGAATCCCGACGTCGAGCCCTACGAGATCTACCAGGACGGCAAGCTGATCGGGCGGATCTACATCGATGCGCATCCCCGGTCCGGAAAATACACCCATGCCAACACGGTGCCTTTCCGTGCCGGAATCGCCGGTGACTCGGTCCCGATGGGCGCGCTGGTAATGAACCTTCCGAAGGGCGACTACACCACGGGTCTGATGGAGCATGCGGACGTGGAGACCTTTCTCCACGAATTCGGTCATCTGCTGCACCACATCTTCGGCGGAACGCACCGTTGGTACGGGCAATCCGGCATAGCCACCGAGTGGGACTTCGTCGAGGCGCCGTCGCAGATGCTGGAGAACTGGGTATACGACTACGACACGCTCAAGCGCTTTGCGAAGGACAAGGATGGCAAGCCGATTCCACGCGAGCTGGTGGAGAAGATGAACCGGGCGCGGTACTTCAATGTCGGCCTCGAGGACATGCGCCAGCTCGGCTACGCGAACATCTCCCTGAAGATGCACACGGAGCCGGTGCCGGAATTCGTGGGCGAGGCGGCGCGCTACTACCGCGGCAAGTACGACATGGTCGCCACGCCGGATTACGTCCAGATGCAGGATGCCTTCACGCACCTGAACGGCTACTCGGCGATGTATTACACCTACCGCTGGTCGATCGTCATCGCGGACGACATGTTCACGCGATTCCAGAAGGAAGGCTTGCGCAATGCCCAGACCGCCGCGGCCTACCGCCAGGATGTGCTTGCGCCCGGCGGCACCAGGCCCGCGGCCGAGCTGGTGCATGACTTCCTGGGCCGCGACATCAGCCTGGATGCGTATCGGGCCAAGATGGCGAAGGACCAGTAAGGCAGGTGCGGCAGCTACGGCCGGGTCGTGACCTTCACGCGCACCTTCAGGTCCGTGCGGCACAGGGCATGCAGAAAGCAGGTCTGCTCCGACATGTCGAGGCACGCGCGCGCGAAGTCATCGCTTTCGCCACCCTGAAGATGGACGTGGGTCTCGATCGGATCCGCGTTGCCCGCTTGTCCGCTTCCGCCGGAGGCGCCGCCCAGTGACAGATGCAGGTCCTGGACGATCCGGTAGGATTCCAGCGGCTTTTTGACGATCTTCGCGTAGCGCCCGAGCTGCGTCATGAAGCAAAAGCCGATGCCCGCCGCGAGATAGGTCGCGGCGTCGGGTGCGAGTCCCTTTCCGCCATTGACCGGCGCCTCGTCGGAGCGGAAATGAAAGATGCTGCCCTGTGGATTGTACAGGTGCTGCTCGACCTGCTTCACGCCATCCTTACCAAGCGTGCAGGTCGCATGCACGTGCAGCAGCCGGTCCTGGTGTTCGGCGAGGCTGCCCCCGGCTCGCGTGGTCGTGTGCGCGTGATCCGGCGAAGGGCCCGCGCGACGCACCAGACTGGTCCAGTCACCGGCGGCAGGCACCGCGGGGTCGAAGGACTCGTTCCCGTCCGGCTCTGCTGAACTGCCGACGGGCCGGGCCTTGTCGGGAGTCACCGCCCGCCCGTTGTGTGTGAGAGTGAACAGGCTGGCCTTCTGGCCGCGCACGAGACCATAGACCGGCGCAGCAGCAACCGCGTCGCTGACCAGTGCCTGCACGGCTCCGGGCGGGGCGTCGGTGTCGACGATCGCCTCCAGCTCGATATCCCTGGCACCGCCGGTCATCGTGCCGGCCAGGGCCGAGCCCTTCATCGTGTAGTAGTTGTCCTGCACGAGCACCAGATGCCGCAGCGCGATGCCGCGCTGCCTGGCGAGGGCGAGGATCTCGTTCATGAAGGCGCAGATCATGCCGGTGGTGAAGAAGCTCAGCGGGCAGGGCGCCACGTCGTGTCCGTCCAGATATGCGCCCTCATCCGATGCAAGGCGCCAGACCGCGCCGGTGCGCGCCGATACGATCAGTGCCTCCTTCTGCATTACCGAGAGGGAGCGCACCACGGCACGCACGGCCTCGCCGCGACCCTGCCGGAGCTGCGGCGGTCGCAGGCCGACGGCGGCATCCGTTCGGAAAAACAGCGGCTTGCCGCTGGCGCCCAGCATGTCCGGTCCGGTAGGCATTGAATCGCTTCTCCTCGACGACGCCGGGTATCTTGAGCCAGTATATTTGTCCCGTACCTGGAGATGTACCTTGACCGATTCGCTGCCCGATCGACTGTGTGTCGATCCCGAGAGCCGCTACTACGACGAGAAGCTGCTGGCCCGGAACATCGGCATCCGCTTCAATGGCGTGGAGCGCACCAACGTCGAGGAGTACTGTATCTCCGAAGGCTGGATTCGCTCTTCGATCGGCAAGACCCTGGATCGGCGCGGCAAGCCGCTGACGGTCACACTGAAGGGCACGGTCGAGCCTTTCTTCAAGGACTGAACGGCTCGCGGGGCCGCCCGCGGCCCCCTTTGGCGGGCCTGCGCGCCGTCAGCGGAAGCTGACCCAGTCCACGTCCACGGTGCCGCCTCCGGCATCGGTGACGAAGAGGTTGTGAATCCCGGCCGGAACGTCTTTCGTGGCGACACTCGCGGTCTGCCAACCCGATCCCCCGCTGAGCGCGATCCGGCCGAGCACCGGCCCGTCCGCTTTGTCCAGGCGGATCTCGAGCGTGCCACCAGCCGCGGCCATTGCGCGTACCTGCACGGCGCTCTGGGCCCCGCCACCGAAGTCGACCTCGTTGAACTGCACCCACGAGTGCGCGGCATCGAAAGTGGTCTTCCAGCCCTTGTGCGGGTCCGAAGCATCCAGGAACGTTACGGCCACACCGTCGTTGCTCATCGCGCTGTAGCGGTCGATCTGGATCCGGCTGGTTGCCTTGACGAGTCCGACGCCGCGCAGGGTGGGGATGACCTTGCGGATGGTGCCGTCGTCGTTGAAGAAGAGCTTGTCGGCCCGGATGGAGCGGTTCTTGTCGAAGTCGGGTGACAGGTCCCGGTCGTGATAGAAGAGATACCACTGGCCCTTGTACTGGACGATCGAGTGGTGGACGGTCCAGCAACCGCTCCTGGATTCGTCGAGAATCACCCCTGCCGGCTTGAACGGCCCCATCGGCGAGGTGCTGGTTGCGTATTCCAGCCGCTCGATCTTGTTCGCCACGTGCGGATATGTGAGGTAGTAGATGCCGTTGCGCTCGAACGCGAACGGCCCTTCGATCAGGCCCTTGGCCGGCAGGTTGTCCACGCGCTGCGGCTTGCCGTCGAGTTCCAGCATGTCGGGCTTCAGTCTGGCCACCCAGATGCCGCCGCCGGCCCAGAACAGGTAGGCGCTGCCGTCCTTGTCGATGAGTACGCCCGGATCGATGCCGCGCACGCCTTCAATCGGCTTGGCCTCGGGTTTGAATGGCCCATAAGGCTTGTCCGCGATGGCCACGCCGATCTTCATGCCGCCGCTTCTGGCCATCGCCGGGAAATAGAAGTAGTACTTCCCGTTCTTGTAGACACAGTCCGGCGCCCACATGGCATAGGCGGTCGGGTTGGTCCATGGAACACCTGTTTGCGTGAGGATCACGCCGTGATCGGTCCAGTCGGTGAGATTCTCCGACGAGAACACATGGTAGTCCTGCATCACGAACCAGTTGGGGCGCCCTTTGTATTCCGGCGGCGCCTTGATGTCGTGGGATGGATAGACGTAGATCTTCCCCTCGAACACGCGTGCCGTGGGGTCGGCGGTGAACTGATCCGTGATCAGGGGATTGGTCGCGAAAGCGGCGCCTGCCTGCAGCAGGCCGGCTACTCCGGCGACCAGGATTTGGAGCGAAGAGGGTCTCATGACGTCGTTTGGAGCAAGCCTGCCATAGCTGAAGAAACGGTAAGACGAGATTAAACGCGCCTGGTGGCCCGGACTCAACGCCAGACTTGCCCACAAGCCCGGGATATGCCTGAACTGGCAGTGATATGCTGGCGCGGTACCGCCGGTGGGCCCGATGCCAGCATCCGATACACGCCTCCCCAATGGCAGCTGCCAGTTCATCCTCCAGCCGAACGGCTCGCTGACGGCGACCGGCGCACGCCGGTTCCTGCTGCTGATCGGCAGCATGACCATTGCCATCGCGCTGCCCTTCGCGCTGCACGGCTTCTGGCCCGTGCTCGCCATCGCCGTGCTGGAGATCGGCGCCCTGGGCTGGGCGCTGTACCTGTCGATGCGCGCTTCAGGCCACCGCGAGGCGATCATTGTGGATGGCGATACGATTCGCATCGAGAGCCTCGATGCCAGCGGCAGCCATTGCGTGGAGTTCACGCGGCACTGGGCCCGGGTAACATTGCGCGCGGTCGTTGCCACGAAACGCAGCCGGTTGTACATCGAGTCACATGGTCGCGGATGCGAGGTCGGACGCTTCCTGACCGAAGAGGAGCGCCAGGTCTTTGCCCGGCAGCTGAGTAAGCTGATCGGAGGAGTGAATATGTCCCCACCTCTCGATCCGGTCCGATGAGCGCGGAACGCATCCCCATCTTGCCGCAGGCGCCGCTTCGGCACGCCAAAGTGTTCCGGCTGTTTCTGATTGCGCTGTTTGCGGCAGGCCTGCCGGTGTGCGCCATTGCCCAGAAGGCCGGCTCACAGGAACACAGGCAGATGGTGGTGGCCACCCATGAGGCGCCGCCGTTCGCCATCTTGGGCCAGGACGGGCAATGGCACGGCATCGCGATCGACCTGTGGCGCAAGATTGCCGACGAACGTGGCTACGACTACCGCTTCGTGCAGAGCGACCTGACCGGCATGATCGACGGCGTGGTCGATGGCCGCTATGACGCCAGTGTGGGTGCGCTAACCATCACCGCCGATCGGGAATCGAAAGTCGATTTCACGCATCCGTTCTACGCCACCGGCTTCGGCATAGCGGTGCCGACCGCCGATCCGGCGTGGTACACGCTCTTCAGCAATTTCTTCACGGTTGGCTTCCTGAAGGCCGTGCTGGCGCTGTCGGCTGTGTTGGTGATCGTTGGCTTGCTGTTCTGGCTGGCGGAGCGCAAGCGAAATCCCGAGCAGTTCGCGCCGGATGCCACCGGGATCGGGGCGGGTTTCTGGTTCTCCGCGGTGACCATGACCACTGTGGGCTACGGCGACAAGGCGCCGCGCACGGCGGCCGGCAAGGCGATCGCACTGGTGTGGATGTTTGCGGCGATCCTGATCATTTCGACCTTCACCGGCATGATCGCCTCTTCGCTCACGGCCGGGCGACTGGAGGGTGCGGTCAAGGGTCCCGACGACCTGCCGGGCGCGCGAGTCGGCTCGATCGCGGGATCGGCCACGGACCAGTGGCTCGGTGAAGAGCAGATCGGCTTTCGCAGCTTCACGGATATCGAAGCCGGACTGGTCGCGCTGCGTAAGGGCCGGCTGGACGCGTTCGTCTATGATGAACCGCTGCTGCGCTACCTGATTCGCACCTCCTTTTCAGGGGAGCTGCGCATGCTGCCGGGGACTTTCGGCCGCCAGAACTACGGCATCGCCTTGCCGCAGGGAAGCGCGCTGCGTGAGCCGATCGACGTTTCCCTGCTGCGCATCGTGGAAGGTGGCAACTGGCGCGCGTCCATCAGGAACATGCTGGGCGAGCGTAAGTAGGTCGCAGGCCGGCTTGGGGCAACTGAGGTGGTGCTGGTGCCGGCACCCGGGTAGCATGCACGTCGGCGTCCACTACCCGAACCAGAAAAATCATGTGGCAGCAGATATACCAACCCGTAATGGACAACCTCGGCTGGTCGTCGGCGGCCGCTGCCTTGCCCATCGTGGTGCCGTTGTTCTTGATCGGCGTACTGCGCAAGCCAGCCTGGATCGCAGGACTCGCGGGCCTGATCACCGCGGTATTGGTTGCTACCCTGATCTACGGAATGCCGACCGGGCTGGTGGCGCAATCGGCGTCGATGGGAGCGGCATTCGGTCTGTTGCCGATTGGCTGGATCGTTTACTGGGCCGTGGTGCTGTACCGGCTCACGGAAGAAACCGGCAACTTCGCGGTCATCAAGGACTCGATCGGCGGGCTCACCACCGACCACCGGCTGCAGGCGATGCTGATCGCATTCGCGTTCGGTGCGTTCATCGAGGGCGCCGCGGGTTTCGGTACGCCGGTGGCCGTGGCCGCCGCGATGCTCACGGGTCTGGGTTTTTCGCCGCTGTTCGCGGCCGGGCTGTGCCTGCTCGCAAATACCGCTCCGGTGGCGTTTGGCTCGATCGGCGTGCCGGTGGTCACGCTGGCCGGTACGACCGGCATTTCCGAGCACGAACTCAGCGCGTGGGTGGGCCGGTTGTGCGCGCCCATCTCTTTCCTGTTGCCGGCGTACATCGTTGTGGTGATGTCGGGATTTCGCGGTTTGAAGGGCGTGCTGCCGGCCGCGCTGGTATGCGGTGCGTGTTTCGCAGGCGTGCAGTTTCTGGTTTCGAATTTCGTGGGACCGCAGCTGGTGGATATTCTGGCCGCGCTCACGGCGATGATTGGTCTGGTGGTGTTGTTCAAGTTCTGGCAACCCAAGGACACTTTCGTGATGGCCGGCGAACATCAGGCCGTCGCAGCGCCCCAGAAGCACCCCTTCGGGCGCACGGTGCTCGCCTGGTCGCCGTATCTGTTCCTGGTGCTGTTCGTGCTGATCTGGGGATATCCCGCCACCAAGGCATTGCTCGAGCACACCAACATCGTGTTCGACTGGCCTGGCCTGCACAACCAGATCCAGCGCACGGCGCCCATGGTCGCCACACCGGCACCGTATGCCGCACGCTTCAACTTCAACTGGCTGGCCGCGGCGGGCACGGCATGTGCGCTGGCGACTGTGGCCGGAGCCATCGTGCTGCGGGTTTCCGTCAAGACCTACTTCGGGTTGCTGGGGCGCGTCGCGAAGCAGATGGCTTTCTCGCTGCTGACCATGGTCTTCGTGCTCGCACTTGCCTACGTGATGAACTACAGCGGCGCCACGGTCACGCTGGGCGAGGCGTTTGCGAAGACCGGCAAGGTGTTCCCGTTCTTCAGCTCCCTGCTGGGCTGGCTGGGCGTGTTCCTGACTGGAAGCGATACCTCTTCGAACGCCTTGTTCGGCAACCTGCAGGTGGTCACCGCGCACAGCCTGGGGCTCAACCCGGCGATGATGGCTGCCACGAATTCGGCCGGTGGCGTGATGGGCAAGATGATCAGCCTCACCAGCCTGGCGGTGGCGGTTGCCGCCACCGGCATGGCACGCAAGGAGGAGGGTCGGCTGTTCCGCTTCACCGTGAAGCACAGCGTGTTTCTCGCCTGCGTGCTCGGTGTGCTCGCCACGATCTACGCGTACGCGTGAGGCGCGGCCGGTAATCCCGCGCCATGCGCCTGACCGATTGCCATAACTTCCACGATTTTCGGCGGCTGGCACAGCTGCGGCTGCCGGGCCCGCTGTTCAACTACATCGACGGCGCGGCCGACGATGAGGTGACATATCGGCGCAACACGGAGGCATTCGAGCGTTGCGACCTGGTGCCCAATGTCCTGCGTGGCGTGCGGGACATCGATCTTTCCGTGACGGTCATGGGCCAGAAGCTGGCATTGCCCGTCTACTGTTCGCCCACGGCATTGCAGCGGCTGTTTCACCACACCGGCGAACGGTCTGTCGCCGCGGCCGCATCGCAGTTCGGCACGATGTTCGGTGTCTCGTCACTGGGAACGGTAAGTCTCGCCGAGCTGCGCAAGGCCTACTCCACGCCGCAGTGCTACCAGTTCTACGTCCACAAGGACCACGGCTTGAACCGCGCCATGCTGCAAAGCGCCAAGCAGGCGGGCGTCGACGTGATGATGCTCACTGTGGACACGATCACCGGCGGCAATCGCGAGCGCGACCTGCGCACCGGGTTTTCCATCCCGTTGCGGCTCACACCTGGCGGCATGCTGCAGTTCGTGCTCAAGCCCCGCTGGGGGTTCAACTACGTCACTCACGAACGCTTCCGCATGCCGCAGCTCGAAGAGCACATCGACATGCGTGGCGGCTCCATTTCCATCGGACGCTATTTCAGCGAGATGCTGGACCAGTCGATGGACTGGAACCATGTGGCTGCCATGGTGAAGGAATGGAACGGGCAGTTCTGTCTGAAGGGCGTGATGTCCGTCGAGGATGCGCGCCGCGCCGTGGATATCGGCTGCACCGGTATCGTGCTGTCCAATCACGGCGGCCGCCAGCTCGATGGCTCGCGCAGCGCGTTTGATCAGCTGGCCGAGATCGTGGATGCCGTCGGCGACCGGATCGACGTGATGATGGATGGTGGCGTGCAACGCGCCACCCATGTGCTGAAGGCGTTGTCGCTGGGCGCCAGGGCAGTGGGCCTGGGGCGTTTCTACCTGTTTCCGTTGGCCGCGGCGGGCCAGGCCGGCGTGGAGCGGGCGCTCGGTCTGATGCGGGCCGAACTGGAGCGGGGCATGAAACTCATGGGCTGCAATGCCATCGGGCAACTGACGCGGGGTAACCTTCGGTTCAGATAGGGCTGATCCTGGCCGCAGTTCACCCGCCTGATTTCGATATTTCCACGTCCGCGGCGGCAACGCCCTGCTCGCCGCAGATCGTATAGAACAGCGTCAACCGATCCTCTTCCCGCGAGATCTTCTCGACGTACACCGCCGGATCACGCAACTGGCGCGCGGCGCCGTAGATTTCCCCCACCTCGGATGGGCGGACCGGCCAGTCGGGGCATTCGTAGCGAGCCTCGGGTTTCAATACTTCGTCAAAAGCGCCGACCTTCCAGTCCTTCCAGTCGCCGGTCAACTGCATGGTTGTATGCAGGATGCTTTCCGGCGCCGTGCCGATCGCCGACAGGAAGACATGCAGCGTATCGCCGTCGACGAACAACGCGACATGCCTGATCTTGTTGCTGTAAGGCGTATCGCTGAACGGATTGGCCCTGCCCTGAAATGGCTGCAGCGGACCGGTCGAGTGAAGCATGTATCCAAGGCGTGCGATGCCGTAGTACTGGCCGCCGTGCTCGAACACGCGCAGGTAAGGTTCGGGGCTGATAACCGGCAGCGCCTCGAAATGCAGGCCATCGGTCGACACGGTGGTTTGCGTGACCTGCCGGTAGCCGTTCCTGCGCAGCCACGCATGGGCCTCGATGGGATCGTCAGGCCAGCGCCTGCCGTCGGAGAACTGGCCGTGCACCCACATGATGATGCGCTGGTGCCCCTCGTCGACCATCACTTCGGGTGAAGCAACATGGGTATAGACACCATAGATCTCGTAGGGCGGGTCGGGCTGCGGGCGATACAGCGCGGTGGCGGAAACATCCAGCACGCCCGGCACGTAAACCTTCCACGGACCATGCAGCGAATCTGCATAGGCGAGGCGAATGTAGGTGCCGCGATGGTGTGCGAAGTACATGTAGTACTTGCCCAGCGGATGCTTCACCCATGCCGGCACCTTGATGACCGACGGGCCGTTGACGTCGTCGCCCAGGGATGGGTCCGAGCGCACCGTGACCAGCGGATTCCCGGCAAAGCGCTGCGCGCGCAAGTCGCCGGCCGGCGCGGGCCTCGACGCCAGAGCGCCGGCCAGTACGACCAGCACCAGAACAGGCAGGGCTTTGAGGGTGGCTGTCATGGTCGATTCGCCCCGGCCATCCTCGCCTTCGGGGGCGTGCTTTGGCAATCACGGGTGATAAGCTCATCGCCTCACGGGCCGCAAAGCGCTGCTCATGCCCCTCAGGTCGGTCAGCCAACAGCTTGCCATTGTCCTGGTCACGTTCGGGGTGGCGTTGTTCGGCATGGGGCTGGTGTTCGAGCCGGCCCTGCGACACGGCTGGCCGCTGGTGGGTCTGGGTGCGCTCTGCGCGGTGGCCTGTTGCGTGGTCTGGCTGTGGCTGCGCCATACGCTGACGCGGCGCCTGGAGGAACTGGGCCGCATTGCCGAGCAACACCTGCATGGCAATCGGGCAGAACGCTTTCCCGAGCAGGGCCACGGCGAGCTGGCGCGCATCGGGCGACTGCTCAACTCCGTAGTCGCGGAGCTGGTGAAGAGCAACGCCGAGCTGCGCCGCAGCGAAGCCAAGTACCGGGTCATCGCCGAGTACTCGCGCGATGCCCTCACGGCCGTGGATGCCACGGACGGGCGCTTCGTTTCGGTGAATCGGACCGCGGTGAAGCTCTTCGGTGTCGCCGACGAGGCCGCCCTGTTGGCCATGACGCCGGCCGACGTGTCTCCGGAACTGCAGCCTGACGGGACGCCCTCCGCCGAGGCGTCGCGTATCCACATCCAGACCGCCATGCGCGATGGCTTTGCCGACTTCGAGTGGACTCATCGCAGCGTGGACGGGCGTCTGATCCCCTGCAGCGTGCAGCTGGCGCGTTTCGAGCTGGACGGCCAGGTGCTGGTACAGGGCACGGTGCGCGACATCACCGACGTGCGGGCGGCCGAGGAACGCAATCAGGTGCTGCAGGCCCGGATCCAGGAGGCCCAGAAGCTGGAGGCCATCGGCCGCCTGGCCGGTGGCGTGGCCCACGATTTCAACAACATGCTGGCGGTCATCTCCCTGCAGGCTGATCTGGCGCTGGCTTTGCTGGATTCCGGAGGCGCGCCGCGCGAGCAGCTGGACCAGATCTGCCGCATCACGGAACGCACGGCCGGGCTGGTGCAGCAACTGCTGGCCTTCTCGCGCCGGCAGAGTGCGGCACCTCGTCCACTGAATCTGGATGCGGCCGTGGACTCGAGCCTGAACCTGCTGCGCCCCGGGCTCGGCGAGGGCATGCAGGTGACGTGGCGGCCCGGTGCGGGGCAGTGGCAGGTGCGCCTGGATCCGGTGCAGGTGGACCAGATCCTCACCAACCTGTGCAGCAACGCGCGGGATGCCTGCAAGGGCCAGGGGCGGATCACGATCGCCACGCGGGAGGTCCAGCTCGACAGGCTTGCCTGTGTCGGCCTGAGCGGCCTTGCACCCGGGCCTCACGTCGAGTTGCGCGTGGAGGACGATGGGCCGGGCTTCAGCGAGGAGGCGCTGGCACACATCTTCGAGCCCTTCTTCACGACCAAGGAGGTGGGTCGGGGAACCGGGCTGGGCCTGGCCAGTGTCTACGGCATCGTGCGCCAGGCCGGCGGTGATGTCCGGGCGGACAGCCGGCCGGGGCGCGGCGCGCGGTTCATGCTCTATTTCCCGCGATACGAGGGGCCGGTCGGGGAAGAGATCGGGCCACGGGCAGACACCGCGGTGGCTGCTCCGGCGGAGCGCGCGCCAACCCAGGAACGGATTCTGCTGGTGGAAGATCAGCCCGAGCTGCTGAGCCTGTTCGAAGAGGCCTTGCAGCGTGCCGGCTACAGCGTGCTCGCCGTCTCCGATCCCGCGGCGGCGCTGGCCGCGGCGGGCGAACCTGGTTTCGGTTTCGACCTGCTGCTCAGCGACGTGGTGATGCCCGGCATGAACGGGCTGCGCCTGGCGCAGGAGCTCAAAGCCGGACATCCGGGCATGCGGGAGCTGTTCATGTCCGGCTATTCCGCCGACGCCATGGAGGAACGGGGCCTGGACACACAGGGCGTGCATATCCTGGCGAAACCCTTTCACATGTCGGACCTGCTCCGGGCAGTGCAATCGATCCTGCAGGGCAAGGCGCTGTGAGTCGAACCGGGGCCGGCGATGTACTGGACCGGGGCTCAACGTCCCCCTTGCTGCCTGTCATCAAGAGCGCGTAGGCTTTGATGCGCTGGGGGAACCGGGGGGTGCATGAGCGATCCGTCCATCGAAGCGGAAGCCGACAGCCGGCGCGTATCGCGTCGGGAATTCATCAAGCGGGTCATCGCCTCGGGAGCCGTCGCTTCCTCGGCCAGCTTCGTGATGGGCGGATTGTCGGGTTGCAGCTCGCCGCGGGCGGCCGTGGCCGGCTCGGTCGAGCGGCTCATCTCCATCAACGTCAATGGGCAGCTGCGGCGGGTGGACGTGCTACCGCAGGAGACGCTGGCCATGACGCTGCGCTACAAGCTCGGGCTCACCGGCACCAAGCTGGGCTGCGACCGGGCCGAATGCGGAGCCTGCACGGTGATGATCGACGGGGTAACCAGCTACTCGTGCTCGACCCTCACGCACAGTGTGCGCGCGCGCAAGGTGCTCACAATCGAAGGCCTGCGCGGCCCGAACGGCGAGCTGCACCCGGTGCAGCAGGCCTTCGTCGATGAACTGGCTCCGCAGTGCGGGTTCTGCACGCCGGGGCAGGTCGTGGCGGCCGTGGCGCTGCTGCAGAAGAACCCGAAGCCCACGCGGGAGCAGGCGCGCCATGCCATGTCCGGCAACCTGTGCCGGTGCGGCGCCTACGACAACTACCTGAACGCCATCATGCGCGCGGCCGGCAACACCGCGGAGATTCATCATGGCGTATAAGCTGCTGGGCAAGGATTTCCTGCCTCCCGACGTCGTCGCCAAGGTTACCGGCGAGGCCAAGTACGCCGAGGATTTCCGCGCCGACGGCATGGTCTTCGCGCGTCTGCTGGTCAGCCCGTATCCGCACGCCCGCGTGAAGAACATCGATGCCGCGGCCGCGCTGGCCATGCCCGGTGTCGTCGGCATCCTGCTGCCCGGGGACGTGAAGAATCCGGATCCGCCGGAGATTCCGCTGCTGACCATGGAGCCCGGATATGTCGGGCACCCATCCTGTTGCTGGCCGCGGAAGACGAGACCACCGCGCAGGATGCGATCGAGAAGATCCGCATCGATCTACGAGCCGCTGCCCTTCAGCGTGGATCCGCTGGCCAGCCTGCATCCGGACGCGCCGGATGCGCGCACCGACGGCAACGTCGGCGCGGCGGGCGTCAAGTTCCAGGAACTGAAATGGACGCGCGAGGATTTCGCCAGCGCCGGCGAGCGCATGCCCATGGGCAAGCCGGCGCAGGAATGGGCATTCGGCGACGTGGATGCGGCTTTTGCCAGGGCCAAGCTGATCATCGACGAGCCGTTCGTGCATGCCAGCAACTCGCACCACAGCATGGAACCGCGCACCGCGATGGCCTACTGGCAGAACGGCAAGTGCATCCTGCACGTGTCCTCACAGAGCCAGTCGTTCATCCGGCCGGCGCTGGCAGGCATGATCGGCATCAAGCCGGACGATCTGGTGGTGGTGGCCGAATACTGCGGTGGCGGTTTCGGCTCCAAGGGTGGCGCCTATCCCTTGCAGGCACTGCCGGCGCTGCTGTCGAAGAAGATCAACCGGCCGGTGATGATGCGCATCAGCCGCGCCGAGGAGTACTACAACGGTTCGGCGCGCCTGGGATTCCAGGGGCAGATCAAGCTGGGGTTCGCCGAGGACGGCAAGTTGCTGGCCGCCGACCTGTACATCATCCAGGAGAACGGCGCCTGCAACAGCTTCTATGATTTTCGCAACGCACCGGACGCCATCACGGTGCTGTACCAGCCCGAGGCCATGCGCTGGCGCGGCCTGCCGGTGTTCGCCAATTCACCTATCCGCAGCGCGCAGCGCGGCCCCGGCTACAACCAGATGGTGCACATCATGGAGCCGCTGCTGGACCGGGCGGCGCGCGAGCTGAAGATCGATCGCCTTGCCATGCGTCTGCGCAATGTCGGCGGCATTGCCGCGACCATCGGCCCGCAGCACACGCCGGCCACGAGCTGCTATCTGAAGGATGCGCTCACGATGGGAGGCCGAGCTGTTCGGCTGGAAGGAGCGGCTGGCGCGCAACGGGCAGCGCAACGGCAGCAAGGTCACCGCGGTGGCCGTCGGGCAGGCTTTCCATCCGGCCGGGTTCACCGGCTTCGATGGCCTGCTGCGCATATTGCCCACGGGCAAGGTGCACATTCATACCGGGGTCGGCAACCTGGGCACGTTCTCGCATTCCAGTACGTCGCGGGTTGCGGCCGAAGTGCTGAAGCTGGACTGGGACGACGTGGTGATCGAGCGTGGCGACTCGCGCCGCCACCTGCCATGGAACATCGGCCAGTTCGGCAGCAATACCAATTTCACCATGGGACGCACCAACTACGTGGCGGCCATGGACGCCTTGAACAAGCTGAAGGAAATCGCCGCCCGGCGCTTCGGCGGATCGCCGGATGCCTACGACGTGGACGGCAAGCGGGTATTCCGCAAGGCAAATCGTGCGCTCGGCATGAGCTATGCCGAAGCGGCAAGACGCGCGATAGCACTTGGCGGCAAGTACGACGGCCACGAGTTGCCCAAGGACATCAATCCGCTGACCCGGGTCTCGGCGGCCGCCATAGCGGGCAGCGGTCTGATCGGTGTTGCCAAGGACAACCTGCCGGTGAAGGGCGCGCCATCGGCCTTCGCGGCCGCGTTCATCGAGATCGAGCTGGATCTGGAAACGGGCAAGCACGAGATCATCGATTACCTGGGCGTGGCCGACTGCGGCACCGTGGTCCATCCGCGTGGCCTGGAGACCCAGATCAAGAGTGGGGGAGTGCAGGGGTTCAGCGTGGTGGGCTCCGAACGGATCATCTACGACCCGCAGAACGGCCTGCCGCACAGCGTGGGCCTGTACCAGGCCAGGCCCGCCACCTACGGCGACGTGGCGCGACGCTTCCGCACCAGCGCGGTGGACAAGCCGGATCCGTCCAGTCCGCTGGGAACGAAGGGCATCGGCGAGCCCCTGCTGGGCTGCGCGGGGTCGGCGCTGCTGTGCGCGATTTCCGAGGCCATCGGCGGCCATGTGTTCAACCGCACGCCGGTGGTGCCCGACATGATCCTGAACCATCTGGCCGGCCTGCCGCAGGCGCACGGCGTACTGCAGGTCAACTGCCAGTAGGGGGCAAGCGAATGCTGCGCGACATGATGCCCCACTTCGACCTGTTCCAGCCGGACTCGCTGGACACGGCGCTGGATCTGGCCGCGCGGCTGGGCGAGGACGGCTGGCTGGTGGGCGGTGGCCAGGACAGCTTCGACTGGCTGAAGAACCGCACCCGGCGCACTTCCGCGGTGATCGACCTGTCCGGCATTACTTCGTTGAAGGGTGTGCGCGAGGCCGATGGCGGCATCGAGATCGGCGCGCTCACCACGATCACCGAGGTGCAGGACAATGCCCTGATCCGCGAGCGTTACGAATTGCTGGCCACGGCGGCCGGTCGTGTCGCCAGCCCGCAGATCCGCAATGCGGGCACGCTGGGCGGCAACCTGTGCCAGGACACCCGCTGCTGGTACTACCGCGCTGGCGTGGACTGCTATCGGGCCGGCGGCAACATGTGCTACGCGGACACCCCGCAGGGACAGAACCGCGAGCACGCGATCTTCGGTGCCAGCCGCTGTGTCGCCGTCACGCCGTCGGATACGGCCAACGCGCTGACCGCGCTGGATGCCAGCATGATCCTCCGCAGCAAGTCCGGCCAGCGTAGCGTGCCGGCCGCGGATTTCTTCGTCGGGCCGGCGGTGAACATCCGGCGCATGACGGTCGTACAGCCCGGTGAGATCCTCACGGCTGTGCGCATTCCGGGCACCTGGGCCGGGACGAAGTTCTATTTCGAGAAGGTGGCCGATCGGGCCGCCTGGGACTTTGCCCTGCTGAGCATTGCCGCTGCCGTACGGCTCAAGGGCGAGACCATCGATGACGCGCGACTGGTGTGTGGCGCCGCGGCCTGTGTGCCGCATCGGCTGATCCCGGTGGAACGGGCGCTGGTGGGCCGTGGGCTGGACGACAAGACGCTGGCCAGTGCCGTGGCGCTGGCCACCGAAGGAGCCCGGCCGCTGCAGTTCAACGGGTTCAAGATTCCGTTGCTGCAGAATCTGGTGCAGCGCGCGCTGCGGAGCATTGCCGCATGAGCCTGCTGCGATTCGGCCATGACGCCTACGGCGCACAAGTGCTCAATGGCGTGTCCTGGGATCTGCTGCCGGTGGCGTTCTGGGCCGGCGTGGCGGTGATCGTGGTGCATCTGCTCTGGCGTGCGCTGCGGCGTGGTCGCGGCGCAAAGGGCGGGGGCTGAGTCCGGATGAGCGACGACAATCAGAAGCTGCTGCGCCATGCCGGGATCGACCGCTGGTTCCACTGGTGCATGGCATTGACGATGGCAGTACTGCTGGTCACCAGCCTGCTGCCCATTCTGGGCGTCCAGTTCGCCTGGTACGGCGTGCACTGGGTGGCCGGCCTGCTGCTGACGCTGATCATTCTCGCGCACATCGCACGTGCGCTGTTCTGGCAGAAGCCCGGTACCATGCTGTTGTCGGCCGGGGACTTCTCCGCCCATGCCGCCGGCAAGTACACGCTGGCGCAGAAGCTGATGCATCTGGGTTGGGCAGTCGCCGTGCTGGTGGCCATCGTCACCGGTCTGCTGCTGCTGAAGAAGGCCGGCGTACCGTTTCTCGAACGCAACCCGTACGCTTTCTCGCTGCGCACCTGGGGCGTGCTGACATTGCTGCACGATCTGGCGGCGCTGCTGGCAGTATTCCTGGTACTGGTGCACGTGTATTTTGCGATCCTGCCGGAGAAGCGCGCCTACCTGCGGGCCATGGTGGCGGGTCGCATCAGCCGGGCGGATCTGAAGGCCGAGCACGACATGGAGCGGATAGAGCGCGGTGAGTGAGGCTGTACTGCTGGCTGAGCGCATCGAGGTCATCGAGCGCGGCTACGAATTTCTGCTGGCCTACGCGGCACAGGGGCGCCAGGACGACGCGGGCACCGAACTGCGCACGACACTGGAGGGCATGCATGGGGCGCTGTCGGACATGCAGGGCTCGTTGTGGGCCGCCTTTCCGGGCCTGTCCGAGCTGACCGGCACGCGGGATTTCATCGACGCCGTGGAACGCGACGTGCAGACGGCCCGCGGCGCGCTCGGCCTGGTGCTGGGCCGCGAACGCATCGGTTCCATGCTGGTCGACAACTTCAACGCGTCGGTGCACGTTCGGGCACTGCTCACCGATCTGTTCCTGATCGAGCAGGCGCTGAAGGCGCCGCCGCGGAGGTAACCGGATGATCTTCGTATCAGGCGCAAACGGGCAATTCGCGCGGGCCGTCATCACGTCCCTGCTGGAGGCCGGCCACGGCGCATCGCTGGTCGTTGGAACGCGCAATGTGGAATCCGCCTTTGCCCGTGAACTTGCCGCCCGCGGCGTCGGCGTGCGCCACGCGGACTTCGGCGATCCAGGGCTCATGCGCAACTGCCCTGGAGGGTATCGACAGGGCGCTGTTCATTCCCACCTACGACACCAACGACGTGCGACTGCGGCAGAACCTGAACGCGCTGGAGGCTGCCCGCGTGGCGGGTGTACGTCATGTCGTCTACCCCAGCTTCCTGAACGCCGAGTCGGCGCTGGTCGAACACAGCCGCCTGGTGCATTACCCGACGGAGCAGGCGATCCGCGCCTCGGGCCTGGACTTCACCATCCTGCGCCATGCGCTGTATGCCGACCTGCTGGTGGCGGATCTGGAGCAGACCCTGTCAAGCGGTGTGCTGCATCGCTGCGGCGGCGCGGCGCGCTGTGCATACGTGGCCCGCGCCGATCTGGGCGTCTCGGCGGCGCAGGTGCTCACGAGCGAGGGGCACGCCGGCCGCACGTATTCCGAAACCATGGAACGCACGTACTCGGGCGCGGAGACTGCCGCGCTGCTGAGCGAGGTATTTGCCAGGCCGGTGCGCTACGAGGCGGTGCCGGCCACCGACTGGCCGCGCTACATGACGCAGAACTGGGGCGTGCCGCCCGAACTGTCCAGTAGCACGGTGGGCACGATGCAGGCCATCGAGGCCGGCGAGTTCGACATCGTAAGCCCCGACTACCGCGCGATTACCGGTCACGCTGCGCGGCCGCTGCACGAGTACCTTGCATCGGTAAGGGACGCGGCCGGCGCAGGCACGTAAGGGATTCGGCTGCCGGGTTGCCTGGCCGGTGCGTTGCCGCTAGCGTGCCGGTGAATCGGCAACGGAGCGGCAATGAGCTACACCAAGAAGATCCTGCTTGCCATGGCGGTCGGCGCGCTGGTCGGCGGGTTGCTGAACGCGTTCGTCGGAGCAGGCCATGGCGTGTTCGACGTGCTGGTCGACGGCGTGTTCACGCCGGCCGGCAAGATCTTCATCGCCCTGCTGCAGATGATGGTCGTGCCGCTGGTGCTGGTGTCACTGGTGACGGGTGTGACGTCGCTGGGCAATGTGTCCGCGCTCGGCCGGCTCGGCGCCAAGACCTTTGCGTTGTACCTGCTCACCACGGCGGTAGCCATCGTGCTGGCAATCGTGCTGGCCCGCATCGTATCGCCGGGAGCCGGCTTCCAGCTCGCCGGCAATGTCCATTTCGAGAGCCAGCCGCCGCCGCCGCTGAGCCAGGTGCTGGTCAACATGTTTCCGTCGAATCCCATCCGCGCCTTGGCCGACGGGCAGATGCTGCAGATCATCGTGTTCGCGTTGTTTCTGGGCTACGCGCTGACCCACTGCGGGGAGGCGGGCAGGCGCATTGCCACGCTGTTCGAGGACTTCAATGCTGCCGTGATGCGCATGGTGCTGATCGTCATCAAGCTCGCGCCGATCGGGGTGGCGGCGCTGATTGCGCGCACCTTTGCGCAGCAGGGTCCGGAGATCTTCGGACCGCTGGCGGGTTATTTCTTCTGTGTGGTCGCGGCGCTGCTGCTGCATGTGGTGCTGACGTACTCGTCCATCATGCTGATTGCGCGTCTGAGCCCGCTGCGCTTCTTCGGCAAGATGCGCGCGGTGATGACCTTCGCGTTCAGTACATCATCCAGCGCCGCGTCGATTCCGCTGACGCTGAATACCGTCGAGAAGCGCCTGGGTGTGCACAATTCGGTGGCGTCGTTCACGATCCCGCTCGGCGCCACGGTGAACATGGATGGCACGGCCATCATGCAGGGCGTGGCGACTGTGTTCATCGCCAACGTATACGGCATTCACCTCGGGTTGGGCGATTACCTGGCCGTGATCCTGACCGCCACGCTGGCTTCCATCGGTACGGCAGCGGTGCCCAGTGCCGGGCTGGTGATGCTCACGATGGTGCTCGGGCAGGCCGGCGTGCCGGTCGAAGGGATTGGCCTGATCATCGGCATCGACCGGCTGCTGGACATGCTGCGCACGGCGGTCAACGTGACGGGCGACTGTGCGGTGACCTGCGCCGTCGCGCAAACCGAAGGTTCGCTTGACCGCGGCGTCTTCGACGATCCGCAGTCGACCATCGATTCACCCGTGCCGCGCGAGCACCCGCTCAGTTCCGGCTGAAACGGCGGCACCGCTTCGCGGAGCAGGTGGTTCAGCGCGCGGCGGACGGTCAGTGCTCGTGCGCCTCGTCTGCCTCGTGCATCTCGTGCATGCTCTCGTCGTGCTCCTCCGGGGCATTGGCGGTCATGGTCTGGTATTGCTCCGCCGACAGGGACGGCAGCTTTCCCAGGAACGCGACCATTTGCCAGATCAACATGTCGTCGTGGGTCTTGCCCCATGCCGCCATGCCGCTCATCTTGATGCCGTGCTTGATGATCCAGAACTCCTCGGCAGGGGTCAGATCGGTGCCGCGATACAGCTCCGGCGCGCGCGGGTACAGTCCCTGGCTGATCTCGGTCTTCTCCATGCCGGGTGCGAGATGGCAATCGGCGCACATCTCGGCATAGAGCCCGGCGCCGGCCTGGATCTGTGCCTGGTCACCCAGGTTTCCGGGTACTGTGATCGCGGCTGCGCGCCTCTCTACTGAACGATCCCGGGCTGTGTCCAGCAGCCAGTAAGTGAATGGCCTGTGGGGAACATCCGCGCCCACATCGTAGCTGCCAAGGCTGATGTATATGCTGCCCCAGACCGCGACGGCGAGCACGATGATTACGAATGTTCCGATGATCTTCTTCATTATCCACTCCAGTCGGCACATCCAGTGCCGCGACAGAACCTGTAGCGCGCCAGAACCTAAAGATAGAGTTCTGGATTCAGGGCAATGCCGTGCTTCCTGCAGTGGCTTTCGTAGTGGTCCATGAACCACCACACGTCTGCGGTCATCACCAGGTTGCCCTCGGGGTCGTAGAACTCATTCGGGCCCTGCATCCAGCCGAACAGCTTGCAGCCGTCGGGATGGTCGGTGACCAGCGTGTGCGCTTCTCCGGGTGTCTCGTAGATGAAGCACCCCGGGGTGGCCACCCACTTGTATTCCAGGTAATGCGCGCTGCCTTCGAGGCACACCATCACCACGTAGCCCCGGTGCTTGTGGGTGCCGATGACACTGGGGCCCTTCATCCACAGGATGTTGGAATAGACGTTGTGCCGCGTGTCGAACAGCAGGTGCTTGATGGCGGCGTTCTCGCCGAACGGGACCCAGGGGCTGTCCTTCTCGTCGTAATGCACGAAGCGGCCGGGATGTGCGTGCCTGGCGATCAAGTCCGGGAACAGCTCCGGTACCTTGACGATCTGCCGGTCCACCGCCGGCGGAGCGGTCATCTTGCTCTCTGGCCCGTTCATGGCATTCAACCCCCGCAAGTTCTCACATTTGGGCCGAGACGGCCCATCTGTGCATTTGTACCAGTGCGGCCGGCATATGTGTACCGGCACTTGCAGGACCGGCGACAGAAGGGTTCCTGCGCCTCTTGTGCCGGCTGTGAGCCTGAAACGAACAGACTGCCGCTTCACGATGCAAGTTCTGGATCAGGTTCAATGCAAGGATGGGCGCATGAAGATGTTCGCCGCAATGATCGCCGCATTGCCCGGCGCACCGTTCATGCGACCGGCACCGGTCAGTGGGAGCCCACGGCTGCTTGCGGCAAGTGTGGCTTCGGCAACTGGCTGATGTATTCGTTGTAGCGTTGTTCGATTTCGCGCACGTACTGGACCGGCTCGATGCCGCGCACATAGCCAAAGCGTGAGTCGCGATGGTACCTGGGCTCGCTGAGCAGCAGCATGGCCTTCTCGACATTGCCGTACCAGCGATTTGGCGACCAGCCGAGCTTGCGCGCAAGGCGGCGGGCATCCAGCAGATGGCCGCGGCCGGCGTTGTAGCTGGCCAGGCCGAAGCGCAGACGCGTCTGCAACGGCAGCTTGGGATCGAGCAGGTCCACCATCCGCCTCAAATAGCGCACGCCTGCCGTGATGGACCCCACAGGTGTCTTGAAGTCTGCAACGCCGACTTCCCGCGCCACGCGCGGCAATACCTGCATCAGTCCGTAGGCGCCTGCCCAGCTCTGTCTGCCGGGTTCGAACTGCGATTCCTGATAGACCTGCGCCGCAATCAGGCGCCAGTCGAAGTCATTGCGCAGGGCCACGCGCTTGATGATGTCGTCGTAGGGCGAGAGTCTGCCACTGCGGTCGACGCGCCACTGGACGACATTCTGATCGAGGTCCTTGCGGTCCTCGAAGTAGCGCTTCTTTATGACGTTGTAGGCCGTGCCCCGGTAGGTGGACCTGACATAGGCGTTGAGCGCCTGTTCCAGATCCGGGTTGTTCTTGCGCACGGCCCAGGCGATGGGTTGCCTGGAGGCCAGTGTGAATCCTGCCTGGAGCGCCTGTCCGTGGGTCTGCTCGATGGCCAGCAGGTGGGAGTCCGCCACCGTCAGATCCCAATCACCGTCCGCGACCTTGCCGAGGACCTGCTCGGTCGGCATGTCTTCGGGCGCCGCCTCGATACTGAAGTCGCCGGTTCCCGCATCCAGCCGCAGCAGGCTGTCGTAGTAGGAGGAGCTGCGGCGCACATGGATCGTCCTGCCGGCAAGCTGGTCCGGGCTGGTTATGTGCTCATCACTGCGCTCGACCAGGACTTCATCCGCGTAGAAGTACGGCCGCGAGAAATCCACCTTCTGCCTGCGCGCCACCGTGTCGGTCCACATGGCCGCGATGACATCGCCGCGTCCTTCCTGCAGCCAGGAGATGAGCGAATCGTTATCCGGTGGAATGACAACCTGCAGGCGCATGCCCATGCGATCGGCGAAGCGGCTCATCAATTCGTAGTCGAAGCCGTATGGAGCACCCCGATAGAGGTAGTAGGAGGCGGCGCTGTTGCGCGTGAGCATCCTGAGGACCTTGCGCTTGCGCAGCCCCGCCAGGTCGTCGGTGTAGAAGCGTTCACGGCGGCCGGACAAGGCGCGCGAAGTCAGGTACTGATTGATGCGCGCCACCAGCGTGGTGTCCGTGGGGCGTGTTGCCAGCGCAATCGCGCGATTCTCCTGAAGCGGTCGCAAGGCCTGCAGCGAATCGAAATACCCGGCGATGGCCGACCAGAGATTGGAGTCGACCAGTGTGGCGGGGCATTGCCCGCCATCAACCAGGTCCACGATGTCCTCCGTGTTCAGTGTGTCGGGCTGGGCAGCGATGTGGACGTCCACACCGTCCTGCTGCAGATCACGCAGCGTCTCGGCGTAGGCGCTGCTGGGTCGCACGCATACTGTCTTGCCCGACAGATCCTGCCAGTCGGAGGCGGCCTGCTTGCCCGCCGGCACAATCAGCATCTCATCGACATGCTCATAGGGCAGCGAAAACGCCACGCGCTGGCTGCGCGCGTCGGTAACGCTCATTTCCGCCGCGATGACATCGCCCTTGCCCGCGAGCAGGGCGTCGATCATCTGTGAGTAGTCCGCCACGACCACGGGCTTGTAGGGGCGGCCAAGGTATCGCGACAACCCCTGGGCGATCTCCCGGTCGAGCATCACCGGTTCGCCGTTGCGTGGCAGAAACGCGACCGGATCCGGGCGAACGATGACTCGCAGCGGCTCACCCGATCCCGCGGTGCCGGTCGCGGAATCCGGCGGCGCCGGGCTGCACCCGGCGGCCATGGCGACAACCAAAGCTGCGAGCGCCGGCAATCTCATGTGCACCCGTGTTGTCTACGACATGCCACGCACATGACGTTGAAGTCTACAGCGTCGCGACCGCCGGCGGCGGGATCGCGGGGTCGTGCGCCATGTCAGGAATCGTCCTACATGCCGGGGAGTCCTCCTCCGACTGTGTGAATTCCCCGTGGCGCACAGCATCCATGCCTACAGACCTGGATGTCGCCGACAAGCGCGGAGGAGCCATGCAGCCCCGAGACTACTTCAAGGCAGTTGGAGTGGGCATTGCCAATGCCGTGGCGCTGTCGGCCATCATGGTGCCCGCAGCCAGGGCGGGCATTTCACCGTTTCCCGAACCGCTCTCTCTGGCCTTTGCCCGCCTGGTCCTCGGGCAGGTGCCGATGCCGGTCGGACTGCTGTTCCATCTGGTCTACGTGACGTTCTGGTCAGTGGTGTATGTGGCGGCCTTTCCGCGTCGCACATTCCTGAGCGCATTGTGGCTGGCGGCGGGATTGTGGGTGATCGTGCTGGTGATCTTCTTCCCGATGGTGCATTGGGGAGCCTTTGGCCTGGCCGTCAGCCCAAAGCTGATCGTGGCTTCGCTGGTGCCGCACCTGTTGTTCGCGGTGTTCCTGTGGCTGCTGTGCCGGTGGCTGCTGCCGCGTGGGCGGAAGGTCGAACCGCAGCAGGGCACCTGACGGGCACGGGGCGCCGCCAGATGCACTGCGGCCCCTTCAGCGGCCCGGTGGTCGCCTGCCGGGTCCGGCGCCGGTCGGCTGCGCCAGCGCCGCCTCGGCCGCCGAGATCAGGTACGCGCGCAGCGCGACCGTATCGCCGTCTTTCAGGTACTGGCTGAAGGAGGCCATGCCCTGTCCGGACAGCGTGCCCTGGAGCACGATCGCGTCCAGCAGTTGCTGGCTCTGCAGTGCCGGAGAGCGGCGCAGGTCCGGGAAGGTCGAGCGTGCCGCGCCGTTGCGGCCATGGCAGGTCTGGCACTGCTGCTCGAACACTTCGGCGCCATGCTGGATGGTGTCGGCGTCGGCGAACTGCGGTGGTGGTGCGATCGGCCGCTGCGTGAACGGCGGCAGGTCGGGCACAGTGGCATTGCCGCCGAGTTTGAACACCAGCAGGCGCGCGCCGTTGGGCGCGTAGTAGCCGCCCTGTACCGGCCCACCCACCGCTATGGCCACGTACTGATCGTCTCCAACCTTGTAGCTGATGGGGTTGTCCAGCACGGCTGTCTTGGTGTCGAACGACCACAGCTTCTTGCCGTCGGTGGCGCGGTAGGCGGCAAATTCCTTGTTGGGCAGATTGCCGTGGAAGACCAGATTGCCGGCGGTGGCCAGCGCGCCGGCAGTCACCTGCACGCCGCCGGTGGGGTTGATGAACTCCTCGCTGCGCCACACTTCCTTCTGCGCGATCGGGTCCCAGGCCGTCAGGCGGCCGCTGAAGCTCTGCTTGGCGTCGGGATGCGCGGCCAGGTATTTCTGCCGGTCTGCGAACGGACCGACCAGCTGCCAGTGCGTGGTCGCCGGGATGTACACCAGCCTGGTGAGCGGGCTGTAGGACGTGGATTGCCAGGCGTGTCCGCCGGCCGGCCCGGCCACCAGATTGAACACCTTGCCGGTGAGGTTGGCGCGCGCCGCCGGAACCACGTTGGGGCGGCCGGTCTTCATGTCGACGCCCGTGTTCCAGTTCACGTCGGTGTAGGCCTTGGCGGAAATCAACTCGCCGCTGGCCGCATCCAGCACGTAGAACATGCCGTTCTTGGACGCCTGCATCACCACGTGGCGCGGCTTGCCATCGATTTCGGTGTCCACCAGCATCAGCTGCTGCACGGTGTCGTAATCCCAGGTCTCCCAGGGCGTGGGCTGGTAATGCCAGGCGTAGCTGCCGTCCTTGGCATGCAGGGCGACGATGGACGTCACGAACAGGTCATCGCCTTCGCCGGGATCACGTTTCACGGCGTCTCCCGGCGTGCCGTTGCCCGTGCCGAAGATCACCAGATCGGTTGTGGGGTCGTAGGTGATGGCATCCCATACGGTGCCGCCGCCACCGCCCTTCCACCAGCCGGGCGTCTTCCAGGTGGCCGCTGCCATCTCCATGGTCTTGTTCTGGAAGCCCGCCGCCGGGTCACCCGGGATGGTCCAGAAGCGCCACAGGTGCTTGCCGGTTTCCACGTCGTATGCATCGAGGTAGCCGCGCACGTCGAACTCGGCACCGGCCGAACCAATGAACACCATGCCGTTGGCGACACGCGGCGCGCCGGTGATCGAATAGCGCCGCTCGTCCGGCGTGGCCTTGACGGACCACACCGGCTCTCCGCTCTTCGCATCCAGCGCGATCAGCCGGCCGTCGAGCGTGCCGAAGATGATCTTGCCGTTCCAGGCCGCCGCGCCGCGATTGTCCACGCCGCAGCAAAGGTTGATGTTCCAGGCCTTGGGGACCTTCGGGTCGTACAGCCACAGCTGCTTGCCGCTCTTCGCATCCACCGCCATCACCTTGCTCCATGGCAGCGTCACGTAGATGACTCCGTCGACCATCAGTGGCGTGGTCTCGACATTCTGGTTGGTCGGCAAATCCACGTACCAGGCCAGGCCAAGCTGGTCGATGTTCTGTTCATTGATCTGCTGCAGCGGGCTGAAATACTGCTCGTTGTAGGTGCGACTGTGGCTCATCCACTGCCCGGGCTCGGCATCGGCGTTGAGCAGGCGTTTCATGTCCACCTGCGCAGCAGGCTTTGTGCAGGCCTGGGCACCGAGCAGCACGGCGGCGCCCGCAACGCAGATCCGAACCAGTCGCGAAAATGCCATGGTCCTTCCCCCCTGACGTATTGTTGTTCTCGAGCGTGAGCGGCTCGTATTCAACTGCCATACTGCCGCTCAATGCAACCGGTTGCGCAGATGGCGGCGGACCTGGGGACCTGGGTCGCTCCGCGGCCCGCCACGGCGGTGGGCGGCGGCTGCATCAACGAGTGTTATCGCTGGGAGAGCGGCGTCGGCCCGTTGTTCGTCAAGCTCGCCGGCCCGCGCTCACTGCCCATGTTCGAAGCCGAAGCCGCGGGGCTGCGCGAACTTGCCCAGGCAGGAGCGCCCCGTGTGCCGCACGTCCTGGCCGCCGGGGAGGGCGCTGAGCGTGCCTATCTGGTGCTGGAGTGGATCAACCTGGGCGCGCTCACGGCTGATGCAAGGCGCTCGCTGGGCGTGCGTCTGGCCCGGCTGCACCGTCAAACTGCGCAGCGTTTCGGCTGGCACCGTGACAACACCATTGGCAGTACGCCGCAGCGCAATGCCTGGTCCGATGACTGGCCGACCTTCTTCCGCGATCAGCGCCTCGGGTTCCAGCTTGAACTGGCGTACCGCAATGGTCATGCGGGGTCGTTGCGGCGCCACGGCACGGATCTGATGCGGCAGGTGGACGAGCTCCTGGCGGGCCACACACCGCCCGCATCGCTGCTGCATGGTGATCTGTGGGGCGGCAATGCCGGTGTCGACGGGCAGGGAACTCCCGTGATCTATGACCCGGCCGTGTATTACGGGGACCGCGAGACCGACGTGGCCATGACGCGGCTGTTCGGTGGCTTCGGCCCTGAATTCCACGCAGCCTATGAGGCCGCCTGGCCATTGCCCCCTGGCGCGGCGGGGCGTGTGGATCTGTACAACCTGTACCACGTGCTCAACCACCTGAATCTGTTTGGTGCCGGATACCTGGGTCAGGCCCTGAGCTTGATCCGGTCATTGCTGGCGCGGCGCCGCGGTCCGAGCGTCTAGCCGGGCCGTTCAGCGGCGTGCTTGCCAGATCCGGAGGCTGCATTTACCTTGCCGGAAAGAACAACGATTACTGGTGGGGGGTCTCATGGCAATCCTCGCGGGGCGTTCGTCGCTGTTGCTTGCGCTTGCCGCGCTGTGCAGCATCGGGCAGGCCTGCCCTGCCCATGCACAGGGCAGGCTTGAGCAGATCCACGTCATGGGCGCATCGCTGCGCGGCAATCTGGAGGGCGATGATCCCAACCGGGCCGTGTACGTCTACCTGCCGCCAGGCTATGCCAGATCCGGCAAGCGCTATCCGGTCATCTATTTCCTGCATGGCTACGCCGTCAACGCCAGGTTCTATCTGGACTACATCGGTCTTCCGGGCGCGGCTGACAAGGCCATTCAGGCAGGAGCCCATGAGGCAATCATCGTCTTTCCAGATGCCTTCACCCTCTACAACGGCAGCATGTATTCGAACTCGCCGACCACGGGCGACTGGGAAACCTATATCGCGCACGATCTTGTTGCTTACATTGACGGGCACTATCGCACCATTGCCAAACGTGACAGCCGTGGTCTGGCGGGGCATTCGATGGGTGGCTACGGCACCATGCGCATCGCCATGCGCTTTCCGGAAGTATTCGGCGCCATCTATGCGATGAGCGCCTGCTGTCTGCTGAACCAGGCGCCGGACCGGGCGGCAATCGAGTCGCAGATCGCCGCGAACAGTTTCCCGCTCAAGCCCGTGCCGTCTCCTGTGTCGGATGGCCCGTTTCGGGCGCCGCCACCGACCGTTGCCAGGGTCCTGCTGGCCGAAGCCGCCGCGTGGACGCCGGATCCTTCCAATCCGCCGCAGTACTTCGACTGGCCCTACGTCAATGGCGAGCCGCAACCGCTGGTGCAGGCCAGGTGGATCGCCAACTCTCCGCTGATCACGGTGGATCAGCACGTACCGGCGCTCACGAGCTTTCACGCCATCATGATCGACGTGGGCGACAAGGATGGGCTCAGCGCCAGCAACAAGCAGCTCGATGCGGCGCTGACTCGGCTCAAGGTCAGCCACGGCTTCGAGGTGTACGGCGGTGATCACATGAACCACGTGTCACAGCGTTTCACCGGGAAGGTACTGCCATTCTTTTCGCGGAACCTGAAGGCAGAATAGGGGAATCCCAATGCGCGCGGCTTTCCTTGTCGGCATGGCGATGGTCTCGCTGGGGGCCGCGGCCCCCGCGAGGGCGCATCACTCGGTTGCGAACTTCGACTTCACCAGGACGACGACCATCACCTGCACCGTGACCTACTTCAGTTTTACCAATCCCCACTCATTCATCGATGTGCAGGTGCAGGACGCGAACGGTGCTCGGCATGCGTACAAGATCTTCACGGTCGCGCGGGTGGTGATGGTGCGCACCGGGTGGGCGCTGGAGGATCTGAGGACCGGCGACGAGGTTACGATCACCGGCAGTCCTGATCGCGGGAATTCCAGCTATCTGTATTTGAGGCGCATCGTGTTTGCGAGCGGCAAGGTTTGGGATTTCGACCCGGCGTTGCAGTGATGAAACGTGTACGTCGGGTCATGGTAGCGGTCATGCTGGCTGTTGGCTGTGTGGCCGGCTTCGATCTCGCGCAGGGCGCAACAAGGATCCCACCGCCTGCCGACTTCACGGGTACGTGGCTGCCCGATGCACATCGCGCGCCGGCCTGGCCGGCACGGCTGCCGCTGGCACCGGCCGCGCGCCGCTTCATGGACAGCTTCGATCCGCAGCAAAGCGATCCCACCACGTTCTGCATGCCGTTCGGCACACCCCGAAACATGCTGCAGACCGAGTATCCGCTGGAAATCGTGCAGACGCCGCAGCGTCTCGTGATGGTGCTGCAACCCAATCTGGCCAATGCAGAAGTGCGCCGCATCTGGCTGGATGGTCGCGAGCTGCCGACGTCGCCGCAACCCTCGTGGTTCGGCACTTCTCGTGGCCACTGGGATGGCGAAACACTGGTCATCGAAACAGTGGGTCTGCGCGGGGATGCAATCATCAGCCAGAACGGCCTGCCGCACAGTGCGGACCTGCGGGTCTTCGAGCGCCTGCGGATCGTGCGCGACGCCGACCGCGGCAAGGTCCTGATCGATGACATCGAGCTGCGTGATCCGCAAGCCTTTCTGCAACCCATCAGGACGCGCCGCTATTATTCCTGGGCACCGCTGGCGCGATCGCGCGACAGTACCTGCGTCGATGCCATGTGGAGCGCCAAGCTGTGGCGCGAGCGGTTGAAGGAGCATGCGGGTTCGGCCCCCCGGAAGGAGGGCTCGCCATGAAGCGCATGGCGCTGGTGCTGCTGGCCACGGCGCTGTACGGGGCGCAGCTTGCGATGGCGGCCGGCACCGGTGAACAGCCGGCCCGGCCGGATTTCTCCGGCGTGTGGTTTCCCGATGCGAAGGCAAGCGGACGCTGGCCGGCCCAGCGCCCCTATACGGCCTCGTTTGCCGCTGTCCGGGAAAAGTGGATGCAGACTTACACGCCCATCGATCTGACTCGCGACGACGAGAACACCTCCTGCATCCCATACACGCTCCCTTACGTGATGACCACAATCACGCAGTATCCGTTCGAGATCATCCAGACGCCGCTGCGCATTTACCTGCTCACGGAGGTCTTCGGGCAGGTGCGGCGCATCCAGATCGGCGCTACCCAGAGCGGTGAGCAGCTGCCCAGCCGGATGGGCACTTCCGTAGGGCACTGGGAGGGCTCTGAACTGGTGGTCGAGACCACGCACATCCTGCCCCTGCATACCGGCCACCGCTTCCCCAGCAGCCCCGCACAGCGTGTGGTCGAGCGCTTTTCCCTCGGGAATGACGGTCCGGCCGGCAGGAGAATGCATGTGGAGGTCCAGGTGATCGATCCGCTGGTGTACAGCAGGCCGATCATCATCCCCATGGTGTACGACCCGGCACCGGCTGGCGAGGAACCGGGCGAGTACATCTGCGGACAGGACCTGTGGGATCAGCACATGGATGGCAGTACCAGCAGGATTCCATGGCGCTAGGCACGGGCCGCGCTGCAGGTTCGCTGGAGGCCCCGTAACCCTCCCCGCGCACTATTACGGGGCCGCCGGGCGGGGCGCCCTGTCAAGTAAGGTTTGATCATTACAGCCTACAGGCCGTAGTCTTCACGAAATTTCGATCGAATACGGGTACAGCCCGACGGAGGCAGGAATGCAGAGGAATCTGCGCATGGCGAAAGCCTTTTTGGTGTCCGCATTGACGGTTGGCGCGCTGGCATTGGGGTCTGGGTCTGCACTGGGCGCACAGTCCCGGGCGCCCTCGCCCAAGGTCAGCGAGGCGAATGCCAAGACTCTCCGGGAGGCGCAGGAAGCGATCCGTGACAAGAACTACAGCGTTGCCGTGGCGAAGGCCAACTCGGTGATCACGGGCAGCGACAAGACCAAGGACGACGTCTACGTGGCGTACGTGTTCCTGTTCAATGTGGCCAAGGCCAAGAACGACCTCCCCGGGGAGATGAAGGCTCTGCAGGGCCAGATCGATTCCGGCTATCTCTCCCCTTCCGGTCAGGCTGCGCTGTACCGCGCCCTGGCGGGCATGGCTTACCAGCAGAAGGATTACCACAAGGCCATCAGTTACGGCGAGCAGCTCATCAAGGACGGCAATGCCAATCCGGATATCTATCAGTGGGTGGGGCAGGCCTACTACGAGCTCAGGGACTACAAGAACGCGGTTCGATACTTCAGAAGCCTGGTAAGCGAGAAGGAAAAGCGCGGACGCCGCCCGGACCGAAACGAACTGGTGCTGCTGCAGTCCGCCTATATCAAGGCCGGGGACAAGGCAGCGGCGCAGGCCACGCTCGAGAAGATCGTGCGCTACTACCCCGATTCGAGAACCTGGCTGGCGCTGCTGTATGACGTAAAGCGCGAGCGTCTTGATCCGCGCCAGAAGCTCATCCTGTTCCGCCTGATGGATGCCACGGGCAATCTGAAGCTGTCCCAGGATTTCTTTGGTTACGCCGAGGCAGCACTGGCGCAGGGGTTGCCGGGTGAGTCGGAAAAGGCGTTGAGTACCGGTCTGAAGGCCAATGCATTTGCCGCCGGGTCAGATCGGGACCGTGCGCAGCGCTATCTGAAGTCCGCCGCGGCGCGCGCAAAGGCCGAGGAGGCTGCGCTGCCCAAGATGGAGGCCCAGGCGAAGGCTGCCGCGACCGGCGAAAAGCTGGTTGAACTGGGAAATACGCTGTTCAGTCTGGGCAAGTACGACAAGGCGATCGACGCGCTCAAGGCCGGACTGGCCAAGGGCGACGTGTCGAACAAGACCGACGCCGAAGCCGTGCTTGGAGTGGCTCAGCTGCGTAGTGGCGACAAGGCCAGTGCGCGCAAGACATTCCGCTCGGCTGAATCCAAGAATGAGGTCACGCAGCGGCTCATCAAGCTCTGGGAGTTGTACGCGAGCTAGAGTGGCTGGTCGCGGCCGGCGCCGTCCAGCCAGAAGATCTTCTCGACCGGCACCTGGAAGTGCCGGGCGATCTGCAGCGCGATGACCACGGATGGCGTGAAGCGTCCGACCTCGATGGTGCTGATGGTCTTGCGCGACACGCCGATGGCTGCGGCGAGGTCGGCCTGGCTCATGCGGTGTTCAGCCCGGAACACCCGGATGCGGTTGTGCAGCGGATTGTGCATGGGTCCGCCCTCAATCCTGCCCGCCGGCGACGTGGCTGGAGATCAGGTACGAGATGCCGAACGTCAGTGTGATGATTGCCAGCGCCAGGTGCAGATAGAACCGGCCGGGCAGTGAGCTGTCATCCGCGTGGCCGTTCATCATGACCAGGGCGAAATAGGTGACGAACGCCGCGCGCACCGCGGACTTCTGGATTTGCTGGAATACGAAGCCGTTCCTGACCAGCAGGCTGCGGCCCTGGCACGCGCGCTTGTACGAGACACAGCGCACCAAGGTGAACAGGCACAGCGCGAGCGCCGCGAGTATCAGCGCCGATCGCGTCAGTGCCGCAACGTGTGTGAACGCATCGCTGTGCTTGCCGACCAGGGCAATGGCACGCAACAGGTCGACCGAGCCAATGGCGAGCATTACCAATGCCACCGTCCGGTAGACGCGATCGAGCCGATCCTCCGCAGTCACATTCGAATCGGACATGTGTTGAGCCCTCCGACCATGGGTATCATTATGAAACCATAAAGTACCATTATGACACCTTAAGGTATCAATTGTGAACAAAGGAAACAAGCCTGCTGTTTTCCCGGGCGGGCGCGAGCGGAGTATCAACAGGATCACGCGGGGCCGACAGGCAGGGACGCGAATGGCACTTTCATAATCGAGAGGAGATCCGCCGACGAACTGAGCATTGCGCCAGGGGACGCCAAGGCGCCTATTGGACAGTTGCGTGAGAGCGCACGCACGACACGAACGCGGGATGCCGAGAGTGTCCAGCGCGTCGCGATCAGGGTCCGTAGCAGGCAGCACTATTGCCCCGGCAGATGTGCCACAGGCACTATCCTGCCTTGCGGTTCCGGCGCGGAGGATGGTGGTGAGTGGCGAGCAAGCTGGCGCGGCGCCATTTGCTGCGCATGTCGAACTGCTGCATCTGTTGCTGAACCGACGCGGCGCCGTCGTCGAGAGCATACAGGAACTGCTCAACGCACAGCACAAGCCAACCACGTCTGCGCCTGACCGGGCAACCATGCGGCGGCAATTCGAAGACTGCGTCTTCACCGCAGCGCATCTGGCGCGGCAACACACCGTCCTGCGCGGCCAACTGCGCACGGCGCATCGCGCCAGCGGCTTCATCCCCAGCACGATACCGGCGATGCACAACGACTTGATAGAGCCGGCAGAGGTGATGAGCCGCGGCATCAGTCGCTGGCAGATGACGCGCTGGCCGGGTCGCAACGGCCGTATCCGCTTCGCGCAGACCCTGTTCAACGTGTACGTGATCCAGTATCTGGAACTGCTGGTGATGCGGTTGTGGGATGCCGGTCCGGATGGCGCGGGGGGGCGGTTGCGCCAGGCGCAGCAGCTGCTCGATCTGCTGTGGAAGGCTTCCCCATCCGATCAGCCCGTGCTCGTGCGCGATGTTCGCTGGCTGATCCCGGTGGCGCAAAGCCCGGCGAACGAGCGACTCGCGCCATACTTCGATGTTGCCGACCTGATAGCCGGTGCACTGGCTGAAGAAGACCGGCTTGAGATCAACAAGGCCAGCGTACTGCTGGCCGGTGGACATCTGCGTTCGCAGCTGCGCCACTACATGCGCTCGGAAGGCGAGTCACTGGCCGACAACAGCCTGATCCTGCGCACGCGCCGATCCAATGCACTGGACTTTGCACTGGCGGTACAGAGCCTGGTGCCGATGCTCAGGGCCTATGAAACTGCCTGCCACGGCGGTGACACAGAGCGGCGATTCGAAATGGCTGGTGCGATCTGCCAGGGTGTGTCTCCGGATCCGGAGTTGTTCGTGAATCGCACCGATCTGCTGGGGGCCTACACGATGATCGAGGAACTGTTCGTCATCGAAGACCCGGAAGGTCGAATCGTCATGTCGCCGATGGGCCAACGCCACGTTGGGCTGATGCGCGAATACGCCTCGCTGATCGTCCGCATGGCAAAGCCGTTGCTGGAGGACTGCCCACGATTCAGGCCTGTCCCCGGCGGCTATTCACCTTACGGGGTGATGTACGGATTCTCCAACAATCTGCTTGAGCACATGGCAGCGAAGACGTCGGGGCCGGATGCCCCGGCCAGGTTCAGCCTCGAAGACGTGTTTGATGAGCGCGATAGCGGCGCCGACAAGCTCGCCTGGGTCAGCGGCTGGCGCAAGGCGCCGCATATCAGTCTGGAAGTCCAGAAGCTGTATGAGTATCCCCAGCAGTTTGCCGAGCAGATCTTCGAGCGGCTCGAAGCGGCGTTTCATGCCAGTTCGGCAGCAAGCGCAAGAGACCTGGCGGGCCGCGCCGGTCGATTGCTCATCGCGACGACCGATGATACCGAAGGCGATGCGCGGGCCATGCGCATGCCGGACCTTCCGGCGAAGTATGTATTGTCGTCGGACCAGCAGCTCGTGGCCTCGGGAAGGGCCCGGCTCATGGAGCAGGACAGCCTGCTTCACGATCGACATGAAGGGATCTACCTGGTGAGCTATCAGACCCCGGGCGGCTGGGTTGCAATCTCCAAGGATGTGCTTACAGAAGTGCTGGGAACGGGAAATTCAGCAAGGGTCCCGGAATTGCCTTCACCGGCCGCCGGTGTGCTGAGGCATATGTGTAAGGATCTGGTCCTTCCCGCACCGGCGACCACCTCCCAGGGGTGAACAGCCAAAGAGCTGCTGGTGGAGCCCTGGCGGTCCTTCTGGGGTCTTGCCGCCGCGCTGCCGCGGCCTAGAGATTGCCGTCGGACGGCGCGCGTCCACCGGATTGATGAACCTCCTGGACAAGGGCGCGCAATCTTGCCGTGTTTCCGCTGACCTGCAGACCGCCTTCAAGCCATCCGCGGGTCTGATTGTGTGCGGGCTTCTGACGCCGGGTCGGATTGCCCGCAGCAGAATCCAGTTGGTCCCCGCGCGGGCTCTCCGGGGTGGCGCCCGGCGAATGAAACAGGCCTCGCAGGAATCCGCGTGGATGTCGCAGGAAACTCTGCGCGAGCAGCGCGATTTCAAGGATCTCCGGACCTGGATCGCCCGGCGTTCGTATCGGATTGGTGACGCTCCCATCGTAGCTGGCCATGAGCGATTGCCAATGCCTGCCCTGCTCACGGCTCATCACGCCCGACAGTCGTTGGCAAAGGAGGAGGAGACGAGTCGGGAGCGGATGCACATATGCGACAGGGCCCCCGGATCTGCAACTGACGTCGGCGATGGCCTGCACCAGTTCGCTGGAGCGCCCGCTTGCCGCCAGATAGGCCAGCCAGGGCAAGGGTACGCCGCGCTCCACTTCAAAAGCCATGTGATTGTAAAAACGCGGATTGATGTCGATGAGAAGCCGGGAATTCCCCTCATCTTCCAGGAACTCGACGTCGTATACGCCCGAGTATCCGATATTTTGGAACATCGACTCGAGCGCCATCCGCAATTGGCCGGGTACTTCACTGTGTTCGAAAATGACCCCGGGGCCGCTTCCCCTGGGCAATTGCAGAACCTTGGTGCACCCGATGATCGTGTGTTGCCCGCTGGCGGCGTCGAAGTAGCCATCCAGCGTGTATATGCGCTCGGAGTTCCTCGTGCAGGCCTGCACCATTGGAATGTCGATGTCAGGCGCGGCTGCCAGCACATTCGCGTCATGGCGGATCCCGTGGCGGATGGACTGCCATGCGGCCACCAGTTCCTGTTGGCAGCAGACGAGCTTGCCCTTTGTACTGCCGGCACCGAACAGCTGCAAACGAGGCTTGATGAACAGCGGATACCCAAGCTCCCTTGCGGCGGCGACCAGCTCATGCTCGTTCGTGGGCACGCGGGTTTCCGGGGTCTGAAAGCCGGCCTCGCGTGCGTGCTGATTCAGTCGTGCCTTGTCCAGCAATTCGAGCAATGCGCCCGCGTCCAGCGCAAAGACTTTGAAGGACGCTTCCCGCAGATCATCGGCATGAACGGCCATGAGCCAGGCAAGGTTGTCGCTGGTCGGGTAGAGCACATGGCCCGGATGCCGCGCTCCGAATTCGAGCAACCACTGCAGAAACGCGGGACGATCGTCGGTCGGGGGTGCGAGTACCGTGGATCGCACATGGCGCGACCAGCGGGCGGGCGCGAATCTCGTGCTCGTGGCGAGCGTTACCGGAACCCCGCGTGACCCCAGGTCTCTGGCGGCCGCCAGTGTGCCCAGCCAGGCGCCGTCTGTCAGCAATATCGGTGACAGCTCCGATTCGTTGTCAAAGATCAACCTGATGCCAACCCTTCATCGTTACGGCATTTCCTCAAGCCCGCGGGCCCGAGAATCGAAATCTTCGCAATCCGGCGATCACAATCGATGCTCATCATGCCTTATCAAGGGACGCGGGACTCGCAGGCTTTGGGGTGGTCGAGCCGGCTGGCGCAGAATAATGTGACGTGGATCACATTGACCCGCGATGGTTGGGATGCCGCTCGGGACGCCGCGGGGGACGGCGCCTCCCTGGTGCGGTGCCAGCGCAACTTTGCGATAGAGGAGCTTCCGTGTCCTGTCGGCTCGCGTTGGCGTGGGCAGAACACCACGTCGATCGAGCGATATAATGAATGCCTCATTCAAGGCGGGGGTAGCATGAACAGGACTTTCATCGGTGCGGTGTCTGCTTGCGTCACGGCGCTGGCGCTGGCGGCATGTGCATCCAGCGGATCCACGGCTGCGGACGGCCAGACCGCGACGCTCTACACCAAGGGCCAGAAGCTCGCCAATGGCTATCGCCTGGTCAAGAAGAATGGCCAGGACTACTACTGCCGCACCGAAAGCGTCACGGGCTCACGTTCGCGCATAGTCGAGACCTGCCTCACCCAGGCGCAGATGAAGCAGCAGCAGGCCAACGCCCAGTCGCTTGTGGAGGGGATTCAGAGGGTTCCCGGCACGATGCCCGGCACGGACAGCCAGGGGGGTGTGTCAAACAGCGCTGTCTCACAATAGACCGGCGCTGCAACCGCCGATTTCAACGAAATATCGCGTCCACGCCCATTGCGGTCTTGCGTGCCAGTTTGGGCAGCACCTTCCGGTTGCGCGCGCGGAGCAGTCGGTAGATCCACGACAGCACACGCAACGTGAACAGGTGGTCCAGTACGGGGCGGTAGCCGCGCTGCCGGCGTAGTACCAACGCCAGCAACCAGCGCAGTGTCCGTACGTGCACCTTCAGCGGCTCGAACGAGGTGCGCAACCGGTAGCGCTGCCGCTGCGGTCGGGGCCAGCGCTCCTTGTACGCGGCCTTGGCGTCCAGGATCTGCTGCTCCAGTTCCGGGTTGGGCGGCTCGAAGTAGTAACGCCTTGCCAGCAGCAACATCCAGTACGTGTCACGCATGAATCGCACGTCTTCGGCGGGCCAGTCGAGCTGCGCGGCCAGTTCCAGCATGCGCGGGAAGTTCCGGAAGGCCGCCTCACCGCTGCGCAGCGCCTCCTCGGGGTCGCGGACCAGATGCCCGAGCAACCGGCGCGTGGCATCGTTGAAGAATATGCAGTCCCAGAATGCATGCAGCAGCGGCGGAATGCGCACGCGCCGGAAGAACAGCTTCTGCCGGGCAAAGTCTTCTATGTAGAGGATCCTGCAGACGGCTTCATCGGCCAGTCTCAGGAATTCCAGCGCTGAGGCGGCACGCTGTCTACCCACGTTTGCGGTCACGCTCTGCTCGACGCTCTGGCCGCGCTGCATGATGTCCACGATCACGGCGGCATTGAGTTCGATCCAAAGCGCTTCGTGTTGCAGAAACGCCAGACGGCGAAACGCATGCCAGCCGCCGGTCTGGCACCAGACCGAAAAGCCGATCAGGTGCTTTGCCTCGCGCAGCTCCCTGGCGTATTGCTCGACCTCCCAGCCCACGAAGGAGGGATATTCCCCGGCGCCTTCGTACTCGCGCCGGGCCTGGAACTCCACGATGGTCGGCTGCTGCACACGGAAGAAGTGCCGGTTGAGGGGCAGGTAGCGGAAGAAGTCCGATTCGCCGTACTTCATCGATACCACGAGCGCCGGGGAAGTCGATGCCAGGCGAGCGTCTGCGCGATCCGTCCCCGGTGCCAGATCAGATCACCGATCAGGTGCGCGCCGACCGTCCAGGTGCGGAAGATCAGGCGCGAGCCATGCTTCTCGAAGGTCGGCAGGATCTGTTCGAGCAACTGCCGCACTTCAGTTGCGGTACGCACGGCGAGCCGGCTGCGCAGCCTGTCCACCACGTCGTGTCCGTCGCTCTCGCCGATCCGCAGGATGATTCCGGCAACTTCCGGGAAATCAGTGAAGAAGCCCTCGACCAGTTCGCCGAACCAGTGGCGCGAGGCCGGCGCTTTGCCCTGTAGCCGGGCGTCGATGGCCGCCGAACTGGTCAGGTAGTCCGCGGTGATGAATATCTTCAGTCCGCGCCCGCGCGCAATGGCGAACAGCCGGCGGAATTCCTCGCGGAACACCGCATTGCGTCGCGCGCACTTCGGCTTCGAACCACGGGTGATCGGCCAGATGCGCCAGGTCGTCCAGTGTGATGGCGTTGTAGCCCAGCCCGGCGACCCTGTCCGTCAGCGTGGTGAAGTCACGTTGAATGGCGGACCACTGCTCGATGCGTCGTTCCCCCGCTGCAGCAAGATGAGCGAAGGGAATCTTCGACCAGTTGATGCGCCGCTGGTCGAGTCCGCGGAAGAACGGTCCTATGGCGTCGATCAGGGCGAGTTCCACGGATTAGTTGGCGCTGGGGTCGACTGTGCGGCTGCGGTGGCTGTCCGAGCGTAGCTTGAAGGATATGACCGAATCTACCTGGCCCGGTGCGGACATGGCTGCTGGCCCACGGGCGTACTAGACTGCCTGCACTGGTTGTGCAGGGTCGCCTGGGCAGGGAATTCACCGATGTACAGCGCTGCCGAGCCGGTTCTCTTCAAGGCCAGTGGCAGCTGGAGCGGTTTCGAGCGCCGCCTGGGTGGCGCGGCGCGCGCACGTGCGCTGTTCTGCTGCCTGTACCTGGCGGCGCTGTGGCTCGATCACGAGCTGCGCTACCCCATGGGCGAGCCGGCTGTACTGAGGCCCTCCGTCGGGCTGCTGGTCGTGGTGCTGTGGTTCACACGGCCGTTGGCGTGGCCAGTCATCCTTGCCATTCATCTGACGGGCTGCATTGCTGGTCGGCGGCCTGTTACACAGTTCGTTCTCGCTGTATTACACGCTGCTGGATGTCGTGCCCGGAGGTGTCGCCGGACCTGTCGGCGCGCTGGCCTGTCTGGCGCTGATCCGCGGTCCGTTGCGGATTCACGTTCGACTGGTGCCGCGGGTGATCTGGGGTTTCGCCATCGGGGCCGCGGCGGCGCAGTTGCCGCGGCCGTCATCGACTCTGCATTTACTGCATCCTCCGCGAGGATTCCGTTCCGCCTGCCGTTCCATTGGGGTGAGCTGGTTCTCGGTGCGCTGAGCACCGGGCCGCTGGTGGTGTTGTGGTCGCAGGCGCGCCCTGCGGCGCACAGAGAGCTGCTGCTGCGCTCGCGCCGCAGTTGCTGGCGGTGGCCGCCGGTCTGGTCGCCAGCACGGCGCTGGTGTTCTGGTGGGCGGATGCCTTGAGCGGCGGTTCGCTGCTGCCGCTGCCCGTGCTGGTCGGTCCGTGGCTGGTCTATGCCTGCTTCTGCCTGCCGCCGCGTTGGGCCCTGGCGATGGTGGCAGTGACCAATCTGCTGTGCGCCGGGTTGTGGGCAGGACGCACCGGCCCATTCGCGTTCGCCGACCCGCTGCTGCGTCTCGGGCTGTTCCAGGTACTGCTCGGCATCTTCGCTGTCATTCCGTTCATCCTGTCGCTGGTCATCACGCAGGTGCGCATTGCACTGTGGAACCTGGGCGAAAGCGAACGCCGCTATCGCAGCTTCGTGCAGCTGACCCATGAAGCCGTGTGGTGCCTGGAGATAGATCCGCCCATGCCGCTGGAGCTCCCCCTGGTCGGAACGGCGCGACTGGATGCATCGGCATGCGCGGGTCACGGAAGGCAACCTGTCATACGAAAGGATGGAGCCGGATGGCGCAGGGGTCCGCAAGCCCTGGAGCCAGTTCCCCTGGGGCACCGCGCTCGAAATCCGCCTTGCCGAGCTGGTCGGGGAGAGCCACAGCATCGAAGGCGTGAAATTCATGGTCCCGCGGCCCGGTGGCGCCTGCACGTACCTCGCCTCGTTCAGCGCCATGGTCGAGGGTGGCCACGTGCCGCGCCTGTGGGGCGTGGCGCGCGATGTTTCCGAGCTCGTGGAGCTCAATGTGAAGTTGCAGCGCGAGCAGGAACGCCTGCGCAGCTACGCGCGCCAGGTCGTTGCGGCGGAGGAGAAGGCCCGCCGTGCCACGGCCGTGGATCTGCATGACGGCATTGGCCAGACGCTTGCCGGGATGTTGATGATGCTCGAGGCGGCACGCGAGCGGCCTCCCGAGGAGGCCAGGCTGTCTGCCGCGCCGTGCGCAGGTGCGTCATCAGCTCCTTTTTCAGCACACCGCGTGTCTGAATGAAGAGGCTTCGGTAGATCCGAACTCTGTGGGATACCTGCATGCTCTGGTCGGCAGGGAATTGCCGCTTCAGCCAGCCGGCGATCTGTTTCGGCGACCACTGCAGCGCCAGCTTCTGCGCGATGCTCCATCGTAGCCCGGCATGGCACGCCAGGCGACAGGGCTTCGGACGCAGCGACCGCTCCCAGGCCCGCCGGGCGGCCCAACTGGCGCGGTAAGCACGGCGGCCTCCGTTACGTTTTATCTCGCGACTGATCGTCGACGGCGATCGTCCAAGGCCCTGTGCGATCTGCCGTATCGACCGACCGGACGCAATGCCACGCGATATTCTCCTCACGCTCCGCAAGCCTCAGCGCTTGCTGAGCTCTCCGGCGAGGCAGTGGGGCGATCCCTCCATTGAGCGCCAAGACCCGATAGACGCCGCTCTTGTTCCTCCGCTCAAGCGCGCGGGCGATATCCGCCACACACTGGCCGCCCTTCCAGCGCTCCCAAAGCTCTGCCTTCTGCTTCGGTGTGAACCATGTCCGCGCATGCACCCCCATCGCACACCTCCCTATCTGACAAGATTAGAAGGTGTTGCGTCGATCGGTTGAACCCACCCCTCAAAATCGGACATTTGCATTGCTGCCGCACTAGCGGGATTGGACATGCGGTCGCAATCAATTGCGCCGAATGGCCTCGCGCGTGCCGCAGAACGAGCCTCGCCTTGTCGGTATCCCTTTCCTGCGGGGCGCAGCCTTCTATTTACGTGATTTTAAGAACATTGGCTAAATGTCGGTGCGGCAGCAGCATATCGAGTGTTCACGATGAGGATGAATTGGCGCGACAAAGCGCTCCTAGAAAAGCAATTGTGGGGAGTTGATCCGCATCCTCCAAGCCTGCTTGGTTTGGTTTTCGTCGCAGTATTTTTCGGCGGCATTATCGTCGGGTCTGTTCTGTTTACTCGCGAATACAGGCAGACCCATGCGACTTCGATCGATGTGACAGGGACGATTTCGCCGCAAATGCCGCGCGCACAAGTTCCCGATTAAAAAACTGAACGCACCGGCAGAGCCAACTAGTCGCTCTTCTTACGCGTCTTTAGTGTGGTCCGCTTCGGGTAATTAGCGGACACCGTTTCACGCCCGAGCATGTCCGCTTTACCCCCGACAGCAAACATAAAATGGCATTTCGCGACCTGTGAAAGGTTATGTCCGCTTTGGCGCAAAAATATCTGCTATTACCTCAAGAGCGGACATCGATGAGCAAGTCTCGCATGTCCGCTAAGGGCCATGACCAGACATCGCGCCTACGGTTCGAATGACACAGAGGCCCCATCAGATGGCGGCCTCGGTTAGGAACCATTTGCGCGGCTCAGTTGTTTATATGCCGAAACTATTCGCGGGGTCATCGGGATCAGAATGCCCGAAATCCGCAAGAAGCTGCTATTTCACCGGGCCGGCCGCAGCTTGCCTGCGTTCCTGATGGGATTTGGCGTCGTCACTGTTATCTTATGGGTCACTATTCTCGGTTGGCTATTATTCGAGGCAGTCCTGTGGATCTTTTAATTCCGCCGCAGGCCGCAAGAGCCAAGCCAATACGATCAGAGTAGGCGTCCAAGTCACCATAAAGCCGAATAGGAATTGATTGTACTGTACTCATTGTGAGCCCCTATCGACCCGAAACGCGGTAAGTAGTTTTAGTTCCCGGCTCGGTTAAGAAAGAGCGACCGGAATGGAAAGGGCCGGTACCCACACGCTGGTAGGAACAGTTCAAGAATTTAAAGCATTTCCTAACGTGGTAGGGGCCCGATTGGTTACTGCCGAGTAGCTCTAATGTCCGCTTCGGGTCAAAAGCAGAAGTGAGGCCCTTTCACATCGATGTCCGCTTTACCCCCGAAAGCAGACATCGCCGCCTCATCTCAAAATGTCCGCCGAGGGCTATGTACGGATATTCGGTGGCGGTTGGTTTTGCACGATTTAGCCGTCTAGCGTGTCGCGCTCTAGCGCCATCCTCGCTCCGCTTGTTTAAAAAAGAGCCAACCGGCAATTTTTGCTTTCTTTGTGGCTGCGTCGACTTCCAGCAAATAGTTATGCAATTCGGGGCAAAGGCTATTCCGACAACGCAGCTTGTCACCAGAATATTTCAATACAGCTAAAAACCGCATTTCATATAGTTTGCCGCCGCCGCGACCATCGAATTCCTCCAATGAGACTATCGAGTACGGCGTCAGAAAAGCCGAATTAAGTAATCGTACTATCTTCGCCTGCACTTCATCTGCTGAAGGTTCGCAGCTTTTATTTCCTGGGCCGCAGATCGCATGCGCAGGGGACGAAAGCGCCAATGTAATGAAGCTAATGATTATTGCGGACCGCCGGAAAGTGCGCATAGTGCGGAGTTCCCCAGTACAAACCTTGCTGCGCGGTACACGTCCCCGCGATGCCTGCTTTTATCCCAAAGGCAGACATTCACGCACAAGGGGGAATGTCCGCTTCGGGTCATAACCGAACATGGCGACACGGTCGCGCTATGTCGGCTTTTGCTCTGATACCAGACTTATGCCTGGCCTTTAGTGACCGACTGCCATAGCCGCGACGGCGCCTGAAGGCCGGCGGCCATGTAGCGCGGCAGCCAGGTTTCGAAGCGGTCGGTCAGCGCCTTGACCGGCAACGGCCGCTCGCCGGGCAGCACCAGGGCCTTGCCGTCGGTCACGCCGATGGAAGCCGCCAGCACGCCCGCCTCTTGGGCGCGCGCGAGTACGTCTTGCGCCTTGTCGCCGCCGGCACGGTGACGAGATAGCGCGCCTGGTCCTCGCCGAACCAATAAGCATGCGCTGGGATGTCGGCCGGCGCCTCGTTGAGCGCAGCACCAATGCCGGAGGCCATCGCCATTTCGGCGAGCGCGACCGCCAGTCCGCCGTCGGAAAATCGTGCGCCGCGCTTGCCGTGCCGTCGAGGATCAGCGCGCGCACGAAATCGCCGTTCTCGCGCTCCTCGGTGAGATCGACGGGCGGCGGGGCGCCCTCCTCTCGCCCGCAGATCTCGCGCAGATACATGGACTGGCCGAGCCAGCCGATGGTTTCGCCGATCAGCAGGATCGCCTCGCCGGCGCGCTTGAAGGCAAGCGTCGCCGATTTCTGAAAATCGTCGATGAGGCCGACACCGCCGATCGAGGGCGTCGGCAGGATCGCCTTGCCGTTGGTCTCGTTGTAGAGCGACACGTTGCCCGACACGACGGGGAAGTCGAGCGCCTTGCAGGCTTCGGCGATGCCGCGCACGCAGCCGACGAACTGCCCCATGATCTCCGGCCGCTCCGGATTGCCGAAATTGAGATTGTCGGTGACGGCGAGCGGCTTGGCGCCGACCGCGGTGAGATTGCGCCAGCATTCGGCCACTGCCTGCTTGCCGCCCTCGAACGGATCGGCCTCGCAGTAGCGCGGCGTCACGTCGGTGGTGAGCGCCAGGCTCTTCGGCCCGTCCTCGACGCGCACGACCGCGGCGTCACCGCCCGGGCGCTGCACGGTGTTGCCGAGAATGATGTGGTCGTATTGCTCCCACACCCAGCGCTTGGAGCAGAGGTCGGGCGTGGCGATGAGCGTCTCCAGCGCGTCGGCGATTGTTTCCGGCGCCGGTACCGAAGCAGCATTGATCGCCGCCGGCTTCTCCGCGCTGACGAAGGGGCGTTTATATTCCGGCGCTTGATCGCCCAATTCCTTGATCGGCAGGTCGGCCATCGTGTCGCCGTGGTGGCGCACGACGAAGCGTTTTGACGGCGTGGTCTCACCCACCACCGCGAAGTCGAGGCCCCATTTGCGGAACACGCTTTCCGCTTCCTTCTCCTTCTCCGGCTTGAGCACCATGAGCATGCGCTCCTGGCTCTCCGACAGCATCATCTCGTAGGCGCTCATGCGCTCTTCCCGGCAGGGCACGGAATCGAGATCGAGGATGACGCCGAGATCGCCCTTGGCGCCCATCTCCACCGCCGAGCAGGTGAGGCCCGCCGCGCCCATGTCCTGAATGGCGATCACGCAGCCCTTGGCCATGATTTCCAGGCATGCTTCCAGCAACAGCTTCTCCGAGAACGGATCGCCGACCTGCACGGTCGGGCGTTTCTCGTCGGTGCCCTCGCCGAACTCGGCCGACGCCATCGAGGCGCCGTGGATGCCGTCGCGGCCGGTCTTGGAGCCGAGATAGACGATGGGCATGCCGACGCCGGAGGCGGCCGAATAAAAGATCTTGTCCTTGCGCGCGATGCCGACCGCCATGGCGTTGACCAGGCAATTGCCGTCGTAGCGGGCGTGGAAGCGCACCGAGCCGCCGACCGTGGGCACGCCGAAGGAATTGCCGTAGCCGCCGATGCCGGCGACCACGCCGGAGACGAGATGCCGCGTCTTGGGATGCCCCGGGTCGCCAAATGAGAGCGCGTTGAGGCAGGCGACCGGGCGCGCGCCCATGGTGAACACGTCGCGCAGGATACCGCCGACGCCGGTGGCGGCGCCCTGATAGGGCTCGATGTAGCTCGGGTGGTTGTGGCTCTCCATCTTGAACACGCAGGCGAGCCCATCGCCGATGTCGATGACGCCGGCATTCTCGCCCGGGCCTTGGATCACCTGCGGACCCTTGGTCGGCAGCGAGCGCAGATGTACCTTGGAGGACTTGTACGAGCAGTGCTCGTTCCACATGGCCGAGAAAATGCCGAGCTCGGTCAGCGTCGGGGCGCGTCCGATCAGATCGAGAATGCGCTGGTACTCGTCAGCCTTCAGGCCGTGCTCGGCGATCAGCGCGGGGGTGATGGGGGTCTCGTTGGGGATCACGAGTAGCGAACTCTGCTTTTTCTTACCCTCTCCCCTTGTGAGAGAGGGTGGTCCGAACATCGCAGAACGCGATGTGAGGACCGGGTGAGGGGGTGAACTTGGCGCGCGACCGGCCCCCTCACCCGGCTCGCTCACTACGTTCGCTCACCACCCTCTCCCACAAGGGGAGAGGGTTACTCTGCTTATGCCGCCCGGCTGAGGACCTCATAGAGTCCGGCAAACAGCCCGCGCCCGTCGGTCGGGCCGACGGCCGCTTCCACGTGGTTCTCCGGGTGCGGCATCATGCCGAGCACGTTGCCGCGTTCACTGACGATGCCGGCGATGGCGTTGATGGCGCCGTTGTGGTTCCAGTTCGGGTCGATCATGCCGTCGGGCGAGCAATAGCGGAAAATCACCCGGCCCTCGCCTTCCAGCCGCGCGATGGTCTCGCCGTCGGCGATGTAATTGCCCTCGCCGTGCGCGATCGGCACGCGGATCACCTGGCCGGCGTTGTAGCCGCGCGTGAAGGGCGTGTCGGAGCGCTCGACCCTGAGATAGACGTCATGGCAGATGAAGCGCAGGTTCTCGTTGCGCATCAGCACGCCGGGAAGAAGCCCAACCTCGCACAAAATCTGGAAGCCATTGCAGACGCCGAGCACCAGTCCGCCGCCGTCGGCGAACTTGCGCACGGCGTCCATGATCGGTGAGCGCGCCGCGATCGCGCCGCAACGCAAGTAATCGCCGTAGGAAAATCCGCCTGGAAGAACCACCAGGTCGGTGCCTGCGGGAAGCTCTTTCTCGGTGTGCCAGACCATGGCCGGCGCGACGCCGGAAATGAGCCAAATCGTGCGCGCCATGTCGCGCTCGCGATTGATCCCGGGGAAAACGAGGACGGCGGATTTCATCCCAGCACGTCCACCCGGTAGTTCTCGATCACGGTATTGGCCAGTAGCTTGTCGGCGGCCTGCTTGAGCAGGGCTTCGGCCTGGGCGCGGTCTGAGCCTTCCAGTTCGATGTCGAACACCTTGCCCTGGCGCACCGCGGTAACGCCCGACAGCCCAAGCGAGCGCAGCGCGCCTTCGATCGCCTTGCCTTGCGGATCGAGAATGCCTGACTTGAGAGTGACGGTGACGCGGGCTTTCATGAAGGTGATTTACCGCATAAATCGCGAAAATAGGCTGACAATAAGCCAGCTATCCACGCCTAAACTATGGGAAAACGGAGCGCAGGCAAGGCCGCTCTCCTTTCGTTCCCGCGAAAGCGGGAACCCAGGGGCCAAAAACTGCGGCCTCGATTTAGGGCTCTGGGTCCCCGCTTGCGCGGGGACGAACGGTTGACCCGCTAACGCTAGCCTTTGACCAGCACGGGACCCGCCCCGCGCGGGGGCTCGCCCTCGTTCATGATGCCGAGGCGCTTGGCGACTTCCGTGTAGGCCTCCACCAGCCCGCCAAGGTCGCGGCGGAAGCGGTCCTTGTCGAGCTTGTCATTGGTCTTGATGTCCCACAGCCGGCACAAGTCGGGGCTGATCTCGTCGGCCACGACGATGCGCATCACGTCGTTTTCCCACAGCCGGCCGGTCTCCATCTTGAAGTCGACCAGGCGGATGCCGACGCCGAGGAACAGGCCGGACAGGAAGTCGTTGACCCGTATGGCCAGCGCCATGATGTCGTCGATCTCCTGCGGGCTCGCCCAGCCGAAGGCGGTGATGTGCTCCTCCGACACCATCGGATCGTTGAGCGCGTCGTTCTTGTAATAGAACTCGATGATCGAGCGCGGCAGCTGGGTGCCCTCCTCGATGCCGAGGCGCTGCGACAGCGAGCCGGCGGCGACGTTGCGCACCACCACTTCGAGCGGAATGATCTCCACCTCGCGAATCAACTGCTCGCGCATGTTGAGACGGCGGATGAAGTGGGTCGGAACCCCGATATCGTTGAGGTGCTGGAAGACGTATTCGGAGATCCGGTTGTTGAGCACGCCCTTGCCTTCAATCACCTCGTGCTTTTTGGCATTGAAGGCGGTCGCGTCATCCTTGAAGTGCTGGATCAACGTTCCGGGCTCGGGGCCTTCATAGAGGACCTTCGCCTTGCCTTCGTAAATGCGGCGGCGGCAACTCATCGGGGTGTACCGTGGTTTTTGAAAGTCCATCGGATTTGCCGTGGCTCCTGCTTAATGACGTCTTAAAGATCCGCGGCGGCGGGACCAGACGTTTCGCGGAGCGCGAGAACGGTCCGGGCACGAGGTCAACCTAGCCGATCGATTAGGGCAGCACAATCGAGGGACGGTCACGTTTCCACCTCGCATTTCCGCCGCAAATTTCCGGCCGGATGTTGCCTTGACGCATGCCGGGCGATATGCAAGGCGCAAGCGGCCTATGTATGCAAGCGACCGGCCGGTCGCAAGCGGTGATTTGCGAACAGCGAGGGCGGCCATGCCGACGAGTTTCGACAAGCGCGAGGAAGGTTTCGAGAAGAAATTCGCGCATGATGAGGAATTGCGCTTCAAGGCCATGGCCCGCCGCAACAAGCTGTTGGGCCTATGGGCCGCCGGCGTGCTCGGCAAGAGCGGAGCGGAGGCCGAGGCTTACGCCAAAGAGGTCGTGATGGCGGATTTCGAGGAGCCGGGCGACGAGGACGTCGTGCGCAAGCTCACCAAAGACCTCGAGGGCAAAGCCACCGACCAGCAAATTCGCGCGCAGATGAGCGAATTGCTGGCGCAGGCGGTCGAGCAAGTTAAAAAGAGCGGCTGAGGTGGCCGCCTTCGCCCTCGCCGGCCGTTTGCGTGCCGGCGAAACCGTTTTTTCCGCCTGGTGCACGCTCGCCTCCCCGCTGGCCGCCGAGACGATCGCGCGCGAGGGCTTTGCCGCGGCCGTGCTCGACGTCCAGCACGGACTGTGGGACACCGCCGCGCTAATCGCCGGCATCGCCGCGCTGTATCACGCAAACGCCGCGCCAGTGGTGCGCATCCCGCTCGACGATTTCGCGTTTGTTTCGCGCGCGCTCGACTTCGGCGCCGAGGCGATCATCGCGCCCATGATCAACAGCGCGACCGACGCCCGCCGCTTCGCCAGCGTCGCCAAGTTTCCACCGCTCGGCGAGCGCAGCTGGGGCCCACAGCGCGCCATGGCGCTGCAGGGCCGCACCGTCACCACCGACTACCTGCGCGAGGCCAACGCGGCGACGCTGACGCTCGCCATGATCGAGACGGCGGCGGCGCTCAATGACGTGGACGACATTGCCGCGACCGACGGCATCGACGCGCTGTTTGTCGGCCCCTATGACCTTTCAACCGCGCTCTCGGCCGGCAGCGCGCAGGACGTGGCCGCGCCGGAAGTTGAGCGCGCCATCGACAAAATCTGCGCAGCCGCCAGGAAGGCCGGCAAGATCCCCGGCATTTATTGCAGCGACGCCGCGCGCGCGCTGGTGATGGCCAAGCGCGGCTTCAAATTCATCACCATCGGAAGCGATCTCGGCATTGTGCGTGCGGGCGCGGCGGGGATTTTGAAGGCGCTGAAGTAATCAGCGCGCGTGGCCTTCAAACACGCGGCGCGTCATGTCCGCGTTCCCCGCGAAAGCAGACATGCGGGAATTTGGTTGGTAAGTCCGCTAAGGGCCAGAAGGGGATATTCCAACACCTAGACCGCAGCCACGATTACGTGTGCCTGAATTTTGGCCGCAACCTCGTCGCGGCCATGTTTGTCCGCAATCGCGGATGCGACGTAGTCGGTTGCAGCTTCCAGTTTTCCCGCTTCTCTGGCCTCGATTTCGTTGCGAAGAACAGTTCCCTGACAATAAGCAACGGCCGGAATACGCGGCGAGGGTGCACGGCTTTGTTCGGCTCTCGTCTCGATCACCACACGAGAGAAGCCTGCCTCCTCCAGCTCGCTACGGATCAGCGCCGTATCGTGGTAACCGTGCGGCGTGCGGGCCATAAAACGCGGCGGATCGTTCGGAAACATCCTTGCGAGAGCGTTCGTCACATCATCCGCAAAAACGTTCTCCTCGATCCGGTCCCATACGTTGAATAGAAAATGTCCTCCGGGCTTCAGGACTCGCTTTGCTTCGCGGTAGGCCGATAGGCGGTCGGGAAAGAACATCGCGCCGAACTGACAACAAACGAG
>CAWEUI010000017.1:0-173596 GCA_963812195.1 uncultured Gammaproteobacteria bacterium
CTGGTAGGCCGCGCCCGCCACCCAGTGCCACGGACCGTCGCCGGTCGAATAGGCGCGCAGCTCCTGGGCAAACATCTTCGGGAAGAACTGGCTGGAGAAGAAGCCGGAGGGTGACAGCGGGATGTTGATGCCGAAATTGCCCTTCAGGTCGCTGGTGGCGCTGGTCAAGGTAAAGCTGTCGAAATCCACCGTAGCCGACAGGCTCCACAGCTTGAAATCGCCATTGGCGAAGCTGTCCTGCCCCGCGGTGTTCTCGAAGTACGCGGGGTCAACCGCGGCCGTGAACCCCGTGAACTGCTGGCGCGGGCGGAACTGCCAGTACTGGGCGCGGACGCTGACATTGTCCAGAGGCCGGTACAGCAGCACCGCGCGCACATCGTCGTTCTTGATGCCGTTGACGCCCTTCTGGTCGGGAGTGCCGTCGTAGGGACCGAAGTAGGCGTCGGCCCAGCCCGGGTTGTAGGAATGCCCGCCGCTGACACGCACGGCGAGCTTGTTGCGGATCAATGGAACGGATGCCGCTCCGGCGAAACTATAGTTGGCGGAGCCCGCGCCGCGTGTGGTGCCCAATTCGGTCTCGCCGATGAACTGGTAGTCCGTCAGGCTGGGATCACGCGTGTGAAAGATGAATACGCCGCCGGATGATCCCTGCCCATACAGCGTGCCCTGGGGGCCGCGCAGGACCTCGATGCGCTCAATGTCCAGGAACCTCACCGGCGGCGCGATTCCGAAGTTCGTCACGACGAATGGCACGTCGTCGAGGTAATAACCAATGGGTGAATCGCCGTTGGCGTTGCTGCCGCCGGCGCCGCGCAGGTTGTAGGAGTGTGATGCGGCAGATTGGCGTTGTCCCTCGAAGGCACCTGGGACGGCGGTGACCAGGTCACCGATGTCCGTGATGTTTCGTTCCTTCAGGTCCTCGCCATCGAAGGCCTGGATGGCAAGTGGTACTGACTGCAGGGCCTGATTGCCCGACTTCTGTGCCGTGACCACGACCTCTTCCAGCTCAACCGCGCTGGTGGTCTGGGCCGCAACGCCCCCGCTTGTCAAGGCACCGGCGATTGCGATCGGCAGCACCAGATGTGGCTGTCTGAGCATACCCCCCTCCTCCTCAAGTCTTGTTTGGGCGGAGAATAGATGCAAACGTTTGCATATTGCAATACTGCGGGCCCGGAGGGCTGCCCTGCGCTTCGCGCCGGCGTCCGATCCGATACCATCGGACGCGCAAACAGCAGGGGGTTCATATGTCGAGATCCGTCTTCGCCCGTATCGCGTGCGCAGTGGCGCTGGGTTGTACGAGTCTGGGATGCCTGGCGCTGGATTATTCCGGCCGCCAGGGCAATGCGGCAACCTTCGAATCACTCGCCCAGGCGCGGGTCAACGGGCCGATCGCCGTCGCCAGGCTGGAAGGCAACACCGGCAGATCCTTCGTCTCGCATCCGGCGCTGGATGGCTATCCGCGAAGGGACCACCTGGATCTACCGTTCGCCCAATCTCTATGGCGGCCGGGCGGCGGCGCGCCTGAACACCGACATTCTGGTGTTTGCCGAACAGTCATTCGCCAATCAGGACGCGGCGCTGCAATACCTGAAGAACCTGGGCCTGATCCGCATCATCGATGAGGCCATCGGCAGCGTGGTTCTGGTGACGCCTGCCGACGGCAAGGCATTCGGCGCCGGCGACCAGAAGTACTACTACGCGCTGCAGACTGCCATGCTGGCCCAGAAAGCCGGTGCGGGCGGCAGGAATGGCGTCCGTTACTCCGATGCCGAGTATTTCGGAGGTTTCGGCTACACGTACGTGATCGGCATAGACGGCGGTGCCACCTTTCTCAATGACTACGTGGCCGGCACGCTGGACTACGTGAGCCGCATTGCCGGCATGCTGCTGGTGAACGGGACCATGCAGGACGTGCGTTCGGTGGCAGGTCTGGTTCCCGCCTATCTCGTCAATCCACCCGACAACGTACTGGCGAAATACCGGGCGGCCAACGATACGAACGCGTATTCCCGAACCGGTGAGGTGGAAGCGTATTTCGACCAGCAGCTGCCGCTGAAGCGTGTGGTCGTGGCGCACGCGGCAAAGCCCGACCTGCCCGCGATCATCTCCGACGCCTACTACAACCTGTTCACGCACGCGATGCGTGTCCCCGTGACCCGTCCGGGCCTGCACAGCGCCTCGACGCCGTACCAGGGTTACAGCATGGACCAGGCGCCGCTGTCGTTGTGCGAGCGCGATGCCGTGTTCAACGGCGGCACGCGCGATGGCATCCGCGTCATCGACCACCAGGAAGACCGCTTCAGGAAGCTGGCCACCCCCGAGGGTGAATACCTGCAGACCTGGTTCGACTATCTGCCCACCGAAGTGCTGGACGGCACCGCGGCCAAGGCATCGGTGCCGCTGGTACTGGCCCTGCATGGTGGCGGCGATGATCCGCGCCAGTTCGTGGAGGAGATCGGCCTGCTGCCGCTGGCCGCGTCCGAGCGTTTTGCCATCGTGGCTCCCGAACACCAGAGCTCGATGCCCACGCTGGGCGCGTCATTGCCGGCACTGGTGGAGTACACGCTGCAGAAGTATCCGGCGCTGGATCCGGCGCGCGTGTATGTCACCGGCTACTCGTTGGGTGGTTCGTCCACACTACGCGCCGCCAACGGCAAGCCCGCTGTGTTCGCCGCCGCAGTGCCGATGGCCGCTGCGCCCTATACCGGCACGCCCGAAGAGGTAAAGCAGTTCGACAAGGTCGACTTGCCCATAATGTTCACCACTTCGGAGTTCGATCTACCGGGCGCCTTCGACCAGGCAAGCGGCCACATCGCCAGCAATTACCAGAACCAGCTCAACATGTTCCTGGGCTACAACGGCATGCCGCGGATTGCCAGCTACGATTTCGTCCGTTACCCCATCAACGGTTTCCGCGCCGATGCCATGGACCGGATCAAGCGCAATGGCGAATACGACAGCTACCGCTGGTACATCAACGATGCGGCCGGCGTGCCGATGGTGGCGCTGTCTTATACGAAGGGACTGATGCACGCGCTGTATCCGGAGTACGGCAAGATCGCCTGGGATTTTTTCCGTCATTACTCTCGTGACCCGAAGTCCGGAGCCATCGCCTACAAGCCGTGAGGTAGTGACGGTGATCTATTGCTGTTGCTGAAGTCGACGCGCCTGTTCGCCCACGTACAGCCGGATCTTTTCGATCTGATCTGCCGACAGATACTTCGACCATCCCATCATGCCGCGCGCTTCGAGCGCACCCCCGCCGACAACGCCGCGCCAGGCTTCCGGCTGCGTGAGCAGCGCCGAGCGGCGCAGATCCGGAATCACGTTGTTGCCCACGGCGTTGGGTCCATGACAACGGACGCAGTAGGCATCGTAGTGATGCAGCCCTTCATTCACGTCGGCCTGCGATGCCACCTGCTGCGGTGGCTGCGCCGGACCGGCCAAGGGCGGATCGGCAGGCAATGTGGCAGTGCCATTGAGCTTGAATACCAGCAATCGACCTGGCTGCGGCATGTAGGTCGGGCCGCCTCCTGTCATGGAGTTGGCGCCGGACGTGACCGCAATGTACTGCTCGCCATCCACGCTGTAGGACATCGGGCCGGCGATGATGGCGTTCGGTGTGGCGATGTTCCACAACTGCTGGCCCGTGTCCGCGCGATAGGCGGCAAGCTCACCCAGCACGCCATCGCGGCTCCTGCCCTGAAACACCAGACCGCCGGCTGTTGCCAGCACCCCACCGCCGGACCCCTCGACCTGCCACGCCGCCTTGCGCGCCACCGGGTCCCAGGCCATCAGGTAGCCCTTGGGTGCGTCGTGGCCAGGCGCTGGTGAAGTCTTCCTGCCGGCAGGGTCCGCCATCGCAGGCGCGGCGCCGTGCATGCCGCCGGTCACCATGCCCGCGAAGTTGATACCCAGGCTCGGTTTCTCCGGCGTAATCGATAGTCCTGCAGGCTGACCGGCTCCAGATAGGACGAGGAGTTGTCGCTGATCTGCAGGTACAGCAGCCTGGTCTGTGGACTGAAGGCAATGGGATTCCAGTTGTGGCCGCCACCAGCACCGGGGCTAACGGTCACAGGCTTGTCCTTGTAGCGGGCAGCAGCGACGACTTGCGGTCTGCCGGTCTGCATATCCACACCCGTGGCCCAGTTGACGCCGTGCACGTACGGATCGGCGGAAAGCAACTTGCCGGTCTGCCGATCGATGACATACATGAACCCGTTCTTGGGTGGATGCACCAGCACTTTGCGCGTTTGCCCGTCGATCTGCAGATCGGCCAGCACCATGTCGGCAACCGAATCGTAGTCCCAACCCTCGCCCGGCGATTCCTGGTAGTGCCACTTGTACGCACCGGTATCGGCATCGACGGCAACGATGGAGGCAATGAACAGGTTGTCGCCGGCTTTCGAAGTGCGCAGATTCGTGTTCCACGGAAACCCGTTGCCGGTAGCCAGGTACACCTGGTTGAAGTCGGGGTCGTAGACCAGTGAATTCCAGACATTGCCGCCGCCACCGGCCGTGTACCACTTCCCGGGCCAGGTCGGCGCAGCCATGGTCTTGAGCACCTCGTCCGAGGCGGCGCCGTCGGGCGCGGAACCCGGCCGGTTCGGCACGGTGTAGAAGCGCCACAGCAATTTGCCATCGGCCGCGTCATAGGCACTGACGAAACCGCGCGTACCGAAGTCCGCACCGCCATTGCCGATGAATACCTTGCCATGCGCCACGCGTGGCGCCCCGGTGATCAGATAGGTTGAATCGCGCGGCGTGGTCTGCGTGCTCCACACTTCCTTGCCGCTGCCGGCGTCCAGTGCGATCAAACGGCCATCCACCGTGCCCAGATACACCTTGCCCTTGTAGAGCGCGACGCCGCGATTATCGACGTCGCAGCACGCCGGCACGCCGCTGATGCCGGGCGCCTTGGGGTCGTAGTACCACAGCTGCTTGCCGGTGCGGGCGTCGAGCGCATAGACCTTGCTCCATGCCGTGGAGACGTACATCACGCCATCGACCACCAGCGGCGTTGCCTCCTGGCCGCGGGTGGTATCGAATTGGATGAACCACGCGGGCTTGAGTTGCGCGACGTTGCTGGTGTCGATCTGCGTCAATGCCGAATAGCGCTGTTCGTGCCAACCACCGTTGTAGATCAACCAGTTCTGCGGCTCGGATCCCGCCGCTGCCAGGCGCGCATCGTCGACGTCCGCAAATCGCCCTTCATGGCCTGGTGATGCCGATGAATCGTGCCTGCCACAGGCGGCGGTGCCGGCAAGTATCGCCATCAGGGCGACTCGCGAAATCGTCGTGGCGGATTTCACAGCAAGGTTCATGGTCAGCACTCCCGCATTGCTCCTGGAGAATTCCTGCGGCAGCGCTACCGCTTGACAGGTTGATTGCGATTGTCCTATCGCGATGTTCAGTTCGGCAAGCTGAATACGCGCTCAGCCGGCCGCGCTTGGGGCCGACGTGTAGCCAGGGGAAACGCGTGACCTCGACGCAGCCCCACGTCCGGGGTACGGTGGATGTCCCAACGACAGCGAGTCGCGGACATGAGCAAGGCGAAATTCCACATGGGACGGCTCGACCACGTGCACATCCGCGTGCCCGACCGGGAGGCGGCTGCGCGATGGTACGCCGAGCACCTCGGGTTTGAGCCCGTTGAGCGGTTCGAGTTCTGGGCCAAGGGTGTCGAGGGCGGGCCGCTGCAGATCTCCGCCGACGGTGGGCAGACGATGCTCGCGCTGTTCGAGGCAAGCGAGGGGCACCCGATGATCCCGCAGCAGACCGGTGTTGCCTTCAGCCTGGACGCAGACGCTTTCATCGCATTTGCCCGTTCGCTCCCCGGCGAGATCATCAGCCCATCGGGCCAGCCACTTGAAATTGGTGACGTGGTCGATTTCGACTTTTGCTGGGCCTACAACATGGCCGACCCGTGGGGAAATCAGTACGAGCTCAACTGCTACGAGTACGAGCGCATCAAGACGGATCTCATCGAGGCCGACGGAGTCCAGCCTGTGCGGTACTGGCCACGCGAGCTGCACACGCAGTACCGCAAGCCATAGTTGGCTGGCCGCGCGGCGGTTGCGAACCCGCGGCGACATCGAGCACGAGCGCACCGATCGCAGACCAGCTGCGGTCATCAGGCTCGAACTCACCAAATGACCCGCTATCCCACCCCTATCGGGCCCAGTCATCCCACGGGGAGGGCATGTTGTAGGGCACCGTGATGAAGTTGGCCTCGATCTGCTCGATGCCGCCTTCCTTGAGCTTGAACAGTTCGAACAGGTAGAAGCTGTGCGGCCGGTGCACGGGCGAGCGCACCTTGGTGCCATCGGTCAGCTCGTAGTCGTCAATGTATCCGCCGTGGTCGATGAAGGCGGAAGCCAGCACCAGACCCCGTTCTTCGTCCACCAGCACAAATCGCCGAGCGCGCAGCCGCGTGTCATAGCGGTAGTTGCCCAGGCGGAATTGCTGCTCGCACCCCAGGCGCGCCACAGGCACGACCGCGAAACTCGCGTTGTTTGTGGTTTGCACGCCGTTCTCGACGCGTTTGCAGTTGGGGTTGAATTTGGTGAACAGCGTTCCGTCATTGAGCTGCAGTGTGTCGAAGTACCCATTGGCCAGTGAAACCATGCGTGCCCGGGGCATGCGCGCGGCTGCGCCCAGCATTTCGTTCATGGCCGGCTTGTCTTCGAATTTCTGGCCTTCGAACTTGATGCCGGAATCCAGCTGGCGCACCACCAGGGTCTCGGCTTCCGCGACTTGTCCGTCGACCACCTTGAGCCGCAGGGTGAAAGCCGCGGTTTCTTCGGTTTCGGTCACGGTGCCGAAGAACCCCACCTGCCCGAGTTGCGGATCGGCAAAGCGCAGGTCGTAGGTACCCAGCGCCGTAATGGTGCGCCACAGGCCATCGCCGACCATCAGCGCCACATTGTTCTCGGTGTTGCGCACATGCTTCGCCCACTTCACTCCGGCCGGGTTCCGGGCCTTCAGCGCCGCCAGGTAGTTGTCGAGCACGGCGTAGAGTTGCGCGCGGGTGACGGTGACAGGGGCGGCGTTGGTACGCGCATCGGGCATCCACTCCGTACCGGACCAGGCTGCAACGGGCAGCAGCAACAATCCCAGCGCGATTGATGTCGCGCGCAATGCCAATGACTTCATGTTTTGTACCCCCCTTCTTTCGAGAATGGTCGCGGCATCTCGCCGAATCTGTAATGTACGGCCCCGGAGCGGACTATTGCATCAGCGCACTGGTCGGTGCGCGATTCGATCACCGCTGAAGGTCCCGAACCAGAACTGTCCGCTGGCCGGCAATACCATGGTGGCATTGCTGAATGCGGGAATTGCCGGCGTCTCCACCAGGATCCGGTCCTGCATCGTAACCGGATCCACTTCGATTGCGACGGTGCCGCGCGGGCAGGTCGACAGGGCCGCCAGGTCGTGTTCCGGACCGGGCGGGCCGCCGCATTCCGGCACGTCGTTCTTCATCCCGGCCGTCAGCAATTGGCCGTTCGGGCCCATGTGCACGTTGTCCGGTGTCATCGGCAATGGCCGGGTCGATCGCAAGCGGGTCGCCGGATTGGCGTTCGAGAAGGCGACGATGGTCTGCAGGCCCGACGACACGACGTAGATTTCCCGGCCGTCGGCCGAGACTTCGATGCCGTTGTTGCCGGGCAGCGCCGTTCCGCCCAGCTGTTCGAAGCCGCCATCCCCTGGTGACCACTTGAGCACGATGCCGGTCGGCTTCTTTGCGACGGAATCGGCAAAGGTGGTACCAGGCATCAACAACACCGTTGCCACCAGGGAACCGTCGGCAAACGAAGCGACGCTGTTTGCCGCGAGCCCTTCCGGCAGCGGTACGCAGCCTGTCCAGGTGACCACTGGCTGCTCACCCGAAGCGTCTACATTGAATGCCTCGATTGCCTCGCGTGCACCATGGCCGACAACATACAACCGCGACTGCCCGTCGGTGCCGGCGCGAATATTGAGGCCATGAGTCTGGAGTCCGGACGGTGCGGGTGGCGCCGGGCAATCCGGATACGTCGCGCGGTCCTGACGCGTCTGGATCGACAAGGGCCGCCAGTCGCCGCTGTTTGAATTCAGCAGATAGAGCCCGGAACCTGCCGCCTGTCCGCTCGCGATGATCCACGGCGTCTCCGGCACGAGAACGAGGTCTTCAGCGTTGACCGGGCCGCAGACGAACGCGACTTCGCCCACCGACCCACAAGTATCGTGTTTGGAACAGCCTGTTCCGATGGTGCCGAGCAGTGCAAATAGCAGAAGCAGTCTGAAACTATTCATGAGCGCATCCGGCGGACAGGGATTGCAACCCGTATGGGGCGGATAGCAATTACAATCCGTCCTTCCCACTCGGGCAAGTCCTCACAACGGCTCATATGCAGAAAAGCCACGGCACATGACGGAATGCCGGTGCGGTGCCATCGACTGGCCGATACACGCCAGTCAGGCTGGCCGACGCCGGGCGCGGCAATCGGTGAACACGCCCGGATCGGGAGCGGTTCCAGAACGCCGTCCGCTGTCCGGCGGCAGGATTCATCGCCACGGCGGTCACGCTGCGGCGAGAGATGGCGAATCAATTCATGCGCCCGCTGCAGGGCCGGCTGCAGCTAAAGTACTGCAATTCCGGATCAGGATGGCAAGTGGGGGATTCATGCAGCTGGCAAGCAGACAGGAACAATTGGGGACGGAAACGGCGTTTGCCGTATCCCTCGCGGCGGCGGAGTGGGCTGCCAGGGGAAACCGCGTGTTTCCCTTCCACCTGGGCGACATCAACCTGCCCACGCCGGCCAATATCGTCGAGGCCATGAACCGGGCCATTGCCGACGGCAAGACGGGATACTGCGCCGCGGCCGGAATTGCGCCCCTGCGGGAGGCGCTGGCTGCCAACATCGGTGGCGATCGCGGCCTGAAACTCGGCCCGAACAACATTGTCGTGCAGCCGGGCGGCAAGCCGGTGATCACGAAATTCATCCAGGCACTGATGAACCCCGGCGATGGCGTGCTGTATCCGAACCCCGGTTACCCCATCTACGAAAGCCAGATCAATTACTTTGGCGGCAAGGCGCTGCCGTATCGATATCGCGAGACGGCCACGGGCTTCGGCATCGACCTGCAACAGCTGCGGACGCTGGCGCCGCAGGCGCGGCTGCTGATCTACAACAACCTGCAGAATCCGCTGGGTTGCGAGAGCTCCCCGGAAGAGATGGCCGAGATTGCCCGCATCGCCATCGAATTCAACCTGGATGTGCTATCCGACGAGGCGTATTTCGAGATGCGCTATGCCGGCAAGTCCGCGTCCATCGCGTCGTTGCCCGGAATGGCCGAGCGGACGGTCATCCTTTACACCTTCTCGAAGAAGTTCGCGATGACGGGCTGGCGTCTGGGCTGCGCGGCGGGCCCGGAGAACGTGATCGCACAGATCGCCAAGCTCAACACCAACGATGAAAGCTGCACCACGCATTTCGTGCAGGTGGCGGGCGTTGAGGCACTGGCCAATCCCACGGGCGCGGCGCCCATCCTGGCGGAGCTGCAGGGGCGACGCGACGCGGCAATCGCAGCGCTGCAGAAGGTGCCGGGGTTGAAGGTGGCAAGGCCCGATGCGACCTTCTACCTCTTTCCCAATGTGACTGAACTGTTGCGGCTCAAGGGCTACAAGGATGTCGCCGAACTGGCCACGGCTGCCCTGCATGAAACCGGCGTGTCATTCTGCACGCGCCATCATTTCGGCACGCGCCAGAAGGACGAGACCCAGCACTACATCCGGCTTGCCTATTCCGGCATTTCACGGGAGATGATCACCGAAGGCATCGGCCGGCTTGCCGAGTGGGTGCGGCAGGGCTGATCAGTGCCCGGCAATTTCAAGAGCCGGGCCCCATGTCCCGCGCGGACCGTGATCCTGAGTCGCAACGGCAAGGAAACCGGGATCCTGGATGCCGACCACGGTCACGCTTGCGTTGCGCACATCATCGGTCGAAGATCGCGTCGACGATGAAACGGGAAGGGCGATGAAACCCAAGCCAGCGTACCCCGAAGATATCGAGACATTCTTTTCCATTTCGCTCGATCTGATGTGTGTGGCCAGTATCGAGGGGCACTTCATCAAGGTGAACCCGTCGTTCACCAGGATCCTCGGCCATTCCGAGCGCGAGCTCTTGTCCCGCCCTTTCCTCGAGTATGTCCACGTCGACGATGCCGAAGATACCTTGCGCGCGCTGCGTAATCTGGAGGCGGGCGAGCCCACGATCGACTTTCGTAACCGCTTCAGGTGCGCTGACGGGACGTATCGAGTCTTGTCCTGGACATCAAAGATAGATCCGAAGTCCGGATACGTCTTTGCAGTAGCCCGCGACGTCACTGCCCAGGAAGAAGCTCGTCTCAAGTTGTCCCAAGTGCTCGAGGCTCTGCGCGCCAGGACGATTATGGCCAGAACCGATCGTCGGGGCGTCATCACCGAAGTAAACGACAAGTTCTGTGAGATCAGTGGATACAGCCGTGAAGAGCTGATCGGGAAGACCCATCGCCTGGTCAATTCCGGGCACCACGAGCCTGCTTTCTTTGCGGAACTTTGGCAATGCATTTCAAGCGGCAGGCACTGGGCTGGCCTGATCGTGAATCGCAGGAAGTCCGGCGAGCTGTACTTCGAGCAAAGTATCATCGTTCCCGTCACGAATCTGGAAGGGGAGATCGAGAGCTACCTGGCGATCCGCTTCGACGTGACGGACGCCGTACACGACCGGAGAGAATTTGAACGGACGCTGGAGATTCTCAACGAGACGGGTGCGATCGCCAAGGTCGGGGGTTGGGAGCTCGAGGTAGCCACCGGCGAGCTGACCTGGACAGACGAGACCTTCCACATTCTGGAGGTCGAAAAGCGGGAGGACAGAAAGCCACAGTTGCCAGAAGGCCTCAATCTCTTCGTCGACGAGCATAAGCCGATTATCGACGAAGCGGTGCGTCGGGCCATCGAGCTCGGTGAACCCTACAGCCTCGAACTCAAGGCGCAGACGGCCAAAGGCAACGTCCTTTGGGTGTTTACGAACGGAAGAGCGAATTATCAGGATGGAAAGGTCGTGACGCTATCCGGGACGATTCAGGACATCCATCAGCGCAAGCTGGACGAGCGCCGATACGAGCAAGAGCGGCAGAAGGCAATCATGAGCAGCAAGCTCGCTTCACTCGGAGAGTTGGCTGCGAGCGTGGCTCATGAGATCAACAATCCCTTGTCGATCATCAGTGGCGCGTCCGAGCTTATATCCGCCGCGTCCGATGAGTCGCCGGACCTGCAAGAGAACCTCGAGAGCATTGCGCGATCCGTGAGTCGGATCGACAAGATCGTAAAAAGCCTCAAGAAGTTCTCGCGCACGAGCGCCCAGTCGGATCGGCACTCCCACTCGCTGGGCAAGATCGTCGAGGAGGCATTGGTGATGACGGCGATTCGAGCGAAACGTGAAGGAGTCGCTGTTGAGCATGAGTGCACGACAGACGCCTTCATAGACTGCGATGAGATCGAGATCGAGCAGGTTGTGGTCAATCTCATAAACAATGCGATCGATGCGGTGAGCGGTCTTCCCGCGAAATGGGTTCGGCTGCGCACCGCCGACCTGGACGAAGGTCGGGTCGCGCTTCGTGTCACTGACTCTGGAGCAGGCATTCCCGAGTCGGTTCGAAACCACCTTTTCGAGCCCTTCTTCACAACGAAAGGCGCCGGTTCCGGCACCGGTCTCGGTCTGGCAATTACCAAGGGCATTCTCGACGAGCACGAAGCAGGTATTCGCGTCGTCGACGACGACGCGAATACCTGCTTCGAAGTTTCTTTTCCGCGTTCGACGAAATCCGGGAAGGCGACGTGATCACAGTCTATTACCTCGACGACGAATCGGATCTGTGCAGGATCTTTGCCCACCTTTTCACCACGAAGGACGTGCGTGTCGTTACCTTTTCGGACCCCGACGAAGCCATAGCCGCGTATCGCAAGGAGAAGCCCGATGTGTTCTTCATCGACTATAGACTCCCGCAAACCAGCGGTGACCAGGTCGCGCTGATGTTCGATGACGATGTTCCCAAGGTCCTGGTCACGGGGGACTTGCAGGTCGAGCCGACCTATCCGTTCTACGCACTCCTGAGGAAGCCGTTCCCGGCTGCCAAAGTGAGGGAGTTGCTGGCTGAGCTCTTCAACTTTCCCGGTTGATCACTTGTCCGTGTCGGAGGCCTGGTCAGGCGGGCACTCGCTCCGCGGCTTTGGCGCTTTGCGGCTTCGGCCTTGGCGATGCGCTCTTCGGCCATGCGGTCGGCCATCAGATTGGTGGTGCGGCCTTCCAGTTCGGCGCGGCGGAAGATCGCCGTCAGCGTCCGCCCGATGCGCGAGCGTGCGCCGCTCGATCTCCGCATCGTCCCAATCGAAGATCTGCCCGGCCACGCGAATGATGCCGCCGGCATTGATCACATAGTCCGGCGCATAGAGAACGCCGTGTGCCTTCAGCATCTGCGCCATGCTCGTCGCGCGCGAGCTGGTTGTTGGCCGCACCGGCCACGACCTTGGCCTTCAGCTTCGGGATCGAGCGATCGTTCAGGATCGCGCCCAGCGCATTGGGCGAGAGCACATCGCAGTCCGCGGTGACGATCTCGTCGGGCGAAACGGCTGTCGCGTCGAAGCGATCGACGGCCGGCGTTCACGGCCTCCGGCATTGACATCGGAGACGATCAGCTTGGCGCCTTCCTTGTGCAGCGACTTCGGCCAGACCCATGCCGACCTTGCCCAGGCCCTGGATCGCGACCGTCATGCCCTTGGTCGTGTCGGCGCCGAGGCGATGCTTCACCGCCGCCTTGAGCCCGACATAGGTGCCCAGGTCGTCATGGCCGGTCCGGAATCGCCGCCCGTCTTGCCGGGCTGGTCGAAGCCGGCGGCGTATTTCGTGCCGCGCGCGATCACCGGCAAGTTCCTTCGGGCCGATGCCGACATCCATTGCCGTGATGTAGCGCCCGCCCAGCGCATTGACCGCTTCGGCATAGGCCAGCAGCTTGCGCCTCGGTGATGTCGGTGCGCGGGATTGCCGATGATGACGGCCTTGCCGCCGCCCAGCGGCAGATCGGCCATCGCGCTCTTGTAGCTCATGCCGCGCGACAGGCGCAGCACATCGGTCAGCGCCTCATCGCCATTGGCATAGGGGTACATGCGCGTGCCGCCGCAGGCCGGGCCGAGCGCGGTCGAGTGAATGGCGATGATCGCCTTCAGGCCGCTGGCCTTGTCCTCGAAGAACGCCACCGTCTCGTGGTGGTCGAAATCCTGCGCTTCAAACACGCCCATACCGACTGCTCCCGGCGCGCCGGCTATCAAGCCGGCGGTGAAAAGTGGCGCACCATACGCCGCGCGGACGGCAATGGGGTTGCCAATTGCGGGAGGCCCCGCAACAGCGTGCGGCGCCAGCCATGTCACCGGCAAGAAACTTGGTGCACGACTCGCTTTACAGGCCGGGGCTGAGGTCGTCTAATCGCCGCGAAGCGATTTGACGCGCGCACCGCGCGCCAGGGAGCAGCCATGCCGGCGCTCGAAGACTGCAGAGCCAAGCATCCCGAAATCCGCGACGACTTCACCATCGACCAGCATTGGGAGCGCTACGGCGCCGCCGAGCATGGCACCTGGAAGACGCTGTTCGAGCGGCAGATGCAGGTGCTGCCGGGCCGCGCCTGCGACGAATTTCTGGCCGGCGTGAAGACGCTGGGTCTGATCGCCGGCGAGATTCCCGAATTCGAGCGCGCCTCCGACGCGCTGGAGAAGCTGACGGGCTGGCGCGTCGTCGCCGTGCCCTCGCTGGTGCCGGACGCGATCTTCTTCGAGCATCTGGCCAACCGGCGCTTTCCCGTGGGCCAGTTCATCCGCGAGCCCCGACCAGCTCGACTACATCGAGGAACCGGACGTGTTCCACGATTTCTTCGGCCATGTGCCGATGCTGGCCCATCCGGTCTTCGCCGATTACATGGAGGCCTATGGCAAGGGCGGCTTGCGGGCGCTGAGCGAATTCAATGCGCTGAAGAATCTGGCGCGGCTCTACTGGTACACGGTGGAGTTCGGCCTGATCGAAAAGCCGGAGGGCTTGCGCATCTTCGGCTCGGGCATCGTCTCAAGCCGCGCGGAATCGATCTATTCGGTGGAAAGCCCCTCGCCCAACCGCATCCATTTCGATCTGGAGCGGGTGATGCGCACCGAATACCGCATCGACGATTTCCAGGAGAGCTATTTCGTCATCGACTCCTTCGAGGCGCTGATGGAAGAAACCTACAAGGATTTCGCCGCCATCTATCGCAAGCTGCGCGCCGGGGCCGACCTACAAGCCGGGCGACATCCTGGCCGTCCGACCGCGTGCACACGCGCGGCACCCACACCTATGTCGGCGGCTAGTCACGCGGTGACCTGATGCGACCCTCGAAGGTGCGCACGGCGGATAGGAAATTCAAGCGGTCTTCTCTGCGCGGCCTTGCTCGTACAACGGCTCATATCTCGAGCTCGAGCGTGCCGGCCATGGGCCTCGTCAGGCAATTGCGGTCGCCAGTGTTGGCCAGCCACAGTCGCTGGAGCCACCCTGCCCTTCTAGGGTCCGCCCGCTGCTTCGATGGCTTCGGCGATGCGCCCGGCGATCAGGCGGTTGTCGCTGAGACTCGGGTGCCAATTGCAGGCGGTCCTGACCAGGCCGCGGAACGGGACATAGGCGAGATGCGTCTCCCCTGCCTGCTTCATGCGATCCACCACCCGGGCGATCTCGGTCTCGATCTCGCCGCCTTCGGCGTCGGCGCTCACCACGACGATGAGAGCGTCGGGGTATTGGCGCCGCAGCGCGTCCAGAAACGCGACGTAGCTGTCTTCGAAATCCTGATGCAGCGCGTTGCGATCGGCCCAAGCCTCGCCGTCATGCAGGGGCGTGGAGAAATCATTGGCGCCGAGCTCGATGACGACGACGGCCGGGCGCCAATGCGGGTCTTCGTAGCGCTTGGCTTGATCGAACAATACATAGGGATAGGCGGCGGGCAGCGTGTCGCCCTGGAAGCCGCCGTAATTGCGCACGACGCCGCGGCCGGAGATGGCGTTGACCTGGTAGTCGGCGTTGAAGCGGTCCGCGATCAGTGCGCCGAAGCCCTGCGAGGTGTCGGTCGCGTCCCAGACTTGCGCTTCGGTGCAGTCGCGCGTGGGCGAAGTGATCCCGTAGCCGACGGTGCCGGAATCGCCAATGAACTCGATCTGGCGCGCACGGGGCGCAAGCGAGAGCGCACGCTCGCCGCGGGGGGCGAAGAAGCCGTCGAACTCGGTCGGGCCGGCCTGGCTTTCGCTGACGACGTCGAGACGCACGCGGTGGGCGCCCCGCGACAGACCTTCGATCGGGTAGGCGCCGGGCATCGGCTTGCGCAGGTAATCGCGCACCTGGCCGTCGACGCTGATCCTGAAGCTGACATCGCCGGGGCCGACCTGGAAGGAGATTGCCGGGCCTTCGAACGCGGTCTCGAAATACGTGCCCGGCCATTGGCGCGTGCAGTGCATGGCGCCGTCGTCTGCGGCGGAGCAATCGGCGCGCCCGCCGACGTGATAAGACAGCGCCTCGAGCGCCGGCGCGGTTTGCGCATCCTGGCTCGGGGCGATTGCGCAACCGTTTGCGAGCAGGCTCGCCGCGAGAATGATCGTTCGAGGCTTCATGCTTCCCCTCCCCGCCGTTCAGCCGACGGCTCTCTTCGGCGCTTCGAACAACTGGCCGCAGCCGAGCTTGGCGAGGCAGACGAGTTCGGCGAATTCTTCATCGTAATACGGACGCTGTTCGCGCGGATAGGAAATTCAAACGGTCTTCTTTGCCCGGCCTTGTTCGCACAACGGCTCAAATGTAGAAGAGCGCCGGCAAGTTCCTCACCCAGGCCACAGTCGATCTGCGCGCAGGCGGAGCCTTCTCCTCGCGCATGGAGGCCAAGGACGGCAGCTTCGGTCTTGACATCGCCGGCACGTACACCAAGGTTGTACCCGGCAAATTGATCGAATACTCCTTTGGCGAGCGCACGGGCGTCGTCGAGTTCATGCAGGGCGGCCAGGGCGTCACGGTACGGGTCACGTTCGACGCGGAGACGACTCATTCCGAGGAACAGCAGATCCAGGGCTGGCAAGCCATCCTGAACATCTTCGCCAAACACGTTGCAGCGATCCGATAGCGGGTAGTCGCCAGTGCGGCTGGTGAGCCGCAACCCACGCAAGGTCAACGAGACGGACACCCTGGCAACGGCCGACCTGCTTGATGCCACGCAAACCGCGAACGCAGTCGCGGGCAGCAGCATCGTCTAATTCACCGCCGGCCGGCCTCCGGTCACGGCAGCGTGGGAAGCGCAGTTCCCGAGGACGATCGCGTACTGACGGAGGAGGCGCCGTTCGAGCCTGTCGGCCGCCTGACCTACCGCGAGTTCGTGGCCCTGGCGGCCGAGGTCTTTGGCGGAAAGTCCTCGTACACGATCCTGGGCAAATGGACGTTGACGGCCGCTCGGCTCTTCTCGAAGCGGGCCCGTGAACTGCGGGAGCTGCTGCCGCGAAGCGCGTTGCGCTCAAGCGCCTATGTGCGGTACCGAACGGTCGGCGCATGACACCTCAACTAAGGTAGCGATCTGATGGCGGCGCTGTGGATGCTCCGCCTTGCGGTGACACGGGTAGATTGCCAGCCATTCCGGCTGCCATCTCATCCCGTGCTGCTGTCGCCCAGCTACCGGAGGTCTCCCATGCAAGTTGAGAAATTTCGCCGCGCCTGTGTCGCGGTTACCAGCCTGAGCCTTCTGAGTCTCGGCATGCAGACTCCGGCATTGGCCGGAATTGTCGGCACCGCCGATGCTGTGTTGGTGACGCAGGGACAGAACCACCGCAGCGAAGTGCTGACTTTCATGGCTCGCGCCGATGTGCGCGAGCAAATGCTCGCGCTCGGCGTCGACCCGGCTCAGGTCGATGGACGCATCGCTGCGTTGACCGATGCGGAGCTCGCAACACTCTCCACCCACATCCAGCACGCACCGGCCGGTGGTAGCGTGTTGGTCATCGTCGGCGCCGTGTTCGTGGTGCTGATGATCCTCGAGTTCACCGGCGTCATCGACATCTTCAAGCGGGCGTGATTCGACGCGGGCTGTCACCGCCAGGGCTGGTGGCAGCGCTGGCGGCGACGATGGCACTCGCGGGGTGCGCGGCCTCGCCGCCACTGGCAAACGGGCTGTCGCCCGACGCGCCGCGCGCGATCGAACTGCGCGACACACCATTCTTTCCCCAGCAGAAATTCCAGTGCGGCCCGGCCGCGCTGGCAATGCTGCTGCGCGCGAGCGGCGTCGACGTAAATCCGGCGACGCTTGCGCCACAGGTGTTCATTCCCGGCCGCCACGGCAGCCTGCAGGCCGAGCTGATCGGCGCAACGCGCCGGCACGCTCGGCTGCCGTACCAGCTCGCCACCACCGCAGACGAGATGATCGCGGAACTCGACGCGGGACGGCCCGTGCTGGTGCTGCAGAACCTTGGCGCAACGCGACTGCCGCTCTGGCACTACGCAGTACTGATCGGCTACGACGCCGATCGCGACGTGGCGATCCTGCGCTCTGGCCGTAAAGAGCGGCTGGAAATGCGCTGGCAGCGATTCGCCGTGACGTGGCATCGCGGTGGGCGCTGGGCGATCACTACGCTCGTGCCGGGCGTCATCCCCATGGATGCCGATGCACTGCGCTACGTGGAGGCCGCTGCGGGGCTGGAGGCCGCCGGTGAGACGCACGCTGCCAGCGCGGCCTATGACGCTGTCATCGCACGCTGGCCGGAAACCATGCCCGCCTGGCTGGGGCGCGGCAACATCGCCTACGCCGCGCACGACCAGGGCGCGGCGGCGGACGCCTACCTGCGCGCGATCAGGATCGCGCCCGATGATCCGGCGCCGCGCAACAATCTGGCGCAGTTGCTGGCGGACGCACACTGCGGGGAAGAGGCTCGCCACCAGGCAGACCGCGCCGTCGCGCTCGGTGCGGGCACACCACTCGCGGATGAGTTCGCGGCAACCCGAGCGGACATCGCATCGACTGACGCGAACGCGGCGGCCTGCGAGCTCTCCGGCCGGACCTGGCCCGAGTAGGACCGGCGAACCGCCGACCACCTGATTCGTGGTTGCCAGAAGCTTCGCGGCACTCCACCGATATCGACCGAACTGGTCAGTTAGGCGAAGGACGTGACGCTTTCGCCACGCGGATAGTACTTTCGATCGGCCATTCCCAGCCAAGTCAGTTGTTCGTAAGGGCTCATATGTTGAGTCCGAGCGTACCGACCACGGGGCCTCGGCCGGTAAATCTGCACATCAGGCTCGGGTGAATTCACCTGAATCCCCTCGCCCACCGCCGACTCGCCGCCTGTAGTCGCCCGCTTGCTCCCTTGGCAAGAAGCCGCCGCGCCCAGTTCATCGCCACGTGGCGTGGCGTCGGAGGTTGCTCCTGCTCGCCGGCCGTCGTGAAAGCCGTGGCTATCGCGGCAAATGCAATCCTCACCAATGCGCATTCACCATTTCTGGTGATTACACCCTTTGGACCGGCTACTAGGCTCGCGCTTCCAGTCATCAGACCAGACAGGGAGAGCGTCATGCGAAAGTTCATATGCGTCTTCTGGATCGTCGCGTGCGGCCTCGCCGGTGCATCGATCGCAGCGGCCGGTGCGCCGTCGGCTCCGTTCGTTGTCGGACTCGCCGGCGGTTCCGGTAGCACGATAGGTCCGCACGGTGATCTGTTTGTTACCGAAGGGTCCGCGGGTCGGATATCGCGAATCGATCGGCGGACTGGACAAAGGAGTACCTATGCCAGCGGACTGCCGGCATCCCTCATCGGGATCGGCGGCGCCATCGACGTCGCATTCGTCGGCAAGACGGCCTACGTTCTTGTCACGCTGGTCGGTCCTCCGCTCGGCGACGGAATCGATGGCATCTACCGAGTGGATGACTCCGGCACGTTCACGGTGATCGCGGATATCGGTGCCTGGTCGACCACACATCCGCCGGCCACGTCGTTCGCCTTGCCGGAAGGCCTGCAGTACGCGATGGAACCCTACCGCGACGGATTTCTGGTCACGGACGGACATCACAACCGCGTGTTGTACGTGAGGATGGATGGCCGGATCAGCCAGGTGCAGGCCTTCGACAACATCGTACCGACGGGCATGGATGTCATCGGCAACCTGGTCCTGGTCGCCGAGGCCGGTCCGGCGCCACATTTGCCCGACGTGGGCAAGGTGGTGCTGCTGGCCCCGCATAGCCGTCAGCCATTCGAGCTCGCTTCGGGCGTGCGCCTGCCGGTGGATGTGGAACGCGGCCGTGGGTTGTCGCTGTTCGTGCTCGGACAAGGCGATTGGGTCGGTGATCCGGCCACCGACGCGGGCACACCGGCCCTGCCGAATACGGGAACGCTGGGCAGGATCAATCCGGACGGCAGCGTCGAGACCATCGTCAGCGGCATCAACCAGCCCACCTCGATGCAGATCGTTGGCGATACGGCCTACGTGGTGACGCTGGGCGGCGAGATCTGGAAGTACGAGGACATCTCCCGCGCACCCTGGGGCCGGCGCCGTGGGAACGAGCACGAGCACGAGCACGGGCACGGGCACAGATAGCACCCCCGAAGCGCTGCCCCGGAGTCGGCGGTCCTGGCAAATATCAGGCCGCGGCGACTCCGGGGCGCAGCTCGCCGGAAATCTCGGTGATCACATCCGCCGGCAGGCCCGCAGCACGCGCTGCCTCGCGAATCGCCTCGACGGTTTCTGCCTCGTACAGGCAATAGGTCTTGCGCTTGTCGGCGGACAGGAACGAATACAGCCACTTCACGCCCATCCGGGCATTGACCTCGCCGAGTGCCTTGATATCGGCCGCCGATGGATTCAGTGCTTCGGCGAAATTCCGTTCGATGACAAACAATGGCATGGCGTTCTCCTCTGTTCTTTCAATTGGATTTCATGGTCGGGCGCTCGCGGTCGGTGTGTTCCGGCGCGAGTCGCTGGTCGCGCATCGCATAGGCCGCAGCCTCGGTGCGATTGGCGCAACCCGTCTTGGTCAGGATGTTGCGGACGTGGGTGGCTACGGTGTTCAGGCTGATCGACAGCACCGTGGAAACGTCGCGGTTGCTGCGCCCGATGGCAAGCAGGCGCAGCACGTCGACTTCGCGCGCGGTCAGTCCGTCTGGGAATCCGGTTTCTGCAGCCGTGCCGCGCTGGGCTTGTTCGATCTGCCGCGCGAGCGAGGCCATACCCAGCCGCGTTGCGAGCTCTTCGGCTTCGGCGAGCATGGCTTCGCCGGCCGGATCCACGGCGGCGCGTTCCTTCAGAAACGCGCCGTACAGGTACAGTGTCCGCGCCAGTGCCGGCCAGGCACGCAGTTCGCGATGCCGGGCCACAGCCGCCACGTAATGTTCCTGCGCCGCTGCCTCGTCACCGGCAGTAGCGGCCAGCATCGCAAGGTACAGCCGCGCTGATCCGAGGCAAAGTGCGCGCGGGTGATTCAGGATCTGGTCCGCGTAGGGCAACAGCATTTCGTACAGGGCGGGAGCGCGCGCGGCATCTCCCAGCAGGCAGCACGTCAGCGTGTAATGGGCCAGTTGCACCACGTAGAGATCATCACGCGGCAGCTCCCGCAATCGGTCGCCGACCGCCGGTTCGAACAGTTCGCGGGCTCGCTCGGTGAGCCCGAGCTCGGCGCAGATCAACATCAATCCCGGCGCCCAGGCGCGGTGCACCTCCGTGTTCGCGAACTCCCGGACCAGGGGTTCGAGCGCGTCGAGGCGGCCCAGCTCCCGGTTCAGTGCAAACATCTGCACACCAAAGACACCCTCCGCGTCCTGCGCGCGGGTCTTGTGGCCCAGCTCCAGCAGCGCCTCGATCTGCGCCTCGAGTCCGCTCCACTCGCCGCGCAGCAGTGCCAGCGCGATGCGGGTGCTCATTGCACTGTACTCGTAGATGAAGAAACGGCCGGCGCAAGTCTGGTAGACCCGTTCATTCAGTGCCGCGGCCTCGTCCACGTGCCCCTGTTCGAGCAGGTCCATCACGTGCAAGTCGGCCGCCATACCGTGCAGGTTGTCCAGGCCATTGCGCCTGGCGATGTCGATGGCCAGTTCGCCCAGTGCAAGCCGTTGTGCAAGGGTCCTGGGTTGTCCGCGCAGCGCCATGACAGACAGGCACAGGCAGTGCGCCCGGGTTGCCGGATCGCTGATCCGCTCACCCATCTCGCGGCTCTGCTCGACGGACCTCGCAATGGAATCGGCCTTGCCCGTGGTACGCAGCGCATACGCCATGGCAGCGTGCGCCTTGGTGCCGGCGACGCTGGCTTCTGCCGGCAGCAGCTTCAGCGCTTTCTCCAGCAGCGGGATGGCCTGTCGCTGCGGCGCATAGGAGGTGGCGATGACGAGCTGGAACGCGATGTCGACCAGCAGCGGGCCGTTCTGCAGACTCCTGGCCGCATTGGCCGCGGTGAGCAAGGCCGCGATCGACTGGCCGATGCGCCCGGCGATGCACAGCATCGTGCCCTTCATCAGGCCCGCACGAGCAAGGCGCTCCGCGCCGTCTTCCGTATTCAGCGACAGGACTTCCATCGCATGGTCGTAGTGTTCGATGGCCTCGTCGTAGGCGTGCATGCGCGAGGCATGCGCGGCCGCCCGCATCGCGTAGTCCACCGCCTGGTCAGCGTGGTCGAGTGCCGCAGCCTGATAGTAGTGATGGGCAATGCGCGAAATGGCAGGTACCAGGTCGCCCTGGTGTGCAGCCACCAGCGCCGCGGCCACCGAGCCATGCAGGCGCAGGCGCTCCAGCGTCGGGATCTCGTCATACAACGTCTCGCGGATAACAGCGTGCGTGAAGCGGAAGCCGCTCGAAGTGTCTCCGGTGGGCTCGATGAGTCCGGTGCGCGCGGCCACCTGCAGATGGGCCAGCACCGTCGCAATGTTCTGGTTGGCGGCGCTGGCGACCGCGGTGACATCAATCGTGCGGCCGACGACGGAGGCGATGGTGAGCAAGGCGTTCACGGCTTCCGGCAGCGTGGTCAGGCGGCGACCGATGGCTTCCCGGACGCCATCGGGGATCCGCACGCTGATCGGCCCGCCGCCTGTGGATCGAAGCTCCGACTGCAGCATGCGAATCAGCTCGATCGCAAACAGCGGATTGCCGTCGGTCTGCTGGTGGATCGCCGCGATGGCAGTGGGCGGCAGGGGTTCGCCGGCGATGGCGGGCGCCAGTGCAGCGATCTCGGCTTCCGACAGCCCGGCCAGACGGATGCGCTCCATGCCGCCGTCACGCGCCAGGTCACCCAGCGTATGCCCCAGAGGTGTCTTGCGCGAAACCTCGCTGTCGCGATAGGTGCCGACGAACAGGATCCGGTGGCGATGCAGTCCGTTGCCCAGGAATTCCAGCAGCGCCAGGGACGAGGCATCGGCCCAGTGCAGGTTGTCGAGGATCACCACGATCGGCACCTGCGCGGCGCTGCTGGCGAAGAAGCGGCCTATTGCGTCGAAGACCCTGAAACGTTGCTGCGGCTGTTCAGCCGGGTCGCCTGGTGCCGTCGACTGCGACTCGCCCGGATCCAGTTCGGGCAGCAATGGGGCGATCTCGCCGGCGCTGGTGCCAATTGCGCGCTGCACTTCGGTGGGTGAGGAAACACTGATGAATTCCCGGAGCACCTGTACCCACGGCCAGTAGGGCGGTGCGCCCGGTTCCTCGTAGCAGCGCCCCCACAGTACGAGCAGTCCCTGATCCTCGGCCACACGGGCAAAGGCTTCGGCGCATCGCGTCTTGCCGATTCCCGGCTCGCCCGAGAGGGTGAGGATCTGTCGCTGACCGGCCAGCACGCGCTCGAGCACCGCATGAAAGCATGCCAGTGCAGCCGCCCGACCGATGAATGTCCTATCGGCCGCGGAGTCGTCCTTGGCAGGTTCCGTGGACATGACCGGCCCATTGTATGGGCACGAAGCATCACTGCCCTCACCAGATCTGACGAGACCAGGAAGTCGGTCGCGGATAGTACTTTCAATCGGCCATTCCCAGCCAAGTCAGTTGTGCGTAAGGGGTCATATGTTGAGCCCGAGCGTACCGCCCCCGGGGCCTCGGCCGGCAAACCTGCACACCAGGCTCAGGTGAATCCACCTGAATCCCCTCGCCCACCGCCGACTCGCCGCCTGGAGTCGCCCGCTTGAGCCGCCGCGCCCAGTTCATCGCCACGTGGCGTGGCGTCGCAGGTTGCTCCTGCTCGCCGGGCATCTTCCGTTGCTTCGGCGCGCCGGTGCCCCGATGTGCCGGCGTCGCCGCCGCGCGCAACTTGCTGTGGGGCGCGAACACCCCGTGGAACCGCGTCAAGTGCATGCGGGGCGGTGGCACCAGCGCCGCCAGGCGCGCCATCAGATCCAGCGGCTCAGTTCACGCGACGCGCAGGTCGGAGCAGGGGCTTGCCCTTAAAGTGATATCACTTTAGTATCACCCTGACTTGATGAACTACCCTACCTGGGAGAAGAGAATGAACACGCAGGGCAGTGGCACACAGGAAGTTTCCTTCAGGAGTTTCAGCGGCTATCTGGCACTGCTGGTCGCATTGGCAGCGCTGGTCGCGATCCCGATTCACATCAGCATGGCGCCACACGGGCCATACGGTGACCAAGACCTGAACGGCTGGTTCCTCGTCAGCATGGTGCTGCTGGCTGCGATCATGGTGAAGGGTCTGTACATGCTGCAGCCGAACCAGTCGGTGTTGCTGATGCTGTTCGGCTCCTATCGCGGCACGGACTATGCGAACGGACTGCGTTGGGCGAACCCGCTGTACAACAAGAAGAAGGTGTCGCTGCGGCTGCGCAATTTCAACAGCGAGAAGCTCAAGGTCAACGACAAGCGTGGCAACCCGATCGAGATCGCCGCCGCGATCGTCTGGCGCGTCAGCGATACGGCGCGGGCGGTGCTCGACATCGACCACTACGAGCAGTACGTACCGGTGCAGGCCGAGTCCGCGCTGCGCCACCTTGCCAACGAATATTCGTACGACCATGTGGACGAGGCGGACGAGTCGCTGACGCTGCGCGCCGGCGGCGATGAAATCATCGGCAAGCTGAAGCACGAGCTGCAGGAGCGCTTCGCCAAGGCGGGCCTCACGGTCGAGGATGCGCGGCTCACGCATCTGGCGTACGCGCCGGAAATCGCCGGCGCCATGTTGCGCAGGCAGCAGGCCGAAGCGGTCATCAGCGCGCGCAAGCAGATCGTGCTCGGCGCGGTCAGCATGGTGGAAATGGCCTTGAATGGCCTCACCGAGCGCGGCGTGGTGGACCTCGACCCGGAGCGACGCGCGGCCATGGTGTCGAACCTGCTGGTCGTGCTGTGCGCCGAAACCGAAGCACAGCCAGTGATCAACGCCGGCACGCTGTACGGCTGAGGTCTGCGGTTTGAGCGAGCCGCCGAACCGCAAGCCGTTCCTGCTGCGCCTCGATCCGGCGGTGGCCGCCGAGATCGAGGCGCTCGCTGCCCAGGAGCTGCGCAGCGTCAACGGGCAGATCGAATGGCTGCTGCGCGAGTCGCTCAAACGTCGTGGGCGCGAGGTGAAGACGACGCCGCGAACCAACGCGCGGCGGCCGCGGTAGGCAGGCATGGGCGGATTGGCCGCGGCCGTTACGCCGGGCCGTTACATTTTCCCGTCCCCAGCGTCATCCTCATCAGGGACTCGGGGAAGCGCATGTCGGACAACAGAACAGACCAGTTCGACGCACGGGTGGCACCACACCTGGCCACGCTGCTGCGGGTGGCGTACCGCCTGGTGCGCAATCGCTCCGATGCCGAGGATCTGGTGCAGGAAACCTGCGTGGCTGCCTGCGAGAACCCGACCGCATTCGGCGGTGCGGATCATCCGGTGCGCTGGCTGTTGCGGGTGCTCCACAACCGCTTCATCAGGCTCAGGTGAATCCACCTGAATCTCCCCACCCGCCGCCGACTCCCCGCCTGGAATCGCCCGCTTGCTCCCTTGGCAAGAAGCTGGCACGCACCCGCCCTTTCCGACGTGCCCTCGCCCGGCAGAATCCCCTCACTTGTGAGTTCAAAGCACACTGGATTGCTGCGGCGGCGCCCGCGCCCCTAATGGCAACTCGGGTTGGTAGTGATCCGGGCTCGTATGCGCCAGGTGCGCCAGGATCTTCGCGATGATCTGCGGCTCCTGGATGCTGGCAATGATCGCCAGCTTGCCGCCGCAGCGGGTGCAGCTGTCGATATCAATACCAAAGACCCGCTTGAGCCGCCGCGCCCAGTTCATCGCCACGTGGCGTGGCGTCGCAGGTTGCTCCTGCTCGCCGGCCATCTTCACGTTGCTTCGGCGCGCCATCAGATCCAGCGGCTCAAGGACAATGTGCGTGGTGCCATCGCGGTACGGCGTCTTGAGCGTATAGCGGACATGACCTGACGAGGTCAGCGCCATGCGTTCCACTGCCACCGGCGGGCGGCTCACGTAGCGGCACAGCCCCGCACGGCGCCGCGATGATCGCCCTGCTGATCATCCACCGGTTCCATTGCCGGCAATGTTTGCAACGTGAACAGCTTCTGCCCTGCTCTCGGGCCAACGGCGATCCGGTAGCACATCGAAAGCGGTCGCCTGATTGGTTTGGGCCAATGGCGGTCAGATATCGATCGTCCTTAGTTCTCCTTCGGCGTATTGTCAGTGCGATGGGCGCGCAGATTCAGGTTCACACGCCGTTGTACGTGCCCACTACGGTGGCGCGCGGCTGGAAGTGCAAATCCATGCAGTAACTGGCAGTACTGAGCTGCCACAATCTGAGACGAGTTCAGCATATTCTTTCAGCCGAAGCAGAGCGGGTGGTGGGGCGTCGGCAGATCGGTCACCTCGGCAGATCGCTGACCTCAATAGACAGGCGCTTCCCACTGACAGAGCGTGGAAATGCATCCATCTGAGCTTTCTACTCACCCTCTTTCTTAACGCGGGTCAAGTACGTGAGTTGCAGAATACGGCCGCCCGCGGTCGAAGGCATGTCAAGCGCAAGTTTCAGCGATGGAAATCGCTCGCGTAATCCCAGGAACACTCGCCTGGCGCTCTGTGACCCGAGGGCATGAGACAACTGCAATTCGCACCCAGCGGATCGGCAAGTGATCGAATCAACAGTTGTCGAGTCTGAAGCCGTCACTTGCATTACGTAGGCAAAGAGCGCCTTTTCCATTGGCCGAGCCCATTCGGGATCGTCCTGAGAGGAAAGTATCTTGTTGCGCTGATACAGCACCATGCTGGCAATTTGGCTGTCCTGCTTATCCATGTTTGACATCAAGATCTCATAAGGAGTGGAACGCGCGCGCTCCTCTATTTTGGCGGCGGCTGGGACTTCCGCGGCTGGGACTTTCACGGCCGGGGCTTCCGATGGTGCAACTTGGGACTTCATTTCGGATTGGGCTAGTTTGCCACCGGGACTACGAGCGGGCGACGGTAATGCTTGAAGCTTTTGTGTGGCATCTAGGAGCGGTCTGGGGGCCACAGCAGCGGGCTTCGACGCCACCCTCTCGGTCAGAACCCAGATGACGATAATTACAAATCCAACGACGCAACCAGCCGCTACTCGCATTACTATCGCCGCGTCATTCTTTCTCATTCGCGCTTTTCCCAATACCAAATCCAGTACGGCACATCATTCAAAGGAAGTTGTAGCGATGCCCGAAGACGATATTGGTCTACAAACTCCTCAGTTCTTGAGACTCTAGTTAGTGCGGCGTCGATGGATTCCGTAGCCACTCCAGGGACTGCGCGGACGGCCTGTAGCTCGCAAAGCCTTGAGGCGCAATACACGCTGTAGGTCAGGCTTCTCAATTCCGGCTCGCTATTGATCTTGTCGCGCAAGAGTTGTTCGGCCAAGTCGCCTTTTGCTGTATGAACTCCAGTCTCGATTTGCCGATGCATTTCCTGATTCCATTCCAGTATGTTCGCACCGAGAGGGCCATCCAAACTCTTCAGTATTTTCGTGACCTGACTTGGAAGCTGCCCGTACTGCGGGCTGGTGTATGAGACAGCATAGTCCTCAGGGTTCAACTGGGAAACTTGGTCCTCAAATACATCCCTGTAGGTTCCATCGCCGTTATCGACAATGGCTACCAAGTGCCTCTTCTTCTGAGGAATTTCTTGGGTACCCCCAGGCTTTGGCCCAAATTGCGGCTTGTCTGTTGAGGTTTCTGGAATCTTCGACACTTGATTCACGCTATCTGCAGCGATCCGTTGCGCTGGTTTGGACTCAGAAATAGGTGCCACACGCATGGCGTTGTCATGATCCGCTTTTTGAAATGGGTGCAGTCGATTAATAGCCGCGATACCCCCAATGGAAACCACAGCCGCCGAACCAAGAATTAGCAATCCATCTGCAGACTTCATTGCTCACCGATTCATAATGAAGTGCTGGTCTTTGACAGTTACGCAGCGGCAGGAATGCCGTTGAAACATGGCAGGCAGCCGAGCCAACACGACATCCCGCAGATTGGTTACTGGAACTGGTCCCTTTAACCTCGAATCGCCGGAACCAGCACGATTATCTCCCAGAAGGAATACGGACTCTTTGGGAATCAATGCGACTTGAAATTGTCCTAGAGAGCTCTGTTCTGGGAATTTGATCAATGTGTTGGTCTCAGTTTTGCAAAGATAAGGCTCCGCAACTGGGACTTCGTTTCTGATTGAAGAGCCCTGATAAATTCGGAATCTATCGCCACCCGTCGCAAGCACACGCCTCACCATGAAGGCCCCGTCCTGATCCTTGGCGACTACGATCTTCCCTTCAAGATCCTCGTTAGGCCAGATTCTTCTGGCCACGACAATGTCGGCATCGCACAATCCCGGGCTCATCGATTCTCCACGTATCCGAACAAGATCTAGGGCGTAGGCCAGAATTGGAATCAAAGTCAATGCAACGAGAGACCACCAACGTTTCATTGCAGATTCTCTGTTAATACTATGCGCGGAAGAGAGATTCGCGCCGAGGAACCCATTTCTATTCCGGCCGCCGTATGAAGCTCGTCCAGACTGGCGTCAATCATCCGAGTGTTCTTGAATCCGGCATCCCGCAGCTGAAGCACCGCAAGCGCACAAAGTGACGGCGTATTGGTATCCACCTAGTCTCGGGAGCAACTCGACCCGTTGCTCCGAAAAAATACCAAGATGGGCACCTTGGAGTCCAACTCATTGCTCGCGCGTGCCGAAAGCTCATCCAGAGGAATGTTTATGGCGCCCCTTATATGCACACCTGCATATTGACTCCTCGGCCTCAAGTCGAGCACAGCCACTTTTGGATCCCCCCGAAGGATCGACCCTGCTTCCCTAGCACTCACGGATACAGAACTCGATTGATTCTTGGTTTGGAGCCTATTCGTAATTAATTCTTGACGTGATGAGGCAAGAAGTTCCTTCCGCACTCCCAGGAGGTACGTAACTTCGTACTCTTGTGCGACTGATAGTTGCCCAGCCCACTGCTGCAGAAGCTTCCTCTGTGCATCCAGGACACGCGGATAGTACTTTCAATGCGCCTTTCCGGGCCAAGGCAATTGCGCGTAAAGGATCATGTGTTGAGCCCGGGCGTACCTACCCCGGGGCCTCGGCCGGCAAACCTGCACACCAGGCTCAGGTGAATCCACCTGAATCTCCCCGCCCGCCGCCGACTCCCCACCTGGAATCGCCCGCTTGCTCCCTTGGCAAGAAGCTGGCACGCACCCACCCTTTCCGACGTGTCCTCGCCCGGCAGAATCCCCTCACTTGGCTTGCCGGCGTTGATCCAGTGACGCGGCGGGAGATCCTCGGACATGCGCACGAGGAAATAGAGGACGCGGTGTACGGCGACCCGACAGGAATTGCCGAGCGCCGGGAAGCGCTTGAGAAAGTGAGAATTCCTCTCTAGCCATGAAGACGCGCCAATGGTCTCCTTGACGTTGGCGGACAGGGACAGGGATAGGTCAGGTACTCAATGCGATGGAAAGACCACAAGGGCGCGGACGGCACTGTCTATAGTCTGGCGCACTTGCATCCTACGGACTTTGACCATGAGCTGCCGGCTTCTCCTAAGCATCCAGGCGCGACGGTCAGAATTCATGTCGCTTTCGGCTTGCACACGTTTACCCGAAAGATCAGCGCTGCAGACCCGCCCGAGGACAACTATTCGGACAGCCGGGAGACTAGATGCTTCGATCATGACCGATACGCGCTGTCGCAGCGTCTGCCGGAAATCGTTCGAGGTCTGCCAACTCAGCGGAGGATATTCTTCTCCCGCAGCCTGACGGGTCTCGTCAACTACGCAACGTTCGATGCCGGTGATGGCACTGTGTACGGGGTCTACTTCGACCTGATGCGATACAAGAGTCGCGGTCCTTGCGATGTGCTATTGACCGTTGAGTCAGCCTACAGGCACGATCCGGGCAAGCGGGACACAACTGATGGGCGCGTGAGTTTCAATGTGATAGTGGGCCACGCTTTGCGAGGCACAAGGCCGAAACCTCCGCCCCGCGCGCGCTAGAAAAGCAAAAGCCCCACTTGTTACGGTGAGGCTTTTGTCAGTCCGGTTCCGCTTACCTGCCGCCGGGGCAGGCCTCTTTCGAGGCGGGCGAGTACCGCGCCGGCTTTTGTACTCTTGATAGCAAATGGTACGCACGACTGACCGCACGGTCAAACCCTATATGGCCCTTGTGTGAGCTGCCGCAAGTCGGGATATAGGGTAACAATTTCAATGGGTTACGCTTCCAAAAGATAGGGTCTCTATTGCGGTGCGGCAAGGGAACCTACACGAAGCGCGGCCGGGGCACAGTTGGAGCGCTCCCTAGGGTTCCCGATTCCACTTGTCGTGGAAATCCTGCTCCATCTTCTCGCAAGTTGATGCAACGAATCGGGCCGAATCTGGGGCAAGCGAGGGGCGCTTCTGCTCCTTCCAACACAGGTTGATTGCGTCGCGGTCATGCATGCGCGCCTGAGCTTGCGGATTGTCATTGTTCAGAACTACTGCCCACGCGAACACCAAAACGACCGTTGCCAGCGCTGCCCAAATCCAACCCCTGCTCTGTGGCGGTCTTGGAACTTTCGCCCCGCAACCAGGGCATGCCTCTGCGGTGTCGCTGATCTCCCTACCGCATCCTTGCAGTTGATAAGCGCCATCTTCCTCCGGTCTCCCTAACTGGTCGCCGTGGCCTGAAACCTTACTGCATTCCTCGGCGCCACACTTTGCCGACTACCGCAGAAGGATCGCGTCAACCTATCTCATCCCAAGTGGATGGAATCGGACCATAAGTAGCTAGCCCGTGCATGATTGCCCTCAGAGTAACGGGGGAGCGAAACGGATGCGCAGCAACTGGCTGGTAGCTAAAAGTCAGCGCGTCGCGCCGGGGGTCTGGCGGATAGTACTTTCAATGCGCCTTTCCGGGCCAAGGCAATTGCGCGTAAAGGATCATGTGTTGAGCCCGGGCGTACCTACCCCGGGGCCTCGGCCGGCAAACCTGCACACCAGGCTCAGGTGAATCCACCTGAATCTCCCCACCCGCCGCCGACTCCCCGCCTGGAATCGCCCGCTTGCTCCCTTGGCAAGAAGCTGGCACGCACCCGCCCTTTCCGACGTGCCCTCGCCCGTCAGAATCCCCTCACTTGTGAGTTCAAAGCACACTGGATTGCTGCGGCGGCGCCCGCGCCCCTAATGGCAACTCGGGTTGGTAGTGATCCGGGCTCGTATGCGCCAGGTGCGCCAGGATCTTCGCGATGATCTGCGGCTCCTGGATGCTGGCAATGATCGCCAGCTTGCCGCCGCAGCGGGTGCAGCTGTCGATATCAATACCAAAGACCCGCTTGAGCCGCCGCGCCCAGTTCATCGCCACGTGGCGTGGCGTCGCAGGTTGCTCCTGCTCGCCGGCCATCTTCCGTTGCTTCGGCGCGCCGGTGCCCCGATGTGCCCGCCTTGACGGCGTTCAGCACCACGGCGGCGTCCTCACCCGCGTTCTCGACGATCTGACGCTGCGGCTCCTCGATGGAGCGGGCCAGCAGGCGGATTCCCACCGTCTGGTCCTCGTTCGCACCTTCGAGCTTGTCCAGCGACTTCAGCACGCACAGGCGCGCAGCCAGGTTCTCCCTATTCCCGGGACTGCCCTGGGTTGCCCGCATGCTGGTCCAGTTCGAACAATTCCTCGAGGAAATATTGCGTCTTCGCAGGAATCTGGCCGCGCGGATAGTAACGCTCGACAACCTCCAGCACCTGCTCGACGCGGACCAGCCCCAGGTGGCGGACCAGTGTGCGTAGATCCTGCGCGTCGCTGCTGTCGAAGCGCGCGGCGATTGCCTTCATCGCCAGCAGATACTGCGGCGGCGGCGTCCACACGATGAGATTGGAAAGATCCAGCTGGATCGAACGCGGTTGCGTATCGGCAGGCATGAAACCCTTGGCCGCATCGTTGAGCCAGTCTGGCGGCAGATCCTGGTCTCTGGCCACCCGCGCGGCTGCGGCACGCAGCGTGCTGGAGGGTTCAAAAACGGCGTCGACATCGCGCGTGGATTCGCGTGCATTGAACGCCAGCACCATCGCCGCGCCGCCCACCACACCTACTTCGCCCTTCACGCCGGCGCGAACCAGTTCCTCGTTGAGGGCATGGAATGCGCGCACGATCTGTGCCTGCTTCACTGCCTCAGGCCCTGGACAGAAAATTGCCCAGCACGAAAACGTTGTTGCGGCGGAAGGCGGCCGGACTCTCCACCAGGGCCGAAGCCTTGAGGTTCTCCACACCTGCCACGAACCACGGTTCGGACAACACCAGCGGACGCATGGCCCACCAGGGCGGCGACGTGCCCAATTCGGCGGCCAGTGCGCAGGCCGTCGAATTAAGCAACGCCCGCTCGCGCGTGCGACGCGAGCGCGAGTACAGGCGCTTCAGTGCATCGAATCGTCGGCTGCGCCGCACTTCGTCCACTGCATCGAAGAACGGCGGCCAGTCGGTTACGCCTTGCTGGGGAGGTTTGCCGGGACCACGCATGCCGACATGATAGCCACATCCCACATAATATTGTTAATAACGTATAACTTTTTGATTGTCTAACAGTTTTAGGAATATCGCGTCTTCTGATCCGGCGGCTGCAGACAACGCTTTCAGACCGACTCCTGCGCCGGAATCGTACGGCGGGCCCTCATATGTAGAGAAGCCCCGGCAAGTTTCCTCGCCGGGGCCTCTCTTGATCGAACGATGGTCAGGTAAGCGCGTGGCTTACATGCCCATACCGCCCATGCCGCCCATGCCACCATCCGGCGGCATGTGCGCATGCTCGGACTCGTCCTTCGGCGCATCGGCCACCATCACCTCGGTGGTCAGCAGCAGGCCGGCCACCGAAGCGGCGTTCTGCAGTGCCAGGCGCGTGACCTTGGTCGGGTCCAGGATGCCCTCTTCGAGCATGTCGCCATACTCGCCGCTGGCCGCGTTGTAGCCGTAGGCGCCCTTGCCCGCCTTCACGGCGTTCAGGACCACCGCGGCGTCCTCGCCCGCGTTCTCGACGATCTGGCGCAGCGGCTCTTCGATGGAGCGGGCCAGCAGGCGGATGCCCACCGTCTGGTCCTCGTTGGCACCTTCGAGCTTGTCCAGCGCCTTGAGCACGCGCACCAGCGCCGTGCCGCCGCCCGGCACCACGCCTTCCTCGACGGCGGCACGCGTGGCGTGCAGCGCGTCCTCGACGCGGGCCTTCTTCTCCTTCATCTCGACTTCCGTCGCGGCACCGACCTTGATCACGGCGACGCCGCCGGAGAGCTTGGCAACGCGCTCCTGCAGCTTTTCCTTGTCGTAGTCGCTGGTGGCTTCTTCCACCTGCTGGCGGATCGACTCGATGCGGCCCTTGATGTCCGCGGCCTTGCCGGCGCCGTCGATGATGGTGGTGTTTTCCTTCTCGATCAGCATCTTCTTCGCGGTGCCCAGATCATCCAGCGAAGCCTTCTCGAGCTGCAGGCCCACTTCCTCGGAGATCACCGTGCCACCGGTCAGGATCGCGATGTCCTGCAGCATGGCCTTGCGACGATCGCCGAAGCCCGGGGCCTTCACGGCCGCGACCTTGAGGATGCCGCGGATGTTGTTCACGACCAGGGTCGCCAGGGCTTCGCCCTCGACGTCCTCGGCAATGATCAGCAGCGGACGGCCGGCCTTGGCCACGCCTTCCAGCAGCGGCAGCATCTCGCGGATGTTCGAGATCTTCTTCTCCGTCAGGAGGATCAGCGGCTTCTCGAGCTCGGCGACCTGCGTGTTGGCGTTGTTGATGAAGTACGGCGAGAGGTAGCCGCGGTCGAACTGCATGCCTTCGACGACGTCGAGCTCGTTCTCCAGGCCCGAGCCTTCCTCGACCGTGATCACGCCTTCCTTGCCGACCTTCTCCATCGCCTGCGCGATGGTGGTGCCGATGGACTCATCGGAGTTCGCCGAGATCGTGCCGACCTGCGCGATGGCCTTGGAGTCCTTGCAGGGCTTGGACAGCTTGCGCAGCTCTTCGGTGGCGGCGGTCACGGCCTTGTCGATGCCGCGCTTCACGTCCATCGGGTTGCGGCCCGAGGAGACGGCCTTCAGGCCCTCGCGGATGATGGCCTGCGCCAGCACGGTGGCGGTGGTGGTGCCGTCGCCGGCCTCGTCGGAGGTGTTCGACGCCACTTCCTTGACCAGCTGCGCACCCATGTTCTCGAACTTGTCCTTGAGCTCGATCTCCTTGGCGACGGACACGCCGTCCTTGGTGATCGTCGGGGCGCCGAAGCTCTTCTCCAGCACCGCGTTGCGGCCCTTGGGACCCAGCGTCGCCTTGACGGCGTTCGCCAGCACATTGACGCCGCGGAACATCTTCACGCGGGCGTCGTCACCGAAACGTACGTCTTTTGCAGCCATGATTACTTGCCCTCGATGACGGCCATGACGTCTTCTTCACGCATGACCAGGAGTTCGTCGCCGTCGACCTTGACCTCTGTTCCGCCGTACTTGCCGAACAGGACCTTGTCGCCGACCTTCACGTCCAGCGCGCGGACCGATCCGTCTTCCAGGATCTTGCCCTTGCCCACTGCGACGACCTTGCCCTGGATGGGCTTCTCGGTCGCCGTATCCGGGATGATGATGCCGCCTGCAGAGGTGCGTTCTTCCTCGAGCCGCTTCACGATGATGCGGTCGTGGAGGGGGCGAATTTTCATGCTTGCCACTCCTTGAGTTCCTTCGTTTGAATCCGGGTTGTTAGCACTCTCGCCTGTCGGCTGCTAACGGGCAGGTATCATAGCGGCGGAACCTGTGGTTTCAAGATCAGTCGGCGTCTTTATCGGGTACCCCCCGGTAGAATTCACCCCGTTCAAGGCCCCCAGCCCGGAGTCGCCATGCCCAACCCGGTCCGCCATGCACTTGTCGCCCTGTTGCTGGGAGCCTGCTGCGTCCTGCCGATAGCTGCCGCGGCAGCAGATGCCGGTGCCCTGACCTCGCTGAAGAGCACCTCCAGTGGCGACGAATTCATCTCACCCGACGAGGCTTTCAAGGTCAGCGCTGCGGCCAGCGCGCCGGACCGTATCGACGTCATCTTCCAGGTGCACCCGGGGTACTACCTGTACCGCGGGCGGATCAAGTTCGTCGCCCCGGATGGGCAGTCGGCCGCGCTGGGCACTCCCGCCCTGCCGGATGGCGAGACCAAGGTGGATGAGTACTTCGGCAAGCAGGAGGTCTACCACCACGACTTCACGGCGCACCTGCCGGTGTCGCGCGGCTCGACGGCTGCCTTCACGCTGAATCTGGCCATCACCTACCAGGGCTGTGCCGAGGCCGGGCTGTGCTACCCGCCGATCACGAAGAACTTTGCCGTAGCCATGCCAGCCGCGACGGCCGGCTCGCTGAGCAGCGCCGCGGCCGCTGCGGCCGGCGGCGGCTCTGCCGGTTACGTCTCGCAGCAGGACCGCCTGGCCGGCATGATCCGCAGCGGCAACATCTTCCTGATGTCCGGCGCGTTCTTCCTGGCCGGATTGCTGCTGGCCTTCACGCCCTGCGTGCTGCCCATGGTGCCCATCGTGGCTGGCTTGATCGCCGGTGGCGGCGCCAGCGTGACGCGCGGCCGGGCCTTCATGTTGTCCGTCGCCTACGTGCTGGGCATGGCCGCCACCTACACGGCGGCCGGTGTGGCGGTGGCGGCTGCCGGCACCCAGGCCCAGACATTGTTTCAGCAGTGGTGGATCATTCTGCTGTTTGCCGTGCTGTTTGTTGCAATGGCGTTATCAATGTTCGGTCTGTTCACCGTCCAGATGCCGGCGGCGATCCAGACCCGGCTGGCCTCGATTTCCAACCAGCAGAAGTCCGGCAGCTACGCCGGCGTGGTGGTCATGGGCGCCCTGTCCGCGCTGATCGTCACCACCTGCGTGGGTCCGGCGCTGGTCGCGGCGCTGTCGGTGATCGGCCAGTCCGGACAGATGTTCCGCGGTGGCGTGGCGCTGTTCGCGATGGCGATCGGCATGGGCGTGCCGCTGCTGGTGGTGGGCGCCTCGGCCGGCCAGCTGCTGCCACGCGCCGGCGCCTGGATGGACACCATCAAGCAGGTGTTCGGCGCGCTGATGCTGGCGGTGGCGGTGTGGATGCTCTCGCGCATACTGCCGGCCCGCGTGACCATGTGGCTGTGGGCCGTGCCGCCGCTGGCGGTGGCCATCATTCTGGCCCGGGCGGCCTTCAGGACCTCGCGCGGCAGGCTGATCAGCCGGGCGTTCGCCGCAGTGGCCCTGCTGGCCGCGCTGCTGGTGGGCTACGGCGCCGTGCGCGGCGCCACCGATCCGCTGCATCCGCTGCAGGCGGTCACGGCCAGGGTCGAGCTGCCCTTCCAGCGCATCAAGTCGCTGGATGATCTCAACGCCCAGGTGGCCCGGGCCAATGCGGCCGGCAAGAGCGTCATGCTCGACTTCTATGCCGACTGGTGCGTGTCGTGCAAGGAGATGGAGTTCAAGACCTTCCCGAAGCCGGCGGTGCGCTCGGCCCTTGCCAACACGGTGTGGCTGCAGGCCGACGTCACGGCAAATGATGCGACAGACCAGGCACTGCTGAAGCACTTTGGTATCTTCGGTCCCCCGACCATCGCCTTCTACGGGCTGGACGGCAAGGAGCGCCGCGAGTACCGCGTGGTGGGCTACATGAAGGCCGGGGAGTTCGCGCCGCTGGTGCAACGGGCGCTGGCTTCGAAGTAGGAACAGGTTCGGGGGGGCACAGTGCGCAGATCCGTCGTCATCGTATTGGTCATCGCCATCGCCGCGGCACTGGGCGTGCTGGGGCAGCGGCAGTGGTCGCGCCATGAGGCCGATGCCCCGGCCGCGGCAACGGTTGTGACCGCGGCAGACAACACTGCGGCTCCCGCGGCCGCGACGCCCGCACCACCGAAGATCCCGGACACGCTGCCGCAGTTCGCGCTGGCCGATCGCGACGGCCACCCGCAGCGCCTGGGCAAATGGGCCGGACACCCGCTGATGGTGAACTTCTGGGCCACCTGGTGCGGACCGTGCCGGCGCGAGATTCCGCTGCTGAACAAGCTGCGCGCCCGACCACAAGGCCATGCGGCTGGAGATCGTCGGCATCGCGGTGGACTTTCGCGACGACGTGCTCAAGTACGTGAAGGAGCATCCCATCTCCTATCCGCTGTTGATCGGTGAGGAGGACGGTCTGGCGGCCGTGCAGGCCATGGGGGTGGCCGAACCGGCCTTTCCATTCACCGTCTTTGCCGACAGCAAGCAGCGCATCCTCGCCCTGAAGCTCGGCGAGCTGCACCAGGACGAGGCCGATTTCATCCTGGACAAGCTGCGCAAGGTGGATGCGGGTACGCTACGGGTGGCCGACGCCCGGCAGCAGATCACCGAAGGCCTCAAGCAGATTGCCACCCGGCGGGCCGCCGACGAGGCCACCAAGGGCTGATCGCGCACTTTTAAGCGAAAATACCGGCGAGGTCGGCGAATTTGCGGTTAAATACCGGCCGTCTGTCTACCATTTCAGAATTCGAATGACGCGGCTGCTGCTGCTCAATGGCCCCAACCTGAACCTGCTGGGCACGCGCGAACCGGAACTTTACGGTGGCGCGACGCTGGATTCCATCGTGCAGCGCTGCGCGGGTCTGGCCGGCGAACTGGGTCTGGAGCTGATTGCCCGCCAGAGCAATGCCGAGCATGAGCTGGTCGGCGAGGTGCAGGCGGCGCCAGGCAAGGGGGTGAATTTCATGATCCTGAACCCCGGTGCGTTCACCCACAGCAGCATCGCGCTGCGCGACGCCATCCTGGGCGTCGCGCTGCCCTTCATCGAAGTGCATCTTTCCAACGTGTATGCGCGGGAGCAATTCCGGCGCCACTCGTACTTTTCCGACATCGCTGTTGGCCAGATCGTGGGCCTGGGCGCGCAGGGCTATGAACTGGCGGTGCGTGCCGCCGCCGCGCGCCTCGCACAGCGCTGACACCCGCCTTCTCCCTGGAGAGTTTCATGGATATTCGCAAGGTCAAGAAGTTGATCGAGCTGCTGGAGGAATCCGGCATCTCGGAGATCGAAATCAAGGAGGGCGAAGAGGCCGTGCGCATCGCGCGCGCGCCCGCGGGCGGCGTCTACCCGCAGTACATCAGCGCGCCGCCGCCGGCCGTTCCCGCTGCGCCGGACCCGTCGGCGGCGGCCGTGCCCGCGCCGACGGCGCGCCGCAAGGACGACCCGAACATCGTGCCCTCGCCGATGGTCGGCACCTTCTATGCCGCGGCGTCGCCCACCGCGCCGGCCTTCGTGGCGCTGGGGGACGAAGTGAAGGTCGGCCAGGTGCTGTGCATCATCGAGGCGATGAAGATGATGAACCAGATCGAATGCGACCGCGCCGGCAAGGTGACCGCGATCATGGTGAAGAACGGCGACCCGGTGGAATTCGGCCAGCCGCTGTTTGTCATCGAATGACAGTAATCGAGTGACGTAGCCACCATGCTGGACAAAGTCGTTATTGCCAATCGCGGCGAGATCGCCCTGCGCATCCTGCGCGCCTGCCGCGAACTGGACATCAAGACCGTGGCCGTGCATTCCACGGCCGACAACTCGCTCAAGCACGTGTTGCTGGCCGATGAGACTGTTTGCATCGGGCCGCCACCCTCGCCGCAGTCCTACCTGAACATGCCCGCCATCATCAGCGCCGCCGAAGTCACCGACTCGGTGGCGATCCATCCCGGCTACGGCTTCCTGTCCGAGAACGCGGACTTCGCCGAACGTGTGGAAAAGAGCGGCTTCACCTTCATCGGCCCCAAGGCCGAAACCATCCGGCTGATGGGCGACAAGGTCTCGGCCATCAATGTCATGAAGAAGGCCGGCGTGCCCTGCGTGCCCGGTTCCGGCGGACCGCTGGGCACCGACGCCACCGAAAACCTGCGCGTCGCGCGTGACATCGGTTACCCGGTCATCATCAAGGCCTCGGGCGGCGGCGGCGGGCGCGGCATGCGCGTGGTGCATTCCGAAGCCGCGCTGCTGAACTCGATCAACGTGACGCAGCAGGAGGCGCAGGCCGCCTTCGGCAATCCGCAGGTCTACATGGAGAAGTTCCTGGAAAAGCCGCGCCACATCGAGTTCCAGGTGATCGCCGACAACCACGGCAACGTGGTGCACCTGGGCGAGCGCGACTGTTCGATGCAGCGGCGCCACCAGAAGGTCATCGAGGAAGCCCCGGCGCCCGGCCTTTCCCCTGCGGAGCGCGAGAAGATGGGCGAGCGGGTCGTCGAGGCGTGCCGCGCGGTCGGCTATCGCAGTGCCGGCACGCTCGAGTTCCTGTATCAGGACGGCGAGTTCTACTTCATCGAAATGAACACGCGCATCCAGGTCGAGCATCCGGTCACCGAGATGATCACCGGCATCGATCTGGTCAAGACGCAGTTGCTGGTCGCCTCCGGCGAAAAGCTGCCGTTCGTGCAGAGCGACATCCGCCTCACCGGCCATGCGCTGGAGTGCCGCATCAACGCCGAGGACGCCAAGACCTTCGCCCCCTCGCCGGGCAAGGTCAACCGCTGGCACTCACCCGGCGGTCCCGGCATTCGGGTCGACAGCCATGTGTACTCCGGCTACACGGTCCCGCCAAACTACGACTCCATGATCGGCAAGCTCATTGCCCACGGCGAATCGCGCGCCACGGCCATCGCGCGCATGAAGAATGCACTGGCCGAACTGGTAGTCGATGGCATCAAGACCAACACCGCCCTGCACCAGGAGATCCTTTCGCATGCGGCGTTCCAGGAAGGCGGCCTGGACATCCACTATCTGGAGCGGCGTCTAGGGCTCAAATAGGGAAGGACATGTGCCAGCTTTCCTCTCACTGAGCATGGAATTGCAGGGACTGGATCCGGACAGCGCGGAGTCGGCCTGTTTCGCGGCCGGGGCGGTTTCGGTGACGCTGACCGATGCGGCCGACGACGCGGTACTCGAACCCGCGCCGGGCGAGATACGCCTGTGGCCGCAAACCGTGGTGCAGGCGCTGTTTCCGGCCGAGAGCGCCGGCCCTGAAACCATCATTGCGCTGGCCGGCGCGCTGGACGTGCCGGCCAGCCGCATTCGCGCCCGACACCTCGCCGGGCGCGCCTGGGAACGCGAATGGCTCAAGGATTTCCACGCCATGCGCTTCGGCAGGCGGCTGTGGATCGTCCCCACCCATGAGGCGGCGCCCGCGGACCCGGATGCCGTGGTGGTACGCCTGGATCCGGGCCTGGCCTTCGGCACCGGCACGCACCCCTCCACCGCACTGTGCCTGACCTGGCTGGATGCGCACCTGCGCCCTGGCGCAACAGTGATCGACTACGGCTGCGGCTCCGGCGTGCTGGCGCTTGCCGCGGCCAGGCTGGGCGCCCGCGCCGTGCACGCCTTCGACATCGACCCGCAGGCGCTCATTGCCACCCGCGACAACGCCGCCGCAAACGGATTATCGGGGCTCATCCACGTTCATGAGAGTGTCGCGTCGCTGCCTGCATCGGCCGACCTGGTCATGGCGAACATCCTGGCCGGCACGCTGGTCGAGCTGGCGCCACGGCTGTGCGGGTACCTGGCGCCCGGTGGCGCACTGATCCTGGCCGGTATCCTGAAACAGCAGGTGCATGAGGTACGCGCCGGCTTTGCACCCGGGCTGGACCTGGCCGTGTTTGCGGAGCAGGACGGCTGGAGCGCCCTGTCGGCCAGACGCACCGGGCGGGGTCGATGATGTTCACCACCTGCCCCGCATGCCGCATGAACCTCGCCGTGACGGCCAATGACCTGCGCATCGGACAGGGATACGTGCGCTGCGGTCGTTGTGAACGCGTTTTCAACGCGTTGATGTCGCTGTCGGAGGACGTCGAAACTGGCGAGCCTTCCGGCCTGGCCGCGCATGGCACGGGGTCCATGCCGGCGCTGGAGGATCCCGCGGCGGAGGAATCCCCGCCGTCCGCCGCCGGGTCGGCGGAGGATTCAGGGCGGCAACGATTCGACCTGGACGTGCACGAATCGGCCGAATCCGGCACGGTCGAGACCATCGTGCTGGAGGGCGACGGGTACCTGCAGACCGAGGAGCACGTCGGCGAGGACGAGCTGCGCGAGCGGCTGCAGGCCATTACCGGCGTGCATGCGCCCCCGGCCGAGGACATCGATACCGATGAGATCCTGGGCAACCCGCCGCGCCGGCACTGGGGATGGAAGCTGGCGCTGGTGGTGCTGCTGCTGTTGCTGGCCGGGCAGCTGGTGCATCACTACCGGCAGCAACTGGTCGCCAACCGGTGGCTCGAGAAGCCACTGCAGAGCATCTACGCACTGTTCGGCGTGCAGCTCGAGCCCGCCTGGGACCTGGGCGCCTATGACCTGCGCCAGCTCGGCGGCGAGGCCCTGGCGCTGAACTCGGCCACCATCGTGTTGCGCGCAACCGTGCAGAACCGCGCCTCGCACCCGCAGCCCCTGCCGCTGATCCGCGTGCGCCTGCAGGACCGTTTCGGCAATTCGCTGTCGACCACGGCGGTTGCGCCCGACGATTACCTGAAGGGCCCGGCACCGGCGCGCATGGCGCCGGACCAGCGACTCGACGTCGAGCTGCGGCTGGATGACCCCAACCGGCAGGCGGTCAGCTTCGATCTGGACGCCTGCCTGCCGGGCGCGGACGGGGCGCTGCACTGCGCCCACGATCTGTGAGCTTGCGGATCGGCCGCTGGGAAATCCCGGGGCAGGCCTTGCTGGCGCCGATGGCCGGCGTCACCGACCGGCCCTTTCGCATCCTGTGCCGGCGCTTCGGCGCCGCCCTGGCGGCCTCCGAGATGATCACCTCGGACCAGCGCCTGTGGCACACCGTCAAGTCGCGCCGACGCATGGACCATGAAGGCGAGCCGGAGCCGCGCGTGGTGCAGCTCGCCGGCAACGACCCGCAGCAGCTCGCTGCGGCGGCCCGCGCCAACGTGGATCTCGGCGCTCAGATCATCGACATCAATCTGGGTTGTCCGGCCAAGAAGGTGTACGGCAGGCTGTGCGGCTCGGCATTGCTCGGCGATCCGGCGCTGGTCGGGCGGCTGCTCGAGGCGGTGGTCACGGCGGTGGATGTTCCGGTTACCGCGAAGATCCGCACCGGCATCGATCGGCAGCACATCAATGCCATCGAGATATCACGCATCGCAACACAGGCCGGCGTCAGCGCCATCGCCGTGCACGGCCGCACGCGCATGGACTTCTACGCAGGCGAGGCCGAATACGAAACAATCCGCGACCTCGCGCGGGATGCATGCGTTCCGGTGATTGCCAACGGAGATGTTGACAGCGCGGAAAAGGCGCAGAAAGTACTGCAATTCACGCAGGCGAAGGCGGTGATGATCGGTCGCGGCGCACATGGGGCCCCATGGATCTTTCGTGATGTCAACGGGTATCTCGACAGAGGCGAATTTCCAACGCCACTCTTGCGCAGTGAGATCAGAGACATCATCCTTGATCACATCACGGCGCTGTACGCATTCCATGGTGAAGCGGCCGGCGTACGGATAGCGCGCAAGCACCTGGGCTGGTACTGCCAGCCACACACCGCCACGAAGCGATTCCGGCCGCAACTGATGGCCGCGGAATCTTCTTCGTCGCAGTATGCGGTGGCCGCGGCATGCTTCGGGCGCTGGGCGGAAGAAGACAACAACAACGAGAACAACGAGACTGGACGGGAGCAACTGGATGCGCACGAGCCGTACGAACCGCAGATCCGCGAGACCCAAGCTTGCCTATAGCGCCACCGTCCGCAGTCACAAGGTTTCCCTGAACGACGAACTGCCGCTGCGCGGCCACGCCGAACGCGCGCTGGCGGACTATTTCGCAAGCCTCAACGGCCATCGGCCCGCCCGGCTCTATGAGCTGGTGCTGCGCGAAGTCGAAGAGCCCCTGTTCCGCACCGTGCTCGACTACGCCAGCGGCAATCAGACCCGGGCTGCGATGATTCTCGGCATCACGCGCGCCACGTTGCGCAAGAAGCTGCGAGAATTCGGGCTGTCGGCGTAAGCTGATCGTCCCGCCGGACCGAAAACCCGGCCAGGCACAAGGCCCCGAAGAAGACCCTCATGGATCAGCCGATCCGCCGCGCCCTCATTTCCGTCTCGGACAAGTCCGGAATGCTGGAACTCGCCCGGCAGCTTGCCGCGCGTGGCGTGGAACTGCTGTCCACGGGCGGCACCGCGCGGGCACTGGCTGAAGCGGGCATCACGGCGCGCGAAGTGGCGGATGTGACCGGCTTCCCGGAGATCATGGACGGGCGCGTGAAGACCCTGCACCCGAAGATCCACGGTGGCCTGCTGGGAAGGCGCGGCACCGACGATGCCGTAATGAAGCAGCACGGCCTGCTGCCCATCGATCTGCTGGTGGTGAACCTCTACCCGTTCGCCGCAACCATCGCCAGGCCGGACGTGAGCTACGAGGAGGCCATCGAGAACATCGACATCGGCGGCCCGGCCATGCTGCGCGGGGCGGCCAAGAATCATGCCGACGTCACCGTGGTGGTGGACCCGGCCGATTACCAGGGCCTGCTGGCCGAACTGGACGCCAACGGCGGGGGCACGCGCTTCGAGTTCCGTGCGCGACTGGCGGCCAAGGCGTTCGCGCACACCGCCACCTATGACTCGCTGGTGGCCGATTATCTGGCGCGTGCGCATCCGATAGCCGCCGAACCGTTTCCAGTGAACCTCGGGCTGGGCCTGACGCGAATCGCAGCGCTGCGTTACGGCGAGAATCCGCACCAGCGGGCCGCCTTCTACCGCGTGCCGGGCGCGCCGGCCGACAGCATCGCCGGCGCGCGCTTCGCCCAGGGCAAGGAGCTTTCCTTCAACAACATCGCCGACGCGGACACGGCGCTGGAGTGCGTGCGGCAGTTCCAGCGCGATGCCTGCGTGATCGTCAAGCATGCGAACCCGTGTGGCGTGGCCGAAGGTCCGGGCATTACCGCGGCCTACGAGCGTGCCTACCGCACGGATCCCACCTCGGCGTTCGGCGGCATCATCGCCTTCAACCGGCCGCTGGATGTCGGCACGGCCCAGCAGATCCTGGCGCAGCAGTTCGTGGAAGTCATCGTGGCGCCCGAGCTGCTGCCAGGTGCCGACGGGGCGTTGGCCACCAAACCCAATGTCCGGGTACTGCTGACCGGCGCACTGACCACCCACCCGGCACCCGCGCGCGAGCTGCGCAGCGTCGGTGGCGGCGTGCTGGCGCAGGAACGCGATGACGGCTGGATCGACGCGGACGCACTGACCTGCGTGACCAAGCGCCCGCCTTCGGCACAGGAGCGGCGTGATCTGTTGTTCGCCTGGCGCGTGTGCAAGTACGTGAAGTCCAATGCCATCGTGTTCGCGCGCGAGGAGGCCACCGTGGGCATCGGTGCCGGCCAGATGAGCCGCGTCTATTCGAGTCGTATCGGCGCCATCAAGGCCGAGGACGCCGGCCTGTCGGTGCGCGGCGCGGTGATGGCCTCGGATGCCTACTTTCCGTTCCGCGACGGCGTGGAGGTGGCGGCCCGCCAGGGCGTCACGGCCGTGATCCAGCCGGGCGGGTCGATTCGCGACGCCGAGGTGATTGCCGCCGCCAACGAGGCGGGCCTGGCCATGCTGTTCACCGGCATGCGGCACTTCCGGCACTGAGGCCCGCGCGGTGAGTGGTGCGTACAAGGTGCTGGTGATCGGCGGCGGGGGCCGTGAGCACGCACTGGCGTGGAAATGCGCACAATCGCCACGCGTGACCGAGGTGCTGGTTGCGCCGGGCAATGCCGGCACCGCGCGCGAGCCCAAGGTGCGCAATGTTCCCATGGGCGCGGATGATCTGGACCGGCTGGCCGATCTTGCGGCGAACGAAGGCGTTGCGCTGACCATCGTGGGCCCGGAGGCACCGCTGGTCGCCGGAATCGTGGATGTATTCGCCACACGCGGGCTGCCGTGCTTCGGCCCGCGCAAGGCCGCCGCGCGGCTCGAGGGCTCGAAGGCATTCACCAAGGAGTTCCTGGCGCGCCATGGCATTCCCACCGCCGCTTACCGCAAGTTCACGCGCGCGGACTTCGATGCGGCCTGGCTGGCCGCGCAACCCGCCCCCATTGTCGTGAAGGCCAGCGGGCTGGCCGCGGGCAAGGGCGTGGTGATCGCCCAGACCCCGGAAGAAGCCCTCGCCGCCGCGCAATCCATGCTCGATGGCCGCTTCGGTAATGCGGGCAACGAAATCGTGGTCGAGCAATTCCTGCAGGGCGAGGAAGCCAGCTTCATCGTGATGTGCGACGGCGAACATGTGCTGCCGATGGCCTCCAGCCAGGACCACAAGCGGCTCCGGGACGGCGATGCAGGGCCCAATACCGGCGGCATGGGTGCGTACTCGCCGGCCCCGGTGGTCACGCCGGCCGTGCATGCGCGCATCATGCGCGAGGTCATCGAGCCTACTGTGCGTGGCCTGGCGGCCGATGGCATGCCGTTCACGGGGTTCCTGTACGCGGGCCTGATGATCGACGCCGCGGGCGCACCCCGCGTCATCGAATACAACGTGCGCTTCGGGGACCCGGAAACCCAGCCGATACTCACGCGCCTGCGCTCGGATCTCACCGTGCTGTGCGAAGCCGCGCTGGCGGGCCGTCTGGACACCGTCAGCGCCGAATGGGACCCACGCGCCGCGCTGGGCGTGGTCATCGCGGCACACGGCTATCCCGAAGAAGTGCGCAAGGGCGACGTCATCGAGGGGCTGGAGCGTGCCGCGAAGCTGCCGGGCAAGCTGTTCCATGCCGGTACGGCCGCGCAGGATGGCGCGATCGTCACCAGTGGCGGGCGCGTGCTGTGTGCGGTGGGCCTGGGCGCGGACGTGGCGGCCGCACAGCGCGAAGCCTATTCGCTGGTGGATGCCGTGCGCTTTGATGGCGCGCAGGTGCGCCGGGACATCGGCTACCGCGCCATTGCGCGGGAGCGGGGCCACTGAGCACATCCAGGCGTTTGCCGCATGTCACCGCGCCGCGCGTTGCGCTGCTGCGGGGGCTGTTCGGCCTGACGCAGTCCATGTCGCCGGGTCTGGCCGCCCGGTGGGCGATGCGCCTGTTCCTGCATACGTACCGTCGGCCGCTGCGCAACGAGGACGCAGCATTGCTGGCCCGGGCTCGCCGACAGCACATCGCCGTCGGCACCGACTCGATTGCCGTCTATGAGTGGGCCGGCACGGGTCCAACCGCCATCATCGTGCACGGCTGGGGATCCAGCGCGGCGCGCTTCACGCTGCTGGCGCGGGCGCTGGGGGCGCGCGGATGGCGGGTCATCGCGTTCGACGCGCCCGGTCATGGTGCCTCGACGGGGCGCAGCTCCAGCCTGCCGCTGTTCATGGCCGCCCTCGACGCGATCGTCGGGCACTACGGCGCGCCGCAGGCCCTGATCGGCCATTCACTCGGCGCACTGGCGATTGCCTGCCGCCACCGTGACGGCGCGCCGGCCTGGGCCAGCGCATTGCGCCGCGCGGTGCTCATCAGCATGCCGTCCAGTGCCGAGTACCTGCTGGCCAGGTTCATCGATGTGCTGGGGCTGTCCCGCGCCACCGAGAGCGCACTGCGCGCGCGCTTCCAGCAGCGCTTTGACGCGACACCATCGCAGTTCGCGTCCATGCCGGGCGCCGGCCGGCTGCGCTCGCCGGTGCTGCTGGTGCACGACCGTGGCGACGACATCGTGCCCTGCGAGCACAGCCTGGCACTGCACGAGCAACTGCCGGCAACCGGCTTGTTGACGACCGAAGGCCAGGGACACAGCAAACTGACGCGCGATGCGGCTACCATTGCCCACATCGTGGAATTCGTGGCATGAACGTGCGCCCGGCAAACCTCGCCGACCCGGCCGACGCCGCGGCAATCGTGCGCCTGATCGACGCCTATGCCCGCGATCCACATGGTGGCGGAACACCGCTCGCGCCGCAGGTGCGTTCGCGGTTGGCCGCGGGGCTCGCGGCGCATCCCACAGCCCATGCCTGGCTGGCCTTCGAGGCGGACACCGCAATCGGGGTGTGCATCGGCTTTGTGGGCTATTCGACCTTCCAGGCCATGCCACTGCTGAACATCCATGATCTGGCGGTATTGTCCGGGCATCGCGGTCGCGGCGTCGGTCGCGCGCTGCTTGCCGCGGCGGAGCGGACCGCGGGCAGCGCGGGCTGCTGCAAGCTCACCCTCGAGGTGCAGGAAGACAACCTCCCGGCACGCCGCCTCTACGAGGATTTCGGGTTCACCGACGTGCGCTACGGTGATTCCGGACCCACCCGGTTCCTCGGCAAGCCACTCACCGGCGCCCCACCCTGATATCCTCGAACGCAAAGAGTCGAACCACCTGCCATGGCCTCACTGTTTTTCTGGCGCAAGAAGAAGCAAGCCGAACCTGCCGAGGTCCAGACCGAAGCAGCGGCCGACCCGACCCTGATCGTTCCGCCGCCGACGCGCAATGTCGTGGCCCGGTTGCCGGTGCGTCGCATGGTGTATGCGCTGGCGCTGAAAGATCCTCGCGCCGCGGATCCGGACGCGAGGCCCGACGCCTCCCAGAACCAGGTGCTTGTGTTGACCAGCCAGACGGTGGCACAGGTCGGAACCGAACCACGCTATACGCCGCAGCGTCCGTCGCTGTTGCCGCAGCTGCTGGAAGTCGTCAATGACGAGGAGGCTTCGTTGCGCACGCTGTCGCGCATCGTCAGCCAGGATCCCAGGCTCACCGGCGAGATGCTGCGCACCGCGAACAGCCCCCTGTATCGTGTCAGCGCGGCGCCGGTGGAAAGCATCGAGCGGGCCGCCGCGCTGCTGGGCACGCGCGGCATTCGCATGCTGATTTCCGCCGTCCTGATGAAACCCCTGGCGCATGCCGGCGGCCGCACGGGCCGCTTCGGCGAGATCGCCTGGGAGCATTCGACCTACAGCGCCTCGGCCGCCGATGCCTGGGCCGCGCGCGGCCAGGATGCCGATCCATTCGCGGCACAGATGCTGGCGCTGCTGCACGGGCTGGGCGTAGTCACCGTCTATCGCGTGCTTGCCGATATCTACGCCGCAAACCCCGGGCTGAAGCGTGATGCGGCGGTGATGGCCAGCGCACTGGACACCAGCGCCACCATGGCGGCGGGCCGCATTGCCGGGAGCTGGGGCCTGTCGGAGCGTACGCGGCAGGCACTGGAGGTGCAGTCGGCAGCCGCACCGGTCAGCAATCCGTCGCCGCTGGCACGCGCGCTGCACTTCGGATTGACGGCCGGCGGGCTGACGCTGCTGTGCCGGCACGGCAAGCTCACCGAAGAGGCGGCGGAGGAACAGATCACCACCGGGGAGTTCCAGGGCCCGCTGGCCAACCGCGTCTGGGAGCGACTGGTACGGGCCTACATCCGGCCCTAAGAAGCTGGCGCGCAGGAACAGCTCCGGCCCCTGGTAGTGCAGCTTCACCCGGCCCAGAAAGAACTTCGGGTCAGTGCTGTCCACACGGTATGAGGTACTGGCATACCCCAGACCCACCGCCAGGTTGCGGTGTGCGCGGTACTGGACGTCGGCATTCCAGTCGAGCGAACTGGCGCTCTTGCCACCGGTGGAGAACGTGAAGAAGTGTGCTGCGGCGTTGGCGCTGAAGCGCCGCGTGAAGCGCCAGGTGAGATCTCCACCGAGCGCCGGGTAAGGCCCGGCCGCACTGAGTCGCTCGCGCTTGAAGGTTGCCGGTGCCTCGAGCGTTCCGTCCAGCTGAACCAGATGGATGCCCAGGCCCACGCCCACCTCCAGTTGCTCCCGCTGCACCACCGAATAGGCATAGGTGAGATTGAGCTGGCGCAATTCCATGCTCGAATGCACCACGCCATCTGCGGAATCGAAAGTGTGGTTGCCGAAATCGATCGGCTGGTCGAGCAGGGCATCACCGTCGCGCTTGAGCTGGTAGAACTGCGCCAGGATGCGGTGCCGCGCGGTCATGCGGAACATCATGTCCAGCCAGCCCTGGTTCTTGCTCTTCTGCAGCCCCAGAGTGTTCTCGCCGCTGAACGATGTTCCGGCAACGCCGGCATCGTTGTCGTAGCGAGCCGTCGTGGAGACGGACGCCCGGAAGTACATGGCACGAATCGCAAAGCGATCGGTGATGGGACTGGCGGTCTGTTCCACGGGCGGCTGCAACAACTTGCGCTGCGGCGGGGATGCGGGTTCGCCCGCCCAGCCCTGGGCCGCGCCGCACAGCATTGCCACCAGCGCGATACGGGAGACCGAATGCATGGATTGATCATCGGTCATCGCCGCACTCGGCCGCAATGGCGGACCCGCGCGAGTGTGACGGAATTCTGGCTGCCGCAAATCTGCGACAAACTCCCCCCGGCGCCTGTGGTTTCCGATCCCCGCGGCGTCTTGCTGCTGTCCCGGCTGATATGGCCGAACCAGGTCCTGATCGCCTCGTTGTCCCCACTCCTCCATCAGCCGAAGCAGGCCCTTGAACACATCGTCGAAATCATCGGGACAACGAGCCCTGGACACAGCCGGTGCCTGCGGCGAAGCCATTGCCGGCAATCCACGCCTGTGCGTGATTCTCAATCCACGCAGCTTCCGGGCCTCGGCCGGTAATCTGGCGGCGAGAGTCAGGGAACTGGCTCACCGTCTCGGCGCAGAGGTGATCGAGGCCACCGAACCCTCAACTCTGGCGCTGGCCATAGACCGGGCCATCGCGGCGGGTGGCCGACCCCTTGCGGTCGTGGCAGGCGACGGCACGGTGCAGGCCATCGTCGATCACATTGCCCGTGCAGGCGAAACCGGGCGCAACCCTGCACTTCTGATACTCGGAGGTGGCCGCACCAACCTGATCGCGGCGGATCTGGGTAGCCGGGGCCGCGTCCTGCAACGACTGGCCACGCACCTGAATCGGCCGGTATCGGGCATGCACGCCACCATGCGCGAACGTCACACGCTGGTGGTCGAACAGGAATCCGCGCCCGCGCGCCATGGCTTCTTTCTGGCCGGCGCACATCTGGACGGCATCATCAGGGCCTGCCACGCCTACCGTGAATCCGGGAGCAGCGCTCTGCACACGGGTCATCTCAGCAGTGCGTACACCGTGATGAGACTGGGCCTGACCAGAGTGCTCGGCCGCAATCCGCTGCCGGACAAACCGGACCTGACCATCGATGCCGGGGAGCTCGGCGCATTGCGCGGACCGACCCGTCTGCTGCTCGCCTCGACGCTGTCGCACTCGAATGGACCGGTCAGTCCGTTCGCCAATCGCGGCGCGGGCATTCTGCAATGCACCGCGGTAAGTGGCCTTGCCCGGCGCGTGCTGATGCGCCTGCCGCGCATGCTGCTGGGCCGTTATTCGCCGGACATGATTCCGCAGGACGGCTATCTCAGCGGCCGCTGCGAACAGATAGTGGTGACCGGGCTGGCGCGCTATACGCTGGATGGCGAGAAGTTCGCCTGCGATCCCGCGCGGCCGGTGACGATCCGCATCGGAGCCCCGTTGCGCTTCGTGCTGGCCTAGCCCGCGATCAGCGGCGGATGCCCCGGTTGATCGCAGCGGCATTCCGGCGCTAGTCTGCGCGCCGGACATGAAGCCGCAGCCATGACGCAGATCCAGGCCGATATCCGCTACGTCGTAAAGGGCGAGCGTTCCATCTTCTATCCCGCGGAACGCGAGAAGTCCGTATGGCCGGGAGAAGACCACCTGATGACGCTGACCGACATGCGGCCCCTGCGCGATCAGCTCGGCATCGATCGCAATGGCTTTGCGCTGATCAATCACGTCACTGCAGTGAAGAACTTCTTCGATCCGGTGGAAGTCGAGACGGTGTTCTTTCCCGAAGTGATCGGGCTGGCAAGGCAGCTCAACGGCGCCGCGCATGCCGTGGCCTTCGGGCCGGTGCCGCGCAGCGATGATCCGGCCATCAAGCAGGGGCGCCTGCCGGCGTTCGGCGCGCACGTGGACTATGGCCGTCGCACCATCGAGGAAGTGACCCGCCCGCTGCTGGGCGAGCTGGCCGACTACTGGTTCAGCAAGCGCGTGGTGCTGATGAATTTCTGGCGACCCATCACCACCGTGTATCGCACACCGCTGGCGCTGTGCGACGCCTCGACGGTGCTGGCCGACGACCTGAACGACAGCGAGATCCGCGGTGGACTGGACGATCCGGACCGCCCGCCGCTGTACGGGTTCAACCTCAGCTTCAATCCGAACCATCGCTGGTACTACGTCGAGCAGATGCGTCCGGACGAGATGCTCGCCTTCAAGCTCTACGATTCGGATCCGTCGCGGCCGCAGTGGACCGGGCACACGGCCTTCAATGATCCGCGGACGCCGGCCGACGCGCCGCCCCGTCAGAGCATGGAAGTACGCACGGTATCGTTCATCGAACCCTGAAAAGGCGCTTCCCCCGCGAGCGCAGAAAGCCGATGCGGGCTACTTCGCGGGAGCGGCAGCCGGCTTGGTGGGCCGCAGAACCTCGACGCTCAAGTGCGCCCCGGCCAACGACACCTGATGCGGGAAGCAGCTGGAATTGAACTTCAGGTTGCGTGTCGCAAACAGCGGCAGCACTTCCTTCTTGACCTGCTCCAGCAACTCGCAATCGCCCGAACCGGGATGCCGGGGCGCATCGGCGTCGAGCGTCACCGGATCCCAGTATGCCGACACCACCGGACTGCCCGCGTTCGCATGGTCGCCCGAACCGGTGAGCTCCAGCACCGAGAAGCTGGCCTGCACGCCGGCCATCAACTCCGGCCCGGACGAGCGGACGCAGGTATAAGGCGTGACCATCAGATCCTCGCCGGCACCCAACTGCCGCAGGATATGCTTCATCTGGTCCACCAATCCGTCGCATGAATAGACGGATGTAAAACCCATGTAGACAAGCTGCAGCTTGCGCGGCACCCACCGGGCCTCGACCGTCGCCTGCGCCGAGGCACCAGGCGCGCCATCGGAGTTTGCCCCCAGGGCCGGCGCACCCAGGCACAGCAGGCCGATCGCTGCAATTGCGGTTTTGGTGAAAGGTTTCATGCCTTCACCATAGCCCTCTGCCTGCCCGACAACAATGGGGGTAACTACGGATCAGTTGCCTGGGCTGCGACCGCCCGGCTGCTACCGCTGCTCCACAGCCTCAAGCGCGCGCAACTTCGCCGCAATGAAACCTGAGTGGGGCACATGCAGCAGATCGGCAATCCTGCGGATCATGTGTTCCTCGAATTCGCTCAGCACGCCATCACTGAACGCGGCTCGCCACAGCTCCTCGATGAGCTGCGCCTTGAGTTCGGCACCGAAGCTGGCGTTGATCTTCGAGGTGAACTGATACAGATCGTAAGCTTCTCGGGACTGCGCTTCGGCCACACTCAGCAGCTCGCGCGCCTCCGCCGCATCCAGACCGAACCTTCGCTGTACGGAATCCAGCACGGCGCGGCGTTCGGGTTCTGAAAAGCTCTGATCGCTGCGGGCGACCTCGACCAGCAATGCCGCCGCGGCAAGCCGTGCGCGCCGCTGGGCCGCGCCCTGGCTCTCCTCAGGGTGAGCGGCGATCCTGTGCTCGAAGAAGTCCCGGATGGTTGCCAGCATGGGGTGGGGTTCACTTGGGCGGCGTCGCTTCAGGCGACCGTGTACAGCTTACGAAACCAGTGGCTGCCGGGACAAATTACGTGCCGTTAAATCACTCCGTCGGGCTTCAGAATTTCTCGTCGGGGCGCAGATAGCGCCACTTGCCCATCGGCAAAGCTCCCAATGGCACATTGCCGCTGCGCACGCGCTTCAGTCCGGTCACCACCAGCCCCACCATCTCGCACATGCGGCGGATCTGGCGCTTGCGCCCTTCGCGCAGCACGAAGCGCAACTGGTCCTGGTTCTGCCAGGACACCTGCGCCGGCTTCAGCCTGACACCGTCGAGCACGAGCCCATGCCGCAGGCGCTGCATGCCCTGCTCCGTGAGCCTGCCCTCGACCCGCACCAGGTACTCCTTCTCGACGGAGGAATCCTGTCCGATGAGCTGCTTTGCAACACGCCCGTCCTGCGTGAGTACCAGCAGCCCGGTGGAATCGATGTCCAGCCGTCCCGCCGGGGCAAGCCCCTTCAGGTGACCGGGCTCGAATGCGCAGCGGCGCAGGATCAGCCGCCCAGCGGTTCTCCGGGCGGACCAGCACGATGGCCGGTTCGTAGCCGTCTTCGGCCTGCCCTGATACATAACCCACGGGCTTGTGCAGCACGATGGTGACCAGCGCGCTCTGGTGCTCGCGTGCCGCCGGATCTATCTCGATACGCGCCTGCGCAGAAACCCGGGTACCAAGCGTATCGATGACCTGCCCATCCACCTTCACCCAGCCATTGGTGATCCAGCGCTCGGCCTCGCGACGCGAACACAGCCCCAGCTCCCCCATGCGCTTGGAAAGGCGCGGATTCTGCGCGGAGTCGCCGGCGCGCGGTCGCTTCATGTTGCGGCCGGCGCCGGGCGATGCAACTCGTACTGGCAGATCGTCACCGCCGTGGCAACGTTCAGCGAATCGATGGCATCCGTACCCGGAACGGTAAACGGGTGCACCCGCATGCCGGCGAGAATCTCGCGGGGCAGTCCGCGCGCCTCGTTGCCGTACAGGAAGCACTCGCAGTCGCGAAATCCGCTGGAAGTGATGGACCGGCCCTGCAGGTCCAGGCAGGCAAGCCGCGCAAAGCGCCCGCCGAGCGAATGCAGCGGTACGTCTGCTTCCACCGGCACATGGAAGACGGCGCCCATGCTGGCGCGCACCGTCTTGCCGTTGTGCACGTCCACGCTGTCCGGGCTCAGCAGGCAGCGGAAACCTCCAAACCAGGCCAACGTGCGCAGGATGGTGCCCAGGTTGCCCGGGTCCTGGATCTCGTGCAGATAGATGGCGCGCTCGCCCGGCCGTGGCGCAGGCGCTTCCAGCAGGGGCACGACGGCGGCGATGCCCTGCGGCGTGCGCGTCTGGGTGATCTGGGCCATCTGGCGCGCATTGACCACCTGCACCGGCAGGCGGCTCTTCCAGCCGGCATGTTCGCGCGTCAGGTAGATCTCGCTGGATTGCAGGCGCGCATCCCGCGCCGCCGCCTTCTCCAGCTCCAGCACCAGATGCTCGCCCTCCACCAGGAAGCAGCCCAGTTCCCTGCGGTACTTGCGCTGATGGAGCTTGCGGATGTCTTCGACCTTCATGAGAGGTTCCTCGCCACCGCCTCGGCCACCCGGATGCCGTCCACTCCCGCCGAAAGTATGCCGCCCGCGTAGCCGGCTCCCTCACCGCAGGGGTACAGACCCCGCACGTTCAGGCTCTGCAGCGATTCGCCGTCGCGCGTGATGCGCACCGGCGACGAGGTGCGGCTTTCCACGCCGGTGAGCACGGCATCTTCGCGGTCGAAGCCGCGGATCTGCCTGCCGAAGGCGGGCAATGCCTCGCGGATGGCGTCGATGGCGTAGTCCGGCAGCGTCGGCGACAGGTCGCCCAGCCGCACGCCGGGCTGGTAGGAGGGCTGCACCTGGCCAAGCTGCGTGGAGGCAACGCCGCGCAGAAAATCGCCGACCAGCTGGCCGGGCGCGCAGTAGTCCTCGCCGCCGAGTCTGTATGCCGTGGACTCCAGCGCTTCCTGCAACGCGACGCCGGCCAGCGGGCCACCGGGATAATCGGCTTGCGGGTTGATGCCCACCACGATGCCGGCATTGGCATTGCGCTCGTTGCGCGAATACTGGCTCATGCCATTGGTCACCACGCGCCGCGGCTCGGAGGTGGCGGCCACCACCGTGCCGCCCGGACACATGCAGAAGCTGTACACGGCGCGACCATTGCCCGCATGGTGCACGAGCTTGTAGTCGGCGGCGCCCAGGCGCGGATGGCCGGCAAAGCGGCCGAAGCGGGCGGCGTCGATCATGCGACTGCGGATGCTCGATGCGAAAGCCGATGGCGAACGGCTTGGCCTCCAGGAATACCCCGCGCCGCTCCAGCATGCGCAGGGTGTCGCGCGAACTGTGGCCCAGTGCCAGCACCACATGGCGGCCATAGAGCTTCTCGCCATTGGCCAGCACCACGCCTTCGATCTGCGCCGCCTTCGATCAGCACGTCCGTGACTCTGGTTCTCGAATCGCACCTCGCCGCCCAGCGCGATGATTTCCTCGCGCATCCGTGCCACCACGCCGGTGAGGCGGAAGGTGCCGATATGCGGTTTGGCCAGGTAGAGGATTTCCTGCGGGGCGCCGGCGCGCACGAACTCGCGCATGACCTTGCGGCCGTAGAACTTCGGGTCCTTGATCTGGCTGTACAGCTTGCCGTCGGAGAACAGTCCGGCGCCGCCTTCGCCGAACTGCACGTTGGACTCCGGCGTCAGGATCTTCTTGCGCCACAGCGCCCAGGTATCGGCCGTACGGCGGCGCACGTCGCGGCCGCGTTCCAGCACGATGGGCCGGAAGCCCATCTGCGCCAGCAGCAGCGCCGCGAACAAGCCGCCCGGGCCGAAGCCAACGACCAGCGGGCGCTCCCGCAGCGATTGCGGCGCCCGGGCCACCGGGTGATAGGAGATGTCCGGCGCCGCGCCGATATGCCGATCGTCCGCGAACCGGTGCAGCAGCGCCTGCTCGTCGCGCACGGTGACATCGACGATGCAGCTGAAGATGATGGCGCGACTCTTCTTGCGCGCATCGTAGCTGCGCTTGAACAGGCTGAAATCGATCAAGTCGGCCGTTGTGATGCCCAGCCGCTGCACGATGGCCTGCCGCAATTCATCGGGCTCGTAGTCGAGCGGCAGTTGCAGTTCGCTGATGCGCAGCACGGCGGGCTTCCTGGCCGGTCTGTCCGGCAGAGGGGTAGAATCGGCTCATTCTAGCGTGTGGTAACCGGCACGAATGGCTCGTACAAAAAGCAGTGCCAGCTGGATGTCGCGGCACCTGTCCGATCCCTTCGTCAAGCAGGCGCAGAAGGACGGCTACCGGTCACGCTCGGCATACAAGCTGGTCGAACTCAACGACAAGGACAAACTGATCCGGCCGGGCATGCGCGTGCTCGACCTGGGCTCGGCCCCGGGCGGCTGGTCCCAGGTGGCAGGCAAGCTCGTCGGCCGCAAGGGTCGTGTGCTGGCCACGGACATCCTGCCGATGGATGGTCTGCCGAACGTGGATTTCATCCAGGGCGACTTCACCGAGGACGCCATCGTGCAGCAACTGCTCGACTGGCTGGGCGGCGACAGGTTCGACCTGATCATCTCCGACATCGCGCCGAACATCAGCGGCATCGACTCGGCCGACCAGGCCAGATCGATGTATTTTCTCGAGCTGGCACTGGATACCGTGCTCAGGACCCTCAAGCCCGGCGCGGCCTTCGTCGCCAAGATGTTCCAGGGTTCGGGCTCGGACCAGTACCTGAAGGAGTTGCGGACGCACTTCGAGAAGGTGGCCATCCGCAAGCCGGCGGCCTCGCGCAAGGAATCGCGCGAGGTGTACATCGTGGCCAGGGGATTCAAGGGCAAATAGCAACGTCGAGGTTCATTCGATGAGTCACTGCAGATTCCGCATATTGCTCGTTGTCTTCTGCGTTGTACTGGCACCGGCTGCAGCCCGGGCCCAGGACGCCCCGACGTGGATCGAAAGGAGCAACGCATTCACCCGGCAATTGCTGCTGACCGACGCGCAGTTCGAACCGGAGGACGCGGCGCAGACCGGACTGGAGCAGTTTGACGGCAAGGCGCTCGACCTCGGCCCGCAGCTCTCCGAACGGCTGATTGCCGCCGAGCAGAAGCAGCGCGATGTCTTCACCGCCGCGCTGGCGCTCGGAGGCCGATCCGCGGGTGAAGCAGGACCTGCAGATACTGATCAATGCGATCGACCGCAGGATCGAGGGCACAAGGCTCAATGACAGGCTGACACTGGACTGGATCGACGTCCCCCAGCTCGTGTTCGGCAACATGAACAATGCACTCGACCCGCAGCTCAGCGCCGCACGCCGGGCCAGGGCGCTGGAGCTCTTGCAGCGCTACACCGGGCTGTATCCGGGCACCACTCCGCTGACTGAACTGGCCCGGGCACGCTGGGCAGACAGCCAGGGCGCCGGCAAAGTCGGCCCCTACAAGGGCAAGCTCGAGGACACGCTGGGCAAGACCGCCACCTACATCCAGGGCATCCACGACCTGTTCGCCAAGGCGAAGATCAAGGGCGCCGACAAGGCGCTACGGGCGCATGGACAAGCAGCTGCGCGACTACGCCGCCTGGGAGAAGGCGACGGTGCTGCCGAAGGCGCGCGAGGATTTCCGCCTGCCGCCCGAGCTGTACGCCTTCAGCCTCAGGCAGGTGGGCATCGACCTGCCTCCGGAGCAGTTGATTGCCCGCGCCCGCCGCGGCTTCTACGACACCCGCCAGCAGATGCAGGCGCTGGCGCCCGAGGTCGCGCCGCAAGTTCGGGTTCGACAAGACCGACTACCTGTCGGTGATCGCGCAGTTGAAGCAGGACAAGATCCATGCGGACCAGATCAAGGCCTACTACACCGGCGTGCTGGCGCGGATCGACCAGACGATCACCGACCAGCACCTGATCAGCCGGCCGGACTACCCGGTCCTGATGCGGCTCGGCACCCCGGCAGAGAACGCGCAGCAGCCCGCACCGCACATGGTGTCGCCGCGGCTGATCGGCAACACCGGCGAGCGTGGCGCTTTCGTGCTCAGCACCGGCGACGCTTCGGCCGGACCCGACGCGGCCTATGATGATTTCGACTTCAAGGCCGCGGCCTGGACGCTCAGCGCGCACGAGGCGCGGCCCGGCCATGAGCTGCAATTCGCCCAGATGGTCGCACGCGGCGTCAGCCAGGCGCGCGCGCTATACGCCTTCAACAGTGTCAATGCCGAGGGCTGGGCCTTGTACGCGGAAGCCGAGTTCATGCCCTACGAGCCGATCGAGGGGCAGCTGATCGCCCTGCAGTTCCAGCTGCTGCGCGAGAGCCGGGCGATGCTCGACCCGATGCTCAATCTGGGACAGATCAAGCCCGAGGAGGCGGCCAGGTGGCTGCGCGAGCAGGTCGGCATATCCCGGGCTTTCACCAGGGAGGAAATCGATCGCTTCACGTTCCGCTGGCCCGGCCAGGCCGGCAGCTACTTCTATGGCTACGGCCAGCTGGCCGACCTGCGCACGGCAACGGAACTGGCCCTGGGCGACAAGTTCGACCGCCAGGCCTTCAACGACTTTCTCGTCGATCAGGGCCTGCTGCCACTGGACCTGCTGGCCACCGCCGTGCGCAAGGACTTCATCCCGGCGCAGCTGGCGAAGTAGCGCGGACGCTACCTCTTCATCGCCTCGAAGAACTCGGCGTTGGTCTTCGTGTCCTTCATCTTGTCGAGCAGGAACTCGATCGCCGCCAGCTCGTCCATGGGGTGCAGCAGCTTGCGCAGGATCCACATCTTCGGCAGCTCGTCCTGGTCGGTGATCAGCTCTTCCTGGCGCGTGCCGGAACGATTGATGTTGATGGCCGGGAAGATGCGCTTCTCGGCGATGCGCCGATCCAGGTGGATCTCGCATGTTGCCGGTGCCCTTGAACTCCTCGAAGATCACGTCGTCCATCTTCGAGCCGGTGTCGACCAGCGCGGTGGCGAGGATGGTCAGCGAACCGCCTTCCTCGATGTTGCGCGCGGCGCCGAAGAAGCGCTTCGGGCGCTGCAGGGCATTGGCGTCCACACCACCGGTCAGCACCTTGCCGGAGGACGGCACCACGGTGTTGTAGGCACGCGCCAGGCGCGTGATGGAATCGAGCAGGATCACCACGTCCTTCTTGTGCTCGACCAGGCGCTTGGCCTTCTCGATCACCATCTCGGCCACCTGCACGTGGCGGGCGGCCGGCTCGTCGAACGTGGAAGAGACCACCTCGCCCTTCACGGTGCGCTGCATCTCGGTCACTTCTTCCGGGCGCTCGTCGATGAGCAGCACGATCAGGTAGACACTCGGGATGATTGGCCGTGATGCGAGGTGGCGATGTTCTGCAGCATCATCGTCTTGCCGGCCTTGGGCGGCGAGACGATCAGGCCGCGCTGGCCCTTGCCGATGCGGCGCGACCAGGTCGATGATGCGCGCGGTGAGGTCCTCGGTGGTGCCGTTGCCGCGCTCCAGCTTCAGGCGCTCGCGTCGGGAACAGCGGCGTGAGGTTCTCGAACAGCACCTTGTGCTTGGCGCTCTCCGGCGAGTCGAAGTTGATCTCGCCGACCTTGAGCAGCGCGAAATAGCGCTCGCCGTCCTTGGGCGGGCGGATCACGCCGGAGATGGAATCGCCGGTGCGCAGGTTGAAGCGGCGCATCTGGCTGGGGCTGACGTAGATGTCGTCGGGCCCGGCCAGGTAGGAGCTGTCGGCCGAACGCAGGAAGCCGAAGCCGTCCTGCAGGATCTCGAGCACGCCCTCGCCGTAGATGTGCTCGCCGTTCTTGGCGTGGTGCTTGAGGATCGCGAAGATGATGTCCTGCTTGCGCGAGCGGGCGAGGTTCTCCAGCCCCATCGACTCGGCCACCTTGACGAGCTGGTTGATGGGCTTGGCCTTCAGCTCGTTCAGGCTCATCGAGCTCTTGGCCAGCTCCAGGTCGGCCTTGCTGACGATTTCGCCGTCGGCCGAAGGGTCAAACGGCTCCGGATCGTAGATCTCGTCGTGGCGCCCGACGTTGCCGTTTACATTGCCGCCACCGCCGCCACCGCCACCGCCACCGCCGCGGTTGCCGTCGCGATGACGTTGCCGCGCTGCCGGTTCTGGCCCGGCCCCCCCAGGTAGCCTCTCACAGGTTGCCTTCCAGGAATGCCGAAAGCTGCGATTTGGACATGGAGCCGACCTTCTGGGCGTGCACCGCCCCGTCCTTGAACAGGATCAGCGTCGGAATGCTGCGAATGCCGAATCGCGGCGGAGTCTGCGGATTCTCGTCGATGTTGATCTTGGCGATCTTGAGCCGGCCCTTGTAGCTGTCGGCGGCCTCATCGAGGATCGGGGCGATCGCCTTGCAGGGACCGCACCATTCTGCCCAGAAATCGAGCAATACCGGCTCGGCGGACTTCAGTACGTCATTTTCGAATTCAGCGTCGGTCGTGTGGACGATCAAGGGATTGCTCACGGGCTTCGGGCCTCCGAAGAAATAGGACCTTGTGTTGCCAGATCAGGTCAGGTTTTGCGGAATCTAGAGGAGTTTCCTGGGGTGCGCCTTGGGCGCTTTTGCGGGGCGGGAGAGAAATCCCGCGCCATGGGTATGGTCAAACGTTTAGACTACGTGATTAAGGATTGGTTCCAGGGCGCGCAGAATCGCGCCGCGTATGGAATGCTTTTTTAGCCGGTCCTCGCCCGATTTGCAAGCACCCCGGGCCAATACCTGGAGGCGGGCTGTATTCATGAAACAAAGATGATCAAGAAGTTCTGGAACAAGTTGTTTGGCGCCACCACGAGCGCCACCCAAGCCACCAACGAAGCCGCCCCGCCTGACCAGCCGGCAGCCGCCCCGAAGATCCGGTCCCGGCCACGCCGGGCCGCACGGAGGCAAATCGCAGCCTGGTCGCGCCGGACGGACCTGCCTACAGCAGCTTCGACCTCACGCCTTCGGTGATGCGGGGCATCCAGGATGCAGGCTTCGAACGTTGCACGCCGATCCAGGCACAGACGCTGCCCTTCGCCCTTGCCGGCCGGGACGTGGCCGGTCAGGCCCAGACCGGCACCGGCAAGACCGCCGCATTTCTGGTCTCGATGTTCCAGACACTGCTGACCCGCCTGCCCCGCGAGGAGCGGCCCAGGACGGCGATCCGCGCGCATTGTCATCGCCCCGACACGCGAGCTCGCGGTGCAGATCCACAGCGACGCCGTGGTGCTGGGCAGGCACACCGGCCTGAAACTGGCCTGTGTGTTCGGTGGCGTGGACTATGAAAAGCAGCGCCGCCAGTTCGAGCAGGGGGGCGGACATCCTGATCGGCACGCCGGGCCGCATCATCGACTACTTCAAGCAGCACGTGTTCGACCTCAAGTACGTGCAGGTGTGCGTGCTGGACGAGGCCGACCGCATGTTCGACCTCGGCTTCATCGCCGACATCCGCTACATGCTGCGCCGGATGCCGCCGCCCGACCAGCGCCAGTCGATGCTGTTCTCGGCGACGCTCTCGCAGCGGGTGCTGGAACTGGCCTACGAGCACATGAACAATCCCGAGATGATCGCGATCGAACCGGACCGCATCACCGCGGACAAGGTCCGCCAGCAGATCTACTTCCCGGCGATGGAGGAAAAGATTCCGCTGCTGATCGGGCTGCTGCGCCAGCACAATGCCGAGCGCACCATGGTGTTCGTCAACACCCGCCGCCAGGCGGACCGTCTCGAGGAAGTGCTGCGCGCCAACGACATCAATGCCCAGGCGCTCTCCGGCGACGTCCCGCAAAGCAAGCGCCTGCGGTACATGCAGGACTTCCACAGCGGCGCGTTGTCGGTGCTGATCGCCACCGACGTGGCCTCGCGCGGCCTGCACATCCCCGATGTGAGCCACGTGTTCAACTACGACCTGCCGCAGGACCGCGCAGGACTACGTGCACCGCATCGGGCGCACCGCCCGTGCCGGCGCCGAGGGCGATGCCATCAGCTTCGCCTGCGAGGACTACGCGATCTGCCTGCCGGACATCGAGCAATACATCGGCCACACCATCCCGCGGGCCAGCGTTTCGCAGGAACTGCTCGCGCGCGACGTGGTCTTCCCCAAACACCGCCCGCGCGAGGATTCACCCCAGCGCCGCGGTGGCGGCGGCCGGCAGGGTGGACGCGGTGGCGGGAATCGCGGCGGTGGCCGCGGCGGTCGACCGCCCGGCGGTGGCGGACCGCGACGCGGCAGGCCACACGGGCGCGGCTGAGGGGCACGGGCCGGCGCATTGGGGACTGTCCGCCCCGTACGCGGACACAGGGCGAACATGGCATCCGGACACTGCCGGCCAGCGCAGTGCCCGATTCACGGGCCGGCGGCCCATCCGCACGTTGGCACGCCTCCTGCAATTCACCTGGGCAAATCTCACCCTGGAGTGTTTGCCATGAAAATCAGATTGCTGGGTATCGCCGTCGCGCTGCTGATCACTGCCTCGCAGGTCACGCTGCTGCTGGGAACCGCCTACGGATTTGCCAGCCTGCAGGTCTGAGCCGGTCAGTCGATCGCGGCCACCGCCGGCACGTGCGGGTAGCCCGCGGGCGCCTGGCGCGGGGGACGGCTCGAATCCGGATCGGTAACGGCGATGACCGTGCCGATTCCGGCGGCGCGCGCGGCAGCCAGCACCTTCGGGTTGTCGTCGATGAATGCCGTGCGCGCCGGATCGAAGGGCTCGACCCTGCGCAAGCGCAGCCAGAATTCGGCGTGTTCCTTGGGGGCACCGAACTGGTGCGAGCTGTAGAGCACGTCCAGCAGCGGGCGCACCGCGACCTTCTCGTCCTTGATCCGCAAGGTCTCGGGATGCGAATTGGTGATCAGCACCAGTCTGCGCCCGACCGCACGCTGCCGCTGCAGGAAATCACGCGCTCCGGGCAGCCACGCGATGCGCGAATCATGTTCGCTCTTGATCTTCGACAGATCCAGTTCCAGGGCGCGTGACCAGTAATCCAGGCAATACCAGTTGAGGGTGCCCTCCGCTGAACGCAGTCGCGGCCCGATCTCCTTTTCCATCGCATCGCGGGCCGACATGCCGCGCGCCCGGCCGTAGTACTCGGGCACCACTTCCAGCCAGAAGTGCGTATCGAAGGCCAGATCCAGCAATGTGCCGTCCAGGTCCAGCAGCAGCGTATCGACATCATCCGGCAGGCGCAGGCGTTGGCTAGTCACCTGCGTATGATACCGGCACGATGGAGACGCTCATCGATTTGCACACCCACAGCCGGCACTCGGATGGTGTGCTCGAACCCGCCCGGCTGGTGGCATTGGCGGCTCAGCGCGGCGTCGCCATGCTGGCGCTGACCGATCACGACACCACGGCCGGGCTGGGCGAGGCGCGCCACGCCGCCCGGGAGGCCGGAATCGCTTTCATCGATGGCGTGGAAATCACGGCGGGCTGGCGCGGTCAGGAGATCCATATCGTCGGGCTCGGGCTCGACCCGCGGGCAGAGCCCCTGCAGCAACATCTTGCGCAACTGGTGCAGTTGCGGCGTGCGCGCATCACCGCAATCGGGGAGCGCCTGGGGCGCCACCCGCGGCTGCGCACAAGCGGCCCCGAGCTGGCGGCGGCTGTGCTGGCACAGCCGTGCATTCCGACGCGTGCGCATCTGGCCCGGGCGCTGGTCGCGGCCGGCCTGGCCGGATCAACGCAGGATGCCTTTGCGCGCTGGCTGGGCCGCGACAAGGCGGGCCACGTGCCACAGCAGTGGCCGGGAATCGACACGGCCGTTGCGGCAATACGCGGCGCCGGCGGCCACGCGGTGCTTGCGCATGCGCAACGCTACCGGCTCTCGGGTGGCGCGCTCGGCAACCTGTGCGCGCAGTTCCGCGAAATGGGTGGCGCGGCCATTGAAGTAAGCCTGCCCTCCATGTCGCCGAATGACTACGACCGCCTGTGCCGCCTGGCGCGTGCGCATGGCCTGGCCGGCTCCGCCGGATCGGACTTTCACGAACCCGGCGTGCCGTGGCGCCCGCTGGGCCGCTTCGCTAAGCTACCGGAAGGTATCGAGCCGCTGCATGCGCGCCTGGACTAGAGAACCCGCATGTCGGAAGACAGCGAAGACAACATTGATCGCGAGTTGTTTCGCAACATGGAGAAGTTGCGCCAGTTGCGCATCGAACATCGCGACCTGGACCAGATCATCTCGCGCCTCGCCCTGGACATTCACGTCGACGAGGTTCAGATGCGGCGGCTCAAGAAGCGCAAGCTGATGCTCAAGGACCAGATCGCGCGACTTGAGAGCCAGTCCATCCCGGACCTCAACGCCTGAGGCCGCGCCACGGCGATCTGCCCGGCCGCTCAGGTGCCGGCGGGCGCCTCGACGCGATAGCCGGCGGATCGGAACCGCGCCACCACGCCATCCGGATCGAACACTTCCTCGAGCAGCACCAGCGCCACGGTCGAGCGATTGTGCCGCAACGCCTTGCGCAGGGCTTTGAAGGCCTTGTCGCGTGTTGCCTGGATGGCCCGCGACGTGGGCGCCAGAATCTGGAACAGGGCCTGGCAGGACGCCTTGCGCTCCTGATCGCGGGTCGTCTGCCAGTCGCGGCGTAGCGCCTGGATGTCGCCGGTCGACCAGGCGTTGGCGCGTTCGATGGCGGCGCGAAGTTCGCGTTCGAGCTGCTGCAGCTGTGATCGGGCGCATTCGGTATCCGCCTGGAGCGGTACGCGTTCCAGCCGCGCCACCAGAGCGCGGGGCCGGGGATCGAGCTCGCGCGCCAGCGATCGCAGCGGTACCCGGTACTTGCGCGCCAGGTAACCGATCTGGCCATGCACATCGCCGTCGGAATCCAGCTGCAGCGAGCGCAGCGCGCGCTTGCGCAGTTGCAGCGATGCATAGAAGGGACGATACCGCTCCAGCCCCGGATCATCGCCGGCATAACGCTGATTGAGCGCCGCGAACCGGGTATAGAGCCCAGCCGGCAGCACATCGCGCAGCAGAGCACCCCCGGGGTTCTGCAATGCCCCGGTCACGGCGGCGGCATCGCGCGAGTCACCGCCCAGATGCATGTCCAGCGACGCCTCCGTGAACACCTCCTGCGAAACCGAAACGAGCCTTTCCACACTTCGGGAGCGCCAGGCGACGCCGCGCGGCAGGGGTGCGAGCACCGGCAGCAGCCACAGTTCGTGGTCCCCGTGGACAACTCTCCACAGCGCCGGCCCGGGCTGCTCGCCGACGACCAGTACCGGGTCAAGTTCCTGTTCCGCGGCTCCCGGCGGGACGGCAGCCTGCGGCACCGCGGTGCCCGGGAAGAGCAGCCCCGCCACGACGCAGACCAGCGCACTGCGCCTCATCACCATGGTCCTCGCCCATCAGGTGGAATCGCGTGCAGTATTCTCGCAAAGCCCGCGGGCAGAGGGGAGGATTCGGCTGGTGGCGTTGACTGAACAGGAAATCCGCAACAGGGATCACGTGCTCGGACTGTACCGGGACGTGCTGGACCCTCACGACCGGACGCGTCTGGCGCAATACCTGGCAAAGGACTACATCCAGCACAGCCCCGAAGCCACCGACGGACTTGCCGGCATAGGCGATTTCCTCGACTGGCTCAAGCGCACACACCCGGGCCACCGCAACCACATCCAGCGCATCCTGGCCCAGGACGATCACGTCGTGGTGCACCTGCGCGTGACCGTGCCCGGAGAAGCCGACCTGGCCGTGGTGGATATCTTCCGTTTCGACGCGGCGGGGCTGATCGCCGAGCATTGGGACGTGGTTCAGCGCGTACCCGAACGCCCGAAGAATGCCAATGGCATGTTCTGACGCCATCGAGATCCAGGCGGACGAGGTCAGCATCAGCTTTGTCCGCTCTGCCGGGCCCGGCGGCCAGAACGTCAACAAGGTGGCAACCGCGGCGCAGTTGCGCTTTCACGTGGGCGGGACGCACCGGCTCGATGCGGCCGGCAAGCAGCGGCTGCGACGCCTGGCCGGGCACCGGCTCAACGACGCCGACGAAATCCTGATCATTGCGCGCAATCACCGCACGCAGGAGGGCAACCGGCGCGAGGCCATGGCACGTCTGGTCGCGCTGCTGGAAGCCGCGCGCCACACCCCCAAGCCGCGCCGCCCGACAAGACCGACGCGGGCGTCAAAGGAGCGGCGTCTTTCCTCGAAGGCGCGGGCGGGCCAGCACAAGCGCCTGCGCGGCCGCGTACGCGGCGATGATTGACCCGCAGCCCGTCTACGACCTGCTGGTCATCGGCGGCGGCGTGAACGGCGCCGGCATCGCGCGTGATGCCACCGGACGAGGCCTGTCGGTATGCCTGCTCGAACAGGATGATCTGGCCGCGCATACCTCCTCGGCCAGCACCAAACTGATCCACGGCGGCCTGCGTTACCTGGAACAGGGCGAGTTGCGGCTGGTTCGCGAGGCGCTGGCTGAACGCGAGCGACTACTCGCCATAGCGCCGCACATCGTGCGACCACTGCGTTTCATCCTTCCCTACATCGACGGCTTGCGCCCGCGCTGGCTGCTGCGTCTGGGCCTGTTCGTGTATGACCACGCGGGCGGACGCGAGAAGCTCGCGGCCTCGTCATCCACGCCACTGGCCGGCAACGAGCTCGGCGCGCCGCTGCGCGCCGGAATACGCGACGGGTTCGAGTATTCCGACTGTGCGGTGGACGACAGCCGCCTGGTGGTGCTGAACGCGCTGGATGCGGCCGAGCGCGGCGCCGACATCCGTACCCGGCGTCGCGTGGTGGACATCGGCACGCGGGATGGCGTGTGGATGGTCACCACACAGGAGCAGACCACCGCTGTACGCGCGACATTGCGCGCCAGGGCGCTGGTCAATGCCACCGGTGCCTGGGTCAACGATGTGCTGGAACGCGCCGGTATCGCGCCACGCCAGCATCTGCGACTGGTAAAGGGCAGCCACCTGATCCTGAAGCGGCTGTACCCAGGCGAGCACGCCTATCTGCTGCAAAGTCCGGACCGGCGCGTGGTCTTCGCCATTCCCTGGGAAGAGCACTACACGCTGGTGGGCACCACCGACGTACCCTTTGACGGTGATCCGGCACATGTCTCGATCGACGCCGCGGAGTCCGCCTACCTGCTGGAAATCCTCAACCGCTTCCTGCGCCGCGCCGTGACACCCGCCGATATCGTTGCGAGCTACTCGGGCGTGCGGCCGCTGTACGACGATGGCAGCCGCGCCAGTGCCCAGCGGGTCTCGCGCGACTACCACCTGGAGATGCAGCACGGCGCGGGTGGCGCGCCGGTGCTGTCCGTGTATGGCGGCAAAATCACCACCTACCGGCGTCTGGCCGAACATGCGCTGCAATTGCTGTTGCCGGAAATCGGCATCCGCGACAGCGAGACCTGGACCGGAACCGCAGCATTGCCCGGCGGCGACATCCCCGATGCGGATTTCGCGCGGTTCGCCGCACACTGCCGGGCGCGCTGGCCTGAACTGCCCGCCGCGCTGATCACGCGCCTTGCAAGACACTACGGCACACGCATGGCGCGCATCCTGGGCGGCGCGCGCAAACTGGAGGACCTGGGGCGCCGTTTCTGCGCGGACCTCACGCTCGCCGAAGTGCGCTACCTGGTACAGACGGAGTGGGCCCGCAGCGCCGGGGACATCCTGTGGCGCCGCTCACGGCTCGGCATCGCGCTGGAGCGTTCAGCCGTGCACGATCTGCAGGATGCTGTGGCGCAACTGCTCGGATAGCAGCAGGCGCGCATCCTCGGCCAGCAGCGCCAGCTCGTCACCGAATACCAGGCACCCATCGGCGTCGGCCCGGATCACGCCCTGCCTGCGCAACAGACCCACGAAGGAATCGAACAGGGCGCGATCGAAGAACTCCGGCGAGTAGAAGCCATACAGGGTCACCATGCGACCGGCCATATCCAGGCACTGCCGTGACAGCTCCGGCTGCGTGATGCTGCCGCTGCCGGCCCGCAGCAGCAATGCGACGATCAGATAGTAGCGCTCGATGGTCCGGAGCATCGGCTGGGCCAGCAGCGACAGTTGCATCGCCTCCCCCGAAGGTGCGGGCGCGGCGCGCCACGCACTGCCGTCGCCGCGCAGCAATCCGGCATCACGCATGGCCGCCAGCTGCGCCGCGGCCGCCGCGTCCAGATCACTGTCTTCCCAGCGCAGGAACAGCTCGGCCTGCAGGAACGGATAGGCGCGCCGGACCGCGCGCAGCAGGTCGGCGTGCTGCCTGTTCTCCGCCGACACGAAGCAGCAGGCCAGCAGAGATGGCAATGCCACCAGATGCAACACGTTGTTGCGGTACCAGAACATGCCCTCGGCATGCGCGGGCGCCAATCCCACGGTATCGCCCTGGCCGGAAACCAGCAGACCGCGTTCCAGCCCCAACGCCACGATGCCTGCCTCATCCATTTCCGTGACTGTTACGCGGTCCGCGTACGGCGCATTGCGCAGGATGCCCAGGTACATGGCCAGCTGGCGCAGCAGATCGCTCTTGAGCATGATCTGTCGCGGCGTCGCCAGCATTGCCAGCGCCAGCAGGTTGACAGGAGTGACGGCCGCCGCTGCATGGATGTTGCGCATGATCCGCCTGGCCAGTTCATCGACGGTCGAGCCCAGCGCCCCGCGCCCCTCCTCGCCGGGCCGGTCGCGCCAGTCCGGGAAGTGCTCTTCCAGCAGCGGCGTCAACGCAATGGGTTCACCGATGTTGACGTGCACCCGGCCGAAGTTCTCGCGCAGCCGCCGCAGTGAGCCCAGGAACCCCAGCAGTGACTCCTTCTCCTTCGGCTTGCCGGACAGCTCCCGCACGTAGCTGTCGATCTCCATGACGCGCTCGTAGCCGAGGTAGACGGGCACGAACATCACCGGGCGCACGGGCTGACGCAGGTAGCTGCGCAGGGTCATCGACAACATGCCGGTCTTGGGTGACAGCGAGCGCCCGTTGCGGCTGCGACCACCTTCTATGAAGTACTGCACCGGGTGGCCGCGCGCCATGATGGCACCCAGGTAGCGCGTGAATACCGCCGAATAGACGGGACTGCCGCGAAAGCTGCGCCGCATGAAGAAGGCGCCGCCCTTGCGCATCATGCGGCCCACCACCGGCAGGTCCAGATTCACGCCGGCCGCGATATGCGGAACGGCGAAGCCATGCGTATAGATCGCGTAGGGTGTCAGCAGGTCGTCCATGGTGCTGCGGTGGCAGGGCACGTACACCAGCTCGTTGCCGGTGGCGATGTCGGCCAGCGTCTCCACATGCGCCACCGAAATGCCGTCATAGATGCGCGTCCACACGCGACGCAGGAGCCGCGACATGAGCTGCACGAAGCTGTGCGAATAGTCGGCGGAGATCTCCTCGAACATCCCGCGGGCCTGAACCAGCGCCTGGCGCCTGGTGAACTTGCCGCTGGCCACCTCCTGCGCCATCAGGGTGCGCACCGAGCGCGCGCGCAGCACCTCGGTCAGCAGGGTCCGCCGATGCGACAGATCCGGGCCCACGTAGGCGGTGCGCATGGCGGTGAGCCGCACGTTCATCTGCCGGGCAGTACGCCGCGCCGCGAGGCGGTCGGGAACCTGCTCGCCGGTCAGTTCGCGCAGACTGACTCCGGCACCGAACTCCACCACCGTATCGCGCCCATTGAACAACACGCTGAAGAAGCGGCGCAGATTGCCGAAGACCGCCCAGTCCTCGGCAAACGGCAGCCAGTACCAGCGCAGGTGTTCGCGGCCCGGAGCCCTGCCCCAGTAGATCTCCACCGGCACCAGCAGCACGTCGAAAGCCGGGTCCTTGTGCAGGGCTTCCTGCAATGCCACCAGGCCCGGTGGCGGCCGGCGATCAACGCGCGTACGCCAGAAGCCGACCTTGCGCGACAGCGCCAGCAGCGACTGCTGGCGTCCCATCACGCGGCCAGCCAGCAGACGTTTGCGCGGCCGGGGCAGACCGGCCCGGGCGCAGGCGCGCTGCAAGACCAGGGCATCCAGGGCCCGGGCCCGACCCGTGACATAGCAGACCGGAACATCGGCCCCGCCAATCTTCTCGGCCACGTCGGGAGGACGCACGGTGAAACGCAGCCATGGCAGCAGGAACCGGCCGGTGAAGCGGTCCACAGTCGTAAGACCTAAGGCATGTACAGCGCGCGGCGCGATTCGATCAGGAAGTACTGGAACAGGAAGCGCAGAAACGGCAATGCATCGTGCATCCGGTGGTCGGCCTCCACCAGATGCAATGCGAGCCGGTTTTCCTTCGCGAAGCGCATGCTCTGCTCGTAGGGAATCTCCTCGTCACGCCAGCCGTGAACCAGCGCGATCGGGCAGTCCGGCAGTCCCCGCGCCAGCTGCGGGACGCCGGGCATGTAGATGGCCGGGGCCATCAGGAACACACCCTTGGCGTGCAGCGCGGGAGCGGCGGCCAGCGACACGTATCCGCCCAGGCTCGAGCCGGCCAGCACCAGATGACTGGAGAAATCCCGGCAGAACTCCTGCAGCATCTGCACCCGCTCGGCCGGATCGCTCACGCCGCGATAGTCGACCGCGGCAACCTCATAGCCTTCGGACTCGGCGATTTCGTACAGCGCGCGGATCTTGGTACCGAAAGGCGTGCCATGCGAGCCATGCGAGAAAACGACGTGTCCCTTTACCGCCATCGAAAATCCTACCTGATCTGGCCCGCTGCAAACTGGTTGACACTCACAGCGCGTGATTGACTGCGCTCGGGCAGATGCTCGACCAGCCAGGCCAGCCGCGCACCGGATTGCGCCGACTGGAAACCATACACCAGCCTGAACACGCCCGCGGATCGCTCCAGCGGCCCATTCAGGCGCTCGTCGCACAGCACGAAGTAGTCCCGGTTGCGCTGCCGGCCCGCGAATGCACCGCCAAGCGCGTGCCGCTGGAGAAAGTCCTCGACCTGGCGCACCACGCGCTCGCGGCTGCGCGGCGTATTACCTTCGATGGCAACCCAGCGGGTGCCACGCTCGATGCTCGATACCAGCTGCAACGCCAGCCGGCGTGCCGCCAGCACACGCGTGTCCGCCCCCTGCGCCTGATCCCCGGCGAGCGTGCAGTTGGGCACCTCGTCGCGAAGCGGCGTGCGCGTGGCACGCAGTGCATTGACGCCACGCTGCGCGAATCGCGCACGCTGCTGCCGGTCGACCCACACGGCCGGTGTTGCCGAAGGGCGCAGCAACGCCGAGGTATCGTCATGCCACACGTCCGGCGCGCCACTGCGCAGCAGCGTACCGATGGCCGCAGCCGACGGTGGGAACTGCACCGACTGGCCCAGCAGCCGGTCCTTCACGGTGACCCGGGGGAAGAACATCAGCGCGTCGGTGCTGTGGAAATGCCAATCGCCCAGCCCATCGAAGGCCGCCTGCGCCGTCGTCCAGCGCGCCGGGGGATCCACCAGCAACAACGCGTGCTGTTCGCGGCAGAAGCGCACACCAACCACCAGGACGCTCATGCCCAGATCCCGGTCCAGGGCCGGCGGCGGCAGATACAGGAAGTTGAAGCGCGGTCCGTCCGCAAGCGCAAACATGCCGCTGCGCTCGGCCTTCGAGCCGATCAGGTCGTAGTCCGACAACCAATGTCCGTCATCGCCATCGTCGTTGCACACGACATAGCCGATCAGTGCGCCGGCATCCGGCCCCCGGGTGATGTCGGGTCGCGTGGCGGGCAGCGGCCCGGCCACACGCACCAGTTGCGATACCGCCAGCATGCGAGTCACGTCGCGCGCGGAACCGGCGAGAATCGAAACGCGTCGAAAGATCTCCTGCGCCTCGACCAGCTCCGAACCGCGCGAGCGCACCCGTTGCACCACCAGATTGAACAGGTCCTGATCCTGCGGACCGATGCCGTCGTGATCGACCGAAGCGCGCAGGAATTCATGGCCCCCGGGACTGATGCCCGCCAGCGTAAGCCACCCGTTGCCGGCCGGCAGTTCAATGGTGGGCGCGCGCCCACCGGCCACCACGCGCACGATGACGGCCTGCCGGCCACCGTGTTCGAAGAACTGCTCGACGGCATGGGGCAGCAGGGAGTCGTGCCACAAGCCGCCGAAGCGCTGCTGGAACTGGGAAAAATCCTCGACCGGAACGGGCTCGTTCACCGGTCCCTTGAGGGTCCTGCCGACGAAGGCAACGACGCCAACCGGACCGGGTTCGATCACCGCGCCGGGCGGCGCAGCGAGATAGGGAATCGATTGCGGCGGCCCCGAGCCGAAGCCGCTGCCTGCGGATCCGGGGCCTTGCTGTACCCTCACAGCGAACCTACCCTGCCTGCTGACTCTTCCCGGCCTGTGCCTCGCGTAACTTCTGCTCGTCGGCCGCGCGCGCTTCCGCATCCCGCTTGCGTGCAATTTCGTCGAGCATGATGCGGAGCCATTCCGAGAGCTGTGCCATCCCCGAAAGAATAGCCTAACTGCGCGGCGCCTGTCGCTGTTCGCCGACCATCTCCTTTACGTCGTTCTGCGTGGCCAGCGCCGGGTCATCGGCACCATCCCAGTTCGAACCATCCGGCACGCGATCCTCGACGCGAGGTGCCGCGGCAATCACGTCCTGCTCGGTCTGTTCATCCGCCGACACCGACAGCACCAGGCCACGTGGCGTCTTGGCGATCTGCCCGACGCGCTGCCAGTCGATGCTCTGCTTGCCGTCAACCAGCTTCTGCTGGATGTGCTGGTCGAAAGTCTTCGACAACGCCTTCGGACGCACCTTGCTCCAGTCGCGCTTGTCGTCCTCGAGCACGTCATAGGCCTGCAGGTAGACCTGGTTGTCATGCCAGCCGAAGACGAATGGCTGGTTGACCACGGTAACCGGCGTGCCCCGGTCGACCATGCCGAAGAGCTGATCGATGTCCTCGGGATACAGCCGGATGCAGCCATGGCTGGAACGCAGCCCGACGCCGTAGGGCTTGTTGGTGCCGTGGATCAGGTAGCCGGGCCAGGCCAGCGTGAGCTTGAACGCGCCGAGCGGATTGTCCGGCCCGGCCGGAACCACTCTGGGCAGGATCTCGCCGAACTCCTCCTTGTGCTCCTGGCGCACCGAGGCCGGCGGTGTCCAGGTGGGATCCTTCACCTTGGCGATGACTTTCGTCCTGCCCTCGGGCGTGGACCAGCCGACCTTGCCGATGCCGATCGGATAGGTGTAGACAACCTGCTTCTCGCCCTTCTTCGCGGGCGGGAAATAGAAGATGCGCAGCGCGGCGATGTTCACCACGATGCCCTGACGCCGCACCAGCGGCAGCACGAAGCGGGTCGGCACGACCACCTCGCGGCCCACGCCGGGCAGCCACGGATCCACGCCGGGATTGGCGCGCAGTATTTCCTGGTAGCCGACGTCGAAGCGTCGTGCGATATCCGGCAGCGTGTCGTTGGCCCCGACCACCGTCACCTGCAGCTGCCCGACCACATCCTCGCCGGGCCCGATTTCGAAACGGTGGGTGGCTACCGGTGGCGCGAACTTCGGTGGCGGAGGCGGCGCGGGCTGTTCCACGACCGCGGGTGGAGCCGGCGGGGGAATCGGTGGACCAAGCAGGGAGCAGGCCGGCAGCAGCGCGGCCAATCCCAGCGGCAGCAGCAATCGGTGGATCTTCATGCGGGTGATTATGACACCGCGGTTGCCGTGGCTACAGGAGCAGCGGCTGATCGGGCAGTTCATTGCGCGGCGCCGCACCCGAAGCGGCGGGAAAGTACTGCTCCAGCAGTCGCCCGGCACCCTCGACGGCCGCCATGGCGCCCTGCCCGTACCGCCCGGCACGGAATTCGCCCTCGACCTGCCGGCACAGCGCGTCCCACTCCTGCTGGGGCACGGCCCGGGCCAGCGCCCGGTCGGCCACGATCTCCACGGCGCGCTCGGCGTGCAGCACGTAGATCAGCACGCCATTGTTGTGCTCGGTATCCCACACCCGCAGCAGCCCGAATACCTCCAGCGCCCGCTCGCGCGGCGTGAGACCGCCGATCAGGTCGCCCAGCTCCAGCGCATGTTCCACCGCAAAGCGCACCTCTCCGGGACGGCTGCGCTCGATCTCGCCGATGCGCGCCTGGATGCGCGCCAGCAGTTCCGGCCGGTAGTGCAGCCGCAGCGTCCACAGCGGCGTCAGCAGATGTCGCAGGATGCGCAGCATCTCACCAGCGCCCGGAGGCGCCACCGCCGCCGAAACTGCCGCCACCGCCGCTGAAGCCGCCGCCCCCGCCGAAACTGCCACCCCGCCGCCGAAGCCACCGCCGCCGAAGCCACCGCCCCAGCCGCCGCCAAAACCACCGAAGCCACCACCGCGCCGTCCGCCGCCGCGCGCGGCTATCCCGGTGAACATGGCAAACAGCCAGGCCAGTACCCCGCCGGCGATTGCCAGGCCCAGCACGCTGGACACCAGCCACACCGCTGCGCCGGCCACACCGCCGGTGGCCAGCGAACCCAGCGTGCGCCCCAGTACCGCGCGCAGGATGCCGCCGACCACGATCACGCCGAAGATCAGCAACGGCAACAGACGCATTGCGCCGTCACCGCGCGCGTGCCAGCTTCGATCCGGTGGCGGCAACGGCTCGCCATCGACCACCTGCATCAATGCGGTCGAGTCCGGCGCTCGACGCCGCCGTAGAAATCGCCCTGCGCGAAACAGCGGCTTGATCGTCTCGTCGATGATGCGATTTGCGGTCGCGTCGGTCAGCGCGCCTTCCAGGCCGCGGCCCGACCTCGATGCGCAAGCGCGGTCGATCCTATCGCGACCAGCAGCAGCACGCCGTCATCGACGCTTCTCGCGCCCCAGCTTCCAGGCCTCGACGACCCGGATGGAGTACTGCTCGATGGTCTCGGGCTGTGTGGTCGGCACGATCAGCACCGCGATCTGCGCCCCCTTGCGCTGCTCGAACTGCGGCGAGCCTGGCGTCGAGCTCGGCCTGCTGGCCGGCCGTGAGCGTGCCGGTGAGATCGGTGACGCGCTGAGGTAAGCGGCGGAACGGCTGCAGTCCTCGGCCCGCGGCGCACCCGCCGGCAGGCCCACCAGCAGCAGCGCCGCCAGCAGCGCCCGGATCATTGCGCGCCGAAGTCCACCGACGGCGGGCTTGGCGATTGCCGCCTCGTTCTCCACCGTGAAGTTCGGCTTCACCTTGTAGCCGAACATCATCGCCGTCAGGTTGCACGGGAACGAACGCACGGTGGTGTTGTACTGGCTGCACCGCGTCGATGTAGCGATTGCGCGCGACCGTGATGCGGTTCTCGGTGCCTTCCAGCTGCGCCTGCAGGTCGCGGAAATTCTGGTCGGACTTCAACTGCGGATAGTTCTCCTGCACGGCCAGCAGGCGCTTGAGCGCTGCGAAGTCAGCTGGCCCTGCGCGGCCTGGAATTTCTGCGAACGCGGCCGGGTCGTTGATCAGCTCGGGCGTGGCCTGGATGCTGCCGACCCTGGCGCGCGCCTCGGTGACGCCCAGCAGCACGGTCTGCTCCTGCTCGGCGAATCCCTTCACGGTGTTGACCAGATTGGGGATCAGATCGGCGCGGCGCTGGTACTGGTTCACGCACTTCGCCCAGGCTCGCCTTGACTGCTCGTCCTGCGGTCTGGAGCTTGTTGTAGCCGCAGCCGGACAGCAGCACCAGGGCTGTGGCCACCAGAATCGACTTCCATGCACGCATGCCGCATTCCTCCCGCAATCACCGGATTCCATCGCTCAGGCGCGATTCTCGCACGGGCGCCGGGGCCCGTGCAGCGGCGCGGGGGAATGCTAGTGCAGGGTCGCCCAGTTGAGGATGCGGATGTCTTCGGCCGGCAGGTCGAAGCTGGTGGCGATCAGGGCACGCAGCTCGGCCAGCTCGCTCTCGGGGCGCAATGCCTTGCGCAGTTCGACCACGCCGCTGTACTCGCCGGGGCCGGCAACCGGGGGCAACTCGGTGACAAAGTGGGCGTAGTACTTGCGCGACATAGAATGGGCCTCCATGAGCAGCCTATGCCCCGCCTGCAACCGCAACTGTGCTTGTGCGCACAGATCGCCACCATGATCGGACGTCAGCCGCCAGAGCCGGGGATTGGCTGATGGGCCGCTATCGCGTGCCCGCGAAGCCGGGCTCGAAGTACGTGACTCCGGCCGGATACGCCCGCCTGAAGGCGGAACTGGATCAGCTGTGGCGCGTGGAACGACCGCAGGTCACCGCGGCGGTCAGCGCCGCCGCTGCGCAGGGCGATCGCTCCGAGAATGCCGAATACACCTACGGCAAGCGCCGGCTGCGCGAGATCGACTCGCGCGTGCGGCACCTGCGCAAGCGGCTGGACGGCATGGTGGTGGTGGACCAGCCACCCTCGGATCCCCGGCGTGTGTTCTTCGGTGCCCGGGTAACGCTCGAGGACGAGGCCGGCCGCGAACTACGCTACCGCATCGTCGGTCCGGACGAGTTCGACATGCAGGACGGGTACATCAGCATGGACGCGCCGCTGGCGCGCGCCCTGCTGGGCAGGCATCTGGACGATGAAGTCGTGGTGCAGGTCGCGGGCCGGCAGGCCCGCTACGCGATCACGGACATCGAATACGGCTGAGCCGGCTAGATGACCCGCACGTTCTTGAACTGCCACGGATCGGACATGTCCAGATCCTCCGGGAACAGGCTCTCCCTGTCGGACAGCGGCGACCAGTCCGTGTAGGCGCCGGCCATCGTGCCCAGATAGGGCTTGCAGATCTCCAGGATCCGCTTGTGGTCCAGTTCGTCCGGCTCCTCGAGCCCCTGATCGGGGTTTTCGATCGCCCACACCATGCCGGCCAGTGCCGCGATGGTTACCTGCAACCCGGTGGCGTTGTTGTACGGCGCGAGCTTGCGGGTTTCCTCGATGGAAAGCTGCGAGCCGTACCAGTAGGCATTCTTCTTGTGGCCGGCCAGCAGCACGCCAAGCTCGTCGATGCCGGAGGTGATGTCGTCCATCATGATCCGCTTGCGCGGCTGCATCTGCCAGTTGCGCCCGGCGAGCTCGTGAATGGACAGCACCGCGTTGTCGCAGGGGTGGTAGGCGTAATGCGAGGTCGGCCGGTAGACGACATCGCCGTGCTTCTTTACCGTGTAGTAATCGGCAAGCGAGATGGATTCGCTGTGCGTGATCAGGAAGCCGTGAATCGGTCCGGCCTTCGGCGTCCAGGTGCGCACGCGCGTGGCGGCACCGGGCTGACTCAGGTAGATGGCCGCCTGGCAGCCGAAGTCGTGCCGCTTGGCATCGCGCGGGAAATTGCGCTCGTGCGTACCCCAGCCGAGTTCGGCCGGCTGGCTGCCTTCGCTGACGAACCCGTCCACCGACCAGGTGTTGACGAACTCGCCCACTTGCTTCGGGTGGCTGGAAACCTGCGTATCGCGCTCGGCGATGTGGATCACCTTCACGCCCAGCGCCTGGGCCAGTTCGCGCCCATTCCTGCCGGCTGGCCGGTTCGGGCTTGTCCTTGTCCACGCCGATGTCGCGCTTCAGGTGCAGCAGGGCCTGCCTTCACGAAGTGCGAGACCAGCCCCGGATTCGCGCCGTGCGTGATCACGGCGGTGGGATTCTTCGCCGTCAGGTCCGTGCGCAGTGCCAGCGCGTCGTCGCGCAGCGCGTAATTGGTGCGCCGACCCGGCGCCAGCGTGGGGTCGGTATAGCCACCCGCCCAGGGCTCGATGCAGGTATCGATGTACAGCGCGCCGCGCTCCCAGCAATGCCGGATCAGCGCGATGCTGGAGACATCCACGGACAGGTTCACGAGGAAGTCGCCACGGCCAAGCAACCCGTCGAGCACGCGCCGGTAGTTCTCGCGCACCAGCGGTTCGACGATGAAGCGTACGCCGAGCCGCTCGGCCTCCTCCTTGCCGGCATCTTCGGCGGTAACCACCACGATGCGCGTGGCAGGAATGCCGATGTGGCGCAGGATCAGCGGCAGGATGCCCTGCCCGATGCTGCCGAAGCCAACCATGACAATGCGCCCGGGAAACTCGACGTGAACCTTGTGACTCATGATCAACCAGCACCCTCATCCATCATCTTCTGCCAGCCCGGTGGCAGTGTCCGTTCGTAACCCGGCAGGCCTGCCATGCGCCGCAGCCAGCGCGCCAGCTGCGGATAGTGCACTTCGGCCGGCAGGAAGCGGCTTGCCAGCTCCTGCGCCCCGGGACGCAATAAGGCCCGATGCAGCAGGCGGATGCAAGGGTAGATCGCCACGTCCGCCGCCGAGACGCGATCACCCACGATCCACTCGCCCCTGGACAGCCGTGCCTCGATGGTGCGCGCCTCGCGCGCCACGGTGTGCATCGCGCGCAGCAGCGGCGCCTCACCGAAGCGCGGCGCCGGCCGGGCAAGCTCGTCGATGATGCGCATCAGGTCCGTCTCGATATAGGCCTGAAATTCGAGTATCACGCGCATGATCACGCCCGCTTCCTCGGGCGAGAGCCCGAACAGCGGCGGTGAGGGATACTTGCGCTCCAGGTAGTACAGCACCGCGATGGATTCGAACACCACGTACTCGCCGTCGCGCAACACGGGCAGACGGCCGCGCGGATTCATCGCCAGCATCTGCGGCGACTTGTGCTCGTGCAGATCGGTCTGCAGCAGGTGGCTGCGCCAGGGCAGGCCTTTGAGCGTGAGCGCCAGCAGTACACGCCAGCAATACGGACTGCCCGCAGTCCAGTAGACTTCGATCGCCACGGCGTGAGCAGGGCCTTGGTGTGGAAACGGGCGGGAATTGTAGCGATGATGACCACATGACGACACGGGACGACACGCCGCTGCTCGACGCCGCAGCCCTGCGCGGGCTGCTGGGGCAGCCGGACGTGCTGGTCGTGGATTGCCGGCATGACCTGGCCGATCCGGGCTACGGCGCCCGGGCATACGCTGCCGGTCATATCCCGGGCGCCGTGTTCGCCTCCGTGGAAGAGGACCTGGCCTCGCCCAAGCGCGCCGATACCGGCCGACACCCACTGCCCACGCCTTCGCAATTCGCCGGCGTGCTGGGCCGCTGGGGATTCACCTCCCGCTCACGCGTAATTACCTATGACCAGGGCAACGGCGCGTGGGCCGCCCGCTTGTGGTGGATGTTGCGATCACGCGGGCACCGGCACGTCCAGGTACTCGATGGAGGCCTCGCCGCCTGGCAGGCCGCCGGTGGCGCGCTCACGACGGACGTGCCGCCAGCGCGCGCCGGCAGCGTGGAAGCACGGGAATTCACCGACGTGGTCGGCACCGCCGAGGTGGCCGCCATGCTGGCGACCGGAAACGTCACGCTGTTTGACGCGCGCCCCGCAGATCGATTTGCGGGCCGCAATGAAACCGTCGACCCCGTGGCCGGACACGTGCCGGGCGCGATCAGCATGCCGTTCGCAGGCAATCTGGGTCCGGACCTGCACTTCCTGCCGGTCAGCGCGCTGCGCGAGCGGTGGGTGCCACTGGCCACGCGCGCCGGCGACACACCACTGGTGGCCATGTGCGGCTCCGGCGTCACGGCCTGCCACAATCTGCTGGCGATGGAACTGGCCGGTGTTCACGGCGCACGGCTCTACGTGGGCAGCTTCAGCGAATGGATCACCGATCCGGCAAGACCGGTTGCCACGGAGGGTTGAACGCTTGAGTGCAGGTACGCGGCGCACAGCGGCGCCCGCCGCCAACGGGTGGAGCACCGAGGATTCCCTTGATCTGTACCAGATCCCCGCCTGGGGCAAGGGCTACTTCTCCATCAACGCGGCGGGCCACATCGTGGTCAGGCCGGATACCACCGCGCAACGCGAGATCGACCTCTTCGAGGTGGTTCAGGGACTCACCGAACGCGACCTGAGCGCGCCGGTGGTGGTGCGCTTCTCGGATATCCTGGCCCACCGGCTGCAAGCGACTGCACGACGCCTTCGCGCAGGCGATCGCCGAGAACGAGTACCGCAACGAATACGCCGCGGTGTATCCGATCAAGGTGAACCAGCAGCGGCTGGTGGTCGAGGAGGTCTATCGCTACGGCGAACCGTACGGCTTCGGCCTCGAGGTCGGCTCCAAGCCCGAGCTGCTCGCGGTAATGGCGATGACCGAGGACTCGCCGGACCGGCTGATCGTGTGCAACGGCTTCAAGGACTCCAGCTACATCGAGGCGGTGATCCTGGCCACCAAGCTGGGCCGCACCATCATCCCGGTGGTCGAGAAGTTCTCCGAGCTGGCGCTGATCCTGCGCCACGCCGAGACGCACCGCGTGCGCCCGCGCATCGGCGTGCGCGTGAAGCTGGCCAGCGAAGGAGCGGGCCGCTGGCGCGAGTCGGCCGGCGAGCGCTCCAAGTTCGGCCTGTTCACCACCGAGATACTGGAGCTGGTCAAGGTACTGCGCGAGCAAGGACATGCTCGACTGCCTGCAGCTGGTGCACTGCCATCCGGGCAGCCAGCTGCAGGACATCCGGCGGGTGAAGGAAGCGATCAACGAACTGGCGCACGTCTACGCGGAACTGTTGGGCATCGGCGCGGGCCTGAAGTACATCGACGTGGGCGGCGGTCTCGGGGTCGACTACGACGGCAGCGGCACCAACTTCTCCTCCTCGATGAACTACACGCTGGTCGAATACGCCAGCGACGTGGTGTACCGCATCGCCAGCGTGTGCAACGCGCGGGGCGTGGCCCACCCGATGATCATCAGCGAATCGGGCCGGGCCATCGCCGCCCATCACAGCGTGCTGGTATTCAATGTGCTGGGCCGATCGGCGCTGGACGGGACCGTGCTGCCCCGGGAGGACCTGGCGCCGACCCGAGGATGCGCCGCAACCGGTTCAGGATCTGGCCGACGCCTTGCGCGGCGTCGGTCCGCGCCGCCTGGTCGAGTGCTATCACGACGCACTGACAGGCACGCGACGAGGCCCAGCAGATGTTCAAGCTCGGCCTGCTCTCACTGCCCTATCGCGGGCTGGCCGAGCGCCTGTACTGGGCGACCTGCGCCAAGGTGCGCGACGCCGCCCGCAAGCTGGACGAAGCACCCGAAGAGCTCGCCGAACTGGAGGACATTCTCTCCGACACGTACTTCTGCAATTTCTCGGTGTTCCAGTCGCTGCCCGACAGCTGGGCCATCGACCAGCTGTTCCCGATAGCGCCCATCCACCGGCTGGATGAGCAACCCGGCCGCAAGGCCGTGCTGGCGGACATCACCTGTGATTCGGACGGCAAGATCGACCACTTCGTTTCCCTGCGCGACGTGAAGCGCACGCTCGAAGTGCACCCGCTCAAGGCCGGCGAGGACTACTACCTGGCCGCCTTTCTGGTGGGCGCCTACCAGGAGACGCTCGGCGACCTGCACAACCTGTTCGGCGACACGCACGTCGTGCACATCCGGCTGGACGAGGGCCGCGGCTGGTGGATCGAGGAAGTCGTCAAGGGCGACACCGCGAACCGCGTGCTCGAATACATGGAGTACGACGTGGACGAACTGGCCCCGGCGCTGGCGCGCGACTGCGAGCGCGCGGTGCGCGACGGGCGCATGACAGTGGCCGAAAGCCAGTCGATCAAGCGCTTCTACGAGAACGAGCTCAACGGCTACGCCTACCTGGAACCCTGAGCGAAGAAAGTCCCGCAGTCGCGGGTGATCTCCCCGACTGTCGCCAGATGTCGACAGTCCATCCGTTGCCGCAATCGCGACACCTCACGAACTGGACGCATGCCCACTGCGGTGCATTCGCGCAGTCGGCGTCTTGATTCGTGAACACACGGAAAAACACCATGACCGATGACATCGTCAAATTCATCGCGCAACGTTACTTCGCCGCGCACGGGGCGAGCGCACGGATCAGTTACAACCGCTTCATGAGCAGGATGCGCGACGCCGGCAGCGGCGCGGCGGTTGGATTCCGCCGCGCCGGCGACGGCATGCTGTTTCTCGAATCCTATTTCGACGAGCCCGTAGAGCAGTTGCTGCAACGCGAACTGGGCACCCGCATCGCCCGCAAACGCATCGTGGAGATCGGTGGACTTGCCGCCAACAGCCCTTCTTCGCTGATTGCATTGTGGAATTCGGTGGCATGGGAACTGGGCGAGGACACGGACATCGGCGTGGCGGTGTTGATCCGGCCCCTGCGCGCCATGTTCCGCCGGCTGGGCATAACGCTGCATGAACTGCTGCCGGCGCGCGGCGAACGCCTCGGCGCACTGCGCGCACAATGGGGCACCTATTACGAAAACGATCCGGTGGTTTGCGCCGGATCACTGCTCGAGGCCAGGCAGCAACTTGCGCATTTCCTGGCGCGGCGGCGCGGCGCCGCGGTGGCATGAGCTTTCTGCTGGAAGCACTGCGTCGGCATGCCGTCGAAAGACCGCAGGCCACCGCGCTGGAAGACGCCAACGGGCGCGCGATGTCCTGGGCCGGCCTGCGCGACGCCGTGGTGCGCGAGCAGCGCGCACTGCGACAGCATTCCGGCGGCACCGCCTGGCCGGTCGCATTGCAGGCCGACCATGGCATCGAGCACTGCGTGGCCGACCTGGCGCTGATGGAAACGGGAATCCCGGTGCTGTCGCTGCCGCTGTTCTTCACTGCGGCGCAGCGCGAGCACGCCCTGCGCGAGTGTGGCGCGCGCGGCGTGCTGCGTGAATTCACGGGTGGACTGGCGTGGCGCATGCCAGGCGCGGCCGGGTCCGCGCCACAACTGCCGACAGGCACAGCGCGCATCAGCTATACATCCGGATCGACCGCAACGCCGCGCGGCATCTGCCTGTCGGCGGTGCACCTGCTGGAAGTGGCCCGCTCGGTGCTGGCCGCGGTGGGTCGGGCGCATGTCGGGCGGCACCTGGCCATCCTGCCGCCCGGCCTGCTGCTGGAGAACGTGGCCGGCTGCTACGCCACGCTGCTGGCCGGCGGTACGTACATCGCGGCCGCCCAGGCTGCGGTCGGTCTGGCCGAACCATTCCGGCCGGACTTCCAGGTCATGGCCGCGGCGATCGCACGGCTGCACGCCAGCTCCATCATCCTCGTGCCCGAATACCTGGCGGGCCTGGTCGGCTGGCTGGAAGGCAGCGGCCAGCGGCTGCCGGAGCTGACACTGGTGGCAGTGGGCGGTGCGCGCGTTACACCGCGGCTGCTGGCGCGCGCGCGCGCCGTGGGCCTGCCGGTACGCCAGGGCTACGGACTGACCGAGTGCGGCTCGGTGGTGTGCCTGCACGACGGGGATGCCGGATCGCTGGGCAGCGTGGGCACGGCACTCGGCGCGCACCGGCTGGAGCTGGCGCCGGACGGGGAGATCCTCATCGATGGACCGCTGTGCCTGGGTTCGGTCGGGGCGCCGCGCGCACCGGGTTTCCTGCACACCGGTGACATCGGCCGCGTCGATGCGGACGGTCGCCTGTGGATCGATGGCAGGAAATCCAACCTGATCGTCACCACGTTTGGCCGCAATGTGTCGCCCGAATGGATCGAGAGCCTGCTGCTGGAACAGCCGGGCATCGCCCAGGCCATGGTCCACGGTGACGGCGCGGCGCGGTTGTCTGCACTGCTGGTGCCGCGCGGGCCTGCCGGCGGACTGGCCGCGGCGGTCGCCGCCGTCAACGACGGGCTGCCCGAGTACGCGCGCATCGACAACTGGCGCCAGAGCGAACCCTTCACCCTCGCCAATGGCCGGCTGACCGGCAATGGGCGCCTGCGCCGTGCGCGCATACGAGAGCAGATCGAGGAGAGTGCAGATGCCTTTCTATGACCAACTGGTGGCGCTTACCGGACGCGAGCGCGAGACGCTCATCAATGTCCAGCAGTTGCGCGATGGCCTGGCCGGCCGCATCGGCCGCGAAGGCTACATCGACTACCTGACCCAGGCCTATCACCACGTCCGTCACACCGTGCCGTTGATGAAGCTGGCCCGTGATCGCCTGGCGGACAGGCCGCTGCTGGCCGCGGCGCTGGACGAGTACATCGAGGAGGAGAGCGGCCACGAGCAGTGGATCCTGGCCGACATTGCCGCGGCGGGCGGTGATGCCGCGGCTGCCGCGGCCTCGACACCACACGCGGCAACCGCCGCGATGGTGCGGCATGCCTACCGGCGCGTGGGCAAGGACAATCCCGCCAGCCTGTTCGGCATGGTGTTCGTGCTGGAGGGCACCAGCGTCGCGCTGGCATCGCGCGGCGCCGCCGCGATCCAGGACGCCCTGGGTCTGCCGGATGAGGCCTTCACCTACCTGACCTCGCATGGGGCGCTGGATCAGGAGCACCTGCGGTTCTTCGCACGCCTGATGAATGCCATCGATGATCCGGCCGAACAGCTTGCGATCGTGGCCATGGCGCGCGAAATGTACGGCCTGTTCGCGGACATGTTCCGCTCCATCGATACCGGAGTGCGTCATGCGGCTTGAAGAAATGAATGTGGTGCTCACCGGCGCGGCCGGCGGCATCGGTTCGCTGGTCGCGCACCAGCTGCGCCTGGATGGCGCGCGCGTCACGGGTGTTGACCTGGCCGACTGTCCGGCCTGCGATGCCACCCTGCGCGCCGACCTGGCCAGCCCGGCCGGCGTGCAAGCGCTGGCCGACGAGCTGGCGCGGCGGCGGGTGGACGTACTGGTCAACCTCGCCGGCATCCAGTATTTCGGTCCCTTCGAGCGCCAGGGCGAGGACGCGATCGCGCTCGGCTATGCGGTGAACCTGCTGGCACCAAGCCTGCTGGCGCGCGCCGTGCTGCCGCAGATGCGCGAACGCGGCGCCGGCCAGATCGTGAACATCGGGTCGGTGTTCGGTGCGATCCCGTTCGCCCACTTCGTGACCTACTCCGCCGCCAAGGCGGGACTCAAGGGGTTCAGCCAGGCGCTGCGCCGGGAACTGGCCGGCAGCGGCGTGCAGGTGACGCACGTGGCGCCGCGCGCGGTCCGCACCAGCTTCAACAGCCCGGCGGTGCTGCGCTTTGCAGCGCTCACCCGCATGAACATGGACCCGCCCGAACTGGTCGCGGCCCGTATCGCGGCCGTGGTCGGCACGCGGGCCGCGAACGTGGTCATCGGGTTCCCCGAATCGCTGTTCGTGCGGATCAATGCGCTGGCGCCTTCACTGGTCGACCGGGCCCTGCAGGCCAACGACCGCAAGGCGGCGGCGATCTTCACCCAGACGGAGCAACACGCATGAAATTCCGCAATCATCTTCCGTGGCTGCTGGCTGCCGCGCTGCCCTGGGCGGCACAGGCCACCAATGTGGATCAGCTGCGCAACCAGTGGGCGCATGTCAGTTACGAGATGCCGAAGCCGCAGCAGCTCGATGCGATGCTGCGCGTAAAGAGTTCGGCCGACGCGGCACTGGCCGCCGCACCGGCCGATGCGCCGCTGCTGATCTGGGACGGCATCATCACCTCCACCGTGGCCGGACTGAAGGGCGGCCTCGGCGCCCTGTCGCTGGCCAAGGAGGCGCGCGCCAAGCTGGAAAAGGCCGAGCACCTGCAGCCGGGCGCGCTGGGCGGCAGCGCGCTGATCAGCCTGGGCGCGTTGTATTACCAGGTACCGGGCTGGCCGATCGGCTTCGGCAACAAGGACAAGGCTCGCGCCGACCTGCAGGCGGCGCTGAAGATCGATCCGGATGGCATCGACGCCAACTACTTCTATGCCAGTTTCCTCTTCTCCGAGGGCGACTATGCCGGGGCGCGCCGCGCCGCCGAGCACGCACTGGCAGCCGCGCCACGGCCGGGGCGCGAAGTGGCGGACAAGGGCCGGCGCGGTGAAATCGCCACGTTGCTGGCCAGGATCGGCGACAAGAGCACTGACGGAGGCTGATCCGGCCCGACAAGCCTGGAGCGCTCAGCAATATGCGGCAATGGCCGGCGCTTGCCGCGCCGGCGAAGGCATCACGCAACCCAACCGTCACGAATCATTCACGCTGCTGATTTAGCGTCTGCGCTGTCTTTGGACAACACCAACAGATGAGGTTTCAGCATGCGTATTTCCCGCGCCGTGGCGTTGGCCGCGACAATTGCCCTGGCTCTACCACTGACCGCGTCGGCCGACGGTCGCGACAACGACCATCGGGGCCGCTACGACCATCATGAACACGATGTTCTGAAGGTCGCGCTGTGGGGCGACGAGTTCTACAACAGTGACGAGAGCGAAAAGATCCGGCAGATTGCCCAGACAGTCGCCTCGATGAACCGGCACCATCTGGATTTCACGTTCTTTGTCGGTGATACCAAGAACGGCAGCTCGCTGTGCACCGACGCGGCGATCGGACAGGACCCCCAGGCGATCTTCAACAGCCTGAATGCGCCGACCATCTACTCGGTCGGCGACAACGAATGGACCGATTGCCACCGCACGAACAACGGCAGCTACGATCCGCTGGAGCGGCTCGCCTACCTGCGAAGCTTCTTCTTCAGCACGAATTACTCACAGGGCAACAATCCGATCCGGCTGCAGCGTCAGGGCGCCCCTGGCCAGGCCTACAGCGAGAACAGCCGTTTCGTGAAGAACAGGGTGGAGTTCGTGGCGATCCATATTCCCGGAAGCAACAACAATCTCGTTGCCACCGACTCACAGTGCACGAAGAAGTCGAACCGGGGTCCTGCCGACTGCGCCGCCGCCACGGCCGAATACGTCGCGCGCAATGCGATGAACATCAAATGGTTGAAGGCGGCGTTCGACGAGGCGCGCCGGCGCCACCTGGCGGGAATCATGATCGGCATCCAGGCCGACATCTACTTCCCGGTGGAACTCAGCGATGGCGGCTACGCCGAAGCCTTCCTGCCCACCCTGACCGCCGACAACGGCTACACGGACTTCTTCAACACGCTGGTCGAGGAAACGCACGACTTCGATGGCCAGGTGCTGCTCGTCCATGGCGACTCGCACTACTTCAAGATGGACAAGGCCATGGTCGATGCCGACGGCCGCATCACGCGCAACTTCACGCGCATCGAAGTCTTTGGCAGTGCCGACAACAGCTGGGTCGAGATGAGCGTCGACCCGGACTCCAGGAACGTGTTCTCGTTCGCACCGGTGGTGCTCGCCGAATAGCGCAGGCCTCATACCCGCGGCAGCCAACCTCCGGGCTGCCGCGGATCTGCTCTTGCGATGGACGCCGCGCTGGTTACTTGGTCTGCGGCTTGGCCGACGGCGCCGCAGCCTGCGGGGCCTGCTGCTGGCTCTGACCAGGCTGCCAGCCATCCGGCGGCACGATGCCCACCGCCGGGACCAGCGTATTGAGTTCGGTCACGACCGCGCCAGTGACATCCGCAGCGGGCCGATAAGCCTCCGTGGCACCCGCCTTGAGCAGGACGTCGATCTTCTCCTTGTTCATGACGTTCTTGAACCCTTCGCCGAGCTTGTCCGAGATCTGCTCGATCACGTAGGCGCGGGCGCGGGCCACCGGCTGCTGCAGCTGCTGCAACTCGCCATTGGCCTCCTGCTGGCGCTGCTGCAGCTGGGCATACTGCTTCTGCAGCGCCTGCTGCTGATCAGCTGTCGGCGCATTGCCGGCCGCCTTGGCTGCAGTCTGCAATGCCTCGGCCTTCTGCTTGAGCTCGCCCTGCAGGGCTTTCTGGCGCGTCTGGAAATCCTCGATATTCCCCTTGTAGGTCACCTGCATCTGCTGGATTGCCGTCTTGTAGGCCGTCGACTGCGCGATGGCGGCATCGACATCGACGACAGCGACGCCGGATCTGGATTGGGCCGGAGCAGGAGCTGGAGCCGCATCGGGGCTGGCCGCCGCGCTGACGTGCGCCACAAGCAGCGCGGACATTACGAACAAGAATCTTCTCATCGGAATCGAACCCCCTGGGTTGAACGGGAAACGGTGGTCTTCGCTCACCTGCGAATTGCTCCATGAACCCGTCGTTCGCGCCCCGGGCGCGATTGGCTGACGGGCCTGTCGGCCGCGGCAAGGCTACCGCTAACGGGATGGGCCGGGCAATCGGCAATCGACATCGGGACGTGCGTGATGCGATCGCGGGCAGGCCTGCCGGGGCCAAGGGGGGGGGCTCACCGCGGGCATCGGAATATTGGTAAGTTCACCAGTCGGCACGTGCCGCAGCTTGAGCAAGGACACCGGATGGCTTTCCTGGAAGGCCTGCGTGAAGGATCGCAACTGGGGCTGACGCTGCGCGGCGACTGGAGCGCCGCCAGCATCAGCCCCATCCGCGCCGAATCCGCGCGGCTGGATCTGGCCGGCGTAAGCGAAGTGGTCATTTCCACCGCCGGCGCCGAGCAGCTGGACCTGGCCGGCGCCTGGGCACTGGACGATCTGACGCGGCAACTGGGTGCGCGCGACGTGGCCGTGCGCTTCGCCGATGGCGAACCACATGCCCTGCAGCTGGTGCGCAGCGTATTGCACGCCGACCCTGCGGCCCGGCCCGCCGCGCTGCGCGAGCCGGGATTCTCCAACCCGGTCGAACTGATCGGACGGACGGCACTGGAGCGTCTGCACGAAGCGCGCGAAGGGCTCATCTTCATTGGCCGCGCCACGATGGTGCTGCTGCGTGCGCTGACGCACTGGCGGCGCCTGCGGCCGATCTCCGTGGTGCGGCATGTCTACGACACCGGCATATCGGCCATTCCCATCGTGTCGCTGATCGCATTCCTGATCAGCGTGATCGTGGCCTACCTGTCGGCCAGCCAGCTGCGCAACTACGGCGCCGACATCTACGTGGTCGACCTGATCACGGTGGGCGTGCTGCGCGAACTGGCCGTGCTGCTGACGGCGATCATCGTGGCCGGCCGCACCGGCAGCTCGTTTGCCGCCGAAATCGGCTCGATGAAGCTCAACGACGAGGTCGACGCGCTCGATGCCACCGGTGTCGATGAAATCGAGGTGCTGGTGCTGCCGCGCGTGCTGGGCCTGGTGATCGCCCTGCCGCTGCTCACGTTCATCGCCGACGTCATCGGCCTGGCCGGCGGCGCCCTGCTGTGCCAGGTACTGCTGGACATGCCGCTGCAGCAGTTCATCGCCCGCGCCAACGAAGCCATCGCGCCCACCACGTTCTGGGCCGGCATGATCAAGGCACCGGTGTTTGCGGTTCTGATCGCACTGGCCGGCACCTTCCGCGGCCTGCAGGTGCGCGGCTCCTCGCGCGAGCTGGGCCGGCTCACCACCGTCGCCGTGGTGCAGGCCATCTTCCTGGTGCTGCTGGCCGATGCACTCTTCGCGGTGCTCTACATGAAGATCGATTTCTGATGGCCGGCGGCGAAGACATCGTGGTGGATGTGCGCGGCGTGGAGAACCGCTTCGGCCAGCAGGTGGTGCACGACGGGCTGGACATGCAGGTGTACCGCGGCGAGGTGTTCGGCATCCTCGGCGGGTCCGGCAGCGGCAAGTCGGTGCTGCTGCGGACCATCCTCGGCCTGCGCCGTCCGCAGGCCGGCAGCGTGCACGTGGAAGGCGTGGACATGACACAGCTGACCGGCGCGGCGCTGCGCACCGCCAAGGCGCGCTACGGCGTAACCTTCCAGCACGGGGCATTGTTCTCCGCGCTGACCGTGCGCGAGAACGTCCAGCTGCCGATGATCGAGCACCTGTCGCTGCCGCGCGATGCCATGGATGAGCTGGCGCGGCTCAAACTGCGGCTGGTGGGCCTGCCGGACGACGCCGGATCCAAGTATCCGTCGCAGCTCTCCGGCGGCATGGTCAAGCGCGCGGCACTGGCCCGGGCGCTGGCGCTGGACCCGGAGCTGCTGCTGCTGGACGAACCCACCTCGGGCCTGGACCCGATCGGTGCCGCGGCGTTCGATGACCTGATAGCCTATCTGCAGCAGGAGCTGCATCTGACCGTGGTGATGATCACCCATGACCTGGACACCATCTTCCGGATCTGCGGGCGCGTCGGTGTCATCGTCGACCGCCGCATGGTGCAGGACACACGCGAGCGAATCGTGAACTACCCGCATCCATGGATACAGGCCTACTTCCACGGCACGCGCGCCGCCCGTTTCGCCGCGGGCGCCGGAGGTGCCAATGGAGCGTGAGGCGCACTACACGGCAGTCGGCGCCTTCGTCGTCCTGGTGACGGTGATGGCCGGGCTGTTCGTGTACTGGTATTCGGAAGGGCGCGACCGGCGCAACTACGTCCCCTACGAGATCTACTTCCCGGGCAGCGTCACCGGCCTGTCGCAGGGCAGCTCGGTGCGCTATCTCGGCGTCGAAGTGGGCAAGGTGCGGCGCATCCGGCTCGATCCGCGCAGCGCGGACCGCGTGCAGGTGGTGGTCGAAATCGACCAGTCGGCGCCGGTATCGAGCAAGACCACCGCGGAGCTGTCGACCCTGAGCATCGCCACCGGAATCCTGTACATCGATCTGCGGCAGAATCAGGGTAACCGCGAGGTGCTGCCGCCAGTGCCCAGCGAGCATTATCCGGTGATCAACACCGTGCGATCGAATTTCGACACCTTCCTTGCCAGCCTGCCGGAACTGGCCGGCAGCACGGCCGTGCTGCTGGAGCGGGCGCAGGAGATCTTCTCCCCCAGCAATTCCGCGGCACTGGCCGACATGATCAAGAACCTGCACGCGGCCAGTGAGCGCATGCCCAGCGCGATGCGCAACCTGGACATCCTGCTGCAGGACCTGGACCGCACCAGCGGCGAAGTGCGCACGCTCGTGCAGAGCCTGCAGCGCACCACCGGTGAGCTCGGACCGGCCGTCACGCAAATGACCAGACGGCTCAGCAGCACGGCACAGCATCTGGAAACAGCCAGCGCCAACATCAACCACTTCATCCAGGAGAATCAGGGTGCCGTGGCCGGCTTCACGCGCGATGGCCTGCCGCAACTGCAACGCATGGTCGACCAGGCAAGCGATGCCGCGGAGCAATTCCGGGAACTGGCGCGCAGCCTGAAGAACGACCCTTCACAATTGATCTACCAGCCCGCGCCGCAAGGCGTGAAGGTGCCCAGATGAGGACACTCGCGATCCCGGGAGCCGCGCTGTGCGCGGCGCTGCTGGCCGCCTGCAGCGGTCTGCGCAGCCAGGCGCCGCCGGAGCAGACCTATGTGCTGCACGCCGCCGCGCCCGAGGCTGGAGCTGCCGCGGTGCCCGGCGTGCTCAGCGTACTGCGGCCCGGGGTTCAGCCGGGGCTGGACACGGACCGCATCGTGCTCATGCGCAACGGGCAGGAGCTGGATTATTTCGCGGCCAGCCGCTGGGGCGAATCACTGCCGCGCGTAGTGGCGGCGCTGGCCGTGCAGTCGCTGTCCGGCGGCGGCGGATTCGCCAACGTCGTGGATGCGGACCGCACGGCGGTGTCCGGTGACTTCCAGCTGCTGCTCACGGTGCGGGATTTCGAAGCCGTCTACGAAACCGCCGACGCGCCACCGGTGATCCACGTGGCTTTCGAATGCGCACTGCTGGCCGGCTCGCCGCGCCACATCATCGGGCGCTGCGATGCCAGCGCCATGGAGCCGGCAGACCAGAACCACATGCGCGGGATCGTCGCGGCCATGCAACGCGCCGCCCGACGGGCACTGGCCGAGGTACGCAGCAAGGCGGTCGCGGTGGCGCGGGAGGGCCGCGGCGAATAGCGCGGATACTGCCCGCCAGCGGGTGGGCGCAGCCCCGGCGCGGGCTACCACATCTCCCGCATCACGCCGCTGGCATCGATGCTGACCGGCTCCGCGGCCGCGGGAGCCAGACGCGCGTCACCGGTGTTGGTGCCGACATACGTGGTCTGTTCGAAGCACTTGAGTACCTTGTCGGTGATGAAGCGGCTGCGGGCGCCGTAGACATGCGCGTCGCCCTGCGGGGACTGCTGCGTCAGCGGGAACTTCAACGGCTGGATCAGCTGCAGTTCATCGCGTGCGCGCGTCATGGCCACGTACAGCAATCTGCGCTCCTCATCCAGCATCTCGGGCCGTGCCGCCGCGTATTCGGAAGGGAAGCTGCCGTCCACGACATTGAGCACGTAGACGCTGTCCCACTCCATGCCCTTGGCCGAATGCACCGTGGACAGGATCAGGTAGTCCTCGTCGCGACTTGCCCTGGTCGACAGATCACCCGTGTTCTGCGGCGGATCGAGGGTCATCTCGGTAACGAACCGTTCGCGCGAACGGTACTGCGTGGCCAGCTGCTCGAGCTGGTCCAGATCACCGATTCGCGAATGATAGTGTTCGTAGATACGCTGCAGATGCGGCTGATACCAATCCCGGACCATGCGTAGCTGACCGTCCCATGGGGCTTCCGGCTTCGTGATCTGCTCCATGAGTTCGCACAGGCGCAGGAAATCCCGCTCGCACTGCGAGGTTACCTTCAAGCCGCGCATTGCCTTGAACTGGCCACCCGCCTCCGCCAGCGCATCGAGCGTCCAGCGCGCGTTGACCGGACCCATGCCGGGCAGCAACTGCAGCACGCGGAATGCCGACAGCATGTTGCGCGGGTTGTCCGCCCAGCGCAGCACCGCGATCAGGTCCTTGACGTGGGACCCCTCCAGGAACTGCAGGCCACCATATTTGACGAAGGGGATGTTGCGCTGGGTCAGCTCCACTTCCAGCAGGTCGCTGTGGCTGCCAGTGCGGAACAGCACGGCCTGGCGCCGCAGTGGCACGCCGGCCTCGCGCCGCTGCAGCACCTGCAGCGCCACGTACTCGGCCTGTGATTCCAGATCGTCGATGGTCACGTAGCGCGGCAGCGTATTGCCGGTGCGGGTGGCCAGCAGGTGCTTGCGGAACTGCCGCGGCGCCTCGGCCAGCAGCGCGTTGGCGGCGTCGAGCACCGGCTGGGTAGAGCGGTAGTTCTGCCCCAGCGGCACCACCTCGGCCGGCGGCGTGTATTGCTGGGCGAACCCGAGAATGTTCTCCACGTCGGCGGCGCGGAAGGAATAAATGGCCTGGGCGTCATCGCCCACGACAGTCAGACCGTCACCTTCGGGCTTGATGGCCTGCAGGATCTTCGCCTGTAACGAGTTGGTGTCCTGGTATTCATCGACCAGGATGTGGTCGAAGTGCCCGCCAACATGGCGCGCCAGGCGCGGCTCGGAGACCAGCACCTGCCAGTACAGCAGCAGGTCGTCGTAATCCAGCAGCGCGAGCTGCTGCTTGCGCTCCACGTAGCCGCGGAACAGCTTCTTCAGCTCTTCTTCCCATTGCCGGCACCAGGGAAAGATCTGCAATGTGTCGGCCAGGCTCTTGCCGGTATTGACGCGATAGGAATAGATGGCAAGGCAGGTGTCCTTGCGCGGAAAGCGCTGCTCCCCGCCCGCGAAACCCAGCTCGGCCCGGAGCTGGTCCAGCACATCGGCCGAATCGGCGCGGTCGACCACCGTGTAACACGGATCGAGCTTGAGCTGCGGCGCATAGTGGCGCAGCAGGCGATTGGCAATGGAATGAAACGTGCCGGCCCAGACCAGCCGCTGCGCCAGCGCCTGGGAGCGTCCCCCGAGCGTGTCATCCAGCGCCTTGCGCAGGATATCGATGGCGCGCCGACGCATTTCGGTGGCGGCGCGGCGCGTGAACGTGAGCAGCATGATGCGCGAAGGGTCCACGCCGTTGAGGACCAGATGTGCCACGCGATGGGCCAGCGTGTTGGTCTTGCCGGTTCCCGCACCGGCAATGACCAGCAGCGGGCCGGCACGAAAGCCGCCATCCGGTGACGTGGCGCCGTAGGCAACGGCCTTGCGCTGCGCGAGATTCAGCGATTCGAGATGACTTGCCGGCGTGGACATAATCACGTCCACTATAACAATGCCTCGGCCCGAGAACGCAGATCAGATCGACACCGTGTTCAACGGGCGCGTCATTACCGTCAATGTGGAGCAGGTCCGGCTCCCCAACGGCGATGTCGCCCGCTACGAAGTCGTGCATCACCCCGGTGGCGCCGCCGTGGTGGCCGTCGATGCCGCAGCGCGGGTGTGCCTGCTGCGTCAATTCCGACCGGCGGGTGGCGGCTGGGTTTGGGAGCTGCCCGCGGGCAGACTGGAGCCGGCTGAAGAACCGGCGCACACGGCGCGACGCGAGCTGGCCGAAGAGGCTGGTCGGGAGGCGCGGCGCTGGGAGTCCCTGGGCAGCATCCTGTCCTCTCCCGGCGTGTTTGCCGAAACCATCCATCTGTTCCTGGCGCGCGAGCTGACCGAAGTGCCCCTCGAGCACGAAGATCACGAGGTGATCGAAGTCCACTGGGTGGAACTGTCCGAGGCGGTGCGTCAGGCCCTGAACGGCGAGCTGCGGGATGCCAAGTCCATCATCGGGATATTGCGGGCCGCCGCGCGGCTCGCGGCACTGCCGTGAGACATTATGGTGCACGGTGTGAAACAGTCCACAGTTCCACGTACGGGCGGACCTCATAATGCCAAGAGCATATGGGTGACAAGCAACATCGACGCGATCCCTTCACGCTTCGCCTGCCGGACCAGGAAGAGCCCGAGAGGGAGATGCCGGATCATCTTGAGGTAGTGGACTACCAGCCGCACAAGCCGAACAAGGCAGCGCTGCAGGGCGGTGCCTATGACCCGTATTCGAGCGACGGCACTACCAGTGATACGGCGCGTGTGCGCAAGCCGCGCGTGGATCTGCGCAAGCTGTCGGAATGGATCAAGACCACCCAGGAAGTAAAGGCACTGCGCGAGCAGGACATTCCCGGACAAGACGAACCGGGCGACCAGGACTGAGCCATCAGCTGCGCAGCCAGCGTGTGCGCAGCAGCCACCAGCACCCCACGATCGCCGCTGCGTGGGCCCACCACAGTCCCGCGAACTGCGGCAAGTCGCCGCGGCCCAGCATCGTGCGCCCGGCGGTCAGCATGCCGGCGTAGAGCCCGAATACCAGCACGGCCCAGGGCAGACGCGCATACCGACCCTGCCGTGGTGCCAGCCGCGCCAGTGGCACGGCTGCCAGCCCCAGCACGATGACATCCAGTACCCAGGCAAGACGCCAGTGCAGCTCGGCCAGTTGGCGCGGCTTGCCGGAAGCCAGCAGCTCGCGATTGCCCAGTCCGGCAACCCGTGGCGGGCCGCTGAGCCGCGCCTGGGGCAACGCAATGCGCAGCTGCTGCCGCTCAAACCGGGTCATGCGCCAGTCCGCGGCGCCGGGCAGGCCTTCGTAGCTACGCCCGTCATCGAACTCCAGCAGCCAGGCATTGCCGTCGGGCGCGAGTTGCTGGCGCGCACTGCGGGCCAGCAACACCTGCACACGCGGCTGTGTGCCCGGCAGATCCCGCTGCAGGAACACATCCTGCAGCGAACCATCCGCCGCGGCCCTGGCGAAATACAGCGTGATGCCATGACCCAGCGAGCGGAAGGTGCCAGGCAGCAGTTGCCGCACGGCGGCGCCGCGCAACGCTGCCGTGCGCATCTCGAAGATGCGATCCGCGGCGCGCGGCCCGTCAACGAACGCACTCCAGGCCGCCAGCACCGTTGCTGCGAGCGTGACCACCCCCGAGGCCGCGACCAGCAGCGCGGTGGGCATGCCACAGGCCTGCGCCGCCGCGATCTCGTGCTCGTGGTACATGCGGCCCAGCGACAGCACGATGCCCACCAGCAGGGCGAACGGCAGGATCACCGGCAGGCTCGAACGCAGCGACAACAGGGCCAGTTCGGGAACCATGGCGCCGGCCACCTGCCCATCGGCCGCGCGGCCGAGCACGAAGGCGAGCTGGTAGGTGGCGAGCACAACCAGCAGGACCAAAGCGACCGCCAGCGTACTGACTGCAACCTCGCGCAGTACGTAGCGGAACAGGATGCCCGGGTTCATTGCAGCGGCGCTGTCACACCGCTGCTACCAGGGCGCGTCGGCACGTCGCGCGAAGCGGTACCAGGGGTCGGCCTCCATCCCGTATACCAGCCGCCCGGTGGCATCGCGGCGCTGTTCGAACAACGCGATGCCGTTGGCGGTCAGCTCGACGCGTTGCTCGACCTGCAAGGCCTCGCCGGTATCCGCGGCTGACCCACGACAGGCGCCCGTGGTGGCCGCCGTGAACCCCGTGGGCGCCGGCTTGAACAGCAGATCGCAACCCGGACGTGGCCGCAGATCCTGCGGCAACAGGCTGCGGAACAGCTCGCGCTTGAGCTGCCCGTCGCGCCAGCGAAGTGGTTCGGCGAAATCGGCCTGGCTCAGCAGCGCCAGCTTCTTGCCCGGTACCTGATTCACGATGTACAGATGCTGCGCCAGCACCCGCCGCGGATCGTCGGCCGCGCTCTCCTGCACGTAGAACACGTGATCGCCGACCAGCGGCGCCGGCACGGGCGCGATCATCAGCTTCACGGCCGCATGGTCGGGACTGGCACGCGACTGGGCCAGGTTGTCGTAGCTGCCGCCCAGCGCGCCCAGGAACTCGCCCAGGAACACATCGTCGGCCTTCGGGCCGGAGGCACAGGAGGCGAGCAGTAATGCCGCGCCCAACAGGATCACTCGTCTAGCTGCCATACATCACCCGCCATTGCGCCGGATAGGTCAGTCCAAGTTTCACTATGCTGTCGAGCAGCGCCGGATAGTCCAGCCCGGCGGCTTGTGCCGCCCGGGCGAAATCCTCGTCGCGCGCCAGGTGCGGATTGGCGTTGGCCTCCAGCGCATACACGCTGCCGTCCGCGCGCATGCGAAAATCCATGCGCGCATAGCCGGTCAGGCCCAGCGCCCGGTAGATGCGGCGCGAGAGCTTGTCCAGGCGGGCCTGCACTCCCGCGGGCAGGTCGGCGGCGGGCGCGCTGTCGATGCCGTACTTGCTGCGGTACTTGGCATCCCATTTCACCTTGCGCGTGGCAATGGCGCTGCTGCTGTGCCCGAGTTGCCCGAAGTTCAGTTCCCAGACCGGAAAGCAGGTCAGCCGTGAGTTGCCCAGCATCCCCACGTACAGTTCGCGACCCTCGATGAACTCCTCCACCAGCACGTCGCACTTGTGCGCCTCCTGCACGAATTCGATGCGCTCCTTGAGCTGCTCGGCATTGCCGACCACGGAGGCCTGGGCGATGCCGGCCGACGCATCGTCGGTACTGGACTTCACGAACAGCGGATAGCGCATGCGCCTGGGCACCTTGACGCGCTGGCCGCGGCGGAACACGGCGAACTGCGGCGTGGGAATGCGGTGATAGGCAAAGACCTGCTTGCACAGGGCCTTGTCACGCGAGAGCAGCAGGCCGCGCGGATTGCAGCCCGTGTAGGGCTGGCGCAGCATCTCCAGGAAGGCGCTCACATGCTGGTCGTAGCTGACGATGCCGTCGAACTCCTCCAGCAGGTTGAATACCACGTCCGGCCGCCAGTCCTCGATCGTGGCGCGCAGCTCGGCAATCGAATCCAGCACACCCAGCGCGCGCACCTCGTGGCCGGATTCGCGCAGCGTCTGGATCACGTCGAATTCGGTACGCCACTCCTCGATGACCTTCGGATCCTGGCCCGCAAGGCTATCCGGTGGCATCAGGCTCGGATGCAGCACGACCAGGACGCGCGATCGCTTCATAGATTAAGCCGGGGCCGCTCCTGTTCATCCAGCAGACGCACCAGGCGGGCCAGCAGCCAGCGCGCATGGGGCATGGCGTTGCGCTGCGAGCCGCGCAGATACAACTGCATGTTATCCGAACCCTCGATCGCCATGCGCAGCGCGTGGTGCAGCGTGTATTCGTCGATTCCACCGTACTGCGCACTGCGTGCCAGCAACTCGCGCTTGCTCGCCCGCAGGAATGCCGCCGCGCGCATTACGCCGCGGCGGGCGGGGCGCTTTGCGAACACCCGCAGCAGCATGCCGTCGATGGCTTCGCTGCGCCAGTCCTGCTGACGCGCGATCTTCTCGCGATAGTGTGCGGCCAGCGTGCGTCGATTGGTCGTCAGCGGCTCGACGAAGCCGCGATTGCGAACCAGCGGCGGCTGGCCGGCGATGTCGCGCATCATCTCGTCCACCAGGCGCAGCTTTTCCCAGGCCGGCCAGCTCGCATAGGTGCGGCGCCAGTCGGAATTGGGCTTGAGCCAAACCGCGAAAGTCTCGGCAAAATCCTCGGTGGGATGCGACTGGGCGTACCACTCGCCCAGATGGCGCACGAAGCTGCGGCTGCCCGGCCGGGCGCGGTAGCTCTTCGGATACGGCAACGAGGCCGGACCGAACACCTCGCGCCAGCGGGCGCGCCGCCGCAGCCGGTATGCCGTGTCGATGGCATGTCCGACCTCGTGGCGCAGGATGCGCATCATCCAGTTGCTGTTGCCGCCCTCCACCTCGCGCATCATGCGCCGCTCCAGTTGCGCCAGCCGCGGATGGGCCAGATAGAACGGCACCGCGATGCCGGGCACGCCATCGGGGGAGAACCACTCCTCCGACAGCCACATATGCGGACGGAATGCGATGTCGCGACGATCGAGCTCGCCGTGCACGCGCCCGAGGCGCTGCGCCAGCGGCGAGCCGGCCAGCGCCAGGCCCAGGTCGCAGAAACGCATCTGCAGCAGTTCCGCGTCGGGCAGGCGCGCCCACGCCGGCTGCGCCCGCTTCGTGGCCGAAGCAGCCGGCATGTCAGTTCGACTTGCCATTTGCCGCTCCGGATCGCCACTTGAGGATGTAGCGTTCCTGTTCATCCGTCTCGGGAATCGACGGCCAGCGCGCCGAGCGCGCGTTCTGGCGCCACAGCCGGTTCAGCTGCTCCAGAGCGGCCGCAGGCTCCGCGCCCCGCTCCCGCAGCCAGCAACCGATTACCGTGCCGGTGCGACCGATTCCGGCGCGGCAATGGACGTACACGCCATCCTCACCCGACAGACCTTCGGTGAGTGCCAGCAGGATCTCGCGCATGCGGTCCCGGTTCGCGGGCACCGAGTGATCCGGTATCGGCAGGTTGATGTACTCGGCGTTCTCGGGCAGCCATCCGGCATAGGCGGGCATCTCCGCATCGCCGGTCAGGTCCACGAAACTGCGAACTCCGGCCGCCAGCAGCAGATCCACGCGCCGGCGCGTGGCAATCTCGTCCCCGCCCGCCGGGTGTTCTCCGGCCAGCAGCCGGCCCGGCAGCACCCAGTAGCTGTTGGGCAATGGCGGCTTCACGAATCCACCCGCGGCGCCAGCGAGGCGAAATCGAACAGCCTGGTATCGGCCAGCGTCTCCGGCTCCACGTTGCGCAGCGCCGTCATCAGCGATTCGATGCGCCCGGGCTGCTCGCGCTCCCATCCTGCCAGCATGCGTTTCACGGCGGCACGCTGCAGGTTGTGCTGGGACCCGCACAGATCGCAGGGAATGATCGGAAAATTGCGCGCCGAGGCGTAGCGTTCGATCTCGCGTTCGGCCACATAGGCCAGTGGCCTGATCACGATGTGCCGGCCGTCCTCCGAGCGCAGTTTCGGCGCCATGGCCTTGAGCTTGCCGCCGTGGAAGAGGTTCAGGAACAGCGTCTCGACGATGTCGTCGCGATGGTGCCCGAGCGCGATCCTGGTGATGCCGTTGTCGGCCGCGTAGCGGTACAGCGCGCCGCGCCGCAGACGCGAACACAGGCTGCACATGGTGCGGCCCTCGGGAATCAGGCGCTTGACCACGCTGTAGGTGTCCTGCTCGATGATGTGATATTCCACGCCCAGCGAGGCCAGATATTCCGGCAGCACATGCGCCGGGAACCCGGGCTGCTTCTGGTCGAGGTTCACCGCGACCAGCGAGAACTTTGCCGGACGCGCTGCGCTGGAGCGAGAGCAGCATGTCGAGCAACGTGTAGGAGTCCTTGCCTCCGGACAGGCACACCATCACCCGATCGCCCTCGGCGATCATCGCGTAGTCCTCGATGGCCTTGCCCACCTGGCCCCGCAGCTGCGCGGCGAGCTTGCGTTTGGTGGCGGACATGGCAAGCATCGCGGGCGATGCGTTCATCGTGCCTCCTCCAGGTAGCGCGCTTCCAGATAGCGCAGCGCCATGGCAGCCGACAGCCCCTTGCCGGTCACGTGCTGCACCAGTTCCTGTGGCGTGAAACGCGCGCCCTGGGCGTGCACGTTCTGCGCAAGCCAGCCGGTCACCACGTCGAACTGACCCGCTGCGAGGCGCTGGTCGAGATCCGGCGTGGCCACGCGCAAGGCCTCGAACAGCTGCGCGGCAACCACCGCACCGATGGCGTAGGACGGAAAGTAGCCGAATGCCCCATGTGCCCAGTGCACATCCTGCAGACAGCCCTGCGCGGCGTTTGCCGGCAGCACGTCGAGACGGTCCTGCATGCCCCTGTTCCAGGCCTCGGGCAGATCGCGTACCGCGAGCCTGCCTTCCAGCATGTCCTTCTCGATGCCGTAACGCAGCACGATGTGCATGGGATAGGTCAGTTCGTCCGCGTCGACACGGATCGCGCCGCGCCGCACCTGGGTCAACAGCCGATACAGATTGTCCGACTCCCACTCCGGGCCGGAAACGCCGAAATGCTTCTCCAGAAGCGGGCGCAGGTAGCGCAGGAACGGGCGGCTGCGGCACACGACCATCTCCATGAACAGTGCCTGGCTCTCCTCGAGCGCCATGCCACGCGCCTTGCCCACCGGCTGTGCGCGCCACTCGCGCGGCACGCCCAGATCGTAGAGCGCGTGGCCGGTCTCGTGCATGGCGGCCAGCAGGCCCCTGAACGGATTGGCCTGATCCAGCTTGGTGGTCACGCGGATATCGCCGGCCACGCCTTCGGTGAACGGATGGTCGCTTTCGTCGAGCCGTCCCCGGTCGAAGCGGAAGCCGAACGCCTTCATCACCTCGACGATCAGCGCCCGCTGCCTGCCAGGCGTGAACTTGCCGCTGACCGGCAATGCAGGGGCCTGGCTCTGCCGCTCGATCGCCTCGCGGATCAGGCCGGGCAGGCGCCGCGACAACGTGCGGAACACCGGATCGATCTCCGCGCTGCGCACGCCGGGTGTGAAGCCGTCCATCAATGCATCGTAGGGCGCCAGGTTCAGCGCCTGCCCCAGCAGCGCGGCCTTGTCGCGCACCAGCTGCAGCACTTCCTCCAGATGCGGCGCGAACAGACTGAAGTCCTGCTTCTCCCTTGCTTCGGCCCAGCGCACCTCGGCCACCGATGTGGTGCGGACCAGGCGCGAGATCAGCGATACGGGAGTGGCGATGGCGTGGTCGCGCTGGCGCACCATCTCGCGCAGGTTGGCCCGCTGCCAGTCATCCAGCCCATTGGCCCCGGCCTGCGCCCGATCCAGCAGACGGCTGACCCGCGGCGAAGTCAGCAGCGCGTGCTGCTCGGTTTCGATGGCCGCGAGCTGCTCGCCGCGCACGTCGGCGCTGCCGCGCGGCATCATCACGGCAGCGTCCCAGCGCAGCAGCGACAGGGCACCGCTGAAGGCATGCAGGCGCTGCCACTCCTGTTCGAGCTGTTTGTAGGGGGTGGCGGGCATGGCTTGACCCCCCGGGCATCAGGCCCGCGGGGCGTCGGCCATTCTAACCGGGAGTCGTCTCGCCCGGCGGCCGCTCGCCCTGCCCCCCCAGGAGGCGGTCCACCATCCGTGAAAAGTACTGCGGGGAGCGGGTCTTGCGCGCCACTTTTACATACAGCGCCGGCACCACGAACATGGTCAGCGCCACGGCGAAGATCGCGCCGAAAAACACCGTGGCGCCGATCGACTGACGGCTCTCGGCGCCCGCGCCGGTGGCCAGCATCAATGGCAGGGCACCTGCGGCGGTGGCCAGCGTGGTCATCAACACCGGACGCAGCCGGGTCGTGGCCGCTTCGGCCGTCGCCGCGACGAACTCCACCCCGCGGTCGCGCAACTGGTTGGCGAACTCCACGATCAGGATGCCGTTCTTGCTGGCGATGCCGATCAACATGACCGCACCGATCTGGCTGAACACGTTGATGGAGGAACCGAACAACCACAAGCCCACCAGTGCGCCGGTCAGCGCCAGCGGCACCGCGGCCAGGATCACCAGCGGATGCACGAAACTCTCGAATTGCGCGGCCAGCACCAGGTACACGATGAGCAGCGCGAAGGCAAAGGTCAGGAACAGGCCGCCGGTCGACTGTTTCAATTCACGTGACTCACCGTCGTAGTCGATCTGCACCGGCACGTCGCCCTGCTGTTCGCGCACGGTCTTCGCCAGATAGTCGAGCGCGTCGCCCAGCGGATAGCCACCTGCAAGGTCGCCGGTAATGGTCACCGAGCGCATGCGGTTGAAGCGCCGCAGCTCCGAAGCTGCGCCCTCCTCGCGCGTGTCGACCACGCTGGCGAGCGGGATCAACTGGCCGCCCTTGTCCGAGCGCACGTAGATGTTGTCCAGGTCACCCACCGTGGCGCGCTGCGAGTCGCGCGCCTGCAGCACCACGTTGTACTCCTCGCCACCCATCAGGAAGGTGGTCACCACGCGCGAGCCCAGCATGGTCTCCAGTGTCCGACCCACCTGGGCCAGCGAGACGCCAAGATCAGCCGCCCGGTCACGATCCACCCGCACGCGCAATTGCGGCTGGCGCTCCTCGTAATCCATGTCCAGGTTGGTCAGGCCGGGGTTGCTCGCGGCGGCGGCGATCACCTTGTCGGCGATCTTCGCCAGCGGCGCGTACTCGGACCCTTCCAGCACGATCTGCACGGGCTGGCCGCTGCCGCCGAGCGCGCCGCGCGACGCGGCACTGGGCATGATGCGGGCGCCGGGTATCTGCTGCGTGCGCTGGCGCAGCCGCTGGGCGATCTGCTCGGCACTGTCCGGACGCTCATCCCAGGGCTTCAGCGGCACGAACACCATGCCGGTGCTGACCTGCCCCTGGTTCGAAAAACTGCCGGTGCGCGCGATCACGCGCAGGGCATTGCCGCGCTTGACCTCGTCCTGGGCCACGGCCTCGACCTGGTCGAGCTGGCGCTGCATGTACTCGAGGCTGGCACCCTCCGGGCCGTTCACGATGATTCGCACCCTGCCGCGATCCTCCGCCGGCGCCAGTTCCTGCGGCAGCCGCATGCCCGACCAGGGCCAGCCGAAAACCACCAGCAGCAGCACGGTGGCGGCCGATGCTCCGGCCAGCCCCAGCACCAGCAACGGACGCCACCCCTGCAGCATCCAGACAAGCGCCGCGTGGTATTTCGCGGCGAGCTGCCGGAATGCCCGGTCCACGGCGGCTGCGAAGCGGCCGCGCCGTATGCCGGCGGAGAAGATGCGCGCGGTCATCATCGGCGTCAGCGTCAGCGCGATCAGCGCCGAGAACACCACCGCCGCGGCCACGGTCACGCCGAATTCGGAAAACAGGCGGCCCACGTTGCCCTGCATGTAGGAAATGGGCAGGAATACCGCCACCAGCACCATGGTCGTGGCAATCACCGCGAAACTGATCTCGCGGCTGCCCCGGATCGCGCCCAGCAATGGCGGTTCACCCTGCTCGATTCGCCGCACACAGTTTTCGAGAACCACGATGGCATCGTCCACCACCAGGCCGATGGCCAGCACCGCGCCCAGCAATGTCAGCGTGTTGATCGAGTAATGCAGTGCCGCCATCACGATCGCCGCGGCGAAGATCGACACCGGAATGGTGGCCGCCGGAATCAGCGTGGCCCGCACCGTTCCCAGGAACAGGAAGATGACCACCAGCACGATCAGGCCCGTCTCGCCGAGCGCGTGCATCACCTTCTTCATCGATTCGCGGATGAACACCGAGTTGTCGATGTTCACCTCCAGCTTTATGTCCTCGGGCAGCGTCTGGCGGATCTGCGCGATTTCCTTCTTCACCGCCGAGGCGACTTCCAGCACATTCGCAGTGGACAGCGGCGTGATCGGCAGCAGCAGGGCCGGACCGCCGTCCATCGACGACCCGCCGCGCTGGTTCTCGGCGGCCAGCTGCACCTGCGCCACCTCGCCCAGCCGCACCAGGTAGCCGTCCGCGCCGCGCCGGACCACCAGGTTGCGGAAATCATTCTCGGTGCGCATGGACGTGTCGGTACGCAACGTGAATTCGCGCTGGACGGACTCGATGCGACCCGCCGGCAGCTCGATGTTCTCGTTGCGCAGCGCGTCCTCGATGTCCGCCACCGTCACACGCCGCGCCGCCATTGCGCCGCGGTCGAGCCAGACGCGCATCGAATAGCGGCGTTCGTTCGCGATGAGCACCGTCGCCACGCCCGGCACGGCGCCCAGCCGGTCCACCAGGTAACGCTCGGCGTAGTCACTCAGCTCCAGGCCGCTGCGCCGGCTGCTGGTCAGGATGACGAACAGCACCGGATCGGCGCCGCTGTCGACTTTCTGTATGCGTGGCGGATCGGCCTCGTCCGGCAGACGCCCCATGACGCGCGCAACGCGATCGCGCACGTCGTTCGCGGCGGCGTCTATGTCGCGGCCGGTGGTGAACTGCACGTTGATGTCCGAGCGTTCATCGCGGCTGCGCGAGGTCAGCTTGTCGACGCCTTCGAGTCCGGCCACCTCGTTCTCGATGACCTGCGTGACGCGGGTTTCCATGACCGCGGCATTGGCACCGCGATAGTTCACGTCGATGCTCACCACCGGCTGCGAGATGTCCGGGTACTCGCGCACGGTAAGGCGCAGTGCCGCCATGACGCCGGTAATCAGCAGCAGCAAGGCCAGCACCGTGGCGAACACGGGCCGCCGGATCGAGAGCTCGGAGAGCGTCATGAGCCCGGGGAGGAGACCGGGGTGCCGCGATCCGTGGCGGTGATGTCCTGCACCGCGGTGCCGTCGCGCAGTTTCAGGGTGCCCTCGATCACCACGATATCGCCTTCGGCCAGGCCGTTGGTGATCTCCACGATGCCCGGCTCACGCCTGCCCAGCGTGACTTCGCGCTTGGCCACCTTCGCGCCGTTCACCACGTAGACGAACTGGCGCGCCTGCTCCGGGACCAGCGCTTCTTCCGGGATCACCAGCCCCGGCCTGCGATCCTGCGTCACGGACACCGTCAGGAACATGCCTGGCTTGAGCGCGCCGTCACGATTCGGCACCAGAGCGCGCACCGTCACGGCGCGGGTGGCCGGATCCACGCGCGAGTCCACACTGGTCACCTTGCCGGTAAACTTCCGGCCGGGCCATGCGGCGGTATGCGCCACCGTGGGCTGACCGACATGCAGATCGGACAGGTAGTTCTCCGGCACCGCGAAATCCACCTTCATGGCGCTGGTGTCATCGAGCGTGGTGATGACCGTACCCGGATTGATCAGCGTGCCGAGCGACACCCGTCTGAGGCCCACGCGGCCAGCAAACGGCGCGCGAATGTAGGTGTCATCGAGCCGCGCGCGCGCGGACTCGACGCGCGCCTGGTTGCCTTTCATCGTGGCTTCCAGCAGATCGTACTGCGCCTTCGACAGTGCCTGCGTCGCCACCAGTTCGCGGCTGCGATTGAACTGGCTGCGACTTTCCTGGAAAGCGGCCTCGGCCGCGGCAAGGTCCGCTGCCACCTGCTCGCGATCCAGTTCCACCAGCACCTGGCCGGCGCGCACGGCCTCGCCGTCCGAGAAGCGGATCGCCGTAACCATGTTGGTGCTCTTGGAGGTGACGTCCACTGCCTCGTTGGCGTTGGCCGTGCCGATGGCTTCTATGCCGGCGTTGATCGCGCGCCTGACCACGCGTGCAGTGATTACCGGAACAGGTGCTCCGCCCGCAGGAGTTACCGCTGCCGGTGGGCCCGCCGGCAACGACGGCGCGTCGGCATGCTTTGCTTCGTAGACGGCCCAGCCCGCACACACCAGACCGAACGCAACACTGAGCGCCGTGACGACAGAACGAGTTTCGGCCATGACCTGCTACTGCCCCCTGATAGGGGACGCATTATGGCAGCAGCTTTGCCAACCCGGGCGGCGGCGATCCTTCCCCGATCCACAGCAGCGCGGCGCCACTGGCGGGCGCGACGATCAGCTCCCGACCCGCGCTTGCGCGCACCAGCAGCCGGCGATCGGGTGGCGCGGCCACCAGATCGAAGCCCAGCCCGTACCCCTCATGCACGGGCGAGGCGCGCAGCAGCTGGGCCGTGAACCCGGGCGGCCACAGGGCGACGCCGTTTTTTCGCCCATCGGAAGCCAGCAGCAATCCCAGCCGCAGCCAATCGCCCACGCTTGCCCTGAGGCAACAATGCGCGGCCACGTCCCCCCGGCGATGGTCCAGCATGGCAACGGCATCGCTGGCCGCGATGCGCGACCACACCTTCTTCTGCAGCACCTCGCCGAATGGCGCCCCTGCCACGCGCGCCGCAACCAGCGCGAGCAGTTGCGCATTCACGGGAGATTCCTCGAAGTGCGAGCCGGGCGGCCAGACAGGTTGCCAATGCAGTGCAGCGCGCATGAAATCCGGGCCCGAGGCCAGCTGCGCGCGCAGGGCGAACGGATTCAACGGCGAGAATCTGCCGGCCGGCATGCCCGACAGCTGCCAGAAGAACTGGCGCGGCGTGGTGGCGCCGCGCTTGTCTTCCTTCCATTCCGGCAACCAGGCGCCCACCGGATCGTCCAGCAGGCCCGGGTGTTCGCTTGCAAGCCGGGCATATATCGGCGCGAGCACCACGGCGCTCAGTCCGCGACCGTCGACCACCGACTGCACGTCGTAGCCGGGCGCAAACCAGGCCGCCACGTGACCGCTGCTGTCGGCGCGCAGCAGCGCCTGGGTCGAGCCACCCGCGGCGGCGCCCGCCAGACCCGCGTCCGCACGCACATCCAGGCCCAGCGGTGCATCACCGGCGTGCAGAATCTGCACGGCCCCGTCGATGCTGGCCGGCCAGCCGGTCGTGGAGGCATGCCATTGCCAGGCGCGCTGCCAGAACGGCCAGTGCGCAGCGACGACCCCCACTGCGAGCGAAGCCGTCACCAGCACAATGACGGCCACGATGATCAGCGTTCGCTGCATGGGCCAATGATAGCGCCGATGTTCCCGCTACACTTCCCGTGATGGCCCTGTCTGCTGCCGCCCGCATCTGTTTCATCGCTTCGGAGATCACGCCGCTTGCCAAGACCGGCGGACTGGCCGATGTGGCGGGCGCGCTGGCCAAGTTCCTGCATGCCGACGGCCACGATATCCGCGTGTTCGTGCCCCTGTACCGGCAGATCGACCGCCGCAGGATCGAGCTGGCGCCGGTGGATTTCCTGCGCGACATACCGCTGCAGCTGGGAGCTCACTCGCTGCGTTTCTCGGTGCAGACGGCGCGGCTGCCCGGCGCGCAAACCATGCTGTACCTGATCGACGCGCCGCAGTTGTTCGACCGTGCCAGCATTTACAGTGACGCAGCCGACGAACACCTGCGCTTCCTCCTGCTCACACATGCGGCCTTCCTGTGCTGCCAGCGCATGGGCTTTGCCCCGCAGATCCTTCACTGCAACGACTGGCACACCGGCCTGGGACCGCTGCTGCTGAAGACGACTTACGCCTGGGACCGGTTGTTCCAGGGGACGCGCAGCCTGATGTCCATCCACAACCTGGCCTACCAGGGCGTGTTCCCGGCCGCGGCGGTTGCCGATACCGGGCTCGGCGATGCCGTTCACATGCTGGACGCAAACGAACTGGGCGCCGGCCGGGTGAACATGCTGCGCGAAGGCATTGCCCATGCCCATGCCATCAGCACCGTCAGCCCGACCTATGCGCTGGAGATCCAGACGCCGGAATACGGCTATGGGCTGGACGGCCTGCTGCGCAGGCGCGCGACCGACCTAACCGGCATCCTCAACGGTGTCGACTACCAGGAATGGGACCCGCGCACGGACCGCTTCCTGCCGCGCCACTTCGACGCGCAGAGGCTGGACAACAAACAGGCATTGAAGCGCTCCTTCATGCAGCGCCTGGGCCTTGCGGCGCCACCGCGCCAGCGCACGCCGCTGCTGGGCATGGTCAGCCGCCTGGTCCAGCAGAAGGGCATGGATCTGCTGCTTACGACGTTGCCGGCGCTGCTGGCAAAGCACCGCTTCTGTTGCGCGGTACTGGGCAGCGGCGAGGAACGCTTCGAGAGTTTCTTTCGCGTGCTGGCGGCGTTGTACCCGACACGCGTGCACTTTGTGTCGGGCTACAACGAGGAACACGCTCACTGGATCGAGGCGGCCAGCGACATGTTCCTGATGCCCTCGCTGTATGAGCCCTGCGGCCTGAACCAGATGTACAGTCTGCGCTACGGCACCATACCGATCGTGCGGCGCACGGGTGGCCTGGCCGACTCGGTGCAGCACTTCGATCCGGATACGGGCCTGGGCACCGGCGTGGTGTTCAACGACTACGACACCGGCGGCGTCACGTGGGCAGTGGCAACCGCGCTGGACTGGTATGCGAGCAAGCCGCTATGGCAGAAGCTGGTGAGCAATGCCATGGCCGAGGATTTCTCCTGGCAGCGTCGCGTCGGGGACTACGTGGCCCTGTACCGGCGCATGCTGGGCTGATCAGTGCAGCTTCAGTTCCCCGGTGTGATCGAACGGAATGCTGCGCAGCAGGCCCGATGCGAGCTGCACCTTGCCGCTGATGCGGTACTGCGGCCTGTCCTGACCACTGCTGAGCAGGTGCAGCACCGCCGCCGCGACATTCGCCGTAACGTTGACGTCGAACTGCGTATCCCCGTTGGGTGGAATGACGAAGTCACCTTTTGATTCACCGTGGGCGAAGGCCTTGCCGGCCAGTTCCACCTCGTAGCTGATGCTGCGCACAGGCAATTTGACATCGTTGGGATTGTGTACCCGCATGCGCACACGCAATTGCTGCTGGAACAGGTCGCCCTTGACCACGTCGAGACCGACCACGGAGAGTTCCGGCTTCTGCAGGTGCGTATAGGCGCACGCCGCAAGCAGCACCGGCAGTGCAAGCGCAACCAAGGCCCGCATCGGCTTCATTCAGGTCCCCCGGTCGTGGAGCTGGTTCAGCTCACGATACCGCGCGGCCAGTTGCGTTGTTAATGTCGGCAACGGCAGACGCCAGCTCCAGTTCCCCGTTATGGTGCCTGGACGGTTCAGGCGCGCCTGGCTGCCGAGCTTGAGCAGATCCTGCGCCGGCAGTACGGCCATGTGCGCCACGGAGGCCAGCGCGGCGCGGATCATCGCATCGGGTATTTCGTGATCGGAACGGCCGAAGTAGCGCCGCACCAGGTCGCGCGCGGCTTCCGGCAACGCCGCGTACCAGCCAACGGTGGTGTCGTTGTCGTGAGTTCCGGTATAGGCGATGGCATCGGTCTCGTGCTCGTGCGGCAGATGCGCGTTGGCCGGATCGCCGTCGAAGCCGAACTGCAGCACGCGCATGCCGGGCAGGTGGTAGGCGCGGCGCAGCTGTATCACCTCCTCGGTGATGACGCCCAGATCCTCGGCCACCAGCTCCAGTTGCGGCAGCTTGGCCTGCACCGCCTTCAGCAGCGCGGCCCCGGGAGCCTTGCGCCAGGTACCCTCGCGTGCCGTGGCGGACCCGGCCGGCACCGACCAGTAGGCCTCCAGCGCCCGGAAGTGATCCAGGCGCAGCAGGTCGAAGCGATCGGCCTGCAGCTGCAGCCGGCGCATCCAGAAGCGGAAGCCGTCCAGCCGCATTGCGTCCCAGTCGTACAGGGGATTGCCCCACAGCTGGCCGTCGGCGGTGAAGTAGTCAGGCGGCACGCCGGCCACCGCGCGCGCCTGGCCGGTGCCATCGAGCTGAAACTGCCGGCGATTGGCCCAGGTGGCCACCGAGTCGGGCGCCACATACATGGGCAGGTCCCCGAAGATGCGCACGCCACGCTCCGCGGCGTACCCGCGCAGTGCGCGCCACTGCATGTCGAAGCGCCACTGCTCGCGCGCGCGTTCGGCGAGCCGGGCTTCCAGCCGCCGTGCCGCGGTATGCAACGCCTGCATCGACCTGTCGCGCAGCTGGACGGGCCAGCGCCACCAGGGCGCCCCGCCCTGCTCGCGGCTCAGTGCCTCGAACAGCAGGTAATCATCGAGCCAGTGCGCGGACTCGGCACGCCACTGCTCGAAATCGCTGGCACTGCCCGGATCAGGCGCGTGCGGATCAATCAGCCGTGGATCCCCGGCCCGATCCGCGCGCGCCCAGTACGGCGAGCCGTTGGCATCCACGGGCACCAGCGGCAGCAACTGCCACACGGTGAAGCCGGCCTCGGCCAGCCAGTCGATGAAACGCCTCGCCGGCGCACCGAATGCCCCTGCGCCATCGTCCTGACGCAGCGATGCAGCCGGCAACAGCACGCCGGCACGGCGCCGCGCCAGGACTGCTTCATGCTTCATGAGCGGCGCATCACCCCGCCGGCCTCGGGGGTTCCCTGGCCGGCGCTGATGGGAACTTCCAGTTCCGGGGGCGGATCCAGCCGCAGCACGCGATACAGGCTGGTCAGCTGATGGCGGAACAGCTCGTCGAAGTCGCGCACGGCGGCGGCGGGATTGTAGTCGCCGAACCACCAGAACCAGTCCGAGGCCTCGCAGGCTGCCAGTTGATGCTCGGCAAGGTTCAGTTCGGCAGCGGAAAGCGTGCCCTGCGCGACCACCGAATCGAATGCGCGCTTGGCCGCGCACAACAGGTCCCAGCCACGATTCTCGTCGGCATCGCCCACCCAGGTGGACAACGTGCCGTACACCCAGCTGCCGGCACGCAGCTTCGGCAATACGGCGGGCACCGCCCCCGCGGCCCGGCGCTCGTCCACCAGCTCCGACAGCGTGGTGAGACGCAGCTGCGGATGTGCCGCGAGTTGCTCGTACATCGCCTTCAGGAAATACCAGCCGTTGTACGGGTAGTACTCCCAGGCATTCTCACCGTCCAGCGCGATCAGCAGCACGCGGCCCCCGGCGTCGGCGGTGCGTTCGGCGAACCCCGCCAGTTCGTGCACCAGGTTCGCCGCAGCATCGTCACCGCGCCACTTCGAATACGTGAAGCCGATGAGATCCGAGTATCCATCGTGGCGAAAGAAGCACGACAGGGAGCTGTCCGGCAGCGCAAAGGGCTGGTTCAGCAGCGCCTCGGCCCGGGCCTGATCGTCCGGCACGTGGATGCCGGATCGTTCCAGTGAAGGGCGCAGCACGCTGACGCTCGTTGCCAGACAGTCGAAGCCGGCTGCCTGGATCGCGGCCACCGTGGGCGCGCTGACCGCCCCTTCGGAAGGCCAGCAGGTGCGCGGTCGCCGGCCGAACACCCGTTCGTGGCATTGCACGGCGCGCTTGAGTTGCCAGGCAGCCCGCGCCGCGCCTCCCGGGTAGGACGGCGAGTCCGGCAGCGCGGCATCCGGTTCGCTGTCAGTGGCGGCACCGAAGTCGAACAGCAGCGGCAGGATGGGATGGCTGTACGGCGACACGGCCAGCTCGCACTTGCCCGCGTCTGCCAGCGCGCGAAAGCGCGGCAGAACCTCTTCGAGCAACTCGCCGACCAGCTGCAGCAGTTCGCGACGATCCTCGGCATCGAAGCCACGGGCCTTGGCCACCAGTCGTGCCACGCGCGCGTCACTGCGCTGCACGGACTCGCCCATCCAGGCCAGGTGATACCAGACCGCGAGATCGCGCAGGTACTGGTCCGAGGCGTAGCCGATCCGCTCGACACTGTTGATTTCCGCGGCAATGCGCGCCAGCTCGGCGAAGGGTTCGTGGCGCGCGATCAGGTTGTCGCGTTCGGCGCGCAGGCAGGCATTGAGCAGCGCCAGGCGCGCCGGCAGCTCCGCGGGCAGCGGCGCATCGCTGAGCATGGCCAGCACCGCATCAGGCAATGGCCGGCCATCGGCCAGCGTGCCGCGCACGCTCGCGGCGAGGTCCTCGATCTGCTCCACCAGAACAGGCGTGAAGTTCACCACCGCCTTCGCACCGGGCACCTGCTCCAGATGCGCGGCCATGTCGGTGTAGTCCTTGATGGCGTGCAGCCAGGTCCACGGCAGCACATAGCGCCCGGACAACGCGTCCCGGTAGGGCGGCTGGTGCATGTGCCAGAACAGTACGACAGGTAGTCGGTCGGTCATCCCCGCACTGCCGTCGCCGCGTGCAGGGCGTCGGCAGTGACCAGCACGATGCCGCGGGGCGTGACTTCAAAACGCGCCTTGTCGGCCGCCGGATCGACACCGATCTGCATGCCGTCGGGAATCTCGCAGTGCTCGTCGATGATCGCGTTGTGAATCACGCAGTTCTTGCCGATCTTCACGTCCGGCATGATCACCGAGCGCTCCACTTCGCTGCGCTCCTCCACGCGCACGCTCGAGAACAGCAACGACTCGCGGATCACCGCGCCGGAAATGATGCAGCCGCCCGCCACCAGCGAATTGACCGCCATGCCGGTGCGACCCGTATCGGCCAGCACGAACTTCGCGGGCGGCTGCTGCACCTGATAGGTCCAGATGGGCCATTCCTCGTCGTACACGTTCAGTTCCGGGGATACGTGCACCAGCTCCAGGTTCGCTTCGTAGAACGCGTCCACCGTGCCGACATCGCGCCAGTAGTTCTGCGCGCGCGTGCGCACGTTGCGGAACGGGTAGGCGAACACCTGCCGGTTCTCGATGGCCCTGGGAATGACGTTGCGACCGAAATCATGCGCCGATGCCGGATCCACCGCGTCCTCGGCCAGCAACTGCTCCATCAGCTGCGTGTTGAACACGTAGATGCCCATGGAAGCCAGCGCCACGTCCGGATTGCCCGGCATGTGTTCGGGCTCGGGCGGCTTCTCGGTGAACTTGGTCACGCGGTTCCATTCGGTGACCGACAGCACGCCGAAATCGCGCGCATCCGGCACCGGCACCTCGACCACACCGACGGTGATATCGGCGCCCTTCTCCACGTGATAGGCGATCATCGGACCGTAGTCCATCTTGTAGATGTGATCCCCGGCCAGCACCAGCACGTGGCGCGGATGGTGGGAACGCACGTAGTCCAGATTCTGGTACACGCAGTCGGCCGTTCCCAGATACCACTGCTTGCCGATCTGCTGCTGCGCCGGAATCACGTCGATGAACTCGCCGAACTCGCCGCGCAGATAGCTCCAGCCGCGCTGCACGTGCTGGATGAGCGACTGCCCCTTGTACTGGGTGAGCAGGGCGATCTTGCGAATGCCGGAGTTCACGCAGTTGGACAGCACGAAATCCACGATGCGGAACTTGCCGCCAAACGGCGTGGCGGGCTTGCAGCGCTGCTCGGTCAGGCCGCGCAGGCGCTCACCGCGGCCTCCGGCCATGATCATGGCCAGCGTTCCGCCGGTAAGGCGGCTGACGTAGCGTCCCGAGGATGTGCGTGAAGTTCTTGCCATGCACGCTATATTTACCACAGGGTCCGCGCTGCGCGATGCCCGTAGAGATCCCTCATTTGCTTCCCGACACGCGTTTGTAATGAACGATCTGGACCGGATCGCGGCGGGGCGTCACCACGATCCGCACATTTTTCTCGGGCCACACGCCGACGGCGCCGGGACAGTTGTGCGGGCCTACCTTCCGGCGGCCCGCGAGGCCCGTCTGGCCGCGGGCCCCGTGCTGTCACGCGTGCGGCGGGTCGGACCTGTTCGAACTGCGCACCCGCAACGTGGCGACTCACCCGCACCTGGTGTGGGTCGACGACCAGGGCCACGAGCGCGAACGCACGGACCCTTACAGCTTCGCTCCGACGCTCGGTGAAGCCGATCTGGCGCGCTTCGCCACCGGCAGTCATGCCGAAGCCTGGCGCATGCTCGGCGCCCACCCGGCGCAATACGATGGCGTGGCCGGCGTGCGCTTCGCGGTGTGGGCGCCAAATGCGGGGCGGGTCAGCGTGGTGGGGCCATTCTGCAACTGGGACGGGCGCCGCCTGCCGATGCGCGTGCTGGGCGCCAGTGGTATCTGGGAGCTGTTCGTACCGGGTCTGGCGCCGGGCGAGATCTACAAGTTCGAGCTGCGCAACCGCGATTCCGGCCACGTGGAGGTCAAGACCGACCCGTTCGCGTTCGCGATGGAACTGCGCCCGGCGACGGCCGGACTGATATCCGATCCGTTCGCGTACGCCTGGTGGGACGGCGCATGGATGCAGCAACGCGCGCGGCGTGACTGGCTGCACGCGCCGCTGTCCATCTACGAGGTGCACACCGGTTCGTGGAACCGGCATCCGGACGGGCGTTTCCTCAGCTACCGCGAACTCGCCGCCGAACTGCTGCCGTACGTGAAGCGCATGGGATTCACGCACATCGAGCTGCTGCCCATCACCGAACATCCACTGGACGATTCCTGGGGTTACCAGACCAGCGGCTACTTCGCGCCGACCAGCCGCCACGGCCAGCCCGATGAGCTCAAGTACTTCATTGACCGCTGCCACCAGGAAGGCATCGGCGTACTGCTGGACTGGGTGCCGGCGCATTTCCCGCGCGATGCTTCCGGTCTGGCGCGCTTCGATGGCACCGCGCTGTACGAGCACGCGGATCCGCGCAAGGGAGAGCACCGGGACTGGGGCACGTATATCTTCAACTACGAACGCAGCGAGGTGCGCAGCTTCCTGCTGGCCTCGGCCTGCTTCTGGCTGGAGCACTACCACTTCGACGGATTGCGCGTGGACGCGGTGGCGTCGATGCTCTACCTCGACTTCGGGCGCGGCAGCGACTTCCTGCCCAACCGGCATGGCGGCAGGGAGAACCTCGAGGCCATCGGGTTCCTGCGCGAGTTGAATCACACCACCCACGCGCGCGCGCCCGGCACCGTGATCATGGCGGAGGAATCCACCGACTGGCCGATGGTGAGCCGGCCCGTGCATGGCGGCGGCCTCGGCTTTTCCATGAAGTGGAACATGGGCTGGATGCACGACACGCTCGGGTACTTCAAGCAGGACCCGATCTGGCGCAGGCACCACCAGGACAACCTGACCTTCGCGATGATGTACGCGTACAGCGAGAACTTCATCCTGCCGCTGTCGCATGACGAGGTGGTGCACCTGAAGAGTTCGCTGCTGGGGCGAATGCCGGGCGACCGCTGGCAGCAGCTGGCAAACCTGAGACTGCTGTTCACCTACATGTGGACGCTGCCCGGCAAGAAGCTGCTGTTCATGGGCGGCGAGATCGCGCACCCCTGGGAGTGGGATTTCCATGTTGCGCTGCCCTGGTACCTGCTCGAACACGCCGAACACCGTGGCGTACAGCAACTGGTGGCGGATCTGAACCGGCTGTATGTCGAGCGGCCCGCCCTGCACCGGCACGAGTTCGAGCCCGAAGGCTTTCGCTGGATCGACTGCAGCGATCGCGAACAGTCGGTGCTGGCCTTCCGGCGCATGGGCGCCGGCCAGGAACTGGTGGTGGTACTGAACTTCACGCCCGAACCCCGGCACGGCTATCGCATCGGCACCCCGGAGGGCGGCCGCTATCACGTGCTGCTGAATTCGGATTCGCATCACTATGGCGGCGCCAACCTCGGAACTCGCGCGGCACACAGTGACGACACGCCATGCCACGGACTGCCGTGCTCACTGGTGCTGGACCTGCCGCCGCTGGCCGGGCTGATACTGGCCAGGCAGCACCACGGGGCATAATGCTCGCCGATGAAACACCTGCTCGCCCTGCTGCTCGTCTGTCTGGTTTGCCCGGCCTGCACGGGCAACAAGGACATGAACCAGTCAGCGGCACAATCCGCAGGCACCGGCGGCTGCATCGACGGTGGTGGCGGATCTTTCCACGCCCGGTTGCGCGGCGCCCTGGTCGCGGATCTGGACTGGAAGAACGCCGAGATGCAATGCGCTGGCGGCCCCCGGCCGCACGGCGAGGGACTGCGAGTGACCTTTGCCGGCCGGCTGCCCGGTACCGGCGATGCGCCGGCGCGCCGGCTGCGCTTCATCTTCGGCATCGACCCGCACGACATCGCCTCCGGCGCTGCCGAAGCACTGCCCACCAATCTCACCGTGATCGTGGAAGGCGAGGGCCAGATCTATGCCACACGCGGTGACGGAAACTGCGCAGTGGAGAACCTGGAGCAGCATGCGCTGCCGGGTACCAACGCCGGCAAGTTGCGGGTGAGCGCCCGGGGCTACTGCCTGGGACCAGCCACCAACGTCGCGGGCGACGCGCGGGTACTTGTGCCAACCTTCGAATTCACGGGCGTTGCCGACGCCGGGGAAAGCAATTGAGCCGTATCACGACAGCCTGGCTTGCCGTCCTGTTGCTGATCGCGCCGGCCTGCGCGCAGGTTCCCCGGGACTTCCAGCCCGCGCAGTTGCGCGACTTCCCCCGCGCCACGCTTGATATCCAGCGCCGCGACGGCAGCGACACCCTGAAGATCTGGGTTGCCGACACCGAAGCGCGGCAGGAACAGGGCCTGATGTGGGTGCGCGACATGCCGCGCGACTACGGCATGGTATTTCCGCTGGACCCGCCGCGCCAGATGGTCATGTGGATGAAGAACACGTATATACCGCTGGACATGCTGTTCTATGACAGCCAGGGACGCATCACCAGCATCAAGGAGCGTGCCACACCGCTTTCCGAGACCAACATCTATTCCGGCGCCGTGGTGGCCGGCGTCGTGGAAATGCTGGGCGGCGAGGTTGCGCGGCGTGGCATCCGGATCGGGGACAAAATAGTGGTTCACGGTCCCAATTGAGAAACACACAGGAAGGCAGACATGAACAACTCCGTCCTGAAACTGACCCTGACCATGGCATTGCTGGGAGCGGGTGTCGCTGCCCGCGCGGGCAGCGAGGTCGGACAGCTGACCGTCGGCGGCGGCGGCATGTGGACCCAGACGGACACCAACCGCGGCCTCGGCGACGACTACGGCTTCTATGGCGACCTCGGCTATGCGCTGAACCAGCACTGGGACGTTGCCCTGAACGGATTCTCGGGCCGGCATGACATCAAGGGCCCCGGCGCCACCGGCACGCGCACGATCAACGGCCTGACGCTGGACATCAACCGGGTATTCGATCGGGATGCGCGCCTGAGCCCGTTCATCCTGATGGGCTTCGGAGTGGTCGGCCAATACCGTCCGGTAATCACGCCACCTTTACCGCGCAGCAGCCGGGAATTCGCGATGAAGGTGGGCATGGGCGTGCTTGCCGACCTGGCCACCTGGGATGGCGGGAAACTGCAGTTGAAGAGCACGGTGGCGGCACGCGGGTCGTTCGGCCGCGGCATCGTCGATGGCGTCGCGACACTGGGCCTGCAGATGGCGTTCGGAAGTTCCAGGGTGGTTCCGCCTCCGCCGCCCCCACCACCGCCCCCGCCGCCACCGGCTCCGGTTGCGGTTCCGGCCCCGGCCGCCGCGCCATCACCGCCGCCACCTCCGCCTGCCGCCACCGCCCGCGGATACGGACAAGGACGGCGTCGCCGATGCGCAGGACCGCTGCCCGGATACCCCGCCCGGCGACAAGGTCGATGCGGTGGGCTGCAGCCTGACCATCCGGCTGGAGGTGTACTTCGACACCGGCTCGGCGGCCATCAAGCCGGATTCCTATGCCGAGCTGAATCGCGTGGTCACTTTCATGAACCAGACCGCACCGTCAGCGACGGGTGTCGTGGAGGGTCACACCGACAGCCAGGGCTCGGCGGCAGCGAACATGGCACTGTCGCAACGGCGTGCCAATGCCGTACTCCAGTACCTGCTGGCCCATGGCGTGGCGGCATCGCGCCTGACGGCAAAGGGCTACGGTGAGACGCAACCGGTGGCCGACAACTCGACCGCGGCAGGGCGCGCCCTGAACCGTCGCGTGGTACTGCGCAGGACCGACTACCAGCAGTAGCGAAGGTTCCCTTCGTCCGAAAAGTCAAGGCCCGGACACCTCGTGCCCGGGCCCGTTTCGTGCCTCCCCGAGGCGTACTAAGGTTACCGAACCAATCGTTGCAGCACTGCAAAGCGGCCCGTTGAAACGACCCCATGGTGCTGCGAACAGGCCGGAAAAACGGGACAAACCCGCAACTCACGGCCCAACCATGTTTGTAGCACTCTCACAACAACGGGTTGTGCGGCTTGCGGGAGCACGCTATTGTTGCGCCCACATGAACGCGATCAACCATTGGTTATTGCTGTTCGCACATGGATGTTCTGTACGTCCGGCCTTCGGATGTCCGACAACAAACTTGAATAGAGGTCTTCCATGAAATCATCTCTGCCCGACAACTGCCCTCGCATCGTGCGCAAGGCCGTGCGAGTCGCAGTGGCTGCGAGTGCTCTCGCAGTCATCGCGATTCCGTACGCCCAGGCCGCCGACGACGGCGTACTCCAGGAGGTTGTGGTAACCGGTTCGCGCATCGCGGCACCGAACCAGACCAGCACCAGCCCGATCGTCACGGTCACTACCGACGAGATCAAGGACAGCGGTCGCGTGGACATCACCGACATGCTGAACCAGCTGCCGCAGATCAACAGCAATGCGCTGGGGCAGGATCTGGGCAACAAGACCAGCGGCCTGACCTCGGCCGGTGGTGTCGCCACCGCCGACCTGCGCGGCCTCGGCCCCAATCGCACGCTGGTGCTGGTTGACGGCAGGCGCCTGGGTACCGGCTCGCCGCAGACCGTGATCGCCTCGCCGGCACCGGACATCGACCAGATTCCGCTGGCGCTGATCCAGCGGGTGGACGTGGTCACCGGCGGCGCCTCGGCCACCTACGGGTCCGATGCCATCGCCGGCGTGGTGAACTTCATCACCAAGCAGAACTTCGAAGGCTTCCAGATTGACGGCCAGATCGGCGGCAACTGGCACAACAACAGCAATGGGTTCGCCAAGCAGCTGCTGTCCGAGGGCGGCTTCACCGGCCCCAGCGGCAGCACCTGGGACGGCCGGCGGACCAATTTCACTGTGACGGCGGGCGCAAATATCCTGGACGGCCGCGGCAACGTGACGGCCTACTTCGGCTACCAGGACATGCAGCCGGTGACCGGTGCCGATCGTGACTTCGGCTCCTGCCAGATGTTCTACAACGCCAATCTGGATGGTCTGGAGTGCGGAGGATCCTCCAACTCCAACTTCTTCTACCCGACCAACAACGCCGCCAACACCAACGACGACGTGTTCTCCGTGAAGGGAGACCAGTTCATCGTGCGGGGCACCCAGGACACCACGCCACCCGCGGTGTTCAACTACCAGGGCTACATCTACATGCAGCGCCAGGACACGCGTTACAACGCGGGCTTCCTGTCGCATGTGGACGTGAATGACTACTTCAAGCCGTACGCCCAGTTCATGTTCATGGACGACCGTACCCATCAGGAAGTGGCGGCCACGGCCCTGTTCCGGCAGTCCAACCCGTTGACCCTGGACGGCAACTACCTGATCAACTGCAGCAACCCGTTGCTCAGTGCACAGCAGGCAGCCCTGATGTGTACGCCGGCCCAGATCGCCGCCGATGCGCTGAACCCGGGTTCGGTCAATGCGGACGTGGAAATCGGTCGCCGCAACGTCGAGGGTGGCCCGCGTACCTACGAGTACAAGCACTCCAACTACCGCATGGTGCTGGGCACGAAGGGTGACATCGCCGAAGGCTGGACCTATGACGCCTACGGCCAGTACTACTACACCAACTTCTCGAGCATCAACGGTCACGACTTCGGCTTCGACAAGATCACCAATGCCCTGCAGGTGACTACCGACGGCAATGGCAACCCGGTGTGCATCTCGGGCGGCAGCTGCGTACCGTACGATCCCTTCAAGGATGGCGGCGTAACGGCAAACCAGCTGGCCTATCTGACCGAACTGGGCACGGCCACCGGCAACACTTCCTTGAAGACTTTGCACGCGGACGTTTCCGGCCAGCTCGGCACTTACGGGGTGAAGTTGCCGACCGCCAATGACGGCGTGGGCGTGAACTTCGGCTACGAGTATCGGAAGGAAGGCGACGTCTACCAGCCTGACCAGGCCTACGAGAATGGCCTGATCGTCGGCACCGGTGGCGCCTACCCGGCCATTGATGCCAGCGTGTCGGTGAAGGAGCTCTTCGGCGAGGTGCGCGTACCGATCGCCCAGGACAAGCCGGGCATCTACGACCTGGTGTTCGACACCGGCTATCGTCATTCGAAGTACTCGCAGTCCGGTGGCGTGAACACCTACAAGTTCGAGCTGCAGTACGCGCCGATCGAGGACTACCGTTTCCGCGCGTCCTACAACCGCGCCATCCGCGCTCCGGCCATCGTGGAGCTGTTCAACCCGCAGCTGGTAGGCAAGATCCAGTTCGGCGAGGACCCCTGCGCACCCAGCGAGGCCGATGGCACCCTGGCCGCGACGTTCGAGCAGTGCGCCCGTACCGGCGTCACCCAGGCGCAGTACGACAACAAGTCCATCCCGCAGGGAACGGCTCAGCAGCTCACCCAGTTGCAGGGCGGCAATCCGAACCTGAAGCCGGAGAGCGCGGACACCTATACGGTTGGCGTGACCGCGCGCCCGTCGCAGCTGCCTGATTTGACCGCCAGCATCGACTACTACCACATCAAGATGAAGGACCTGGTCGGTGCGTTGCCGGCACAGCTCATCCTGTCCAACTGCCTGAACACGGGTGATCCGACGTTCTGCAGCCAGCTGGTCCGCCAGAAGGCCACCGGCAGCCTGAACGGTGCCAGCGTGGCCGGTGGTGGCTACATCGTGCAGACCAACGTCAACATCGGCGCGGGTGTGCTGAACGGCATCGACCTGCAGTCCACCTACAAGTACGACCTGGGCAACTACGGCATGCTGCGCTTCATGCTGAACGGCGCCTACCTGCTGAAGAACACCAGCACGCCTGTGCCGGGCGGCGGCAGCTACGACTGTGCCGGCCTGTTCGGTCCCACCTGTCAGACGGTGAATCCGAAGTGGCGCCACAGCCTGCGTACCTCGTGGGATATCACCCACGACATCACCGCGTCGCTGACCTGGCGGTACTTCTCGAAGGTCAAGCTCGACAACAACGATTCCAACCCGTTGCTGTTCGAGTCGGCGTTGGGAGGTGTTGCCTCCTTCCGTTCCACCATCGGGTCCACCTCGTACTTCGATCTGACCGGGTCCTGGAAGGTGAGCAAGCACCTGCAGCTGCGTGCCGGCATCAACAATCTGCTGGACAGGGATCCGGCGATCTCGCCGGCTGACATCACCTCCGGTGGCGCGCCGAACTATTACGAGTTCTACGACGCGCTTGGACGTCAGGTGTTCGCGGCCTTCACCGCGAAGTTCTGATCAGACGGACCTGACTGGCCCTGATCAAAGGGGCGGCCTGTACGGGCCGCCCCTTTTCTTTTGCCTGGTTTCCTTGACGCGGTCCGTGGCGACTAGCGCGAACACGCCTCACAGCCACCCTTCGCCGTCAGCGCGGCGCGCCGGCGCAGCAGCCCTGCCCTGACCGGCCCCGGGCGGTCCACACGGCCGGGCAACGCGGCCAGCAGCCAGTCCAGGATCCTGAGGCGCAGGCGCGGCGTGCCGATACGCCACACCGCGTACAGCAGCGCTATGGCCGCCAGCACGCCGATGACGACCCACTGCAGCGCCACGCTCATGTGGAGACAGCCAGCGCGATGCGGTACGTGAGGAAAGCGGCCACGTAGGCCATCGCGAACAGATAGCCCAGCGCGATCAGCGGATAGCGCCAGGAATTGGTCTCGCGCTTGATGGTCGCGATGGTGGACATGCACTGCGGCGCGTACACGTACCAGGCCAGCAGCGACAGCGCCGTGGGCAGGCTCCAGCCGGCGGCTATCAGGGGCGTCAATGCAACGTCCACATTATTCGAAGCGGCCGACAACGCATACACGGTGCCCAGCGCGCCGACGGCCACCTCGCGCGCGGCCAGGCCCGGCACCAGTGCGATGGAGATCTGCCAGTTGAAGCCGATCGGTGCGAACACATGCTGCAACGCCCGGCCCAGCATGCCGGCGAAGCTGTAGTAGATGTCAGGACCCGTGGCGCCGGCCGGCGGGGACGGGTAGGCGCTGAGCACCCACAGCAGGATCATCAGCGCCAGGATGATGCCGCCCACGCGCATCAGGAAGATGCGGGCGCGCTCCCACAGACCCATTGCCAGGTTGCGCAGGTTGGGCCAGCGGTACTCGGGCAATTCCATCAGCAGCGGCTGGTAACTGGAGCGCATGGTCAGGCGCTTCATCACGAAGGCAACCAGCAGGGCCGAGAGCACACCGGCCGCGTACAGCGCAAACAGCACCAGGCCCTGCAGGTTCACGAAGCCGTACTTGCGCGCCGGAATGAACGCACCGATCAGCAGCGCATAGACCGGCAAGCGCGCCGAACAGGTCATCAACGGCGCCAGCAGAATGGTTGCCAGCCGGTCGCGCAGGTTGGGGATGGTGCGCGCGGCCATGATGCCCGGGATCGCGCAGGCAAAGGAGGACAGCAGCGGGATGAAGGAACGCCCGGACAGTCCCACCCGCCCCATCAACCGGTCCAGCAGGAAGGCCGCGCGCGGCAGATAGCCCGAGTCCTCGAGCAGCAATATGAAGAAGAACAGGATCAGGATCTGCGGCAGGAAAACCAGCACGGTGCCTGTTCCGGCCAGGATGCCGTCGGCCAGCAGGCTGCGCAGCGGACCGGCCGGCATCACCGCCCGGACCCAGTCGGCCAGCCCGTTGACGCCGGCATTGATGGCGTCCATGGGCGGCTGCGCCCAGCTGAATACCGCCTGGAACATCAGGAACAGCACCAGCGCCAGCAATGCCGGACCGGCCACCGGATGGATCACCACCGCGTCGATCCGGGCGAGCGCCCGCGCACGCAGTGGCTCGATGTAACCGATGTCACCCAGGACGCGGCGCACTTCGCGCTGCGTGGCTTCGATCTCCTCCCGGCGCAGCGGACTCCACGGCAGCACCGCGGGCGCCTGGTCCTTGCCGGCCCGGGCCAGTTCGGCCAGCAGGGTGCGCTCGCCACCGGAGGCCACCGCAACCGTCTCCACGACCGGGCAGCCCAGCTCGGCCGACAGCCGCCCGGCATCCACGTTCATGCCGCGGCGACGCGCGATGTCACTCATGTTCAGCGCCACGATCATCGGCCTGCCCAGCCGCAGCAGTTCCAGGGACAGACGCAGCCCCAGCCGCAGGTTGGTGGCATCGACGACGTTCACGATGAGGTCGGGCGAGGTTTCGCCCGCCAGCCGGCCCAGCACCGCGTCGCGCGTGATCGCCTCATCCAGCGTGGTGGCCGCGAGGCTGTAGCTGCCGGGCAGATCCAGGACGCGATAATCGCGACCGCTCACCGCATCGTGACTGAACCCCTCCTTGCGCTCGACCGTCACGCCCGCGTAGTTGGCCACCTTCTGCCGGCTGCCGGTCAGGCGGTTGAACAGCGCGGTCTTGCCGCAGTTGGGCACACCGACCAGCGCGATGCGCAGCATGCGCCCGGCCGTATCCGCCAGTGGTGAAGCCGCCGCGCTCATGAGCCGCTCACGCGAACCAGCACGGCAGCGGCTTCCCGGCGCCGCAGCGCGAAGCAACTGCCACCGATCCGCACCGCGATCGGATCGCCGCCGGGCAGGGACTCGGCAACGATTTCGAAGGTCTCGCCGGGCACGAACCCCAGCTCGATCAGCCGCATCACGACGGTGGCGCCCGTCTCGTCGCCCAGTGCGGCGCCGTCCTCACGGACCGTAACGACGGTTCCCTGCGCGCCCTTGTGCAGCGCGCTGAGCGGCGTGTCCGGGGCGGCAATGATTTCGGCTGTGGCTGCCATCTGGGATACGTAATGAGAATTGATCGCAATAAGATACCGCAATGGCGGCGCTGGCACGATGCGCGTTATTCCGGATTGAGGATTTGTAACGGGCCTGCCAGTTACCTGACTTAGGCAGCCTTTAGCCGCGCTATTCCAGGTACGAGACCACGCGCTCGACTTCTTCCAGGCTGCCCAGGATGACCGTGGTGCGCTGGTGGATGTCGGCCGGCAGCACTTCCAGGATCCGCTGCCCGGGCGCCGCCAGCGCCTTGCCGCCAGCCTGCTCGACCAGGAAAGCCATCGGGTTGGCCTCGTACATCAGGCGCAGCTTGCCCCTGGGCGCCTTCTTCGTGGGCGGGTACATGAACACCCCGCCCTGGATCATGATGCGGTGGACGTCGGCCACCATCGCGCCCACGTAGCGGCTCGAATAGCCGTTCTCCTGCGCCCACTGCAGGTAGCGCTGGTAGCCCTCCGGCAACGTCAGCCGGTTGCCCTCGTTGAGCGAGTAGCACTTGTTGCGCGGCGGAATCTTCAGGCCCTCGCCCACGCGCACGAACGCGCCGATGGCCGGATCAAGCACGAACATGTCCACGCCGCTGCCGATGGTCAGTGTCATCACCGTGGAGGAGCCATACAGGACGTACCCGGCCGCCACCTGGTTCAGTCCGGACTGCAGCAGGGAATCCTCCATTCTGGTCGAACGGCGGTCCTTGCGCAGGATGCTGAAGATCGTGCCCACGCCGCCGGCCACGTCCAGGTTCGATGAGCCGTCCAGCGGATCGAACATCACCACGTAGCGCGTCTGGCCATCATCCTGATCGCGCAGGATCATCGCTTCGGCGTTTTCCTCCGAGGCCATCACCGCCACGCCCTGCCGGCCACCCAGATTGCGCAGCAGGATGTCGTTGGCGATCACGTCCAGCTTCTGCTGGGCCTCGCCCTGCACGTTCTGATTGCCCACGCTGCCCAGTACGTCTTCGAGCCGGGCACGCCGGACCTGCGCGGCGATCATCTTGGCGGAGATGGAGATCGCCGAGAGCACCCAGGACAGCGTGCCCGTTGCTTCGGCAAAGCGCGCCTGCTGCGCCAGGATGTGGGACTGGATGGTTACCAGCGGCCGCACACCGGCGGCACCAGGAGGGTCTGGATAGGCGTTCATGGACACCGATTATGCCGTGCAAGGCTATATCCTTGCCGCCATGTGGCAGTTTGGCGAGACGGAACTATCGGCCCTCACGTTAAGTCTTGCCGTGGCGGTACGCGCCGTGCTCATCAACCTCGTGCCGGCGGTGATGGCCGCCTGGCTGCTGACCCGGCGGCGCTTCCCGGGACGCACCCTGTTCGACGCCTTCGTGCATCTGCCCATGGTGCTGCCGCCGGTGCTGGTGGGCTATCTGCTGCTGCTGCTGCTGGGGACCCGCGGTCCGATCGGCGGCTGGCTGGACCGCCAGTTCGGCCTGCAGCTGACTTTCTCCACGCTGGGTGCCGCGGTGGCCACCGCGGTAATGGCCTTTCCGATGATGGTGCGCGCGATCCGCATCTCGCTGGAAAACGTCGACCGCGGTCTGGAAGAGGCCGCGCGCACGCTGGGCGCCGGGCCCTGGCGGCGCTTCGCCACCATCACCCTGCCGCTGATGATGCCGGGCGTGCTGGCCGGCGCGGTCACCGCATTCGCCGCGGGCCTGGGCGAATTCGGCGCCGTGATCACCTTCGTGTCCAACATCCCCGGGCAGACGCGCACATTGCCGCTGGCGCTGTACACCGCGCTGCAATCTCCCGGCGGCGAGGCCGTGGCCGCCCGCCTGGCGCTGCTGTCCTTTGCGCTCGGTCTGGGCGGCCTGCTCGCCTCCGAATGGCTGGCCCGGGCGCTGCGGCGCTGGCTGGGAAAATAGGCCGATGCTGCAGGTGGACATCGGTGTCGCGCGCGGCGAGTTCCGGCTCGCCGCGCGGTTCCAGGCGCAGACACCGGGTGTCATCGCCCTGTTCGGTCGTTCCGGCTGCGGCAAGACCACCCTGGTCAACCTGATCGCCGGATTGCTGCCCGCCAGCCAGGGCCGTATCGCCCTGGATGAGGACGTCTGGTTCGACTCCGCGCGCGGCGTGAATATCCCGGCAGAGCGGCGCCGCGTCGGCTACGTGTTCCAGGATGCACGCCTGTTCCCGCACTACTCGGTGCGCGGGAATCTGCTGTATGGCGCACCACGCGACCAGCCGGACGGCTTCGACGACGTGGTGCAGCTGCTGGGCCTGGGTGCGTTGCTGCACCGCCGGCCGGCCAGACTCTCCGGCGGCGAGAAGCAGCGCGTGGCACTGGGGCGCGCGTTGCTGTCCAGGCCGCGCCTGTTGCTGCTGGATGAACCGCTGGCGGCGCTCGATGCCTCGCGCCGCGAGGAGGTGCTGCCATACCTGGAGGACCTGCGCGATCACTTTTCGATCCCGATGGTCTACGTCAGCCACCAGCTCGAGGAGGTGCTGCGGCTGGCCACGCAGGTGGTCGTGCTGGACGCCGGCCGCGTGGTGGCGGCCGGCGATCTGGCCACCGTCAGCCTGCAACCGCAGTTGCGCGGCATCGTGGGCAATGAAGCGGTCGGCGCCATCGTCGATGGCAGCGTCGCGGCACTGGACCCGCAGCAGGACCTGGCCAGTGTGGTCATCGGCAGCGGCGCAACGCTGCGCATCAGCGCCCGCGGACTGCATGTGAATCAGCGCCTGCGCCTGCAATTGCTGGCGCGCGATCTGATTCTCGCGCTGGAGGAGCCGCGCGGCATGTCGGTGCGCAACCATTTGCGCGGTACCGTGCGCACCATCACCGCGGATGCCGGTGCCGACCTGGTGCAGGTGGAGGTTGCCGGCGCCACATTGCTGGCGCGCATCACCAGCGCCGCCACGCGCGAGCTGCGGCTGTCGCCCGGCGTGCAGCTGTGGGTGCTGGTCAAGGCGGTATCGGTGAGCCCGCACACCATCGCGCGCACCCGGGACTAGCGGCCCCGCCCGTCGGCGCGCCGGCACTTGCCCGCTACACCTCGCCCGCGCGCAACCCCAATGCGCTGCGCGGATGTACCAGCAGTTTGTCGATCACCAGGCCATCCATGTCCACCACCTCGATGGACAGATCGCGGAAGGCCAGCTTCTCGCCCGGCACCGGCATGCGTCCCAGGTGCCACAGCACGAATCCGGCCATGGTGTTGTAGTTGTCGCCGCGTGCCAGATCCTTGCGCGCCAGCACGCGCTCGACTTCGTGGATCGACAGATGCCCGTCGATCAACCAGCTGCCGTCCTTGCGCTGCACGGCCCCTGCGACATCGCGGCTGCCCATCTCCGGCCATTCGCCGGCGATGGCCTTGAGGATGTCCGCCGGCGTGACCAGACCCTCGATACCGCCGTATTCGTTGGTGACCACGCCCAGATGCACGCTGGCACGACGGAAGGTCTCCAGCAGCTTGAAGATGGAAATGCTCTCCGGCACATGCAACGGCGGCTGCACATCGACTTCCTGGTCGATGACGCCACGGCGCAATGCCTCGCCCAGGTTGGCCAGTGAAATCACGCCGATGAGCTGCTCCAGCTCGCCCTTGCACAGCAGGAAGCGTGCGTGCCCGCTGCGCCGCGCCTCGTCCCACAAGGTCGGCACCGGCTCGTTGACGTCCAGCCAGAGGATGTCGCCGCGCGGCACCATGATGGCGCTGATGTTGCGGTCCGCCAGGCGCAGCACCGAATCGATCATCTCGGCCTCGTGCTTGTGCAGGGCCCCGGTCTGCATGCCCTCCGTGGCCAGTGCGCGCACGTCATCGTCGGTAACCTGCTGCTGCTTGCCGCCGACCTTGGGCAGCAGCTTGAGAAGCGCATCGGTTGAACGCTGCAGCAGCCAGACGATGGGTGCACCGGCTTTCGCAAAAGCCTGCATGGGAATTGCAACCAGCGTCGACCAGCGATCGGCGTGCGTAAGAGCCAGTCGCTTGGGCACAAGTTCCCCGAACATCAGCGAGATGTAGGTCACCGCCACAACGATTGCCGCGTTCGCGATCTGCAGGGCATAGGTTTCGATAGTCGGATAGACCTCCGCCACCCACGCAGCCAATTGCTTCGAATACGCTGCACCGCTGTACAAGCCGGTCAGGATGCTGATCGTGGTGATGCCGACCTGCATGACGGACAGCAGCCGGGTGGGATCGTCCAGCAGTGCGAGGGCCGCCCGCGCTCCCTTGTGGCCGCCCTCGGCCAGCGCCTTCAAACGAGAACGGCGCGCCGATACCAGCGCCAGCTCGGCCGAGGCGAACAACCCATTCAGAATAATCAGGCCGAGGATTACCGCGGCTTGGTGCATCAGTTGGACGAGGGCCGGTTTTGTTGAAACGGCCTACCAATAAAGGAGCGAGCTGGCATCATACCGCGCCTCGGATCGGGATAGTCATGCCACCAGCCACTCATTCCACCCACGCCACACGGCCCATCGGCAAGGTCTTTCTGGCCTTCCTGCTGCCGATGATGCTCGCCAACATCCTACAGTCGCTGTCCGGAACACTGAACAATATCTTTCTGGGCCACATGATCGGCGTAAGGGCGCTGGCGGCGGCTTCGGCCTTCTTCCCGGTATTCCTGTTCCTGATCTCCTTCGTGATGGGCCTGGGCTCGGGCGCCTCGGTCCTGATCGGCCAGGCCTGGGGCGCGAAGCAGCCGGAGCGGGTGCGTGCGGTGGCCGGCACGACCCTGACGGTAGGCATGCTGGGCGGCCTGGTGGTGGCACTGTTCGGGGGCAGCTTCGCGCACGCATTGCTGACGCGGCTGAATACGCCGCCGGACATCATGGCCGAGGCCACCAACTACGCGCGCATCTGCCTGTACGCAATGCCGGGCTTCTTTGCCTTTCTGCTGATGACGCAGATCCTGCGCGGCGTGGGCGACACCATCACGCCGCTGCGGGCGTTGATCGTTTCCACGGCAGTCGGGCTGCTGGTCACGCCGGCGTTCATTTCGGGCTGGGCCGGCCTGCCGCGGCTTGGCGTGAGCAGTGCCGCGGTCGGCTTCGTCACCTCGTTCCTGGTCACCTTCGTGTGGCTGACCATATACCTGCGCTGGAAGGGACATGCGCTCGCCATTGACGGACAGCTCATGAAGCACATGCGCATCGACCTCGCCATCCTGAAGAACGTGCTGCGCATCGGGCTGCCTACCGCGATGCAGATGGTGATCATGTCGCTGGCTGAAGTGGTGCTGCTGTCGATGGTCAATCACTTCGGCTCCGATGCCACCGCTGCCTATGGCGTGGGCAACCAGATACTCGGCTACGTGCAGTTCCCGGCCATGTCCATCGCCATCGCCGCATCCATCCTCGGCGCACAGGCCATCGGCGCCGGCCACACGGAGCGCCTGGGCGCGATCACGCGCACCGGGATCATCATCAACCTGGCGATCACCGGCACGTTGCTGCTGCTCGGCTACGTGTTCGCGCGCCACATCATCGCGCTGTTCACGACCAATCCGGAAGCCACCGCCATCGCCTTGCGGCTGCTGTACATCGTGCTGTGGAGCACCTTGCTGTTCGGCTGCGCGGCCGTCTTTTCAGGAGTGATGCGTTCCAGCGGCACGGTGCTGGTTCCCACTTTGCTGTCCATCAGCGCCATTGCGCTGGTGGAAGTGCCGGTCGCCTGGCTGATGAGTCGTCGCATCGGCATAGATGGCGTGTGGATGGGTTACCCGTCCGCGTTCCTGACCATGGTGATCCTGCAGTTCTGCTATTACCGGTTCGTGTGGCGCAAGCGACGCATCCAGAGGCTGATCTGAATTGGTGAAGCCGACTCATACTTATCGCGGCGTGGTCATGGCAAAGCCGGTGCGCCAACCGGCGGCAAAGCCATCCTCTGCGGGCCCGCCGAAGATCCGGGTGTCGCGTGAGGTGGCCGGTCGTGGCGGCAAGGGCGTTACGGTGGTCAGTGGCCTGCCGCTCACCGCCGCGCAACTCGACGAGCTGGCCGGCAAGCTCAAGCGCAGCTGCGGCGCGGGCGGCGCCGCCCGCAACGGCCGCATCGAGATCCAGGGAGAACATCGCGACCGGCTGGTCGCGGAGCTGGGCAGGCTGGGCTACGAGGCAAAGCGCGCCGGCGGCTGAAAGGCAAGGCGGCCTACTTTACTTCCAGCATCACGGTGATTTCCGGCTCACCCTCGAAGGTCAACTGCAGCGGTACCCGCTGACCGGCCACGAACGGCGATTTCAGATCCAGGAACGTCACACTGAGGCCATGGGGCGCGAAACGCACCGAATCGCCCGCCGCTATTTCCAGCTTCGCCAGCGGCCACATGCGCGCCACGCCGTTGGAATCGATGCTGCTGCGGTGGAGCATTATCCGGTCGCTGACCGGTGAGACGATCTTCAGCAGCTTGGCCTGTCCATCGCCCCTGTTGGTGAGAACCAGATAACCCTCGGCGGTCGTGGTGCCCGCAGCCGTGGCCGGCGCCCAGCCTTCGCTGCCCACCACCTGGGCCGATGCCGGGGCACCCAGCAACACCCCGGCCAGGACGGCCAGTGCCAGGGTCGTTCTTCGCAATGCATTCGGGCTGTTCATGCGCGGATTCTAGGGCAAACTGCGCGCCCACCCCAACCTGTGCAAATGCCGCCGGCGAGGGCCGGGCCGGCCCCCAGACAAAGTGCTCAAATTCGACGATGTAACGCTCAGACGCGGCCCACGCGTGCTGTTCGCCCATGCCGACTTTTCGCTGTTCCGCGGTGAGAAAGTCGGCATCACGGGAGAAAACGGCAGCGGCAAATCCAGCCTGCTGGCGCTGGTGCGCGGCGAGCTGCACCCGGACGCCGGCCATTTCACCATGCCCGGCAATCTGGCCATGGCGCACGTGGCCCAGGAGCTGGATGCCATCGACCGGCCGGCCATCGAGTTCGTGCTGGACGGCGATGCCGAACTGCGCGCGCTGGAAACGCGCATTGCGCAAGCCGAAGCCGCCGACCAGGGCACGCGTCTGGCCGAGCTGCACGCGCAGTATGCCGCCATCGGCGGCTACGACGCGCGGGCGCGGGCGGCGCAACTCATGCACGGCCTGGGCTTTGCCACGGCGGATGAGGAGCGGACCGTGGCCGAATTCTCCGGCGGCTGGCGGGTGCGACTGAACCTGGCGCGCGCGCTGATGTGCCGCTCGGACCTGCTGCTGCTGGACGAACCCACCAATCACCTGGACCTGGATGCCATCGTGTGGCTGGAGGGGTGGCTCGCGAACTATGCCGGCACGCTGCTGCTTATCGCCCACGACCGCGAGTTCCTGGATCGCGTGGTCAACCGCATCGTCAATATCGAACACCAGAAGGCGGTGCTGTACACCGGCAACTACTCCGACTTCGAGGCCGCCCGCGCCGCGCAGCTCGCCCAGCAGAGCGCGATGCACGCGAAGCAGCAACGCGAGATCGCGCACATGGAGGACTTCGTGCGCCGCTTCCGCGCCAAGGCCACCAAGGCGCGGCAGGCACAAAGCCGCATCAAGGCGCTGGAGCGCATGCAGCGGATTGCGCCGGCGCATGTGGATTCGCCGTTCGTGTTCAGTTTCGCCGAACCGCCCAGGTTACCCAGGCCACTGCTGGCCATTCGCGAACAGTCGGCCGGCTATGGGGATCGCACCCTGCTCGAACACGTAAGCCTTACCATCTACCCCGGCGACCGTATTTCGCTGCTCGGCCGCAACGGCGCCGGCAAGTCCACGCTGGTGAAACTGCTGGCCGGCGAACTGCCGGCACGTGGCGGCACGCGCGACGACGCGCGCGATCTGGCAGTCGGCTACTTCGCACAGCATCAGCTCGAGCAACTGGACCCCCAGGCCTCGCCGCTGCTGCATCTGCAACGCCTGGCGCAGCGGCAGGGACATCGGCCTGCCGAACAGGAGCAGCGCAACTTCCTGGCCAGCTTCGGCTTCACGGGTGATCGGGTATTCGAACCGGTGGCGCCCTTTTCCGGCGGCGAGAAGGCGCGTCTGGCACTGGCGCTGGTGGCCCATGGCAAGCCGAACCTGCTGCTGCTCGACGAGCCGACCAACCATCTGGACCTGGAGATGCGCCAGGCACTGGCCATGGCATTGCAGGAGTACGCCGGCGCGGTGGTACTGGTCTCCCACGACCGTCACCTGCTGAGCACGGTGACCGACCGCTTCCTGCTGGTCGATGCCGGACGCGTCAGCGACTTCGACGGTGATCTGGATACCTATGCCCGCTGGCTCGCCGGCGGCGCAGGCTCACCCGCGCCGGCAGCTCGAACCGAACCGCCACCAGCGGAGCGCGCCAACACCGACACCGGTGCCGCGCCGCGTGCAGACGCCCGGCAACGCCGCCGCGAAAACGCCAAGGCCCGCGAGGCGCTGGCCCCGCTGCGCTCGCGCCTGGCGCGCTGCGACAAGCGTCTGCAGGAGCTGGGCGCCGCGGCGCGCGAGCTGGACGGACAGCTCGCGGATCCGTCGCTGTACGCGGTCGGCAACAGTGAGCGTCAGCTGGATCTGAACGCGCGGCGCGCCCGCATCGCGCAGGAGATCGAACAGATCGAAACCGAGTGGCTGGAAATCACGGAGCAGCTCGAACGGGCCGCGCCGGCCGGGCCTGGCGCGGGCTGACCGCGACCTCGGCGGCCAGCCACTTGCGAAAGGCCGCGACCGGACGGCTGGCTTCGCGGCCGGCGCGCCACACCAGCCAATAAGAGCTTTCCAGTTCCACGCGCAGCGCAAACGGCGCGACCAGTTGCCGCGCCGCCAGTTCGCTTGCGATGAATCGCGGATCGATCACCACCACGCCCATCTGCGCGATGGCCGCCTGGATGGCCAGCGCCCGCGTCTCGAACATCGGACCACGCCCCGCCTTCGCCTCGGCGATGCCGGCTGCCCTGAACCAGTAAGCCCAGTCCGCGCGGCGCGACCGGGAGTGCAGCAGCTGTCCGGTCTTCACCAGATCGCCGGGCGAGCGTATGCGCCGTGCGGCCAGCCACTGGGGACTGCACGCCGCGACCAGCTCCTCGCGGTACAGCCGCTCTGCGTCAAGGCCCGGCCAGTCGCCGCGCCCGAGGCGGATGGCACAGTCGAAGGCTTCGGTGGCCAGGTCGACCAGGCGGGTGGACGTGGACAGCAGCAGTTCGATGTCGGCATGACGGCTCTGGAAACGGCCCAGTCGCGGAATCAGCCAGTGCACCGCGAAGCTCGACAAGGTGGAGATGCGCAGCTCCGCGCCGCGGCGCAGGAATGCGCTCATCGCATCCTCGATCATGGCCAGCGCGGGATTGACCGCCGCCGCGAGGCGTTCGCCCTCGTCGGTCAGCGCCAGGCCGCGGCCCTTGCGCATGAACAGCACCACGCCCAGCCGCCGCTCCAGTTGCCGCAGCAGATGCGAGACCGCCGAGGGTGTCACGGCGAGCGTATCCGCGGCGGCGGCCACGGTGCCGGCCCTGACCACCGCATGGAATGCCTGCAGGGCGCGCAGCGGAGAGTTGGCGACGTTGGTGGACACTGCAGCGGGCATCCTAAGATTACTGAGCAAATCTCAGTATAGGCAGGGTCGGACCGGAACACGATGAGATCCCGTCACCACCCCATTTGCGAACGAGGACCCGACCATGGACCAGCAGCAGCTCACCGCCCGGCAGTTCGGCGCCAGTGCGCGCAACTATCTTGCCAGCGCCGTACATGCGCAGGGTGCGGACCTGGATCGGCTGCGCCGGATCGCGGCCGACACACGTCCGGCCAGGGTGCTCGACCTGGGCTGCGGCGCCGGCCACGCCAGCTACGCGCTGGCGGCCGCGGGCGCGGCCCGCGTGAGCGCCTGCGACCCGTCCGCCGGGATGCTCGAGGTGGTTGCCGCCGAGGCACAGCGCCGCGGCCACGCGAACATCACGACCGGCCAAAGCGCGGCCGAACAACTGCCGTTCGCCGACGACTCCTTCGAGCTGATCGTCACGCGCTATTCCGCGCACCACTGGCGCAGCGTGCCGCAGGCGCTGGCAGAGTGCGCGCGCGTCATCGCGCCCGGCGGACGCCTGATCGTCATCGACATGATCGCGCCGGAGCCGGCGCTGCTGGATACCTCGTTGCAGGTGCTGGAACTGCTGCGCGATGGCTCGCACGTGCGCGACTACCGCGCGTCGGAATGGCGCTCGATGCTGCACACGGCCGGGTTTCGGGAGCAGTCCTTCGACACCTGGAAGTTGCACATGCAGTTCGCGAGCTGGATCCGGCGGATCGGCACGCCGCCGCAGCGCGTGGCGGCGCTGCACACTGTCTTCGAAGCCCTTCCGGCCGAAGCGCGCGATTACTTTCTGATCACGACCGACAATGACTTCACCGCGGACTGCGCGTGGTTCGAGGCCGTCGCCTGACGGTGGGAAGCGCGCGAACCGTCAGGTCCTGATCGTCGGGAATCAGGTGTCCGGCGCGGTCGCGCTTGGTGCGGATGTAGCGCTCGTTGTGCGCGTTGGGCGGCGCCAGCAGGGATTCGATTTCGGCCACGTCGATACCGCGCGCGCGCAGCTCACGCACCTTGTGGGGGCTGTTGGTCAGCAGCCGGATGCGGATGAACCCCAGTGACTTGAGCATCGCCGCGGCGATGGCATAGCTGCGCTCATCCGCCCTGAAGCCCAGGTGCCGGTCGGCATCGACCGTGTCCAGGCCCTCGTCCTGCAACTTGTAGGCGCGCAGCTTGTTGGCCAGGCCGATGCCGCGACCCTCCTGCGCCAGGTACAGCAGCACGCCGCCACCCTCCTCGTGCAGCCGCTTCACTGCGGTCTGCAACTGCTCGCCACAGTCGCAGCGCAGGCTGCCCAGCAGGTCGCCCGTGAAGCAGGAGGAATGCGCGCGCACCGGTACCACAGAGTCCGGATCCGGCCTGCCCACGATCACCGCCACGTGTTCGCTGGCATCGCGCCGGTCGCGGAACAGCACCAGGCGGCTCGTCTCCTCTTCGCGCAACGGCACGCGCGCCTCGCTGACCCTTATCAGGTCCTCGTCGGTGGGATGCGCATGGCGCTCCACCTGGTCCACGCGCACGAGCAGCACACTGGAAGGCGCGCTCCCGGCGCTCACTTCGGTGACCAGCAGGGCAGGCAGCAGTTGCGCGCTCTTGGCCAGCTGGACCGCGGCCGCGGCCAGTGCATCGGCACAGTCCGCGTGAGGCACGGCGCCGGCCAGAGCCTCGCGCCAGGCATCGGCGTCCCAGTGGCGCCCCAGTTCCAGCAGCTTCGCGGCCGTCAGGCCGGACGGCACTTTGAGCAGCAGCAATTCGTCGGATTCGCAGGGCACGCGCAGTTGCGCCGCCCGCTCTCCGGTCACCACCAGCGCCGCACCGGGCTGCGCCAGCAGATGCGCCACCAGGGGTTCGTCGGCCGTCTCCAGCGGTGCCACCAGGCGCCAGGCGCGTCCGGCGGACTCCTGCACCACGACGCCACGGCCGCGCCGCAGCTCGGCCAGTGCGCGGTCGACCGCCACCAGCGCCGGATCACCCTGGGGGGGGTCCGGCGCGCGCGGCACGGGCTGGATACGCGGTTCTGACATGGGGGAGAAAAGCCTACACCATCCCCGGGACGGCGCTATGTGCCCGCCGCCACAGCCCCGGCCAGGCGATCGAATGAGCTGGCCGCCACCCCACCGCCGAAGCGGAAACTGGACACGGCCAGGCTGCCCATGAACTGCTCGCCATAGACGACCACGGCCGGATCCTCGCCGGCCGCACCGACCACCACCATCAGCGGCATGAGGTGATCCTCGTGCGGGTGCGCCTCGCGCGCCGCCGGAGCATGCTGCCACTGGCCCAGCGCGGCGCGCCGGGCTGCGGGGGTGCCCGTGAGCAACACCTGGCGCAGCCAGCCATCGAAGCTGGCCGCCGCCCGGCTGCCGGCCGGGCCCCAGCGCCGCAGGTTGTGGTAGCTCTGTCCACTGCCGATGACCAGGATGTTCTCATCGCGCAGCGGCGCGAGCGCGGCGCCCGCGGCCATGTGTTCGTGCGGATCCATGCTTATCTTCATCGACAGCTGCACCACCGGCACGTCGGCATCGGGGTAGATGGGCTTGAGCATGCTGAACGTGCCGTGGTCGAAGCCGCGCCCGGCATCGGCGCGGACCTGCCAGCCGGCCTCGCCCAGCAGCTGCTGGACCCGCGCGGCCAGTTCCGGTGAACCCGGGGCGGGATAGCGGATGCGGTACGTCTCGGCCGGGAAGCCGTAGTAGTCGTAGACCATGCCAGGGTCAGGTGCGGACGAGACCGTGAACTCATCCTCCTCCCAGTGCCCCGACACCACCAGCACTGCACGCGGCGGTTCGGGCAACTGCCGCGGGATGTCCTGCAGCGCGCGTTCCATCAGCGCGAAGTGCGCGCGCATGGGGCCATCCATGTACGGCCAGGGTCCGCCGCCGTGCGAGAGGTAGTAGACGGGTTGCCGACTCACATACGCTACTGTACCTGCGGCTGCCGCGCCGTGCGGATGGCTGGCACCAATTGCGCCAGCAACGCGCAGCCGGCCAGCGTCCAGACGATCATCGCCCCGCTGGGCAGGTCGAACAGCGCCGACAGCACCAGGCCGCTGAGGTAGCCGAGCAAGCCCACCAGGTAGGCGGCCACCAACTGGCGTCGCCCGCTCATGCCGGAGGTCGCCAGTGCCGGCACGATCAGGCTGGCGAACACCAGGTACACGCCCACCAGTTGCACCGACACCGTGATGGCCACAGCGAACAACGCGTAGAACAACGCGCCGGCCAGGTGGCCACGCCGCCACCCCAACACCGCCAGCAACGCGGCGGAGATCAGCGCGGCCGGCACCAGTTGCCCGTAGCTGACCCACAGGATCTGCCCGACCAGCAGATCCTTCATGTGCTCACCGCCCTGCGGATTGTTGGCCAGCAGCAGCAGGCTGCCGGTCGCCGCCAGCACGAACAGCGTGCCGATGAACGGCTCCTGCATCTTCGGCCAGCGCCGGTCGGTCCACGCCAGCAGGGCGGCTCCCGCCAGTGCCGCCGCCGCCGCGGCAACCTGCACGCCGATGCCATGCTCGGCAATGCCCATGAACTGCGCGGCGATGACCCCCATCGCCGCGATCTGCGCGATGGCCAGGTCGATGAAGATGATGCCGCGCGCGAGCACCTGCCGTCCCAGCGGCACGTGGGTCGAGAGCACGATAACGCCGGCCACCATGGCCGGCCCCAGGATGCTGATGTCCAGACCTTCGAGCGTCATTTGCCGGCACTCAGCAGTTTGTCGATGGTGGAATTGAACAGCCCGAACAGGTCTTTCGCCTGTTTGTCACCGCCGACGGTGTATGGCAGTACCACCACCGGCACACCGGTGCGCCCGGACAGCCACCTGGCCGGCTTCGGGTCCTGGTACGCGGCGCTGATGATGGCGTAGGCGTGCTCGTCTTTCGCGGTGCTGATCAGGCTTGCCAGGTGCGCGCTGGTCGGCGGCACGCCGGGCTTGGGTTCCAGCGCGCCGATCTGTTCCAGTCCAAGCCACTTGTTCAGATACACCCAGCTCACGTGGTGCACGATGATCTTCCTGCCCTTGAGCGGTGCGGCCTTGGCTTCCCAGCCCTTGATGGCCGCCTGCCAGCGCGTGGTGAAGTCGGCCAGGCGCTGCTGGTAGGTGGCCGCGTTGGCCGGATCCAGTTCGGCCAGGCGCGCGGCAAGTCCCCTGGCGATCTTCAGCACCCGGTACGGGTCCATCTGGAAGTGCGGATTGCCCTCCGGATGCACGTCGCCGGCGGCGCGATCCAGCTGCGCGGGCTTGTCCAGCGTCTCGATCTGACTGGCGGCCTCGAAGTAACCGGGGCCGTCCGCCACCTTGTGATTGCCGGACTGGCGGATGAGCTGGGGCAGCCACCCGATCTCCAGCTCGGCACCGGTGCACACCAGCAGATCCGCCTTGCGCACGCGCGCGATCAGGCTGGGCTTGGCGTCGATCTGGTGCACGTCCTGAAAGGCGTTGGTGCCGACACTCACGTCGATCCTGTCACCGGCCAGTTCGTGCAGCAGCGAGCCCCACTCCGGTTCGCAGCTGAACACCTGCAGTTTGGCGAAGGCCGGCACCGCGAACAGCACCAGCAGCAATGTGGAGAGAATCTTCTTCATGGCTATGTCCTCGAATCAGAACTTGTGGGCGCCGTGCGCGCCCATGGCGGCCTGGAATTGCAGCGAAACGGCCGTATCGTGGGTGCCCGGAGCGGGTTGGTCGCGGCTGAGCTGCAGACGCACCAGGCTGAACTCGCTGTTGAGCCAGGTCAGCACCAGGCTGTGGCGATGCGGGTTGAAGCCGCTCGCGTAGGGACCGCTGTCGCTGGACCACACCTGGTCGTAGCGATAGCCGGTCTCCCACTGGCGGTTGATGCGATAGACGCCTTCCACGTACCAGCCATGGCGCTTGCCGGTCCAGGCCTGGTCGGGGATCACGTTGGCCGGGTCGGCGAACGTGCCATTGCGATCGTCGATGAAGTACTCGCTGCGCAGCAGGATGCCGCCATCCTTGGTGTTGCCGCGCGGCGCCCACTTCCAGGTCAGATCCGCGATGTACAGCTTGTTGATGCCGGTGAAGCCGTCCTCGGCGCCGGCCGTCTTCGAATGCAGCATCGAGACGCCGGCCAGCCAGGAGTTCTCGATGCCGACATCCCCGCCCGCGTGCGCGAACAGCGTGGTGGCGCCAACGCCGGAGTGCCGGGCACCACCACTGGGGTAGTTCTGGCCGCGGAACGCCTCGCCGCCGAATTCCAGGAAGATGTCGGTGGGCGCCACCCAGCGCACCTGCACGCCGTCATCGCCGTACTGTCCACCGAGAAATGCCTGGTAGGGCAGCGGCCGGTCGGAGAACTTGTCGGTGTGCGCGTGATGGCTGTTCAGATAGCCGATGTCCGAGAAGAAGCGCCCGATGCGCATGGTGAGCCCGGCGGGCAGCGCGGTGGTATCGAGGAAGCCCTCTTCGATGCCCAGGTGATCCTGGCCGTTCTCGGAGTGCACGGACATGGTCAGCTGGCCGTAGAACTTCTCGTCGATGTTGGCCGCCAGCGAGACCTCGCTCTCGCCCAGCGACAGGCCCTGCGGAATCGGTCCGGCATCGCCGGCCAGCGCGAAGCCGGAAGGCGCGTAGTCGTCGGGGTTCAGTGTGTGATGGGCATAGAAACCGTTGAGGATGACGGCGATGGCCGGGTTGAAGGCATTGAGGCCGGAGCCGACACCGCCGGAGGACTCCGCGGCGGCGGCAAACATCGGCACGCTGGCGGCAGCCAGCGTGCCCAGCAGCAAGGGAATTTGTTTCATTGAAGGATTCCAATCGATTGATACGTAGCGGCTGCCCTCGGGCACCGGCGCACGCACCGGTTGCCGCCAAGGCATCCAACAGGCCTGGGTTCGGCTTGACGCCGAAGGGACGCTGCTTAGGCGATTGGAGGTCGGAAAAGCCGGCTGATGCGTTGCACGGGAGCCGGCAACACCACCGTCGGCGGATTCAGGACGGAATAGAAGATAACCGCCGGCACCGCGGCATGTGTTTCGATGCCTACGTAGACACCACCATCGTCAGTGGCATGCAGCAGGCCGTGCCCCCCGCGTGCATGTTCGACATCCAGCTGATGTTCGATCGGGGAATCCGGGCGGAATTTCACGTGACTGATCCTGGCCACGGCATGGCCAAGCTGGTGCGTCTCGCACCAGGTGGAGTAGATCGGTTTGACCAGAACGCCCAGCAACACCACGGCCAGAACGGCGAGGCGCAACGCAAACGGCAGGCGCAGCAACGGCAGACTCACGGCGCTACTCTACGATCCGTGGCCCTGCAGGGGAAGCCGCTTGGCCAGCAGCATTGCCAGCAGCGCACCTGTGGCAGCCACCAGCAGCGTCGGCGACAGACCCACGCGATTCGCGACCTGGCCCCACAGCAGGCTGCCGGCGGCCAGGCAGCCATAGAACACCGCGGTGTACAGCGCCATGCCGCGGGCCCGGATCCAGTCCGGCACCGCGAGCTGCGCCGCGACGTTCAGCGAAGACAGCGAGGCAATCCATGCCGCGCCGGCCACCAGGCTGGCAATCATGCCTAGCGCCGGCCGGCGCAGCAGCCCATAGCCCAGCATCGCCAGCGCGGTGGCGATCGTGCCCACCATCAGCGTTCCGTCCAGACCCAGTCGCAGACGCAGCCTTGGCAACCCCAACGCACCCAGCACCGCGCCGGCGCCGATGCAGCCGACCAGGATGCCGAACAGGCGCGCGTCGCCGCCGAGCTGCACGCGTGCCACCAGCGGCAGCAGTGCCCAGTACGCGCTGCCGAAGATGTAGAACGCGGCCGAGCGCAGCAGGGTGTTGCGCAACGGGCGATTGTCAGCCACATGGGCAAGACCAGTGCGAATCGACCTGATCAGGCTCTCGTGCGCGACCGTGCGCGCGGGAGCGGCCGGCGGGCGCCAGTGCCACAGCGCCGCGATGATCGCCACGAACGATACCGCATTGACGAAGAACGGCCAGGCGATGCCGAACGCGACGATGATCAGGCCACCCACCGCCGGGCCGATGGCGCGCGCCAGGTTCATGGCAACCGCATGCAGGGCCACCGCCGGCGGCAGATGCGTGCGGGGCACCAGCTGCGGCAGGATGGTCTGCCAGGTCGGTGACGTGATGGCGGTGCCCACGCCGAGCCCGAAGGTCACCGCCAGCAACCAGACGCTGGTCGCCGCGCCGGCGAGCACCAGCGTGCCCAGCAATGCCGCCAGCAGCAGCATGCACGACTGCACCAGTATCAACAGGCGGCGGCGGTCCACGCGATCGGCCAGCGCGCCGGCCGGCAGCGCCAGCAGGAATACCGGCAAGGTGGTGGCAGCCTGCACCAGTGCCACCATGAACGGCGTCGGCGCCAGCGTGGTCATCAACCACCCGGCTGCCACATCGTGCATCCAGCTGCCGGTATTGGAGAGCAGTACCGCGGTCCACAGCAACGCGAAGTCCGCAAAACGCAGCGGACTCCATGCGCCGGCCGGCCCGGCATCCACTCCCTCGATCATCTCGCGATCGCGCGTGGGCGCGTGAGACTCAGCCGCCGGGGCGCTGGAACAGGAACACGAACTGGTCGGTCTTGCCGCGCGGTACCTGATGACTGTTGAGCGTATGGTCGTCGGCCGGGTGTTTGAGCAGATCACTGGTCTGCACCAGCTCGAAGCCCACGCTCTCGACTTCCTTCTTCACCAGATCCGGGTCGATCCGGTGCAGGGTGGAAGTGTCACTGGCGCCGGAGCCCTTCTTCGCTGCGTGGTCGATCACCATGTACAGGCCGCCCGGCTTCAGTGCATCCCACACCATCCTGTTGATCGCCCCCAGGTCGGCGTTGGGCCGGTTGTGCATGTCGTGGTAGTTCAGCGAGGTCCACACCAGATCGACCTTGTCCGGCAGCGGCGTGGACGGATCCATGTTGGCCAGCTTGATGTTCGGGTAGTTCGGGTCGGCCATCAGCGCGCGAATCGGCGCGGACATGTCACGCCCGCCCGGCGGCGCGTTGGGTGGCGGCAGGGGCAGCCAGGCGTACAGCTCGCCGCTGGGCCCGAGGACCTTGCTGAAGATGCGCGTGAAGTAGCCGCCGCCGGGCAGCATCTCGGCGACTTTCTGGCCCGGATGGATGCCGGTGAGCGCGATGCACTCGCCCGGCTTGCGATCCGCATCGCGTACGCGGTCGGCTTCAGGACGGGCCGGATCGGCCACCGCGTCCTTGATGGTCTGGGAAACGGAGACTTCCATGGTGCACCCCCGTGCGTAATGTCTGGTGCAAGTATAGGGCGCGATCGACGGGGGAATGTGGTGCCCAGGGGCGGAATCGAACCACCGACACGCGGATTTTCAATCCGCTGCTCTACCAACTGAGCTACCTGGGCTTGCGGGTCGCGTATTAGACCGGCCGGGCTTTCCGGTCGTCAAGGCCGCCGGGTGCGGATCAGGTCCCGGGAGGCTGAAATTCCTTGGGTTTTTCCGACCCGGCTCCGAAGAAGAACTTCTCCATCTCGGCTTCCAGGAACTTGCGCGCCTTCGGGTCCACGGGGGTCAGCCGGTATTCGTTGATCAGCATGGTCTGGTGGCGCACCCAGCCGGCCCAGGCCTCGGCGGACACCTGCTCGTAGATCCGCTGCCCCAGCGGGCCCGGATACGGCACGCGCTCCAGACCGGGAGCCTCGCGCTTGAGCACTACACATTGAACGGTTCGGGTCATGCGGGCGGATTCTTCAGTAACTCGGCGACCGGCCTGGGCAGGCCGATTCGCGCCGGACGGGCCGCGTTATACCACAGGGCGGCGCCCTGCTCGGCCACACCCGCCGCCGCATCCATACGGGCCCACAGCGGGTGGATCTTCAGGTCGAAGTGCGTGAAGGCATGCGTGAGCGGCTCGCCCTCGCTGACTTGCGTGGCGCGTTCGAGCAAGTGTTCGGCTTCGGCGCGCGAGGCAAATTCCGGGGGCGACCAAAGCCCGCCCCACACGCCACTGGCCGGCCGTCGCACCAGCCGCACGCTGCCATCGGCACTCTGCGCGAACAGCATCCAGGTTTCGCGGGCGCGGCGCTGCAGGGGCTTCTTCGGCGCCGGGTAATCGGTTTCGTTGCCGGCCGCGTGCGCCCGGCATTCATCTGCAAGTGGGCAATCCGCGCAGCGCGGCTGGCGACGCGTGCACAGCGTCGCGCCCAGATCCATGATGGCCTGCGTGTACTGCGCCACGGCCTCGCGCGGGGTCTGTTCGGCAGCGATGCGCCACAGTTCGTTCTCGAAGGCCCGTTCACCCGTGCGCCCGGGCACCGCAAACAGTCGCGACAACACGCGTCGCACGTTGCCGTCCAGAATGGGATGGGGATCATCACGCGACAACGCGAGGATGGCGCCGGCAGTGGAGCGCCCCACGCCGGGCAGCGCCGCGACGCTGGCGAAATCCGTCGGAAACTCGCCGCCATGCTCCCTGAGTATCTGCTGCGCGGCACGCTGCAGATTGCGGGCCCGCGCGTAGTAGCCGAGGCCGGACCAGTGATGCAGCACCTCGTCGGTGGGGGCCTCCGCCAGCGCACGCACGTCGGCAAAGCGCTCCACGAATCGCAGAAAGTAGGGAATCACCGCGGCAACCTGTGTCTGCTGCAGCATCACCTCGGATATCCACACCCGATAGGGCGTGCGATCGAGCTGCCAGGGCAGGTCGTGCCGGCCGGCGCGCCGATGCCAGGCAAGCAGCCGCGGCGCGATCAACCCGCCTGCGGTCCGTGCCATTGGATCGCGTATTGCACCAGCTGCGCGTTGGTATCCAGGGTGAGCTTGCGCTTGATGGCCAGCCGATGGGTCTCGACGGTCTTCACCGACAACGACAGGCGATCGGCGATCTCGCGTGTACCCAGCCCGGTGCCGATCAGGCTGATGACCTGCAGCTCGCGCGGCGACAGCCGCTCGGCCTGATCGCCACCGTCGGCACCACGCTCGGCGAGGTGGCGCCTGAGGTTCTCGCTGATGAACCTTTCGCCCCGCAACACCGAACGCAACGCCGTCACCAGCTGTTCGGCGGCAGCCTGCTTCATGATGTAGCCCGAAGCACCGGCAGCGAACAACCTGTCCGCGTACACGGTCTCGTCATGCATGGACAGGACCAGGATGCACACATCGGGGAAATGCGCGTGCACGTCGCGCACGATGTTGAAGCCGTCGCCACCGGCGCCGAGCGAGAGATCCACCACCATGGCATCGGGCTGCAGTTCGCGCAGCAGGCGGCGCGCGGTCTGCTCGTTTTCAGCCTCACCGCACACGGTGAGGTCGTGCTCCGCGTTGATGACCAGCGTGATGCCGTGGCGAACGACCGGATGGTCGTCCACGACCAGCACTCGATATACCTGCTGTTGCGCTTCGGCTTGGGTCATATCCCGGTAAGGGTCCAGGCCCTCCTTGACCTGCCGCTACCATATCCCACTGGCGCGAAACTGTCCGCAGTCTGCGCCGGCAGAAACCGACCCTACAGCGATACTGTGAAGTCGCCGTCCTTTTGATTGATCTCGAAGCGGCCGTTCTGCACCGCCGATACCCACTTCGTTGTCTTCAGGAAGCCACCAAAGGCGAACAGATGCACGGACTCGAAATCCGACCCGCCACTGCCCCTGGCTGCCGCCAGCTGTGTGACGACTTCCTCCGGTCCGCTGTCCCGCAGCAGGCCCGCCACCAGGCTGGCCTTGCCGCTGGTGAGCGCGCGAATTGAGGCGCCCGCGCCACAGATCTTGGCGTAGCGCAACAGCGTCTTGATGCTGGCGGGACCACCGAGACCGGGCCGGATCGTGTTGGTGATGCCGTTGGCACGCATGATCTTTTCCCAGGCGATGATGGGCTCGGATTCGAAGCACACCTGCGTGGTGAACTTCAGCTCGAAACCCAGCTCCCCGGAGAGCTGCACCTTGCGCGCCTCGAACTGGCGCTGCTGCTCGACGGTCATGTGCGCATGGCCTTCGGGATGGCCGGCCATGTAGATGGTCTTGATGCCGGCGCGGGTCAGCTCACCGGTCTCCAGCACGCCGATGGTGGAATCGAACGCGCCTTCCGGAGCGGGCATGTCGCCGGCGATCAGCAGCATGCGGGTGACGCCCGCTTCCTGCGTCAGCTTGTGCGCGATCGTGGCCACCTCGGCCTGGTCCTTGACGCGGCGCGCCGGCACGTGTGGCACCGGGTTGAGCCCGGCGTCCTTCACCGCCTTCGCGGCGACCTTCAGATCATCCCAGCTCTGGTTGGGAAACAGCGCGATGAAGATGTCCGTACCCTTCGGCACCAGCGTCGCGGCTTCGGGCAAGGCTTCCGTATCCTTGCAGGTCATCTCGATCGAGGCATTGTTCAGCAGCGCGCGGATCTCGGCGCTGGTGGCAGTCGTCACGGGCATGAGAAACGGGTCTCCCTGGTCAGTTTGTAGATCAACAGCGCCGCGAACAGCGCCAGCAGCGCCCACGACATCGAGCCGGCACCGATGATTTCGCCGCCATCGACGGTCTTCTGGGGCGGGGCGTCGACGACGAGGCCCGCGAAACCATTGTGAACGACGCCGGCCCCGTCCGTGCAGGCCAGACCGAAGCTGTAGGTGCCCACGGTGGGCGAGAATGTGCTGGAGCCCGAAATACCGGTGGTGTAATCGGGGCTGGTCGGGTCGGTCGACTCGTTCCAGCCCCCAAACTTGTCGCAACTCACCGCATTGGGCGCGTTCCAGGTGATCGTGATGCTGTCGCCCTGGGTGATCGTGGTGGCGGATATCTGGATATCCACCGGCAGGACGCCATTGCTGTCCTGATCCTCGATCTTGAAGATGGAACCCAGTTCCGTAGACCAGGTCGGCGTTGCTCGCCGTATACATCGCCCCGTTGGCAAACAGCACGCCGGTGTAGGGTTGCGAGCCGTCCATGGACGAACCGGTGAATGCATGCAGCAGCGTGCCCGTGCCATCGGGCGCGACCTTCCATACCGCGCCAAGGTTGAGTGTAACCGCCCTTTTCGGAAGTACCGTAGAAATTCCCCGCGGCATCCTCGACCGGAGTAGCCAGCGGATATCCCGCGTCGAACGACCAACCCTTGAAGGCATGCACCACGGTCACATCCGCGGCATTGCCACTGACCGTCGCGCGGTACAGGGTGCCACTGCCGTACTGACCACCCTGGTAGGCCGTACCGTAGAAATTGCCGTCCGCGGCGAGCAACAGGCCCGAGCGCGGGTTGGCCCCGATGTCGTTGGTGGCCAGACCCTGTTCATTGAACGGACCCAGCCCCGGAAACGTGTACAGAACCTGGTAGTCGCCGCTCACGGAGATCCGGTAGATGACGCCGCGGTCGGCAGGGCCGCCCCGCATGGTCGTGCCGTAGAGCTGCCCATCCGGGCCAACCACAAGCCGCCCCTGGGGATCGTTGCCATCATCGCCGTTGAACTCGTGGAGAACGGCCAACGTGCCACTGCTGCTGATGCGGAAGATCGTACCGACGCCGTTGTTGCCGCCCAGGCGGGTGGTGCCGTAGAAGTTGCCGTCGCTTGCCTGAACCAGGCCGGTGTACGGATTCTTGGGGCCGTTGCCATCCTTGGAGAACTGGTACAGCAGCGTGAAGTTGCCCGCCGGCGTGACCTTGAACACCGATCCCTGCAGGTCCTTGCCACCGTAGTAGCTGGTGCCGTAGAGATTGCCGTCGCTGCCCTGGATCAACCCCGCGAAAGGACCATAACCGTCGTTGCCATCAGCAAAGGCAAACACGACGCTCAGCGTTCCATCCGGGGTCAGCCGGCTGATCGTGCCATAGCCGTTACCACCTCCGCTGGAGGTGAAATAGATGTTGCCGTCATCGGCCAGCAGCAGGTTACCGCGCACGTTCTGCGGCGGATTGGTCACGGCTGCAGGTGGCGCCGCGAACGAGACCACGTTGACCACGTTCGCGTCCTGCGTGCGTTGCGCGGCCATCCCCGGCTGCAGCCCCAGGCACAGCGGGGCCAGCATCAGGAGGGCGCCCAGGCGCCGCAGGCGAAGGAAAATCTGCATGAAAATACCGGTATCCCGTAGGGCGCGGCATTACAGCACAGCCGGGGCGGATCCGTGAAGCACGGTCCCGGGAGGCTGAACGGCGGCTGAATTATTCGTAACGCAGGGCGTCGATGGGGGTGAGATTGGCCGCCTTGCTGGCCGGCAGGATGCCGAAAACCATGCCTATCAGCATCGAGAACAGGCAGGCGCCGACCACGGCCCACCACGGCACCGAAGGCGGTGGGAAATTGGGTATGAGCGCGGCCACCCCATAGGCGAGCGCGAAGCCGATGAGCATGCCGATGATGCCGCCGATGACCGCCAGCACCATTGCCTCGATCAGGAACTGCAACAGGATGAAACGGCGCGGCGCACCCAGTGCCTTGGCGATGCCGATCTCGCGGGTACGTTCGGTGACCGACACCAGCATGATGTTCATGATGCCGATGCCGCCCACCAGCAGCGAGATACCGACCACGCCGCCGACCACCAGCGTGACCAGGCTGGTGATCTGCGCAAACGTCTTGGCGATGGAGTCGGAGGCAGAGACCTGGAAGTCGTCCGGGTCACCGGCCTTGATGCCGTGCGCCTGGCGGATCAGCGCGATTATGCGCTGCTTCACATTCTCCACCGCGTCCGGATCGCTGACCACGAAGGTCACCTGATAGTTCGCGATTGACCATGGTGCCGGAAAACGCCAGCGCGGTTTCGTATGGCATCAGCACGAACTGGTCCAGGTTCTGGCCGAATACCTCGCCGCGCGGCTCCATCACGCCAACGACCTTGAACCATTCGCGGCCGATCTGCACGAACTGCCCTTCCGGGCGATCGGGCATCTTCAGGTCCTCTCTTATCTTGTCTCCCAGCACGACCACGCGGCGGCCGGTGTCATTGTCGCTCTTGGTGATGAAGCGGCCGGTGCGTGGAAACAGCGATTGCACGTCCTGCAGACTGGCCGTGGTACCGAAGAACTGCCCGGTGGCGCTCTGCGAACCCCAGGTCACCTGGCTTGCGCCCGCGGGAACGACGGGCGTGATGTACTTGATACCGTCGACACGGTAACGCAGCAAGTCCAGGTCGGTGCGCTTCAAGCGGTTGATCTGGCCGCGCAACTGGTCTTCCAGTGGCGTATAGGCCTGCAAGGTCAGCGTGTTCGAACCCAGGCCCTCGAACAGCTGCGAGATGCGGCTGGACAGGCCCTGCACCATGGCGATGACGCAGATCACCGAGGCCACGCCGATGATGATGCCGAGCATGGTCAGAAAGCTGCGCAGGCGGTGCGACTGGATGGCCGACAACGCCGAACGCAGGCACTCCTGCACGGCATACAGCAGCTTGCGCGAGGCGCCGGCTTCCTCGAGCAGATTGGCAGGCGCGCTGGCGGCCGGATCAGCCACGGGTGTCCTCCGCGATGCGGCCGTCGTGCAGCCTGACCTGTCGCTTGCAGCTGGCTGCGATGTTCGGATCGTGCGTGACGATCACCACGGTCTGCCCTTCGGCATGCAACTGCCCGAACAGATCGAGGATCTCGCGCGCGGTACGGCTGTCCAGGTTGCCGGTCGGCTCGTCGGCCAGCAGCAGCTCCGGGTGCCCGACCAGCGCCCGGGCCACGGCAACGCGCTGACGCTGTCCACCCGACATCTCGTTGGGCCTGTGTTTCATGCGATCCGCCAGGCCCACGCGACCCAGCGCCGCCTGCGCGTGCCTGCGCCTCTCGGCCGGCGAGATGCCGCGATAGATCAGTGGTTGTGCAACGTTGTCGATCGCGGACATGCGCGGCATCAGGTAGAAGTTCTGGAACACGAACCCGACCTTGCGGTTGCGCACCGAGGCCAACTGCTCCTCGTCGAGCCCCGCCACCTCTTCCCCGTCCAGCGTGTAGCGCCCGGAAGTGGGCGTATCCAGGCACCCGAGGATGTTCATCATCGTGGACTTGCCGGAGCCCGAGGCACCGGTCAACGCGAGTAACTCATTGCGCTGGATCGTCAGGTCGATGTCCGACAGCGCCGGGTAGGCGATGCCACCGAGCTGGTACACCTTGGAGATGCCTCTTAGCTCGATCACGGCTTTGCCGCAGCATCCGCCGTACCGGTTTGTTCCGTGTCGGCGCTCTGCGCCGCCTCGGTGACATGGTCGCCATCGTTCAGGAAGCGCAATACCCGCGCCGGTCCGACCACGATGCGGGCGCCGGCCTCGACGCCCCTGGTAATGGCGATGAAGTTGTCGTCGGCAATGCCCGTTTCGACATCCTTCTGATGCGCTCGCCCGTCTTCCACGACAAACAGACTGGCCTTGGCCGGCTGATCCCGCTCATCGGATTCCTCGTAGCGAACCGCCTGGACCGGCACCGCGACCACCGGCGTCGCGTCGGTACCGCGCGTCTCGATCTCGGCGCGGCAGCTCATGCCCGTGTGGAACTGCAACTCGTCGGACGCATCGAGGCGGATCTTCACCGGGTAGGTCTTGCCCTGGCCCTGCACCTGGCGCGGCGAGACGGCTACCGTCTCCACTACCCCGTGCCAGGACTTGTCCGGAAACGCCGCCGGCACGATCTTCGCTGTCTGGCCCGGCACCACGCGGGCAACGTCGGTCTCGTTGACGTTGACCTCGGCATACAGGTTCGAGGTATCGGCGATCGTGAGCAGGTCCGAACCGGCAATGCTGACCGCGCTGGGCACGGCCGTCTCGCCTTCCTTGATGGTGAGCTTGGTCACGCGGCCATTGATGGGTGAGCGCAGTTCCGTCTTGGCAAGCTGCTCGCGGGCCTGCTTGAGCTGGGCCTGGGTCTGCAATGCCATCTGCTCGGTGCTGCTGAGCTGAACCTTGGCCTGATCGCGCTTGGTGCGCATGTCGTCGAAGGTGCCGGCATCGACCACGCCGGTGGCGCGCAGCTTCTGGTAGCGCTCGAAGTTGGTCTCGGCCATGTCCGCGGTCAGGCGCTGCTGTTCGATGGCCAGCTTCGATTGGGCCAGGCTGGCCGAGAGCTGATCGACCTGCGCCTGCACGGTGGCCGGGTCCAGCCGCAGCAGCAGCTCGCCCTGCTTCACGCGGTCGCCTTCCTTCACGTACAGGTTCTTCACGCGACCCATCACCTCCGAGACCATGTTGATCTCGGTCTGGTAGGTGAGGCTGCCGGAGGCCAGGATGGTCGGGGTGATGACGTGGGTCTGGACCGTCTGGATGTCGGCTTGCTTGGCGTCGCCGCCGCGGCGGGTCGCGATGACCACCGCTGCCAGCGCCAACACGACGCCGACGAGGATCAGAGTCTTCTTGCCTGTGCTCATTGACGTCCCGCCAGCCTGGGTTCCGAGAAAAGGGAAAAATAAGGTGCCTGATACTATATCAGCTACCTGATATCGACAAGCCGCGCCGGACCGGCGCGGCACGGCTCAGGTCAGCGGAGCGAAAACACGGCCCAGAGGCCGAAAACCAGGGCCCAGGGGATGCCCACGAACAGCACCGCAAACAGCCAGCTGCGGCCCGACCAGGCCTTGATGCCGATCACGGAGAGCACCAGCCCGGCGAGCTGGAACAGGTCGATGTTCGTGAACAGGCTGAAGCCCGGCTCACCGATGGAGCGGTGGAAGATCAGCGCGTTCAGCGACAGCGGCTTCAGGGCCTCCTGGCCGAGCTGGCTGGTTTGCGAGGTCGCCAGCACCAGCACCCCGGCGAGGGTGCCACCGACGAGCGGCCATACCGCAACCCAGCACGTGAACGCGTACCACTGACGGAAACTGCGCTCGAAGCCGACGATCTTGCCGACCAGGAAGTTGTACAGCGCCGGGATCATCAGCACGAGGGGCAGGATGATGGCGATGGCAACCACGCTGGCGCCGATGCGCAGGCCGCGCTGACCCTGGGCCAGTTGCACCTGGTGGGCAATCTGCTCTTCCGTGAGGCTGCGCGCCAAGGCGTTGTGGCGCAGCTGCTGGTCCATCATCCAGCCAAGATCGACGATGCTCTGATACCAGATCGTCGTCACCAGGGTCGCCACGACGAGCAACAGCAGCGCAAACCAGTAGCGCGGCCGCGCGGCGATTTCGGCGAACGCCTTGCGCGGCTCGAACAGCAGCGCCTGCAGGATACCCATGTTGTTCACGCGTCTCTCCGTGACCTTCGCTGTCGTGCGCGCATTCTGCACCGTTCCATGTGACTGTGCAGCCGCACCGGCGGCAACCGATTACCTGCGTCGGCGCGCGGTGCGTGCCCGCCCTTTGGCGGGCGGGCGCCTGCGGGTAGCGACCTTCTTCTTCGCCTTCTGTGCCTTCTTCGGCTTTCTGGCCGCTGCCTTGCGGCGCTGCGGCTTTTCTTTCAGCAAGCCCTTCTTGGCCAGCTCCGCGGCATAGATGTCCGGCGTGATGGTCTCGGTGGCCAGGCGCCGGTCCCTGGGCGCCGGCTTCTTCGAAAACGAGGCCAGCATCAATGTGACGCGCTGGCGCACCACCGGCTCGAACTCCGGATGCGACAGGATGTACAGGTCGTTGCGGCGAATGCCGGCCAGCACCTGCCGGCCGGCCTCCAGCGGATCCATGGCCGCGGCCATGATGTCGATGGGTTTGGAGCCGGGCTTCAGCGGCGGCGGCTTGGGCGGCTCGCGCGTCTCGGCGGCGCCATGCGAGGCCGGGCGATTGCGTTCGATGTCGAAGATGCTGGATCGCACCAGACCCGGGCAGAACACCGACACGCCGATGTTGCGCCCTTCCATCTCGGTGCGCAGCGACTCCATCATGCCCACCACGGCAAATTTGCCGGTGGCATACACGCCCAGCGTGCCGGCAACGATGCCGGCCGACGAGGACGTCGCCACGAACTGCCCGCCCTCGCCGTGCGCCAGCAGGCGCGGCAGGAACGTGCGGATGCCGTTGAAGATGCCGTTCACGTTCACATCCAGCGACCAGTCCCAGTCCTGCCAGGACACATCGGACAACAACGCGGGCATACCCACGCCGGCGTTGTTGACCACCAGATGCACGTTGCCGAACAGCCGCTCGACCTCATCGGCCGCGCGCGGCATGGCCTCGCGGTCGGTGGTGTCGAGCCGGATCGCATGCACGCCCGGATTACCCGGTGCAAAGGAGGCCAGCGCCGCGTCGCGATGCGCCTCGTTCTTGTAGGTGAACGCCACTTTCATGCCGGCGTCGGACAGCACGCGCGCAATGCCAAGCCCGATGCCGCTGGAACCGCCGGTGACAAAGGCGGTCTTGCCCTTGACGCTGGCGAGCGGCTTTTGCACCGCCGGTATGGATCCGGACATGGTTCCCCCGAATTGATCTGCAGTGTTGCGGGCAAGCTTAGCGCGTTTGCGCCGACCCCAGCGCGGCGCTAGGCTGTGCGTCCGCCCAGGCGGGTGTAGTTCAATGGTAGAACTGCAGCTTCCCAAGCTGCTAACGTGGGTTCGATTCCCATCACCCGCTCCATCACACTGCGCCGGCACGCTCCAGGTCGGTGATTTCCCCGGATGTGAGAACCAGTTGCGTTGAACGCACCAGGCTGTCGAGCTGCTCGATGCTGGTCGCGCTGGCAATGGGTGCCGTGACGCCGGCGCGCGCCTGCAGCCAGGCAAGCGCCACTTCGGCGGGCCGGGCGCCATGCGCGGCCGCGACGCGATCCAGCGCCGCGAGAATGGCCAGACCGCGCGCATCCAGATACTTGCCGACACCGGCGCCACGGGTGCTCTTGCCGAGGTCCCTGGCGCTGCGGTACTTGCCGGTGAGAAAGCCGCTGGCCAGGCTGAAATAAGTGATGACGCCGAGACCTTCGCTGACGGCCAGGTCGCGCAACGGGCCTTCGAAGGCGTCGCGCTCGTACAGGTTGTAATGCGGCTGCAGCACCGTATAGCGCGGCAGGCCGGAGTCATCGGCAACCTGCAGCGCCGCGGCGAGCTGTTCGGCGCTGTGGTTGGAGGCGCCGATGTAACGGACCTTGCCGGCCTTGATCAGCCGCTCGTAGGCACGCAGGGTCTCCTCGACCGGAACCTGCGGATCGAAGACATGCGAGAAGTACAGGTCGATGTGATCCGTGCGCAGCCGGCGCAGCGAATCCTCGACCGCGGTTTCGATCCACGCCGCGGACAGCCCCTGCCGGTCCGGGGCCATCGCCATGCCGACCTTGGTGATCAGTACCACGCGCTCGCGGTTGCCACGCGCGGCCATCCACTGGCCGATGATGGTCTCGGATTCCCCGCCCTTGTGGCCGGGTGCCCAGACCGAATAGACGTCGGCTGTATCGATGGCCTCGCAGCCGGCCTCGATGAAGCGGTCCAGCACCGCGAACGAGGTGTCGCGGTCGGCCGTCCAGCCGAACACATTGCCGCCCAGCACCAGGGGCGAGATCGCGAGCTCCGTGTTGCCGAGCCGGCGCTTGCTCATGACGCGCGTCAGGCCGCCGTAACCTTGTCCAGCGCCGCGGCCAGCTGCCCGACGGTGCGATCGACGTTGTGCCACTTGTCCAGACCGAACAGTCCGATGCGGAAGGTGCGGAAATCCTCGCCCTCGCCGCATTTGAGCGGCACACCCGATGCGGCCTGCACGCCGGCCGCGACGAACTTCCGGCCGCTCTGGATGTCCGGATCCGTGGTGTAGCTGACCACCACACCCGGGGCCTTCCAGCCTTCGGCCGCGACACTGGGGAAGCCGCGCGATTCCAGCAACTGGCGCACCTTCGCGCCCAGCTCGGCCTGCTCCGCACGCAGCTTCTCGAAACCGTAGTCACGCGCTTCGAGCATCGTGTCGCGCAGCCGCAGCAGGCCGTCGGTGGGCATCGTCGCGTGATAGGCGTGCTGACCATTCTCGTAGCCTTCGGCGATCTGCATCCACTTCTTCAGGTCGCCGGCGAAGGACGAACTCGTGGTCGAGTCGATCGCCTTGCGGGCGCGCTCGCCCAGCATGACCAGCGCAGCGCATGGCGTACTGCTCCACCCCTTCTGCGGCGCGCTGATCAGCACGTCGACATCGGCGGCCTGCATGTCCACCCACTCCGCGCCGGAGGCGATGCAGTCGAGCACGAACAGCGCCCCGACCTCGCGCGCGGCGGCACCGACCGCGCGCACGTAGTCGTCGGAAAGGATGACTCCGCTGGAGGTTTCCACATGGGGCGCGAACACGATTCCGGGCTTCTGGCCGCGAATGGCCGCGACGACCTCCTCTACCGGGGCGGGCACCCAGGGCGCCTGGGCACCGCTTGCCTGCTGGCGTGCCTGGCAGATGATCGCCTCGCCCATGCCGCCCATTTCGAGGATCTGCGTCCAGCGATAGCTGAACCAGCCGTTGCGCACCACCAGCACCTTCTTGCCATGCACGAACTGGCGCGCCACGGCCTCCATGCCGAAGGTGCCGCCCCCCGGCACCACCACCGCGGTCTGCGCGTGATAGATACCCTTCAGGGTCGCGATGATGTCCTGCATGGCCCTGACGAAGCGCCGGGACATGTGGTTCAACGAGCGGTCGGTATAGACCACCGAAAATTCGAGCAGACCGTCGGGATCGACGTCGGGCAGCAGGCCGGGCATGGGTTCTCCGCGTGCGGGCTTTTCAGCCTATCACGCTTTACCGGCCCCGGACCCCGCCCGCAAAGTGCAACAACTGATGCGCAATTGCGCTTAATTTCTAGTAGATCACGCCGTTACGCCGCGCGTAGTTGTCCCACTCGGCCTGCAGGGCGCCGAACTGACGCGGATCGCTCCCGGAGCGGTCATTCTGCTCCTCGAAGTCTTCGGCCACGTTGAACAGCTCCCAGTGCCGCTGCTTTGCGGGCAGCGCCTGGTCCCATACCAGTTTCCAGTCGCCCTGCCGCACGCTGCGGTGACCAAACAGCTCCCAGCCGAAGACCTCGTCATCCGCGTGGACGCTGCGCGCCTTGCCCAGAAACACCGGCAACAGCGATACCCCCTGGGGCTGCAGTACCTCCCGGTCGCGATAGCGGCTGCCTGGATGCTGCGTGCCGGCCAGCTCCAGAAACGTGGGCAGCAGATCCATCACCGTGCCCATGGCATTGCTGCGCGTACCGGCGGCAACCCTGCCCGGAAAGTGCGCGAATGCCGGCACATGCACGCCACCCTCGAAGGCCGTGGCCTTGTGGCGGAAGAACGGCGTTGCGCTGACGCTGGCCCAGTTGCGCCCGTACATTACATAGGACGTGGCGCTGCCCAGGTTGTCCAGGCTCTGGTCGTACTCCTTGCCGACATGGTCCTGGATGTTCTGTGCCAGGTCGCGACGAGCGGCCTCGGCGCCATTGTCCGAACAGAAGAATATGAAGGTGTTCTGGTAGCGGCCGGTCTTCTTCAGGTAGTCGATGACTTCCCCGACGTAGCGGTCCAGGTCACTGACCATCGCCGCGTAGATTTCCATCTTGCGCGATTCGATCTTCTTCTGGTCGGCCGTCAGTTCGCTCCAGCGCGGCGTGAAGCGGGCGTTGTCGATCGGCGGCGTATCGCGCGGCACCAGTCCAAGTTCCTTCTGGCGCGCCAGCCGCCTCGCGTACAGCGCCTCGTAACCATCGTCGTACCAGCCCTTGAACCTGGCGATGGACTCCTTCGGCGCCTGCAGCGGCCAGTGCGGCGCCGTATAGGCCATGTAGGCAAAGAACGGCTTGCCATCGGCGCGGTCCTGCTCCATGTACTCGAGCATCTTCTTCGTGTAGTCGCGCGTGGTGTACCAGTCGTCTCCCACGTGCACGACTGCATCGCCATCCCAGTAGTTGGAAGGCTGCGGACCGCGCCAGTCCCAGCCACCCAGATGCGCGGCGCCATCAAACGATGCGAACACGCGCTTGAAGCCGCGCGCATGCGGACCGGTATCCACCCTGGCGTCCTCGCTCAGGTGCCACTTGCCGATCATGTAGGTGTCGTAGCCGGCATCCGTGAGCAGCTCGGGCAAAGTGGCGACGCGGAAATTCAGATAGCCCTCGTACCCTGGCTTGCCCTTCTGGTCCTCGCGCGTTGGCGCGCGCATGACTCCCAGACCCGCCAGATGATTGTCCATCCCCGACATGATCATCGAGCGCGTCGGGGAGCAGGTCATGTTCGCGTAGAAGTCGGTAAGCAGCATGCCCTGATGGGCGAGCTGGTCCAGGTTCGGAGTGGGAATCTCCCCGCCGAATGCACCGATGTCGCCGTAGCCCAGGTCATCGGCGAGAATGAACAGGATGTTCGGTCGCCCCGCGCGCAGGTCGGCGTCGGCCTCTGCTGCGGACCTGCCCCGGCATCCGGCCACGGCCAGCACCATCAAAAGAAGAATGCCGGCCTGTATCCGCCCCCGGACCTGCAGCCGGGCGTCGCCCGTCGCTTTGAACATGCTCCCTCCCACTTGCCGCGCGATCTGCGTCACCTGCCCGGCGGCAAGACAACCTCAGTAGCCGTGACACTGGCAAGCGTCTTCGGAGACTGCCGTGCATTGCCATAACTTGCCGATGATGGCCTGATTGATTTTGCCGGCTCCGGGTATATCCCATAACTGCGGCAATCCAGTACTAGCTTGGAGGGCAAGTGCCCGACGTCATGCGGGTTCTTTAGGCTGGAGGGGTACCCATATGTACGCGTTCACGTTCCGGCAGCTCGAGGTGTTCCTGGAGATCTGCCGCGACGGCAATTTCAGTGGCGCAGCAGGCAGGCTGGATGTTTCCCAGCCGGCGATCAGCAACGTGATCCGGGCCCTGGAGTCCCAGCTAGGTGTCGAGCTGTTCGAAAGACGCCGCGGCTCATCCTGCGTGCTCACGCGTGACGGCATGGCACTGCGCGACTGCACCCAGCAGTTCGTCAACCAGTGCGACAACATCAGCCGCGGCGTGCGCGGCCGCGCCAGGCCGCTGCAGGTGTTCGCCGGCGCCCACCTGCTGGACGATTATCTGCGGCCGCTGCTGCCGGAGTTCTACGAAGCGCATCCGCGACTGCAGATGAACTTCCTGTCCGAGAAGGCGCGCGACCAGATCAAACAGGACATCATCGCCGACAAGGTGGATGTCGCGGTGATCACGGCGCCAGCGGACGAACGACTGGAAGGCTCCGCACTGATCGGCACGATTCCCGCCGGGGTATACGGCACGCACAACTTCCGCGACCACTGTTCGGCAACGGAGCTGTCTTCACATCCATTCATACTTCCCACGGCGAACAGCCAGCTTGCCAATTCCATGATGCGCCAGCTGGAACTGCATGGAATCCACCCGTCCAGGATCACCGGATACTTCCCCTATCACGAGCTGCGCGTGCGGCTGGCCAGCCGCGGCAAGGGCCTGCTGTTCGACGTGCAGAGCGTCGTGGACAAGCACGACCAGCGGGGTCTGCTGCGCATGCTGTTTCCGACCGAACCATGGGAGCGGCGCCTGTACATAAGTCCGCGTCTGGACAGTGCCACGGCAAATGCCGTCTTTGATTTCGTGTCCGAATCGCTCGGTGTGCGGATGGCAGCCTAGTCCTGATCACCGATAACACATCAGACCGGTCTGATGGGGTCATAAATCCTCACCCTAATGCTTTGCTGCCTGCGCGGCCGCTAACTATCGCCCCTGCGTCACGCCTGATGCGTGGCCGAAAGTGAATTCAAGAGGGGACAAGAAATGTAAGACGTCATTCGTTGGGCCGGTCGCTGTGCGCGACCGCATCTGGCCTCGCGTTTCGCCAAGACCCTGGTGGCTGCAGCGGTCACCGTGGCGATCACGAGCACCGCCTTCGCCGCAGACGATGCGGCCTCCGGGAAGAAGGATGTCGCGGAGCTGAGCGAGATCACCGTGACGGGATCGCGCATTCAGCGAGCCATCGGCATGACCACTCCGACGCCAGTGGCCGCACTGTCCGCCGATGAGCTCCAGGCCATGTCGCCGGGCAGCCTCACCGAAGCGATGACCCAGTTGCCGCAGTTCTACCTCAGCCAGACCGCGAGAATTTCAATACCGGCGCGAACGGCTTCTTCCAGTCCGGTGGCGGCGGCGCCCTGGACCTGCGCGGCATCGGTCCGCAGCGCACGCTGACGCTGCTGGACGGACGGCGCGTCGTGCCGGCCTCGGTGTTCGGCGGCCCCGACATCAACATGTTCCCTTCGGAGATGGTCAAGCGCATCGAGACGGTGACCGGCGGCGCCAGCGCCGCGTACGGCACCGATGCAGTCTCGGGCGTGGTCAACTACATCCTGGACACCAGCTTCGAAGGTTTCCGTGCCAAGGGGCAGGTCGGCGAAACCTCTCGCGGCGATGGCAGGAACAACGAATACGGCTTCTCGCTGGGCCATCAGTTCGGCGACAAGTTCCACCTGCTGTTCTCGGTTGAGCACCAGCACCAGAGTGCCATCACGTCATACGAGGGTCGCGACTGGTACCGCGGCTGCAGTCTGGTCTCCAATCCGGCTGCGGGCGCCGGCACGACCCAGGACAATCCGCAATTCCTGCCGAAGTGCAACCTGCATTCCACCAACGCCTCCTTCGACGGCATCATCACGGCCGCCGTCGACCCGACCGGTGCGGCGGTGGCGTTGCCGACACGCATGACATTCAACAGCGATGGCACCCTGACGCCGCTGCAGCCCGGCACCTTCGTGTCCCCCGGCAGCAACGCCCAGGTGGGCGGCGGCGGCACGGACACCAACAGCGAGCGCGCCAATGTCTCGCCGGGTCAGAACCGCAACAATGTCTTCACTTACCTGAAATATGACCTGACGGACAACACCGACCTGTTCTTCCAGGGCATGTACGGCAAGCAGAAGTTGACGGCCGTGAACACAAGCGGATCGTTCTATGCCGGTGGCGTATACCAGTATTTCACGATTTACGGGGGCAACCCGTTCCTCGGCGATCCGACTACTGCGGGCACCCCGGCGTACTGGATGCAGCAGAACGGCATTGCGGCCTTCACGTTCGGCAGGATCGGTGACGTGGCGGACCTGAACACCGGCTATGTGCAGAACGATTCAACCGTCAAGCAGGGCACGCTGGGCTTTCACAGCACTGTCAGCTCAGGCGGCTATTTCAACGGCTGGAACGTCGACGGCTACTATCAGTACGGAAAGAACAATCTCGACGCCAAGCAGCTTGGCATCCGCGTGGACCGCATCTTCCTCGCCGCCGATGCCGTGACGGATCCGGCCACCGGCCGCACCATGTGCCGTGTCACCCTGGTTTCCGGCCTGATGCCGGATTGCGTGCCGATCAACCTGTTCGGCCGCGGCCAGGCTTCGCAGCAGGCCGTCGACTGGGTCACGGGCTTCGATCCGGGCGTGTCGGTGACCACCACGCCCTACCTGGCGGACTCGACACCCGCGCCGTACAGCTACGTCGGCGATGAGTTCAAGCATCGCCTGGCGACGCTGAAGGAGCAGATCGCCGAGCTGTCGGCCAGCGGCAAGGTGGCCAACGGCTGGGCCGGCGACATCTCCGCCGCGGTCGGCGCCAGCTGGCGCAAGGAATCGGTGAACCAGGTGGTACAGGCCTCGCAGGGCAATCCCGCGGCCGATCCGGGCTTCTATCCGGCCTGGTGCAACGACCCGAACGTTGCCGGCACCGTCTCCAACGGCCCGCAGTGCTCGGCGTCGATCCTGGCCAACAACAATGGCCGTCCGGCCGGGACCATCGGCGTGCGCGGTGTTCCCAACGGCGTGGAAACCAACATCGTTGAGTTCCAGTTCTCCAAGGTGCCCAACATCCTCGGCTCCTTCGATGTGAAGGAAGCCTTTGCCGAAACCATCGTGCCGCTGATCTCGGGTCAATCGTGGATGAAGAACCTCAACTTCCAGGGCGACGTGCGCTGGGCGGACTACGGCGGTTCGGGCACGATCTGGTCCTACAAGGCCGGTCTGGATGCCTCGATCACCGACGAATTGCGTCTGCGTGGTACCTACTCGCGCGACGTGCGCGCCGCCAACATCGACGAGCGCTTCGACCGTACCGGCGGATTCGCCGTTGTCACCGACAAGCAGAACGGCGGAACCGGCTCGGCGGGCGTGACCACCGTGACGGGTGGCAACCCGAACCTGAATCCCGAGAAGGCGGATACCTACACCTACGGCCTGGTGTACCGGCCGAACTGGTTGAGCGGCTTCGACATGTCAATCGACTGGCTGAGCGTGTCGTTGAGTGGCCAGATCGCCGCACTGACGCCGCAGAACATCGTGGATGCCTGCTATGTGAACGGCGACGCCGACCAGTGCGCGAACATCACCCGCGATCCCAACACTGACGTGCTGGTGTTCATTAATTCCAGCTACCAGAACCTCAACAAGACGAAGATCTCCGGCCTCGACGTGGAACTGGGCTACTCGCATCGCGTCACGATCGTGGGCGGCAACGAGCGGCTGGGCCTGCGCGTATTCACCAGCTACCTGGCCGACTACAAGCGCACCAACAGCGCCGGCGTCGTGACCGATGTCCGCGGCGACGTGCTGTCGCAGCTGCTGAAGTGGAAGGCCACGGCCATGCTGAACTACGGCAACGGCCCGTTCAGCTGGAACCTGCAGGCACGTTACCTGGGCAAGGGGCTGCTTAGCTCCTCGTACAACCAGCCCAACGCGACAACCGGCGTGGTGAACTACAACGTTTCGAACAACAACATCGGCTCGGTCACGTACTTCGACACCAGGGTCGGCTACAGGATCCCGGCTGGCGACGGCACGCTGGAGCTGTACGCCAACATCAACAACCTGCTGGACCGGAATCCGCCGCTGGTGCTGGCGCCATTCGGAAGCCTGTTCGCCAACGGCGGACAGACCTCCACGACGTACGACAGCCTGGGCCGGCGCTTTGTGGTCGGCTTCAACCTGAAGTTCTAGGACAAGTTCCCGCGGGGCGTTTCGCCTGGCACTACCCCCGCCAGGCCGGCCCGGTTCGATCGAGACCGAACCGGGCCGAATTTTTTTCCGGCTCCAGCTCCTGTTGCCGGCATCTATCCGAAGACGATGCGCAGCGCGCGTGCCCACGCGCCCGGATCGGTAATCGCGACGAACACCAGCCCGGTCACCGCGCCCAGGAAGTGCGCGTCGTGATTGATGCGTCCGCGGCTCTGCCTGCCGTACCACCAGCTGATCGCCAGGTACGCCACGCCGAACAATGTCGCGGGAATGGGAATCGGCAGGAACATGATCAACAGGCGCATCGTCGGGTTGTAGACGATGGCGGCAAACAGCACGGCCGAGATCGCACCCGACGCACCGAGCGTTGCGTAATTCGGATCGTCACGATGCTTGCGATAGGAAAGGAAAGGGCTCACCACCAGCCCGGCCGTATACAGCAGAGCAAGGCGCAGGGACCCGATGTAGCGCTCCAGCAGCGGGCCGAATGCCCAGAAGGTGATCATGTTGAACAGCAGGTGCGGCAGGTCGGCATGCACGAAGGCGTGCAGGATCAGCGTCACGCGATTGCGGCCGCGCGCGAAATCGTAGGGGCGGAACACGCAGCGGGCGATGATTTTCGGCGCCACGAACAGGCCCACGAGGCCCAGCACGATATTTGTGCCGAGCACCAGCAGCGAAACCGGACCAAGACCTGCAATAGACATGGCGCGGCAAGTGTAGGGAAACCGGCCGCGGATCACTAGAATTGCGCCCACTGCGCAACCCTTCAAGGCAAATCACCCCATGGCGCCCATCCTGCGCCTCGACAACGTCTCGCTGGCCTTCGGCTCGCGCCCCCTGCTGGCGCAGGCCTCCCTGCAGCTCGAACCCGGCGAGCGCGTGTGCATCGTGGGCCGCAACGGCGAGGGCAAGAGCTCGCTGTTGCGCATGGTGAGCCGCATGCAGATGCCGGATTCAGGCGAGATCTGGCAGCGCCCGGGCACGCGTATTGCCATGCTCGAACAGGACATAGTGGCCGTTGGCGATGCCACGGTCGACGAGGTCGTCAGCGGCGGCATCGGCGCCCACGCGCAGCTGGAGAGCTGGGAGATCCCGACGCGCGTCGCCAAGGTCCTGTCGCGGCTGGAGCTCGACGGCCAGCAGCGCTACGAGAGTCTTTCCGGCGGCTGGCGCAGGCGCACCCTGCTGGCGCGCGCGATGGTCGCCGAACCGGAGCTCTTGCTGCTGGACGAGCCCACCAACCATCTGGACATCCCCACCATCGAATGGCTCGAACTCCAGCTGCGCGAGTTCCGTGGTGCGCTGCTGTTCGTCAGCCACGACAGGCGGTTCGTGGACCGGGTGGCCACGCGCATCCTGGATCTGGACCGGGGCCGCCTGTCCAGCTGGCCCGGCAACTATGCCGACTATGCGGCCCGCAAGGCCGCGCAACTGGCCGACGAGGCACGCGCCAACGAGCTGTTCGACAAACACCTTGCACAGGAAGAAGTGTGGATCCGCAAGGGCGTGGAGGCGCGCCGCACGCGCAACGAGGGTCGCGTCCGGGCTCTGGTCGAATTGCGCGGGCAGCGCCGCGCTCGCCGTGAACGGCCGGGTCAGGCGCGCATGAACGTGCAGGAGGCCACGCCCTCCAGCGAGCTGGTGTTCGAAGCCGAGGATGCCGCGGTGGCGTTCGGCGGGCACACGGTGTTCCGCGGGCTCAACACGCGCATCCTGCGCGGCGAGCGTATCGGCATCGTCGGCCCGAACGGCGCGGGAAAGAGCACGTTGCTGAAGTTGCTGCTCGGCGAGCTTGCGCCATCCAGCGGCCGGGTGCGCCGCGGCGGCAGGCAGCAAGTCGCCTATTACGACCAGCAGCGCGCGCAGCTTGATCTGGACGCCCCGGTGGCGCGCAACATCAACGCGCAAGGCGATTTCGTGAGCATCAACGGCCAGAGCCGGCACGTATCGGGTTATCTGCGCGACTTCCTGTTCCGCCCCGATCAGCTTCTCACTCCGGCAAGTGCGCTGTCCGGCGGCGAGCGCAACCGCCTGCTGCTGGCGCGCCTGTTTGCCCAGCCGGCAAACCTGATGGTGCTGGACGAACCCACCAACGACCTGGACATCGACACGCTGGACCTGCTGCAGGAGCTGGTTGCCGATTTCTCCGGGACATTGCTGCTGGTCAGCCACGACCGTGCGTTCCTCGACGACGTCGTGACCAGCCTGCTGGTACTCGAAGGCGATGGCAGCGTGCAGGATTTCGTCGGTGGTTATGGCGATTGGGCCCGCTGGCGCGACGAGCGCGATGCCACGCGCAGCGCATCCAGGTCCGCGGCGAAGCGCGCGTCTTCGCCAACACCGCCACCACTGGCCGCTGGGGCGGCCAAGGCGCGCCGCAAGCTCTCCTACAAGGAACAGCGCGAGCTGGCCGAACTGCCGGACCGGCTCCAGGCGCTGGAGCAGCGCAAGGCACAGCTCGCAGCACAGACCGGGGACCCGGCCTTCTACGCGCAACCGCATGACGAGGTCGCGGCAACTCTTGCGGCACTGGCCAGCCTGGAGGCCGAAATCGAGGCAGCCTTTGCGCGTTGGGCAGAGCTGGAGGACGCGTGAACGGCGATAGCGACCAGGCCGCGTCCGGGCGCCGGGGCATTCGCAGCTACGTGCTGCGGGCTGGCCGCATGACGACCGCGCAGGCCCGCGCGCTCGAGCAGCTATGGCCGCGCTACGGCATCGCGGCAGGTACCGGGACTCTCGACCTGAGCGGAATATTCGGGCGCGAGGCGCCACGGGTGCTGGAGATCGGCTTCGGCAATGGCGAGAACCTGGCCGCGCTGGCCGCGGCTGATCCCGGCACGGACTTCATCGGCGTGGAGGTGCACGCCCCCGGCGTGGGCCATCTGCTGCACCTGGCCGGACAGGCCGGGCTGGGCAACCTGCGGGTGATCCGGCAGGATGCGGTCGAGGTTCTGCGCGAGCGCATCGGCGCAGCATCACTGGATTCGATCCTGGTGCTGTTTCCCGATCCGTGGCCCAAGAAGCGCCATCACAAGCGGCGTCTGATAGACCCGGCCTTTGCCGCGCTGGCCGCGTCGCGGCTGCGCTCAGGCGGCACGCTGCAGCTGGCCACCGACTGGACGCCCTATGCGCAATCCATGCGCGAAACACTCAACAACGCTCCGGGGCTGCGCAATCGCGCCCCTGACGGGGGCTACGTGCCACGCAATCCGGGCCGCCTGCGCACGCGCTTCGAGGCGCGCGGCGAACGGCTCGGCCATGCGGTGCACGACCTGTGCTACGAGCGGATCAGCGCTTCTGGTTGCGCACCAGCTGAACCACACTGAACAGCATGAAGCCGAAAACCGCGATCGCGGACAATGCGTGGAATGCGGTGAAGGTGTAAGCAAGGTCTTTCATGGTCTGGTCCTTAATCTGTCTCGAAAAGTCATATTTAGTTGCCGGAACGGCTATTGCCGCGAGGACAATTGCATAGACAGCAACATGAGGGGAATGTTCCCGGATTCAAGGTGGGGTGGCAAGCCGATCAGGTCTCGTTTTTGGCAGGAGGGCCGATGGAACTGCTGAAGGTGCTGGCCATGCCTTTCCAGCTGGCCAGTTTGCTGTTTGTGGCAGCTTCTTCTCTGCTATTGGCGGTGTTGCTCCTGCTGGGCGGCGCAACGACTATGACTTTCGTCTTTTCGATATTCGCAATCTACTTGATGCTGGTGTGGCTGACCAACTACGCGCTGCACCTGGTCGACGACGCGGCAAACGGGGTGCGCGACGCCCGAACGGCGTCGATCGAGATGATGCAGGACCCGTTTCTGGACGCGCGCACCTGGGTTCACCCCCTGCTTGCCGGTGCCCTGGTCCTGATGCATTACCTGCGCCCGCAGTGGCCGGTGTGGCCGACGCTGGTGGCCGCCGTGCTGCTGTTCCCCGCTTCCATCGGCGCCTGCGCGATATCCAGCCATGCGCGCGATGCGCTGAACCCGGCCATGATGCTGCGGGTCGTGCGCGGCCTGGGTCCCTGGTATGTGGGGCTGGTGCTGTATGTTGCCGTCTGCACGCTGCTGGGGGCTACGCTGCTGCACGGGCTGTCGCTGGGCTTCGTGCTCATTGCCAGCCTGCAATTGCTGCTCCTGGTGGTCTATGCGGGCATCGGCGGCGCGTTGTACGAGCGCCGCCTCGAGCTGGGTTTCGAGCCGCGGGTCAGCCCGGAACGCGCGGCGGAGCGCGCGGAATCCGAACGGCTTGGCCGCCGCCAGCACTTCATCGACGGGCTCTACAAGGATCTGCGCGTACGCGAGGTGCAGCGCGCGGTTGCCAGCGCGCGCCAGTGGCTGGGCGAGACCGGCAAGGCGAATCTGGCTGTGGATCTGCATGCCATCCTGGCCGCCGGGCGCGGCTGGACGGAAGTCAGGGAGTATCCGCGCCTGCTGCAGGGTCTGCTGAGCGTCCTGCTGGACATGAAGCAGCCCGCGCTGGCCTGCACAGTGGCAGAAGCGGGCCTGGCGCTCGCACCGTCATTCGGCCCGGTGCGCGAGGAGGACGTCATCGCCCTGGCCGGCTTTGCGCTGGATACCGGCCGGCGCCGCACGGCGGCCCGGCTGGTGGAGAACTTCCTGAAGCGGCCCCAGCCCGGGTCCGAACCCGGACCACAGCTGGCCGCATTGCGCGCCCGCCTGATCCAGCCGGGCTGACGGCGGCTTTCAGCCGGGGACGAGACTGCCGCGCAGTCCATCGATCATGTACTGCACGGCCAGCGCGCCCAGCACGACGCCGAACAGGCGATTCATCACGTTGGCACCGGTCACGCCCATCAGGCGATTGATCGGCGCAACCATGTACAGGGTCAGCAACGTCAGCAGCAACGCGATCGCGACGCAGGCCAGCAGCCCGATGAACAACAGCGGATCGTCCGTCGCCGGACCGAACGACAGCAGGATCGTGGTCAGCGAACCCGGTCCCGCGATGAACGGAAAGGCCAGCGGGAAAACCGAAATATCCGCGCGACCCTTGCTTTCCTCCACTTCCGGATTCGAACTGCGCGAACCGGACATGCGCGCAAACACCATCTCCAGCGCGATCAGCAGCAACAGCAGCCCGCCGAAGATGCGGAAGGCGTCCAGAGAGATGCCCAGCAGCCGCAGGAACAGCGCGCCACCGAAGGCGAACAGCAGAAAGATGCCGCCGGCAATCATCACGCCCTTGCGCGCCATGCGGCGCCGCTCGGGTTCCGCGACACCTTCTGTCACGGCAATGAAGACCGGAATGACCCCGATGGGCTCGACTACGACGAGAAACGTGGCAAAGAACTTGAGCAGATGATCGATCATGGTGCTTTGCGCAAAATAGAGTTCTTGTGGTCGTCACCTGCTCGGGCGCAGGATAACAGCGACGCCTTCTGCTCGACACTGAAAGTGGAGAATCCGTATGGATCGCTCGCAGTTGATCGCACCTGTAGTGGGAGAGTGGTATCGCAGCCACGGCCAGTTGTTCGAGGTCGTTGCCGTGGACGATGCGGAGCGCGTCATCGAAATCCAGCACGCCGACGGCGACCTGGAAGAGATCGAATTCGACGACTGGAGCACCCGCTGTCGCGCCGGCTCGCTGGATGTGGCCGATGCACCCGAGGACCTGCGCATGTCCACGGACAGCGATCCGGAGGACCTCGGCGAGATGATGCCCGCCACCTTCAACGAACTGCAGGGCATGCGCGCCGATGCGCTGGGGGACCTCGACCTGTTCGAGTGAGCTGCCCGGCCTCAGGGCAGGAACGGATGCCGGTCCAGACGCTCCAGATCCAGATCGCCGGTCAGCAACAGCTGGCCATCGCGCAGTTCGACCGGTAGCCGGCGCAGGTATTCGCCCGCACAGGGGCCGGCCACACACTCGCCCGAATCCTTCTCGAACAGCGCGCCGTGCGAGCTGCACTGTAGCAACGTGCCGTCAGGCGTAAGGAACGCATCGGGCCGCAGATTCAGCTGCCTCAGGGCATGAGGGCAGCGATTCAGGAAGGCGTGCACCTCGTCACCCACTCGCACCAGTATTCCCGACAGCGGCCAGTCGAACTCACCAAGCACGAACTCGCGCGCGGCGCCATCCGGCAGTTCGCCGACGCGGCCCAGTGACGTGCCGGCGGGCAATACGCCGCTCACGAACCGTCCCGCCGCGCGCCCCTGCTGGTGGCGGCATCACCCAGTGACTGATCCACCAGACCGGTCCGCATCATGTACCAGAACAGCACAATGCCGGGCAGCGCTGCCACCGTGGTCAGCAGGTAGAAATTCACGTAACCCATGGACTCAATCATCAGGCCGGCGAACCTTCCGGTCAGCATCCGGCCCACGACGCTTGCCGCGGCCGATATCAGTGCGTACTGCGCTGCTGTGAACTCCAGGTTGGCCAGCGCCGAGAGGTATGCCACGACCACCACTCCGCCGTAGCCGCTGGCCATGTTCTCGAACCCGATCGCGCCGGCCAGCCCGAAGTTGCTGTGGCCCGCCACGGCCAGCAACGCGAAACTCAGGTTCGACACACCCATCAGCACCAGCGCCAGCAGTACCGAGCGCTTCAGGCCCAGCCGCTCGTACAGCGCGCCGCCGATGAAGATGCCGACCAGGTAGGCCCAGAACCCCAGTCCCACGTCCCAGGTCGCGATCTCGTTGTTGGAGAAATGCAGATCATTGAACAGCAGGCGCACGGTGAGCTGCGCCAGCGTGTCGCCTATCTTGTGCAGCAGGACGAACAGCAGCACCAGCCAGGCGCCGTGGCGCCGGAAGAAATCGGTGAATGGTCCGGCCACCGAAGCCCACACCTCCGCCAGACCGCGCCGTCGATTGCGCACAACGTGCCTTGCCGGTTCACCTAGCACCAATGCGGTGACCATTGCCGGCAGCGCGAACACCAGTGTGGCCAGGTACGCCACATGCCACCCCATGCGCCCGGCGATCACCAGCGCCAGCGCCGCAGCGCCGGCCGAACCGATTCGCCACCCATACTGGTTCAAACCCGAACCGGTACCAAATTGCTCCGGTTTGAGTATCTCGATCCGGTAGGCGTCGATCACGATGTCGTAGGTCGCCCCGGCCGCCGCCACCAGCACGGCGGCGATTGCCATGTGCTCGATGCTGGCATTCGGATCGGCAAGCGCCAGATTCGTGACTGCCGCAATGACCAGCACGCCGGCGAACAGCATCCAGGAAACACGCTGACCGAGCCTGCCGATGAGTGGCAGCCGGTAACTGTCCAGCACCCAGGCCCACAGGAACTTGAAGTTGTACATGAGAATGGCCAGCGAGAAGGTCGTGACCGTGCTCTTCCTGATGCCGTCCTGCGCCAGGCGCGAGGTCAGCGTCGCCGCGATCATCGCGTACGGAAAGCCCGACGAGATGCCGACGAAGAAAGCCCCGAGGGTTTCCTTTTCGAAGTAGTGGCGAACCGAGTGCCAGAGTGCCGGGCGGCCGAAGGCGGGCTCTGTCACCGCGCATCGTCCCTGCCCGAAGGGGCCGCATCCGGCACGAGCGTGGCATGCCCGCGCATGACATGGAAGGCTAGAATACGCACCGGCCGCATCATAGCGGCTTTGCCTCCCTGCGGAACGATGCACGAATACCAGAACGAGTTCATTCGCCTTGCGCTCGCGCGCGATGCACTGCGCTTCGGCGAATTCACGCTGAAGTCCGGCCGCGTGAGTCCCTACTTCTTCAACGCCGGAGCTTTCGATGACGGCGCCTCGCTGGCGGTGCTCGGGCGCTGCTACGCGGATGCGATCGTGAGCTCCGGAGTCGGTTTCGACATGTTGTTCGGGCCGGCCTACAAGGGCATCCCGCTGGCCGCGGCCACCGCGGCGGCGTTGTATACATCGCACGGCCGAAACGTGCCGTACGCGTACAACCGCAAGGAAGCCAAGGACCACGGCGAAGGCGGCACGATCGTCGGCCGCAAACTGGCCGGTCGCGTGCTGATCATCGATGACGTGATAACCGCCGGCACCGCCATCCGCGAGTCCATCGGCATCATCCGCCAGGCCGGCGCGAATCCGGCCGGCGTGGCCCTGGCGCTGGATCGCCAGGAGCGCGGCCGCAGCGCCGCAGGCGAGGATCTGCCTGAATCCGCGGTGCAGGAAGTCCGGCGCCTGTACGGCATCCCGGCCGTGAGCATCCTGACGCTGGGTGATCTCATCCAGACCATGCGGGCGGGCAATGATCTGCTGCCGGCAGCTTCCCTGGCCGCGATGGAGGCCTATCGCGGCCGCTACGGTGCCCCGGCTCTGTGACCCAGGCCGCGTTTGGGCCACCCATACCTTTGCATTCGAACGGCCGTTGGAGCGAGGATCGGCGCATGAAGAACAGGCAGCTCCTGATTGCCCTGGCAGGCAGCATCGCGCTGGCCTGCACCGCCGCCTGGGCGGCCAGCGGCACCAGGGCGTATCGCTGGGTGGACAAGGATGGCGTCGTGCATTACGGCGACACAGTGCCCCCGGAGTACTCCGAGCAGGCGCATCAGGAGCTCAACCAGCAGGGCGTGCCGGTGCGCACCTTCCCCCGCCAGCTCAGCCCGGAGGAAGCCGCCGCCGCCGAGAAGGCCGCCGCCGAGCAGGCCAAACGCAAGCAGCACGATGCCTTTCTGCTGAACACCTACACCAAGGTGGGTGACATCGAGCAACTGCGGGACGAACGCATCGCGCTGATCGACAGCCAGATGGAGCTGGCCAAGGGCTCGATCACCAACACGGACCAGCGCCTCAAGGCACTCGAGAACCGCTTGCGGGGCTTCAAACCTTATTCGAACTCCCCCAATGCCCGCCGTGTCCCGGACCAGCTGGCCGAGGAGGTCGTGCGTGCCCTGTCCGAGCGCCGCTCGATGACCGCCCAGCTGCAGCAGCGCGAAAAAGAGAAAGCCGAACAACTCGCCAATTTCGGCGAGGACATCGCGCGCTACAAGGAACTCACGTCCTCTCGCCCGGTTCGATGAGTTCCGGGGCTAGTTGACCGAGTAACCGCGGCCCGTCAGGCAGGCAATCAGCGCCCGGCGATAGTCCGAGTTCTTGTCGGCGTCGTACTGATCGTTGAGCGGATCGTAGTGAGCCTGGTCCACCGCCCAGCGGTGGCACTCGTACCGATCGTCGGCCTGCTGCTGTTCGCTCTGCCCTTTGGCCGGATAGACGTACAGCTGGTCTGCCGGCCCGGCCGAGTCTGAATACTCGTCCTGGTCATCATCGCCGTAGGGTGAGTGCGAGACCACGTAGCCACGTCGGTCGGAATCGTACACATAGTAGGTGTGGTCCGAGTAGAAGTAGCGCGTTCCGTCGAACCAGAAGCTGGTGTAGTAGCCCGGCAACGTGGTCACGAACAACCCGAACGGGATGCCGATTGCGATGTAGCTGCCGCCGTAGGGGCGGTACCAGCGGCCACCGTAGGAATAGTACCGGTTGCCGTTCCAGTAGTAGTTGCGATGCCCGGAAGGCAGCCGCTCCACGACGCGAGGACGACGGTCGTGGTCGCGATAATTGTCGCGATCGCGATCGTGGGCCCGATAGTCGTTGCGGTCCCGATCATGGGTCCTGGAATCGTTGCGGTCGCGATCACGGCGGCTGCCCGGGTCCTGGCCCCGCAGGCGCGCCAGGTCTTCGTTCAGGCTGTGGCTCGGGCCACGCGCGTTGCCGCGCGATTCGCGGCTGTCACTGCGCGGTGCCGGCGCCACGCCGCCGATGATCCGCGGCGCGCGCTCGTCGCGCCGCGGGGGCGGCGGGGTCTTCACCCGGCCGGTCGGCCCGCGGCTGGATTTGCTGCCAGAGGACTTGCTCGGCGGCTTGCTCGAATGCGAATCCGATTGCTGTTCCGAACGCTGGTCCTGCAACTTCTTGATGGCGTTGTCCATTGGCCCCGCCGCAGCGATACCCGCCAGGGCCAGCAGGCCGGCACCGGTTGCCACGACCAGCGTGTTGCGAATTCTGGTTTTCATTTCTGTCACCTCACCGAATAGCCGCGGCCGGTAAGGCACGCGGTCATGGCGCGCCGGTATTCGGCCGCCTCACGTTCATAGCGGGCTCCGCCGCGACGGGCGTTTGCCGCATTGGCCGCATCCGCCTCGGCCTGATCATTGGCCGCGGCGGCCGAACCGGCCACGCTGCCGGCCATGGCACCCAGCACGGCGCCCTTGCCGGCGTCGCGCGGACCGGCGATGGCCGCGCCGATCACGGCCCCGACCACTGCCCCGGCGGCCACCTTCTGGCCTGGCGACTGGGCCGGGACCACCACCGGATGGGTGTTGGCCGGCAGCCCGTGCTGCGTCGGATCGAAGCCGGTCTGCTGCACGGCCCACAGATGGCACTCGTACTGGTCACGATCCTGCTGCTGCTGGGTCTGTCCCTGATTGGGATAGAAATAGACCTTCGCGAGGTTCACCGGCTCGGGCGCCGGCACGGCCGCCCGGGCGGGTGGCCGCTGCCGGGCCGGCGGCGCGCTGACGCAGGCAGTGAGCAACGCCGCGGCAAACAACAGGGAAGCCGTTTTCGTGTTCATGGGGACCAAGCGTACGCGCGTGCGATGAACCGATACTGAATGCTGTCTCGCACTTAATTTTCGCGCCGGCGGATGTGTGAACCCGCTGTTTCTTCAGGCCTTGCATGACAAATGCCCCGCCGGACGCCCCATTGGCCGGTGCGGCCAGCCCCGACCCGCCTTCCGGCGGGTTGAACCGGGGCCGCTCAGCCCCTGCCAGAGTGCCCGAAGCCGCCGGCACCGCGCTCGCTGGCGTCGAAATCCTCGACCACCTTCAGGTGCACCTGCGCCACCGGCACCACGATGAGCTGCGCAATGCGCTCGCCGGGTTCGATGGTGAACGCCGACTGGCCGCGGTTCCAGCACGAGACCATGAGCTGTCCCTGATAGTCGGAATCGATGAGTCCCACCAGATTGCCCAGCACGATGCCGTGTTTGTGACCAAGCCCGGAGCGCGGCAGGATCATCGCCGCATAGCCCGGATCGTCGATGTGGATGGCAATGCCGGTGGGAATCAAGGTGGTCGCACCGGCAGCCAGGCTGACCGGAACGTCCAGCACGGCGCGCAGATCCAGCCCGGCCGATCCGCTCGTGGCGTAGGCCGGCAACGGCCAGGCGCTGCCCAGGCGCGAATCCAGCACGCGTACCTTGAGTTCCTTCATGTCTGCCAGGGATGTTAGCGAATGCGCCCGGGGCACTGAAGCGGTGGGCCGCTTCAGTGCATCACCGCGGTGGGCCTGGCGCCGATGTGCTGCAGATAGCGGCCGGCGATGAAGTCCACCAGCGACTGCGCCAGTGCGGTCTTGGCGCCCGCGCCCAGCTCGAGTCTGCCGCCGCCCGGCCACAGCAGCGTCAGCGCGTTGTCATCGCGCTCGAAGACCTTGGTATCGCCCACTTCGTTGGCGGCTATCAGGTCGAGCTTCTTGCGATTGAGCTTGGCCAGCGCGTGCTCTTCGACATTGTTGGTCTCGGCCGCGAATCCCACCGTGTATGGCCGATCCGGACGCGCCGCCACCGCCGCCAGGATGTCGATGGTGCGTTCCATGCACACTTCGAGCTGGTCGCTGACCTTCTTGATCTTGCAGGACGCCGGCTTCGCGGGGCGGTAGTCGGCCACCGCCGCGGTACCGATGAAGATGTCCGTGCCGGCGAGCTCGCCCATCACGGCCTCGTACATCTGCTGCGCATTCTCCACGTTGATGCGCTTCACGCCGGGCGGGGCCGCAAGGTTCACCGGTCCACTGACCAGCACCACCTCGGCGCCGCGATCGCGCGCGGCCTGCGCCACGGCATAACCCATCTTGCCGGAGCTGCGGTTGCTGATGAAGCGCACCGGGTCGATGCGCTCACGCGTCGGGCCGGCGGTGATCAGCACCTTGCGGCCCTGCAGCGGTCCCTCGGCGGGCAGCAGCGCGAAGGCCGCGGCCGCGATGTCGGCCGGCTCCATCATGCGACCCTCGCCGTTCTCGCCGCAGGCCTGGCTGCCGCTGTCCGGACCCAGCACATGCACGCCACGAGCGCGCAGCTGCGCGACGTTGTCCTGCGTGGCGGCATTGGCCCACATCAGCCGGTTCATCGCCGGCGCCACCGCCAGCGGCGCGCTGGTGGCCAGACAGATCGTGTTGAGCAGGTTGTCGGCCATGCCATGGGAAAGCTGCGCCAGGAAGTCGGCCGTGGCCGGTGCGACCAGCACCAGATCCGCCCAGCGCGCCAGCTCGATGTGGCTCATGGCGCGTTCGGCGGATTCGTCCCACAGGTCGCTGCGCACCTCGCGGCCGGACACCGCCTGGAAGGTCAGCGGCGCCACGAACTCGCGGGCGCCGGCGGTCATCACCACCTGCACCTCGGCGCCGCGCTCGGCCAGCCGCCGCACGATATCCGGGCTCTTGTAAGCCGCGATACCGCCGGTGACGCCCAACAGGATGTGCTTGCCTGCCATACGCCAGAGTCTGGGCGCGCAACGGTGCGTTTTCCATGATCCACACGCGATTTGCTTATCCATCCCGCGACGGCCTGGCCCCAGACTCCCCTGCCATGTCCATCCGCGACTGGCCACAGCAGCAACGCCCGCGTGAACGGCTGCTGGCCGAGGGCGCGGCCCGCCTCAGCGACGCCGAGCTGCTGGCCGTGCTGTTCGGCACCGGCGCCCCGGGGGTCAACGCCGTGGATCTGGGCGGGCGCCTGCTGCGCGAGTTCGGCGGGCTGCGCGGGCTGCTGTCGGCCGACCGGGAGCGCTGCCGCGCCACGGCGGGCCTGGGCAGCCGGCGCTACGGGCTGCTGCAGGCGGCGCTGGAGCTGTCGCGGCGCCACTACCAGCAGGAGATCGCCGCCGGGCCCGCGCTGGAGTCCCCGGCGGCCACCCGGCACTTCCTGGTGGCCCGCCTGCGCGATCAGCCCTTCGAGCTGTTCTGCTGCCTGTTCCTGGACAACCGCCACCGCGTGATCGCCTTCGAGGAGTTGTTCCGCGGCACCATCGACGGGGCCAGCGTGCACCCGCGCGAGGTGGTCCGGCAGGCGCTCGCCCGCAATGCCGCGGCGGTGATCCTGGCGCACAACCACCCTTCCGGCGTGGCCGAGCCCAGCCAGGCGGACGAGCTGATCACGCTGCGGCTGCAAGCGACGCGCTGGCGCTGGTGGACATCCGCGTGCTGGATCACCTGATCGTCGGGGACAACCGCTGCGTGTCGCTGGCCGAGCGGGGGGTGATCTAGCGACTTGCGACCATTGCGTGGTCCACCACATTGACCGATAGCGCGGGGCCCACATACGCTGCCATGGCACCCTCTGGTTCATCACACGCGGAAGTCACATGGCCGCACCGGAAGTATCGCCATGCCGAGGCTGAAGCCATTATTCGTCGCCGCTACCAGCGTTGTCGTGATTGCTTCGGCATACCTGTGGCACCAGCTACGCTCCGCGCGTGAAGCCGACGAGCAGTTGCACAGCCAGACTTCCCCGTCAGAGATTACGCAGCACGACAGCCGGTCGGGAATAGAACCCTCATTGCGGGCCGCGCAAGCCACTGCGGCACCACCGGCGGCCTCGACATCAGCGGTCACAGCTCTTCCAACGGCCGCCGCGCCGGTGCCAGATGCCGCCGGGAATTTGCCGCAACCCAGAACCATGAGCATCCGGGACCAGCTCAATGATCCAGACTATCGTGAAGCGCAGCGCGCGCAGATTCGCGACAGCATGCCACAGCGCTATCCGGATGCGGCCAAGGCACTCGACATGACAAAGGAGCAGGCCGATGCGTTCTTCGACCTTTTGGCCAGACAACAGTTTGACCGGATGGACAGCGCCTTCAATTCAAACGACGGCGAAGAGTCTAGGCAGCAGGCAGTGCGCGCCGCTACCGACTCGGCGCATAGGCAGCTGATCGAAATCGAAAGCCAGATCGGCGCCGTGAAATACCAGAAGTGGCAGGATTATCAGCGGACCCTGGCCTCCGGCGAGCACGTTGGCATGTAGCTCAACATGCTCGCGGACGCCTGGGCATTCCGCACAGCGCTGACCAGCCACCTCCACTACCGCCTCAGCGCGTCCTCGAATGGAGAAGCGCGGCTTCAACACTGGGGTGGGTGGCGCGTTGTACCACCCGCTGCCGGTTTACGATTGTGTGCAGTTGACCGGCGGCGGCTCACCCGGCGGCGCATAGCAAGATGGCAAAGGTATTTCGTAGTGGAGATTCACCGTCGCGAAGGTCCCGATCTTGACGTAGAGGTCACCGCCCGCCTCCACCTCGTAAAGGTGGTTGTAACGCGCGAAGTAGACCTCAAGCAGATCGGCAGCCGGGATATCGGTCACGAAATCATGAATTGTCTGATCGACATCCACAGAACCGTAAGTCAGGTTTGTCGGCAGGAACTGTTCGATGCCGAACACGGTTGTGGAGTACTGGGCGATCTTCTCTTGCAGTAGTTGGTTAATCGCATTCTCCGCGTTCAACTGCATGTTATTTACGACATCATCTACATACGAATCGAGCACACCGGGCGCTATGTAGGCGAGGATCCCACCAGTGTGAGTGTCAACCGTGATCACCGGCGGCTGCGGCGCGTAGAGGATGACCTGGCCGGTCCACAGGTCGTATGTACCCGCGACAACCGACTCCGAAACCCTGACGTCAGCTTGTCCGCTGCCCAAGACGCCGGTGATATCGTCGACGTAGACAGAGGCGGTGAAACCCGGGACCGTTACCGCCAGATTGAGCAATCCGCCGCCAACCGAAGTGAACTTGAGTTTGATCTCGCCGCGGGGAAGTTCGCCGGCTGGCGCGGCGACCGGCGCATCCGACAGGCGGGTGAATATCCGATCGGCTACCGAATGATCGACCCACCACATGTCCAATGCATTATCGATCAGACTACGCCAGCGCGTCCTCATGTCGCTCTGGATCTGCTGGATTCGATATGCAGTCGGGGCCACGATCCCCTGCACCGCCAGATACTCCGGCGATACTGACGTCGAACCTGGAACCGGCCCCACTTCGTCGAGTTGTACACCGTGGCGCCCTGGAACTTGACCTGAACGTTCGTTGACGGTCCGTCGCCGCCCCCCACTGGCCCCCCAGGCGGAATCGCGAAAACAGGCTCGATCGCCAGCATCGCCACCGCGAAAGCCAGAGCCAATCGAATAGCCGATCTAATCCATCGTGCGTGAGACATCTCCAACCTCCCTCCATGGACTTGTAGAGACATGCAGACCATAGTCC
>CAWEUI010000018.1:0-61638 GCA_963812195.1 uncultured Gammaproteobacteria bacterium
TATGTGGCCGGGCGATGCCGGGGCGCGTGCCTGGGCGCGTTCGGCGGCCGCCGAGATGCACAGCGGCTTCGCAGCACTGCGCAACGAGTGTTCGATGAGCGTCGGTGTGCGGATGAGGCGGCATGCCATCAGCGAGGCGTTGCGGGCCGACCTGGCGCGGCTCGGTGAGATGTGGGCCGACGGCCTGGCCCGGCACGGCGGACCGTATCTTGCCGGGGAGCAGTTCACGGCAGTGGACGCATTCTTTGCACCGGTGGCCTCGCGGGTGGTCACTTACGGCCTGGCCCTGCCGACGCAGGCGGCAACCTACGTGGGCCGGCTGATGGTCGTGCCGGCTGTGCAGGAATGGGTCGCGGACGGCATCGCCGAGGACTTTCGCGACGACCTCCACGAGGACGAGATACTTTCGCAGGGCACGCTGCTGGCCGACCTGCGCGCGCCCGTCGCCCCGACATGAGCCGCCTGTCGCGGCGAGCGTTGCTGGCGCTGGGGATGGCGCTGCTGCTGGTGGCCTGCCATCCGGTGGCTGTGAAGCCCGAGCGTCCAACGCCACCGGTGGCACCGCCCGTGACGGCGCCGGTGACACCGCCCGCGACGCCACCCGTCACTCCTCCGGTGCCCCCCATCGCGCCGCCGCTGCCACCACCGCCACTGCTGCAATACCAGGGCGCGACCTGGAAAGACTTGCCGGGCTGGCGCAAGGATGATCTGCGGGCAGCCTGGCCGGCGTTGCTGGCCAGCTGTGGGACGCCGCGCCTGGGGCCGCCGTGGCGCGAGTTCTGTACCGCGGCGCGGGCTGTATCCGCCGGGAACAGGCGCGCGCAACGCCGGCTGATCGAAGCCAGACTGCGGCCATGGCGGGTCACCACCATCAGCCGCGACGGATTGAACGTGCGCAGCGATCAGGGCATCGTCACCGGCTACTACGAGCCGGTGGTCAACGGTTCGCTCACGCGCGGCGGCGTCTACCAGACGCCGCTGTACGGCGTGCCCGACGATCTGGTCACCGTGGACCTGGGCGAGCTGTATCCGGCGCTCAAGGGCGAGCGCATTCGCGGCCGCCTGCAGGGCAGGCGCGTCACGCCGTATCCGGATCGCGCGCAGCTGGCCGACGGCAAGCTGCTGGCCGGGCACGAGCTGGTGTGGCTGGACAGCGCGGTGGACGCGTTCTTCCTGCAGATCCAGGGCTCGGGCCGCGTGCGCCTGCCGGATGGCAGCATGCTGCGCCTGTCCTATGCCGACGTGAACGGCCAGCCGTACAAGTCCATCGGCCGCTACCTGATCGACCAGGGCCAGATGACACTGCAGGAGGTGGCCTTGCCCCGGCTCAAACAGTGGCTGGCCGCGCACCCGGAGCAGCAGGCCGCCATCTTCAACGCCAACCCCAGCGTGGTGTTCTTCAAGTCCGAGCCGGTCGGCGATCCCGCGGTGGGTCCGCGTGGCGCACTGGGTGTGCCGCTGACGGCCGGGCGCTCGCTGGCGATCGATCCGCGGCAACTGCCACTGGGTGCGCCGTTGTACCTGGCAACCACCGATCCACTGACGCATCAGCCATTGACGCGACTGATGCTTGCACAGGATACGGGCGGCGCGATCCGTGGCGCGCTGCGTGCGGACTTCTTCTGGGGAATGGGTAGCGCGGCCGGCGAGTCTGCCGGCGCCATGCGCGAGCAGGGTTCGTTCTGGTTGCTGTGGCCGGCCGGCCAGACGCCACCCGTTCCGTCTTCGTGATGCGTAAGGACCAGCCGCGCTGCGTAAGGGCAAGGCGCATTGACGGAATCTGCCCTGCTGCCTAAGGTTTGCTGCTCCATCTGAGCCTGGTCAAGGACCAGCAAGGGCAAGTCATGGGCAGCACCAGGGACAGGGGTTTCTCGCGGCGCCGTGTCATCCAGGCGGGCATCGCGGCCGGCGTGGCGGTTGCGACGCGCGGGACATGGGCGGCCGATGCACAGCCGGTCGGCCCCATCATCATGAAGAGCATTCCTTCCACCGGCGAGAAATTGCCGGCGGTGGGCGTGGGCACCAACGCCTTCGGCGTGAGTTCCGCCAACGAACTGGCCGAGCTCAAACGCGTATTGCAGGGTCTGACCGACATGGGCGGCAAGGTGGTGGACACGGCGCGCATCTACGGCAGCTCGGAACTGGTGATCGGCAAGCTGCTGGCCGACATCGGCAATCGCGACAAGGTGTTCCTGGCCACCAAGCTGCCGATGGTCGGTGGCTTCGGTGGTGGCGCGGTCAGCGGCGATGCCAAATCGACACTGGATGAATCGTTCCGCCGGCTGCAGGTTGCCAGGATCGACCTGCTGCAGCTGCACAACGTCGGCGGCGCGAGCCAGTTCCTGCCGGCCATGCAGGAATACAAGAAGGCCGGCAAGATCCGTTATATCGGCGTCACCACTTCGGTGGATCGCCAGTACGGCGAGCTGCTCGACCTGCTCAAGAACAACAAATTCGATTTCGTGCAGGTGGACTATTCCATCGGCAATCGCAACGCGGCCGAGCAGATCCTGCCGCTGGCGCAGGAGCAGGGCCTGGGCGTGCTGATCAACGTGCCGTTCGGCGGCCGGGGCCGCAGCTACTTCCCGCGGCTGGCCGGCAAGCAGGTGCCCGAATGGGCGGCCGAGTTCGATGCCACCACCTGGGCGCAGTTCATGCTCAAGTACATCATCTCGCACCCGGCGGTGACGGCTGCCATACCCGGCACCACCACCTACGCCTACCTGCTGGACAACCAGCAGGGCGGTCGCGGTCGATTGCCAAACGCCGCGCAACGCCGGAAGATGGAACAGTACTGGGACGCGATGCCGTCCTGAACCTTCAAAGCAAGAGGTATCCCGTGGCCACGGCAATCGACAACGGCATCAACAAGAAGGATCGCGCGCAGATCGCCAAGGGGCTCGGCCATCTGCTGGCCGATACCTACACGCTGTACCTGAAGACCCACAACTTTCACTGGAACGTCACCGGGCCGATGTTCCAGACGCTGCACCTGATGTTCGAGACCCAGTACAACGAGCTGTGGCTGGCGGTGGACACCATCGCCGAGCGCATCCGTTCACTGGGACATCCGGCGCCGGGCACCTATGCCGAGTTGGCGAAGCTCAGCTCCATCAAGGACAAGCCGGGCGTGCCCAAGGCGCGCGAGATGATCAAGCAGCTGGTGGAAGGCCACGAAGCCGTGACCCGCACGGCGCGTTCATTGTTTCCGGTGGCCGGGCAGGCCGGCGATGAAGCCACCGCCGACCTGCTCACGCAGCGCATCCAGCTGCATGAGAAGACGGCCTGGATGCTGCGGGCGTTGCTGGAGAACTGACGCGCGGCAGCCGGCCGCCGCGCATGGCCGCTACTCCAGCGCGAACGCCAGCAACACATTGCCCGGCCGGCCGATGAGCCCGCCGTAGCCCGAGTTCACGAACAGCATGCCACCGGCGACGATCGCGCCGGGGCCGTCCATGCTGGCGCCGCTGGCCGGCACGCCATTGACGGTGTCGAAGCCGCGATTGGTGTCGAAGGTCCACAGGATCTTGCCGTCGCTGGTGGAGTAGGCGCGCAGGCCGCCGTCGATTCCGGCACTGAACACCGCACCGGGAATGACCGTCGCGGTTGAGCCCTGTCCCGCGGCGCAACCCTGCCGCGGCTTGCCGCACAGCAAGGGCTGCGGCGGCTGCTGCCAGGCGATGCTGCCATCGGTGAGCTTCAGCGCCGTGAAGCCGCCCGGCTTGGTCAGGAAGCCGTTGGTGCCGGTATAGAAGTTCTGGCCGTCGACCGCGCCGCCCCACTGCCCGCCCAGGCCGCTGGGCTGGCCGAAGCTGGTCTTCCATACCAGCGCGCCCTGCCGGTCCGGATCCAGTGCATACGCGAAGGCGGATTTCTGTGGCAGCACGATCAGATCACGATCGCCCACATGCGCCAGGATGGGCGTGGCCGAGAAGTCGTAGTCGGGCCCCAGCTTGCCGGGGCAGCCCGAGTCCGCCGGATTGGTGTCCTTGCAGCCCATGGCCCACTGGTCATCGGCGATGAGCTGCCGGTACCAGCGGACGGCGCCGGTCTTCTGATCGAAGGCGATCACCGCGTCGGTCATGGGCTGCGGCGGATCGGCATAGCCATTGCCGGTGGCCGCGTACACCAACCCACGCTTCACGTCGATGGAAGGCGCGGACCAGATCGAGCCGCCGGCCGGGCCATACAGTTGCGTCCCATCGGCCTTCTTGCCGCGCGGTTCGGGCTTGCCCACGGTGAAGGTCTGCCACAGGCGCTTGCCGGTGACGACATCGAAGGCCGACAGGCTGCCGCGGAAGGTGCAGCACTCATACCCACCGGTGGCGCCGCGGCCTTCCTCGCTGATGCCCGTTACGCCGATGAACACGCGGCCGTCGTAGATGATCGGCGCGCCGCTGATGCTGGCCGCCGGGTGTGGATCGACCTTGACCATCCACAGCTGCTTGCCGGTGTCGGCATCCACGCCGTACAGGTTGGCCTTGGTGTCACCGAACGACCACGACGAACGCATTGCGACCCTGTGTCTTGTACTCGGCGACCATGGGCGCGCTGCGCACGCCGGCCTGCGCCTTGAAGGCCCAGAAGGTGCAGCCGGTGGACGGATCCAGCGCGCGTACCCAGCCGTTCTCGCTGGCGATGAACAGGCGGCCACCGGCCAGCGCCGGCAAGGTGCGCGCGGCGCCCACACCCTGGTAGCCGAAGGCCCATTTGAGCTTCAGGCGTGGCAGGTCCGCGGCGGTCATGCCGGCGTCCTTTGCGTCCTGGAAACGCGTGGCAGCCGGACCGTTGCCGTGTCCGTTCCAGCCGGGCACCGCCGTGAGGTCCTGCATGGGTCGCTGGAACTTGCATAGTGCGGCCGCCTGTCCGGCCCCGGCATTCGCATCCAGGTGCTTGCCGGTGACGTATTCGGCCACCAGCCGCTTCTGGGGGTCGGTGAGTGTGGCGCCCTGCAGCTGCATCTTGCCGCTGGACAGCGCGTCCAGCACGGCCTCGGCCGGCAACTGGCGCAGCTGCCCGCGCGTGGGGGCCTTTTCGTTGGGGCTGCCCTTGGCGGCCGGCTCGGCCATGTGACACAGCGCACAGTGAGTGGTGAACAGCAGCTCGTCTTCGCCGCTCTGGGCGGCCGAAGCGGCACGACCCGGGGCGCCCAATAGCAAGGCCGCTAGGCCGATCACAGCCAGACGCATGAAACCCCCTCAAGATATGTCCGCAAGCGACCGATTATACGGGGAGCGGAACAGCGACTTGACGCGATATGGCCACTGAAAGGGAAGTTTGGGAGCCGGCAACCGGCGACGACCTGAAGATCGGTGATTACATCCGGATCGACCACCGGTGGTTTGATCACCCCTTCGAGCGGCGCATGTTCCGCATCAGTACCGACGCGGAGATCGCCACGATCCGCGATCAGCAGCTCACGCGCGTGTTCGTGGATCGTACGCCCGCCGAGGAGCAGGAACCGCCGCCGCCGGAACCCGCGGAAGCTGCCGCCAGCGACGCCGCCGCCCGAGCGAGCGCCGGCGGGGAGGAGGCGGCAGCGCAGGAGGCTGCCGCACCCGAGTCCGCTGAAGCACCGGCCGAAGCCTCGCCCGCCGAAAAGGCCGCCGAGGCCGCGCGGCTGGCGGCGTTGCTGGCCGAGCAGCGCACAGCCATCGAATCCGCCAGGGCCCGCGACCGCCACACGCGCGAACGGGCCCAGCAGACGCTGGGCATGCTCAGCGCCGGCCACCAGGACTCGGCCCGGGCCGTGGCGGACCTGGTGGATTTCCTGGTGGCGATACTCAACAACAGCACCACACCGATCGCGCCCATGTCGCCGGCGGCGCCGCGTCACTCGACGGTGCGGCTGGCGCTGCTGGGCAGTGACGCGGTGTGGCTTGCCGGCGTGATCGGCAAGCGCATGGGACTGGCCAAGCCGGAGCTGCGCGCCCTGACGCACGCGGCGGCCGTGCACGCGGTGGGCCTGACGCGCATGCCGCCCAACCTGCCCGAAGAGGAGCCCGGCGTGGCGCTGCGCGGCACGCCGCTGGCCAACTATCCGACCTACAGCGCGCTGATCCTGCAGCAGTGCGGCGGATTCGGTGCGGAGGTGGAGCGCATCGTCAGGGAGCATCGCGAGCGGCCGGACGGCAGCGGTCTGCCGAAGGCATTGAAGGGCGAGCAGATCCATCCGCACGCGTTGATCATCGGCGCGGTGCGCGAGTTGCAGATCCGCTGCGCCGGCAGCAAGGTCGCGCCGACCGTGGCGCTGGCGGGGATCTACAAGTCGCTGCGGGAGACTTATGGCACGACCATCGCCAACCATCTGGCCGCGGCGCTGCTGGTGATTCCGGTGGGTACCTACGTGCAGCTGTCCGACGGCGCGGTGGCGCGCGTGGCGCGCGTCAACGAGGCCGCGCGGCTGTCACCGGTGGTGGAGTCCTTTGGACCGAATGCGGAGCTGGGCGCAGCGCAGATGATCGATCTGTCCAAACGCCCGAATCTGTTCATCGTGCGAGCGCTGGATACCTCGCGCCTGCCGCCGAAGATGTTCAACACCGTGCGCGACACGGGCCCCGACACGCGCCCACCCGACCCGCAGAGTGAAATTCCGCCCGTGGAAGCGCCGGCCGCCGAACCGGCGCCCGCGGCGCAAGCTACGCCAGACGATCAGGCGTCCGGCGCGTAGTGGCCCCACAGGCTCTTGAACGCGGCGATCACGAAGGTATGTGAGTCGCCCCACTGGGCCTCGTATTCCTTCGCCGGACCGGACGCATAGGCTTCCTCCGGTCCCATGCCCTTGATCAGCTGCTTGACCAGCCGGTCGAAGATCGTGAAGTACATGTCGCGATAGGCCTGCAGTTCCTTGCGCCCGACGACGGGGCCGTCGGCCGGAATGACGCGGGTGGAATCATCGGCGATCTTCAGCAGCCGGTCGTAGGCGCCGACCAGGCCACCAATCCACCCGCCGGTCTGCCAGTCCATCAGCGGCCAGCCGCTGCTTGATACCACGCCGCCGGCAGCCAGTACGTTCGCCTTCGGCAGGTATGCCCACAGATCGCCATCGGTATGGGCCTGGCCGAGGTGGCCCAGCGCGATGGTCTCGCCACCGAACTCGAGCTTGTCGGTGGTGTAGAAGGTCTTGTTCGGTTGCGCCTCTTTGGGCAGCGCATGGAAGGGCTTGGGCGCCCAGTCCACGTTGATGTACTTGCGCGCCAGCCACAGGCGCGTGTTCTCGTGCGCGATGATGGGCACACCCTGCTTGCCCAGCGTCTCGTTCGAGCCGGTCTGCTGGGGATGCCAGTGCGTGTTGATCAGCGTGTGGACCTTCTTCGCGCCCACCGCGCGCGTGGCGGCCTCGAGCAGTGCCTTCGAATGCTCGTGGGTGCCGCCGTCGACCAGCAACGCGCCATCCGGCGAGCCGAACGCCAGCACGTTGGCGCCGGCGCCGGTGATGAAGGCCAGGCCGCCGCCCAGGTCCTGAACGGCAAGCTTGGGTTCTGCGGCCAGCGCGCGCATGGGCAGGCCGCCGGCCAGCGCCACGCCGGCGCAGGATGCTGCGGCGGCTTCCAGAAAGCCGCGACGGGTGGTCGTCAAATCACATCTCCGCGAACAGGCCGGTGCTGTTGCCCAGCGCCTTGGTCTCGACACCACCGCGATTGAGCATGGTCAGCAGCAGATTCGCATGCGGCGTGTCCTGCGGGTAGTGCAGGTGCTGGCCGCCCTTGATCTTGCCGTAACCGCGACCCAGCACCGCGCTGGGCAACGGGTCGTTGTTGTGCAGGTCGCTGTTGGACATGTTGCTGCCGTACAGGATGATCGAGTGGTCGAGCATGCGAGCCATCGCCATCGGGCATCTTGGCCAGCTTGTCGACGAACTTGGCGAACAGCTGCGTGAGGTAGTTCTGGATCTTGACCAGGCGCGCCATCTTGTCCGGGTCGTTGCCATGGTGCGAGAGCGGATGGAACGCCTCGGTGATGCCCAGGTTCGGAAAGGTCCGCATGCTGATTTCCTTGGCCATCATCATCGAGGCCACGCGGGTCTGGTTGGTCTGCCAGGCCAGCGCGATCAGGTCGAACAGCACGCCGACTTCGTCGGCGAACTGGTCCGGAACACCCTGCGGCGCGTCCGGCAGGTCCATGGTCATGCTCTTGCTGGCCGCCAGGCGCTGCACGCGCTGCTCGACCTCACGCACCGAGTCGAGGTAGTCGGCCAGGCGCGCCTTGTCCGCCGCGCCGACGCGCGCGTTCAGCGACTTGCTCTGGTCGAGCACGTAGTCCAGCAGGCTGCCGGTCTCGCTGAGGATGGCCTTGCGCTCGGCCTGGTTGTCGCCCTTGCCGAACAGCTGGAAGAACACCTTGCGCGGGTTGTGCTCCAGCGGCAGCGGCTGGAACGGGGTGCGAAAGGAGACGGTGCTGCCGATGCCGCAGCCGCCACCACTCTGGTTGCAGGTGGCCGCGCCTTCGGCGCCGGTCAGTTCCAGCGAGGGCAGCGGTGTGTCGGTGCCGTACTTGCGCGCGGCCAGCTGGTCGGCGGTGGTGCCCAGGTCGTCCTTGCGATTCTTCACGCCGTAGCAGGACAGCCAGGTGCCGGCGATGATGCCGTGCGGGTCGGAGCTTTCGCCGCCCTTGTTGCGCAGGCCGCTGACGATGGTCATCTGGTCGCGCCAGGGTTCCAGCGGCTTCAGGATGGGCGACATCGTGTAACCGGTGCCGGTTTCCTTGGGCGACCATGAGGACATGATGGCGCCGTGCGGAAAGTAGACGAAACCCATGCGCGGGGTGGGTGCGGCGGCGGTGCTGGCCAGCGCCGTGCCGGCCGGGATCATCGCGTCCAGCAGCGGCAGCGCGACCGCGGCGCCGGCACCTTGCAGGACGGTGCGGCGGGAAAGGAACTTCTTCGAGATGTACATGGCTTGCCTCCGCGCTACTTGAGCACTGCTGCCGTCTGGATTGGCGGCTCGTCCTTGGTCTTGACCACTGGAACTCTTGCCTTCATGAACACGTCGCTCAGCACGATGTTGGTGAGCAGCGTATCGAACCTGTAGTTGTCCTTCGCCGACTCGCGCACGATGCCGCGCACGAAGGGCATGTCAGCCGCCTCGATGACCCGGCCCAGCGAGAAGGCGATCAGGTGCTCGGTGAGGTTCTGCACGAACGGCACCGGGTCGGACAGCAACGCCGCGCGCAGTTCGTCCGGGTTGCGCACCACGGTGCCGTCCGGCAGCTTGCCGAGGCTGTCGATCGGGGTGCGCGCGAAGCGGTCGATGCGGCGCTCCTTGCCGGTGGCATCGAAACCCTCGAGCGTGAAGCCGATCGGGTCGATGGCGGCGTGGCAGGAAAAGCACTGTGGCTTCTTGCGGTGTTCCTCGAGGCGCTCGCGCACCGTGGTGGCCTTCACGCCCGGCTGGTTCTCCTTCAGCGCCGGAACGGCCGGCGGCGGTATCGGCGGCGGCGAGCCCATGATGCGCTCGAGCACATAGGCGCCGCGCAGCACCGGTGAGGTGCGGTTCGGGTAGGAGCTGGCCATCAGCACGCCGCCCTTGCCCAGCAATCCCCAGCGCTTGGAGTCGGTGAGCCTGATCTTGCGGAACTGGTCGCCACGCACACTGTTGATGTCGTACTGCAGGGCGAGGCGTTCGTTCACGAAGGTGTAGGGCGAGGACAGCAGATCGAGCGCGCTGCCGTTGTGGCGCACGATGTCGTCCATGAACAGCGTGATTTCCTTGACGAAGTCGGGTCTCAGGTCGGCTTCGCCGCTGGCATAGGGGAACACCCTGGCGTCCGGGTTGATCTCGGACAGGCGCGTCAGGCCCAGCCACTGGAAGCCGAAATCGCTGGACAGCGAGATGGAGCGCGGGTCGGCCAGCATGCGCAGCACCTGCGCCTTCATCACCGCCGGTTCATGCAGCTTGCCGGCGGCCGCCAGGTTGAGCAACTCGTCGTCGGGCAGACTGCTCCACAGGAAGAACGAGAGGCGCGAGGCCAGCGTGTAGTCGCTCAGGTCGTAGATGGTGCCCGGCGGCAGCGGCTTGTCCGGGGCGTCGGTGCGGAACAGGAAATTCGGGTTGGCCAGCACCGCGGTCAGCGCGCGGCGGATGCCGGCGTCGAAATCCGATTCCTTGCGGCCGATCTGGTAGAAATGCATCAGTGCCTGCACTTCCTCGTCGGTGACCGGACGACGGAACGCGCGGCGCGCAAACTGGGCGATCACCTTGTGCGCGCAGGGCAGCTCTTCGGCCGCGCCGTGTGGGTAGCAGGCCGCGAAGATCTTCTTGCGCGACGCGGTCTGGCTCACGCCGGTGGCGTTGTAGGGGCCCTTGATGTCGAAGGAGGTGACCCGCAGCACCCGGTCCTGGCCGCCGCCCGGGGTGTACATCTGCAGCCGGTCTTCGGACTCGGCGAACGTGCGATGGCGGAACGCCACGACGAAGTGATGAACGCCGGCCGTGGAATGGAAACGGATATCCTTCAGGCGCTTGTTGATGGCTTCGACCGCCGGGTCCTGCTTCTGGTCGATGGCCTTCATGTCGTCTTCGCCGCCGATGCTGGTCTGGTAGATCAGCTTGCCGTCCAGCGTGACCACCAGCGTGTTCTTGAACTCCATGTTGTAGACCCACAGGGCCTGCGCCATGTTGGCGATGTTCAACACGTAGTCGCCGTCGGCCGGGAAGTTGTGGTCCACGGCTATGCCGCCGCGCGTGCCCAGCGGCAGGCCGTCTACATGGAAAAGGTCATTGGCGGGTTTGGAGGCGCGATAGGTCGTGCTGGCGGGCAGCGCATCCTTGTTGCCCATCGCCGCGACCACGACGGTGCGCGCGGCGGAGATGTACTGGTCGAGGAAGGCCGGCGTGACCTGCAACGCCGCGGCGATGTTGTCCAGGCCGTCACGCGGTTCGTCGCGCGGCAGCAGGTCGGCCGGATCGAAGTCGATGCCGAGCAGGTCGCGCACGGCGTTGGCGTATTCCTTGCGGTTCAGCCGGTGCAGGCCGACGCTGCCCGGATCCTCATGCTCCCGGCCCACCTCGTCGAGGCGGCCTTCCATCCACGAGATGAAGGCGGCGCGGGTGGCCTTGGGGGGCATCTTGTGTCCCCCGGGCGGCATCTGCTGGCTGCGCAGCTTGCGCACGGCCTTTTCGAAGATGTCGATGTTCTTCGGGATGTCCTGCGCGGTCATGGTGTCGAAGGCAATGCCGCCGGCCCAGTCCTCGGTGTTGTGGCACTCGGTGCAGTAGGTGCCGAAGATGTTCCAGCCGACCGCGTCGGGGTGGGGCGAGTCGGCCGCAGCCGCCGGCCGGCCGCCGGCCAGCGCGATAAGGGCAGCGCCCAGCACTGCAGTAATGCGAAAATCTTTCACCAGACCCAACCCCAGCAGGCGCTTAGACATTTATGGTGCATGGCGAGAATAGGCGATAGTTATGACCCAAACCATCGGTTTTCCCGCTGTTTACGTAGACCGGCCGGCCGGCTTCGGGTTCCGACATGCGCCCTGATTCGAATGGTGACCGGGGCGCACGGCTTGCTGGGGAGGCCGCAGCGAAAAAGGGAATGTATTATGTTAAACAAAACCTTCGAGTCGGTCGATGAGCACCCACGCCACCCACGGCACCCACGCTACCCACGGTGAGTCCCACGCCATCTCGCGCCTGGGCTGGCTGCGCGCCAGCGTGCTCGGCGCCAACGACGGCCTGATCTCCACGTCCAGTCTCATCATTGGTGTTTCGGCCGCGCAGATGTCCGAAGCGGGCGTGTTTCTGGCCGGGCTGGCTGGTCTGGTGGGTGGCGCGCTGTCCATGGCCGCGGGCGAGTACGTGTCGGTTTCCTCGCAGGCCGACACCGAGCGGGCGGATCTGGCGCGTGAGCGCGTGGAGCTGGCCACGCAACCGGAAGCGGAGCACCGCGAACTGATCGGTCTGTTCATGCAGCGTGGCCTGTCGCGTCCGACTGCCGAGCAGGCGGCGCTGGAGGTCGAGGCCATCGACCCGCTGGCCGCCCACGCGCGCATGGAACTGGGCATTACCGAGCAGAGCCGGGCGCGGCCCGTGCAGGCCGCGCTGTTCTCGATGGGCTCCTTCGCCGTAGGCGCGGCCGTGCCACTGGCCATGTTCAGCCTGGTGCCCGCTGCGGTCCGCGGCACGGTCATGCCGGCCGCTTCCCTGCTGCTGCTGATGTCGCTGGGGGCCATCGGCGCGCGCCTGGGTCGGGCGCCGCTGCTGCGCGGTGCGCTGCGTGTGGGGTTCTGGGGTGCCGCCGCGATGAGTGTCACGGCGCTGATCGGCCGGTTGTTCGGCACTGGCGTGCTGTAGTGGCGGCACACAAACCAGTGGGTGCGGCCACGTCCATGCGGGTGCGGCCCGCATTGCCGGCCGACGCGGGACCCCTGTCGCTGCTGGGCCGGGCCACGTTCCTGGAAAGCTACGCGCACCTGCTGCCGGTGGAAGACATTCTCGAGCATGCCAGGACGCAGCATGCCCCGGAGCGTTACGCGAACTGGCTGGCTGATGATGACTGCCATGGCTGGTTGGTGGAGGCGCCGGGTGGTGCCCCGGTGGGCTATCTCATCGCCACCCCTCCGGACCTGCCGCTGCCGGATCTGGATCCGCGTGATCTGGAGATCCGGCGCGTGTACGTGCTGCACCGGTACCAGGGGCTGGGACTGGGACGCTGGCTGCTGGAGGAGGCACTGAGCACTGCCGCCACCGCCGGCTATCGGCGCATCCTGCTGGGCGTGTATTCGCGCAATGAACAGGCGCTGTCCTTCTACGCCCGCCTTGGATTCACCCAGGTCGGCACGCGCGAATTCCGGGTCGGCGCGCACGACTACCACGACTACATCCTGCAACGCCTGCCCTGACACGCCTGCGGGCCCGTGATAGCGTGACGCGCGCATGAAAACCAGGGTGAAATCAAAGCGTTCCGGCAGGACCGGCGCCGGGCCAACCACCCGCACCGGCGGCGCGGGCCATGCCGCTGACCGTCGTCGTGCTGGCAGCGGGCAAGGGCAAGCGCATGAACTCCGGCCTGCCCAAGGTATTGCAGCCGCTGGCGGGCCGGCCGCTGCTGGCATACGTGCTCGATACCGCGCAGCCAGCTCGCCCCGGCGGCATTGCATGTGGTCCATGGCCATGGCGGCGAAGCCGTGCGCGCGCAATTCCCCGACGAGCGCATCCGCTGGGTATCGCAGGCCGAACAGAAGGGCACCGGCCATGCGGTGATGCAGGCCATCGAGCACATACCCGACGGGCATCTGGTGCTGGTGCTGTACGGGGACGTGCCGCTGCTGGCGACGACGACACTGCGCGAACTGATCGGGCTCGCCGGTGAACGCGCGCTGGCGCTGCTCACGGTGAAGCTCGACGATCCGCAGGGCTATGGCCGCATCCTGCGCAATGCACGCGGACAGGTGCGGGCCATCGTGGAGCACGACGACGCCTCGGCGACCCAGCGCCGCATTCGCGAGGGCAATACCGGTGTGCTTGCCGTACCCGCCGGCAAGCTGCGTGGATGGCTGGCGCGCCTGCGCAACGACAACGCGCAGGGCGAGTACTACCTGACCGACATCATCGCGATGGCGGTGCGGGACCGGGTCGCGGTGCGTGCGCTGGCCGCGCCGGAGGAAGCCGAAGTGCTGGGGGTCAACGACAGGCATCAGCTCGCGCGACTCGAGTCGGTGCTGCGCGCCAGGCGCGCGGCTGCCGCGCTGGCCGCCGGCGCAACGCTGGCGGACCCGGCGCGCTTCGATCAGCGCGGCATGCTGGAACTGGGGCAGGACGTGTTCATTGACGTCAATGTCCTGTTCGAAGGCCGGGTCGTGCTGGGTGATCGGGTCCACATCGGGCCCAACTGCGTGCTGCGCGACGTGACCATCGGTGCCGATACCCAGGTCGACTCGAGCTGCGTGCTCGAGAACTCGCAAGTCGGCGCGCAATGCCGTATCGGCCCGTTTGCCCGGCTGCGTCCGGGCAGCGTGCTCGGCGACGGCGTGTATATCGGGAACTACGTGGAAGTGAAGAACAGCAATGTCGGTCACGGCTCGAAGGTCAACCACCTGACCTACATCGGTGACAGCGACGTGGGTGCGGATGTCAACGTTGGAGCCGGAACCATTACCGGTCAACTACGATGGCGTCAGCAAGCATCGCACCGTGATCGGCGACGGCGCCGCCATCGGCTCCGGCAACATGCTGGTTGCGCCGGTAACGATCGGCCAGAACGCGACAACCGGTGCCGGCTCCACCATCACGCGCGACGCGCCGCCGGGCAAGCTGACGGTCGCGCGCACCAGGCAGGTCACGATCGAAGGCTGGCAGCGCCCCGCCGGGCGCGCCCGCCGCAAGGAGTAGCACTTAAGATGTGTGGCATTGTCGGTGCGGTTGCCGGGCGGGATGTCGTGCCCGTGCTGATTGATGGATTGCGGCGGCTCGAGTATCGCGGCTATGACTCGGCCGGCATCGCCGTGGTGAGCGCGCGCGGCAAGGTCGGGCGCCTGCGCACGGTCGGCAAGGTGAAGATGCTGCAGCAGGCGCTGGATGAAGCGCCGCTTGCGGGACCCACCGGCATCGCCCACACGCGCTGGGCCACGCACGGCGTGCCTTCCGAACGCAATGCACATCCACATGTCTCGCACGACGGATTGGCCATCGTGCACAACGGCATCATCGAAAATCACCAGGAGCTGCGCAAGGAACTGGAGGATGCAGGCTACGAGTTTGCATCCGAGACCGATACCGAGGTCATTGCGCATCGCATCCATTTTCACCTGAAGACGCTGGGGGGCCTGTTCAAGGCCGTGCGTGCCACGGTTGCCGAGCTGGAGGGCGCGTACGCGCTGGCGGTGATCTGCGAACAGGAGCCTGACCGCCTGATCGTGGCCCGCATGGGCTGTCCGGTGGTGATTGGGGTGGGCAAACGTGCGAATTACGTCGCCTCCGACATCGCGGCGCTGCTGCCGGTGACGCGTCATTTCCAGTTTCTCGAGGAGGGGGACATCGCCGAGGTGCGGCGCGAGAGCATCACGGATCATCGACGCCGAAGGGAACACGGCCGAGCGCCCGGTCACCCAGAGCGAACTGTCCGCGACCGCCGCCGAGAAGGGCCCCTATCGAGCACTTCATGCTCAAGGAGATCCACGAGCAGGCGTGGGCGGTATCCAATACGCTGCAGGAGCGCGTGGCCAACGGGCGCCTGCTGGAAGCGGCATTCGGCCACAAGGCGCAGGCGATCTTCCCGGAAGTCGAGTTCGTGCACATCGTCGCCTGTGGCACCAGCTACCACGCCGGCATCGTCGCGCAGTACTTCATCGAACAGATCTGCCGCATTCCTTGCCGCGTGGAGATCGCCAGCGAGTACCGCTACCGCAATCCGGTGGTGCCGGAGAATGCGCTGTTCGTGAGCATCTCGCAGTCCGGCGAGACGGCCGACACGCTGGCCGCGCTGCGCCATGCCAAGCGCTCCAACTATCTGGCCGCCCTGACCATCTGCAATGCGCCGGAGAGTTCACTGGTGCGCGAATCGGACCTGGTCATGCTGACCCGCGCCGGACCGGAAATCGGCGTTGCCTCAACCAAGGCGTTCACGACGCAGATCGCGGCCCTGTCCCTGCTGGTGGTGGCACTGGCCAAGACCCATGGCGCCGACAGCGAGCGCGAGCGTGGACTGGTCGAGCGACTGGTGGAGGTCCCGGGGCTGATCGACAAGACATTGGAGCTGGATGGCGAGATTCGCGAGCTGGCGGCGCGCTTCGTCGACAAGCAGCACGCGTTGTTCCTGGGCCGAGGTGCCATGGCGGCGGTGGCGCAGGAAGGCGCGCTGAAGCTCAAGGAGATCTCCTACATCCACGCCGAGGGCTACGCGGCCGGCGAACTCAAGCACGGTCCGCTGGCGCTGGTGGACGCGAACATGCCGATTGTCACCGTGGCGCCCAACAATGAGCTGCTGGAGAAACTGAAGTCGAACCTGCAGGAAGTGCGTGCCCGTGGCGGCGCCCTGTATGTATTCGCGGATCCGGACTCCGGTATCGAGGACAGCGACGGCGTACACGTGCTGACCATGCCGCGGCATGTCAGCTACTTCCAGGCGCCCATTGTCTACACGATACCGCTGCAACTGCTGGCCTATCACGTCGCCGTTCTGCGCGGCACGGACGTGGACCAGCCGCGCAACCTGGCCAAGAGCGTCACCGTCGAATAGCCGACAGGGTCAGCGCATGGACATCGACGCCTATCTGCGGCGGATCGGCTATTCGGGTGCGCGCGAACCCGGCCGGGCGCTGCTGGACGGGATCGTGCTGCGCCACGCGCAGTCCATCGCATTCGAGAACCTGGGCGCCTTCCTGGGCCTGGGCGTCAGCCTGGACCCGCAGGCGGTGGAGCGCAAACTGGTGCAGGACGGTCGCGGCGGCTGGTGCTTCGAGCAGAACCTGCTGCTCGGCAACGCCCTGCGCGCACTGGGTTTCGAGGTCACGGATCTGGCCGGGCGCGTGCTGTGGGGCCGGGCGCCTGACGCCGTGACGCCCCGTTCGCATCGACTGCTGCTGGTGCGGGCCGGCGGGCAGGAGTGGCTGGCCGACGTGGGCTTTGGCGGCCAGACGATGAGTGGCGTGCTGGAACTGCACAGCGAAGCATCCCAGCAGACGCCGCATGAACCGTTTCGCCTGCTGCGACTGCCTGGCGAGGAGCGCCGGCTCGAGTCGCTGATCGGTGATGAGTGGAAGCCGTTGTGCCGCTTCGACCTGCAGCCGCAACTGCCCATCGACTTCGAAGCGATCAACTATCAGCTGGCGCATGATCCGAGCTCGCACTTCACGCAGTCGCTGATCGTCTCGCGTGTTTGCCGTTGAGGGCCGGCACGTGCTGCACAACCGCGAGCTGGGGTTCCACCGGACCGGGGGGCACAGCACACGGCGCGAGCTGGCCTCGGCCGCGGAAGTGCTCGACGCGTTGCGCGATGTGTTCGGACTGCGCCCGGACACCGCAATGGCGGCGGCCCTGCGCGCGCGCCTGGATGCTCAGACCGGTTCGGCCGCCAGATCGTAGGTACCGGCGGCGGTCACCTTCACCTGCGCGAACTCGCCGGGCCGCAGTCCTGCGGCCATTTGCACATTGACCACACCGTCGATTTCCGGGGCATCGCCTGCGGTGCGCGCGATGGCCTGCTCCCCATCGATGCTGTCGACCAGCACGGTCAGCTCGCGGCCGACCTTGCCGGCCAGGCGCCGTTCGGAAATCGCCGCGGCCCTTTCCATGAAGCGCGCATGGCGTTCCTCCATCACCTCGCGGCGGCACCGCACCGGGCAAGGCGTTGGCGGTCGCACCCTCCACCGGCGAGTACTTGAAGCAACCCACCCGGTCCAGCTGCGCGGCATCGAGCCAGGCCAGCAGTTCTTCGAATTCGGCTTCGGTCTCGCCGGGGAAACCCACGATGAAGGTGCTGCGCAGGGTGAGCTGCGGCACCGCGCGGCGCCAGGCGGCGATACGCTCGAGAGTGTCTTCGGCGTGTGCCGGCCGCTTCATGCGCTTCAGTACTGTTGGGCTGCCGTGCTGGAAGGGAATGTCCAGATAAGGCAGGACGCGGCCCTCGGCCATCAGCGGCAGCACGGCATCCACATGCGGGTACGGATAGACGTAATGCAGCCGCACCCAGACGCCCAAAGCGCCCAGGCCGCGTGCCAGGTCGATGAAGCGCGTCTGGTATTGCGTGCCGCCGAAGTTCACCGCCTGGTAACGCAGGTCCACGCCGTAGGCACTGGTGTCCTGCGAAATCACCAGCAGCTCCCTGACGCCGGCAGCCACCAGCCGCTCGGCTTCGGCCAGCACACTGTCCAGTGGACGCGAGACGAGGCGACCCCGCAGCGCGGGGATGATGCAGAAGCTGCACTTGTTGTTGCAGCCTTCGGAGATCTTCAGATAGGCGTAGTGGCGTGGCGTGAGGCGCACGCCCTGCGGCGGCACCAGATCCGCGAACGGGTCGTGCGGACGCGGCAGATGCGCCTGAACCGCCTCCAGCACCTGCTCGGTGGCATGCGGACCGGTGACGGCAAGCACCTTCGGGTGCTGGTCCAGTATCCGCCGGGGATTGGCGCCGAGGCAGCCGGTTACCACGACCTTGCCGTTGGCGGCCAGCGCCTCGCCGATGGTCTGCAGCGACTCGTCGATGGCGCTGTCGATGAAGCCGCAGGTGTTGACCACCACCAGGTCGGAGGACTCGTAACTCGGCGAAATCTCGTAGCCGCGGATGCGCAATTGCGTCAGGATTCGTTCCGAATCCACCAGTGCCTTGGGGCAACCGAGGCTTACGAAACCGACACGGGGAGCATTGGCGGACATCCGTCCAAGTTTATCGAATGACAGAGCAGTTTGACCGGGCTTACTACCAGCGTTTCTACTTCGACCGACGCACCGCGGTCACCAATCGCGCGGAGATGAACGCGCGCGGCCGGCTGATCGCGGCCATGGCCGAGCACCTGGGCCTCGCGGTGCGCAGCATCCTGGATGCGGGCTGCGGCGTCGGCCTGCTGCGCGCGCCCCTGAAGCGCAGCCTGCGCCGGGCCAGCTACACCGGCCTGGAAGTCAGCCAATACCTGTGCCGGCGTCATGGCTGGATCCACGGCGGTATCCAGGACTTCACGCGCAAGGCCACGTACGACCTGGTCATCTGCTACGACGTGCTGCAGTACCTGGACGCCACGCAGACACGGCGCGCCCTGAAGAATCTGGCCCGGGTGTGCCGCGGCCTGCTGTATTTCGGCGTACTGACCCGCGAGGACTGGGAGGAGAACTGCGACCAGTCGCGCACCGACCCGGCGGTCAGCCTGCGCGGCGGGGCCTGGTACCGGCGCGAGCTGGCGCGGGACTTCAAGCACCTGGGCGCTGGCTTCTGGCTGCGCCACGGTTGCCCGGTTACTGTGTGGGAAATGGATACCGCCGGACGCAAGTGAACATGAACCAACCCGCCCGCATTCCCGTCACCGTGCTGACCGGCTTCCTGGGTGCCGGCAAGACCACGTTGCTGAACCGCATACTCACCGGGCAGCACGGCAAGCGCATCGCCGTGATCGAGAACGAATTCGGCGAGGTGGGTGTGGATCAGGCGCTGGTCGTCGGCGCCGAAGAGGAAATATTCGAGACCAGCAACGGCTGCATCTGCTGCACGGTGCGCGGCGACCTGATCCGGGTGCTGGGCCAGCTCACCAAGCGCCGCGACCGCTTCGATTACATCCTGATCGAGACCACCGGCATGGCCGATCCGGGGCCCGTGGCGCAGACTTTCTTCCTCGATGAGGATCTGCGCGAGCAGTTCGTGGTCGATGCCATCGTCACGGTGGTGGATGCGCGGCATTTCGAGCAGCACCTGCGGGATCTGAAGGAGCCGGCCATACAGGTCGGGTTCGCCGACGTGGTCATTCTCAACAAGACGGACCTGGTGGCCGCGCCGGACGTGGCGCGCATCGAGCAGAAGATCCGCGGCATCAACGGTACGGCGCGCATCCAGCGTGCCGTCAATGCCGAAGTGCCGGTCGACGTGGTGCTGGGCCTGGGCGCGTTCGATCTGGACCGGGCGCTGGCGGTGGACGCGGCCTTTCTGGAGCCGCAATACCCGTTCGAATGGGCCGGTGCCTACGAGCTGTCAGCCGGCACGCACATCATCAGGGCGGCGGGCGAGCACGGTCATGCCCACGACCACGACCACGACCATGATCACGGGCATGAGCATGCCGCATTGAAGGTCGCGCTGTTGCCGATGCCGACAGCAACGCCGCAAGCGCTGGCCGCACAGATCGAGCCGGCCGTGCGCGTGTTCGCCGAAACGGCCCGGGACGTGGACAGCGGCGGACATCTTGCACCGGCGAGTGTCCCTTATGCGCTGGAGATGCAGTGCATGGGCGGCCAGTACGCCATCGACATCGACAGACCGGGCGCCTATGCGCTGTTCACCGAGCACGCGCCGGGCGAGTTCGGCCTGACGCTTGCCGGCAAGCCCGTGGCCGAACGGGCATTCGCCTCGCACCATCACGACGATGAGATCAGCTCCATGGGCATCGAAGAGGCGCGCGCGCTGGATGCCCGCAAGGTCAACGACTGGCTGTCATGGGTATTGCAGGCCCGCGGCGCCGATATCCTGCGCATGAAGGGTGTGCTGAACATCGCCGGAGAAGAGCGCCGCTATGTCTTTCACGGCGTGCACATGATGTTCGACGGGCGGCCCGACCGGCCCTGGGGGAGCGCGCCGCGCGCCAGCCAGCTCGTATTCATTGGACGCAATCTGGATCGCGAGGAACTGCTGACCGGCTTCCTCGGCTGCGTGGCATGACGGTCAGGGCAGCGCGCCTGGAAGCGGCCGCTCGCGCCGTCATCGAGGACTATCCCGCGGCCCTGGCCTGGGCACCGGATGGTTCGGCATTGGCGGTGGGTGGCGGTGAAGGCCGGATCTGCGTGCTGGCGCGTGACGGCGCGGTGCGCAATCTGGGCGAACAGGCCCCGGGTGTGCTGGAGCTGGGCTGGCAACCCGGGGGCAGGCTGCTGGCCAGCAGCGGCCAGGATGGCGCCGTGTACCTGCGTCCGGCGGTCGACGGCGCGGTCGAAGATCGCCTGCTGATGCGCGCGCCGCGCTGGCCGGCTGGTCTGGCATGGCGCGCCGACGGCACGCGCCTGGCGTTCGCGGTGGGCAAGGATGTGCTGCTGTTCGACGCCGCGGGTCAACCGGCCGGCAAGCTGGCCGGCCATGGCGCCGCGCTGTCGCATCTGCTCTGGCGCGGTCGTGATGAACTGCTTGGCGCCGGCAACGGCGCGATCTTCGTTGATCGCGTGGACACCGGTGCCATCGAGCAGTTCGAGCTGGAAGGCACGCCGCTGACACTGGCGCTCTCGCCGGACCAGAAGGTGCTCGCGTGCGGGCTCGCGGACGGCACGGTCAATTTCCGCCATCTCAATACCCGCAAGCGCTCGCGCATGAGCGGCTACGCCGGCAAGGTGGACCAGACTGTCTGGAGCGCCAACAGCCGCTGGCTGGCCACGTCTTCGACCGGGGCCAGCAGCGTGGTCGTGTGGGAATTCAGTGGCAAGGGGCCCGAGGGGACCGAACCACTGCAACTGGAGCTGCACACCGACCGCGTCGAGTGCCTGAGCTTTCAGCCGAATGGACGGCTGCTGGTCTCCACCGGGCGGGATGGGCGCGTGGCGCTGTGGCGGCCCGGGTCCGGCGCGCGCACCGCACTGGATATCCAGTTGCTGGACGGGCCCGCGGGCACGGCGGCCTTCTCGCCCGATGGCCGCGCCGTGGTCGTGGCCCAGCCCTCCGGCGCAATCCATTTCTTCTCTGTAAGCGAGGCATAGGTCGCAAGCTGCCGGCGCAGCGCGCCGTCCCAGCTGTAGCGTTCCTCGACGCGTGCGCGCGCCGCCCGACCCAGTGCGTCGGGATCGCGATCGTAGAGATCACGTACCGCGGCTGCCAGCAGCTCGGCGGTCGCACGCGCGGCGGTTACCCCGACCGATTCATTGACCAGCTCCGCAACCGCACCGGCGCGCACTCCCACTACCGGGCGAGCGCAGGCCATTGCCTCGAGCACCACCAGGCCGAAAGTCTCCGCGGTGCCGCCGTGCACCAGCGCATCGCTGGAGGCAAGCAAGGTGGCCAGCTCGGTGCTGTCGCGCCGATACGGCAGCAAAGTGACGTTGGGGGTCAGGCGTCGTTCCTCGCCGCCACCCACCAGCAACAGGTGATAGCGCGGCCCGAGGCGGGCGAACACGTCCCGCAGCACGTCGATGTTCTTCTCGGCCGAGAAGCGGCCGGCGTACGTCAACAGCCGTACATGCTCCGGCAAGCCCAGTGTGGCCCGCAGCTGCGTGGTGCGCAGTCGCGGATGGAAGATATCCGTATCCACGCCCAGTGGTTGCAGCATCACGTTGGTCAGGCCGAGTGAGCACAGGTAGTCACACATCACGCGGCTGGGTGCCAGCACCAGATCGAAACGCTCGTAGAGCGCACGCAGATAGCGGCCGGCCAGGCGCCCGACGGCCGCGCCGGCGCGCATGCCGATCAGCCGCGGCAGGTGCGAGTGAAAGAACGCAACGGCCGGTACACCCAGACGTCGCGCCACGCGCAGCGTGCACCAGGCCGGGTGAAACGCGTCACCGGCTTCGATGAGATCCGGTTCGAGCGCGTCGAGAGTCTGCGACCAGCACCGCGGCTTCAGCGGCAGGCGATAGTTGAAGGTGCCGGGTACCACGGGTCCGGCGATGGTACTGACGTTGCCCGGCACCACAGCGGTGCGCTCACCCGGCACCAGCAGCGAATGGCGCGGACCGTCATGCGCGGCATACCAGGCGTGTTTGGCGTTGAGATACCGCCTGACGCCGCCGCTGGTCGGTGAGTAGAACAGAGTCGTATCGACCAGGTGCATCGCGCCCCCGCGGCAGGATCCGCGGGCATTGCACCCGCCGGTCGGATGGCTTGTCAAGCCGGATCGGGGTTCGCCTGCGCGGGCAAGTGGATGACGTACTGCGTGTAAACGCCGGGCTTGGTCGCCACGGTGATCTGCCCGCCAATGCGCGTGACCGTGCGCCTCAGGAAACTCATGCCGCGCCCGCGACCGGCTTCGCCATCCAGGTGTTCGGTGGAGAATGTCGGCTTGAAGATCAGCCCGACCACTTCGCCCGGGTCGTACTCGAGCAGGGATTCCTCCGACAGAAGTCCGGAACGCACCGCGGCTGCTCCAATGCGCTCGATGTCGAATCCACGTCCGTCGTCGCGCACGGTCATGGTCACGCCCCGTGGCCCTGCGTCCTCGAACTTCACCGTGATCACGCCGGCGGCCGGCTTCTGCGCCGCCAGGCGTTGCTCCGGGGTTTCGATGCCATGGTCCACGGCGTTGCGCAGCAGATGCTGGAGCATGTCGTCCACCTCGCGGCGCAGCCCTGATGGCACCAGTTGTGCGTTCTGTACCTGCAACTTGACCAGCGTGCCCAGTTCGCCGCCGCGCTGGCGCACGAAGCTGCTCCAGCGCCGCTCGGCGCCGCGTGCCCATTCCGCGGCGTCCTTCCTGGCGTCCGGCGAGGCGCGTTCACGTCCCTGCGACCGGGTGCGCGCCTGCGGGACATGGCGCATCTCCTCGATGCGCGTTGCGGTGCCAACCGCCGAGGCGATCCGGTCCACGAGTGGCGCCAGCGGCAGCAGGTCATCCCCGGTGACGACAGGCCTCTCATGCAATGCCGCAACCCGTTGTGCGAAGGCGGCGCAGGCTTCGGTGACCGCGGCAACCCCGGCAGCGCGGGCCTCGGCACCGAGCTGGTCCGCGCCCTCCCTGAGCCGCGTCAATTTGGCGTGCACGGCTTCCTGGTCGCGTGCCGGCATCTTCATCGTGGCGCGTATCGCGCCAACCGAGGCCATACCCGCCGACAGAAACAGCCGAATGGTCCGGGGCTCGGCCCGCAGTACGGCAACCGCGGTGTCCAGGGATTCGCGCGCCTGCGCCAGCGAGTGATGCTGGCCTTCCAGTGCGGTGACATCGCGCAGCACCAGCAGCAGGGGCAGCTCCCCGGCATCGGGATCGCGGTGCAGGCTCAGCGTGAGGTAACGATCCAGGCCGCCGCCATGCGGCACCCGCATGGCGTAGGTGCCCAGGTCCGTCCCGGACTGGTCCGCGGCGGCGCTCGCGGCGCCGATCTGGTCCATGACGAGGCTCGAGGAGGGCAGCGGCAGCAGCTCTTCGAGCAGCTGTTGCAGGGAACCGGGCATCGCATCGTCCAGGCCGCGCCATTCCTGCAGCAGCGGGGCATTGTGGACGACACGCACGACAAGCCTGTCGTTGAGCTGCAGGGCCAGCGTGCGGCTCGAGCCGAGCAGGATCTGCACCAGCACGGATGATGGGTCGTCCATATCCGTGGAATTATGCGTCAGGCAGTGACGCTCTGGATGTTCTCCAGCAGGGCGTCCGCCGATTCGAATCGCTCGTCGCGATCCTTGGCCATCAGGGCTTCCAGCAGTGCCTGGTGATGCGCATGTTCCGGCGCGAGTTCCGGGACGTCACGGGTGACATGCTGTTGCAGAACCTCAATTGCCGTGGTTGCCACGTAGGGTTTGCTGCCGGTGAGCATCTCGTAGAAGATCACCCCCAGGCTGTACAGGTCGCTGCGCGCGTCAAGTACCTCGCCCTGTGCCTGCTCCGGACTCATGTAGTACGGGGAGCCGCGCAGCACGCCGGTACGTGTGCTGCCGAGCGTCTCGCCCACGGTCTTGGCGATGCCGAAATCGATCAGCACCACCTCGCCGCCTTCGCGCAGCATGATGTTCGGCGGTTTCAGATCGCGATGCACCAGTCCCTTGGCGTGCACCACCGACAATGCACGTGCAATGCGTTGCAGGTATTCCAGGCATTCGGCTTCAGTGATCGGATTCTGCAGCCGCGCCTTCAGGTCGCCGCAGGGAAAGTACTCCATCGCAATGAACTCGCGGCCCTCATGCACACCGTAGTCGTAGATGTCCACGACGGACGGATGCCGCAATTCACCCACCGACTCGAACTCGCGCGCGAACTGCGGTTCCTCGTCCACACTGACCTGGCTGACTTTCAGCGCCACGTGCCGGTTCAGCGCCGCGCTTTGCGCCAGGTATACCGTGGCCCGCATGGATTCGCCGAGTGTGTCGAGCAGCTGGTAGCGCGGGATCAGGTCGCGCGGCAGGCGCTGCGGCAGCGGCGGCAGCGGCGCCTCCTGATTGCCCCGTTGCCGGGTGGCGCCTTCGCGCCGCGCATTGCGAGCCGCCTTCAGGCTGGCGGCGAGCATGTCCGAGTTCAACTGGCGTCGCGGCAGATAGTCCGTCGCGCCACGGCGCAGTGAGCCGACCGCCGTGAGTTCATCGCCGTGATCCGCGACCACGATCAGCGGCGGAGCGACAGGCGGCGCGAGGACCCGGTCGATCCAGTCGAAGGCGGGTGTGGCCACATCCGGCGAGAAGTCGAGCACGGCAATAAGTACGTCACTGGCATGGCCCACCGTGGCCGCCGCGCGCCGATCGAAAGTGTCGAAGTTCTCCCATTCGATGCGGGCGGCGAGTCCGACGGTCTCGATGCGGTGTTGCAGCCAGCGGCCGACCTGTTCGTCGTCGGCAACCACCAGGACTCGCAGGGCGGATGACATGGCCGCAGCAGCGTGCCTGCTACTGATCCTTGGCCGTGAACCGCATGCGCAGCGCGGCACGCTGTTCCACCGGCTGTCCGTTCCTGACGACCGGCGAGAAGCGATACTTGCTGAGCGCCCGCATCGCGGCATCGTCGAAGATGTGTCCGGGCTCGGAATTCCTGACCGTCACTTCCTTCACCGAGCCGTCCCGGCCCACGACGAATTCGAGGTCCACCCAGCCGGATATCAGTCTTTGCAGCGCATCCGGCGGATATGTGGCCGGAACAGTGCGCAGGATCTTCAGCTTGTTGGCGGAGATCACTTCGTCCTTCTTGGCCACTTCCTTCTTCGCCGCGGGCGTTGCCGGGGCCGGTGCCTTGCTGGCAGCCGCGAGCGGCGACGGCTGCGCCGGGCCGGCCAAAGGTTGCGGCGGCGAGGCTGCCTGCGGCACCTGCGTTGCGGCGGCAACCGACGCAGCGTCAACAGGCGCGCCATCGGCGGGGGCTGGCGGCGTGGCACTGGACGGTGCCGGTGTGGCGTCGGGTGTGGCGGCTGCAGGTGGCGTCGCGACGAGTGCGGGCGGCGCCTTGGGCTTCGGGGCGGGGGCAGGAGGTGGCGCCACCACCGGGGTTGCGGCCTGTTCGATGTGCCAGAGCAGGGCAGACAGGCCGCGCGCGCCGCTGTTGATGTGTCCGGCGGCGTCGGCGTAGCGGCGCGCCTCATCCAGGTGTCTGGCGGATACGGCGGCTTCGCCCGCAGCCACCAGCGCGCCGGCGAGCCTGCTGCGCGCGCTGCGCACCACCGGGTCACCCACGCTGACGCTCTGTGCCGCGTCGAAATGCGTGATGGCGTTGTCGCCAGCGGGTTGCAGCAGTGCGCCGCCGCGGATGCTGGCCTCCATCTGGTCCACGGCCGTCTGTATCAGCGCCTTGCGCGCCTCCATGGCCTGCCGCGCCTTGGTGTCGGCCAGTTCCTGCTGGGTTGCGGTATTCACCGCCGCAACCAGATCCTTGAGCCCTGCCTGGTCGGGAGCGATGAGGCGGACCGCCTCCATTGTATTGGTGGCGGTGTCGAGCTTGCCGTCGGCCAGGTCCTGCCGGGCCTCGGCGATCGCGCCGCCCAGCGCGGCGTTGAGACCGGCGCGTGCCCGTTCGTTCATTGCATCGAGCAGCAGCACGTCGCGGTATTGTTCGGCGGCACTGCTGCCGTCGAAAGACACCAGCCGATGGGCGGCCATGGCCACGCCGGCATCGCTGAGCATCTGCTCGACCTTGGCCAGGTCGCGGGCGTTGAGGCGCGCGGCGGCACCATGCGGCCAGAACAGCCAGGCCGCGGCCACCGCCATCGCCGCGGCCACCAGGCCGGCGATGATGAATGCCATCCTGGAAGGCGGGCGCGGGGCGCCGCCATGGACAACCGGGTCGCGGCGACGTCCGGACTCGCGCGAGGCGGCTTCCAGGAACAGTTGCAGGCGCTGCGGGGAGACTGGCTTGTGGACGAAGCGGAACACCGTTTCGTTGGCGATATGCGTGGCGAGCTGGTTCTGTTCCCGGGCCTGCCCGGCAACCATCAGGCGCAGGTCCGGAAACTGGCGCGCCAGCGATTCCACCACGCCCACCAGCGGTGTGCTGACGGCGGCTGCGTCCAGCAGTGCCACAGCGTCGCCATGCTCGAGCAGCTGGTCGGTCAGTTCGGTCAGGTCCTTGACGATGACGACGGAGACCTCGCCGCCCAGTTCCTCTATGGCACGGCCCAGCACCGCGTCCCGGGTGACCGCAATCAGACGCTTCGAGGTCGCATTACCTTCCTGTAAGGGACCTGCCGAAGTCTTGTTCCCGGCGAGGCGGGACAGGGGACTTGCACTCAAAGACCGTCTCCAGCGCTTTTGGTTCCTGGGGCGCGGACAGCCCTTTCCGCACAAACCCTCACGGAGGACTTTACGAGGCTGCTCCGTGGGTACAACCTTCGAAAACCCTCTGTTTTCCAATCTGTGATGCACGTAGCCGTGGAAATGTCGCGAATGTGGACTGGTTCAAGAATGTCGCGGCGCGCGGCCCGGCGCCTGGGGGCAATGCTGGCCGTCGTCTTCTGCGTTGCAGTAGCCGCAACGGCCCCGGCCGCCGATCGCGGCGGCGGTGACAGGAACCCGGGTGCGGAGCGCGGCTCGGCGCAACGACGCGCCGCCGAGGAGTATCTGGCTGCCCTGGCCACCGGGGATGCGCGCGCCATTGTCCAGACCATCGGCGACGATGAGCTCGAGCAGCTGCGCAGCAGCCTGCTCGAGCAGATGAAGCTGGAGGCCGATCGCAACGAGAGCGTGGTGCGTGCGCGCCTGTTCGGGCCCGCCATGCCGCTGGCCGATATCGAGCGTCTGACGCCGCAGAATTTCTTCGTGGCGCTGGCCCCGCGCCTGCACTTCAGCGGCCGGCCGTTCGATCGGGTTGACTGGCTGGGCTCGGTCGACGACAAGGGCGGCATGGTGCACATGGTGGGGCGGCTGGTGCCGCCCAGGGACCAGGGCACCGTGCGCGTGCCCGTGCTGGTGTCCATCGTGCCGTGGGGCAAGGACTGGAAGGCCGCTTTGCCGCTGGAACTGCAGGCCCAGATCGATGACCTCAGAACTGGTCGGGTGAGCCCGCCGCACATGGCGGTGCCGGCAAGCGCCGCCGCCACGCCGGCCTCACCGGCAGGTGCTGCGCCGGCTGCGGATGTCAGTGCCACGCCGCCGGGGATCCTGGAACTGCTCGACGCCGCGCAGAACAGTCTCACCAGGGTGCGCTGCGATCATTACTACGAGGATCAGATGAGCCCCAACTTCCGGCGCACCACCGGCAGGAAGGCGCTGCGCGCGATGATCAATGCCTGCAAGAACCGCGAGGAGTTGCGCTCGCAGATGCTCAGTGCGCTGCAATTGGCGCGCAAGGCGGCGCCACGCTACGAGTATGAGGGCACGCGCGCGGTTTACGATCTGACCGGACAGGGTCTGCCGTTCTCGGAGCTGGTGCTCGAGAAGGTGGACAAGCACTGGTACATCGCCGAGTAGGCGGGCGCGGCCTCAGCCGCCTGCCGGCAGCACGAACCGCCGGCCGCGGGCGTCGAGCACGACGCCGTGTTCGGTGATGGCTACCACCTTGATGCCGTCGGGCGTGAACTCACCCTCGCCCAGACGCAATCCGTTGAGCATCACGAAACGCAGCGATGGCGTGGCGTCGTAGACGTGCAGGTTCATCAGCAGCGGCGGCAACGACACGCCCTGAGCCTGCAGATCCTGCAAGGTGGGCAGGTTGGCCGGGTCGGGGGCCGCGCTCGCACCGGCTGTCGGCGCAACTGTCGCGGGCGCCGGCAGCGGCGGCGCCCGCGGTACCGGACGCCGATGCGGGCGGTGGTGCGTCTGGCAGCGTCGCGGAGGCAGCGATCCGCAGTGCCCGCGGCAGCCGGTGCGGTTGCGGCAATCTCCACGGCAGCGGCCTGCGTGGACCGCCGGCTTGCGCGACATCATCCAGGCCAGTACGGCGAGGTTGGCCAGCAGCACGATTCCCAGTACCCAGCCCCACACCGGCAGGCCGCGACGGTGCGGTGCCAGGCGCACGTCCACCAGCACCGGCCCGGAGGCGCGATGGCGCTCGGACTCGGCTTTCTTCAGTGCATCGAGGATGAAGGACACGTGGTTACCTGACGTTTGCCGACAGCAGCGGCGTATCCGTGGCGGCCAGTTTGGCATCCAGCAGGGCCAGGGTGTGCGCGCCGGCCACGCCATCGGTGTCCAGCCCGTTGGCCCGCTGAAACTGCAGTACGAGCTGCCGCAGCGATTCGTCGAAGACATCGCCGGCGGCGGCCGGTGCCGCAGGGCCCGTCGCTATGCCGGCCCACTGACGCAGGCGCTGGCGCAGTTCGCCCACCGCCGCCCCGCTCATGCCCAGTGACAGCGTGCGCGCGTCGAGCTGCGCCGGCTTCCACAGCAGCAGGAAGTCGCCATTCCAGCGCTCCGCCAGCTGGGTCAGGGGCACCTTGCGTTCGGTATCGCCGATCATCAGTTGCGCATCGTGATCACCAAGCCGGGTGACCACGGTCTGGTGCTCGGCGCCGGTTTCGTCTTCCAGTGCGATGACGGCCGGGCGGTCGTAGCGACGCAGTGCGGCCAGGCCGCCGGTTTCATTCAGACATTCCAGCCCCTGGCGCTGGGCCTGGGAACACGGGTCCTCGGATCCGGCGACGTAGCGCGCATTCCACAACTTGAACAGCCGCGTGTAAGCGCCGTCGAGGTCGGTCAACGCGGCGGCGGCATGCAGCATGGCAAGCAGATCCGGCTGCGGTGCCGGCGCGCCAGGCGCCGCGGCCGGTGGCGCGGCCGGCGCCGCCGCCGGTGTCGCGACTGCCATCGCGGGCGGGGGCGCCGATGGCGGCACGTCTTGCTGGAGATTCCAGGCGAACCACGTGGCCGTGGCGAGCACGGCCACCGTCGCGCTGCCGGCCAGCCACGGCAGCCAGGCGGGCAGCATGCGATGCCCGGAGACCTCACCGGCGGCACGGCGCACCAGGGCGGCGTTCACCACGTGGCGGTCCAGGGTATAGCCGCCGAGCAGGGCGCGATCGCCGATGATGTTCAGCAGCCGCGGTACGCCGCCACTGGCCCGGTACAGCTCGGCGAGGGCGCCGCGCGTGAAGATCTCCTGCGTGGCGCCGGCCACGCGCAGCCGATGCCGCAGGTAGGCAAAGGATTCCTCGCGCGTCAGCGGCTCCAGGTGGAAGCGGCCGGTGATGCGCTGCGCCAGCTGGCGCAGGTCGTTGCGTTCGAGCATGGAGCGCAGTTCCGGCTGGCCGATCAGGATGATCTGCAGCAGCTTCTGCGTCTCGGTCTCCAGATTGGTCAGCAACCGCACCTGTTCGAGCACGTCGGGCGCAAGGTTCTGCGCCTCGTCCACGATCACCACCACTCGCCGGCCCGCCGCGTGGGCTCCGAGCAGGTGCCGATTGAGCCGGTCGACCAGCTCCTTCATGTTGGCCTCATCGCCCGCCGGCTGCTGGATGCCCAGTTCCTCGCAGATGGTCACCAGGAACTGCCGCGCATCCAGGCGCGGATTGAGTATGAGCGCGATTTCGGTGTTGTCAGGCTTGCGCGCCAGCAGCGAGCGGATCACGGTGGTCTTGCCGGTTCCGACCTCGCCGGTGAGCTGGATGAAGCCACCGGCGTCGGTGATGCCGTACACCAGGTGCGCCAGTGCCTCGGCGTGGCGGGCGCCGAGGTACAGGTAACGCGGATCCGGCGTGATCGAGAAGGGCTTGTCGGCCAGGCCGTAGAAAGACAGATACATCCGTGTGCCCGGCCCGCGTGTGCCCGCGACGCTTACTTCACCGTGACGGTGATCTTCTTCGAGGCGATGACCGGATCAAAGGGCACGTGCTCGTAGTCGCCCATCACCAGTTGCAGCGTGTGCCTGCCCGGCTTCAGTTCGATGCTGGCCTCGGTCTGGCCCTTGCCGAAGTGCCGGACGTTGTCGCTGGATGGCAGCGGTGCGCCGGTGTTCTGCGGCAAGTCGGTGTCGATGAGCAGGTGGTGATGCCCGGTGTTCTCCACTTTCGTGCCGGCCGGGGCAATGCCCATGCCGGCCAGACCGAACTGCACCCGCACCGGGCTGGTGACCGTGGCGCCGTCGCGCGGGCTGATGATGTAGACCTTCGCGCCCGGGGGTGCCGGGGTGCGCGGCAGGGCCGCCGCGCCCGGTGCCTGGGCGGACGCCGACAGGAACGCAGAAGTGCCGGCGAGCAGCACGGCCAGGGACAGCAGTCGCGACATGGAAAGTCTCCTTGAGGGTTTCGGGGTCACACGCCGGCCGGCAGTTCCGAGGGCGCGAAATCATCCACATTGATGATCTGCATGATGCGCCGATCATAGTCCAGCAGCAGGTCGGCTTCTTCCCCGGACAGGATGCCCAGCGCCTTGCCCGCGGCGATCCGGCCCGGCATGTCCAGTGCCTTGATGCGCCCGGATTTCACGCCTTCCACCCGCAACTTGCGCTCCAGCGGCTCCACCTGCACGGCCAGTTGCAGCGCCTGGTCGAGCAGCGCCAGCGGATTGTCGGCGGGCCGGCCGCGGAAGGCATGGCGGCACAGCCGGTCGCGGGCCGGACCGGGCTCCATGGCGATCCGGGCAAGTTGTGCCCCGAGGCGGTCGCTGGGCGAAAAGTAGGTGCGCCCGCGCGGGAAGATCAGCACCCGCATCAGCCAGGCGAGCAGCCGGTTCGGAAAGTTGCGCAGAAAGCCGTGCAACTGCTCCTGCGCGCGATACAGCAGGTCGCGGCAGGCCCATTCGACGATGGGCTGATCCTGCTTCGGTGAGCCCTGGTCGTGGTGGTGCTTGAGCACCATCGAGGCCAGGTACAGGTACGACAGCACGTCGCCGAGCCGGGCCGACAGGCTCTCCTTCTTCTTCAGGTAGCCGCCCAGCGAGAGCATGGCGACGTCGGTGGCAAACGCGAAGGAGGCCGAAAAGCGCTCGATGTGCTCGTAGTAGCGGCGGATCGGACCGGTGCCGGCGTGCTCTCGAAACGCGCCAGCGTCAACGCCATGATCAGCGAGCGCACCGCATTGGAGATCGTGAAGCCGATGTGGCCGAACAGCGCGCGATCGAAATCATCCACGCTGCGCGCACCGTGCGGCGAGCGCGCCGCTTCCATCTCCTTCAGTACGAACGGATGGCAGCGGATCGCGCCCTGGCCGAAGATGATCAGGTTGCGCGTGAGGATGTTGGCGCCTTCCACCGTGATGCCGATGGGTATGCCCTGCCAGCCGCGCGCCAGGTAGTTGCGCGGCCCGAGGCATGATGCCCTTGCCGCCGTGCACGTCCATGGCGTCATGCGGCCACGCTGCGGCTCAATTCGGTCAGGTGCATCTTCGAGGATCGCCGAGGGCACCGCCGGCTGTTCGCCGGCGTCGATGCGCGCCGGTGGTCACGGTGCGCGCGGCGTCCATGATGTAGGTGATGCCGACGATGCGCGCGATGACCTGCTCCACGCCCTCGAAACGGCCCACTGATGAGTCGAACTGCTTGCGGATGCGCGGCGTACGCGCCGGTGAGTCCAGGTCGCGCACCATGGCGCCGCCGGTGGCATTCGACGGCAGCGAGATGCAGCGGCCGACCGGCCAGCTGCTCGACCAGCATGCGCCAGCCCTGGCCGGCCATCTTCGGTCCGCCGATGATGGACGTCCAGCGGCACGAACACGTCCTCGCCCTCGAATCGGTCCGTTCTGGAAGGGGACGTTCATCGGGAAGTGCCGCCGCCCGATCAGCGATGCCCGGCGTGTCGCGCGGGATCAGGGCGCAGGTGATGCCCACGGTCCTCGACCGTCGCCGAGCAGGTGGTCCGGGTCGAACAGGCGGAAGGCCAGGCCGATGACGCGTCGCGACCGGCGCCAGCGTGATGTAGCGCTTGCGAGAAGGGCAGCCGGATGCCGATGACCTCCCGGCCCTCGTACGTGCCGCGGCACACGATGCCCGTGTCGGTAATCGAGGCCGCGTCCGAGCCGGCCGCGCGGACCGGTCAGGCCGAAGCAGGGGATTTCCTCGCCGCGGGCGAGGCGCGGCAGGTAGTGGTTCTTCTGCTCCTCGGTGCCGTAGTGGAGCAGCAGCTCCGCCGGGCCCAGCGAGTTCGGCACCATCACGGTGACGCCGAGCGGTGACGCTGCGGCTGGCCAGCTTCACCAGCGCGCAGGACGTGCGCGTAGCGCCGAGAATTCCAGGCCGCCATACTGCTTCGGGGATGATCATGGCCGAAGAAGCGCTCGCGCTTGAGGAACTCCCAGACCTCAGGCGGCAGGTCGGCGCGCCGGTGCGTGATGTCCCAGTCGTCGAGCATCGCGGCACAGCTCTTCGACCGGGCCGTCGAGGAAGGCCTGCTCCTCGGCGGAGAGCGCTGCCGCGGCTGCGTGTCGAGCAGCGGCTCCAGTCCGGGCTTGCCGGTGAACAGTTCGCCGTCCCACCAGACCTGCCGGCCTCCAGCGCCATCGCGCTCGGTCGCCGACATGGTGGGCAGCATGCGCAGGTAGGCTTTCAGGAACGGCCGCGAGATCAGCGCCTTGCGCAACGGGCGCAGGTTGAACAGCCACATGCCCACCAGCATCAGCAGCAGCAGGCCCTTCCACAGGCCCGACGGGTTGCCCCAGTACAGATAGGCGGCCAGCAGGACGCTGAAGACAACGGAGAAGGCGAGCAACGGCAGGCGCTTGTAGGCAAGCACCAGCACCGCGATCACGAACAGCAGGGTGATCAATGCGCCGATCTGGGTGGCCGCGAAGATCGCGACCGTGACAGCCAGAACGAGCAGGGTGGCAAGCAGCATGCGCCAGACTATAACCCCGCCGCTCGCGCTGCGGCGGCGGGCACGATGCCGCCCGGTGGCGGGCGCCGCGGCCGGACCGGTTGTCGGGTCCGGCGCGGATACCCGCGCAGTGCTCTGCTAGCGATCGCCCCAGACTTCGCGGGCCAGGCCGACCACCAGTTCCATCTTGCGGCGCTGGTTGTCCCAGCTGATGGCATTGCCCTCGGCGCTGCTGGCGAAACCGCATTGCGGCGACAGCGCCAGCTGCTCCAGCGGCGCATATCTGGCGGCTTCGGCGATGCGGCGCTTCAGCGCATCACGGTCCTCGAGCTGACCGACCTTGGTGGTGATCAGGCCGAGCACCGCGGTCTTGCCCTTCTGCAGGAACCGCAGCGGGCGGAAGTCGCCGCTGCGCTCGTCGTCGTATTCGAGAAAGTAGGCGTCCAGATCCATTTCCGACAGCAGCGCCTCGGCCACCGGTTCGTAGTCGCCGCTGGCGGCAAAGGTGCTCTTGAAATTGCCGCGGCACAGGTGCATGGCGAGCAGCATGTCGGCGGGCTTGTAGGCCACCACCTTGTTGATGAACCAGGCATAGCGGCGCGGCAGGTCGTTCGGATCGTCACCGCGCGCGCGCGCGGCCTCGCGCAGCTGCGGGTCGCACAGGTAGGCCAGGTTGGTGTCGTCCATCTGCACGTAGCGGCAGCCGGCATCGTACAGCGCCTGCAGCTCCTGGCCGTATGCCCGCGCCACGTCGTCGTAGAACGCGGGATCCAGCTCCGGATAGGCGAGCTTGCTGATGCCGGCGCGGCCGCCGCGGAAGTGCAGCATCGTGGGCGAGGGAATGGCCACCTTGGCCACGCTGCCGGGCGCCAGCTGGCTGGCCAGGTAGCGGAAATTCTCCACCTCGATGGGCCGGTCGTGGCGCACCTTGTCGACCACCTTGATGACCGGCGGGGCGAGCTGCAGCGAGCCGTCGGGCTTGACCACCTGCACCGGGTCGGCGGTCTTCACGCCGCCGAGCTGGTCGAGAAAATCGATGTGGAAATAGGTGCGGCGGTATTCCCCGTCGGTGATGGCGCGCATGCCGACGTCCTGCTGGAACTTCACGATCTCGGTGATCGCGCGGTCCTCCACCTGCGCGCAGGGCGGCGGCGTCGATCTCGCCGCTGGCCTTGCTGGCGCGGGCGGCGAGCAGGTAGTCGGGGCGCAGCAGGCTGCCGACATGGTCGTAACGGGCCGGCAGGCGGGGATGTTCGGAGGAGTGTCGGGGTCCTTGAGGGTGTGTGCGGATGAGTTGGCATTCATCGGGCCATGCTAGGGACCCTGATACATGAATCAAAAGTGATATATATTCAATTATACATGAAAATCATTCATAATTGGGCGGCATGCTCGAGCGCAGCCACCTGAACATCGTGCGCGAAGTGGACCGGCAGGGCTCGCTGACCGCGGCCGCGCGCGTGCTGCATCTGACCCAGTCGGCGCTGAGCCATTCGATGCGCAAGCTGGAACAGGAGCTCGGTACCGCCGGTCTGGCTGCGCGAGGGTCGCAAGCCTGCGGCTCACCCAGGCCGGCGAGCACCTGCTGGACGTGGCCAATCGCCTGCTGCCGCAACTGGAGAATGCCGAGGCCGCCTGCAGCCGTTACGCGCGCGGCACCCGCGGCGCCCTGCGCGTCGGCATGGAGTGCCATCCCTGCTACCAGTGGCTGCTGAAGGTGGTGGCGCGCTACATGCCCGAGTGGCCGGATGTGGACGTGGACGTGAAGCAGAGGTTCCGCTTCGGCGGCATCGCGCGCCCTGCTGGACCACGAGATCGACCTGGTGGTGACGCCCGATCCGGAAATCCGGCGCGGCCTGACCTTCATCCCGGTGTTCGACTACGAGCAGGTGCTGGTCGTGGCGCGCAACCATCGGCTGGCCGGCAGGCAGTTCGTGGAGCCAAGGCATCTGGCCGATGAGGTGCTCATCACCTATCCGGTGGGTACCGGCCGGCTGGACATCTACAACCTGTTTCTGACACCGGCCGGGGTCACGCCGCGCGCCCACAAGGCGCTGGAATCCACGGACCTCATGCTGCAGATGGTGGCGGCGGGACGCGGCGTGGCGGCGCTGCCGCGCTGGCTGGTGGAGGAGCAGGCGGCCCGGGTGGCGGTGGTGCCGCTGCGGCTGGGGCGCAAGGGCGTGCCCAAGCACATTCACCTCGGCATGCGCGCCGCCGACCTGCACACGCGCTATCTGGGGGCGTTCGTGGAACTGGCGCGGCAGGCCTGATCCGGCGCGACTGGTGGCACAATCGCGCCACGCGAAGGACATGAATCCACGAGGGGGAAGTGATGCGCCAGGCTGCCATTGTGTTGCTGTCGTATCTGCGAGCTGTTGCCTGTCGGCGGATGCGCCGGCCGGGCGGCCCGCGCCGGGTCTGTCGGTGGCCGGCAAACCACTGGCGCCGCTGGTGGTCGCCAGAGGACCAGCGCGCACTGCTCAAGAGCGAGTGATCCGCAGCTGGCGCGCAACAAGAAGTTGGTCTAGGACTTCTGGCGCATCGTCTACGAGGGCGGCCACATGGAGCGCGCCGCGGAGTTCATGACGCCGGAATACATCCAGCACAACCCGAACGTGGAGTCCGGGCGCGATGCCTTCGTCAACACCATCGGCAAGGCGCGCCCGCCCCGGCCGGTGCAGGCGACCTCGCGCTTTCCGATCATCAACATCATTGCCGAGCGCGACATGGTGATGGTGATGTGGGCCCGCAAGGTGCGCGACCGCGAGCATCCCGAGCAGATCTACGAAATGACCTGGTTCGACGTGTTCCGCGTCGACGAGAAGACCCGCAAGATCGCCGAACACTGGGATTGTTCGGAGCGCTGGGGTTCCTCGGGCCGGCCCCCGGGCGCAGAGTTCTTTCCACCAGGCAGCGCGCTAACAGCGACTGCGGTTCAACCGCGCCGCTGCCGCCAAGTGGTGGCGCTTACCGAAGTGCCGTCGATATGTGTGCCTCGCGCAACACCTGCTGTCCCCAGTCATTACATTTCGTACATGTGTGTCAGCCGGGTGCCGTGTCTGGCCTAGGATGCGCCAGCTCGTGCCGGCAGTGCCAACAGGGAGTTGGCTGCCACTTGTACCGAAGGAGGGGGTCTCTATGTCGATAGCTGTCCGATCACTGGTGGCAAGCGCTGTGGCGCTGTCGCTCGTTGCGTTCGTGCCGCAGCAGGTGTGCCCGCGCGGCCGACGCACAGGCCAAGATGGACGAGCTTCCGGAGGTAGTGGTTACCGCCCAGAAGCGCACCCAGAATCTGCAGGACGTGCCCATCGCGATCACCGCCTTCACGGGTGATGCGGTCCAGCAGAAGGGGCTGGGCGACCTGCATGCGCTGACCAACCTCACTCCCAACGTCAATCTGGATTCGGGCGCGCCGTTCTCCGGCGACAGCTCGGTGCTGTCGGCATCGATTCGCGGTATCGGCCAGGACGACTTCGCGTTCAACCTGGATCCGGGCGTCGGTGTGTATCTGGACGGCGTGTATCTGGCGCGCACCATCGGTGCCAACCAGAACCTGCTGGACGTGGACCGCATCGAAATCCTCAAGGGTCCGCAGGGTACGCTGTTCGGCCGTAACACCATCGGCGGCGCGATCAACATCGTGACCCACGTGCCGGGCACCGAACCGCGCGTGATTGCCACCGTGACGGGCGGCCGGTTCAACCGGCGCGATCTGGCCTTCACGGCTGACATACCCATCTCGGACAAGCTGCTGACATCCATTTCGGTGTCCTCGCAGGAGCGTGACGGCTACCAGAAGGTCATCCCGTATCCGTCCAATACCTCGCTGGGTTCGACACCGTTCGTGGTCGACCCGCAGACCGCATTCCCGAAGGGCGGGTACACGACCTCCAGCGCCAACGGCGGCCAGAACCTGAAGGTCATGCGCGGCAAGGTGCTGTGGCATGCCACCGATTCAGTGGACGTGACGGTCGCCGCCGACTGGGCCAGGGAAGACCAGTCCGCCACACCGACCACGCTGATGCGTGTGCAGACGCCATCGGGCAACAACCTGCCCACGGCGCTGGATGCGCTGGTCCCGGGGCCCTTCGGCTTCATGGGCGCGCTGTACAACTACTGCATCTCGACACCGGCTTCGACCCTGAACGACGTCGCGAATTTCGGGGCGTTGTTCAACACCAGCTACGGTCTGTGCAGCCCGACGGGCACGGCGTATCACATTGCCCAGGGCGCGCCGGCGCTGGGTGGGGCCGGTTACGTGGGTGGCCCCGGCGACACCGTCAACCTGCTGTCCAACCAGCCGCGCATCTACTGGAACTTCGCCAACACGCAAACCGGCAACATCGACACCACCTATGGCTCCGGTCCGAGCTTCGCAAAGTACAACGCCGGGGGCACTTCGATGACGGTGGACTGGCATCTGGCGCACAACACGCTGCTGAAGTCCATCACGGGCTGGCGCGAGATCAACTGGCGCATCGGTACCGACCTCGATGGCACGCCGGAGACGATCCTGGAGGTGAGCGATCATCAGTTCCAGCGCCAGTTCTCGCAGGAGTTCCAGCTCTCCGGCAAGTCGCTCGACGACAAGCTCGACTGGGTCGGGGGTCTGTACTACTTCAACGAGTCCGGCTTCGTGCACGACTTCGTGCCGTTCGGCGGAGCGCTGGACGTGTACGACTTCGCCAACGACGTGAAGACGAAGTCCTATGCCGCATTCGCGCACCTGGACTACAAGCTGACCGACAAGTGGGGCCTGACACTGGGCGCCCGCTACTCCAGGGACGACAAGAAGTTCGTGGGCGGCCAGGGTGACCTGAGTGGCTACAACTACAAGTCTTCGGGCTGCTATACGCCGGCCGGTCCGGACATGGCCTGCTGGGCTGCCTTCGCGGCCACCGTGGGCCTGGCGCCGTTCCCGGATCCCACCAACCCGTACCGCTACTTCCCGCCCGACCAGCAGCGCCAGAAGTACAGCGAGTTCACGCCGACCGCGGGCATCCAGTTCCATCCCACGGACAACTCGATGATCTATGCGAGCTACTCGAAGGGCTTCAAGGCCGGCGGCTGGACCACGCGCCTGTCCAATCCGATCGCCAACATCGCCGATGCGGCGTTCGGTCCCGAGAAGGCCCAGACCTACGAGGTGGGTCTGAAGTCGACGCTGTTCAATCGTCACCTGCAGGCCAATGTCGCGGTGTTCGACACCAAGTACGACGGCATTCAGCTCAATATCCAGGAAGGCGCATCACCCGTGCTGCACAACGCCGGCAACGCCAAGCTCAAGGGTGCGGAGCTGGAGCTGCGGGCGCTGACCGGAACCGGCTTGTCGATGAATCTGGCGGCCGGCTATATCGATGCCAAGTACTCATCGGTGAGTCCGGCGGCCGCCTCGCAGGGTATTACCGTGGATAACAAGATCCCGAAGACGCCCAAGTACAAGGTGACCCTGGGTCCGCAGTACGACATCTTCCTGCCGAACTCGGCCACGTTGACCCTGGCCGCCGACGTGACCCGCACTGCGAGCATGTACAACGATGCGCCGAATACCCCGGAGTTGTATCGCCCGGCCGTCACCAACCTGAACGCCGACGTGCACTACCTGTCCTCGAGCGGGCGCTACGAGCTGACGCTCGGTGGCACGAACCTGACGGACAAGCGCTACATCGTGGTCGGTTCGAGCAATGGTGCCGAGGGCCAGGTGGCCGGTACCTACAGCCGGCCGCGCGAGTGGTACACCACGCTGCGCGTGAAGCTGTTCTGAAGCCGTAGCGTTCGGGCTTTGTCATGCGGGCCGGCCTTCAAATGGCCGGCCCGTTTCCTTTTGGGCGCTACTGCAACGTGGCGCTGTCCAGGTTCAGCTGATCGATGCCGATGGTTTGCAGGCGCGGGTACTTCGCCTTGAGCGCCTTGCCGAAGATCCTGGCATCGCCCACCACCACCAGGCTGTCGTCGGCGGGGTCGAAATGGGCGCGCGCCGCGGCCGTGGCCTGCCGTGGCGTCACGGCCTGGATGTCGGCCGAATAGCTCTGCAGCTTCGCGGGCGGCAGGCCGAAGCGGGCGAGCTCGGAAAGCCTGCCGGCCAGTCCGCCCACGGTTTCCACGGAACGACCGAAACTGCCGATCAGCGTGGCCTTGCGATCCGCGAGTTCATCCGCGGGGATCTCTGTGGCGCCAAGGCGGGTCAGCTCGCTGCTCATCAGCGCCACGACCTGCGCAACGGCGTCATTGCGTGTCTGCGCGCCGGCGACGATGGGTGCGCCGAAGCGGCGGGGCGGGAATTGCGATACCGCGTTGTAGGAAAGGCCGCGCTTGATGCGGATCTCTTCCATGAGGCGCGAGGAGTAACCACCACCGAGCACGTCATTGGCAAGCAGCGTTGCAAAGTAGTCCGGCGCGTTACGGCTCGGGCCGACCACGCCCAGCAGCACGGCGGCCTGGCCGATCTGCGGGATGTCGATGACCAGCGGACGCTGCGCGGGCCGGACAGACTCGGCGGCATCGCCGCGGTCGGGCATTGCAGCGGCCGGCCTGGCCCAGGCACCCAGCGCGTCCCGCGCGAGCTTGAAGCCCTGCTCGGGCGTGACGTCGCCGCTGATCACCAGCACGGCATTGTCCGGGCGCCACCAGCGCTGATGAAAGCCGGCGGTGTCGTCACGGGAGATTGCCTGGATGGAGTGCGGCGAGGGTGTCCTGCCGTAGGGTCCGTCGCCGAACAGGCGCCGCCGCATGGCGTAACGGGCCACCGAAGAGGGCTGGCGCAGGGACAACCTCAGGTTGTCGAGCGTCTCGTGCCTGGCGCGCTCCAGCTCCTGCTGCTGGAAGGCCGGATGCATGGCCACATCGGCCAGCACGCCCAGCACCTGCGGCGCCTTGCTGGCGATGGTCACCACCGACAGGTTGGAGGAATCAGCGGTGGAACCGGCGTCCAGCGAGGCACCGAGGCCTTCCACTTCACTGGCGATGTCACTGGCAGAGCGGGTGGCTGTGCCGCGGGTGGTGAGCTGGGCGGTCATCTCGGCCAGCCCGGCGCGGTCGGATGGATCCAGCGCATCCCCCGCCGCGATACCCAGATTCGCCGCCACCAGCGGCAGGGCCGGGCGCTGCGCGACGATCACACGCAAACCATTGGGCAGCGTCTGCTCGGTGGCGACGGGTACCTTCGCCGCCACCGGTGGCCCCGGCGGCGGGGGCTGCTGGCGCTGGTCCGGCGGCGCGAGCACGAAGGTGGGAATCTCGGCTTGCGGGATGTCGATCGAGGTGGGCTGGATGGTGCTGGCATCGGCTATCGTGTCGCCCTTGGCACCAGTGCCCGCCGGCAGATAGCGGATTGTCACGCTGCGCGCATCATTCAGGATGTCGCGCGCCACGCGCTGCACGTCCGCCGCGGTGACCGTCTGCAACTGTGCGAGCTGCTTGTCCGACGCATCCGGGTCGTGGAAGACGATCACCGAGCGCGCCAGCTCGGCCGCACGGCCGGCGGAGGTTTCGCGCTCCCGCAGCGCATCCGAGAGCAGCTCGGTGCGCGCCTTGTCCAGTTCCGCGGGCGAAACCGGGTTGTCGCGGATCTTCGCGATCTCGGCGTGCAGGGCCGCGAGCACGTCGTCGGGTGATTTGCCGGCCGACACGATGGCGTACAACGTGTACGCGCCCGGGTCGACGTGCACGTCGAAATCCGAGCCTGCCTCCGCGGCCAGCTGCTGGCGGTAGACCAGTGACTGATACAGCCGCGAAGAATCACCGCGCTGCAGGATGGCGTCGAGCATCGTCCACGCGGCGATATCGGGGCTGCTGGCAGCCGGCGCCGGCCAGGAAATCGTCACGGCCGGCAGCGGCACGTTGGCAACGCGGACGCGTCAGGGATCTGGGGGCATCGTGGGGTGGTTCCACGGCAGTCACGCGCGGGATCGCCCAGGAGCGGGGACTTCAGTGGTCCGAAGTACTGATCCACCCAGGCATCGAGCTGTTGCTGCTGGAAGTTGCCCGACACCACCAGGATGGCATTGTCCGGGCGGTAGTACGCGGCGTGAAAGGCCTTCACGTCGTTCAGAGTGGCGGCCTGCAGATCCTGGATCGAGCCGATGCCCGGGCGGCCGTAGGGATGCACGTGGAAATTCGCCTGCGACAGGTACAGGTAGAACAGGCGGCCATAGGGCTGCGCCAGCACGCGTTGCCGCAGTTCCTCCTCCACCACCGCGCGTTCGGACTGGAAGCTGGCCTTGTCCACCACCAGCGAACCCATGCGTTCGGCCTCGGCCCACAGCACGCTTTGCAGGTGGTTCGCGGGCACGGTCTCGTAGTAGTCGGTGTAGTCGTCCGCGGTCGAGGCGTTGTTGTAGCCGCCCACGTCCTCGGTAAGCCGGTCCATGTTCTCCGGCGGCATGTCCGCCGTGGACTTGAACATCAGGTGTTCGAACAGGTGCGCGAAGCCCGAGCGCCCCGGCGGATCGTTCTTGGATCCCACGTCGTACCACACCGCTACCGACACGCTGGCGGTATCCGCATCGGGCAGTGAATACACCCGCAGGCCGTTGGCAAGCGTGCGCTCGTGCGCATCGAGCCTCGGGATATGCAGACCGGCTCACCGGCCGGTCCGGGCTGGCAGCCAGCCAGCGCGATCGCAAGTCCGATCGCGCCCAGCAGGACGGAAAGGCTCCTCTCCATCAGGCTAGAGCAGGTCCTTGACACCATCGCGCTCCTCGCGCAGCTCGGTATCGCTGGCGTCCATGCGCTTGCGGCTGAATGCATCGACCGACAGGTTCTGCACGATGGCGTATTCGCCATTCTTCGTGGTGACCGGATAGGAGTAGATCACCCCCTCCTTGATCCCGTAGCTGCCGTCCGCGGGCACGGCCATCGAGACCCAGTCGCCCTCCGGTGTGCCCTTGACCCAGGTGTGCACGTGATCGATCGCCGCGGCGGCGGCCGAGGCCGCCGAGGATGCGCCGCGCGCCTTGATGATGGCGGCGCCGCGCTGCTGCACCACCGGGATGAAGCTCTCCTCGATCCACTTGTGATCGACCAGCGAAGTCGCCGGCTTGCCGGCGACGGTGGCATGGGAGATGTCCGGGTACTGCGTGGAGGAGTGGTTGCCCCAGATCGTGAGCTTGCGGATGTCCGTGGTGTGCGCGCCGGTCTTTTCGGCCAGCTGCGACAACGCGCGGTTGTGATCCAGGCGCGTCATCGCGGTGAAGTTGCGCGGATTGAGGTCCTTCGCGTTGGCGCGCGCGATCAGCGCGTTGGTATTGGCGGGATTGCCCACCACCAGCACCTTGATGTTGCGGTCGGCCACTTCGTTCATCGCCTTGCCCTGCGCGGAGAAGATGGCCGCGTTGGCCAGCAGCAGGTCCTTGCGTTCCATGCCCGGGCCGCGCGGACGGGCGCCGACCAGCAGGGCCACCTGTGAATCGCGGAAGGCCACTTTCGCGTCGTCCGTGGCCACGACCTTGTTCAGCAGCGGGAAGGCGCAGTCAGCCAGTTCCATCACCACGCCCTGCAGGGCCTGCAGCGACGGCGTGATCTCCAGCAGGTGCAGGTTGATCGGCTGGTCGTCGCCCAGCAGCTGGCCGGAAGCCACGCGGAAGGCAAGGGCATAGCCGATCTGGCCGGCGGCGCCGGTGATGGTGACGGTAACGGGCTTCTTCATCGGTACTCCAGGCAGGGTCAGGGAAGGGGCCGCCAGCCCGCAAAAGCCGGCGGTGGGGGCGGATTCTACTGCCCCCGGGACCACAGGCCCTGGCCTTGGGGGCCTGCATGAAATTCTTGTCAGCGGGGTGTTGACACTGAACTAGTGTTGTAGTTAGATACAACACCACAGGGGCAGGACAGGTGTCCGGCCCACAACGCAAGGAAACAGGAGAAAAGGCCATGGAGAACGCAAATGAAAACGAACGAGTGGGCCTGGTGCATCGCACCATCGCCTTTGGACTGGCTCTCGCCACCACCAGCTTCATCGCAGCCAGCGTCGCCGTCATCTTCACCGGCAACACGCACACGGTCGGCAGCGCGCTCGCACACGTCGCACTTGCCCCGTTGCGGGCAGTCTTCGGGGGCTGATCGGCGCGGGCAGGTCGAATAGAGTCCGGCATCCATGAGCCCGATCGACGCCAAGTGGGATGAATCGCAGCCGATCTACCGGCAGCTGCGCGACCGCGTGGTGGCGATGATGCTGGAGGGTGTGCTGAAGGAGGGTGAGGCCCTGCCTTCGGTGCGTCAGGTCGCCACCGAGTATCGACTCAACCCGCTTACCGTGCTGAAGGCCTATCAGCAGCTGGTCGACGAAGGGTTGGTGGAGAAGCGGCGGGGGCGCGGCATGTTCGTGGCCGAGGGTGCCGGCAGTGCGCTGATGAAGGACGAGCGGGAACGTTTCCTGAAGCAGGAGTGGCCGCGCGTCCACGCGACGATTCAGCGCCTGGGACTGTCCGCCGCCGAACTTGTTGGACAAGGAGCCGTCGGGGCCGGCCACGCCGCCGCTGCCGACCAGAACGGAGCACAAATGACCTCATCGATCATCGAGGCGAAAGGACTCGCCAAGCGCTACAGCGGAGGCAAGCTGGCAGTGGCCGGCGTGGACTTCAAGGTGGCCCCCGGGCGCATCGTCGGGCTCATCGGACGCAATGGAGCGGGCAAGACCACGGTCATCAAGTCCGTGCTGGGGCTGACTCCCTACCAGGGGCATCTCACGGTGCTCGGTCGCAATCCCACGCTCCGAGCGCGACCACCTGATGCGCGAGGTCTCCTTCATCGCGGACGTCGCAGTGCTGCCGAAGTGGCTGCAGGTCCGCGAGGCGCTGGACTACGTGGAGGCCGTGCATCCGGCCTTCGACCGGTCCAGGGCCGAGGGCTTTCTGGCCTCGACGGACGTCAAGCTCAAGCACCATGTGCGTGAACTGTCCAAGGGCATGGTGACGCAACTGCATCTGGCGCTGGTGCTGGCCATCCGGGCCCGCCTGCTGGTGCTCGATGAACCGACGCTGGGTCTGGACCTGCTGGTGCGGCGTCGCTTCTACGACACCTTGCTCAACGACTACATGGATGAGGAACGCACGATTCTGGTCACCACCCACCAGGTGGAGGAGATCGAGCAACTGCTCACCGACGTGCTGTTCATCGAGGACGGCAAGATCGTGCTGGACACGCCGGTGGAGGCGATCGCCGAACGCTATTCGCAGCTGATCGTCAAGCCGGACCAGCTGGCGGCCGCGCGCGCGTTGAAGCCCTTCAGTGAACGCGCCGCACTGGGGCGCACCGTACTGTTCTACGAGAACACGCCGCGCCCGGAACTTGCGGCGCTCGGGGACGTCGGCACGCCCACCATTGCCGACCTGTTTGTCGCACGCATGGAAAGGGAGGTCGCATGAGCGCCGCGAACCGATATCTGATACTGGCAAGGCGCGAGGTCTGGGAGCGCCGCAGCCTGTGGCTGGCCCCCGTGGCGCTGGCCGGTCTGCTGCTGACGGCGGCGACGTTCGGTGCACTGCGGTTCGGCAACGGTGTGCGCATCAGCACCGATCACCCCATGCCGATCACCGCGGCTCCCTATGCAGGCCAGTGGATATTGCTCGTGACGGTGGTAGCCATCGGCATCTTCGCCGGGGTCGTGGCCTGGGCCTACCTGCTCGACTGCCTGTACGCCGAACGCCGGGACCGCAGCATCCTGTTCTGGAAGTCGCTGCCGGTCTCCGATACCGAAACCGTGCTGACGAAATTCGTCGTGGCCCTGGTGCTGGTACCCCTGTTCGTGCTGGCCCTGGCCCTGGTGCTGCAGCCGCTGTTGATCGGCATTGCCGCGCTGCGGGTTCCCACCATGCGCCCGCATGTACTGGAAATGATTGGCGCAGGCATCGGCACCGTGCCCCGCCTGCTGGGCATCGGCGTGTTCGAGTTCCTGTGGTACGCGCCGGTGGCCGCCTACGTGATGCTGGCTTCCGTGCTCGCCAGGCGCGCGCCCTTCGTGTATGCCGTGGTGCCGCCGCTGGCCCTGGTCACGGCAGAGTCGCTGCTGTCCGGAACCGGCTACGTGGCCCACTTCCTGCAGAACCGCCTGATGCCCTGGCAGACGCGCGGCCAGCTGCTGCTCGAGCACGGCCCCAACGGCATGGCGACCCTGAGCCGCGGCACGTGGCACCTGCTGCAGGACCCGCAGGTGTGGTTCGGCGCGATCGCCGCCGCGGCAATGCTCGTCGTGGTGATCCGTCTGCGGCGCTACCGCGACGACACCTGAGCGGCAGGCTCAGGCCCGCAGGTCCCCGCCGGCAACGGCCTTGCGGGCAAAGAAAGGGAACGGTGAGGCGGAGATTGCGGCCTGGCGGGCCAGCAGCTGGCTCAGTGCCTCGATGGAGCAGGGTTCGCCGAACAGCTGTCCCTGGGCCTGATCACAGCGAGCGGACCTGAGAAATTCCAGTTCAGCGGTGGTTTCCACACCTTCGGCCACCACCTGCATGCCCAGGCTGTGGCCCATCTCGATGATGGTGCGCACGATCGTGGCGTCGTTGCGGTCCTCGTTGACATCGCGCACGAAGGACTGATCGATCTTCAACGTTCCGATGGGAAACTGCTGCAGGGCGGACAGCGAGGAATAGCCGGTGCCGAAGTCGTCGATCGACAGGTGCAGGCCCATCGAAGCCAGCTCCCTGAGCATGCCGATGGTGCGCTTTGGATCGGCCATCAGCGTGGTTTCGGTGATCTCCAGCTCCAGCTGCCTGGGCGACACGCCGCGCCGGGCGAACAGCGACTTGCAGTCCAGAATGAAACTGGCCTGGCGCAATTGCTTCAGCGACAGGTTCAGGGCGATGCGCCCCGGCGCCAGGCCCTGACTCTCCAGCCCCGCATAGTCCTGGCAGACGCGGTCCAGCACCCATTCGCCGATGCTGCTGATCAGGTTGTTCTCCTCGGCCAGCGGGATGAACTGCGATGGCGGGATGTCGCCATGGCCCGGCGCGCGCCAGCGCAGCAATGCCTCGGCGCCGACGATCCGGCCGTCGGTGACATTCACCTTGGGCATGTATGCAACCACGAACTCGTCGCGCTCGATCGCCCGCTTCAGCTTGCTCTTGAGCATGAGCCGCTCGACCGCCGCGGCATTCATTTCCGGCGAGTAGAACGCGCAGCTGTTGCCGCCGTTCTGCTTGGAGTAGTACATCGCGGCGTCGGCATTGCGGATCAGGTCGATCACGTTCTCGGCATCGCGCGGGCACAGCGCCACGCCGATGGACGCCGACAGGAACACTTCCTGGCCGCTCAGGTGGAAGGGCAGCGATACCACGTTGAGGATGTCCTCGGAAACGTGCCGCACGACTTCGCGGGCGGTGGCTTCGGAGATGCCGTCGATGAACAGCGCGAATTCATCGCCGGCCAGGCGGCCCAGCACCGTCCCTTCGGGCAGTTTGCCGGTAAGCCGTTCGGTCAGGGTTTCCAGCACACGGTCACCGGCGCTGTGGCCGAACGTGTCGTTCACTTCCTTGAAGTGGTCCATGTCCAGGTACAGCAGCGCCAGACCGGTCCGCGCGCGCAGCGAGCGCGCGATGGCCTGTTGCAGCAGGTGCTGGAACTGCATGCGGTTGGGGATCTTGGTGAGCGCGTCATAGCGGGCCAGGTAGCGGATGCGCCGCTCGGCGCGCTTGCGGTCGGTGATGTCACGGGCCAGGTAGATGCGACCCGAGAACTGCTCGTCGGTCGTCTCGATCTCCGAGCCGGAGAAAGACACCGGAATGGTCTGCCCGGATTCGGTGCGCAGCACCGCCTCGCCGACTTCGCACGCCTTCTTCAGGCGCTCTTCATCACTGAGTTCCGGGGCGTGCAGCAGCGTGGCTATGTAGCGGCCGTACAGTGCGCTGGCATCGGCGCCGGTCAGGCGCTGCGCGGCCAGATTGGTGAACTTGATGGACCCGTCGTTGCGGACCACGAACACCGCGTCGGACATGCTGTTGAGCACGTTGTCGAGGTAGTTCTTCGTGATGGTCGTGTCCGCCAGGCTCTGGCGCATCTGATCGACCGTGCGCTGCAGGTCGCCGAGCTCGTCGTCGCGCAATGCGCGCACCGGCTGCGTGTAGTCACCCTGGGAAATGCGGTTGGTGCTGTCGTTGAGCTGCTCGAGGGCGTGGGTAATGCGCCGGCCCATCACGAAGGCCAGCCAGGCGGTTCCCGTGATTGCCACCAGAGCGACGCCGGTTATCGCGGTGGAAACCCATGCGTTTGCGCCGGGCCGCCGCAGCAGAAGAGCAAGCGCGACGCAGGCAAGCACCAGCAGCAAGCCCAGTGTTGCACCTGATATGGCGAACTTGGTCTTCAGGCTGCGCATTGGCAGAATGGTAACCCGTGCGGCTGACTGGTCAGCCATCTTATATCAAGCGGAAGGGCCTGGAATCGCCTATGGCAGAACAGATCCGCTTTTCGCCCCGGGAGCTGACCGGGCGCACCCGCGCGCACATCGTCGATTTGACCGACCCACCTTGCAGCCTCCATCACGCGGTAGCAGAACCCCTCCTGCGGCTGCGCTCGGCCGCGGCCGCGGCGGGATTCGACCTCGTGCCCCTGTCTTCGTTCCGCGACTTCGATCGCCAGCTTGTCATATGGAATGCGAAGCTTCGCGGGGAGCGCGAATTGCGCGGTGCCGACGGCGAGCTGCTCGATGCGCGTGTCCTGGATGACGAGGCACGGGTCAGGGCCGTACTGCACTGGTCCGCCCTGCCCGGGGCGAGCCGACACCATTGGGGGACCGATATCGACGTGATCGATGCGTCCGTACTGCCGGCCGGTTACCGGCCGCGCCTGGTGCCCGGGGAGTATCAGGCCGGCGGCATGTTTGCCGGGCTCAACGCATGGTTGACACGGCACGCCGCGCAATATGGATTCTTCCGGCCCTACGCCACCTGGCGTGGCGGTGTGCAACCGGAGCCCTGGCACCTGAGTCATGCGCCGGTGGCCGGCGTGGCCCACGCGGCGTTTTCAGTGGAAGTCCTGCGCGATGCGCTGGTCGGCGTGGACATGGAAGCGCACGCGGTGGTGGAGCCGATGCTGGAGGCCATCGTCGAGCGCTACGTGCGCAACGTCGATGCGCCCGCGCTGGACGAGGCTATTTGCGCGACCAGGCCCGTTTGAAATAGCCGGACATCAGGCCGCGCACGCTGGTCAGCGGGTCGGGCCCGGCCGCAAACACCTTCGGAGTACGCCGCAGCATGCGCCAGCTTTCGCTGCGCAGTATCTGGCGCAGGTACGCCAGGCTCTGCCCGATCGTTTCCATGTAGGGGTTGCTGCCGTCGAACAGCACCTCCACATAGCGGTAGGCGCTGCCGAACGCCGCGTCGAGTCGCTTGTGGATGGTCTCTTCCATGAACTGCGGGGTCTGGCGCAACAGGTCAAGGCCGGAGGCGTAACGCACGTCACTGTCACCCTTGGCGCCCAACGGCAGCGCAACGCCGCCGAGCACGAATTCCGGATAGAGCCGGTCGCGGCATTTCTCCAGGTAACAGCGGTCGGCCATCTGCGCGATCATGTCCGCCGTGCCGAGCAGGTGGCCGAGCTGGATGTCGCGCGGATCGCTGATCCTGGCGCCGATCTCCTCGAAACTCTTCTCGTACCCGGTGAAGTGCACGATCTCGCTGGTAACCCGCACCCAGTGCCCGAAGCCGATGGTCGGCAGGTAGTAGTCCATGAAACGCGCGCCGCGCGACACATGGTTGCGCGTGAACTCCGCGCCGTTCAGCGCGGCCTCGCCACGTTCCCGCAGGTAGCCGATGTCGTGGAACAGGCCGAGAAAGATTCCAACGGCGGCCCGTTCCGCGCCAAGGGCACGCGATGTGCCGGCGTGGGCGCGCTCGAAGCCCGCCGTCAGCCGCGCCATGGCCAATGTGACGTCCAGCGTGTGCTGCTGGTCGTGGTAGACGGTATCGACGCCGAAATAGCCTGGCATGCGGCCGGTGAACGCCAGTTCGAAATCCTGGAAGGCGCGCGCAAGAGGCGCGAAGTCGATGCCCGGCCAGGTGCCGGCGAACAACGCGTGCACGGCGTCACGGACGTCGGATGCCGAGCTGACCCGCACGGTGTTGGTGACGTCGTAGTCGCTGCGGCGCACGCTGTACATGTGGGGCTGGGTCATGTGTCTGCCGGGAAGTCTATTCACAGGTGCCTGCAGTGGTCGCGACCTCGGACACAGTTTGAACCTGTCGGCCTGGCTCGCGGGTAAACATAAGGGGCGGGCCGGCCCGGCAAGAGGGAATTACTGCCCCGCGTCGAAATCCGCGGTTGCCGGGGCGTGGTCCGAGGGCCGCTCGGCCCGCCGTGGCCCGGTATCGATTCCGGAAGCCACGCACTGTGCCGCCAGGCAATTGCTGGCAAGCAGCAGATCGATGCGCAGACCCAGGTTGCGGCGAAAGCCGCCCTGGCGGTAATCCCACCAGCTGAATGAACCAGCAGCCTGTTCAAACAGCCGGAAGGTGTCGGCCAGCCCGAGCCCGAGCAATCCGCGCAAGGCTTCGCGTTCGGGTTCGCTGCACAGGATCTGGTCCTTCCAGAGCACCGGGTCGTACACGTCGCGATCTTCGGGAGCGATGTTGAAATCGCCCATCACGACCAGCCGCTCATGGTGCGCCAGCTCATGCTGCAGGAAGCGCCGCAGCGAGCGCAGCCAGCGCAGCTTGTACTCGTACTTGTCCGCGCCCACCGCCTGCCCATTGGGTACGTACACGTTGACGTAACGGACACCGTTCACGGTGGCGGCCACCAGCCTGCGCTGCGGGATCGTCGAGGTCGGTGAAATCGGTGACCACGTCGGTGAGCGGCTCCCGCGCCAGCAGCGCCACGCCGTTGTAGGTCTTCTGGCCGCTGGCCACCGCCTGGTAGCCGAGTGCTCCAGGTCCGCGTGCGGGAAGACGTCGTCGGTCAGTTTGGTTTCCTGCAGACCGATCACATCCGGATTGCTGGCGCCGAGCCAGCCGGTCAGATGCGGCAGACGCACCCGCAGCGAGTTGACGTTCCACGAAGCTACCCGCAGCGACATGGAGCCAGTCTTGCCCGAATTCGCGGCGGGCGGCAAGTCGGCGCGCCGCGCCCGAACCGTCAGTCGGCGATACCGTGCTGGCGCAGCAGCGGCTTGATGTCCGGTGCCCGGCCGCGGAAGTCCACGAAAGCCTGCAACGGATCGCGACTGCCGCCGCGCGAGAGAATCGAGTCCACGAAGCGCCGGGCCGTGTCGCGGTCGTAGATGCCGGTTTCCTCGAAAGCCGCGAAGGCATCGGCTGCCAGCACCTCGGCCCATTTGTAGCTGTAGTAGCCGGCCGCATAGCCGCCGGAAAAGATGTGGCCGAAACTGTTCGGGTAGCGGTTCCATTCCGGGATCCGGATCACCGCCACCTCATCGCGGACCGCGGCGAGGATTTCGTAGATCCGCGCGCCCCGCGGCGGATCGTATTCCGCGTGCAGCCGGAAATCGAACAGCGCGAATTCGATCTGACGCAACGTGGCCAGGCCCGCCTGGAAATTGCGCGTATGCAGCAGGCGCGCGATCTTGTCCTGCGGCAGAGGCGCGTCGGTGTCGACGTGACGCGCAATGTCGCGCAGCACCTCCGGCTGCCAGGCAAAGTTCTCCATGAACTGGCTGGGCAGTTCCACCGCATCCCAGGCCACGCCATTGATGCCGGAGATGCGACGGATAGTCGCACGCGCGTCAGCAGGTGGTGCAGCCCGTGGCCGAATTCATGGAACAGCGTGACCACGTCGTCGTGCGTGAGTTGCGCGGGACGTCCCTCGGCACCGGGCAGGGCGTTGCACACCAGGTAGGCCACCGGCAGCGCATGGCCGGTGGACAGATCCTTGCGGCCGACGCAATCATCCATCCACGCACCGCTGCGCTTGTTGGGCCGCGCGTACGGGTCGAGGTAGCAGCCACCGATGAGCTTTGTCGCTGCCGTCGAAGATGTCGTAGTAGCGTGCGTCCGGATGCCACAGCGCAATGTCCTTGCGCAGTCGAAACTCGATCTGGAACAGCTGCCGCACCACGCCGAACAGCCCGTCCAGCACACGTGGCAGCGGGAAGTAGGGGCGCAGTTCCTCCTGCGAGATGCTGTAGCGATCCTCCTGCAGGCGCTCGGAGTAGTAGGTGATGTCCCAGGCATCGAGCTTGCGGCCCGCAAAGGCTTCAAGCTCCGCCAGTTCGCGCAATGCGGCCGGTCGGGCCGCGGCGGCCAGATCACGCAGGAACCTGACGACTTCCTCCGAGCTGCGCGCCATGCGTCGTGCCAGCGCGTAGGCCGCGTAGTCTGAAAACCCGAGCAGCTGTGCCGCTTCGTGCCGCAGGCGCAGCAGATCCTCCATCACCTGGGTGTTGTCGAAGCGCGCCGGGCTGGGCCCTGTGGTCGCGGCCCGCGTGGTCCAGGCGCGATAGAACGCCTGCCGCAGCTTTGCCGAGCGCGCATCGGTAACCACAGCGACGTAGGTGGGCTGGTCCAGGCCAAGCAGCCAGCCGGACTTGCCGGCAGCCTCGGCGCGCTCCCGGGCGCGCGCCACGATCATCGCGTTGAGTCCTTCCAGCTCGGCACTGTCGGCAACTTCATGACTGAAGCAATTGGTGGAGTCGAGTACGTTCTCTTCGAATTTCGCGCCGAGACTGGACAGTTCCAGCATCACGGCCTTGAATCGTTCCTTCTTCGCGCCATCCAGCGCCACGCCGGCCAGGCGGAAATCGATCAGCGCGTGATCCAGCACCGCCAGCTGCTCCTCATCCAGGCTGGCGGCCTCCTGTTCGCGCACCTGGCTGTAAGCCCGGAACAGTCGCTCGTTCTGGCTCAACTCCGTGCCGTATTCCGAGAGCAGCGGCAGGCAGGCGTTGTAGTGCGCACGCAGCGTCTCGTTGTTCATCACGCCGTTCAGATGGCCGACCGGCGACCAGGCGCGCGACAGGCGGTGGTGCAATTCTTCCAGGGGTTCCACCAGGGTCTGGAAACTGGGCGCGGGTGCAAGCTCCAGTTCCCGCACCCGGGCACGGTTTTCCTCCAGCAGCTGGCGGATGCCGGTTTCGACATGTTCCGGGCGGATGCGGTCGAAAGCCGGCAGGGGGCCGCTGTCGAGCAGGGGATTCTCGTTGTTCATTGCCGCCAATGATAATGAGGCAGACGGGCTGCTAGCCACGTCCGCGTGCGGTGCCGGGTTAACATTCCCGGATGAACAAGATTGTCGACCTGATAGTGGTGGGCGGTGGCAGCGGCGGCATCGCCACGGCCCGCCGTGCCGCGGAATACGGGGCCCGGGTCGTTCTGGTCGAGAGCGGCCTGCTTGGCGGGACATGCGTGAACGTTGGTTGTGTCCCCAAGAAGATCATGTGGGATGCCGCCGAGCTGGCGGGCGCAGTCCGTGACGCGGGTGGCTACGGCTTCGACGTCACCTTGACGGGACATGACTGGGCTGCTCTGAAGGCCGGGCGCGACGCCTACATCGGGCGGCTGAACAATATCTATGCTGCCAATCTGGACAAGTCGCGGGTCGAGCTCGAACGTGGCCGCGCGCGGCTGGTCGATGCGCACACGGTGGACGTTGACGGCCGGCGCATCCGCGCCGGGCGGGTAGTGCTGGCTACGGGCGGGCGACCGCGGCGGCCGGCCATTCCCGGCGCGCAGCTCGGCATCGATTCGGACGGCTTCTTCGGGCTTGCCGGCAGGCCCGGGCGCGTCACCCTGGTGGGCGCCGGCTACGTCGCGGTGGAGTTTGCCGGCGTGCTGGCGGCGTTGGGCAGCGAAGTCACCGTGGTCTATCGCGGCACCGGGTTGCTGCGCGACTTCGACCCGATGCTGGGGGCCGCCACCCGCGAAGGATTGGCGGCTGCCGGCGTCAGGTTGTTGCCGCAGAGCAGTCCCGCCGCGCTGGCGCAGGCCGCGGACGGTCGCATTGACGTGCAGCTGGACAACGGCGGGCAAGTGCGTGGCCAGGACACGGTCATCTGGGCCGTCGGGCGCGAGCCGGTCACGGATTTCATTGATCCGGGCATTGCCATCGCGCGCGATGCCAGCGGCTATCTGCAGGTCGATGAGTGGCAGCAGACCAGCGTGCCCGATGTCTACGCGATCGGCGACGTCACGGGCAAAGTCACGCTGACACCTGTCGCCATCGCCGCGGGTCGGCGCCTCGCGGACCGGATCTGGGGTGGGCAGGACGGGCGCAAGCTCAGCTACGAGAACATCGCCACGGTCATCTTCGGCCATCCGCCGCTGGGCACCATTGGAATGACCGAACCGGAGGCCCGCGCGCGCTTTGGTGATGCGGTGAAGTGCTACAACTCGAGCTTCGTTCCGATGTATCACGCGCTGACCGAGGCGAAGCCGAAGACCAGCATGAAACTGGTAACCGCCGGCGCCGAGGAACGGATCGTCGGATTGCATCTGGCCGGTCGTGGTGTCGACGAGATGCTGCAGGGGTTTGCCGTGGCGGTGCGCATGGGCGCAACCAAGCGCGACTTCGACGACACGGTGGCCATCCATCCCACGGCGGCGGAAGAACTGGTGACCATGCGGTGAAGGCCGCAACCAGCCCGCCGATCCTGATTGCGCACCGCGGTGCCAGCGGTTCAATGCCCGAGCACACGCTGGGCGCCTACGCGCTGGCGGTGCTGCAGGGCGCGGACTACATCGAACCGGACCTGGTGGCGACGCGCGACGGTGTGCTGGTGGCGCGCCACGAAAACGAGATCGGCGCCACCACCGACGTGGCCGCGCACCCCGAGTTCACGGCGCGTCACCGCACCCAGCGAATCGACGGCGTTGAAGTTGCCGGCTGGTTCACCGAGGACTTCACGCTGGCGGAACTGAAGACGCTGCGCGCGCGCGAACGGATTCCGCAACTGCGCCCCGGCAACGCGCAGTATGACGGCAGGCTCGAGGTACCGACGTTGCAGGAGATCCTGGCCTGGCTTGCCCAGGTCAATACGGTGCGCCTGCAGGCCGGCGGCAAGCCGGTGGGTATCTATCCCGAGACCAAGCATCCATCACACTTTCGCGCGCTCGGACTCGCGCTGGAACCGCCCTTGCTGCAAGCGCTGCGTGACGGGTTGGGCGAAGCTGCGGTGTTCATCCAGAGCTTCGAGGTGTCGAATCTGCGGCAGCTGCGCCAGGAATGCGACTATCCGCTGGTGCAGCTGATGGCGTCGGCCGGTGGGCCCTGGGATCAGCATGGCACGGGGACCAGCTACCTGAGCATGGCCTCGGCCGACGGGTTGCGTGACATTGCCGGTTACGCCAACGCCATTGGTGTCGAGAAGACCATGGTGCTGTTGCCTGACGACGCCGGGGCCTTGCAAGCGACTGGATTGGTGTCCGCGGCACACGCTGCCGGACTTGCCGTGCACGCCTGGACGTTTCGCGCCGAGAACTGCTTTCTGCCGCAGCGGTGGCGAACCGGTGATAACCCGGCCTCACATGGTGATCTGGCGGCCGAAATCGGCGCGTATCTCGCGGCCGGAATCGACGGCCTGTTCAGTGACTTTCCAAGCCTGGCCTTTACTGCCATGCAGCGCTTTGCTGCCAGCGCAGGCAAGGGCGAACCGGCCGGTTGATGCACTTGTAACCCTTCGCTTCCGGGAACCGTCCTGCGCGGGGTCGTCGAACCGCGTGGTCTCAATGTATCCACAATTGGTCGCGAGACGGCGGTCTATGATGGCCTCAGTCAACAACGCCCTTGGGGGGCATATGGTCAGCAAGAAGGTGAAGGCAGTGCTGGTGGGTGCGACCGCCAGTGTCCTGGCGATGATGTCCTGCGGTGCGTTCGCACAGGCGCCCGGTGGGTGGTCCCGGCGGTGGCCGGCCACAGATGACGCGAGAGGCAGTCGAGCAGCGCATGGGGTTGACCAATCCCGAGCTGAAGCTCACCGCCGATCAGAAGACGCGGATCGACAAACTGACCGACGACTACATGGCGAACATGCAGAAGATGATGGGCGGTGGTGGTCCGCCGGACATGCAGGCGTTCATGAAGTCCCGGCAGGATTTCACCGCAGCGGTCGGCAAGGTCCTGAACGACGAGCAGCGCAAGATGTTCGAAGCGTCGCAGGCGCAGCGTCGCGGTCCGGGCGGTGGTGGCCCGGGTGGCCCGCCTCCGGGTGGCAACTGAGCGCCACTGACCGGTAAATGAGGAAGGCCCGCTTTGCGGGCCTTTTTCATTGGCGCGCAGTCCATGCGCTGCTGACGGGGCCTGGCGCCTGAACGGGTATCCGGAAGTGTGAAAGTGGCGACAGTTTCCCCCCGTACCCCGGCTGCTACAGTATGCGGATACGTCACGGATGTCCGAGGAGGGAACCATGGCCACTAATCGTCGATCTGTTTGCATCAGCCTGCGTCGGCTCGGCATCTCGTTGGGTGCATCCGGCGCCCTGGCACTGGCCGCCGGCGTGGCCCAGGCCGGGGTTCCCGGAGTCGATGTCTATCTGGGTGCCGGGGTGGGCCAGAGCAATGCCGACGTCAGCGCCAGCGACCTGACCGTCAGCAGTTTCGACAAGAAGGATCTTGGGTGGAAGGTGTTCTTCGGTGGGCGCTTCCTGTCGACCTTCGGCGCCGAACTCGACTACATCGATTTCGGCAAGCCCAGTGGCGGTGGAGCCGAGGTCAGGAACAAGGCGCTGGCGGGCTTCGGCATGTTCTATCTGCCCCTGCCTTTGCCGATCCTCGATGTGTACGCCAAGGCCGGTCTGGCGCGGGTGAGTTCGGATCTGAGCGTGTCCGCCAGCAGCTTCAGCACCAAGGACACGAAGTTTCGCCTATGGCGCCGGCGTGCAGCTCAAGTTCGGTTCGTTCGCGATCCGCGGCGAGTACGAGCGGTTCAAGGTCGACAGCACCAAGTCCGTCGATGCTCACGGTCGCGTTCTCCAAGTCCTTCCTGTAGCGCGGCTGGCGATCCTTTCGCCATGAAGCTGGTTCGCGGCCTGTTCGACAGGATGATACTGGTCGCTGGTGTGGTGGTCGGCGGCTGCGTACCGGGCTTCATCAGCCAGTACGCGCAGCGCGTTGGCGGGATGCTCGACCAGGTGAAGCACGACCTGCTGCCATTTCAGGCGGTTGCGCAGCAGTATCATGGCGGCAACATGCAGGCGCTGGTCAAGTACCACCTTGCCAGCGCCGATCCGAGTTTCCAGTCCGAGGGACGGGCCATCGAGAACATGCTGGACAGTCTCGCGCGGCTGCAGGGCATGGTCGAAGGTCTCGCTGGTTCGGTCTGGCACCAGATCGCCTACCTGGCGACGCACTTCGACCGGACGATCGGCGCGGCCACCTGGCACAGCTACGTGCCGTCATTCAATCTCGACCCGCAGAGCCTGATGGTGGCGGGCGCGTTCGGCGTCGCCTGCTGGCTGCTCTTCGTCGGTCTCTGGGTCGGGGTGTCCCGCCTCGCGGACCTGATCGTTCTGCGCGTATTCGGCGCGCGGCGCTACTGACGGTGCAGCTCGGCAGCCAATGCGCTGAGCACGGATGCGGTGTCCGGACGCACGCCGCGCCACAGGTAGAATGATTCGGCTGCCTGTTCCACCAGCATGCCCAGCCCCATCAGCGCCCGCGCCACGCCGCGATCGTGGGCCCAGCGCACGAACGGCGTGTCCTCGCGGGCATAGGCCATGTCGTAGCAGATGCTGCGCGCATTGACGATCGCGGCGGGCAGTGGCGGCAGCTCTCCGGCCAGGCTGGCCGCCGTCGCGTTGATCACGATGTCGAATGGCTCGGTGCCCAGTTCGTCGTAGCCGACGACCCGCAACCGGCCCAGGTCGCTGAACAGCGCGGCCAGTTCCGCGGCCCGCTGCCGGTTGCGATTGACGATGGTCAGTTCGCTTGGCCGCAGGCCAAGCAGCGGCGCAAGCACGCCGCGTGCCGCGCCACCGGCACCGAGCAGCAGCAGGCGCCGGCCGGCGATGGTAATGCGCTGGTTGTTCAGCAGGTCGCGCACCAGGCCGGCGCCGTCGGTGTTGTCTCCCAGCAGTCCGGCTGTTGCCGATACGGCCAGTGTGTTGACCGCCTGCGCACGCCGGGCGCGCGGGGTGAGTTCGCCGGCGAGCCGCAACGCCGCCTCCTTGTGCGGCACCGTCACGTTCAGGCCCTTGCCGCCACCCGCGAAGAAGCTGCGCACGGCCCCGGCGAACTGCTCCGGGCTCGCGTCGATGGTGGTGTATTCCAGCGCCTGCCGGGTTTGTGCCGCGAACCGGGAATGAATGAACGGCGAGCGGCTGTGTGCGACCGGATGGCCGATGACCGCGTAGCGATCCTTACTGTTCATGCACCAGCCATCTTACCCTGCTGCCCGAGTTGCCGCCGAGCAGCTCGTGAAGTACAGGCTGCCACTGGCCGGCGCTCCTGTCGAACTGCCAGGGCGGATTGACGATCAGCATGCCCGACCCGTTCAGGCCCGCGGCGTGATCCGGGGTCGTGAGGCACATTTCCGCCGCCAGCGTGGGCCGTGCTGAAGTCGCGCACGAGCCGCGCCAGCCACGCATCGCAATCGACCTGCTTCTTGATCGGATACCACAGCGCGAACACGCCTGTTTCGAAACGTTCGAGGCCTGCCGCCAGCGTGATGGCGAGCTGCCTGTGCTCATCGGTTGCTTCATAGGGTGGATCGATCAGCGTGAGTCCGCGCCGCGACGGCGGTGGCAATGCACGCTTCAACTCGTGATAGCCGTTGCCGGCCACCACGCGCGGCGAGGTTGCCAGCAAAGCCGGGCTGCGCTCGAAGACGCGCTGCAGGGCGCGCGCGGCTTGTGGCCGCGTCTCCACGCAGATGGCCTGGTCGGTATCGCGCAAGGCGCTGGCCGCGAGCAGCGGCGAGCCCGGCAGGCAGTGCGGGCCGAGCGCGGCGCGGATGCGCGATACGGCGTCGGCGTAGCCGCGGATCGCGGGGTGGACGTCGCCGGATGTCCGCGCGAGCTGTTGTTCCAGGCGGGCGAATCCGGTCTTGCTCTCGGCACCTTGCCGGGCCTGCGGTCCGTGCAGGTCGTAGAGACCCTCGCCGGCGTGCGTCTCGAGGTACAGGAAGCCCTTGGCCTTGCGATGCATCGCCTCGATCAACTGCAGCAAGGCGATGTGCTTGTGCACGTCCGCGAAGTTTCCGGCGTGGAAGCTGTGGCGGTACTGCATGGCGACGGCATCCTAGCACTGTGCCCCACACGCAGGACCCACGCGCCGGAAGGGTGCGATGAGCGGCCACCCGGGGAAGGGACGGCGACGTCGAAGAAGGGGTCGCGCGGCGCCGAAGTCTTCCCGAGGGGCCGGACGGCAGAGTATTCAGACCAATTGCGACAATCTGACGACAATTGAGATGATTCGTCCGTCCAGGCACAGGAGACAGACATGCTCGTGGTCGAGGGACTGACCAAGCGTTACGGCGCGCGGGTTGCCGTGGACGGCATTTCCTTCCGGATGCAGCGCGGTGAATGCCTCGGGCTGCTGGGTCCGAACGGAGCCGGCAAGACCAGTACGCTGGCGATGATTTCCGGCATCGCGGGGCCCGACGCGGGCTCGATGCGCCTGGAAGGCGCCGCGCCGGATGGCGCCGGCGATGCCCTGAAACGGCGCGTGGGCCTGGTGCCGCAGGAAATCGCGCTGTTCGAGGAACTCTCCGCCTGGGCCAACCTGCAGCTGTTCGGTGGACTCTATGGCATCGATGCGGCCACGCTGCGGACGCGGGCCGAGGCTGCGTTGCAACTGGTGGGTCTGGCAGGCCGCCGGGGGGAACGGGTCAAGACCTTCAGCGGCGGCATGAAGCGCCGTCTGAACATCGTCGGCGCGCTGCTGCACGACCCGGAATCTGATCCTGCTCGACGAGCCCACCGTCGGCGTCGATCCGCAGTCGCGCAATGCGATCTTCGAGAACCTCGAGCAGCTCAAGGCGGGTGGCAAGACGCTGCTGTACACGACGCACTACATGGAGGAGGCCGAACGCCTGTGCGACCGCGTGCTGATCATGGACCACGGCCGCGTGCTCGCCGATGACACCGTCGCGGCGTTCAAGGCGGCGCACGGCAATCTGGAGCAGGCCTTCCTGAACCTGACCGGACGCGGCCTGCGCGATGCCGGAGAAGGGGCCGTGGCATGAATACCCGCGCCATCGTGGCGCTGGTGCGTAACGACCTGCGGCTGTTCTTCACGGACCGGCGCGCGGTGATCGTCGGGGTCATGGTGCCCATCATGCTGGCGGCATTCTTCGGCTACCTGTTCGGCGGCGTGGGTCAGGGCGCCGGCCGCAGTACCGGGAAGGTGCCGATCGCCGTGGTCGACGAGGACCACAGCGCGGTGAGCCGGGCCATCACGGCGGACCTGGCTGCCGATGACATGCTGGACGTGGTCACGCTGACCCGCGTCGATGCTGCGGCGCAGGTCAAGAAGGGCAAACGCCAGGTGGCGGCCATCTTCCCGCGCGGCTTCGGTGAGCAGAGCGTGGCGGCGTTGTTCAGCGGCAGGGATCGTCCCAGCGTGGAACTGCTGGTCGACCCCAGTCAGGCGGTTGCCGCCCAGCTGGCGCGCGGTCTGCTCGCCCAGTATGCGATGCGGGACATTTCCCGGGAGGCCCTCTCCGGCGCGTCCGGCGGCAAGGTGCTGGACGACTATCTCGCACGGGTAAAGACCGCCAAGGACACCCCGGTGCGCCGCGAACTGCAGCGACTGCTCGAATCGGCAAAGCAGCTCTAATCGCATGCGCGATGCGGACGCGGCGCCGGATGATGGTGCGCCCGGCGCGGGGTTCCAGTTCAACATTCCCTACGAAGTTTCTCTCCACGGCGATGACGGCCCGTGCGGATACCCCCTACAACGGCTTTGCCCATTCCTTCGCCGGCATGACCGTGCAGTTCATCCTGTTCGCCGGCATCGACGCGGGCATCGTGCTGCTGCTGCTGCGGCAGGGCGGCATCTGGCAGCGCATTCGTGCCGCGCCGGTTGGCAAGGCCGACTTCATTGTGGCGCGCGTGCTGGCCACTGCGCTGATCAGTGCTTTCCAGGTGGCGGTGATCTACTTCGTGGCTGTTGCCTTCTTCGGCGTGCGCATCTCGGGCACGCTGCCCGGATTCGCGCTGGTGGCGGTGACGTTCTGTCTGCTCAACGCCGCGTTCGGACTGATGCTGGCGACTCTGGGCCGCAGCCCGGCGACCACGCGCGGCATCGCCATTCTGGTGATGTTGCTGCTGGTGATGGCCGGCGGCGCCTGGGTGCCCTCCTTCCTGTTTCCGCAGTGGTTGCAGCAGGCCTCACTGGTCACGCCGACGCGCTGGGCCGTGGACGGGCTGGATGCGGCCACCTGGCGCGGACTGCCCTTTGGCGACGTGCTGCTGCCGGCCGCGGTGCTGTCCGGGTTTGCGCTGCTGTGTTGCGCTGTGGCGTTGTGGCGCTTCGACTGGGAAGAGTGAACGCGGGCGCGCCGCGAGCCCCCGGGCCGGGAGGCTCTAGCCGAGCGAAGCGGACTTCTTCGGCGCGGCCTCGCCGCCGCCGCTGCCCTTGGTCCTGGACTTGCCTTTGGCTTTGGCCTTCGGCTTGCCCGAGGCCGTGGACTTTGCCTTCGCCTTCTTCTTTGCCTTGGCGGGGGCCTTGGCCCTGGCAGCGGGCTTTTCCGTCCCGGCCGCGGCGGCCGGTGCCGGGGCCGCCTTTGCCTTTGCCTTGGCCTTGACCGGCGCGCCACGGCGGCCGAAACGGCCGCGCGCCGGGCGCGGTGGCGCCGCGGCCAGCATTGCGCGGCATTCCTCCAGTGTCAGCGTCTTCGGATCGCGGTCCTTGGGAACGCGCGCGTTGCGCTGCTTGTCGGTGATGTAGGGCCCGTAGCGCCCGTTCAGCACCTGAATTTCGTCCACGCCGAAGTCCTGGATGATGCGATTGGCGTCGGCGACCTTCTTGGCCTCGATTACCTCGATCGCCCGCTCCAGCGAAACCTTGTAGGGATCGTCCGGCTCCTTCAGCGAGACGTACTTGCTGCCGTACTTGACGTAGGGCCCGAAGCGGCCGATCGCCACCGTGATCGGCTCGCCGTCCGCGGTCTCGCCCAGCTTGCGCGGCAACTGGAACAGCACCAGCGCTTCGGCCAGCGTGATCGTGTCCATCTTCTGGCCGGGACGCAGACCGGCGAACTTCGGCTTTTCCTCGTCGTCCTTGGTGCCCGCCTGCACGAACGGCCCGTAGCGACCCATGCGCACGGACACCGGTCGGCCGGAAACCGGATCGGTGCCCAACTCGCGGGCCATCGCGACTTCCTCGCGGCTGACATTCTTCTCGACGTCCACGACC
>CAWEUI010000019.1:0-36240 GCA_963812195.1 uncultured Gammaproteobacteria bacterium
CTGAAGCAATACGTCGTCGAACAGTACAGAGGCCGAGCCATTTGATATGCATGCGCCGCTCGGCCAAGCCGACCGTGATCGGCACGAAGAAGATGAAGTTCCGCTTCGTGCAGTTCATCAAGAACGACACGCTGGCAGTGGGCCTGTGGCAGCCCTTCGACCTGCGCTTCGACAAGACGACCAAGACCTTCGTCAACAAGCTCTATTTCACGGACCTGACCGGCAGTCAATGGCATGAGCCGCTGCAGCAGCCGCCGGCGCGCAGCGCGACCGAGGAGCAGGCACAGGCCCTCTCCAACCCGCAAATCCTCGACAACCTGCCCAATGACCCGGCGCACGTCCTGGTGGTCAACGACGTGGGCACGACCCAGGGCGACATCTACCGCGTGGACGTGAAGACCGCGCGCGCCGAGCGCATCCAGCGCGGCGAAGAGAAGGCCGCGGGCTACGTGACGGACCTGGAGGGCAATGTCCGCGCCCGGTTGCGCCTGGACAACGACAGCAAGGGCGCCTACATCGCCACCGAGCTGCGCGACCCGGATACGGGCGCCTGGGAGGAGCACTTCCGCTCCTACGCCAAGGATCGCGACGTGGTGGAGGTGGTGACCTTCTCCAAGGACCCGAACATCGCCTACGTGCTGAGCAACGTCGGGCGCGACAAGGCCGCGATCTACGAATACAACATCCGCGAGCACAAGCTGGGCAACATCGTGTTCCAGCACAAGTTCTTCGACGTCACGGGAATCGGTGTGCGCCGCGTGAAGGACGCGGACTTCGGCAAGATCCAGTACTACACGTACGCCGGTCCGCGCAACGACGACTACTACTACGAATCGGACTGGTACCACGGCCTCGACCAGCAGCTGGCCAAGACACTGGGACTGACCGAATCCCCGCAGCTGCTGGTGGATCCGGCAACCGGCGATTCCGCGACCGTGCCCATGCGCATGGGGCTGAACTGGATGCCGGTCAGCGTCTCGCAGGACCGCAGCGTGGTGATCTTCGCCGTCGAATCCCCCACCCAGCCCCTGACGTATTTCCTGCTGCACGACCAGAAGCTCACCCGCCTGGCGACGACGTACCCGGACATCGACCCGCGCGCGATCGGCACGGCCAGTCTGGTGTACTACAAGGCGCGCGACGGGCTGGAAATCCCGGCGTTCCTGCACACACCCAACCCCGAGCTGTGCGGCAAGGGTCCGTGGAAGGCCGTGATTCACCCGCACGGCGGCCCCTGGGCGCGCGATGCCCTGACCTTCGACTACTCGATGTGGATCCCGCTGATGACCAGCCACTGCATGGCGGTGCTGCAGCCCCAGTACCGGGGTTCGCAGGGTTGGGGGCGGCGGCTGTGGATGGCCGGCGATGCCGAATGGGGCCAGAAGATGCAGGACGACAAGGACGACGGCGCCAGGTGGCTCATCGACCAGCAAGATCGCCCAGCCTGGCCACATCGCCATGTTCGGCTTCTCCTACGGCGGCTATGCCGCGATGGCTGCGGCCGTACGGCCCGAGGGCCTGTACAAGTGCGCGATTGCCGGAGCCGGCGTCTCGGATATCCACCGCATCTGGGCGAAGTACTACACCAACACCTACTTTCGCGAGGGACAGAGCACCACGGTGGAGGGCCTGAGCCCGCTCTCCAAGGCCGATCAGATCAAGATCCCCATCTACGTCTACCACGGCGACCGGGACCAGACCGTGCCGCTGGAACAGTCCCTGTGGTTCGTGTCCAAGGCCAAGGCGGCCGGCAAGGACGTCACCTTCCGCGAGTTCAAGGACTACGCGCATGGGCCGGCCTGGCTGCGTTCCACCTTTGGCGAGCAGCTGCAGGGCATCGAGGACTATCTGACCAAGGGCTGTGGCGGCGGCGGGCTGTAGCCGGCCCGATCGCGCCGGGCGCCGCAGCTCTGGCTCATTGCCTGACTGCGGCAGGTATTTGACATAACAGGGCCCCGGCGCGCCCGGTCCGCCTTGCGGCGCGGGCGGACCGGCTGGTATAAAGCTCGCCCTTTTTGGGCACCGGAAGTTCAGGAATAACCATGTCCCGCGTCTGCGAAGTGACTGGCAAGCGACCGGCCGTCGGCAACACGGTCTCGCATGCCAACAACAAGAGGAAGCGCCGTTTCCTGCCGAACCTGCACGAGCAGCGGTTCTGGCTGGAAGACGAGAAGCGCTGGATCAAGCTGCGCGTGTCCAGCCGCGGCCTGCGCACCATCGAGAAGAACGGCATCGACAGCGTGCTCGCCAAATTGCGCGCCGCTGGCGAAGCGGTTTAAGGAGTTCGCCATGCGCGAGAAGGTCAAACTGCTGTCCTCGGCCAACACCGGCCACTTCTACGTGGCGATGAAGAACAAGCGCCTGCACCCGGAGAAGCTGGAAACGAAGAAGTACGATCCGGTGGTGCGCAAGCACGTGGTCTACAAGGAAACCAAGATCAAGTAAGGGCCTGCTCCAGGCGCTGCTTAGTCCGCGACGAACCCGCCCAACGGCGGGTTCTTTGCATTGCGCGACCCGCATTGACGGTTCGCGCCCGTGGCATGCTGTAGCTGCCATGCCCGAACTGCCCGAAGTGGAAACCACCTGCCGCGGTATCGCACCGCACGTCACCGGGCGCCTGATCACCCGGCTCGCGGTGCATGAACCGCGCCTGCGCTGGCGCGTCGATCCCAGGCTGCCGCACTGGGCCGAAGGGCAGCAGATCCGCGGCGTGCGCCGCCGCGCCAAGTACCTGCTGCTGGAGCTCGAACGCGGCCATCTGCTGGTGCACCTGGGCATGTCCGGCTCGTTGCGTGTGCTGCCGGTGAGCACGGCGCGCGAGTCGCACGATCACTTCGACCTGGAGATGGATTCGGGCTGGCTGCTGCGCTTCAACGATCCGCGCCGCTTCGGCAGCCTGATGCATGTCACGGGCGACCCCGGCGAGCATCCGCTGCTGCGCAGCCTGGCGCCGGAACCTCTGGATGATGCCTTCGATGCCGCGTACCTGTTCCGCGCCACACGCCGGCGCAGCGTGGCGATCAAGCTGGCCATCATGAACAGCCAGCTGGTCGTCGGTGTGGGCAACATCTACGCCAGCGAGTCGCTGTTTCGCGCCGGCATCCGTCCCGGTCGCGCGGCGAAGTCGCTGACGCGGGCCGAATGCGCGGCGCTGGTGACAGCCATCAGGGCCGTGCTGCGCGATGCGATTCGCGCCGGCGGCACCACGTTGCGCGACTACGTCGGCGCAGGCGGCAAACCCGGCTACTTCCGCCAGAAACTGTTCGTGTACGAGCGCGCCGGCGAGCCGTGCCGCAAGTGCGGTACGCCCATCAGGCATCGCGTGCAGGGGCAGCGCTCGACCTACTACTGCCCGCATTGCCAGCACTGAGCACAACTCGCGTGAAGGCCCGATTACAGCGTCATTTCGAAGCAATAGATCCTGTCGTTGCCCGTATTGTTTCAATATCGACGCCATATGAGCTGGGCAAGCGCTCGTACGGATCGGCGTTCGAGGCGCTGACCCGCTCCATTGCCAGCCAGCAGATCTCGGGCCTGGTGGCCCGCAAGATCATCGAACGACTGCAGGCCATGCACGGCAACCGCTTCCCGACGCCGGCACAACTCGCGGCAGCCACGCCGCAGGCACTGCGCGCCGTCGGCTTCTCCTTCTCCAAGATCGCCGCGCTGCATGATCTCGCCGCGCATGCCCTGGACGGCCGGTTGCCGGCCGACGCGACACTGCGGGAGCTGGATGACGAGGCCATCATCGAGCGCTGCATTGGCGTGCGCGGCATCGGGCGCTGGACGGTGCAGATGCTGCTGATGTTCCACTTCGGCAGGCATGACGTGATGCCTGCCGATGACTTCGGCGTGCGCAAGGGCTTCCAGCTCGCATATGGATTGAAGGGCCTGCCCAGACCCAGGGCATTGCTTGCATACGCGGAGCGCTGGAAGCCCTACCGCTCCGCAGCCGCCTGGTACATGTGGCGCGCGCTGGAACTGCACCAGCAGGGCACACTGCCCAAACGTGCCGGCAGGGCGCCGCGGATCCAGATCGAACCACCCAGACCGCAACCGGTGAAAGCAAAGGCGCGCAAGCGGCCCGGTGCCAGGACAAAGGCAAAGGCAAAGGCAAAGGCGCGGCGCGGGCGCGCGGCTTCAGCCTGAGGCGCTGCGCAGGCTCAGTAAGGCAGTTCCGGTACTTCGGCGACCACCACCGGCCGCGCACCGGGCGGGAAATCCAGCTCCTCGGTCATCTCCCGCGTGGCACCAAGCTTGCGCAGCGCCGCGGCCGTCTTGTTGTCGGGTACCGGCCGGTTCTCGAGGAATCCGAGGCGGTAGCGCCCCATCGCATAGTCGATTGGCGACAGGCCGTCCGCGTCCAGCGGATCCATGTTTGCGCCGGCCTGCTTGAGCACGGCAGCCAGCCTGATCCAGCCATGCAGGGCCGCGCCGTGCATGGCGGATTCGCCCTTGTAGCAATCCTCGATGACGACGTAGCCCGTGCAGTGCAGCGTTACGCCCTTGCGCTTGGAAGTGGGGTGGTATGCCGAGGCGTTCACGTCGGCTCCGGCAGCCAGCAGCAACTTGACGGCCTCGATGGCCTGGTCCTCGGTGTAGTTGCCGCCGCGTGTGGGCGTGGCGCGGCCACGGGTCGCGCCCGCCGCCACGATGAGCGGAGTTTCCCCGTAGGCGTTGGGCAGATCCACCAGCGCGCCGGCCGCCAGCAGGGCCTTCATTGCCGGCACGTCGGCCGCCTTGGCGGCGCGCAGCAACGCAGTGGCGCCATCGTCGATGGCCGGGTCCGCGAGCCGGTCCTGGGGCACATTGCGATACGGCGGCCGCAGTTTCAGCCGGGCATTGGGGTTGGCCCCTCTGGCCAGCAGCAGATTGATGATGTCCATGCCCGTGGCGTTGTCCATGGTCGGCAGTTCCACGCGCGCACCGGTGGGCAGGGTGTTCATGTCCACCGCCATGTACAGGGGCGTCTGACCCCACCAGTCCCACAGATTCACGTCGGCGCCGGCATCGATCAGTACCCTGGCCGCATCCCAGTGGCCGTTCATCAACGCGACGATCAACGGGGTGCTGCCATCCGGATCGCGAAAAATCAGGATCGGCACCGTCCTGCAGCAGTGCGCGGACGGCATCCACGTGACCGTCGCGGGCCGCGAACATCAGCGCCGACATGCCGCCGCGATTCATGTCCTTGGGGCGTTCCTCGGCAGTCATGCGCCGGCCCCACTCGCGTACCGCCGAGCGCGCGTTGACGTCCGCGCCATGCGCCGCGAGCAACTTGACCATTTGCGGCTGATCCTGCGCAGCCGCCCACATCAGCGCGGTCTGCCCACCCCACTTCTCGCGCGCATCGACCTTGGCGCCGGCCTTGAGCAACAGCCTGGCGGCATCCAGATCGCCGGTGCGCGCCACCACCATCAGTGCCGTCTCACCTTCGTCGTTGGCGCTTTCCGGATCGGCCCCGGCATCCAGCAGCAGCTTCAGTACCGCCGTATCGCCGCGCTTGGCCGCCTCGCGCATCGGCGTGGCGCCGAACTCGTTGGCCTCGTTCACGTCCGCGCCGGCCTTGATCAGGGCCGCGACGCGGGCCGCGTCACCGTCGTAGGCGGCCTGCAGCAACGGCGGGGTGTCCCCCGCCTGCGCCACGCCGGCGCACGCCGCCAGAGCGGCCAGCACAAGCCTGAATTTCACTGTTCCAATCCCACCCATTCGCATCCCTGTTTGGCCGACGGCGCCGGGTTTCGTTCCCTACATCTTGCGGGTACGCAACGCCGCTGCCACGACCGGGTCGACGAACTCGCTGACGCTGCCGCCGAACACCGCGATCTCGCGCACCATGGTCGAGGAGATGAAGGTGAACTGCTCCTGCGGGGTGAGGAATACGGTTTCCATCTCCGGCAGCAGGTGGCGTTGCATGTTGGCCAGCTGGAACTCGAACTCGAAGTCCGATACCGCGCGCAGGCCACGCACCACGATGCGGATGTCGCGTTCGCGCATGAAGTCCACGGTCAGGCCGTCGTAGCCGCAGACCTCGGCATTGGGGATGTCGGCCAGCACCTGGCGGGACAGGTCGACGCGCTCCTCCAGCGTGAACATGGGCACCTTGCGCGGATTGTTGGCCACCGCCACCAGCACCTGGTCGAAGATGCCGGCGGCCCGGCGCACCAGATCGGTATGGCCATTGGTGATGGGATCAAAGGTTCCCGGATAGATCGCGCGGCGCGGCATGCAGCAGATGATACCCGACCTCACCGGCCTTCCCGGTGCGATGCACCACCCAGCCGGTTGGCAACGCAGGCAGTGGCCGCGCGGCCGGCTGCTCCAGATAACAGAAGCCGCCCGGGGCCAGCAGCTCGCGCCCGGCAATGCACGCCAGGACAGGCTCGAGCAGACCGGCGTCGAAGGGCGGATCCAGGAAGATCAGGTCATAGGCATGCGCCTGTTGCGTGCGCAGAAAGACCAGCGCATCGGCAATTTCAATGCGCGCCGTGGCAAGCCCGAAGCGATCGGCCGTGGCGCGCAGCGCCTGCGCCACCGCGCGATCGCGCTCCACCAGCACCGCGCTGGCCGCGCCCCGTGACAGCGCCTCGAAGGCGAGCGCGCCGCTGCCGGCAAACAGGTCAAGCACGCGCATGCCGGCAACGTGGCGCGCCAGCCAGTTGAACAGTGTCTCGCGCACGCGGTCCGGCGTCGGCCGCAGGCCACGCACATCCGCAAACGTCCACTTCCTGCCTCGCAGGGAGCCGGCCACGATGCGCAGTTCCCGGGCACCACGTTGCATGCGCCAAGCTTACAATGCGCGCCTTTATCTCCAGGCAACAGATGTCAGACAGCACCACAAGCGGCGGATTCATGGGTCGCCTGCGCGAACGCCTCTCGCGCAGCGCAAACCGCCTGGCGGGCGATTTCGCCGGCCTGTTCCGGGGCCGTCGCATCGATGCCGAGCTGCTCGATGAACTGGAGGCACGGCTGATCAGCGCCGACGTGGGCATCGACGCCACGCAGGCGATCCTGGAGCATCTGCGCACGAAACTGGCGCGGCGCGAACTGGCCGATGCCGACGCGTTGTTGGGCGCGTTGCGCGCGGAGCTGCTGGCGATTCTCGCCCCCTGCGCCGTGCCGCTGTCCGTCGATGCAGCGCGCCGACCGTTCGTGATCATGGTGGTGGGCGTCAACGGCTCGGGCAAGACGACGTCCATCGGCAAGCTGGCGCTGCGTCTGTCCGGCGCCGGACGCAAGGTCATGCTGGCCGCCGGCGACACCTTCCGGGCCGCGGCCGCCGAGCAGCTGGACATCTGGGCCGAACGCAGCGGCGCGACCATCGTCCAGCAGGGCAGCGGCGCCGATCCCGGCGCCGTGGTGTTCGATGCCCTGCGCTCCGCGCAGGCGCAGGGTGCCGACGTGCTGATCGCCGATACAGCCGGTCGCCTGCACAGCCAGACGCACTTGATGGACGAACTCAGGAAGGTGCGCCGCGTACTGGCGCGCGTGGATCCCGCGGCGCCGGATGAAGTCCTGCTGGTACTGGACGCCAATCAGGGACAGAACGCGCTGGCGCAGGCACGGCAATTCCACGAGGCGGTCGGGGTGAGCGGCCTGGTGCTCACCAAGCTCGACGGTACCGCGCGCGGCGGCGTGGTGGTGGCCATAGCGCGGGAGCTGCGGCTGCCGATCCGTTTCATCGGCATCGGCGAGCAGCCCGCCGATTTCGGCGAATTCGACGCCGCCGCCTTTGTCGATGCGCTGCTCGGAGCCAATCCCGGTGTAAAGTCGGGCTCATGATCCGTTTCGACCGCGCCAGCAAGCGCTATCCCAACGGCCGCGAAGCCCTGACGGCGGCGAGCTTCGAGATCGGTGACGGTGAAATGGCGTTTCTCACGGGCCGCTCGGGCGCCGGCAAGAGCACCGTCCTGAAGCTGATCTCGCTGCTGGAACGGCCCACCCGCGGCCTGGTGATGGTCAACGGTCACAACACGGCGGCGCTGTCCTCGCGCAAGATCCCGGCCTTCCGGCGCGAGATCGGCGTGGTGTTCCAGGATCACCGGCTGCTCACCGAGCGCAGCATCTCCGACAACATCGCGCTGCCGCTGCACGCGGCCGAAACCGGCCTGTCGCTCAAGGAAATCGACAAACGCGTGCGCGCGGCGCTGGATCAGGTGGGTCTGCTGGACCGGGCCCGCTCGCTGCCACTGGAACTGTCCGTCGGCGAGCAGCAACGCGTCGGCATCGCGCGCGCCGTGGTCGGCAAGCCGAAGCTGCTGATCGCGGATGAGCCGACCGGCAATCTGGACCCGGCGCTGTCGCTGGAAGTGATGAGCGTGTTTCGCCGCTTCAACGAAGTCGGGGTGACCGTGGTGATCGCCACGCACGACCTGGACATCGTGCGGGCCTGGAGCCTGCGCGAGATCAAGGTGGCCGAGGGCCGCGTCAGCGATGCCCGGGCCGAGGAGTTCAGGTTACCCGTGATCCAGGTCGACAGATGATCGGCTGGGAACGCGCCACCTGCAGTCCGCGCTGTTCGCCGCCGGGCGCCTGGCGCGCGCGCCGCTGGCCACGGCGTTCACCGTGCTGGTGATCGCCATCGCGCTGACGCTGCCGACCGCGCTGGCACTGGCCATCATCAGCGTGCGCGATGCCACCGGTGATTTCGCCACGGCCGTGAATGTCAGCGTGTTCTTCAAGAAGGACGTGTCGCTGGACAAGGCCCGTCAGCTCGCCGACAGCCTGCGCCAGCGCAGCGGCGTGGCCAGCGTGACCCTGGTGAGCTCCGATGACGCGTTGAAGGCATTTCGCGACCGCAGCGGCTTCGGCAAGGCGGTGGACGCGCTGGGTGAGAACCCGTTGCCCCACTCCCTGGAGGTGCAACCGGACGCGGGCGCCACCGACCCCGATCAGATGGACTCTCTGCGGCGTTACATCGAGGCATGGCCGGAAGTGGATCTGGTGCAGCTGGACAGCCAATGGGTGCAGCGCCTGAATGCCATCCTCGACCTGCTGCGCGAAGTCGTGCTCGGCGCGGCCGTGCTGCTGGGCCTGGGGGTGCTGGCGATCATCGGCAATACGGTGCGCCTGGAGATCTTCAATCGCCGCGCCGAGATCGAGGTCACCAAACTGGTCGGCGGCAGCAACGCCTTCGTGCGCCGCCCGTTCCTGTACACCGGCCTGTACTACGGGCTGGGCGGCGCGCTGGTGGCGACCCTGCTGGTTGTGCTGGGCCTGACCCTGCTCAACGGCCCCGTCAGCCGCCTGGCCGCAAGCTACGGCAGCGCCTTCCGGCTGATGACTCCCGGGCTGCGCGAGGTGGGCGAACTGCTGGCTCTGGGCGCCCTGCTGGGCCTCATTGGCGCGGCTGTGGCCGTGGCCCGCCACCTGGCTCGCGTGGAGCCGCGCGCTTGATTCTATCTTATTGTTTTTAAAAGCATAATTGCCTGCCCTTCAGGGGAACCCGGGCGCTGGTTAGCACTCTAATATTGAGACTGCTAACATCTGGCCCCAAGGAGGAACCCCTAGTGAGTGCAGCGAATGTTCTGGTTGCCCGTTCGGAGAATCTGCTGGCCGGCCCGCTGGGCAGTTTCGAGGCCTATGCGGATCGCGTCAGCCGCATCCCGGTACTGACTCGCGAGCAGGAACAGGAACTGGCCGTGCGTCTGAGCCGCGACAATGACCTGGGCGCGGCCCGGCAACTGGTCATGTCGCACCTGCGCTTCGTGCTGCACATCGCCCGTGGCTATGCCGGCTACGGACTGCCGCTGGGCGACCTGGTGCAGGAAGGCAACGTCGGCCTGATGAAGGCCGTCAAGCGCTTCGACCCCTCGCAGGGGGTGCGGCTGGTGTCGTTCGCCGTGCACTGGATCCGCGCCGAGATCCACGACTACGTGCTGCGCAACTGGCGCCTGGTGAAGGTCGCCACCACCAAGGCGCAGCGCAAGCTGTTCTTCAACCTGCGCCGGATGAAGAAGAACCTCGGCTGGCTGACACAGGCCGAAACGCAGGCGGTGGCCAGGGATCTGGGCGTATCGCCGCGCGAAGTCACGGAGATGGAGCGGCGCCTCTCGGCGCGCGACATGTCGTTCGACCCGACGCCGGAGGGCGAGGACGACGAGCGCCACTTTGGTCCGGCCAGTTTCCTGCCCGCGCCGGATTCGGACCCCGCGGCGCGCGTGGAAGATGCCGAATGGGACGCGGACGTGCACGAGCGGCTGACGGCGGCCGTGGCCGATCTGGATGCACGCAGCCAGGACATCGTGCGCCGCCGCTGGCTGGCGGAGCACAAGCCGACCCTGCACGAGCTGGCTGCCGAATACGGGGTTTCCGCGGAACGCATCCGGCAGATCGAGGCATCGGCCGTCAAGAAGCTGCGCCACCTGATGGACTAGACGCGATGGACGTCACGCGGGCCCGTCCCTTTCCGTGACCGATGTTGCAAAAATCTGTCGCCTTATGGAAACGGCTTGGCAAGGATAATGGGTTTTGCGCTACACTCAGGCCATCCAGCCGGCCGTTAAGCCTTTCGCGGTCGAACGCCTGGCGGGAAGTGTTGAATTTTCGATCCACTTGTTGGGTCGAGGAGACAAGAGAAACCCAGGCGATCAGGGTGGGCACGGTAGGCAGACACGGCCTTTGTCCGGTGTACTGCGGTGCGACAGACGGGCGAGTCCACGCCCGGGCCGGACGTTCCGGTCGGACCAGGAGTCCAGGCGCGCCAGCCGGCGAAACTTTTTTGATGTCCGGTCGATTGATCTAGGGACGAGAGCTTGAAATTGCATAACCCCGCTACTGGCGGGGTTTTTTTTCGGCCAGCAGCTCCTCGACGGTATGGCCCGGCGTCCCCAGCAACGGCAGTTGCGGCGCTGCCTGCAGGTAGTCGATCTCCCGGGCCAGCGCCTGGCGCCACGGCATTCCCGACGGGTCGTGGCGAGCGCAGCCCACGCAGCTGGCAAACCCGCCGTAGTCGGCCGTGACATACGGATCATCGGCGGGACCATGCACCGGATCGGCGACCTTGCCATCCTCTTCCTGCAGCGGAAACATCCAGCAGGTCGTGGGCTTGTATGTCCATGGGTGCTGGCCGCGCGCGCGCGCGAATTTCTCCAGCTCGCAGAAACCGTGCTCGTCGCCGAACACGCAGCGGGTGCGCGTGAAGTGCGCCGGAAAGTCCGCGGCGCGATAGCTTGCCGGGCGGGTGGCGGTCTTGCGGCCCATCAACTGGCCGTCCCACCAGCCATCCACGATGAATTCGGCGGGCAGCTTCGCGGCCAGTGCAGGCACGCGCGCGACCAGCTCACGCAGGAACTGCTCCTCGGCCGGCAGCAGGTACACGCCGTCGTAACAACAGCGCGCCTCGCACTCGCGCACATCGCAGACGGACAGCTTCAGCGTGCCGGCGGACTTGCTCACGAATCCGACTCGCGCCGCGGAACCGGCGGCAGCAGCAAATGGCATTGTTCAATTGCGTTCACGACGCCGACAGCATAACGATTGCACAGCTAATGAAAACGATGACGTCACCGCTGGTTGTCTCGCCCATAGGCTACATGCGCACCGCACGGGCCACCAAGGTCGAAGCGCCGCGCCAGCCTGCCGCCGCGGCGGACATGACCGGCGTGGTGGAGCTGCTTGCCGGCCACAACCTGGAACACGCCATCGAGGATCTGGCCTCGTGGGAGCGGATCTGGGTGATCTTCTGGTTCGACCGCAACCAGGGCTGGCGACCCAAGGTGCTGCCACCGCGCAGCACCAGCGGCCGCAAAGGCGTGCTGGCAACCCGCTCGCCCCACCGCCCCAATCCGCTGGGCCTGTCCGTGTTGCGACTGGACCGCGTGGAAGGCCTGCGCCTGCATGTGAGGGACGTCGATCTGCTCGATGGCACGCCCATACTCGACATCAAGCCCTATGTGCCCTACACCGACGCCCATCCGCAATCCGGCAGCGGCTGGCTGGCCGGGCACGACCCGCGTCCAGCGCACACAGTGACCTTCAGCAGCAGCGCCGAGGAACAGCTCGCGTGGATTGCCGCGCGCTCGACCGTGCTGGCGTTGCGCGAACGCATTGAAGCGACCCTGAAGCTGGGCCCGCAGCCGCATCCCTATCGGCGCATCCGCCGCGGCAACGGCGGCGCGATGGTGCTCGCCGTACAGGACTGGCGCATCGACTTTCGCGCCGCGGAACAGCACATCGAGGTGCTGGGCGTGCGCTCGGGCTACCGCCCTTCGCAACTGGACAGGCCCGGCGACGAAGCCGGGCCACTGGCGCTGCATCGGCAATTCCACGCACGCTTTGCCGTGAAGCGCGCGCGGTAAAGCCAGTGCCCCGCCTCAGATCCCCTTGATGTCGCGCTTGCGCGTGGCGCGGCGGTGGGCCACTTCCTGCGTGTAGACCGGCGTGAACAGGTAGCGGTAGGAATCGATGCCGGCCTGGATGTTCTCCGGGATCGGCTTGAACGGCACCATGGATTCGATCATTGAATAGGCGCGCGCCTCGATGCCTTCGCGGTATTCCGGCGCCGGGAAGATCCACATGTCGTTGTTCAGGATGCCGTTCACCACCAGCCGCCCGACGGTGACCGGTTCCTGTGGACGCGCCCAGAACGGCGGCAGGTCCGGCGGCGAAGCCGGCCGCTGGAAACGGGCGCCGCCCCCGGGCGGGCGGCGCAGCGAGCGCTGCTGTGCCTCGGGATTGGGCGCGTTGCGCAGGTCCTCCGGACGGTGCGACTCGCTCTGGCCGATATTGGTCTGCGTCATGCCGGGAATCAGCGTCGAAGTGCCGATGTTGGTCTTGTACAGGTCGGAGCGCATCTGCTCCATCAGGCCGGTGGCCGCGATCTTCGACACCGCATAGATGCCCACCGGCAGGCCCACCAGCACGCCGCTGGTCGAGGTGGTCGTCACGATGTGGCAGCCGCTGTCCGGGCGCTTGAGCATGCGCGGCACGAAGGTCTTGCAGCCGTACACCGGGCCCCAGAAGTTCACGCCCATGCCCCAGTCCCAGTCATTGTAGGAACCGTTCACGATGCCCTGCTGCAAACCCACGCCGGCGTTGTTGACCAGGATATCCACCGGGCCGAACTTCTTTTCGATTTCGTCGGCCTTGGCCTCCCACTGCTCGCGCTCCATCACGTTGTGAACGATGGTGGCCACGCGCGGATCGTTGTCGGGAAACTTCTTCAGCGCATCGGGAAACTGCTTCTCGTCGATGTTGCCGAGGATCACCTTGGCACCCTGCTCGTGCAGCGCCTGCGCGATGCCCAGACCGATGCCGCTTGAGCCGCCGGTGATGTAGGCGACCTTGTCCTTCACGTCCTTGATGGGCGGCGCCTGCGACGGGCCCTGATCGGAAAACTTCGGCGCTCCTTCCTCAGCCGGCGCGATGGCAGCCCCGGCGACGCCGGCACCCAGCATGCCCGCCGTACCGGCGGTGACCGCCACACCGCCCAGCACCTGCCGGCGGTTCAACTTCTGTTCGTCCATCTGGCTCTCCCCCCGTTATGTATCGTCCGCCCCGCGTTCAGCGAAGCGGCAATATATCGCCTTCCGCGCCGACCGTGACCTCACCGTGAAAACGAACCTTCGGACCGGTGCAGGCATCGTACAGGGCGGCATGAGCGGCATGCGACAGCGGACCCTCGCGGGTGTAGTAGCCGCGCACCCATTCGAGCAGGAACGGCAGCTTTTCGTTCTGCGCATCGGCAGATGCGTACTTGTGAGGCTCCCAGGGCCGCGCGCGGCAATGCGCTTCGCACAACCCCGCGTCCACATCCAGAAAGACGAGCAAGGGTTTGAACGGCAGTACCGCGGCCATCAGGTCTTCGTAGCACCCCTCCACGACGAACGCCGGATGACGCGCGCAGAACTCGCGCACCTCGCGCTCGGCCTCGGCCGGTGCGCGCGGCACGCCGACCGAGCCGGGTACCCATGCCACCGTGTCCAGATCCAGGTACGGTGCGCCGCAATGCGCAACCAGTGCCCTGGCAAGCGTGGATTTGCCGGATCCGGAGTTGCCCAGAATGGCGTAGCGCGCGCCATCACGATGGGCTGTCGTCATGCGTCTGTGCCAAAACTCACCGGCTGCGGCCCGCGATGGCGTGAACGCACCACCACTGTGCCGGCAAGCTTGTCGTGAAATCCCTGCTTGCGCGGGTCGAACGCCACCCAGAGCAGGCCCAGGCACAGCGGCAGTATGGACACGTAGTACCCCAGGTAACGCACGACGGCCTGCCGCACCGATATGGCCTTGCCCGACGTTGCATCGACCACGCGCGCACCGATGGCCATCTTGCCCGGCGTCGCCTTTCTGGTCAGCCAGAACACGATGATGGCCGCAGCGGGCAGGATCCAGTTGATCAACACATCCGCCCAGCCTCTGGGCTTGAGCACGGATGCCAGTACATCGGAGGCATTGGCGGAGAGCAGCTGGTCCAGATTCATGCCGCCGGCGCTGCCATAGGCCCAGTGGATCAGTGGCGCCGTCACCAGCGCCACCAGGATCGTATCAATGATCGAAGCGCCGACCCGCGGCCAGAATCCCACGTACTCGAGATCCGCGGCATTCACGCGTGTTCGTCAGGACGGGCGCGACGGCACGTCATGCCATCGCGCCGCGCCATTCACTTCTTTGCCGGCGGTGTGGGCGGACGAGGACGGAAACTGCTTTGCTTCAGGTGCGTGATCGTGTGCACGTAGCGCAGCTTGCCGTTTTCCAGGCGGAACAGGTGCGCATCGGGCGCGCCGCTGCCACCATTCGGGCCACCGGCACCGAACGTGCACCACGCCACCACGGCGCCCTCGACCGGATCCACCACGAAGTGACGGTGGGCGATATTCACACCGGACGGCACGCCGGCCTCGCAGGTGTCCTGTGGCGAGTTGCGGCCCGTGAACATGCCGCCCTCGATGCGCTCGCATGGATATCCCCAGGGCACGAGGTCGATCTTGCCTTCCAGAAAGGCATCCAGATAGGCATTGGCGGCGCTGAGCAGCGTGCCGTACGAGTCACGCCGGTCTGCGGGGATGGGGCTCCAGTCCTGCCCATTGGCGTACTTGAGGAAGTTGTCGACGTTGAAACCCCAGTCACCGGTGGTCGTGGAGATCACCTCGATCTCGGCGATCTTCTCGTGGTTGACGCGCAGTCGCACGCCGGCCACGTAGGGTGCAGCCTTGTCGGTCACCCAGATTTCGGTGTAGGTCTGGCAGGACTGGTCGTCATAAATGGACAGCGACTTGTCGATCACCAGTGGCTTGGTGAGAAAGCCCGTCTTGACGTCCTTGGCCTCCTGGTTCTCCCAGTAGCCGAGACTGTTGGCCAGCGGCAGCGCGGAGATATCGCCCTTGGCCTGCGCGGCCAGATACAGCTGCACCGCATAGCGCAGACCACCGCGCTGGCAGGAGACCATCGGATGCTGGGCTGCACCGGGCACGCCGGGAGGCCGCGCAGGTGCCTGCGCCAGACCGAACACCGGGATGAGCAGCATGCCGCAGAGCGCCACGCACGCGCGAACGAGATTCTTCGGATTCACCGGACTTCCCCTCGGTTTATAGTGTGAAGGGCGGATCATAAGCGACGTCCGGCAGATTCCCATAGCCACCGGAGAATGCACATCTATGGCTAGCCGTTTTTTCGCAATCAGGCTGTTCAGAGGTCTGTGCGCCATTTGCCTGGCCGCATCGATGGCGGCTCCCGCGCTGGCGGCCGGACAGGGCTGGCGCGAGCTGGATGCCGCGCACTACCGCGTCATCTCCCAGCTCGACGATCAGCAGACCGTGGCCTGGGCACACGATTTCGACCAGTTCATTGCCACGACCAGTGATCTGCTGCGCATCGATACGGAACATCTCGCGCCACTGACCGTATTGCTGTTTGCAAGCGGCCAGGAGCTGGCCCCCTACCAGCCGGCCGCTGGCGGCGCGCCCATGGCCGGCGCAGGCAGTGAGTTCGTGCGCAAGGCAACGTGGAACGTGGCCGGCATCGCTGCTGAGCGCCTCGACGAGGCTGCCCGGCAGCAGTTCTACCACGACGCGACCCTGTGGCTTCTGAGCGCGGACGAATCACGCCAACCGGCATGGTTCGTGGCCGGCATGGCCGAGCAACTGTCCACTTTCGGGATCAGCGGCAAGCGCGCCCAATGGGCCAAGCCAAACGACGCGTACGTCAAGACACTCCATGACAACGACAACGCCTACAAGCTGCGGGATTTTCTCGCCCGGCCCGCCGCGCTTTTCGAACCGGACAATCGCAGTGATCTGTTCCATGCGCAGGCCTGGGGCTTTACGCACTTCATGCTCTATTCGGGCAGGAGCTCGCTGGCAAAGCAGGCGGCCCAGTTCCTGACCACGTTCAAGACGCATTCAGGCGAGGCCACCGTTGACGACGTGTTCGGCAAGAAGCTGGATGACATCGAACTGGAGTTTCACAGGTACATCACCAGGCAGAAGTTCGGTTCGCCTTCCGCGCCGCTGAAGGCCGCGCCCGCCCTGCCCGCCGCCGGGCCCGCCACACCCGAAGCAGTCGAGACTGCATCTGGGCTTTCTGGCCCTCGGCGCCGGGCGCAACGAGCTGGCAAGGCAACATGCCACCATGGCGATCGGGCTCGACGCGGCCGCGCCCGGAGGCCAGGAAGTACTCGCATACCTCGCGCTGGACACAAAGGATGCCGGCCGCGGCGGCAGAGCATGCCGGCAAGGCGCTGCAGCTCGGCTCAAAGGACAGCGGCATGTACATGGTTCAGGCCGCCGAACTTGCCGACCGCCCCGACGGGCTGCGCCAGCGCATGGACCTGTACGAGCGGGCCATCAACCTGAATCCGCGGCGCGCCGATCCCTACGAGCAGCTCACCTCAGCGGTGCTGGACTACGGGCAGCCGACCGCCGAAGACGGCAAGTTCCTGGAGGTCGGGCAGAAGGTATTCCCGGGCAACGACTGGCTTCGGGTCGGCATCGCGGTCGTGGCCGCCCGCCTCGGACATGCGGATGAGGCGCGCAGCGCCTTCGACCAGGCACTGCAGCCGGACAGCACGCTCAGTGACACGCAGCGCGCGGCGGCACAGAAGATGCGCGCTGCGCTGCAGACGAAGCAGTAGAGGCGGCGCGCCTCAGCGCTGCAGGGTCTGCAGGTATTCCACGAGGCGGTCGATCATCGCCGCGGTCTGCTCGCGCGCCTTCTCGTCGCCGCCCTGGGCAATCCAGAACTCCCGTCCCCACACCGGCATCTCGCGCGTGCCGTGCGGCATCGTGATCTCGGTGCCGTCGATCACGCGGCGCACCAGGTCCGTCGGGAACTTGCCGCCGCGGCGCCGGGCCAGTCGTGTCAGGTCCGGCACCATGGTCTTGAAGCTGCCGGCCACGGGCCCGTTGCCTTCGGCCGTCTTGCCGTGACAGCTCGCGCAGAACCGCTGGAACAACTGTGCGCCGGAGTAGTCGCCGATTTCCTCGGCATGCGCGGCTGCCGGCAGCACGAACAGGCCTGCGGCCAGGACCAACACGGACAGGCAGGATGTCTTGTGAAGCATTGCGTGAACCCTCAGGTCTCTTCCGGCCAGTACAGGCGCATCGGATTATCCACCAGAAGCTTGCGCTGCAACTGCGCCGTGACGGCTATGTGCGGGATGAAATCCACCAGCAGCCCGTCGTCCGGCATGTGGTCCTTCAGATTCGGATGCGGCCAGTCGGTGCCCCACAGCACGCGATCGGGAAATTCCTCCACCACGCGGCGCGCGAACGGCACCACGTCGCGATAGGCGTGCTGTTCGCCATTCAGCGCCGGCGGTCCGCTGCGGGACAGGCGCTCGGGGCAGGTGACCTTGCTCCACACATTGGCGTGCTCGCGCATGAACTTCAGGAACAGTCCGAACTGGGGCCCGTCGACGGATCCGGACACATCCGGCCGGCCCATGTGATCGACCACCACCGTCGTGGGCAGGGCGGTGAAGAAGTCCCACAGCTCGGGCAGGTCCACCGCCTCGAAATAGATCACCACGTGCCAGCCAAGCTTCGAGATGCGCCCGGCAATCTCCAGCAGCTCGTCCTTCGGCGTGAAATCGACCAGGCGTTTGACGAAGTTGAAGCGCACGCCGCGCACGCCGGCCGCGTGCAATTGCTCCAGCTCCCCGTCGGTTACCGAGCGGCGCACCGTGGCCACACCGCGTGCCTTGCCTTGCGCGGCCCGGCACGCATCGACCATGGCCCGATTGTCGGCGCCGTGGCAGGTGGCCTGCACGATCACGTTGCGCGCGAAGCCCAGATGATCACGCAGGGCAAACAGCTGCGCCTTGCTGGCGTCGCAGGGCGTGTACTTGCGTTCCGGTGCGAATGCGAACTGCGCGCCCGGACCGAACACATGGCAGTGCGCGTCCACCGCGCCCGCCGGCAACCTGAAAGCCGGTTTCGAAGGGTTGGCATACCAGTCGAGCCAGCCCGGCGTCTTGGTGAAGACTTCAGCCACGTATTCCCCCGTCGATTTCCCGCAACTCAGCGCGCGTAGTGCCCCAGCTTGCGAAGGATGCCCTTGGCGGCCTCGCGACCCTCGAACACCGCGGTCACCACCAGATCCGAGCCACGCACCATGTCGCCACCGGCGAACACCTTTGGATGCGTGGTCTGGAAGGCAGTCAGCTTCTGACCGGAAACACGCACGCGACCATTGGGATGCAGATCGATGCCATGCTCGCCAAACCACGCCGGCGGACTGGGCTGGAAGCCGAACGCGACGATGACGGCGTCGGCCGGGATCACCTGCTCGGTGCCCGGAACGTTTTCCGTGACACGCCGGCCGCGCGGACCGGGCGCGCCCAGTCGTGTCTCGACGACCTTCACGCCCTCGACCCTGCCCTGTCCCACGATTTCGATGGGCTGGCGGTTGAAGATGAACTCGCAGCCCTCTTCCCTGCTGTTCTTGTAGTCGCGGCGCGAGCCCGGCATGTTGTTCTCGTCGCGACGATAGGTGCAGGTCACGCTCTCGGCGCCCTGGCGGATCGCGGTGCGGATGCAGTCCATGCCGGTATCACCGCCGCCCAGCACGACCACACGCTTGCCGGCAAGGTCCACGAAGCCCTCGCTGGCAATCCCGAGCTCCCGGTTGATGTTGGCGATGAGGTACGGCAGGGCTTCGTGCACACCCGGCAGGTCCTCGCCCGGGAAGCCGCCCTTCACGTACTTGTAGGTGCCCATGCCGAGGAACACCGCGTCGTACTCGTCCACGAGCTGCTGGAAGGGCACATCGCGCGCCCACCTCGATGCCGAGACGGAACTCGACGCCCATGCCCTCGAGGATCTCGCGGCGCTTCTCCACCACTTCCTTTTCGAGCTTGAACGGCGGAATGCCGAAGGTCAGCAGCCCGCCGATGCGCGTGTACTTGTCGAACACCACCGGCTGCACGCCGTTGCGCGCCAGGATGTCGGCGCAGCCCAGGCCGGCCGGCCCGGCGCCGATGATCGCCACGCGCTTGCCGGTACTGACCACGCCGGACATGTCGGGCTTCCAGCCCTGCTTCAAGGCCTCGTCGGTGATGTACTTCTCGATGGAGCCGATGGTCACCGCGCCGAGCCCGTCGTTGAGCGTGCACGCGCCCTCGCACAGGCGGTCCTGCGGGCAGATGCGGCCGCAGACTTCCGGCAGCGAGTTGGTCTGGTGCGAGAGCTCCGCGGCCTGCAGCAGGTTGCCTTCCTGCGATCAGCTTCAGCCAGTTCGGAATGTAGTTGTGCACCGGGCACTTCCACTCGCAGAACGGATTGCCGCAGGCCAGGCAGCGACCGGCCTGTTGCGCGGCACCGTCGGCGTCGAACTGCGCGTAGATTTCCTTGAATTCGGTGACACGCACGTCCACCGGAGTCTTCTCCGGGTCGTGTCGCGGGATATCCAGGAATTGCAGGTTCTTGTCAGACATTCACTTTCCCGCCCATCACGCTCGCCGAACGCAGGTTCTCGATCAGGTCTTCGATCGATGCCGCCTTCGGCTTGACCACCCAGAAGTTGCCCAGATAGGTGCGGAAGTCGCGCAGGATCTCCTCACCCCACACGCTGCCGGTCTCGGCCACGTGCTTCTCGATCAGCGCGTACAGGTGCTGGATGTGCGCCTCCATGCCCTCGGGCATGAGCCGGTGGATGTCGATCAGCTCGTGGTTGTAGCGGTCGACGAAGTCGCGCTCCATGTCCAGCACGTAGGCAAAGCCGCCGGTGAAGCCCGCGCCGAAATTCACGCCGGTGCGGCCGAGCACGCACGACCACGCCGCCGGTCATGTACTCGCAGCAATGATCGCCCGCGCCCTCCACCACGGCGATGGCGCCGGAATTGCGCACCGCGAAGCGCTCGCCGGCCTGGCCCGCGGCGTACAGCTCGCCGCCGGTGGCGCCGTACAGGCAGGTGTTGCCCATGATCACCGAGTCCTTCGCGCACGAACTGCGCGCTGCGCGGCGGCCGGATGGTGATCTTGCCCGCCGCCATGCCCTTGCCGACGTAGTCATTGGCATCGCCTTCCAGCAGCAGGTGCAGGCCGCCGGCGTTCCACACGCCGAAGCTCTGCCCGGCCGAGCCGGTCAGCTTCACCACCAGCGGGTTCTCGGCCATGCCGTAGTTGCCCCAGCGGCGCGCGATCTCGCCGGACACCCGCGCGCCGATCGAGCGGTTGAAGTTCTTCACCTCGTAGGTCCACTCGCCGCCGCTGCCGCTTTCGATCGCGCCGACGCATGTCGCTGACCATCTGCTCGGCCAGCAGCCCCTTGTCGAAGGGCGGGTTCGACGGCGTAACGCAGAACTGCGGCACGTCCGCCGGCACGCCGGCGCTGCTGGTCAGCGGCGACAGGTTCAGCCGCTTCTGGCGCGGCGTCTGGCCCTCGGCCGCGCTCGAAGCGCTCCACCTGCCCGATGAGTTCGGCCATGCTGCGCACGCCCAGCGAGGCGAGGATCTCGCGGCACTCCTCGGCCACGAAGCGGAAATAGTTCATCACCATCTCCGGCAGGCCGATGAAGTACTTCGAGCGCAGCACCTTGTGCTGGGTCGCCACGCCCGGTGGCGCAGTTGTTCAGGTGGCAGATGCGCAGGTACTTGCAGCCCAGCGCGACCATCGGCGCGGTGCCGAAGCCGAAGCTCTCGGCGCCCAGCACCGCCGCCTTGATCACGTCCAGGCCGGTCTTCAGGCCGCCGTCGGTCTGCAGGCGCACCTTGTCGCGCAGGTCGTTGCGCCGCAGTGTCTGGTGCGTCTCGGCCAGCCCCAGCTCCCATGGCGAGCCGGCGTACTTGATGGAGGTCATCGGGCTGGCGCCGGTGCCGCCGTCGTAGCCGGAGATGGTGATCAGGTCCGCATAGGCCTTGGCCACGCCCGCGGCGATCGTGCCGACGCCGGGCTCGGAGACCAGCTTCACCGACACCAGCGCCTGCGGATTGACCTGCTTGAGGTCGAAGATCAGCTGCGCCAGATCCTCGATCGAATAGATGTCGTGATGCGGCGGCGGCGAGATCAGGCCGACGCCGGGCCGCGCGTAGCGCAACTGCGCGATCATCTCGTTGACCTTGTCGCCGGGCAGCTGGCCGCCCTCGCCGGGCTTGGCGCCCTGCGCGATCTTGATCTGCAGCACTTCGGCATTGACCAGGTAATGCGGCGTCACGCCGAAGCGGCCCGAAGCCACCTGCTTGATCTTGGAGCTCTTCTCGGTGCCGTAGCGCACCGGATCCTCGCCACCCTCGCCGGAGTTGGAGCGGCCGCCGAGCCGGTTCATCGCGATGGCCAGCGCCTCGTGCGCCTCCGGCGACAACGCGCCCAGCGACATGCCCGCGCAATCGAACCGCTTCAGGATGGCCTCGACCGGTTCGACTTCCTCCAGCGGCACCGGCGCGCCGACCGCCTTGACCCGCAGCAGGTCGCGCAGCGCGGATGCCGGCCTGTCGTTGACCAGCTGCGCGAACTCCCGGTACGTGTCCTGGCTGCCGGAAACCACCGCGGCCTGCAATGAGGCGATGACGTCCGGGTTGTACATGTGGTACTCGCCGCCGTACACGTACTTGAGCAATCCGCCCGGTTCGATGGAAGAGATGTTGTTCCAGGCACGCTGCGCGGTGTACTCGCCGTCGATCTGCAGGTCCTCGAAGGTCGGTGCCCTCGATGCGGCTGGTGGTGCCGTGGAAGCACATGTCCACCACTTCCGAAGACAGCCCGACGATCTCGAACAACTGGCCGCTGCGATAGCTGGCGATGGTCGAGATGCCCATCTTGGACATGATCTTGAACAGGCCCTTGGCGATGCCCTTGCGGTAGCTCTTGCCCAGCTGCAGCTGTTCGGTGTGCTCGATGCGCACGCGATCCTTGCGCATCATGTCGTACAGCGTCTGGAAGGCCAGGAACGGATACACCGCGGTCGCGCCATAGCCGATCAGGCAGGCGAAATGATGCGGATCACGCGCCGTGCCGGTCTCGATGACCAGATTGCACTTGAAGCGGATGCCCAGGCGCACCAGGTGGTGGTGGATCGCGCCGGTGGCCAGCAGCGCATGCACCGGCAACTTGCCCTTCACCAGGTAGCGATCGGAGATCAGCAGCACCAGCACGCCATCGCGCACATGCGCTTCGGCTTCGCGGCACAGCCGCTGCAGCGCGTTCTTCAGGCCTTCGGCCGGATCGAACTGCAGATCGATGAGTGCGTGGGGAACCGTGTCGTCGGTGACGACCTGCCGCAGTTCACGCTGCGAGAGCACCGGCGAGTTCAGCACCAGCTGCTGTGCATGCTCGGGCACCGGCTGGAACACGTTGCAGCCGGGGCCCAGCTGCGTCTGCAGGCTCATCACGATGGACTCGCGCAGCGGATCGATCGGCGGGTTGGTGACCTGCGCGAACTGCTGGCGGAAATAGTCGTAGAGGTTGCGCAGGTGGTGCGAGAGCACCGGCGTGGGCGTGTCATCGCCCATCGAACCGATCGCCTCGCTCTCGTCACGCGCCAGCACCCGCACCACCTCTTCGCGCTCCTCGGCGGTGAGGTTGAACATCTTCTGGTACACGGCCAGCGTCTCGCGATCGAAGGGCTCGGCCGCCAGCGAAGGATCGACCAGATCCGCGTGCAGGTGACGGATGCCCTTCTTCAGCCATGCCTTGTAGGGGTGGCGCTCCTTGAGCAGCTCGTCGATGTCCGAATTCTCCAGCAGTGTGCCGGTGGACAGGTCCAGCGCCAGCATCTGGCCCGGCCCCATGCGGCCCTTGCGCACCACGTCCTCGGGCCGGTAATCCCACACGCCGATTTCCGAGGCCACGGTCAGGTGCCGATTCTTGGTGATCACGTAGCGCGCCGGCCGGAGGCCGTTGCGATCGGTGGTGCACACGGCATAGCGGCCGTCGGTGACCACCAGGCCGGCCGGGCCATCCCACGGCTCCATGTGCGCGCCGTAGAACTCGTAGTAGGCGCGCAGGTCCGGGTCGATGGCATCCACCGAGCCCCAGGCCGGCGGCACCAGCAGCCGCAACGCGTGCAGCACGTCCAGGCCGCCCATGACCAGCACTTCGAGCATGTTGTCCAGGCTCTGGGAGTCCGAGCCGTGCAGCGAGACCAGCGGCAGGATGTCGGTCAGGTCCGGCAGCAGCGGCGTCTTGAGCACCGAGCCGCGCGCCACCGCCCAGTTGCGGTTGGCCTCCACGGTGTTGATCTCGCCGTTGTGGGCCAGCATCCGGAACGGATGGGCCAGGCCCCACTGCGGCAGGGTGTTGGTGGAGAAGCGCTGATGGAACAGCGCCACCGAGGACTCCACGCGCGGGTCGGCCAGGTCCGGATAGAACTCGGCCAGGTGCGTGGGCATCACCATGCCCTTGTAGACGATGGTCGCGCTCGACAGGCTCGGCAGATAGAACATGGCGTCACCGGCCAGCGCCTTCTCGGCGCGGCGGCGGGTCATGAACAGCTTGCGGTTGAACTCGGCGGCATCCATGTCGGCCGGCGCGTTCACGAACAACTGCTCCATGGCGGGCAACGTCTTCAGGGCCTCGGCGCCGCACACGGACGGGTCGGTGGGCAGTGCCCGCCAGCCGGCGACCTGCAGACCCTCGCGCTTGAGCTGGCCGGCCAGTTCCTCCCGCGCGCGCGCGGCCAGCGCCGGGTCGGTGTTCAGGAACACATTGCCGGCGGCGAACACCGGCGCGAGCTTGATGCCGGCTTCCTTTGCGGCCACGCGCAGGAACTTGTCGGGCTTCTTGAGCAACAGGCCGCAGCCGTCACCGGTCTTGCCGTCCGCGGCGATGGCGCCGCGATGCGTGAGGCGGTTCAGCGAGGCAATGGCGGTCTTCACCAGCCAGTGGCTGGGCGCATCGTCCAGGCTGGCGATCAGGCCGAACCCGCAGCTGTCCTTCTCGTAGGCCTCCCTGTAGAGGCCCGTCTTTGCTGTGCTCATCGGTAAAGTCCTTCCAGATCCGCCGCGCTGCCGGCTCTTGAGCATTTGGCCGTGGGGGGCCGGCCAGCATAGCAGCGCTGCCGCACACCTTAAAACCAGGGTGTGACCCGATCGTGGCCGAAGCTATTGCATCTGGCAGGCATTGGCTCTACATTTCGCGCCGCGTTGCGGGGTGTGGTGCCGCCCGTGACGCCCAGAAATGGTTGTCAGGACCCCCGGAGGTGCTCGAACCACTACGATGAACAGAACCAAATCGTCTCGTAACGAAGACCCTGGACCCCGGTTGCTGAGCGTCACTCAGTACCTGGAAAAGAACTTCCCCGACTTCTTCGCCGAAGCCCGTTTTCAGGTTGGCGATGACGATTACTTTCTTTACAGCCGATTCGGCCAGTACCTGGCCCGTTCCATCGCGAACAACCGCGCTCCGCGGCAGAAGATCAATCGCGGCTTCACCGTACTGAACAAGATGGCGCGCATTTCCGCCCGCTGCCCGGCCGTGCGTGGCCTGATGGTCTCCGGTCCGCTGGAGCACATCATGGACGTGCCCAAGGCGCGTGAGCTGGCCCGCAAGCGCCTCTCGCCGGTAGCCCAGGGGATGCTCGAAAGCCTGTGCGAGTAGCCTGAAAAAAAAGCGCCGCGCGGGGCAAACCGGCGGCGCTCAAGTGAAGCGAAGACCAACGGGGGGGTTATGGCGCTTCGCACGGGGCAACTTGTCTTTGCCCCGTGCTGTATGAAGCAAACCGCGTGCCAACCCGATGCGCCGGCTTTGCCCTGCGCACAGCGCCTTGCCGGTACTGGCGCCGCGGCCGAAGCCCCCGTGGCGCACTCGCCGGGTGCAGGACGCGCCATCAACGGGCAGTTGTCGGGCAGCAGGTGGCCTGTAGACTTGTCCCATGAGCGACAGAAAAGACTCCAGACAGCGCCGGGTTTCCGACCATAGCGACGACCCTCCCACCGTGATCGCGCCGGGCGCCAGCTTTCGTGGTGACGTCATCGTGCCGGGCTCGTTGCTGCTCTCCGGCACCGTGCGCGGCGAAGGCGATATCGGCGGCATGCTGACCATCTCGCGCGACGCGCTGTGGGAAGGCAAGGTGCGCTGCGGTGCGGCGGTGATCGCCGGCACCATGGACGGCACCATCGAGGTCAGTGGCGCCCTCGAGGTCGGCGAGAGCGCCCGCGTGAAGGGAACGATCAGCGCGCGCACACTGGCCATCGCCAGCGGCGCAGTCATCGAGGGCGACCTGCAGGTCACCAGCGGCGCGGACATCGTGCGCTTCGAGGAAAAGCGCGCCGCCAAGTAGCGCTCAGGTCCGGCTCAGGCCAATCTGGCGGCCAACGAAGGCGTTCACCCAGGAGCCCGCCCAGGGGCTGTGCATGAATCCCATGTGGCCACCGGCTGGCATGGCCAGCAGCTGCAGGTTCGGTCCGCGCGCCAGTCGCACCAGATCCCGCGCCGGAATGATCGGATCATCCAGCGAGGCCAGAATGGTGGCCGGCACGCACAGCGTGGCCAGCCGCTCGCCGGTGATCGCATAGCCGTCCAGATAGGCATCCAGATCGGGAAAGTCCGTGTGGCGCCGCACCAGCAGGCGCGTCATCTCCCGCAACGAACCGGACCGGAAGATCTCGGTGCCCAGTGGCAGATGCGGCCACAGCGCGCGCTTGCGTACCAGCGAGGCGCACCATTTCTTCACGAAGTATCGCTGATAGATCTGCCAGCCGCTCTCCATGGCCTGCATCGTGCTGTTCGGCTGCAGCACCGGCGACACCGCCACCACGCCGGCAAGCCGCGGCAGGCGCGGATCGCCGCTGGCGGCCACCCGCAGCCAGAAGTTGCCCCCCAGCGAGAAGCCGATGAGCCACGGCGCGGCGGTGAGCCGCGGGCCGAGCGCGGCCACTGCACCGCACACCTCGGCCAGCCGGCAGGAATGGAAGATCCCCTCGTTCAGGTGATGTGTGTTGCCGTGGTCGCGCAGGTTCAGCCGCACCACCTCGACGCCGGCGGCGTGCAGGTAGGTGGCCAGCGACAGCACGTAGTAGGCGTCCGCGCTGCCCTCCCAGCCATGCAGCAGGATGGCGGACTGCCCATTCGGGCGGTCCGGCACAGCATGGAAGGCCTGCAGGCGTGCCCCGTCGCCGCAGTCCAGGATCAGCTCGCGCGTCGCGCCGAGCAGGCGCGAAGCGCGACGCTGCAGCTGCCGCCGCGGCAGGATGCTGGGCAGGATGGACTGAAAATGGCGGTTGGCCCAGGGCCACCGCGGCGCGAACTGGCTCACCACGACAAGTTTAGGGCCTGTTCACATTTCAGGTGTCGCGACGTGCCGGTGCGGGTTCCGATGCGGCGTCCCGACCGTGCACAATAGCTTCGCCATGTCGCAAACCGCCGAATGCCCCCGCTCCTGGCTCAGCGAACACATCGACCGCAACGAGCGGCGTACCCGCGCGGTGGTGATCCTCACCTGCGTGATGATGGTGGCCGAGATCATCGGCGGCACCTGGTTCGGCTCGATGGCTGTCGTGGCCGACGGCTGGCACATGGCCACCCATGCCGCCGCGCTGGGCATCGCCATGCTGGCCTATCGCTACGCCCGCAGCCACGCCGATGATCCGCGCTTTGCCTTCGGCACCGGCAAGGTCGGCGACCTGGCCGGCTTCGCCAGCGCGGTATCGCTGATCATCGTGGCGCTGCTGATCGGCGTCAGCTCGCTGCACCGGCTGGTCAGCCCGGTGAAGATCGACTTCCTGGAGGCCGGCGGCATCGCGGTGCTGGGCCTTGCAGTGAACCTGGTCAGCGCCTGGATGCTGCGTGACGATCACCAGCACGACCATGACCATGACCACGGTCATCACGACACCAATCTGCGCGCGGCCTACCTGCATGTGCTGGCCGACGCACTCACCTCGGTGGCGGCCATCGCCGGACTGCTGGTCGGACGCTTCCTGGGCTGGGTCTGGATGGACTCGGTGGTCGGCCTGCTCGGCGCGGTGGTGATCGCGCACTGGTCGATCGGCCTGGCGCGTTCGGCCGGCCGGACGCTGCTCGACTCCCACGACGACAGCGCGCTGGAAAAGACGGTGCGCGAGCGGCTGCGCGCCGCCTCACCCGGTGCGGCCGTGTCGGACCTGCACCTGTGGCGGCTCGGTGCCGGTCGCTACGGGCTGATGGTCTCGCTGCGCGGCCCGGAGCTGGACACGCCGGATGGCATTCGCCTGCAGCTGGCCGATCTGCCGCAGCTCGCGCACGTGACGGTCGAGGTCAATCCGGCCTAGCGGTACTGGTTGATCTCGTCGCGCAGCTTGCGCGCCGCCGCGCCGGCCGCGTCGGCGAAGTCCGCGCCGCCGCCGGCGTAGATGATGCCGCGCGAGGAGTTCAGCACCAGCCCGAGGCCGTCTGCCGTGCGGCCGGCGCGCACCGCGGCGCCCACATCGCCACCCTGCGCGCCGACACCCGGCACCAGGAACGGCAGGGTGCCCACCGCCGCGCGGATCTCGGCCAGTTCGTCGGGATACGTGGCGCCGACCACCAGCATGCACTGCCCGCCGCCGTTCCAGTCGCGCGCCACCCGCTCGGCCACGTGGCGATACAGCCGCCTGCCACCGGATTCCAGGTCCTGGAAGTCCCGCGCGCCCGGGTTGGACGTGCGGCACAGCACGATCACGCCGCGATCACGCCACTTCAGGTACGGCTCGATGGAGTCGAAGCCCAGGTAGGGATTGACCGTCGCCGCATCGGCGCCGTAGCGCTCGAAGGATTCCTGCGCGTAGCGGGCGGCAGTGCTGCCGATGTCGCCGCGCTTGGAGTCCAGGATTACCTGCAGGCCCGCATGCTGCTCGTGGATGTAATCGATGGTGGCGAGCAACTGGTCTTCCGCGCCCAGCGCCGCGTAGTGCGCGAACTGCGGCTTGAAGCAGCAGGCGTACGGCGCGGTGGCATCGATGATGCGGCGGTTGAACTCGAACACCGGATTGGGCCGGGAGCGGATGAATTCCGGGATCTTCTCCAGCTCCGGATCCAGCCCCACGCAGACCAGTGAATTGTTGCGGCGCGCCGCCGCGTACAGCCGCGCGATGAAGCCATTCGCCTCAGTCACGGATACCCGTCCCGCGGTTGAGCAACGCCAGCACCGAAAAGAACATCACCGTGACCAGCACGATCATGATGACGAAGGCCTGCACCACGTTCACATCGCTGGTGCCCAGAAAGCCGAAGCGGAAGGCATTGACCATGTGCAGGATCGGGTTGGCCATCGACACCTTCAGCGCCCAGCCCGGCAGCATCGACACCGAATAGAACACGCCGCCGAAATAGGTGAGCGGCGTCAGCACGAAGGCCGGGATGAAGTTCACCTGGTCGAAATTCTTGGCGAATACCGCGTTGATCATGCCGCCCAGCGAAAACACCGCCGAGGTGAGCATGGCCGCCGCGATGATGATGAAGAAATGATGCACGTGCAGGCGCGAGAAGATCAGCGCCACCACCGTGACCACCAGGCCCACCAGCAGCCCGCGGATCATGCCGCCGCACACGTAGCCGGTGACGATGATCCAGTTCGACAGCGGGGAGACCAGCAGTTCCTCGATGTGCTTGCCGAACTTGGCCCCGAAGAACGAGGACACCACATTGCCGTAGGAATTGGTGATGACCGCCATCATGATCAGGCCCGGCGCGATGTAGGCACGGTAGTCGACGCCGCCCATCTGGCCGATGCGCCGGCCCACCAGATTGCCGAAGATGATGAAGTACAGTGCGGTGGTCACCGCCGGCGGCACCAGCGTCTGGCCCCAGATGCGCATGATGCGTCCGAACTCGCGCCGCACGATGGTCATGAAACCCACCGCGCGGATGGTGGAAATGGGCAGTGGTTCCACACTCATGCCGCGCGGTTCTCCACCAGCCGCATGAACATCTCTTCCAGGCGGTTGACCTTGTTGCGCATGGAGATCACGTCCATGCCTTGCGCGGCGAGCTGCGCGAAGATGTCGTTCAGGCTCTGCTCCTTGGAAACTTCCACTTCGATCGTGTGGTCATCGACCAGCTTCACCGCATAACCGGGCACGGTCGGCGGCGCCTGGACCGGATCACGCAATGCCAGCACGAAGCTCTCGGTATGCAGCATGCGCAGCAGGTTTGCCATGCGATCGCGCAGGATCACGTCGCCCTTGTCGATGATGGCGATGTTGCGGCACAGGCTCTCCGCCTCCTCGAGGTAATGCGTGGTGAGGATGATGGTCGTGCCCTGGTCGTTGATCTTGCGCAGGAAGTCCCACATGGAGCGGCGGATCTCGATGTCCACGCCGGCGGTCGGCTCGTCCAGTATCAGCAGCTTGGGTTCGTGCATCAGCGCGCGGGCGATCATCAGGCGACGCTTCATGCCGCCGGACAGCGCGCGCGCGATGCCCTTGCGCTTGTCCCACAGATGCAGCTGCTTGAGATACTTCTCGGCACGTTGCCGTGCCACGTCGCGCTCCACGCCATAGAAGCCGGCCTGGTTCACCACGATTGTCTCGGGCGTTTCGAACATGTTGAAGTTGATTTCCTGCGGCACGATGCCGATGCAGGACTTGGCGCGCGCCAGGTCGGTATCCAGATCGTGACCGAACACCGTGACCTCGCCCGCGGTCTTGTTGACCAGCGAGGTGACGATGCCGATCAGGGTGGTCTTGCCGGCGCCATTGGGGCCCAGCAACGCGAAGAAATCGCCCTCTTCCACGGTCAGATCGATGCCCTTGAGGGCCTGGACACCGTTCTTGTAGGTTTTGGTGAGGCCCTTGGCCGCCAGTGCATGCATGGCGCTCATTCTACTAGAAGAAGAAAGCCCGCGAGGTTCGCACCCCGCGGGCCTGCGTCAGTTACTGGTTGGAAAGCGGGCTATTTCGCCAGCTGCAGCAGCCCCACCGGCACCCAGCCCTCGTTGCCCAGTTCGTCCTGCACCTTCCAGAACGGACCCTGCTTTTCGCCGGTGGGATACAGCATCGCGCCCACGTCCAGATCGCGTACCGAAGCGGAGCTGTTGCTCGGCCCGGACAGCAACTTGCCCGGCTTGGCCATGGCCACGGCCTGCTGCACGTTGTCGGCCTTGGCGTCCGGCTCGATCTGCTGCACGTCCTTGACCAGCTTGACATAGGCATCCAGGTACGCCGCCGTCACGACCTGGCCGATTTCGGTGTTGGAGTAGCTGCTGGCGCCGGCCGCCGCGAACGCGCCAAAGAAACCGCCGCCGCCGGCGCCCCAGCCCAGATCCGTCTTCTTGGCGTGGCCCTGCTCCAGGGCGACCTGTTCGGTGGAGCGCACGTCGGTCAGCGTCAGCACCACGTCGGCAGACTTGCTCTTCAGGCTGATGCCGCCGACCACCGCGCCGGCCACGCCCCCGAGTACGCCACCCAGAATGCCGCCGATCCGCTTGCCGCCGGCCCTGGCGTTCTTGTTGACGATGTCCGGGACCAGCACGTAGTCGGCGGCCTTCATCTGGCCCTTGCCCACGTTCGACCCGCCGCGCAGCTCGCCGCCGGAGGCCAGCGCGCGCTCGGCCTCGGCGGCCTGCAGGCCCTTGCCGCGGTCCACCAGCGTGAAGCACCCGGACTCGGACACGAACACCTTGATGAGCGCTTCGGGTGACTCCAGGCCCAGGGCCTGCCACCAGTTGTTCTCCGGCTCGTGCACGGCGAGCGTGCCGTATTTCTTGCCGCACTTGGGGATCTCGGGCGGCGCGGTGTCCTTGGCCATCGCGATGGTGCTGGCCATGAACGCAGTGGTTGCAACGAGCGCAATCAGGCCGTGCCTGGGGCGACATGCAGTCATATCGGTAGCTCCCTTGAGAATTGAATGGCGCGCCGGCGTTTCTTTCGCGAGCGAAACCTGGCCGGACCGAACCTCCGGAACCATGGACGTTAGCACATGCCATAATTTGCACCCAAGCGCCCATGAATCGTTTCATCCCCGATCCTTTCATCCCCATCCTGCTGGCGACCGTGGCGCTGGCCTCGCTGTTTCCGGTCACCGGCCAGGCCGCCGACTACCTCGGCACGGTCGCCACCGCCGCCGTCATGCTGCTGTTCTTCCTGCACGGGCTGAAACTGCCGCGCGAGAACCTGGTGGCCGCGCTGGTCAATTGGCGACTGCACCTTTTCATCCTCGGCACGACATACGTGCTGTTCCCGCTGCTGGGCCTGGGGCTGAACCGGTTGTGGCCCTCCCTGCTGCCGGCCAACATGTGGGCCGGCGTGCTGTTTCTTTGCGCGCTGCCCTCCACCGTGCAGATGTCCATCGCGTTCACCTCCATCGCGCGCGGCAACGTGGCGGCCAGCGTCACCTCCGCCGCGGCCTCCAACCTGCTGGGCATCGTGTTCACGCCATTGATTGCCGGCGCCCTGCTGCATGCCCAGGGCAATGGCGGCCTGCGGCTGGCCAGCGTCTGGAAGGTGGTGCTGCACTTGCTGCTGCCCTTTGTCGTGGGGCATCTGTCGCGGCCGCTGCTCGCCCGGTGGGCCGAGCGGCGCAAGAAGCTCGTCAACTGGTCCGACCGGCTGACCATCATGCTGTCCGTGTACAGCGCGTTTTCGGCCGCGGTCATCGAGGGGATCTGGCACCAGATCCCCGTCGTCACACTGCTGATCACGGCGCTGATCTGTGCCGCGCTGCTGACCACCGCCATGCTGTTCACCATGAACGGGGCGCGCCTGGCGGGCTTCCCGCGCGACGAGCAGCGCAGCGCACAGTACTGCGGGAGCTTCAAAAGCGTGGTCAGCGGGGTGCCAATGGCCCGCGTGCTGTTCCCTTCGGCGGAAATCGGCGCGATGATTCTGCCCCTGATGATGTACCACCAGCTCCAGATGATGGTGAGTGCCACATTGGCGCCTCGCCAGGGGAAGCGAGACACATGATCCGGTACCGCAAGAAGCCCACCTACCTGCCGCGCGAGCAGTGCCCGCAGGCCGCACACGAGCGCATGGTGCTGCAGCAGCCCCTGGCCAACTTCACCGCCGAAGGCGTCTTCGAGCCCGAAGCCGCGCTGCTGAAGAAGATGAACGAGACCGGCGCGGTGTTCATGATGGGCCAGAACCCGAACCTGCCGCTCATGCCGGAGAAGCCCCGGCTGCTGGACTTCTTCCACTACCGCTTCTGCGATATCGCGTCCGGCACCTGCTGCAGAGCGCGAACGCTGGCGCTGAAGGCCGGCCACAGCGAGAAGGTGGTCCTCGCCTGCCTGCTGCACGACATCTCCACGGCGCTTCCTCCGCGCCGACCACGGCTACTGGGGCGCGCAGATGATCGAGCCCTATGTGGACGAGGAGGTCGCCTGGGCGGTGCAGAACCACCAGGCGCTGCGCTTCTTCGCCGACGAGGCGGCGGGCTATCAAGTACCCGGATGCCTACAACCAGTTCTTCGGGCCGGACTACAAGCCAGCCCGAGTATCTGTGCAAGGCGTACGAGGAAGCGCGCAACCACCACTGGTACATGACCTCGCGCCTGATCACCATCTACGACATCTACTCCTTCGAGGAAGGCGTGGAGGTGGATCCGGACGACTTCACCGACATCATCGGCCGCCATTTCAGGCAGCCGAAGGAAGGGCTGGGCTTCGACGGCTCGCCCGTCGCGCACATGTGGCGCACGATGATCTGGCCGAACAATTTCCTCTGATCCGGCGAAGCGAAGCGTTGCGCCCGGTGATCTCGCGCGGTGGAATCGTCCTGGGACTGGGTCTGGTGCTGCTTGCCTCCTGTACCAGCGTCCCGCAGCCCGCCGGACCCGAAGCCCTGTTCATCGCCAACTGCCGCAAGATGGAGCCCACACGGGACTGGCGCCCGTCCGGGCCGCCGGGCAAGTTCGAGCGTTCGCTGTTCCGGCCACCCGCCAACGCGCCGCCGGGGCAATGGTTCAGCACGCGCAGCGGCGGCATGGCGCTGTGCACCGCCTGCGCGGCCGGTTCCAGTGACGTGCGCTCGTTCGAGTGGTATACGAAGGGCTTCAAGGAAGGGGAGCTGCACCTGAGGCACTGCCCCGTCGGCAAGACGAAGAAGTAGCGGCTCCGCGACGGGAGACGACGGACGGGAGACGACAGGATGTCGTATATGGATTTGTGTATCTGGCGGGGATGTCGCATATGCGGATGGGCGATATGCACGCCGGTCCCCGCGCACCCGGCAACCTTTTCAGGGACTTGCACGTGGACGGCGCCGCATATACGACGTCTTTGTCGTATTTGCCGGTTCATGTACGGAAAGATCTAATTACAAGTTGGACGACACCCGAACGTCACGCAAGGAATTAAGCAATGAAGACCGCACGTTTTCTGCTAGTGATAGCTTTCGCTCCAGCACTGTCCGCCGGGGCTGGTACCACCTTCTTCAGCTTCAGCATGCCTAGTCTCCCTGGAAAGGACGGGGCGCACACTCCAATGAAGTTTGAGGAAGTCGATCGCACTGACACAAACTCAGTCGTTGAGGTGGCAGGGATCTCTCCGAACTCAAACTGGTCCGAGGGCTTTCTGCTCAATGGCATGTGTGGTCTCGCCAAAGCGCGAGGCCAACGATACTTCCAGGCCAAACAGATAGATGACAGCCCACTAACCTTTGAGATTACGTTCCCCGAGACCGCGCCAAGTTCCTCTTCTATTCCACTAAGCGCGATGGCTCCGAATGTGTTCCCCGTGTCTCAGTGTCCAGCCATAACGTTTCGGAGTCAGAAGTAGTGCTCGCTGTGTCGCCCAACAAATCGTTGCAGCGGGCCGTGACGCATAAAGTGCTCGGCCGCGGGCGGCCGACCCTGGTGCTCAACTTGGCGCTGCGCGCCCGCGTGCTGACAAGTCAGCCCGCGGCCGCTGAACTCAGTCGTTAGACATCAGCCATGCGAAAACTACGAGTTGCCATCCTCATTTTGCTCGGGCTTGCCACGGTCGCAGCAGTTGGCTGGTTGGTCATACGCCCACCCGTGGTCCGTGTCGGCTCACGCGGAGTCGAGGCCAGGGTCCGAGGTGAGGGCAGGCCAGTCGTTGTATTCGAACTTGGGGCATCTGGAGGCAATCTATCGTATTGGAAGGTTCAGAATGCGGTATCCCAGGTCACCAAGACGCTTGTTTATGAGCGAGCGGGTTTGGGGCGCTCGGATCTGGCGGGTGGATTGGGTGACGCGGAAACCTATGCTCGGCAACTACATGAGCTACTCGCTTCATTAGGCTTACCACCACCTTATGTTCTGGTGGGCCATTCCTATGGTGGCATGCTGATCCGTGTATTTGCCCACAGATACCCCAATGAGGTCGCGGGATTGGTATTCCTCGATACAGCTACCGAGGACATGTATCGGTACATGAAGGCACATTCTCCCGCTGAATGGGCCGCTGCCGAGCACGCAAAGGGTCTGGGGTTTCAGAATCAATGGCGCGCACTTCCACAGACCATTCAAGAAGCAGAAGCTGCTTGGCCGCTGCCTAACGTCCCAACGAGCTTTCTTGTCGCGGACAAGCCACTCGGCCAATGGCCACTCTCGGCTGAGTCTGACGTTGCAGAACTGCGCAAAGGTCAGGAGCGGCTGAAATCTCGAATCCCTGGTGCTACATGGGTTCCAGTTCCCGATGCCACTCATATGTCGATCCTCCTTAGCATTAGGGCTGCGGACGAAATCATTCGGGTGGTAGACGGGGTTCGTAGCAATGCTCCCGCAGGATAAGTTAGGGGCTGATGGTTAACACTCGTTGGAGCGGACGCGGCGTGAATAGAGTGCCAGTCGTGCTGCGGTGCCGCGCCGCTCAACTCCATCGTTAGACCGTACATGCAGAGACTCTGTGCCTTGCTCGTTGTCCTAGTCCTCGCGGGCTGCACCGACTCGTATGACGATCTTTCGTCCGCTTTCGGGTCCAACAAGCCCTCTACACAGCCGCTCTTGCCGACGGACTCACTGGTAATCACTAGCCTTAAACATCCGGGCGCTACAAACTTTGCAGGTGGGGTGAAGATTCGGGCTTCTACTAGTTCCGTTGAGGTCGATGTCGGGATTCCGCTCATGAAGGCATTGAGCATACCGACAGCGGAAATCGCTGCGTGCGCCATGACCTGCTATGGCGCGGCCGACAGGCATGTAGACCTGCTAATCCCAAGAACGGGGTCCGATCTCGAAGTTCCAAGCAGCAAGGAGATTCTGGATTGGTGCTGGACCAATAGAAGACCGATGATCTCAGGCGCTGACAAGCGAGCTTGGAACTACAGCGGAGCCGCTTTGCCACCGGGAGCTCGTTATGAGCAGCAATTCAGTTCGAGACAAGAATTTGATCGGCAGGTTCAGCAGAGTTGTATGGGTTATTGATGTGCGGTCTGACAAATCGTTGCAGCAGGCGGGCGGCCGGTGGTACTTGGTATGCAATGAGGAAGGGAATCATCATGCATAAACTGCCCATGATCAGCCTCGGCGAGCCGCCCGCCGCTGAACTCAGCCGTTAGGCGACTCTTGTGCGTAACGTCTTCTGGCTACGTAGCGATGCAATTTGTGGGCGCAGTGGACCCAACCGTAACGCTTGGGATCCAGCGGAACTTGCAGCAGGTGGTGTTCGCGCCGTGCTATCTGTGAACGACGCTGAGCTCGTTCACCCCGAGGAATTGGCAAAGGTGGGAATTGAACATTGTTGCGCCCCACTTTCCGACGCTGTGCCTCCTCAGCCAGGCGATCTTGGAAATCTGCCTCAATGCGCTCCCAGGTGCACTATCGTTTACGCTTGGATCTGTCGCGAATCGCGGAAGTGTCCTCGTCCATTGCAACTCTGGAAAGGATCGAACTGGACTATTCCTGTGCTCCTACCTATGTGTCACCGAAGGGCTAAGGCCCACCGAAGCCATCCGCGAGGTGAGGCGTGTGCGCGAAACCGCTCTATCCGCCGATGGCAGCAATTAAGA
>CAWEUI010000020.1:0-209674 GCA_963812195.1 uncultured Gammaproteobacteria bacterium
GACAGACCGCAGACCGCCGCCTGATCCTCCACCCATATCTCAATCCTCAAAAATGTATTCGCGACACGCGATGCATTGCCCACAAGGCGTCTTGCCACCGGCGTGACAAGAGTAGGTCCCTGCAATTCCCTTCTCTGCTGCGAGACGAACCACATCTCTCTTGTGAAACTCCGCCAATGGAGCAGATTACCTTTATGGGAGAATCCACCGCCAGGCGGAGCGCACGCTCAGCGACCTCAAGGAACGATGACCTTTGGTCTGGAAATAGACTGGTGTCCTCATTTAGAAGACCAATTGCTACCGCTTCTGCACCGATCTGCTTGGCATACGCCGCACCTACCAAGAGGAACAGCATGTTTCTTCCAGGCGTGAACGCATCTTCATATATCGTTCGACAAGTGCTCCGAAACCCGAAACGATAAGCCTTCCAAATCCAGACATGTCCGCAACTACTGGCGAAGAAAGACCAAGCGACTTCATGGATCTTTGGCACGCGGCGCAATTCTGTCGCCCCTGCCCTCTGCCTGTAGTCAACGAACAAAGGAAAGACCTCGGCACCAGATTCGGCAGCCAATTTTGCTACTACGGTGGAATCCAATCCGCCGGAAGCAAGGACCACAATTCTCATTGTTCCGCCTCTGTTCGTGCAATTGGCGCTCGTGCGGCGCGAACTACCACCCAAATTGCCCAATCAAGAACGCCAAGAGGACAGTCAAACTCCAACGCGTGCTCCCTGAGGGTCGATTCGCATTCAGCGTACGCTGTCAGTCGCGACAAGGATGATGGAGCCGGTGGTGACAGGCCGACCATTGACATATATGTGACCACATGTCTATCAATAACCGCCAAGTCAAAGCTCTTACCGCAGTTCCTCAGAAACATACTCGCCTGTTCGGCCCAATGCCAGAAATGTTGTGCGTGAGCCACTCACGAAGTCGCACAGGATTCGCTACAGAATCAACAACACTGCGCACGGTTCCTAATCCGCAAATGACTTGCCACGCTGAGGCAAGCTGCAGAGCTTTTGCTCTAGGAAATCTATAAGCCATGCGACGACCATCAACAAATATTGGCCTACGCAGAGTCTCCTCTACACCACATGCTACATCAGCATAAGACACGCCTCGTCGCAGAAGGCCGCTCTCTACAACGGAATCTGTTGCTGACAGCGCGACCTCGTACCGGACCTGACTGCCAAGAATGCAAGAACAGAATTCGCGAAGTAGCCCATCGTCCCCAATCGAAGTCTCGGCCCGTTCAGTTCTATCGCGGATTTCTTTCGCGATGGTACCTACAGCAAACTTGAGACTACTGCTGGAAATGTTCATTAAACACCTCAGGTAGCGCCTCCTTAACGGTCGCGAGTGCACTCGTCTCCGACATTCCTGCCAAAAACGAGGACAATCCTGCATTACTGCTGGCTACGAGACGAAATCTGTTCATCCACGATGAATAGAAGTGGAGCTTGTGGAAAATGACCTTCCCCGTATAACGCACCCGCTCATCATTTGCCGCTGCACGGGTAATCGCATTGACACCAGGAATGACGTCCTGCCATTTGAACATCTCATACAGCTGGAAGTGATGGAGGGTCGCCTGGCTGGCGTCGGCCACGTAACGGCACCATTCCAGACCATCGAAACTGTCCGCCCCAGCTGCCGTTAATAGTGCCACGCTAATTGGCGTTCCAGTGCCAAGCAAGTGAACAGGCTGATAGAAGGGCAATTCGTTTAACGCGATCCGAATGCTGCGCATCGTCCGGACGCGTGCGAACAAACCCTCTCCCAATTCTCTCTCAGGAATGGCAATAGCGATTGATCTGATGGATCTTGCGACTCTTTGCGCGATCAGTGCCGCGGACTTCTCTAACTTCTCGCCTATCGTCTTGGGGAGATGGATGATCGGAATCAATGGCTTTGACGTCAGTCGTAGATCTCTTTCATATTCGTTGATGACCGCATCAGATATCTTCCTGTGTCCTTTCGGAGGTTCTATTTCGTCATATGTGAACGCGAGGTGGTATTCGGGTATTCCTGATTGCGTACTTGTACTTTCCATAGGTCCATTTCGAATCATCCCTCCTATATCTTCCGTAGTTTCCAGAATCTAGAACAACTTTCGCCCCTCTTTTTCCGACAGGCGCGGAGAACAGAGATCAATCTCTTCGCTTCCGGCCCGTCGAAGTCATATGCCGAAATCAAGATATGCCCGGCACCGAATACTTTCAGCGCTTGAAGCGCATCGATCGGTCGAACTTTAGTCTCATGCGAAGACACCGAATAGAAGAACGCTGGGCGACGAGTACTGGTCTTATCTTCAAACTCAGTGTGGTCCCAACTACCGCGTACGGCTCGAACTTCCTCAATGACTCTCTCGCGCAACTTCTGCAATTCCGCTCGCCCAGAACCCCCATCCCAATTCAGAGCATCAATGGCGTGCAAAGTACCGTATCCAAAAGGTGCGCAATTTCTCGACACGGAGAGCGGAATGATTGAAATGCCTTTGCTCTTTGCGTAGCGCAACTCGTCAGCGAGAAACGCGCTATCTGGAGCCCCTTCCGACCAAATCGGAACCACGCAGGCGCTCCTGTCAATTGCATCAGTTATTGCCCGCCTATAGTCCCCGCTAGTTATCTTCTTATCCCACCAAACAGCCATTGGCTGTAGCGCCGCTTCAATGGCAGCGGGCAGTCTAGATGCGCTCCTGCGCGCATACAGGACACAGACGTCTAGCTGATCTGCAGGGACCACATCTATACCCAACACGCCATGTATACTGCTGAAGCGAAATCACTCGTGAAATCTGGTGCGGAGCTTGGGGGATTGCTTGATAGCTCTGAGAACCTTATGCATCGGCGCAGCCTTTGGAAGTCGGCTAGACCGTCAAGACCACTCCGAACAATGCCATCTACAAGGAGGAGCGCGGGTGCATCCGCATCTAGGCCCGCGTCATTAAGAGCCATTGTTCTTGCACGAAGTCCCAAATTCTCTAGGCACCATTTGGCCTCTTCAATAAGCCACTTGTCGGCCAACGTATCGCGAGCACCAATGACTTGCACAACTTCGCCATGAGGAACCGCTGGTACCAGCAGTTCGCCGGGCCTCTTTCGCATGTCCGACAACGGTCTATTCGGATTCTCGCAATAGGAAGCTACGCTCTTGGAGGCAAGGTCTGCGCTCCTAGCAATCCATATTCTGTTGACCCCAATAGAAGGAAAATGCGGCGCTAAAGACATCGCCAGATCCGATCTTGAATACACGCTTTGATACATACGGAGGCACATTGACCACCGATCCGTTTGCATCAAGAACCATCACCCCTTTGGCACCTCGCTTAACCACGACTACAGACGCTCGCTCATCCGAAATCAATTTGTTGGCTGCCGCGCGAATATCGACCTCTCCAGTCGCATTCATCACCTCATGCTCATTGAGCACGAGCGCCAATCTTTCGGATTTGGAGCCATTCTCACAATACGGGGAGTATGGGTAAGCTCCTTGCGGATCGTAGATGGCAGTCCTCGCTGTTACTCGCGCATCACCCTCCACCATTGAAAAGCGAAGAACGACATCGCCTTCTATGACGAACTTCCGCATTTCACTCGCATTTGCCGTACCTCCTGGATAACGTGCCGGCACACTCAGCGGGTGGAAGTACGAGAAGGCATACCTCTCAGTTGTTTCGGTCGCAATCACTCTCACGCCGAGCGCTTCGAGGGCCTGCAATTCAAGTCTGTGAGCAGAGGGATAGAAGGTGAAGGGGCCCCACTCGATGGAGGACGACATTATCTCCGTGAGCAACGTTGCTGCTCGGCCACCTGATCCCATAAGCGCTTTCCAGTGTGGCGACTCACAGGATTCCCAATAGCAGCCCCCCTGCTATCTTCATTTCGAGCCCTTCTTCACGGTGACTCTCCCTAGGCCGTGAGACTACGGCTTCTTCTCAATTGGCGCTTCAGGACGCCAGTCCCATTCAATCGTGTCCGGCGGGACACTGCTGATGTCGCAGACCACACGCGACACGCCCTTCACGTCATTCACGATGCGCCGCGAGCACTCGCCCGCCAGCCCGTACGGCGGATGCGCCAGGCTGCCGAAGGTTACTTGAGTCACAGCAAATGAGCCACGCCCCAGCGTACGCCGTCTCGACCAGCAGGCCTACGCTACTCACCCTTCGGCACCAGCAAATCCTCGAGAAAGAACGCCGCCAACTCCGTCCTCCCCGACAACCCCGCCTTCGCATAAATCGCCGTGGACTGCGCCCGCGCCGTCTTCTCCGTAGTCTCGCGAACCGCGGCAATCTCCTTGAACCCCAGTCCCTTCAGCAGCAGGAAGGTCACCTCCTTCTCCGCCACCGTCAGATTCCACCGCGTGAGCTGCTCGTCGATGGCGCGCGCGAGCCCTTCCACATGGCGCCGTGCATCAGCGCGCCAGTGCTCGGCCTCCTCCTGCAGCGCGGTGGATCGGGCCACCTCGTCAGTGAGCCGATGCTGCAGCGAGAACGTGCCGCGCAGCAGATAGACGATGCCGAGGGCCGCCGCAATGCCGGCGATACCCTCCGCCATCACATGCCAGCTTGAAACCCCCTCGCCGGTGTCGTTGAGCAGGTCGGTGCCGACCATCACGATGATGATGGCCAGCACCCCTGCAATGACCCAGCGTTCGCTGCTCTTCATGTTGCCTGCTTCCTGGTCATTCGCCTTCCTCGTGCTCGTTGCCCTGCTCTTGATCGCCCAGCTGCAGCGTGGCGCCGAACAGCTTCAGCGACTGCGTGCCGGCATCGTAGTTGCGCACCAGGTGCACGGCAAAGGCCGCCAGCACCGCGATGAACACCATGCCCATCACGGGCCGCGCGCCGGAGATGGTCTCGGCCGGCTCCACCTGCTGCTTGTGGCCATCCACCATGCTGAGCGCAAAGCCGTCCCGGTGGCGCAGCGAATGCAGCAGCACGCCGCCGATGTGCAGCAGCACCACGGCCAGGAACGTGTTGGCGAGCAGCTCGTGGATTTCCTCCAGGGCCTCGGCATTGCCGCTGCTGGTCATCAGGTACCCGGTCACCCCCAGGCCCAGCGCCAGCCCCATCAGCACGATGGCCACCCAGCTCGATGCCGGGTTGTGCCCCGCCACGGGCCGCTCCCCGCCGGTGAACAGGCCCTTGAAGTAGCGGACCAGCGCCGCGGGGTGCAGCGGGAACGACGCGAAGCGCGCATGGCGCGTACCGAAGAAGCCCCAGAGCACGCGCAGCACCACGGCGAGGCCCATGGTCAGCCCGGCCAGCATGTGCCACGGGAACAGCGCGGAGTGTTCGGCCGTGCTGCCGATCACGTAGGCGGTGACGAACAGCCCGGCAAAGACCCAGTGGAACAGCCGGGTCGGCAGGTCGTAAACAAGATGGTTTCTCATGTGGCACCTGATGGTTGTGAGGACTGTTTTCGTCCTGCTGCCACGGTGGGCGCGAGAAGGCTCGAAGGCCATTGGGCAGATGCCCCATGGCCTGCAACATCAATGAGTTACCGGGATTGGGGCTCCAAATGACGGCAGCGCCAGCCAGGCTCTGCTCTTGGCCAGCCGAATCCGTGGGGATGGCATGTCCGCTCACTGGTTGCCCGCCGGTCGCGCTATCCTCTGCGCGTCAGGCTATTCGGACCATTTTCGGGCTTGGGGGGTTGATGTCATGAGCAACAAGAGTCGCTCGATCCGTTTCGTATCGTTTGTTCCGGCGTTGCTGCTGGCCGGCGCATGCGCGGTTGTGCAGGCGGCCACGCCACCGGCGAAGGTGATGCGCTGGTCCGATCCGGCCACCTGGCCGAACAACAAGGTGCCGGCCGCCGGCGACAAGGTGGACATTGCCCGTGGCCAGGAGGTGGTGCTGGACGTCAGCCCGCCGGCGCTGCACGGCCTGACCATCAACGGCAAGCTCAGCTTTGCCGACGAATGCCGACCTGCGAGCTGACCACCGAGTGGATCATGGTGCTCGGCGAGCTGCAGATCGGCACCGAAGCCAAGCCCTTCACCGCACAAGGCGACCATCACCCTGACCGACAACGTCAAGGGCGAGACAGCTGATGGGCATGGGCGACCGCGGCATCATGCTGCTCGGGCGGCACCCTGAACCTGCACGGCAACCGCACCAACACCTGGACCAAGCTGGCCGAACACCGCCGAAGCGGGCAGCACCACGCATCGAGGTGCTGGACGCCGGCCAGTGGCAGGCGGGTGACGAGATCGTGCTGGCCTCGACCGACTACAATCCGCGCCAGGCCGAGCGGCGCACCATCACCGCCGTCAACGGCAACACCATCACGCTTGACGAGCCGCTGGAATACATGCACTTCGGCGAGATCACCTACGGCGTGGATGAGCGCGGCGAAGTCGGCCTGCTGACCCGCAACATCAAGGTCCAGGCGTCCGAGGATGCGGCTCGAGTCGTATTTCGGCGGCCACATCATGGCGATGGTCGACCAGCCAGATGTATGTCGAGGGCGTCGAGCTGAACCGCATGGGCCAGCACCTGGAGCTGGCGCGCTATCCGATCCACTGGCACCTGGTCGGCGACGGCGCAAGGGCCAGTACATCAGGAACGCCGTCGATCCACGACACCTTCAACCGCTGCGTGACCGTGCACGGCACCAACGACGTGCGGGTCGAGAACAACGTGACCTACAACACCGTCGGCCACTGCTTCTTCCTCGAAGACGGCATCGAGCACGGCAACGAGTTCATCCACAACCTGGCGATCCAGACCAAGTGTCATCCGACCCTGGACTGCGTGCCGACCAACCTCGCCGCCAACGGTGAGATTCGATGCTGAAGACCGTCGCGGCCTCAGGCAAGATCAGCTTTTCCGGCGAGGACACCCTGCTGCCTTCGGACAACACGGTGGCGTCCTTCTGGATCACCAACCCGGACAACACCTACATCGACAACGTGGCCGCCGGTTCCGATGAGACCGGCTTCTGGTTTTCCCTGCCGATGCACCCGCAAGGGCGCGTTCGCGGGCTCGGAGGTCGCCGCCAACACCTGGCCGCGCCGTACGCCGCTGCGCGAATTCAGGGGCAACGTGTCCCATTCCAACTTCGACGGGTTCATGATTCGACCGGCACATCGACGAAGACAACACCTTCGGCCTGGCCTCCATCCCGTTGCTGCCGTTGGCAGATCCTGCCGATCTGGAGAGCGAAGTGATGGAGACGCACTTCGAGAACCTGACCAGCCTACAAGAACCGCAATGGTGGTCTCTGGGGCCGGGGCGACCTCTACGTCTACAGCAACACGAAACTCGCCGACAACGCCATTGGCATGACGCAGGCCGCCGGCGACATCGGCAGCTGAACCGTTCAGTTCACGGCTGGTTGATTCGCTGGTCGTGGGCGAGACCGACAATATCGGCAATCCCACGACGCCGGAGGAAATCGCCTATGGCCGCAGCCTGCCGAAGCCGCCGATTCCGGATTTCCCCATCCGCGGCTACGAATACTACGATTACCGCGATGATGTGGTGAACACGACATTCGTGAATTTCCAGGACAACGAGCTGCGAAAGACAGGCGCGCTGTCCTTCCTGCTGTTCACGAGCGCGGGGCTCAGCACCGGAAGCACCATCAGCGGTGCGAAATTCGTCAACGCCAAGCCGGTCTATTTCCCGAAATACGATCGCCCGGTTCGATAACGACAACCGCGGCGGCAACGCAATATCGGACCCTGTCGATCCACGACCTGGACGGCTCGGTGACCGGCATCCCCGATTCCCACATCATGCTCAACGATGGCGAGAACGACAGCGTCGTCACCGACGACACCTGTGAGATCCATCCCACCTGGAACGCCTCTGTGTGCACGGGTGATGTCGGTCGCCTGAATCTCTCGGACAGCAGGGGAGAATTTCCACGCCGCAGTCGATCTCGAATCCCGGACCGCCCGGTTCGCTTTGATCGCTTCGCTCAGTCCGAATGCGCCGGACACGCCCCTCGTCAAGGCCCAGCGTGCCGCCCTGTTCTCCCGTCGTCCTCCGCAGGCGCCCATCGCGCTTGTTCGCAACGGCAAGGAATTCAAGATCACCGGCGACCAGAGCACCGTGCGGGCCGGCACCGAGATCCAGGTGAAAACCGAAAGGCCGGAAGTCACTCTCAGTCTGGCCGAAATGGACAAGGGCTCATGGGTCATGTTTGAACTGCCGGGTTTCACCAAGGCAGCCTCCGGAACGGAACAGGGCAGCATGGACGCATTGCGCCAGGCGAACGAGACCTCCTGGTTCAGGGACGGGGATGCCCTCTGGGTCAAACTGGTGGCCGATGCTCCGGTCATGCCGGTCATTCGTCCAACGGATCTGCAAGCCAGCATAACGGTCAGCCGATAAGAACGGGTCGGTGTCAGAGTCATGACGGCGGAAACGTGTGGCGTTCCGCCGTCATGCAACTGCCGGCGGCGTCGCATAGGCGCGTAGTGGTGCAATCGATCACGAAGAAACTGACGTTTGCCGTCGAGGCCTGGCGGGTCGATGCCCACGCAAGCCGGGCGTCCTGCAAGGACGCCGAGCTCGTGCTCGACACGGATCTCGCCGGGCGCCGCGATGCGCTCAATCCCGCAGAGCTGCTGCTGGCGGCACTTGCGGCCTGCATGCTCAAGGGCATCGAACGCGTGACGCCCATCCTGCACTTCTCGCTGCGCGGCGTGCGCGTGCTGATGCACGGCGTCCGGCAGGACGTACCACCGCGCATGGAGTCGATCAGCTACGAGATCATAGTGGACACCGATGAGCCGGATCGCCAGCTCGAACTGCTGCACGACAATGTGCGCAAGTACGGCACGGTGTTCAACACCGTGGCCCCGGGCACCGCGCTTTCGGGAGAATTGAGGCGCAAGACACCAGACAGCGATGACTGTTGAAGCGCCCGGTGCTCCACTACGCGCGCTTCCCTTGGGTGCCCGACCCAGATCTTGGATTCCCGTGATCCTCACCGGATCGTGACCCGGGAAGTGGGCCGTCAACACCAGTTGCCCGCCCAGCTTTCCAACTAACTCGCGCAAGGCTCGGAGGCCGTCGGGCGGTGGCCTGGCGAACTTGCCTTCACGGGTGCTTCGGCCTGTGTGCGCCACCAGACCGACGCGCGGGCAGCACATGCCGCAGGATCGTGATCACGCCCGCACCCAGGAATAGCTCCATGAACGCCATCAAACTGCCCAGCCTCCTCCTCGGAGGCATGTCCCTCGTCTTGCTCGGAGCCTGCAGTGACGCCGGTTCAAAAGCGACCCTGGCCGGTACCACACGCCCATCGCACGAGGTGTGTTCCGACAAGGTCGTTACCACGCAGAAGCCCGTCAAGGACAAGGATCGCGTGCTCGGCACTGTCGCCGGCGCCGTGGTGGGTGGTGTGGTCGGCCACGAAGTCGGCGGCAAGGGCACCAGCCAGGACGTCGCAACGGTCGGTGGCGTAGTGGCCGGCGGCTACGCCGGCAACCGGATCCAGAAGAGTGTGCAGGACAACGCCACGGAGCAGACCACCGAACGCGTGTGCGAGACGGTCTACGACTGACCCGGGGCGCAGCGCGGCGGCGCGGGTCGTTGTAGGATTCGACGCATGGACGAATCCCCGCCGACCCACAGCAAGGGCGCCCACAACGAGAGCCGGGTAGTCGACGATCCGGGCGGAGCCGAGCGTCGCGCCTGGGGGCCGGCCTGATGGAACGCGGCGGCCGGCCACGCTACCGCCCCGGGTTGCTGGTCTGGGGGCTGCTGCTGATGGTGGGTGGCAGCCTGCTGGCCTATGAGGTCCAGACCAGCGGCGGCATCCGTGTCCTGGATGTGCGCTTTGTCGGCACCGACGCAACTGCGATGGGCGCGTTCCTGTTCATACCGCCCAACGCAACCTCCAAGACACCGGCGCCGGGCATTCTCGCCGTGCATGGCTATTTCAATTCGCGCGAGACCCAGGGCGACTTCGCCATCGAGTTTGCACGGCGCGGCTATGTCGTGCTGGCGCTGGACCAGACCGGACACGGGCGCAGCGATCCGCCGGCCTTCAGGAATGGCTTTGGCGGGCCGGACGGCCTGCGCTACCTTCGCAGTCTGGACATCGTCGACAAGGACAACATCGGCCTGGAAGGACACAGCATGGGCGGCTGGGCCGTGGTGGCCGCGGCCGCCGCAGTGCCCGATGGATACAAGTCCATGGTGCTGGAGGGTTCGGGCACCGGGCCGCCCTTCTCTGCCGAGGGGACGGCGACGTTCCCGCGCAATCTCGCGGTCGTCTATGCGCATCATGATGAATTCGCCTCCACCATGTGGAACGCGCCGACGGGATCTGCCGTAACGCAGAGCGCCAAGCTGTGGAAGCAATTCGGCACCGACGCGCCGGTGCAGCCGGGCAAGGTATACGGCTCGATCGAGCAGGGCACGGCCCGTGAGCTCTTCACTCCCGGCGGCACGCATCCATGGAACCATCTGTCCAAGACGGCCATTGGCGACGCGATCGACTGGTTCCAGCGGACATTGCAGGGCGGGTCGCCGCGCCCCGCCAACGATCAGATCTGGCAGTGGAAGGAAGCCGGCACGCTGCTGGCCTTGTGCGGCTTCGTGGTGGCATTGCTCGGCCTGCTGGACACATTCCTGTGCCTGCCGCTGTTCGCGCCCTTGAGGGGCGAGCCCGTCATCGCACGGCAGGAGCGCTCCGCCGGCTGGTGGATCACGCTGGCGGTCGGCGCGCTGCTGCCGGCCGCGACGTTTCTGCCCTTTGCGCAACTGGGCAGTCAGTGGATGCCCGCCTCGCGATTGTTCCCGCAGGCCTTCAGCAATGAGATCGTCGTCTGGGCACTGCTCAATGCGGCGCTGACGGTGGGTCTTGCACGGCTGCCCGGCAGCATGCGTGCGCCGCCGGCGAGCAATCTGGCGCGCGGTGCGCTGCTGGCGCTGATGACGGCGGCGGTCGGTTATGCGGTCGTGGTGCTGCTGTATGCGTTCTTCCTGGTGGATCTGCGCTACTGGTTCATTGCCTTCCGGCCGTTGGAACCCTCCCAGACCGGAACCTTCCTCGCCTACCTCGTGCCTTTCGCGGTGTTCTTCTACATCGTACTGCGGGCCCTGCACGCCAACCTCGCGGTGGCCACGCATTCGCCGGCGCGGCAGTACCTGGTCAATCTCATCGCGCTGGCCGGCGGCTTCGTGCTGTTCCTGGCGATGCAGTATGGGCTGCTTTTCGGTACCGGCCACATGCTCGGCTGGTTCATGAACGATGCCCTGCGCACCATCATTGCCATCAATTTCGTTCCGTTGATGGCCATCGTCGCCATCCTCGCCACGTTCATATGGCGACGCACCGGAAGCCATGTTCCCGGCGCGGTGCTCAGCGCGCTGCTGATTGCCTGGTACCTGGTAGTCGGCCAGGCCACCCAAGTGTAGCTGTCGAGGTAGATCATGAAACGTGGAACCGGGTTGCTGTTTGCAATGGCGTCATCCTTCGCGGCCATCGTGGCTCTGGCCGCGGCACCGGCTGCACCCCCTGCACCCGACAGCACATCGATGGCCCAGCGCCTCGGAGAAGTGGCGCGCCGAACTGCCGCAGGGTTCAGGACCCGTATCGGGTCGTGCGGCGCATCGAACCGGACCTGACCGAGTACACCATCTACCGTCCCGGCTGACCTGCAGCGTACCGGCAAGCTGCCCATCATTGCCTTCGCCAATGGCGCCTGCCGCAACACCTCGCTCGAGTACGCGGCATTCCTGAGCGAACTGGCCTCGCATGGCTATCTGATCATCGCGGTGGGCCGCGACGACCAGCCCATGGGCCCCAGTTCGAAAGGACAGACCACTTCGCCGGATGGCCGCCTGCTGCAGGTCATGGATACCAAGGTACTCAACCAGGCGGTGGACTGGGCGATCGCGCGCAATGCCGATGCCTCGAGTCCTTATCGCGGCAGGGTGCGCGCGGATCGCATTGCCTTCATGGGTCATTCCTGCGGCGGCATGCAGGCGTTGACGGCTTCGGCCGACCCACGCACCACCACCACCGTGGTGCTCAACAGCGGCTACTACCGCACGCCCCCCGCAAGGCCGCCCGGGCCGCTGCCGGTGTATCGCCGCTGGTCCGAACTGCACGCGCCCACGCTGATCCTCACGGGCGGACCGACGGATGTGGCCTACCGTATCGCCAGGGACAGCTATGAAGATGGCGTCGCCGCGAATCTGCCCATGTTCCTCGCCAGCCTGCCACCGCTGGCGCACAGCGGCGCGTACGTGAAACCCGACCGCGAATGGTCGCGTGTAGTGGTGGCCTGGCTGGACTGGCAGCTCAAGGGCGATCGCAAGGCCCGCGCGCAATTCGTGGGTGAGCGCTGCGGCCTGTGCACCAACCCCGCGTGGCACGACGTGGCCAGCCACGGGCTGCGCTGAGCGGCGCAGCAGGCAGACGATGTCGAATGAACGAGCGCCGCCTGCTGATTGCTTGGGCAACTGCGACTCGTCCGCCCAGTGACCGTGCAGGCCGGAGCGCACGCGAAACGGCAGCTTGGCCCGTGCCAGCGGCCCTTCCGCCAGTTTCAGTGCATCGAAGATCGCCAGGTCGCTGTAGTTGGTCACCACGTTGTCGACCAGCGCGATGATGTAGCCGTCGCCTTCCGCCGCCTGCGCGCTGCGCGGAATGAACTGCGGTTCCTGGACTATCGATTGCGGCCCGCAGTACCAGCCATCGCTGCGGCCCGTCTGCAGGTCGATGTGACCGATGTGATTCATGCGAAATCCCGAAGCGCGCGCACCGGGACCTTCGAACGGCTTGTCCGGATCCATGACCAGCATCCAGCCATGCCGGTAGTGCTGGCCGGTGTAACGCTCGTCGATTCGCGGAAACTCGTCGATCACTGACGTCAGGGCTTCGACCGACTGGAACTCGTCCTTCTTCGAAGCCATGTCCACCACCCAGCGCGTCAGGTACGGGCGCGCGGCCAGTGGATCGAACGGCGCATCGTTGATGTCCGGGAAGAACGGAAAGCAATTGCCCTCGGCCTGCGGCGTATCGAAGTAGATCCGGGTGCCGTCGTTGAAGGCATTCATCACGTGGCTGGCGAAGATCGTCTTCGGGGCCTTGAACCAGCGCATGTCGGCAGCCGTGCCGTGGCGCGGCAACACGCCCAGCCACACCGGCAGCGAGGTGTCGAAACCGAAGTGCGGCTTGCCGGCCTTCAGCCGCTCCCAGTTCGACGTGCACGGCACGATGTGGAACACCGCGTAGTCCCGGGTGATCGCGAAGTCGTGCATCATGCAGTAGTAAGGCGCCTCGAAGAACGTCTCGAACAGCAGCTCGCCGTTGGGGCTGATCTCCATGTAGGAGACGTCGCGCGTCAACAGCCCCTTGGCCGCATAGCCGAAATTGCACATGTTGCCCGTGACCGGATCGATCTTGGGATGGGCCGAGAACGTCTGGTTCTTCATCCTGCCATTGAAATTGCTGTAGCCCTCGGTCTGCAGCGTGAGCGGATGCATGATCAGCGGCGGGCTGTCTTCCTTCAGCGCGAACAACTTGCCGGCATGCACGATCGGCGTGGTATTGGCCGTGCCGCGAATCACGCCCTTCACGCTCTCCTCGTCGGTCAGCGGATTGCGGTACGCCCCGAACAGGGACCGGCCCGCCTTGCGCTCCACCTTCCATTTGTCCGTCTGCGCATAGCGCTGCTTGAGGTCGATCTTGCCGTTGCGGAAGCGGAACAGCGTGATCATGCCGTCGCCGTTGAAGAACTGGTCGTTCTCGAAGCGCGGCGGAAACTGCGCGTCCGGATGCACCCGATGAAAGGTGCCGTTGAGCTGCGCAGGAACCTCGCCCTCCACTTCCAGGTCGAGGATGTCGCACTCCATGCGGATGGGCCGGAGCGTGTCGGTAAAACCTTTGGTCGTGGGGAAATGTGCCATGGTGGTACTTTATCGCCGCCATCAGCCCACGAAATGCACTAATTCGTCGGAATGATGGTACTTTTTCGATCATGAAGCGCAAAGCGGCCAAACCCACGGGCTCCAGCCCCTTCCACTACGCGGGGATTTACCGCGACTCATCCTCGCGGACCGAACCCCTGGACCTGCATATCGAGGAACTGCAGGCGCGCGCCCAGGCGCTCGACTATTCCATCAAGCCCCACGCGCACCCGGACATGCTGCAGGTCTTCCTTGCCGTATCCGGCAAGTGCGTCGCCATCATCGACGAGGCAGCCCACCAGCTTGCCGCACCGTGCGTGGTGTCCATTCCAGGCGGCATCGCGCATTGCTTCGAGTTCGAACCCGGCGCAAGAGGCTGGATCCTCACCGTCGCCCACCAGCGCGTCATCCAGGCACCCCTGGATCGCAACGACGACAACGTGACGCTGCTGCTGCGGCAACCACACGTGCTGGAGACGGACACGGGAAGCCCCTACTTCGAGCAATTGGCGACGCTGATGCACCTGCTGCATCAGGAATTCAATGCCGATCGGGCCGGCAGACGTGCCTGTCTGGAGCATCTGTTGCGCCTGATCCTGGTCCACCATTGGCGGGAAGTGGCACGGGTGCAACCGGCGAGCTCCCACACCGACCGGGACCGCAGGTTGTTCTACGAGTTCCGCGCCCTGGTCGAGCAGCACTATGCGCAGGACTGGTCCATCACCGATTACACCGAGGCACTCGGCTGCAGCCAGCCCCGGCTGAACCGCGTGTGCAGGCAGCTCAGCGGCCATTCGGCCAACGGGATCATCCTGGTGCGCGTGTGCGAGGAGGCCAAGCGCCTGCTCACCTTCACCACCGCGCCGGCCGCCAGCATCGGCTATCGGCTCGGCTTTCAGGAGCCTTCGTACTTCACGCGTTTCTTCAGGAAGCAGACCCGCCTGACTCCTGGCCAGTTCCGTGCCGCCCGCACGAAGCTGCGCAACTGAAGGCGAGCCACCGTATAAAACGAAATATTACTTTAATAAAGTTAAAGCCGGATGTAATATTTCGCAATATTCACACCGAAACCGGATCTGATGCAGAAGAGACTGCCCAATGTGTGCCCGAGCTGTGGCGATGCGCTGACGGTGCGGCAGTTCGCGTGCCGCAGCTGTGACACCACTGTGGAGGGCACCTTCACCCTGCCGCTGCTGGCCCGGCTGTCGGGCGATCAGCAGGACTTCGCGCTCAGCATCATCAAGACCAGCGGCAACCTGAAGCAGCTGGCCAGCCAGTACGGGGTGTCCTATCCCACGATCCGCAACCGGCTCGATGAGCTGATCACCCACATCGAGAGCCTGGAAAAGGAACAGCCATGAACGAGTCCGCCACCGCCCCGGTGAAGCAGAGGATTTCCGTTGCCACCGCCCTGTTCAATCCTTCCTGGTATCTGGCCGGTGGCTGGTCGCTGGGCATCGGTCTCGCGCTCATCCTGCTGACCGGATTCATCGCTTCGTTTGCCAATGGGCATGTGGATGGCGTGCTCGACCTGCACTTCGGCCGCCCGGCGCCGCTGTGGCTGCATCTGGCTGAAGGCGTCGTGGACTGGCTGGTGCTGTCGTTGTTGCTGTACGTCGCGGGCCGCATGCTCTCGCGCAGTCACCACCTGCGCGCGCTGGATGTATTCGGCACGCAGGCGATCGCGCGCTTTCCCTATCTGCTGGCCACTGCTGCCGGTCTCGTCCCCGCCTTTCAGAAGACCATCACTGAACTGATGGCGCGCGCGCAGCAGATGCATGCCGGCGAAACACCCACTCCGCTTTCCTTTGCCCAGCCAGGCCAGGACGGCCCGTACATCATCTTCCTGGGCATTACGATCTTCAATCTGCTGATGCTGGTGTGGATGGTGGCGCTGATGTACCGGGCCTATGCGGCGTCGTGCAACCTGAAGGGCGTCCGCGCCGTGACCAGCTTCGTGATCGTAATCATCATCGCCGAGTTCCTGGCCAAGCTCGGCATCCAGGCGCTGTTCATCGTCTCCGGCAGTTGAGTCCGGGACGCTACAGCGCCGCAGACTCCTCCAGACGCCGTTGCCGCTCCTCGGCCAGCCGACGCTCCTCCTCGATCAGCTCGAGCATCCCTTCCACGTCCACCGCGCTCTGATCCTGCTCGAAGCGACCGGTCAGCGGTGAATCCGCCTTCAGCTCGCCCGCCTCGTACAGCTTCCAGATCTCCTGCGCGTAGTGGGTTTCCAGCAGCTGCGGCGCCGCGCGGCCGAAAGTCTCGCGCATGTTGTTCACGTCGCGCTCGAACATGCGAAAGGCATTGTTGTTGCCCGCCGCGTTCACCGCCTGGGGCAGATCGATGATGACCGGCCCGGCCGGATCCACCAGCACGTTGAATTCCGACAGGTCGCCGTGGATCAACCCGTCCAGGAGCATCAGCACGATCTGCCGGATCATGAACTCATGCCAGGCCTGCGCCAGCTCAGGCGTCAGCTCCACCTCGTTCAGGCGCGGCGCCGGCGCGCCGTCGGCGCCGCGGATCAATTCCATCAGCAGCACGCCGTCGAAAACACCGTAAGGCCGGGGCACCCGGATACCCGCCGCGCTCAGGCGGTACAACGCCTGGACCTCGGCGTTCTTCCACGCGGCTTCCTGCACGCTGCGTCCGTGCCGGCCGCCTTTGCCCAGCGCGCGCGCATCGCGGCTGCCGCGGACCTTGCGGCCCTCCTGATACTCGGCCAGCTTGTGGAATCCGCGCTGCTGCGCGTCCTTGTAGACCTTGGCGCAGCGAATCTCCTTGCCGCAGGCGACCAGAAACACCGCGGCCTCCTTGCCGCTGCGCAGGCGGCGTACCACCGAATCGATGATGCCGTCCTCGAGCAACGGCTGCAGCTCCCTCGGGGTCTTCATTTCTTTGGCATGTTCACGTGCGGCGCGCAGTCTAGACGCCCTGGGGCGTCCAGGTCACTGTGCTTTCGCTTGCGGATTCCAGTTCTGGATCAGCGTGGCGGCACCGGCAGCGCCGGGTGCTGCAAACGGACGACGCGCGCGCTGCGGTGGTAAATCCTGCCAAAGCAGGCTTCGCCGCCTCGCCGCCAAGTATTCCTACCAGTCGGAATTATTCGTGGGAGAATCCCCGCGATCGCCCCTCGAGGCGCCCGCTTCATGTAAGGAGAGGATGAATGCGCAAGACCCTTGGTACGCTGATTCTGGCCGCGCTGGTCACCGGTGCCGTGCCGGCCCTGGCGGCGGATGCCCCCGCCACCATCCCGGCCGCGGCTCCCGGGCACTACTCCGTGCAGCAGACGCTGGTTGGCCAGCTGCTGGATGATCCGGCTGCGGACGCGTTGCTGAAGAAGATGATCCCGACCGTCTACGCCAACGAGATGTTCCATACGATGGGCAAGGATTCCACGCTTGAGGCCATCCAGCAGTACGAGCCGGAGGCGCTAAGCAACGAGGTCCTTGCCAAGGTCCAGGCGGAACTGAACAAACTTCCGGCAAAGAAATGACGATGCGCCCCGGCGCCGCGCAATGCGGCGCCGGGGCACGCGGACTTCAGCCGCCTCCGAAGCCGAGCTGTTTGCCCAGCTCGGAGTTGCCGAACTCGATCGTGATCTCGCGCCGCTGGATGCGCCATTGCCCGTCCTGCTTGGTGTAGCGGTCGGTATAGCGGGAGATGCTCAGGATCGCCGGGCCGATGGCGCCCTTCTTCACCACCGTGGTGACATAGCACGTGCCGGTGGCGGTATCCGCGCCGGTCAGGGTGATCTGCGAGTTGCTGATCAGATGCCGCATGATCGATGTCGTGCCACCCTTCGCAGTGGGCTCGGTGCCGAAGCGCTCGTGATCGCGACGGGCCTGCGCAATCAACGCCTGCCGGCCCTTCACGATGGCCGGCGCGCCGGGGGCGACGGCGATCTCCCCGTCGGCGGTGAACAGATCCGCGTACTGCTCGGGTGTGCCCGAGTCATGCACGATCCCGTATCGGTCCATGAGTTCGCGGATCAGCGTGCGATCGACGACATCCTGGATGGAATCGGCAGCGTGAAGGCCAAACGGGGCCCCCAGAAACAACAGGGCGACTAAAATCCTAGGGGTGGGAATTTTCAATTTGATGCTCCTGGGGTAAAGTCGGAACCAGAAATTCAGGGGGGTCAACGCATGCGTTGCAGTGGTACGGATGAGATCGGTGTTGCCGTGGGTCGTGCTGGCGTGTCTGTCGCGCATGGCACTTGCCCATCACTCCACTGCTGAATTCGACTACACCAAGCAGGTGACAATCAAGGGCACTGTGAAGGAAGTGCAGTGGACCAATCCCCACTCCTATATCCAGCTGCTCGTGGATGGAGACAATGGCCAGAAGATCCAGTGGTCGGTGGAGATCGGTTCGCCGAGCCTGAACATCAACATGGGCTGGCGCAAGGACAGCGTGAAGTTCGGTGACGTCGTGACGATCAACCTGTCTCCGGCGCGCAACGGCAAGCCGTACGGCACATTGCGGGTGCTGACCTTTGCCGATGGCCGGACGCTGGAAGGCGTGGCCGCGAAGATCGGGGCAGGCCCCGGCCCCGGCGGCCCGCCCCCCGGTGACAAGAAGCCAGCCGGTGGCGAGAAGCCATGAAGATGCCCCGCATGACTCACATGCGATGGCTGATCTGCGTCGCCGCACTGGCAGCAGGCGTTTCGGGTGCGGCGGACAACACGGACCCCTTCGCGGGCGGCAAGGCGGCGCTGCTGGGCATCTGGATGCCCGACGCGGCCCCGCGCGCGCTGCTGACCTCCAGCGGCAAGGCGCCGCCGCTCACCGCTGAGGCATCGAAGCTGTACGCCGCACGGCGCCAGCTCCTGGCCAAGGGCGATACCTCGTTCGACCCCACCACCTGGTGCGCGGGCCCCGGCATGCCGCGCATCCTCACCATGCACTACCCGTTCGAGATCCGCGGCGATGCGAACCGCATCGTCTTCATCCACGGCTGGTATCGCTGGTTCCGCACGGTGGACATGGGCCCCGGCACCCCGGATCCCCCGCTGCCGCTGACGATGGGCTTTCCGGTCGGGCACTGGGAGGGCAATACCCTGGTGATCCGCACCGCGCACCTGATCGACACCACGGTCATGGATGCATCGGGCCTGCCCCATTCCGAGCAGCTCACGCTCACCGAGCGTCTGCGCGTCCTGCCCGATGGGCGGCTGGAAGATCGCATCACCATCAACGATCCCGGAGAACTACACGCAGCCATGGGAGACCGTACTGCGCTTCCATCGCGACGCCGCGGCGCGCGTGACCGATGACGTGTGCCCCGATCGCCTGGCAGCCGGCGAACCGGCGGAACAGCTTCCCGGCGACCAGCAGGCCTCATCCGGGGCGAAGCCGGCTGACTGCAGCGCCGCCCGTCGCGGCAAAGCCCGTTGCCACCTCGCACGGCTTCGCGGGCATCTGGGAGCCCAAGACCTTCGGCATCCTGGTGCCCGAAGCGCCACTGTCGGCCGCGGGGCAGGAGATCTTCTCGCGCAACGCGGCGGCCATGAAGGCCGGCAGGATCATGCAGACGGCGTGGGTTTCATGCCGCCCGGGTGCGGTCTCCACCATGACCATGCCGCGCGAGAAGATCGTGATCCTGGAGTCGGCCGACGAGGTCACGATCCTGTTCGAGATGCCGCGCATGGTGCGCCGCATCCGCATGAATGCCACGCATCCGGCAGGGCTGGAACCCAGTTACGTGGGCGACTCGGTCGGCCACTGGGAAGGCAACACGCTGGTGGTCGACTCGCTGGGCTTCAATGGCTACGCGGAGCTGGATGCGCGCGGCCAGCCCACCAGCCCGAAGCTGCACACCGTGGAGCGCTTCACGCCAAGCGCCGATGGCAGCAGCATCGACATCCAGACCACCATCGAGGATCCGGAGTACTACTCCAAACCCTTCACCATCAAGCGCTCCTGGAAGAAGAGCCCGGCGCGCCATCCGTTCGAGTTCGACTGCATGGAGAATCCGCGCCAGGAGGACTTCGAGAACGCCTACTACGTGCACGAGCGCTACCGTCCGGTGTGCATGCGCGTGGAGGGCAAGGGAATGGAGCCCTCGAAGATGGTGTGCCCGGGCCCGAAATAGACGGGTGTCCCGGGCGACCGGCGAGGGGGCATTCAACGCGGGCCGTAGACCGGCATGGGCCGCCCCCGCTCATAGGCACCCAGGTCCGGCGCCTTGCCGACAAAGCCATCGTTGACGTTGGGCAGCACCACACCGGCATCGACGGCGGCCGACTTCGCGGTCAGCGTGAAGTCGAACTCGTCCGGGCTGTAGAAGCGTCGCGGGTCCTGCGGATCCGGCGGCGACACCCGCACGAAGTCGCCGTAATCCACCAGCACGCTGTGCCGGTCCTGCCCGGTGGCCGCGGAGTACTCGCCCAGGGTCGCGAAACTGCGCTTCTCGCGGCTGCCGGTGAAATCCGCCACCTCGCCGGCAGGCGGTGAATTCCACGCGAAGGACTGCGCGGCGCCCGGGTTGGGGCGAAAGCCGTTGTAGTCCGAGCTCGAATAGTTGGTGAAGGTATCCACGGCGAAGATTTCCGGGAACGCTCCCTGTCCCAGAATCAGGTTGTTGCGGAAGTGCAGATTCGACACCGGCCCCATGTCGTGCACTTCGCCGATCAGCGTGTTCTGGTAGAAGAGGATGCCGGAGGAATTGGCGGTGAGCTTGGTCGATCCGCCCTCCGGCGCGTGATAGACGACATTGCCGATGAAGTACACCGGTCCGCCGAACACCGGCTGCGTGCTGAGCGCCCGGTGGGCCTGGTTGAAGCAGCGGTTGCGCAGGATGCGCACGTTGTACATCGCGCCGTCGGCCTCGATGCAGTTGTCGTCCACGTCGCGGATGTCGTTGCCCACGATGTCGATCGACACCGGCATGCGCTCCCGGATGAGCTTGCCATCCGCATCCACATCCGGATTGCCATAGGTGGCATGGTCGATGCCGTCGTGGAAATGCGAGACGTCGTTGTGGACGATCACATGACCCGGAGCCGTACACCTTCACCGCGATAGTTGGAGCGCAGCGGCACCGGAAAGTCCGGGGAATCCCTGCCAGGTCCGGCCGATCCAGCCCATCAGGTGATCGGGAATCTGCCGCCCGACGAACACATTGTCGGCAATGTAGAAATTCCTCGAGCCGGACCAGTCGGTGTGGATGCCGATGCCCACGTCCTCGAAGCGCGAGCGCTTCACCGTCAGCCCCGCGGAGCCGACGATGCGCTTGCGCCCGGCCAGGATGGCGATCTCGGTGCCGCGGAAGGTCAGCCCCTCGAAATACAGTGTAGTTGGCCGCCGTCACGTCGAACAGCACGCCGTTGCCGTCGCCATCGAAGATCACCGGGCCGTCCCCTGCCGCACGGATGGCGATGGGCCGCTGCGGCCGTGCCACTGGCGGTCAGGTAGTAGGTGCCGTCGAACACGGTGCCCATGCCGGAGCCGTAGCGTCGCCGGTTGTCCTTGTAGAGACCGGCGTGCACCAGGATGACATCGCCGGGCTGTACGCGCGGCGGGGCGGCATTGGACCAGTCAGAGTGCGAAGCGCTGGTGTAGTAGGCGGCGAGCAGGCCCGTGAAGGCCGGCTGCTGGCGCTGCCCCTGGTAGCCCGGCGGATAGACGTGGTACGTGTGCCCATCGGTGGCGGGCTGTGGTTCGGCGCGGGTGCGCACCTCGACACGCCGCTCGGCATTGCCGGTGACGCCATCCGGGTCGGAGATCCGCAGTGCGATCTCGTAGGACGTGTCGGGTTCGAGATCGAAAAGACTGCCGGCGAACATCTGCGGCGCGGTGAAATCCACCGAGAGATACCTGGTCTGCTCGCCGCCCACGCGCAGCAGCGGCAGGCCGTCGCGCCAGTCCTGCGTGCCCTTGCGGCGGTAGCGGATGCTCACCGATGCGTTGCGGTTGGCATCGCCGGTCAGCGGCCATTCAAGGCCCACTGCCTGCAAGGTGGGGGGTTCGATGATGATTTCCCCCGGCTCCACCGGATTGCCCGATGACGGTGCGGCGGCGACCGATGCCAGGGCGTACCCGAGCGCCATGATCGGGAACACCGCTATGCGCGCGTCTCATGCCCGCACCCGCCCCTCTTCGTGCATATGGGCGACCTCGTCTGCCGGGACCCTGCTGCCTAGAACATGCCGTTGTCGTTGGCCGCCTTCTCGGGAATGTCCTGGATCACATCCCAGTGTTCCACGACCTTGCCGTCGGCGACGCGGAAGATATCGACGATGGCGCGTCCCGGCGTGCCGTCACCGCGCGTCGAATGCACGTGCAGCGCGACCAGGTCGCCTTCGGCGATGACCTGCTTGATCTCCCCGCGCTGCTGCGGATAGCGCGTCTTCAGGAACTCGATGAAGGACTTCAGACCCGCGGCGCCGTCCTGGGCAGTCGGATTGTGTTGCTTGTACTGCGCGCCCAGAAAGGTATTGGCGAGCTCGAAATTCTTGTCGTTGATGGCCGCGTTGTAGAACGCCACCACCAGCTGCTTGTTGGCTTCGGTCGGGCTGCTGGCCGCTGCCGGGGTTGCGCTGGCGGACGAACTGGTGTCCGTGCTGCAGCCCTGGATGGCCAACCCCGACGCGAGGCACAGGACCATCGCGCCCACCCGCCAATTCAGATTCCCGAACGACCTGCTCCCATTGTGCATCTTCATGCTGCATTTCTCCCTGCATCAGATTTACGACAGTTTCAGCGCGAAGACATTCCACGACAAGGGTTTGAGTGTGGCATGCAGCGCGCCATCGGCGAACCCACAGGCAGGATGCGCAACCGGGCTGACCTCGTCCGGCGCCTGCCGGGTGTTGGTGGCCTTCAGGTCATCGTGCCGCAGCTCGAAGCTCTCGCTGACGGCGAGCCTGCCCAGTCCGCGCAGCTCGGTCGACAGCGCCATCGGCTCCTGCGAGCGGTTCAGGGCGAATACCGCCACCGCGCCGCTGTCCGGATCGTGCACGGCGGCGGCTCAGCAGCAGCGGCGCGGCCGGGTAGTCGCCGGCGGCAAAGGTGTCGCACTGGGTGACCAGCCGCAGCACATTGCCCCGCGCCAGCCGCGCCGCCTGGGCGAAGGGATGGAAGATGGTCTGGCGCCAGGCCGGGCCGCCGGTCTCGGTCATGATCGCGCCGATGACGTTGACCAGCTGCGCGAGACAGGCGCACTTCACGCGGTCGGCGTGGTTGATCAGGGTGATCAGCGCGCCACCGACGACCAGCGCGTCCTCGAAGTTGTAGACCTCTTCCAGCAATTCGGGCGCTTGCGGCCAGCCGGGCTTGGCCAGGTCCTCTGGTGTGCGCGCCTTGTACCAGACATTCCATTCGTCCATCGACAGCATGATGCGTTTCGGGCTGCGCCGCTTCGCGGCCACGGCATCGGCAATGGCGGTGACTTCGGTGATGAAGCTGTCGAGCTTGTCCACATGCGTGAAGAACTTCGCGATGTCTCGCCTCGCGATTGTGGAAGTACTGGTGCAGCGAGATGAAATCCACCTTGTCGAAGCAGTGGTCGAGCACTTCGTATTCCCAGGCGCCGTAGGTGGGCATCTCGCGATACGAGGAGCCGCAGGCGGCCAGGGTCAGCCCTTCGGAGGTCCAGCGCATGACCTTGGCGGTTTCCAGCGCCGCGCGGCCATACTCCGCGGCGTTCTTGTGGCAGATCTGCCAGGGGCCATCCATCTCGTTGCCAAGGCACCAGAAGCGGATGTCATGCGGCTCGGGATAGCCGTGCGCGATCCGCAAGTCCGAATACTCGGTGCCGCCCGGATGGTTGCAGTATTCGACCAGTGCCCGCGCCTCGTCCGGCCCGGCCGTGCCGAGATTCACCGCCATCATCGGCTCGACGCCGGCCTTGCGGCACCAGGTCACGAACTCGTTGGTGCCGAACTGGTTGGTCTCGGTGGAAAACCAGGCCAGATCAAGCCGCGCCGGCCGTGCCTCGCTTCGGTCCCACGCCATCGCGCCAGTTGTAGCCGGAAACGAAATTGCCGCCGGGCCAGCGCATGATGGTCACGCCCAGCTCCCTGCGTGAGCGCCAGCACGTCCTGGCGGAAGCCATGCTCGTCCGCCGTGGCATGCCCGGGTTCGTAGATGCCGCCATACACGCAGCGTCCGAGATGCTCGACGAAGGCGCCGAACACGCGGCGGTCCAGCGCATCGATGGTGAAGTCGCGATCGGCGATCACGCGGGCCTGTTGCACGGATTCTCCTCGTTCAGAAACTTTGCAGGATTTCGTCGGCGCGCCGCTGCATGTCGCTCAGCGCGCGATCGACCGGCTTGATGCCACTGAATGCGGCAGCGGCCTCCTCGCCGACGATGGATTCGATGGGCGACTGGCGCCGCACATACTTGGGCAGTGGCTCGCCCACCTGGGTGATCACCGCGATGTCCTGGCGATGCGGCAGCTGCTGCCACTGGCTGCTTTCGATGATCGAGCGATATGCCGGGAAGTGGCCGGTACGGGACCACTGGAAGTCATTGGCCGCGAAGTACTTCAGGAAGCGCAGCGCGGCGGCGTGGGTGGCCGCGCTGCGCTTCGGGTTGCGCGGCATCACCCAGTTGTGCCCGTCCACCAGCACCACCCGCCTGCCCTGGAACAGGAACGGAAAGGGACGCACGGCATAACCCTGGTACAGCGGGCTGTCCGCATCGTGCGACGCCGCGTCGAACTGGCCGACCATCCAGGTGCCGTCGACGAGAATGCCGCCCTCGCCTTTCAGGAACGCCGATACCGCACCGGCATAGTCCAGGTTCTTCGCGCTGTAGCCACGCTGGTAAAGCTCTTTCATGAAATCCAGCGCGCGCCGGCCCGCGGGACTGTCGAAGTTGGCATGCCGGGCATCCTTGAACAGCGCCGCGCCCTGCTGCATGACCCAGACGTAGAAGATCGCGCATCGGCCCGGCGAAATCCTTGTTGGTCACCTGGATGAAATAGGGCTTGCCGGTGCGCTGCCCGAACTGCGCGGCCTGCGCATAGAACTCCTCCACGCTGTTCGGCAGCACGGGTTTGCCGTCCCGGACCAGACCGGCTTTGCGGAACAGGTTCATGTTGAAGTGCCACAGCGGCGCCCACACGTCCAGCGGCAGGCCCATGGTCCTGCCATCGACCGTGACACCGGCGCGTGCCGCGGCGGTGAACTGGTCCGGGCTGATGCCGATGCTGGCCAGGTCCGGGCCCAGCGGTTCGAGCAGCCCGCGCGCCTCGTAGTCCGGAATCGCCGAGCTGTGCATGGTGACCAGGTCCGGCGCGCCGTTGGCGGCCAGCTGCGCGGTGAGCTGGTCGTAGCCGGGCCAGGGCACGGTGTTGACGATCACGTGGATGTCCGGGTTCCGGGCCTGAAACTGGTTGATCATCGCGGTGATGATTCCGCATTCGCCTTCGGCCCTGGCCGGATCCGTCAGCGTGCCGTAGTCGGCCTGGCAGGCGCCGAAGAAGCGCTGGATGACCAGCTCCGTGCGCCCATCGGGCTTGCCACAGGCCGCAAGGCACAGCAGCGGCAGCAGCACCAGCAGGCGTCTCATTGCCCGGCCGCCCCGGCCACCGCGCGCACGATGTACTTCTGGAACGCCAGGTAGACCAGCAGGGTCGGCAGGCCGGCGAACACGGCCTGCGCCATCAGGAAACCCAGCCCTTCGGTCTGCGCGAAATTCATCTGCGTCGCGGCGATGCCCACCGTCAGGGTCATCATGTCCTTGTTGGTGGCGCTGATCAGCGGCCACCAGTAGTCGTTCCACGCATGGAAGAACGTGAAGATGCCCAGGGTCGCCTGTGCCGGCAGGGTCAGCGGCAACAGGATGCGCCAGAAGATGCGCGGCCGCGATGCGCCATCGAGCATGGCCGCCTCGTCGATCTCGCGCGGAATGGCGCGGAAGTACTGCGTCATCAGGAACACGCCGAAGGGCATGGAAAGGCCCGGCAGCACCAGCGCGGTGTAGGTGTTGTGCATCGACAGTGCGCTGAACAGCTGGTGACGCCCGATGATCACCGCCTGCTCGGGGATGGCGAGACCAAACAGCACGATCACGAACAGCAGCTTGCGTCCCGGAAATTCCAGCCTGGCAAAGCCGTAGCCGGCCAGCGAGGACAGCAGCAGCACGCCGGCCGTCATGGCCAGCGAAACGATCACGCTGTTCTTCAGCCAGGTGAAGACCTGGCTTTCGCCGATGATGCTGCGGTAGTTGGCCAGCGTCCAGGGCGGCGCGAAGGCGGAGCTGGTGTCCGCCATCAGCGCGGTGTTGTCCTTGAAGCTGAGGATGACCACCCACAGCATCGGCACCAGCATGATCACGGCGGCGATCGACACCAGCACCACCGCGGCGCGTGGCGGGCGGTTCAGCGCCAGCGCGCTCACGCCGCCTCCTTGCGCGAAGAGAAGTAGTACTGCGCCATGGCCGCGATCGCGATCAACGCGAACAGGACCTGGGCGGCCGCGGCGGCATAGCCGAGCTGCCACTGCTTCCAGCCGGCTTCATAGATGAACAGCACGATGGGCCGGGTCGAATTGTTGGGGCCGCCGCCGGTCATCAGCTGCGCCTGGCCGAACAACTGGAACTGCAGGATGATCTCCACGATCACCACCAGCGCGATGGTGCGCCGGATCGATGGCAGCGTGATCGAGAACAGCATGCGCGACCGGGAGGCATTGTCCAGCGCCGCGGCCTCGTACAGGTCGCGCGGCACCTGCTGCAGCGCGGCCAGGAACAGCACCATGGGCAGGCCGATGCCCCACCAGATCGTGGTCACCGCAATGGACGGCATGGCCAGCGCCTGCTCGCTCAGGAAGGCAACCGGCGCCGCGCCGAACAGACGGGCCAGCACCGCGGCCAGGCCACCGTCCGGGATCAGCACCAGCCGCCAGATCAGCGTGATCACCGTGACCGACAACACGGTGGAGGCGAAGAAAATCGCGCGCAGGATGGCCGCCCAGCGGCGCTGGCTGTTGAGCACCAGCGCCAGCGCCAGGCCGATTACGGTCATGGCCGGTACGGTGAGCAGCACGAAATAGAACGTGTTCCAGATCGTCTGCAGGAACACCGGATCAGCGAACAGCCGCGTGAAATTGTCGAAGCCGACGAATGCCTTGATGCCGAACAGGTCGCTGCGCGTCATGGCCAGGCGGATGCCGGCGATCAGCGGCACCACCAGCATCAGCACGAACACCGCCAGATACGGTGCGACGAACAGCGCGCCGGACCAGCGATGCCACGCGCCGGCGCCGCGCGCCCCCCGGTCCGCCATTACTGCGCCTCGCTGTGGTAGCCCGCGCCATCGGCGGCAAACAGGTGCGCCGCACTGCCGTCCACGGCCAGGTCGACTTCACGGCCCGGCTCTACCCGCGAATCGCCGCGATCCTCGGCCGTGAGCAGCGTGCCATCGGCCAGTGCCACATGGACCAGTGTCCGGTCGCCCAGGCGTTCCACCACCCGCGCCGTGCCGCGGGCATTGCCGGAACCGGAAGTCGCCAGCCGGACCGCCTCGGCCCGCAGCCCCAGCGTCATGTCCGCGCCGCCGGGCAGGCCGGCAAAGGCAATCTCTGTCTGGATGGTGGCGCCGTCGGGCAGCCGGGCAATGGCCTTGCCATGGGCTTCGTCCACCTGCGCCGGGACCAGATTGATGCGTGGCGTGCCGACAAAGCCGGCCACGAACCGGGTCGCCGGACGGCGGTAGATCTGCATCGGCGTGCCGATCTGCTCGATACGCCGGTCGTTGATCACCACGATGCGATCGGCCAGCGTCATCGCCTCGACCTGGTCATGGGTCACGAAGATCATGGTTGCCTTGAGCTGCTGGTGCAGCTGGGCCAGTTCGATGCGGGTGCGCGCACGCAGGGCGGCATCCAGGTTGGACAGCGGCTCGTCGAACAGGAACAGGGCCGGCTTCTTCACGATGGCGCGCGCGATCGCCGCGCGCTGGCGCTGGCCGCCCGACAGCTGGCCCGGCCTGCGTTCGAGCAATTCGGTGATTTCCAGGCGCTCGGCCGCTTCCCGGATGCGGCGCCCGATTTCCTCGGCCGCAACCCGCGCGTTGCGCAATCCGAAGGCGAGGTTCTCGCGGATACTCATGTGCGGGTAGAGCGCGTACTGCTGGAACACCATCGCGACATTGCGCGCGCCCGGCGGCAGGTGATCGATGCGTTCGCCCTCGACCACGATCTGGCCGGCATCGATGCTCTCGAGGCCGGCAATCATGCGCAGCAGCGTGGACTTGCCGCAGCCGGAAGGGCCGAGAAAGACGACGAACGCCCCGGATTCGATGTCGAGCGAGAGATCCTCGATCACCGGGACATTGCCGAAGCGCTTGCTGACTCCGGACAGCCTGATACCGGTCACGAGATCCTCCGCCCCTTGTGTTCTTTTGTGCGCCGGTTCGGCCCGGGCCTTGTGTTGGGACAGAGCCTACAGCCCGCGCGCTTTGCCGGGCAAATCCGGCTGTCGCGCCGCCCCGGGGAGGATTTCGCGAGGCAGGGTACGCCGTGAGTCGCCCAGGGTGGCGGCTCACGGCGCAACCGGATGGCTGTCAGTGCGAGGCTCTGGTGTGCTTCGCGAAGAAGGCAAAGATGTCGGGAGCGCCGGTGGTGAGCACGCTGCCGTGACTACCGCCTGGAACTTCGACGTACTTGTACGTCATGCCCAGCTCCTTCATCTGTGCGATCCATGGCCTCGTCGAGGTGGCCACTGGTACCAGGGTATCCATGTCGCCCTGAATGATGATCATCGGCACATCCCTGGCGGGCGCAAGGCTGTAGTTGACGGGATTGATGCCCGCCGGCTGGGTCGCCGGCGCCTCGGCACCGACGGCAGCCCAGATCGAGTGGTATTTCACACCCAGATAGATGGCGCCCGCACCCCCCATGGAATGACCCATGAGGTACGTCCGGTCTGCATCGACATTGAATTCCTTCTTGATCATGTCGAGGACGGTCATCACGTCCTTTTCGCTCTTCTGGCTGGTTTCATTCGACACACCCAATGTCTTGGGAGGGGCACGCCGTCCCGGGCCGGGTCCGGCGCCTGGGCCGCGCCCCGGGCCGGCGCCAGGGCCGCGTCCCGGACCCGCACCGGGCCCCGGGCCAGCGCCTGGCCTACCGCGTGGTGGGCCACCCATCCCAATGCCACCGCCGGGACCACCGGTTCCACCGGCCATGGTGGAAGGGGTTCCGTACCATCCCGACGAGTTGTATCCCATCGGGCCGACCATGATGTAGCCGCCCTCTTCGGCCAGCTGCAGCGCATTCGCGCGCATCATCGTGTTCTGGTCCCCACCCAGTCCGTGCAGGGCGATGATCAGCGGAGCCTTCTTGTCCCTGGAGACCTTGGAGGACACGAAGACGGCGTACGGCAGCTTTTCACCCGTGTCCTTGAAGATGTAGGTGCGCTCCTGAACGCGCGGATCGATTGGCCGGCGTGCACCGGGCTGGAAGGCGGGCGGCGGTGTTCCGGCTGCTGGCGGTCCACCGGCCCGTTGCGGGGCCTGAGCCTGCGCTGAAGCCACCAGGGACGCTGCCATCAGGGCGGTGATCAGTCCCGACTTCCATGCGGTATGTACACCCATGGCTTTCTCCTTACTTCATGTTGGGGCGTGGCGGAAAATACTGGCGCAAGATTGTGCAAGTAATGCGATGCGAACGGTCCATGACGCAATCCAGCGCGCGATTTGCCTCTACCGCAATGTCGGCCACACCGCTGGCTGTCACTGCCCAGGCGCGATAGCGACGTCGCCACCCGCCCCGTCGGCGGCTGGATCGACGCGCGTCACGTACACCGTCTTCTGTTTGTTCGAAATATAGACGCGCAGCTGTGACAGCAAGTCGGTTCCGAGATTGAACGGGACGGCGTTGACGCACCTGGCGTATCCAATCGCGCCATAACCGGGCGTCGAACGGGTCACCTTGCAGGGACCCGGGCGCAGTTGTACCGGCGCATCCTGTATCTCGATGCCCGTGCCGGTCAGCGACATGGGGTGAAAAGCCTGGCCACCGGCGGCATCATCGATGCCGAAGAACTCCCGCGCCGCGTTCAGGTCGATCGTCGAGACTCCGTTGCCCGCCAGCAGGCTCGCCTCGATCCGCTTGCCATTGAGTTCCAGTATGAACACCAGCGTGCCCGCCTGGTCCCAGTGCATCGGCAGGGCCGCTGCTGCGGCGCCCCAATAGACCGGGGTTCCGTTACGGCAGGCAACCGGCTCGAACAACCGCAACTTGTGCCCGGCGAGGAACAATTCCGCGTCCACGTGCTGGATCAGCGTCGACCCCATGATGCCGACGATCGGCCTGCCGTCGATAGCGGGCATAGCGTTGCGTGGATTCAGCGGAATGACCGGCGCATTGCGCGAGAGCAGTTCGAACGTGCCCACCCGCAGCTCGGCGAGCTTTGCGTACTGTGAGACGCGCTTGCCGTCCCACACCATTTCCGCACCGCCGACCCTGGGCCTCGCCACCAGCCCCAGCTCCTGCACAGCGGAATCGAACACCATCGGCAGCCCGGAGGCGATGTCCAGCACGAAGTAGACATCGTGGCCGTTGACCGTTGCCGGCAGGAATACGGTGCCGTTCCGACCAACGTGCAGGTCCACCTCGGTGATCAGGTCCGGCTTGCAGACATCTGCACCGCGGGCCACCGGCAAGGCGCCCGCGAACACCAACATCGACCATGCAATCCATGCAATTCGCATTGCTATCTCCTTCCATGGCAGACCGAAACAGCCGCGTCTGCAGCAGGATAGCCAAATGGACGACCCCAGGCCATTGGGCACACCCATGGCCGCCGGATCCGCCTCGTTGGTCGACAAGCGCGTGCGAAGTCGCTTGCCGGACGTCTCCCGCACGGTGACCCGGTGCAGCCCAATCGGGTTTGGCCCGAACCAGGCGTCGAGCGAATCACGCCGACCAATGTCGCGCAACCGCAGTCGCCACCGCATGTCACAACCGTCCGGGCCATTTCGTCTGCAAGGAATATGTGTTCCACTTCCTGTGCCCGATGGAGTCCGGCCACGTGACTACTCCCGCAGAACGCGCCAGAAGCTACGACCGTGATCATGCGCGCCGCCTGCGCGCACTGGCCTATCGCATGCTCGGCTCATGTGCCGACGCAGAAGACATCGTGCAGGAGGCCTGGCTGCGCTGGTCGCAGGTGGATGAAAGCACCGTCGAGCACACAGGTGCCTACCTCTCCCGCCTGGTGACCAACCTGTGTCTGGACAGGTTGGGGTCGGCCGTTGCGAGGCGCGAGCAGTATTTCGGCGTCTGGTTGCCAGAACCACTGCTGGATGACGACACCAGATGGTCACCCGGCCCGGAGGCGCATACTGAATTCGCGCAGGACGTGTCCGTGGCCTTCATGCTGGCACTGGAACGGCTGTCGCCGCTGGAACGCGCTGCCTTTCTGCTGCACGACGTGTTTGACGAGGATTTCGACGAGATCGGACGGCGCCTGGAGCGCAGCCCTGCCGCCTGCCGCCAGCTGGCCAGTCGCGCACGCAACCACGTGAAGAGCGACTACGCACGCCGCGAAGTGGAGGCGAAGGAACGTGAGCGCCTGTTCACCGCATTCAGCGAGGCAATACGCAATCTCGACGTGGATGCCCTGGCACAGGTGCTGGCCGAAGATGCAGTGGCGCTCTCCGATGGCGGCGGCAAGGTCCCGGCGATGTTGCACCCGCTGCAGGGCGGAGAAATGATCGCACGGGCTCTCATCGGTTTCGCGAAGCAGGCGCGGAGCCCCTGGCGCCTGGAGCCGGTACGCATCAACGGTCTTCCGGGTTGTCTCGTATTCGACGACATGACTGGCCAGCTGGTCCAGACCTTTGCGCTTGCACCAACGGCTACCGCGCCGGCCCGTATCGGCGCGCTCTACATACAACGCAACCCCGACAAACTGCGGGGCGTTCGGGGAACTCTGGCCCGGCCGGCAGGCTGACCCCTCAGCACCGGCCTTCGCGGGCCGTGCCGATTCTCTCCGGCGGCCGGATGTCACACGACGCGACGCCGGATCGTCTGAAGTGTGTGCCCGCCAACTGCGGATGAATCCGCCACCCTTTGGGCAAACACAAGACAGGAGATTGATCGTGAGCCACAGCAATTCCCGACCGCGCCTCAACTTTCAGCAGCAGACACCAGACCTGGTCAAGAAGCTTGTCGACCTGAGCATGGCCACCGCCAATGGCGGGCATATCGATGCTGGGCTGCTGCGCCTGGTCGATATCCGTGCCTCACAGATGAACGGCTGCGCCTTCTGCCTGGACATGCACGTCAAGGAAGCCAGATTGCACGGCGAACGCGAACTGCGCCTGCACCACGTTGCGATCTGGCGTGAGTCGCCCCTGTTTGCGCCGAGGGAGAGCGCCGCGCTGGCCTGGACCGAGGCCCTCACCAGGATTGCACCCGATGGCGTTTCGGAAGAGCTTTATGCGCAGGCGCGTGAGCACTTCAGTGAAAAGGAACTTGCAACGCTCACCTTTCGCGTCATGGGCATCAATGCCTGGAACCGCCTGAATGTGGCATTTCGCACCATGCCGGGCGCGCAGGACGCAGCCTTTGGCCTGGACAAGGCCGGACTGGCGTGAGCCGGCCGGCACTGCGTCGGATTCATGAACGGTTACACCATCGCCTTCAGCGCAATGCTTGACGGGGTCGTGATCGGCATCTGCGTCGGCGTGGCGCGGGCGGCAACGAACAATGCGGCCTTCACTTCGGCGGAATCACCGGCACCAGCAGGGCCGAGTCGAAGCGCCCACCGGTGTGGATCGTCGTGGTAAACAAGCGCAGCTCGCCACGGTCGTGCGGATCATTGTGCGACATGACTCCGAGATCGTCGTCGGACGCGCGCACCCGCATGACCAGACGCTCGCCCGCCGCCAGCGTGATGCTCGTCGGCCAGATCTCGACGTCGAGGGCGACAGGTTCGCCCGGAACCAGGGAAGACGCGCAAGTGTGCAGGTGAACCGGGCGGTAGGGGAGCGAGCGCTCGAGGTCGAGCGCTCGATGGGAGGCTCTCAGCCAACCCATGGCCAGGGGGATGGGAGCGCCCTGCGGCCCCACCCCGAGACGGATGGCTCCGGTGCGCTCGACAACCTGGAAGTGGAGGAAGACGTCGAGGTCGTGACCCGTCGACGACACCCACAGACGTGCCGCCATCGGCCCGGTGAATTCCACCTCGCTCGCGGCCGCGAACACGAACTCCCGTTCTCCGTCGTGCGCCGGGTACGACGCGGTCGTCTCCTCGAGCGGGGCATCGACCGCGAGCGAGCCGGTCCCGGCGTCGAGGAACAGCCGCCGCCACCAGGTGCGCGCCATCGGCCACTCGGTTTCATCACGCCATGCGATCCCGGTGCCGACGCGCACCGCAAGCCTTACGGGTGGGTCCTGCTCGGCGCCGTTCGCGTCGCCTTTGAGCCAGCGATCGAGGAAGCGCAGCTGGCGCTCCTTGGCCCAGGGCTCGTAGAACGGCCCGATGTGCGTGCCTGAGCTGATGACCAGCTGACGTACCGACGAGCCGACTCGCGCGAATCCTTCGAGAATGCCCCGCTGGTGCAGATGGAGCGAACCCCAGTTTCCAACCGCAAGCACCGGAATCTGGATGTTCGCCAGATCAGGGGTGCGCTCGCGGTACCAGTCGTCGATGAATTCGCGCTTTCTGCATTTCATCGAACAGCAGGACCCGATCGGCGGCCAGCTCGTCCGCACTCTTCGAGTCGAAGCCGTACTGCTGGGGGGCGATCTGCAGGTCCCACCAGAACTTGAGGAAGGTGTTCGCGAAGATGCCCCCGTGTCGCCCGAACTCGCGGTACGCATCCGACGAACCCTCCCACGGCACGATCGCCGCGAGGTGGGGCGGCCGTTCGGCGGCGACCAACCATTGGAGCATCGCGAGCCACGAGATTCCGAGGCTGCCCACTCGCCCGGTGGACCAGCCTTGAACGCCCGCCCACTCGATGACGTCGTAGAAGCCTCCGACCTCGGCCGGACCGAGCAGGTCGAGCCTCCCCGGCGACTTCCCGGTGCCGGGTGAATCCGCGCGCACGATCGCGTACCCGCGCGCGGTCCACCACTCGGGACTGGGTGTCTCCCAGACAGCGTGCGGCCCCTGGTCGGTCTGGTCGTAAAGCGGGTAGCGCTCGGGCCAGTGTATGTCCTTGCCGTAGGGGCTCATCGTGGCGATCACCGGCCACGGGCCATCGCCGTCGGGGGTAAAGACGTTCACGCTCACGGTGCTTCCGCAACGCGTGGGTACCGCAACGTCGCGTTCGATGTTCATGGTCGACTCCCGCTCGTCAGCGCAGCGACCCTTCACTCCCACTCAATTGTTTCCTGGCCAGTCTAAGTTGCTGCAGCGACTGGAATTCTACCAAAGCTGCATATCACTTTACCGTCAGAACGACCGACAGAACATTCCGCTTACAGAAGGCGGCCGGCGATAGATGGCGAAAGACCATCGGGACAGAAGCGAGTTCAGGAGAACTCCGCTGTACCCACGCGTTCGATTGACATTGTCCGATGATTTTGTCATTTTAAAACCATGAAATCTGAAGCGGCCGTTGTTGCCCTCGCCGCCTTGGCCCAGGAGTCGCGCCTCGCGCTGTTTCGACTGCTGGTCAAACGCGGCCCGGAAGGCTACACGCCGGGCGAGATCAGCGGACGCCTCGACATTCCAGCCCCGACACTCTCCTTCCACCTGAAGACGCTGAGCACCGCGGGCCTGATCGATTCCCGGCGGGAAGGAAGGCACCTGTTCTACAGCGCCAACTTCGACACCATGAACGGCATCCTCGGCTTCCTGACAGACCACTGCTGCAGCCTGGCCACGGATTGTTCGACGGCCAGCTGCGCACCGAACGCCAAACCCGCATCCCGGAGGAAGTCCGCGTGACTAACCGCCCCTACAACGTGCTCTTCCTGTGCACCGGCAACTCCGCACGCAGCATCCTTGCCGAAGCCATTCTCAACCGGTTCGGCAATGGCAAGTTCCGGGCCTTCAGTGCCGGCAGCCACCCCAACGGCAAAGTGAATCCGCACGCACTCGAGTTGCTGCAGCGGCTGGGTATGGACACGGCTGGCCTGCGCAGCAAGCCCTGGGACGAGTTCTCGGCACCCGGTGCACCGGAGCTGGATTTCGTGTTCACCGTTTGCGACAACGCCGCCGGCGAGGTCTGCCCGGTGTGGCCCGGCCAGCCCATGACCGCTCACTGGGGAATGCCTGATCCGGCGGCCGTGGAAGGCACGGATCTCGATAAGGCTACTGCCTTCCGAGAGACCTTCCGCGGACTGGAACGTCGCATCCAGATGTTCACCGCATTGCCCATCGCGTCGCTCGACCGGCTCTCGCTCACGAACAAGATCCGCGACATCGGCAAGGCCTGAGCCGTGTCGACATTCGAGCGCTACCTGACCCTGTGGGTCGCTGCCTGCATCGTCGTAGGCATTGCCCTGGGGCATCTGTTCCCGGGCGTGTTCCAGGCCATCGGCTCAGCCGAAGTCGCCAAGGTCAACATGCCAGTCGCGGTGCTGATCTGGCTGATGATCATTCCGATGCTGATGAAGATCGACTTCGCGGCGCTCGGCGAGGTGCGCAAGCATTGGCGCGGCATTGGCGTCACGCTACTGGTGAACTGGGCCGTCAAGCCCTTCTCGATGGCGCTGCTGGGTTGGCTCTTCATCGGCGGCCTCTTCCGCCCCTACCTGCCGGCCGACCAGATCAACAGCTACATCGCCGGACTCATCCTGCTGGCCGCCGCGCCGTGCACCGCCATGGTGTTTGTGTGGAGCAATCTCTCAGACGGTGAACCGCATTTCACACTGTCCCAGGTTGCGCTCAACGACCTCATCATGGTCGTGGCATTCGCGCCCATCGTCGGCCTGTTGCTGGGCCTATCCGCGATCACCGTTCCCTGGGACACGCTGCTGCTCTCTGTGGCGCTGTACATCGTCGTGCCCGTGCTGATCGCGCAGGGTCTACGAAAGGTGCTGCTCTCGGGTGGATCGGATACGCGCCTGCAAGCTCTACTCAAACGCCTGGGTCCCTTGAGTCTGGTGGCACTCCTCGCCACGCTGGTACTACTGTTCGGCTTCCAGGGCGAACAGATCCTTGCCCAGCCCCTAGTCATCGCAATCCTGGCGGTGCCCATCCTGATCCAGGTCTACTTCAACTCCGGCCTCGCCTATCTGCTCAATCGGGCCAGCGGCGAAGCGCACTGCGTCGCAGGCCCCTCCGCACTAATCGGCGCCAGCAATTTCTTCGAGCTCGCCGTTGCCGCGGCGATCAGTCTCTTTGGCTTCAAGTCTGGAGCAGCGCTCGCCACCGTTGTTGGGGTCCTGATTGAGGTACCGGTGATGCTCTCGGTCGTCTCCCTTGTCCGCCGCAGCAAGGGCTGGTACGAGCGCGGTCCGCGGGTCCAGCGAACATTGGGGAAATGACCATGAACAATCCGCCGATCACGATCTACCACAACCCTGCCTGCGGGACGTCGCGCAACACGCTCGCGCTGATCCGCAATGCCGGTGTCGAACCGACGGTGATCGAGTACCTGAAGACCCCGCCCGACCGGGCAACTCTGGAAAGGCTCATCCGACAAATCGGCATCACGCCCCGCGAGCTGCTGCGCGAAAAAGGTACGCCCTATGCGGACCTTGGCCTCGCCGCGCCACACTGGACCGACACGCAGCTCATCGACCAGATGCTCGCGCACCCGATCCTGATCAACCGACCCATCGTAGAGACACAGTGGGGAACGAAACTCTGCCGGCCATCGGAGGCGGTACTCGACATACTTCCTTTGCCACAGAAGGGTTCGTTTTCCAAGGAAGATGGGGAGTTGCTGATCGACGCGGAGGGTCACCGTGTCGCTGGACCTGTCTGATCTGCCGAACGTCGACCCGCAACAGTTCCGGCGACCCGAGATCGCCGATCTGGCGGTTCGGCATGTGTCGACTCATGCGCCCCGCATTCTGCTGCTCTATGGATCGCTGCGCGCTCGCTCGTTCAGCAAGCTGCTGACACTGGAGGCCGCACGGCTTCTCCGGGCAATGGGCGCCGAGACGCGGATCTTCGATCCGGCGGGACTTCCTTTGCCCGACAGCGAACCCGACACCCATCCCAAGGTGCGGGAACTGCGCGAGCTTGCGATCTGGTCGGAAGGCATGGTGTGGTGCTCGCCGGAGCGCCATGGCGCAATGACCGGCATCATGAAGGCGCAGATCGACTGGATACCCCTGATCTCGGGTGCCGTGCGCCCGACTCAGGGCAAGACGCTGGCGGTGCTGGAAGTCTCGGGCGGGTCGCAGTCATTCAATGCCGTCAACCAGCTTCGCGTCCTCGGCCGCTGGATGCGTATGCTGACCATCCCGAACCAGTCCTCCGTCGCCAAGGCCTTCACGGAGTTCGGCGACGACGACCGGATGAAGCCTTCCGCGTTCTACGAGCGTCTTGTCGACGTCATGGAGGAACTGGTGAAGTTCACACTGCTGACACGAGATGTCGCGCCGTATCTCGTCGATCGATACAGCGAGCGACGGGAGAGCGCGGAGCAGCTCTCGAAACGCGTGAATCAGCGCAGCCTGTGATGACGCAACAAAGCCCGCTTCTTGACTCGAGCGGAATCGGATTCCTCAGTAACCCGACCCGACACCTCTTCTTCACCGGGAAGGGAGGCGTCGGCAAGACTTCGCTGTCTGCGGCCACTGCGCTGTCCCTCGCCGATGCGGGCAAGAAGGTCCTTCTGGTGAGCACGGACGCCGCCTCGAACCTGGATGAGATGCTTGGAATAGTGCTGCGGAACGCCCCGACGCCAGTACCAGGCGCCGCCGGCTTGTGGGTCCTGAACATAGACCCGACTACCGCCGCCGAATCCTATCGGCAGCGTGTTCTCGCGCAAATGGGGAGCACGGCCACGGAAGCCGAACTCTCGGCGGTGCGCGAGCAATTGTCAGGCGCATGCACGACGGAGATCGCGTCCTTCGACGAATTCGCATCCCTGCTCTGTGACGATCCCGAACACTTCGACCACATCGTCTTCGACACGGCCCCGACGGGGCACACCCTGCGTCTGCTAAGTCTGCCGAAAGCCTGGAGCGGCTTCCTGAACGGCAACGATCGCGGCGCCTCGTGCCTGGGACCGCATTCCGGACTCAAGATGCAGGAGGCACGCTTCAACGCTGCACTGGAAGCTCTGGGCGACCCTGCCAAGACCACGGTGGTGCTCGTGACACGACCGGACAAGGGTGCAATCGCCGAAGCGGCGCGCACGTCGGAGGAGCTGATCGAGCTGGGTTTGACCAACCAGCGCCTCGCGATCAACGGGGTATTCCACGCCACCGAGCGTGATGACGCCGTGGCTCACGCCATAGAGGACCTCGGGCAGGCGGCGCTCGCCGCACTCCCGCAGTCGCTTCGGGCGTTGCCGCAAGACCTTGTGCCTCTGCGAGCCTTCGATACCGTGGGCCTGCCCGCCTTGCGGGCACTGCTCTCGCCGGTGACCCAGGCCTGGGCGTCGGCCCCGATGGCAGCCTTCGATCCGCTTTCCCCGACCGAGGGACTTTCTGTACTCGCCGACGAACTGGCCGCTGCCGGACACGGGCTGATCATGGTCATGGGCAAGGGAGGCGTCGGCAAGACGACCATTGCGGCTGCCTTGGCCCTCGGATTGGTTCAGCGCGGCAAGACCGTCCACCTGAGTACCACCGACCCGGCAGCACATCTGGCTGCAACGCTTGATGGCGAAGTGCCGGGACTGCAGGTCAGCCGCATCGATCCCCAGGTCGAAACGCAGCGCTACATCGACAAGATCATGGCAGCCAAGTCGCCTGCTCTGGACGCCGGAGAGAAGGCTCTGTTGCTTGAGGACCTGCGCTCGCCGTGTACCGAGGAGGTGGCCGTTTTCCACGCGTTCTCACGCATCGTCAGCGAGGGGCGCAGCGCCTTTGTGGTACTGGACACGGCACCGACCGGGCATTCGATGCTTCTCATGGATGCCACTGGCGCGTACCACCGCCAGATGATTCGCGAGTTCGAGGGACACGGAAGCGCACGGGTCGTGACGCCGCTGATGCGCCTGCAGGATGCCGCATACACCAAGATCATTCTGGTGACGCTGCCCGAATCCACTCCGGTATCACAAGCCGCCGCTCTCCAGGAAGACCTGCGTCGTGCGCACGTCGAGCCGTATGCCTGGGTTCTCAACAAGAGCGTCCTGGCGGCAGGCACGCGCGACCCTCTGCTGGCAGCGCGGCTCGCGGGCGAACGCAAACAGATCGAGCGACTGTCTGCCGGCCTGGCCAAACGTCTCTTCACGCTTCCCTGGTTGGCCGTGCCGCCAATTGGTGCTGGTGAGCTGTCCAAACTCACCAGCACGCGCGGCTCGGAAAAGCATTGATGTCTGGCCGTGGCCAGCCCTGTGGCCGGCCGTCGCGTAGCTCAGGTTTACGAAATTGGGTCTTTAGTCACTCTGGGTGAGAGTTTTCGCACCTCCGGTAAACCACTCACCCCGTCTGCTGCCAGTTCAGGGGCAGCTCTAGTGCCTTTCCGAAGCCACAAGCCTCGATCCGACGCAGCTCACGCCTGCGGAGCGAAGGATCGATGCCCACCGCAAGCAGCTGCCGCGCCGCACTATGGCGCGACTGAGCCTGCGCCGTCGAAACGTCCGGATAGGTGCCCAGCGAAAGCGTCTTCCGCTTGCCGCCGTATCGGTAGTGGTAGTGCCAGTACCGCCCTCCCTCCGGCCGGACGAGCAGGTACAGATTTCCGCCGAACGAGATCTTGCGTGGATAGCGAACCCGCCCGTCGATACGCGGCCGTTCTCGCGGCCACCCATGGACGGCGGCTGAGTTCTGGTGCATTGGCAAATATCGGTCCTCGCAGCCACGACTCGGCGCAGTGAAGTCGGCGAGCGCCGCGGCCCACGAGTCTTTCAGCGAACAGGCCCGGCTGCCCAGATCTGTCGGCAGCGAATACTGCCGCTTGCGGATGCGATGAGCGAGCTCGACGCCGGCCAGCGTGATTGCGGCCGAGCGGAATGTCTTCAGTCCCAACACCAGCGCGCCCGCACGTCGACGCCCTCTATAGATCGCGTCGCGTGCAGCGAGTTTGGCCATCCGGTCTGTCCTTGAAGTGGGACGCGGATTCTACGGCTCGGATGCCAATGCACCAGAACCCAGTTTTAGCGTCAGAGCGTCCCGCCTGGCGCCGATAGATCGCGAATGATGCGGAGAGCTCATTAGTTTTTATTCAGTGACTTAGGTTCACTTTTCGCGGAGTGCCGATAGGCCGCGAAAGGCACCTAATCACTCCCACTCGATCGTCGCCGGCGGCTTGCCGCTGATGTCGTAGACCACGCGCGACACGCCCTTTACCTCGTTGACGATTCTGCGTGAACACTCGCCCAGCAGCTCGTACGGCAGATGCGCCCAGTGCGCGGTCATGAAGTCGATGGTCTCCACCGCGCGCAATGCGATCACCGGGTCGTGGCGCCGCCCGTCGCCGGTGACGCCGACACTCTTCACCGGCAGGAACACCGCAAACGCCTGGCTGGTCTTGTCGTACCAGCCGCTCCTGCGCAGCTCCTCGATGAAGATGGCATCGGCCTGGCGCAGCGTCTCGGCGGCCGCCGGCGTCACTTCCCCAAGAATGCGCACACCCAGGCCCGGACCCGGGAACGGATGGCGATGCACCATCTCGGCCGGCAGCCCCAGCTCCACGCCAATGCGGCGCACCTCATCCTTGAACAACTCGCGCAGCGGCTCCACGAGCTGCATCTTCATGCGCTCGGGCAGGCCGCCGACGTTGTGGTGGCTCTTGATGACATGCGCCTTGCCGGTCTTGCCGCCGGCGGATTCGATCACGTCGGGGTAGATGGTGCCCTGGGCGAGGAAGTCCACGCCCTGCAGCTTGTGGGCCTCTTCATCGAACACGTCGATGAACAGCTTGCCGATGATCTTGCGCTTGGCCTCGGGATCGGCCACGCCCTTCAGCTCCCTGAAGAAGCGCTCGGCGGCGTTCACGCGGATCACGCTCACACCGAGGTTGCGGGCGAACACCTGCATCACCTGGTCGCCCTCGTTCAGGCGCAGCAGCCCATGATCGACGAACACGCACACGAGCTGATCGCCGATGGCCTTGTGCAGCAGTGCGGCGACCACCGAGGAATCCACGCCGCCGGACAGGCCCAGCAGCACCTTGCCCTGCCCCACCTGCGCGCGCACGCGTTCGACGGCATCCTCGATGATGTTGCCCGGGTTCCAGCTCTCGCCGCAGTGGCAGATCTCGTGCACGAAGCGGCCGTAGATGCGCATGCCCTGGGTGGTGTGCGTGACCTCGGGGTGGAACTGCAATGCGTAGTAGCCGCGCGCCTCGTCGGCCATGCCGGCCAGCGGCACGTCCTTGGTGGAGGCGATGAGCTTGAAGCCCGGCGGCATGGCGGTGACGCGATCGCCGTGGCTCATCCACACGTCCAGGATGCCGTGGCCTTCGCCATTGGTGCGGTCCTCGATGGCCTCCAGCAGCTTCGAATGGCCGCGGGCGCGGATCTCGGCGTAGCCGAACTCATGCACCGTGCCGGGCTCGACCTTGCCGCCGAGCTGCGCGGCCATGGTCTGCATGCCGTAGCAGATGCCCAGCACCGGCACCTGGCTCTCCCACACGGCCTGCGGCGCGCGCGGCGAATCGGCCGCTGTGACGGACTCGGGGCCGCCGGAGAGGATGATGCCCCTGGGCTTGAAGGCGCGAACGTCGTCATCGCCGACATCCCAGGGATGGATCTCGCAATACACGCCCAGCTCGCGCACGCGGCGCGCGATGAGCTGGGTGTACTGGGAGCCGAAGTCGAGGATCAGGATCCGGTGGGCGTGGATGTCGGTCATCAGGAGATGCGGTAGTTCGGTGCTTCCTTGGTGATCTGCACGTCGTGCACGTGGCTCTCGCGCATGCCGGCGCCGGTGATGCGCACGAACTTGCCGCGGGTGCGCATCTCCTGCACCGAGCGGGTGCCGGTGTAGACCATCGCGGCGCGCAGGCCGCCGGTGAGCTGGTAGAGGATCGACACCAGGCTGCCCTTGTACAGCACGCGACCCTCGATGCCCTCGGGCACCAGCTTCTCCAGCTCGGTGCTGCCGTCCTGGAAATAGCGGTCCGCGCTGCCGTGCTTGGCGGCCATGGCGCCCAGGCTGCCCATGCCGCGGTACTGCTTGTACGAGGCGCCCTGGTACAGCTCGACCTCGCCGGGGGACTCCTCCGTGCCGGCGAACAGGCCGCCGATCATCACGCAGTGCGCGCCGGCGGTGAGCGCCTTGGCGATGTCGCCGGAGAAGCGGATGCCGCCGTCGGCGATCAGCGTGACACCGCTGCCCTCCAGCGCCCTGGCCACGGTATTCACGGCGGTGATCTGCGGCACGCCCACACCGGCCACGATGCGCGTGGTGCAGATCGAGCCGGGACCGATGCCCACTTTCACCGCATCGGCGCCGGCCTTCACCAGATCCCTGGCCGCTTCGGCGGTGACGATGTTGCCGGCCACCACCTGCAGTTCGGGAAACTTCTGCTTGGTGGCGCGCACCGTGTCCAGCACCCACTTGGTGTGGCCGTGCGCGGTGTCGACCACCACCACGTCGACGCCGGCGCCGGCCAGGGCGGCCACGCGCTCGAGCGTATCGGGCGTGGTCCCCACAGCCGCGCCGACGCGCAGACTGCCGCGCTCGTCCTTGCTGGCGCGCGGGAAGTCCTTGGCTTTCTGGATGTCCTTGACGGTGATCAGGCCGGTGAGCTCGGAGTCGTTGTTCACCACCAGCACCTTCTCGATGCGATGCTCGTGCAGCAGGGCCTGCACTTCGTCCTTGGAGGCGCCTTCCTTCACCGTGACGAGCTGCTCGCGCGGCGTCATCACCGAGGTGACCGGCGCGTCGAGCTTGGTTTCGAAGCGCAGGTCGCGGTGCGTGACGATGCCGATGGGCTTCTTGCCCTGCACCACCGGCACGCCGGAGATGCCCTTGGCGTGCGTGAGCTCCAGCACCTGGCGGATGGTCATGTCCGGCGACACCGAGATCGGGTCGCGGATGACGCCGGCCTCGTGCTTCTTGACCCGGGCCACCTCGCGCGCCTGCGCCTCGATGGTCATGTTCTTGTGCACGATGCCCATGCCGCCTTCCTGCGCCATGGTGATGGCCAGCCGCGCCTCGGTGACGGTGTCCATGGCGGCCGAGAGAATGGGCAGGCCGAGCCGCACGGTCTTCGTGAGCTGCGTGCCAAGGTCGATTTCGCGGGGGAGGACGTCGGAGGCTGCGGGAACCAGCAGGACGTCGTCGAATGTGAGTGCTTCTTCGAGGATTTCCATGACCAATTCTACCGGCCGGTCCGGAGGGGGTAAACCCCTGCAGCGCCTCGGCGGGCAAAGCCGCACACTAGCCGGCATGGACCCATTCCAGGACCCGGAAGAATCCGCCGAGCCCGTCGAAGTGCCGTACCGCGAGCTGTCCCCGGACGCGCTACGCGGCGTGGTGGAGGCCTTCGTGCTGCGCGAGGGCACCGACTACGGCAGCCGCGAATTCACGCACGAGGAGAAGGTGGCGCAGCTGCTCGCGCTGCTGGAGCGCGGCGAGGCACGCATCCTGTACGACCCGGCCACCGGCTCGGTCACGCTGTTGCCGCGCGAATGAGCCGGCGCCCGGTGTAATACCATCGACACATGAACCAGCAGGCCCAGCGCGACATCTACACCGTCGGGCGCCTCAATGCCGAGGCGCGCATGCTGCTGGAGGCCGGCCTGCCGCCGCTGTGGGTGGAGGGCGAGATCTCCAACCTGGCCACGCCCTCCTCCGGCCACTGGTACTTCACGCTGAAGGACCGCGATGCGCAGATCCGCTGCGCCATGTTCCGCGCGGCCAATTCGCGGGTGGGGTTCCGGCCGAAGGACGGCCAGCAACTGCTGCTGCGCGGGCGCGTCAGCCTGTACGAGCCGCGTGGCGACTACCAGCTCATCGCCGAGCTGATGGAGGACGCCGGCGAAGGCGCGTTGCGCCGCGAGTTCGAGCGGCTCAAGGCCAAACTCGCCGCCGAGGGCCTGTTCGATACCGCGCTGAAGCGGGCGCTGCCGGCCATGCCCGGACGCATCGCGGTGGTCACCTCGCCCACCGGCGCGGCGGTGCGCGACGTGCTGCACATCCTGGCGCGGCGCTTCCCGCCGGCCGCGGTGCTGGTCATCCCGACGCCGGTGCAGGGCGCGGCGGCCACCGACTCCATCGTGAAGGCATTGCATACGGCCTCCAGCCGCGGCGACGCGGACGTGATCATCCTGACCCGCGGCGGCGGCTCCATCGAGGATCTGTGGTGCTTCAACGATGAGCGCGTGGCGCGCGCTATCCGCGCCTCGGCCATCCCGGTGGTCACCGGCGTGGGCCACGAGATCGACTTCACCATCGCGGACTTCGCCGCCGACGTGCGCGCACCCACGCCCTCGGGCGCCGCGGAACTGGTGGTGCCGGACCGGCGCACGCTGCTGGCGCAGCTCACCGGCGTGCAGACCCGCCTGCAGCAGCTCGCCGCGCAGTGCCTGGCACGCGCCGGGGAACGCTTCAATGCGCTCAACCAGCGTCTGTCACGCGCGCATCCAGGCGCCCGGCTGCAGCAGCAGACGCAGCGGCTGGATGAACTGGACCTGCGCCTGCGCCGCGCCTGGGACAACGCCTTCGCGCGTGCCGGGCAGCGCCTGCAGCTGGCGCAGCGCGGGCTGGATGCGATCAGCCCGCTGGCCACGCTGGAACGCGGCTATGCCATCGTCACACGTGCCGACGGCAATGTGCTGCAGGATGCGGCAAGCACGCGCGACGGCGACGTGATCGAAGCGCGGCTGGCACGCGGCCGGATTCAGGCCAGGGTCACCGGCCGGCACGAATAGGCCACGAAAAAGGGGCGTGAGCTCGCGCCCACGCCCCAACGGGGGTCGCAGCTCCGTGGCTGCCCTATTGGAAGTCGCGCCTGAAGGTCAACGCGACTTCACGTCCGCGAGCCGGGCTGCCGGTACGGTTGTCCGTCGGTGCGCCTGAAATATTGCTGACTGCCGGCGCCAGCGAGTACCAGTAGAACTTGTCGAACAGGTTCTCGGCCGACAGCGCCGCGCTCCACTTGCCGTCTTCGCTCATGTAGGTGATGCGCGCGTTCACGAGGCCGTAGCCCGGCACGTAGTTGCCCGGCAGCTGCGGCACGTTGGCTTCGCCGGCGCCGCGCTTGCCCTGCACGAACCAGTCGAGGCGCGGGATCAGCGAACCGTGGGTCAGCGCCAGGCGGTACTGCACACCCAGGCTGCCCGAGAACTTCGCCTGCACCCGGTAGCTCGGATCAATGTAGCCGGGATTGGACGGGTCGACGCTGGACTTGAAGTTGAAATACGCCAGCGTGCCGTTGATGGACAGGTTGGGAATCGGCGCCGCGGTGACTTCCAGCTCCGCGCCACGGTCCTTGCCGGGCGCGCTGTCGTAGGTGAACCACGGAATGCCCGCAGTGCCGGCCAGCGGGGTTCCCGCCGGACAGGGATTGGCACCGCTGATGCCACGGTACTCGGGGCCCGGGTCAAGGTCCGAGGCATCATTACACTGCGTGGCAAACGCGGTGAAGATGCGCGGATCGTACTTGTCCTGGAACACTGCCAGGTTCACGCGCAGGTGCTCGTTGAACAGGTCCGTCTTGGTGCCGACCTCGTAGGAAATGAGCTTTTCCTTCTGCACCGGCACACGCTGCTGGCCCGGCGTGAACGGCCGCGGCTGTGCTCCGTCGGAGCGGAAACCCGTCGCCACCGACGCGTAGACCATGATCTGCGGGTTGAATCGGTAGTCCGCGCTGGCCTTCCAGTCGGTATTGCTCGAACCGTAGTGCAATGCGCCGGGCACCAGCAGGTACGGACTGTGATCAAAGGAGTAGGTCTTCTTCTCGTCCGTGTAGCGCAGTCCGCCGGTCACCGAGAACGCATCCGTCACGTGATACACGCCGTGCACGAAGCCGGAATTGCTCTTCGTGGTGAATGAATCGTTCTCGTTGAAGTTCGGCAGGATCGCGGCGTAGGCCGGCAGGGTGACGTAGCCGCCCAGGTGCGAATGGTCGCTGTAGCGGTACAGGCCGGCCGTCCAGTCGAGCCGGTCGAACAGCCTGCCGGTCAGGCGCGCCTCGTAGCTCCACTGGTTGTGGCCCTGCAGGTTGTAGGTGTGGTTCAGGTCGATGGGCATCTGGTCGCCGTCGCCCATCCAGTCGCTCTCGTATTTCCGATACCCCACGATGATGTTGAGCTGCAGATTGTCCGTGAACTTGTGCTGCAGCTTGCCGGTGCCGCTCCACGCCGTGGTGTAGGTATCCGGCGGGAAGTTCTTGCCGTCGATGGGATCGATCGGATTCGCGTAGGTGGTGAACGGATTGCCGGTCAGGAAGCGGTTGTCACCCACGATGTGGATGCCGTACCTGGGAAAGACGACGGTCTGGTCGTACAGGTTGTTAAAGAAGTTGCTCGCCTGATGCATGCTCAGCTTGGTATCCACGGCCGGCTGTGCATGCGTGTGGGAATAATCACCCGTCAGGCTCATCTCGGTCTTGTCGGTGGCGACGTAGCGCAGAATCGCGCGTACCGCGTTGGTATCCGAACCACCGCGCTCGGCGATCTTGCAGTCGCCGCGCAATTCCCGATCCGAAGGCACCAGCGTCGGGAACGTTCCGGCGAGCTGCGGCGTGCCGTTGGCCTTCATCTGGCAGGTGAAATCCAGCACGTCCTGGTAGCCGTCGATCTGCTTGGACACGCCGGTGATGCGCGCGAACAGGTTGTCGGTGAGGGCGAAGTCGTAGGAGCCCTTCAGATCGAGCCGGTGCGAGGTGCCGTAAGTCACCGCAAGGCTGCCGGTGTCGTCGCCCTTCGGCTGCCTGGAGAACAGGCGGATGGCGCCACCGAGGCTGTTCTTGCCGAACAGCGTGCCCTGCGGACCGCGCAGCACCTCGACACGATCCAGGTCGAGCAGGTCGATGGCCGAACCGGTCAGCGTGCCCTGGTACACGTCGTCGATGTAGATACCGACGCCGGGGTCGGATGTGTAGATGAAGTCCGAGGTCTGCACGCCGCGCATGCCTACCGACGGCGTGGGACCGCTGAAGCTGCCCTGCGGCCGGATGCTGGCATTCGGAACCACGTAATTCAGGTCCGTGACGTTGGTCACCCCCTGGTCGGCGAGCTGCTCGCCCGAGACCGCCGTGATGGCGATGGCGGTGTTCTGCAGGTTCTCGGCACGGTACTGCGCCGTGACGATGACTTCCGCCAGCGTGTCCTCGTCCTTCTTCCTGGCGTCCGCACCCCAGGCGGGTGCCGCAAGGACTACCACCACGCATATGCCCGGCAACGCGCAAGCCGCCACCGCCGAAACGAACTTCGACCTGGAAACCATGTGACCCCCTCATCCGCGCTCTAGTTTTCGACCAACGACGCCGGATGCCACGGAATCCGAAAAAGACTCCGCACTCCCCCTGTTCACACGACACTTCCGGTACCGTTTCCGGGCAGGGTGTCGGATTGCGAACTATCTTCTTGTTCGGTTAGCGTAGTCCCTGTAGTGGTTGAGTGCAATAACTACCGCCACGGGCAGGGGAATGTCGTTTTCGGCGGGCCCAAAAAGAAAACGGCCGCGCCCTTTACGGACGCGGCCGCTTCGACAGGCAGGGGAAGTTACTTCAGCAGGCTTTCCACCGCGTTGGTGAACTCGGGGGACTCGGGCGTCACGGTCTGGGCGAAGTAGGTCTGAACCTTGCCGTCGGGCCGCACGAAGTACTTGTTGAAGTTCCACTTCGGAGCCCGCTGCTGCCTGATCAGCTCGGCGAACACCGGGTTCGCGTCGGCGCCCTTCACATGCGTCGGCGCCAGCATGGTGAATTTCACGCCGTAGTTCAGGTAGCAGATCTCGGCTGCCTTCTCTTCGCTCTTGTCTTCCTGGTTGAAGTCATCGGAGGCGAAACCGATCATCACCAGCCCGCGATCCTTGTACTTCTCGTACACGGCCTCCAGCCCCTTGAACTGCGGCGTGAAGCCACAGTGGCTGGCGGTGTTCACGATGAGCAGCGGCTTGCCGGCGAAGGCCTTGCAGATGTTCACAGTCTCCGCGGAATGCAGTTTGCGGAAATCGTGGTCCAGGTACGCCGGACAGGCCTGCGCGGCCGGCGCGGCACGGGCCACCGGTACGCCCGATGGTGCGGCCGCCATCAGCACAGCCACGACACCGAGACTTGCCAGAACGGATGTGACGCGCATGTGTTTCCCCCGGAGTTCCAGATGCCGGCCAGTATGGCAGATTTGCCGCTTGCCACCCGCGGCGCCGGGCACTTCAGCGCCAGCCGGCCAGCCGGTTGCCGCCCCAGACCACGGCCAGGCACAGCAGTACCCAGAAGATCATGGATATCAGCTCCAGCAGGCCGCTGCCGCCGCCACCCCGGCGCCGGGCCCGGAAGTCGGCGCGGCGCCGCGCCACCGGGTTGCGCATGTTGATCACCGCACTGCTCAAGGCCGCACCACCCGCGCAGACACTGGCGCTGAGCGCAAACAGGGGGCGCGTCGGCAACAGAAAGACCAGCGGCGCCAGGCAGATGGGCACGGTCGGCAGCACGGCCGCCTCGAGCTTGGCCCGCACCAGCGCCGCGCGGCTCACCGGTGCCGACGCCAGCAGCTCCGGCGCGTCTTCGGCCAGGATGGTCAGCCAGGACAGCGGCCCGGCCAGGGCTGCTGCCAGCCAGATGGCCGACAACCACGGCAACGGCAGGCCACCCGGCGTGTGGCTGCGCCACAGCACGAAGACCATGGGCAGAACCATCAGGCTCTGCTGCAGGATCTGCGCCAGCAGGAACGGATCGCGCGCGATGAGCTTCAATTCCTTGAGCACCACGATCGCGCGGAAGTTGCCGTGGAAGCGCACCTTGCCGGTGGCGGCCGCACGCCGGCGGCGCGTGCCGCCACCGGTGATGGCCGTCAGCGAGCGCACGAGGGGCTCGCCGGCCACCATGACGGTGCCCACGACCAGCGCGCCGGCAGCCACCAGGAATGCCACCGTGGGTCCGAAGCCCTGCAGCACCCAGTGCGCGGGCGTCGCCAGCATGTAGCGAAAGCCGCCGCTGGTATGCGCGAGCATGTTCACGCCACCGGCGAACGGACCGGCGTGGCGCTCGTGCTGGAACATCTGCGGCAGGTAGAACGCCAGCATCATCGCCATGCCCACCAGCACCGCGAACACCTGCACGACCACGCGCGTGCGCCTTGGCCCGATGGTGCGAAATGCCAGCAGCGTCACCCAGATGCCGATGCTGGAGGCCAGCATGGCCATTGCCGGTACCAGCAGGTACGCCTTGAACCAGGCAAAGCGGCCGAACAGCACGAACACATTGGCGAACGGAAAGATCAACAGCGCCACTTCCAGCATCACCGCCAGCACCAGCGTCCCCAGGCGCACGCCGATGATGGCGCGCCGGTCCACGGGCGAGGCCAGCAGCATGTCCAGGTCGCCGCGCGTGTACAGGCTCTGCACGGCACCGGCCAGTGCGCGCGAGGTCATCAGCAGCAGCATGGACAACAAGCCCGCCGCCAGCAGCAATTCCGTGCCGCCCTGGAGCGGCGCGGCGCCGGGCCGCGGCGACTTCGTGGCGAACGCGACTACCACCGCAATCAGGTGCAGCAGGACCTGGGTGACGACCAGAAAGGCGAAGCTGGAACGGCTCATCAGGCCCGAGCGCAGGTACAGCCGCCACTCGTTGCGCGCCAGCAGTGCGAAGGAGTTGCCCGCGCGGCGCATCAGGTCGACTGCGGTTCGGGCTTGCCGATCAGCTGCAGGAACAGATCCTCCAGCGTGGCGCCGGTGCGCCCGGCGCGCGCGCGCAGTTGCTCCAGCGTGCCCTCGGCGACGATGCGTCCGGCCTGGATGATGCCGATGCGGTCCACCAGCCGCTCGGCCACTTCCATGATGTGCGTGGTCAGGATGATGGTGCAGCCGCCCCGCGCGCGCTCCTGCAGCAGGTCCTTGACCTCGCGCGCGATGGCCGCGTCCAGTCCGGTGAGCGGCTCATCGAGGATCAGCAATTTCGGATCGTGGATCAATGCGCCGGCCAGCGCGGCTTTCTGCTTCATGCCGCGCGAGAAACCCTCGCAGCGCTCGTCGCGATGCGCCCACAGGTCCAGCCGCTCCAGCAAGGCACGGGCATTGTCCGCGGCAGTCGCAGGGTCCATGCGCCACAGGCCGGCCACGAACTCCAGGTATTCCATCGCGGTGAGCTTGTCGTACAGCAGCGGCTCGTCGGGCAGCCAGGCGATCTGCTGTTTGGCCTCGCGCGGATTGGCCAGTGCGTCCACGCCGAACACCTCGATGCGCCCGGCGTCCGGCTTGAGCAGGCCGCAGACCATGCGCAGTGTGGTGGTCTTGCCCGCGCCATTCGGGCCGAGCAGTCCGTAGAACTCACCGGCCCGGATGGTCAGGTCGATGCCGTCCACGGCCGGCCGCTGAAAGGTCTTGCTCAGCCCTTCGATGCGTAGCGCTGCCTGCGTTGCTTCCATGCTGCAGATTTCCTCGCGCGTCAGTGTTTCGGGCGTCGCCCCGGTTTGCCGGTGGCCACCTTCGTGCGTGCCACGCGTCGCGCGGCATTGAGCTTGCCGCCTTTCTTCTTCGCCGCGAGCTTGCGTGCCGCCGCCTCGCGCTGTTCCTTGTTGCCGAACGGATTTGCGTCAGTGCGCAGCTCGAGCACCACCGGGCAGGCATACAGGTCGAATGCCTCGCGGAACACGTTGGACAGGTAGCGCCGATACGCATCCGGCGTCGCCTGTGTCTGGTTGCCGTGGATCACGATGCGCGGCGGATTGCGGCCACCCTGGTGCGCGTAGCGCAACTTGATGCGCCGGCCCCGCACCAGCGGCGGCTGATGCGCTTCCATCGCCTTCTCCAGCACCTTGGAAAGTTGCGGCGTGGACATCTGGCGCATCGAGGCCTCGAACGCGCGCACCGCGGCCGCGGCCAGCTCGCCCACGCCGGTGCCATGCCGCGCGGAGATGAAATGCACCGGCGCGAACGGCACGAAGTCCAGCCGCAGCGCCAGATCGCTGCGCACGGCCTCGCGCTGGTCCATCGGGATGCCATCCCACTTGTTCACCGCCAGCAGCAGCGCGCGCCCCTTCTGCAGGGCCAGCCCCAGCACCGAGGCGTCCTGTTCGGCGATGCCCTGGTGCGCATCCAGCACCAGCACGACGACGTGCGCCGCGGCAATGGCCTGCAGGGTGCGCGCCACGCTGGCGCGCTCCACCGCATCCTCGACCCGCGCACGGCGGCGCACGCCGGCGGTGTCGATCAGCGTGAAACTGCGCCCGTCGCGCTCGAACGGCACGAAGATCGAATCGCGCGTGGTGCCGGGCAGGTCGGTGGCAATGACCCGCTCTTCGCCGATGAGGCGGTTCACCAGCGTGGACTTGCCCACGTTCGGGCGGCCGATCACGGCGATGCGGATGGAATCGTCCGCGCCGTCTTCGGCCTCGGGCGGCTCGGCGGCTATGCCTGCCAGCGCGCGCTCCAGCAACTGCTCGCAGCCCTGGCCATTCAGTGCGGCAATGGTCTGTACGTCGGCGATGCCCAGGCGGTGGAAATCCGCCGCGAACACCCCGGCGTCGCGCCCTTCGGCCTTGTTGATCGCCAGCACCACCGGCTTGCCGGAGCGATGCAGCAGGCGCGCGACCACCTGGTCCTCGCTGGTCAGCCCGGTGCGCCCATCCACCACCAGAACGAGCCGATCGGCTTCGGCGATGGCGCGCTCGGTCTGCACGCGCATCTGCGCCTCGACGCCGGCTCGCGGACTGGCCACCACGCCGCCGGTGTCCACCACCACGCAGGGCACGTCACCGCCACGCCCGTAGCCATACTGCCGGTCGCGCGTCACGCCCGGCACATCCGCCACGATGGCATCGCGCGTACCGGTCAGCGTATTGAACAGGGTGGACTTGCCCACATTGGGCCGGCCCACCAGCGCGACGATCGGCAACATGGCGCGCCGCGCCGGTTAGGGCGAACCCGGGGCTGGCGAGATGTCCGCGGCCGAAGACTTCTGCGCTGCCGGCGCGGCCGCGTCGGCCGGCGGCTCGTCGGATCTGGCGCGCAATGCCACGATGTTGCCGGACACGTCCAGCAGGTACAGCGTATCGCCCACCACCACCGGGTCGGCCGATACGCGTTTGGACAATGCGTGGACGCGCGCGGCCAGCTTGCCGCTCCTGCTGTCCAAGAAATGCACGTAGCCCTTGAGGTCGGCAACGGCAACCAGGTTGCCCAGCACGGCCGGCGGGGAGAGCTGGCGCCGGGCAAGCACGGAGGTATTCCATTCCTCGATGCCGTTGCGGGCGATCAGCTTGATCACCGAGCCCTCGGCACTGGTGATGTAGACGTTGGCATCGTCCAGCGCCAGACCGCTGTAGCTGGACTCATCGCGTGACCACTGGATCTGGCCGGTCGGCAGGTCGATGCTGGCCGCCTTGCCCTGGTAGGAAACCACGTACACGTTCTCGCCGTGCGCCACCACCCGCGTGTCGATGTCGTCGAGACGCTCCAGTTCGCTTCTGCCGCTGGCCGGCGCCACGTTGGCATCCCACGCAGTGGCACCGTCGGCCACCTGGTACGCCAGTACGCGGCCATCGTCGAAACCACTGACGACGAGGTCACCGACGATGATGGGCCGCGCGATGCCGCGCAACGACAGGCGCGGCACCTGCTGATCGGCGCTCCAGGCCTGCACGCCGTCACTGGCACGAAACGCCGCCACGCGCCCGTCGACGGTCCTGAACACCACCACGTCCTTGCCTATGACCGGGGCCGACAACAGCTCGCTGTTGACGTACGAGCGCCACTTCACCGCGCCCGTGGCGGCATCCAGCGCCACGATGTGACCGTGGCTGCCGCCGGCCACCACCAGGCCCTCGCCCGCGCCGGGACCGGCAGTGAGCGGAATTTTCGTGTCGGTTCGCCACAGGCGCCGGCCGTCGGCCCGCCGGAACGCGGTGATCTGGCCATCGTGGGCCGCCGCGAACAAGGAATCGCCATCGGTCGCCAGCGAGATGCCCAGGCGCAGCTTCGGTGCGCCGCTGCCGACACTGGCACCCCACACGCGCGTGACCGTCGCCGTGCGCTGGAACTTGACCAGCTCGGCGGGCTTCTCGGCTTTCTTGTCCTTGGAAGCACAGGCCGCGAGCACCACCAGGGCCGCCAGCGCGGCGACACGCAGCAGCCGCCCGCCGCTCATGGCGTGGCCGCCGGTGCCGGTGTGCCTGCTGGCGCGGGCGCGCTCGCCGGTGCCGGTGCGCCAGCCGGCGCCGCTGTCGGCGCCGCCGGCTGGCCTTTCAGGTCATCGATCTTCAGGTCCAGCAGTTCGGCGGCGCTGTCCGCCGAGGCGGCGGCATCGTCGGGATTGGGCTCCAGCTTGCGCGCGGCCTGGTACTCGGCCAGTGCGCCGGGGCGGTCGCCCTTGGCGAGCAGGATGTCACCGCGCGCCTCCAGACGTGCCGACTCGAACGCCCCGAGCGAGGCGTTTCCGAGTGTGGCCAGTGCGGCATCGTACTTGCCCTGTGCCTCCTGCACCCGTGCCAGGCGCACGCGGGCAATCGGCCGCAGGTCCTTGTCGGCGGCGGTGGTCATCACGCGCTGCAATGCATCGGCCGCCTTGTCCAGATCGTTGTTCTCGACATAGGCGCGCGCGGCCATCAGGTCGGCCGAGGACACGTACGGCGACTTCGGATACTCGCTGCGCAGGTTTTCCATCAGTGCAATGGCATCGGGCACCTTGTTGGCGTCCAGCTTGTCCATGATGTCCTGGTACAGCGCACTGGCATCCTGCGCCTGCTGTTGCTGGTGACTCTGCCACCACTTCCAGCCAAACCAGCCGAGCAGCATCAACACCACCAGGATCAACACCTGAGGCCCGTTGGCACGCACCCAGCCCTTAAGCTGTTCCCATTGTTCCTGTTCGGAAAGCTCTTCCACAGCCCACCCCTAGATGTCTTGCAATGTATCCAACAACGCCGGAATGCGCGTGGCCAGTTCGGCCAGCGGCGCCTCGGCCTGCGCCTGTTCGCGGCGCAGCGGTTTCAGCGCTGCGCTGCCACGTTCCAGTTCATCTTCGCCCAGCACCAGCGCCAGCCGCGCCCCGCTGCGATCGGCACGGCGGAACTGCGCCTTGAAGTTGCCGCCGCCCTGGTTCATCTCGAAGCGCACCGCCGGCAACGCGCTGCGCAGATGCTCGACCAGCGCCAGCCCGGCGCGCGTGGCGCGCTCGCCGCTGGCGATCACGTAGATGTCCGGTTTGCGCGGCGCCGGCACCGTGCCGGCCTGCCGGATCAGCTCGATCACCCGCTCCATGCCCATCGCAAACCCGACCGCCGGCGTAGGCTCGCCGCCGAGCTGCGCGATCAGGCCATCGTAGCGGCCGCCGGAGCATATCGCGTCCTGCGCGCCGAGCGCATCGGTGATCCACTCGAACACCGTGCGCGAGTAGTAATCCAGGCCGCGCACCAGGCGCGGATCCAGCACGTAGTCGATGTTCATCGCCGTCAGCGTGGCGCACACCATTTCGAAGTGCTCGCGCGACTCGGCATCCAGGTGGTCGGTGAGCAACGGCGCGCCGCTGATCAGCGCCTGCATGGCCGGGTTCTTCGAATCCAGGATGCGCAGCGGATTGCCTCCGAGGCGCCGCTGGCTGTCGGCGTCGAGTTGCGCGGCATGCTGTGTGAAATAGGCCACCAGCTTCTCGCGATAGACGCGGCGCGACTCGGCCGTGCCCAGCGAATTGAGCTTGAGCGTGACCGGGCCGATGCCCAGCTGCTTCCACAACCGAGCGCTCATGGCGATCAGCTCGACGTCGATGTCCGGACCGGGGAAGCCGATCGCCTCGAGGCTGTACTGGTAGAACTGCCGGTAACGGCCCTTCTGCGGCCGTTCGTGGCGGAACATCGGACCGGCCGTCCACAGCTTGAGCCGCGCGCCGCGCAGCAGGCCGTTGCTGATGGCCGCGCGGGCCACGCCCGCCGTGGCCTCGGGGCGCAGCGTGAGGCTCTCGCCCTCGGACATCGAGAAGGTATACATCTCCTTCTCGACGATGTCGGTGAACTCGCCGATGGCGCGCTTGAACAATGCCGTGTGCTCGACCACCGGCACGTGCAGTTCCTCGTAGCCGTAGGCCGCGAACAGTTCGCGCGTCACGCGTTCCAGATGCTGCCAGGCACCGATTTCGGCCGGCAGCACGTCATTCATGCCGCGCACGGCGGCGAGCTGCGGCGCACTCAAGCGGTCTTCACTCCCATCGCCCACCAGATGAGCACCACGAGCACCAGCAGCGTCGCGATGATCACCAGTGGCCAGCGCAGGCGCCGCGTGCGGGGCTTGGTGGCCAGGCGCGGCACGGCGGTGATGTCGGGCGACGATGTGGATTCGGCCAGCGTCTCGTAGCGGCCGGTGACCTCTTCGAGCGGCTCGCCGAGCAACTCGGCATAGTGGCGCAGGTATCCCCGCGCGAACACCGGTGCGCCCAGTTCGGAGAACCGCCCCTCTTCCAGGGCTTTTATGACCGAGACGTTCACGCGCATGCTCTCCGCGGCCTGCTCGACCGTCATCCCCTGGTGCTCGCGCGCGGCCAGGAGCTGGGCGCCGATTGCGGCCGCGTCGCTCATCAGTTATCCACACCCGCGCAGGCGCCAAGCTGCTGCGGCAGGACGTTGATCTGCGCGGAGTTGGCATAGTCGCGCCGCAGCAGGCGGGCATAGAGCTGCGCGGCGCTGCAGTCATGCTCCGCGACGGTGGCGCGCACGGCCATGAGCAGCACTTGCGGGGACTTGCCGCCGCTCCTGATGAAGTGCTCCACGGTGGCGCGCGCCGCTTTCGGATCGGCCTGTTGCAGCTGCAGGTCGGCCAGCCCAACCACCGCGTCCACGAAAGTCGGGCCGAGTGCCACGGCCTGTTCGTAGAAGTGCTTGGCATCAGCGTCGCGCTTCTGACCGCGCAGACACACGGCCGCATTGGTCGCGGCCGCATAGGGCGTGGGATAGAGCTTGTCGGCAATGACCTTCTCGAAGATCGGAATCGCGCGATCGACCTCGCCCTGGCGACACAGGAACACCGCATAGCTGTTCTTGATCTGCGAGTTGCCCGGCGCCATGTCGATCGCCTTTTCGTAGTTGTCATGGGCCTGCCTGGGCTGGTTCATGGCCTCGTGCAGCGAAGCCATCGCCCAGTACACGTCGGGATTCTTCGCATCCTGCTTGAGGGCACGATCAAGCTTGTCCTTGGCGATCTGCAGCTTGCCTTCGCGCATGTAGGCAATGCCGAGCTGCACGTTGGCCTGCGAAGCGGCCTTGTAGTCGATGTCGCGAGCGCCTTCGGTGGTGGTGACACAGGCCGCCAGCAGCATCAGCGGCACCACGGCCAGCAATGCGCGCTTCATGGACGCACTGCCACGGGAACCGCCATGCGCTTGGCGCCCATGCGCGAAGTCACCCGGTCGACCACGCGGCCGGCCAGCTGGCCGCATGCGGCATCGATATCGTCTCCACGAGTCCTGCGGATCGTTGCCATCACTCCTCCCTTGAGCACCTGGTCGAGAAAGGCCTTGATCGCCACCGTGCCCGAGCGACGGTACTTCGTCCCCGGGAATGGATTGAAGGGAATCAGGTTTACCTTGGCCGGATAGCCCTTCAGCAACCGTGCAAGCTGGCGCGCCTGCGCGGGAGAATCGTTCACGCCTTCCAGCATCACATATTCGAACGTGACCGAGCGGCCGTTCTGTTCGTCGATGTAGTGCCAGCACGCCTCGAGCAGCTCGGCGATGTTGTGCCGGCGGTTGATCGGCACCAGCTCGTTGCGCAGCGAGTCCTCCGGCGCGTGCAGCGACACCGCCAGCGCCACATTGCACACCTCGGCCAGCCTGTAGATCTGCGGCACCAGCCCGCTGGTCGACAGCGTCAGCCGGCGTCGCGAGAAATCCAGGCCCAGCTCGTCGAGCATGATGTGCGTGGCCGGCACCACGTTGTTGAAGTTCGCCAGCGGCTCGCCCATGCCCATCAGCACCACGTTGCTGATCAGGCGCTCCTCGCCGGCGCTGAAGCCCAGCTCCTTCTGCGCCAGCAGCACCTGGCCGACGATCTCGGCGGTGGACAGGTTCCGGTTGAAACCCTGCGCACCGGTGGAGCAGAAGCTGCAGTCCATCGCGCAGCCCACCTGCGAGGAGATGCACAGCGTGGCGCGCCCTTCCTCGGGGATGTAGACCATCTCGATGGCCTGGCCCACCGCATCGCGCGAGTCGGCCTTGAGCATCCACTTCACGGTGCCATCGGCCGAATCCTGACGCGTGACCACCTCCGGCAGGCTGATCCGGGCACTGGCCGCCAGATCCGCGCGGAAGTCCTTTGCCAGGTCGGTCATCGCATGGAAGTCGAACACACCGCGCTTGTAGATCCACTGGAAGAGCTGGCGCCCACGGAACGCCTTGCCGCCGCGCTCGACGCACCAGGCCTCGAGTTCGCAGCGGGTCAGCTCCAGCAGGTTGATGTGCTCTTCGGCCATCTGGCCCTAGTCCTGGCGGGAGTGGATCTCGGTCTGCGCGAAGAAGTACGCGATCTCGATGGCCGCGTTCTCCGGCGAATCCGAACCGTGCACGGTATTGGCCTCGATGCTCTCGGCCAGGTCCGCGCGGATGGTGCCCGGCGCGGCCTTCTTCGGATCGGTGGCGCCCATGATCTCGCGGTTCTTCGCCACCGCGTTGTCGCCTTCGAGCACCTGCAGCACCACCGGACCGGAAGTCATGTACTTGACCAGGTCGTTGAAGAACGGGCGCTCCCGGTGCACGGCATAGAAGCCCTCGGCTTCGGCCTTCGACAGATGCACGCAGCCTGGCGGCCACAATCTTCAGGCCTGCCTTCTCGAAGCGGCGATACACCTCGCCGATCAGGTTACGGGCTACGCCATCGGGCTTTACGATCGAAAAGGTGCGTTCCAACGCCATGATTTCGGGAACTCCGGCTGCTGTTAAAAAGGGCCGGATTTTACCCGATTTTCCCTGAGGTTACGCCTTAAGGAAGCGTCAGATGCTGAAGCTCTCCCCGCACCCGCACTCGCCCCTGATGTTGGGGTTCTGGAAGCGAAACGCCTCGTTCAGCCCCTGCTTGACGAAATCCACGGTAGTGCCATCGACCAGCGGCAGGCTGTCCGGATCCACGAACACCTTGATGCCGCGATCCTCGAAAACATGGTCCTGCGGGGCGACCTCGTCGGCGTAGTTGATCACGTACGCGAAACCCGAGCAGCCGGTCTTGCGCACCCCGAGCTTCAGGCCCAGCCCGTGTCCACGAGCGGCCAGGAACTTCTGGACGCGTTCAGCGGCGGCAGGTGTCAGCGAAATGGCCATTGGTCGTCGAGGGCTCCGTGGAGGGCACCGCACGCAGTGCGGACAGCGCATCCTCGATAATGAGGAATCGGCCGAGTTTTTCAACAGGGGCGCCGACGGTTGTGCGCCATTCTTCCGGCGAACCCGGCGCCAGGGCCGCCAGCGGCCGTCCCGGCAGGCGCTGCTCCAGGAGGTTGCAGACGGCAGCGGTATGCGGGCACCCATAGACCTGCAGGCGCGCGGCGCGCACCGTGCCGCCCTCGGCCCGCAACTCGACCCGCACCCAGGTGCCCAGCCGCTCGGCGCCGGCCTCGCCCAGCCAGCGCTCGCCCGGCCCGGCTGCAACCGGCGGCCGCGCCGGCGAGGCGTTCCACAGCCTGGCGTGCACCTCACGCACCTGTGAGAGCGCGGAGTCGATGTGCGCTTCGGTGGTGGCGCAGCCGATGCTCAGGCGCAGCGAGCTCTGCGCCTGTTCGCTGTCGCGGCCCAGCGCGCGCAACACATAGGAGGGCTCGCCGCTGGCCGAATTGCAGGCCGAACCGGTGGACAGCAGCAGGCCCGGCAGGCCGGTGAACAGGCTCTCGCCCTCCACGCCCGTGAAACTGACGTTGAGAATATGCGGCGCGCCGGGGCGGCCGTTGCGGCGCACGCCCGGCAGGTCGGCCAGGCCGTTCCAGAGCCGCTCGCGCAGCGCTGTCAGGCGCGCAGCTTCGCCTTCGCGGCGCTGCGCGGCGATTTGCGCCGCCAGGCCGAAGCCGACGATCTGATGTGTGGCCAGCGTACCGGCGCGCAGGCCACGCTCGTGGCCACCGCCCAGCATCTGCGGCCGCAGGTGGCCGCGATGCGAGGGGGCCACCCACAGTGCGCCGACGCCCTGCGGTCCGCCGAGCTTGTGCGCGGTGCAGGACAGCAGCGCGATGCCGTCCAGTGCCAGCGGCAGTTTGCCCGCGCTCTGCGCGGCATCGATGTGCAGCGGCACACCGCGCGATGCGCATACCGCTGCCAGTGCGGGCAGGTCCTGCGCCACGCCGGTTTCGTTGTTCACGTGCAGCAGCGAGACCAGGCAGGTTTCCTCGCGCAGGGCAGCGGCCAGCACGTCCGGCTGCAGCACGCCCTGCTGGTCCGGCTTCAGGATGGTGACGGGCATGCCGGCCCGGGCCAGCGCGCGCACCGGTTCGAGCACCGACTTGTGCTCGGTGGCCAGCGTGACCACATGCGCTGCCGCGCCGCGGCCGCGTGCGGCCTGTACCGTACCGGTAATGGCCAGATTGTTGGATTCGGTGGCGCCGGAGGTCAGCACGATGTCGGCCGGTTCGGCACCGACCAGCGCCGCGATCTGCGCCCGCGCGGCGTCGATCAGCGCGCGCGCCGCGCGCCCGCCGGCGTGACCGGCCGATGCATTGCCCAGGCGCATGGCCAGCACCTCGGCCATGCGCTCGGCAACGCGCGGCTCCACCGGCACCGTCGCGGCGTAGTCCAGATAGATTGGTCCGGAGTGCGGCCTATCCTGCATCGCCCGCCCTGCGTCGCCGGTTCTGTACCGCCGTGAGCAGACCGCGCAGGATGTTCACCTCGTTGCCATCCAGTTCGGCGCGATTGAACATGCGGCGGATGCGGCCCATCAGATGCGTGCCGCTTTGCGTGCGATCGCGAAAGTCCGCCTCGTCCATCACCTGCTCGAGATGCACGAAGAAGCGTTCCATCTCCTGCGGCGTCGCCAGCGGCACTTCACGCTTCTGCGCCGGCGGCGCCAGTGCATCATCAAGCGCGGCCATGCGGATCTCGTAGGCGATGAGCTGCGCGGCCATCGCCAGGTTCAGCGACTCGTACTCCGGGTTGGCCGGAATGCGGATCAGGGCATGCGCGAGCAACAGGTGCTCGTTGGACAGGCCATAGCGTTCGGTGCCGAACACCACCGCCACGCCACCGGCTCCGGCACGTGCCTCGGCCACCATGCGCCCGGCGGCCTCGCGTGCATCCACCACGCGGAAGAACTGTTCGCGCGTGCGCGCCGTGGTGGCGTACACGAGCCCGCAATCAGCCACTGCCTCCGGCAGCGTCGCGACCACGCGCGCATTGGCCAGCACGTCGTCGGCGCCCGAGGCGCGTGCCGTGGCATCCGGATGCGGGAATTCCCTGGGATTGACCAGCACCAGATCCGACAGCCCCATGTTCTTCATGGCGCGCGCCACCGCCCCGATGTTGCCGGGATGGGAGGATTCCACCAGTACGAAGCGGATACGGTTCAGCACTCTGCTATTCTACCGCGCCCTGCCTTGACGGCCCCCGCGGCACGCCCCACATGCACGCCTATCTCAACACCGCCGTGAAGGCCGCGCGTCGCGCCGGCGACGTCATCGTGCGCGGCCTGAACCGCTTCGAAGGCATGGAAGTGACCAGCAAGGGGCTGAACGACTACGTCACCAACACCGACCGCGCGGCCGAAGTCGCCATCATCGAGACGCTCAGCAACGCCTATCCCAGCCACGGCTACCTGGCCGAGGAAAGCGGCGAGGCCAGGGGCGCAGTGGACACCGTCTGGATCATCGATCCGCTGGACGGCACCACCAACTTCATGCACGGCTTTCCGCAGTTCTGCGTGTCCATCGCCTGCAAGATCGAAGGCCGGCTCGAGCACGCCGTGATCTACGACCCGATGCGCCAGGAGATCTTCACCGCGTCGCGCGGCGAAGGCGCGTACCTGGAAAACAAGCGCCTGCGCGTTAGCAAGCAGCGCACGCTGCAGGGCGCGCTGATCGGCACGGGCTTCCCGTATCGCGAAAACCTGCAGCACCTGGAGCCGTACCTGGCCATGATGAAGGCGGTGATGCAGACCGCCGCCGGACTGCGTCGACCCGGCTCGGCCGCGCTGGACCTGGCGTACGTCGCCGCGGGGCGCACCGATGGATTCTGGGAGATCGGCCTGAAGGCCTGGGATACCGCGGCCGGCACGCTGCTGATCCGCGAAGCCGGCGGCCTGATCGCCACGCTCGACGGCGGCGAATACAAACAGAACGGCAACATCGTGGCCGGTACGCCGCGCGTGTTCAACGAACTGCTGGAAACCATCGCGCCGTTCCTTACGCCGGAGCTCAAGGAAGGCAGCGGCACGAAGTGATTGGCGCACGTTAGACTCGGGCTCATGACGCAGCAGAGCGCCAGCAGCCCCGTCGAATTCTCCGGTCGCGTCATCGTGCTGGGCTGCGGCAGCATCGGCCAGGGCGTGCTGCCGCTGCTGGCGCGCCACATCACGCTCGAGGGCAAGGGCCGGCTGCTGGTGCTGTCGGCCGATGAAGCCGGGCGCGGCCTGGCGCGCGCCTGCGGCGCCGAGTTCCTGCACGCGCATCTCACGCCCGGCAATCACGCACGGCTGCTGGCGCGGCACGTGAACGCCGGCGATCTGGTGCTGAACCTGTCTGTGAATGTTTCCAGCCTGGACGTGATCCGCTTCTGCGCATCGCGTCAGGCGCTGTACGTGGACACGTCCATCGAACCCTGGCCGGGCATCTACGACAATCCCATGGTCGACATGCGTCAGCGGACCAATTTCATCATCCGCGAAAAGGCGTTGCAGCTGGCCAGGGAGCTCGGCCCGCAAGCCCCCACCGCGGTGGTGGACCACGGCGCCAATCCGGGCCTGGTCTCGCATTTCGTCAAGCGCGCCCTGCTGGAGCTGGACCAGCGACTGCGCAACGGCCACGCGCAACCGGCCACGAAGGAGGACTGGGCGCGACTGGCGCAGGAACTGGAAATCCAGGTGATCCTGATCGCCGAGCGCGACACGCAGGCCAGCGACCGGCCCAAGCGCCACGACGAGTTCATCAACACCTGGTCGATCGACGGTTTCGTCAGCGAACTGATGCAGCCCGTGGAGCTTTCCATCGGCACGCATGAGCAGAACCTGCCGCGCCACGCACGTCAGCATCGTGCCGGCTCGCGCACGCTGTACCTGCCGCGGCCCGGCTGCGGCACCTTCGCGCGCGGCTGGACGCCGTCAGTGGGCGGCTACCAGGGCCTGCTGGTCACGCACGACGAGGTGTTCTCGATTGCCGAGCAGCTCTCGCTGCGCGAGGGCGGCAAGATCACTTATCGGCCGACGGTGATGTTCGTGTACCACCCCTGCGACGACGCCATGCTCTCGGCCGTGGAGCTGGAAGGCCGCGGCTGGAAGATGCAACCCTCCACGCGGCGGCTGGGCGAGGACATCGTCGAAGGCATGGACGAGCTGGGGGTGCTGCTGGCCGGCCATGCGCGCAATGCCTACTGGTATGGTTCGCAGCTCACCATTGCCGAGTCACGCAAGCATGTGCCGTTCGCCAACGCCACCACCGTGCAGGTGGTGGCCGGCGCGCTGGCCGCGGCCGTGTGGGCCATCCGTCATCCGCGGCGCGGCCTGGTCGAACCGGATCAGCTCGACTTCCAGGAATGCCTGGCGACCGCCACGCCCTATCTGGGCACGATAAAGGGCGAGTTCACCACCTGGACGCCGTTGCAGGGACGCGGCGAACTGTTCCCGGAGAAGCTGGATGTGGACAGCCCCTGGCAGCTGCAGAACATCCGCAGCCGCCAGTGGATCGCCTGAGTTCGCCCTACACGGGCACCGAGACGTTCTTGCCGCCGAACACGGCCTGCCAGCTCTCGATCTCGCTGACCACGACTTCGTCCATGTCATGCGCCAGGTCCGCGACGCGGCCGTAGTCCAGCTCCGCATCCGGCGCCGCCAGCAATGAGCGGGCCCGCGCGTCGATGGCATCGAGCTTCTCGGCGGTAACGCTGGAGATCGCCGAGAAGCGTTCGAAGTCGCCGAAGTAACGGATGCCGGCGATGGCGCCGCCAAAGGTGGGCAGCAGCACGCCCAGGTACGTGAACACCGAAGCCGAGTGGTCGGCCGCGGCCGCCGGCCACCAGTGCAGTGCGCTGCCCCCCTTCACGAGCAGGTACAAGGACACCGAGGCAATGGCCAGCGTGAACAGCGTTTCGGACAGCCGGTCCAGGTTGTGGTGCACGGCCGAGAGGCGCCGCGCCTTCTCGATGTGGTAGTCGCGCTGCGTGACCACGTGTTCGTGCAGCAGCTTGCGCAGGCCCTCGCGCAGATAGGCGGCGCTGAGCGCGAGCCGGGGCAGTCCCGGCTCGCGCAGCACATGCCGCGCATACCACTCCGGCCAGGAGGTCTGCGTGCCCACCGGCCAGCGGCCCGGCGCGCGCGCCACGCCGAGCAGCAGCAGGATGGGTGCGTGGCGCAGGTATTCGGCGACGCGCCGCGTCTCGAACCAGCGGCCATGCCAGCGCCGCTTCCTGCCCAGGACCGCGAAACCCAGGATTGCGGCCAGCACGATGAACTCGAACAACGCATAGATCCACTTGCGATCGCCATCATGGAACGGCAGGTAGGTGATACCGCCGACGATCGCCAGCGCGCCGAGCAGGAAGCTCGCGGTCATGCCACCGCGATAGGTATCCGACAGATGCGCCGAGACGCCATCGGACCAGGCAAAGCGCCTGAGGATCTGCGTCTCCACGGCGGTGACGTGCGCTTCATCCTGGCCTGGCAGGGCTCGCGCGTCGGCCAGCAACCCGGCGGCGCTGCCCGTGGGGATTGCATCGGGCGTCTCGTACACCTGGCGCAGGCTGCGCAGGCGTTTCTTCCACCCGCGCTCGCCGAACAGTGCTTCCACGCGCCGGTACAGATGCCACAAGCGCCTGCTGTGCGCCGGCCAGGGTTCATCGGCCAGCGTCTCGGCGCCCGGGTGCGGACCGCGACCGTGCAGCACGCCGCGGCCACGCGGCGGCGCCGGCCGCAACGCCACGCGCACCTGCGCCTCGAGGGCTGCAACGGACTGCGACTCGTCGGCCGCATCGACGACATCGCCGATATCGGCCAGTGCCTCGGGGCCGGACAGGATGCGCCAGGTGTCGGGCGCGTCCACGTCGATCCACACCACCGTTGCGCCGGCTTCCAGCGCCTCCTGAATCGTGTGCCCCGTGCCGCCCACCAGTGCGCGCGTGGTGCCGTCCCAGATCGCGATGACGAAATCCGACTGCTCCACCATCACGCGGCTGGCCAGCGCCACGCGCAGGGAGATCTCCGCATCGAAGACCTGCGCCTTGCGCCGGTCGTCCGGATCCTCGAGCCTGGCCAGCAGCAATTCCTGGATGGTCGCATCGTGATCGGCCAGCTCGAACAGCCGGGCCTGCGCCGCGAGATGCCCGAAGCGCTGCACACGCTCGCGCGCGGCGCCATGGACCGTATGCAGTTGCCCGGGCCCGCCGAACAACAGGGTGTTGGCCTCGGTCAGGTTGGCCGGCTGCGCGGTAATGACCGCGTTCAATGTGGAACCGAAGGGCAGCGGCGCGATCAGCTCCCAGCCGCGCTGCAATGCCTCCTCGGCGGCCATCTGGTCGGCGCCGTCGGCCAGCAGCGAATGCAGGCGCGTGGGCGCAACCTCTACGCCCGGCTGCCGGGCCTCCTCGGCCACCGCCGCGTCGACCAGATCCAGAATCCGGCTCAGCGTGGCATTGATGCGCGTGCGGCGCGCGGCAAACAGCGGGTTGTCATGGCGATGGCCGGTCACGCCGACGCAAAGGCGGGCTTTCAATGGCACTCGGGTATTCCTTTCGGCCCTACGCTAGACGAACCGCCGCGCCCAGTCCATCGGCAAAGCGGTGTCCGCCGTGACTGGCAATGGCCAGCCCGCAGGCCACGCTGGTGAACGGGTCGTGGCCTTCCACCTTGTTCGCAAACAACTCTTCCAGCAGCGCGCGCACCGCGACGATCTCCGAGGTGCCGCCGGTGCGGATCACCACGTCCACCTCGCCGGCAGTGATGCAGGCGTGCTCCAGCACGGTCTGCACGCATTCGCGCGTGCGCTCCAGCACCGGCGCCAGGATGGCGTCGAGCCGCGCGCGGCTGAACGGCACGTTGAGGTTCAGCTCGGGGATGTCGATCGAGGTGTCGAGCCCGGATGACAGCGCCACCTTCGCGCGGCGGATGGCCTGGAAGCAGTTGTGGCTGTAGTTGAAGGTGATCAGGTCCAGCAGCCGCTGGAACTTCTCGGCACCCGGCCCGCCGGAGGCAATGCGCTCCACCACCATTGCGCGCCAATGGTTCTGGTTGAGCAGGAACGTGGTGGGCCAGTTGATGATGCCGGGCTCGAACTCGTGGAACGGGAACAACGTATCCACAGTGCGGCCGTCCACGTCGCGCACCCAGCGCTCGCCCTTGCCAAGCTCGGGAAACAGCATCTGCTCGAAGATGAGCTGGTCGATGCGATCACCACCCAGAGCCATGCCATGCGTGGCCAGCACCTCGAAGCGCGTGCCGTCGAAGCGCACCACGGCCAGATCGAGAGTGCCGCCACCGAAATCCACCGTGAGCGCGACGCCGCGCTCATGGCGGCGCGCGCCGTGCAGCCAGCTCAGCGTGGCGGCCACCGGCTCGGGATAGAAGGCGGCGAGCTGGAAGCCGGCGTGCTCGTAGGCTTCGGTGAGGCGCTCCACCGCCAGTGTGTTGCGATTGCCGGCGCGGCCCTCGAAGGTCACCGGCCGACCGGCATGGATGGCCGGCAGCGGCTTGCCCGGGTCGCGCTCCAGCGTCTCGCGGATGTGCAGCAGGATGGGCGTGAGCAGCGCGACGATGCGGTAATGACGCTCGAACACCGTAAGCCGGTCCAGGTCCGGGTCGCCCAGCAGGCGCTTGAGCCCCAGGAACAGCCGGCCCGGCAGGGTGCGATCGTACAGGGGGCCGTACAGGGTGTGGCGCTGCGTCTCCAGGCGCGAGATGTCCTCGCCGGTGTTGTTGCCGCCCACCGACGAAGCGGCCTCGCCCAGCACCTCGGCCACCAGCTCCACACGCCGGCCGCGATTCTCCTCCACGTAGCGGTCGATGGCGGACTGCCCGGTCAGCGCAGTGTAGGCGCGGTCCAGATGGATGGCCGTGGGCAGGATGGGATTGCCACCCTCGAGCTGCACGCGATGCAGGAGCTCGCCGTCGAACCACGCGGCAGCCGAATTCGAAGTGCCAAAGTCCAGGCCGATGCCGATTCGCTTCAAGACTCCCCCGATCTTCCGTGATGTGTCAGGCCGTGCGGGCAACCCGCACGCCCTAGCCGCCCAGATAGGCGCTGCGTACCTGCGGATCCGCGCGCAGGGTGGCGGCTTCATCGGCGAGAATCACCCGCCCTGTTTCCAGCACGAAACCGTGACTGGCGATTTCCAGAGCCAGGTTCGCGTTCTGCTCCACCAGCAGGATCGTGATGCCGCGATTGCGGTTGATCGCGACGATCTGCTCGAAGATCGATTTTACCAGCAACGGCGCAATGCCCAGTGACGGCTCGTCCAGCATCAGGAACTTCGGCTGGCTCATCAGCGCGCGGCCGATGGCCAGCATCTGCTGCTCGCCGCCGGAAAGCGTGCCGGCGAGCTGCTTCTCGCGCTCGCCAAGACGCGGAAAGACACTGAGCACGTAATCGCGCTCGCGCCGCACCGATGCATGGTCGCGCTGCAGGTACGCGCCCATCATCAGGTTCTCGTGCACCGTCAGATTGGCGAACACCATGCGCCCCTCGGGCACCTGGCACAGTCCACGGGCCACGATGTCACAGGCCTTGAGCCCGTCGATGCGCTCGCCCAGATAGGTAATCGTCCCGCCCTGCGGCTTGACCAGGCCGGACACGGTGCGCAACGTGGTGCTCTTGCCGGCACCGTTGCTGCCGATCAACGTGACGATGCCGCCCTCGGGCACGGACAGCGAAACCTCATGCAGGGCGCGGATTGCACCGTAGCTGACCGAAAGCTTCTCGATGGTGAGCATCAGGCCTGCGCCTCGGCGGGCGCGTCCTCGCCCAGGTACGCCTCGATCACCTTCGGATTGGCGCGCACAGCGGCAGGGTCGCCTTCAGCGATCTTCAGGCCGTAGTCCAGCACCACTATGCGTTCACAGGTCTTCATCACCAGCGTCATGTCGTGCTCGACCAGCAGGATGGCGATGTTGAAGCCGCTGCGGATCTCGCCGATCAGGCGCGTCAGCTCGCCCTTCTCGGTCGGGTTCATGCCTGCGGCGGGCTCGTCCAGCAACAGCAACTTCGGTTGCGTGGCCAGCGCCCGCACGATCTCCAGCCGCCGCTGTGAACCATACGGCAGGCTCTTTGCCGGTTCGCCGGCAAGCTTTGCCAGGCCGAACATGTCCAGCAGTTCGTTCGTGCGGTTGGCGATCCGGCGCTCCTCGTCGCCAAAACCGCGCTGGCGCAGCAACGCGGCCACCGAGTGGCTGGCCAGGTGCATGTTGAACGCCACCCGAACGTTGTCGAACACGGACAGCGAACCGAACAGGCGGATGTTCTGGAAGGTGCGCGCGATGCCGCGCCGGGTGATCGCGTACGGCTTCAGCCCGATGATCGACTGCCCGGCGAAGCGCACGTCGCCGTCGGTGGGCCGGTACACGCCGGTGATCACGTTGAACACGCTGGTCTTGCCGGCGCCGTTCGGGCCGATCAGGCCGACCAGCCCGCCCTCCTCCACCTGGAATGACAGATCGCCCACGGCGGTAAGGCCGCCGAAGCGCAATGTGCAATGGTCCAGGTCCAGCAACGGCGCGGCCGTCACTTCGCGCTCCCGGCCCGGCGCGACCAGGTGAACAGGCCCTGCGGGCGCGTGATCATCAGCACGATGATCAGCAGCGAGTACAGGATCATGCGGTAGTCGCCGAATTCGCGCAGCGACTCACCCAGCAGGGTCAGCAGGATGGCCGCGGCAATCACGCCGGCGGTGTTGCCCATGCCGCCCAGAATGACCATCACCACGATCTCGATGGACTTGTTGAAGTCGAAGCCCTGCGGCGCGATGTACTGCTTGAAATGCGCATACACCCCGCCGGCCATGCCGGCGAAGAACGCACCGACCAGGAACGCGGTGATCTTGTAGCGCGTGGTGTTGATGCCCATGGCCTCGGCGGCGATCTCGTCATCGGCCACCGCCAGGAAGCCGCGCCCGTAGGTGGAATGCACCATCGCCCACACCACGTAGATGCAGATGGCCGCCAGGCCGAAGGCCCAGGCCAGATTCGCGTAGCCGGGGATGCCGATCATGCCGCGCGGCCCGCCGATGGCATCGATGTTCTGCAATATCACGCGGATGATCTCGCCGAAGCCCAGCGTGACGATGGCCAGGTAATCACCGCGCAATCTCAGCGATGGCACGCCGACGATCAGCCCCGCCAGCGCCGCGGCCATGCCGCCAGCCAGCAGGGCAAGCAGGAACAGCAGCCACTCCTGGCCGCCGAGCACGCCGAGCAGTGCGGCGCCGAACATGGTGGTCAGCACCGCCGCGGCATAGGCGCCCACGCCCATGAAGCCGGCATGCCCCAGCGAGAACTGCCCGGTGTAGCCGTTGATCAGGTTCAGCGACACGGCCAGCGTGACGTTGATGCCGCAGGTAACCGCCACGTCCACGAAATACGGGTTGTAGTGACTGGAGAACGCCGACACCAGGCCGATCACGATGAGCGCGGCCAGCAGCAGCAGTTGCGGGTGCGGCCTCTTCATCAAACCTTCTCCGCGATGCGCTTGCCGAGCAGGCCTTCCGGCCGCAGCAGCAGGATCAGGATCAGCACCGCGAAGGCCACCGCATCACGGTAGGTGGATCCGCCGAAGGCCACCACGGTGGTCTCGACCAGGCCCAGCACCAGCCCGCCGATCGCCGCGCCGGCGATATTGCCGATGCCGCCGAGCACGGCGGCCACGAACGCCTTCATGCCCGGCAACGTGCCCATCAGCGGATCGATGGAAGGATAGTTGGCCGCGTACAGGATGCCGCCGGCGGCGGCCAGCGCGGAGCCCAGCGCGAAGGTGAAGGAGATCACCAGATCGTTGTTCACGCCGACCAGCGAAGCCGCGGTCGGATTGAACGACAGCGCGCGCATGGCGGTGCCGGTACGGGTATGCAGCACGATGTGCCGCAACAGGAACAGCAGCACGATGGCCACCACGAACACCAGGATCTGGCTGCTTGCGATGACCAGGCCGCCGATGTGGAACTGGTGCACCGGGAACAGCGTCGGGAACGAGCGCGGGTTGGCGCCGAATACATGCTGCCCGAGGTTCTGCAACAGCAGCGACACGCCGATGGCGGTAATCAGCACGGTCAACGTGGAGCGGCCGCGCAGCGGCCGGTAGGCGAAGCGCTCGATGACCACGCCCAGCACCGCGCACACCGCCATCGCGCCGAGCAGCACCAGCACGCCGGTGAATACCGAATCCGTGGGCATGGGCTTTGCCAGGAAGAAGCCGGCAAACGCACCGACCATGAACACGTCGCTGTGCGCGAAGTTGATGAAGCGCAGCACGCCGTACACCATGGTGTAGCCGAGCGCGATCAGCGCATAGATGGCGCCGAGCGCCAACCCGTTGATCAGTTGCTGCAGCAGCTCGGTCATCGCAGGCGCAGACCCCTGAAGGCCACCGGCTTCAGGGTGACGGCGCGATGGTTTCCAGGTACTGGAATTTGCCGTCCTTGACCGTGATGATCACCGCCGATTTGGACGCGTCGCGGTTCGCGTCCAGCGTGGTCGTACCGGAGACTCCCGGAAAATCCCTGGTCGCGGCGATGGCATCGCGCAGCGCGGGTTCGTCCGTGGTGCCGGCGCGCTTGATGGCATCCACCAGCACCATCGCCGAGTCGTAGCCCAGCGCCGCCATGGCATCGGGCGTCTTGCCGTCATACTTGGCCTTGAAGGCCTCCACGAACTTCTGCACGCGCGGCTCGGTGCTCTGCGGCGAGAAATGCGTGGAGTAGTACGTGTTCTTCAGGGCATCGGCGCCGGCGATCTGGATCAACTCGGGCGCCTCCCACCCATCGCCGCCGAACATCGGTACCGTGATGCCGAGCTGGCGCGCCTGCGCGACGATCAGCCCCACGTCGGTGTAATAGCCCGGCACGAAGATGGCGTCCGGCCTGGCGTTCTTGATGACGGTGAGCTGCGCCTTGAAATCCTTGTCGCCGCCGGTGTACTTCTGCTCGGAGACCACCGTGCCGCCTTCCGCGACGAAAGGCTTCACGAAGTATTCCGCCAGGCCGACGCTGTACGGCGCCGCCACGTCCGAGAACACCGCGACCTTGTTCACCTTCAGGGAGTTGCGCGCGAAATCGGCAAGCAACTTGCCCTGGAACGGATCCGTGAAGCACACGCGGAAGATGTAGTCGCCGACCTGCGTGACCTTCGGATTGGTCGAGGACGGCGAGATCATCGGGATGTGGTTGGCCTGGGCAATCGGTGCGGCTTCCAACGACCGGCCCGATGCCACCTCGCCCAGCAATGCCACCACGTCGTTGCTGTTGATCAGCTTCTTGGCGATGGTTGCCGCCTCGCCCGGCACGCTGCGATCGTCCTCGTAGATGAGGTCGATCTTCTTGCCCAGCACGCCGCCGGCGGCGTTGACCTGCTCGATGGCCAGCTCCGTGCCCTGGTGCGAGGAAGTGCCGAAGGTGGCTTCCTTGCCGGTGAGCGAGGCGTACTCCCCGACCCTGATGGTGGCATTGGCATCGCCCCCGGACTTGCTGCAACCGGCGGCAAACACCGCGCCAGCCAGCGACAAGGCCAGAAGCGGGAGTCGGATGTGTTTCATTTGGCGGCCTTCCTGCGATCGAGCAGTTTGCGTAACCTGAGGTTAATCATTTCCACGCCCACGGAAAAGGCCATTGCGAAGTACAGGTAGCCCTTCGGAATGTGCAGGCCCCAGCCATCGGCGATGAGCGCCACGCCAACCAGCAGCAGGAAGGCCAGCGCCAGGACCTTGACGGTCGGATGCGCCTCGACGAACGCCGAGATCGGGCCCGCGAGCAGCATCATGACCAGAATGGAGATCACGATGGCCGCGACCATGATGGGTACCTGGTCCAGATTGGCCAGGCCCACCGCCGTGAACACCGAATCCAGTGAGAACACGATATCGATGATGGCGATCTGCGCGATGATCACCGCGAAGCGCTCGAACACGCGCGCGTTGTGCGATTCGGCTGCGCCCTCCAGGGTGTGGTGCACCTCCAGCACGCTCTTGCCCAGCAGGAACAGGCCGCCGACGATCAGCACCAGATCGCGCCCCGAGAACGCCTGGCCGAACGCCGTGAACCAGGGCTGGGTCAGCCGCGTGAGCCACACGATGGAGAACAGCAGCGCAATGCGCGTGAGCATCGCGGCCAGCAGGCCGAAGTTGCGGGCGCGGCCACGTTGCCCGGCGGGCAGGCGACCCACCAGCACCGAGATGAAGATGATGTTGTCGATGCCGAGGACGATCTCCAGCACGGACAGCGTCAGCAGCGCCATCCATGCGCCCGGGTCGGTCAGCAGATGCAGCATCTGTGCCGGCCCCGGTGCCGGCTAAGGCAGGCTGTCGACTTCGCGGCTGCGCACCGGCGGGAACACGTGTTCGGCCGTCAGGCCGAAGTCCAGTGCAGCGGCCGAGGAGATGTAGATCGACGAGTAGGTGCCGGCCACGATGCCGATCACCAGTGCCTCGGCGAAGCCGCGCAGCGCTTCCCCGCCCAGCACCAGCAGGGCCACCACCACGATCAGCGTGGTGACCTTGGTCATGATGGTGCGCGAGAGCGTCTGGTTGATGGACTGGTCCAGCACCAGCCGCGGCTCCAGTCGCCGATTGGTTTCGAAGCGTTCGCGGATACGATCGAACACGATGATGGTGTCGTTCAGCGAGTAGCCGACCACGGCCAGCAGTGCCGCCACCACCGCCAGGTCGAACGGCGTCTGCGACAACGCGAACCAGCCGATGATCAGGATCGGATCGTGCAGCAACGCCAGGATGGCGCCGGCCGACAGGCGCCAGGTATGAAAGCGCATCGCGATGTAGCGCGAAGACCAGCAGCATGGTGATCGTCAGGGCCTTGATGGCGCTGTTGCGCAATTCACCGCCCACCTGTCCGCCCACGAACTCCGGTGGCTTGATCGTGACGCCCGCATCGATGCTGCGCAGTGCCTTGTCGATCCGGGGGCGCTGCGTCTCGACGGTCTGTCCGGGCTCGGGCGCGAGCCGGATGGAAATGTCGCGCGAGGTGCCGTAGGCCTGCACGGTCGGGTCCTTGAAACCCTGGGCCAGCAGCGCGCTGCGCACCTTTTCGACGTCGGCGGCGCCCGGATAGCTCGCCTCGACGGTGGTGCCGCCGGTGAAATCCACGGTCAGGTTCAGGCCGCGCACGAAGAACAGCCCGATCGACGCCACCATCAGCAATGCCGACAGCACGTACCAGACGCGCCGCGTCGCCATGAACGGAAAGTTGGTGGCCTTGTGAAAGAATTCCACGTTCGTTACCCCGACCCGATCAACCGATCGAGAGTTTGGGCGGCTTGTGACTGCCGCCGTATATGAGCGTGAGCATTGCGCGACTGGCCCACATCGCCGTGAACACCGAAGTGAGGATACCCAGCACCAGCACGATGGCGAAGTTCTTGATCGGGCCGGTACCGAACACCCACAGCACCAGGCCGGCGATGAAGGTGGTCACGTTCGAATCCCAGATCGCGCTCCAGGCCTTCTCGAAGCCGGCGCGGATCGAGGTCTGCGGCGAGACGCCATTGCGCAATTCCTCGCGGATGCGCTCGTAGATGATGACGTTGGCGTCCACCGCCATGCCCACGGTAAGCAGGATGCCGGCGATGCCGGGCAGCGACAGCGTGGCATGCACCATCGACAGCAACGCCGTGAGCAGCACCACGTTGCCGAGCAGCACGGTCGAGGCCACCACCCCGAACAGGTGGTAGTAGAAGATCATGAACACGAACAACGCCCCGGCGCCGACCAGCAGCGCGGTGACGCCGGCGTGGATGTTCTGCTGGCCCAGCGACGGGCCGACGGGACGTTCGCTGATCGGCACCAGCGGTGCGGCGAGCTGGCCGGAGCGCATCAGCAATGCCAGATCGCGCGCCTCGCCCTGCCCCAGGCCCGTGATATTGAACTGGTTGCTGAACACACCGCGGATCGTGGCCTCGCTGATCACCTCGCGATTCGAGACAGTGCGTTCCTTCTGTTCGCCTGTCGCCGGATCGGTGTACTTCTCCTGCGCCTGCTCGATCAGCACCACGGCCATCGGCTTGCCCAGGTTGGCCTGCGTGATGCGCAGCATCTCGTCGCCGGCCTTCTGATTGAGGCGGATCGCCACCGCTGGCCCTTCCTGGGTGGTGGTCGAGGTGGCATCCACCAGGTCGGCGCCGGTGGCCAGCACCTCGCGCTTGAGCAGCGTGGGCTGGCGATAGCCATTGACCTCGCGATGGTATTCCAGGCGCGAGCCCAGCGGCGCGCGACCCTTCTGCACCGCATCCTGCACGTTGTGCTCGGTATCGGTGAGATGGAACTCCAGCGTGGCCACCTTGCCCAGCACGTCCTTTACTTCGGCCGAATTGGTCACGCCGGGCAGCTGCACCAGGATGCGGTCGGTGCCCTGCTGCGTCACCTGGGGCTCGGACACGCCCAGTTCATTCACGCGATTGCGCAACGTGACCAGGTTCTGCTGGATGGCGTTGCGCTGCCGGTCCGTGATCTGCTTGGCAGTGAGCGTGGCATCCACGTAGGGCACCGGTCCGCCGCTGTTGACCACGAAGTTGGCGTCCGGCACCACCTTCTTCATCACCTCGCTTGCCGCGGCCAGGTCCGTGCCGGCCGGGAAGGTAACGCGCAGGCCGTCGACGATGTCGTTGGAATCCTTCAGCTGCAGCACATCGGAGAAATTGATCTTCTCCTTGGTCAGCGTGCGGCGGAAATCCTGCTCGTAGCTGTCCACGAGGGTCCCGATCGCGCCGTTCACGTCCACCTGGTACAGCAGCGACAGGCCGCCGCGCAGGTCCAGGCCCAGCGGCATGGGCCGCAGGCCCAGCTTCAGGAAAATGGAGGGTGCGCGCGGCGCGTTCGCCAGTGCCGAGACATAGGTCCCGCTCAGCGTGTCGTTTACCGCGTCACGCGCGGCAAGCTGCTGGCTCAGCTCGTCGAACAGCAGCATCACGCGGCCCTGGTCGATGTAGGCGCGCTTTATCTGGACGCCCTTGGCCTTCACGGCTGTCTCGATGGCCTGCTCGCCCTTCGCATCGATGGCGCTGCGGTCGCGGCGCGCCACCTGCACGGCCAGATCCTCGCCGAAGAAGTTCGGCGCGGCGAACACCAGTGCGAGCAGCATCACGCCTGCGACGACGAGGTACTTCCAGCGGGCAAACTCGAGCATGGCGAATGTGGTTCCTTAAGCGCTCTTGCGGGGTTGGCGGTTGCTCTCGGGGCCTTGCGAAGTGCTCAAGCGCTCCTGTAGGTGCCCTTGGGGACCAGCTGCGTGATCTGTGACTTCTGCAGCTTGACCTTTACGCCCTCGGCGATCTCCACCGTGACGAAGGCATCACCGACCTCGGTGATCTTGCCGAGGATGCCGCCCGCGGTAACCACCTCGTCACCCGCGGCCAGCTTGGACAGCAGGTTCTGGTGTTCCTTGGCACGCTTCTGCTGCGGCCGGATGAGCAGGAAGTAGAAGGCCACCAGCATCAGCGGCAGCAGCAGGTAGCTCATCATGCTCGGCTGGGCGGGTGCTGCGGCGCCCTGCGCGTACGCGTCGGAAATCAGGAAGCTCATGGTTGTGTCGAGACCCTGGTAGCGAAAAACGGCCGGGGATTATGCCACAGGGTCGTCCGCGCGCCGTCGTGCGGTGAATTCCCGCGCAAATCGGGCGAAATCCCCCTCCTCGAGGGCCTGCCGGATGCGGCGCATCAACTCCAGGTAGAAATGCAGGTTGTGGATGGTATTGAGCCGCGCCCCCAGGATCTCGTTGCACTTGTCCAGGTGCCGCAGGTACGCGCGGGAATAGTTGCGGCAGGTGTAGCAGCCGCATTCCGGGTCGACAGGGCCCGTGTCGGTGGCATTGGCGGCATTGCGGATGTTCAGCACCCCGGTGTGGGTGAACAGGTGTCCGTTGCGGGCATGGCGCGTGGGCATCACGCAGTCGAACATGTCCGCGCCGCGGGCCACCGACGCGAGAAGATCCTCGGGCCTTCCCACGCCCATCAGGTAGCGCGGCCGGTCGGCCGGCAGCAGCGGCGCGAGCCCCTCGAGCACGGCCAGCCGCACCTCCTCGGGCTCGCCCACGGCCAGCCCGCCGATGGCGTAGCCGGGGAAGTCCAGGCGCATCAGTGCCTCGAGGGAGGCCTGACGCAGCGGCAGGTACATGCCACCCTGGATGATGCCGAACAGCTCGCCACGGGGCGGCGCCGGCTCTGCGCGGTAGTAGTGGGCTTTCGAGCGTGCCGCCCAGCGCATCGAGCGCTCCATGGAATCGCGCGCCTGCGCCTCGCTGGCCGGCCACGCCGTGCAGTCATCGAATGCCATGGCGATGTCCGACCCCAGGGCGCGCTGTACGTCCATGGAGTCCTCCGGCGTGAGCCGTACCTGGCTGCCGTCGACGGGCGAGGCAAAGCGCACGCCCTGCTCGCTGATCTTGCGCATCCCGGCCAGGCTGAACACCTGGAAGCCGCCCGAGTCGGTGAGGATCGGCCGCTGCCAGTGCATGAAGCCGTGCAGGCCGCCGTGCGCGGCGATGACTTCGGTGCCGGGGCGCAGCATCAGGTGGAAGGTATTGCCGAGGATGATGTCGGCGCCAAGGTCCACCAGCTCCTCCGGCGTCATCGCCTTCACGGTGCCGTAGGTGCCGACCGGCATGAACGCCGGAGTCTCGCACCGTGCCGTGTGCGAGCTCCAGGCGCCCGCGGCGCGCGCCTGCCTCGGCTGCCCAGCAATTCGAAGTTCATCATGGGCGCGCGCCGGGAGCCGGCGTGAGCCACATGGCGTCGCCGTAGCTGAAGAAGCGATAGCGTTCGGCCACGGCGTGGCGATACGCGGCCAGCACGTGTTCCAGCCCGGCGAAGGCCGCCACCAGCATCAGCAGCGTGGATTCGGGCAGATGGAAATTGGTGATGAGCGCGTCCACGGCCCGGAAAGCATAGCCCGGCGTGATGAACAGCCGTGTCTCACCGTTGCCGGCCCTGAGCGTGCCGTCCGCCGCAGCGGATTCCAGCGCCCGTGCCACGGTGGTGCCCACCGCCACCACCCGCCCGCCGGCCGCGCGCGCGGCCTGCGACCCGGGCCACCAGCGACGGGGTGACCGCATAGGTCTCGGCATGCATCACATGCTGCGCCACGTCGTCCACGCGCAGCGGCTGGAACGTGCCGGCACCGACGTGCAACGTGAGCATCGCGCGCTGCACGCCCATGGCTTCCAGGCGCCCGACCAGCGCCGTATCGAAGTGCAGGCTCGCGGTCGGCGCGGCCACCGCGCCGGGTTCGCGCGCGAAGATGCTCTGGTAGCGCTCGCGGTCGGCCGGTGCCGCGGCGCGCTCGATGTAGGGCGGCAAGGGCACGCTGCCATGCGCCTCGAAGAAGGCCAGCGCCTCGCCCGGCGTCCGGATCTCCCACAGATCACCGGCGGGCGTGTCCACCTTTTCCACCACGCGCACCTCGCCGCCGACGGTCCCGATGACCAGGCCGGGGCGGATCGGCTTGCTGGCGCGCATCTGCACCCAGGCACGGTTCCCACCCAGCGCGCGTTCCAGGAACACCTCGACGCGGCCGCCGGAAGGCTTGGTGCCGAACAGGCGCGCAGCCACCACGCGGGTGTCGTTGAAGACCAGCAGGTCGTGCGGGCGCAGCAGCGCCGGCAGGTCGCTGAAGTGGCGGTCGACCAGCGTGCCGGTGGCGCCATCGAGCGTCAGCAACCGGCTGGCAGAGCGTTCTGGCAGGGGCGCCTGGGCGATCAGCTCCGGCGGCAGTTCATAGCGGAAATCGGCGCGACGCATGGGGGCGCGCATCGTAACCGATGCGCGCCCGGATCATGCGGGGAGGGACTGTGGAGGAACTTCCCGCAAGCCCCGCCGTTCAGTCCTCGCGCCGCGCGCGCGGTCCAGCGTCGGGCATCGTCACGACCAGATCCATCGTCCTGTGATTGCGCTCGATGTGCAGTTTGAGCTTCTCGCCATCGCCGTAGGAACGCAGGATCCGGCCCGCATGCTGCGCGGTGGTCGGTTCGCGCCCGTCGATGGACAGGATCACATCACCATCCTGCAGCTTGAACGGCGAGTCGTCTCCGGCACGCACCACCAGCACGCCGGATTTCACCCCGAAGTAGCTGCCGAGCTTCCCCGACAGCGTGGCGAATTCCATGCCGCGAAAACGGGTGCCGTCATCATCGCGGAACCTGCGGATCTCGATGCGCTGCTGACCGGGTCCGCCGGGTGCGCGCTGCAGCTCAAAGGTGCGCACATCGCCCATGCCCGGCATGCCCTGCGCGCCGGCGTAGATCTGCACCGGTGCCGGCCGCGGCGTGACGTCGAAACGCATCTTCTTGCCGTCACGCAGCACGTCCACTTCCAGCTTCAGGTTGGGCTCGACCTGGCGCATCTGTTCCACCAGTGCCCGGCCCGGGACCGCCTGGCTGGTCAGGTCCTTGCCGCCGATGCCGGTGATGATGTCGCCGGCCTTGATGCCGGCCTCGGCCGCGGCACTGCCGGGACTGACATCGCGCACGCGCGCGCCCTTGACCGGGCCGTTGCTGTCGGCGATCGACACGCCGAGCAGCGCGCGCGGCGGCGGACCGCCATCCGGCGTGCCCATCCGGAAGAAGAAATTGCGGCCCAGCTGCGAGGACAGCTGCGCCACTTCCCGCGAGGCTTCCTCCAGGCGATGCCGCGCGTCATCCAGACGCCGCTGCAGGTCCTTCTGCTGGTCCGGTGGCGGCGACTGCGGCGATGATGATGCGGGTTCTGCGGCTGCGGCCCAACCGTGCAAAGCGCCCACCGCCAGGAAGGCGGCGAGCAGGGTATGTCGAAGTGCTTTCATGGTCGGTATTCCTTCGTACGTCAGAAGTTGAGCAGGTTCTGCGCGTAGCTGACCCGCTGCAGGGAATCGTTGAGCTGCCGGCGGGTGTACTCAAGCTGCCGCAGCTGTTCCGGTGGCGCGGCATACACGCGGGCGGCGGAGATCTGCTCATCGAGCAACGCGATGTGATCCTCCAGTTCGCTGGTGAGCGCAAACTGTCCCATGTCCACCAGTGCGGGCTGCGACTGCACAGCCGTGCCTGGCGCCGTGGCCGTTGCCGGCGCCGAGTCCACCAGCACGGCCTGGGTCTCGGGTTTCTGGGTCATCAATGCCAGCAACGCAACCACGACGGCCACGCCAAACAGCGCGGCGACGCTCCACGTCGTGGCACCGCGGCGGCGCTCGGCTGCCATGCGGCGACGCTGGAATTCCGCATAGTCGTACGGCATGGCGTCGTGCCGCGCTGCGGCCAGTTCCTGCAGGTCGAGCGGATTGGTCATGGCAGGGCCCTCCCGGTGGCAACGCCGGCGCGCGGGGCATCGGCTGCGGTGCGATGATCAGCCAGCTGCACGCGCAACTGCGCATGCGCGCGCGAGAGCTGCGACTTGGAAAAACTCACGGTGCGACCGAACTGGGCGGCGATCTCCTCGTGGCTCAACCCTTCCGCATCGTGCAGCCACACGATGATGCGCGCGGTCTGCGGCAGGCGCGCCAGCGCACGCTCCAGATCGATGGCTTCGGCCAGCGGCGGATCCACTGCCGGCTGCGCCACGTCGTCGCCCTCGCCCGGCAGCATGGACACCAGCGCGCGGCGCGCCCGCTGCCAGGGCGAGCGCAGATGCATCAGGCAGTGACGCAGTGCGATCTGCCGCGCCCAGGCCCCGAATGGCGCCTCGGCGCGGAACTGCGGCAGGTGCCCGAGCAGGCCCACCATGCAGTCCTGGAACACGTCCTCGGCCGCGGCCCGGCCGCGCACCAGGCGGCGTATCAGCGCGAACACCGGTCCGGCGGCCTGCTCGTAGACCTGTTGCTGGGCAGCGCGATCGCCCGCCGCCGCGCGGCGCAGGCAATCCTCGGTCAGCGCGATCGCGAGGAACCGGCTCATGTTCCCTAGGATGCGCCACGGGGCGCAAACGTCGCAGGCCGGTGCGATTAATTATCGGCTACCATCTCGCCCCCGCGCCTTCGCATGCCCGTGTGGCGGAACTGGTAGACGCAGCAGACTCAAAATCTGCCGATCGCAAGATCGTGTCCGTTCGATTCGGACCACGGGCACCACCTGCAATGCGCGCCGCTGATCGGACCCAGTGTCGCGATGAGTACCGCCAGCACGGCGACGGTGGCAGCGGTGTTGGCCAGCAGCGCCACCGCGTCGTTTCCCTGCGCGAGGCGCTGGCCCATGATCCCGGAGCCGACCACGGCGGCCGCCAGCAGCAAAGCGCCGAGTCCTTCGGCCAGCAGACGGCGCAACACGGTTACTGCCCGTCGCGGGCGACGTGCCTGCCGATTTCGCGTACCCGCTGCTGCAGCTTGACGCGATCCAGCGAGCGCAGCGGCAGGCTGACGAACAACTTGATGCGACTCTCGAGCTGACGGAAGGCTTCCCGGAACGCCAGCCACCTGGCGGCGTCGCTGCCGTCCACGGCGGCCGGATCGGGCACGCCCCAGTGGGCTGTGACGGGTTGCCCGGGCCACACCGGACAGGCTTCCCCGGCGGCGTTGTCGCAGACCGTGAACACGAAATCCAGCTGCGGCGCGCCCGGTTGCGCGAACTCATCCCAGCTCTTGCTGCGCAGCTCGCCGGTGGGCAGCTTCATCTTTGTCAGCAGGTCGATGGCGATCGGGTGCACCTGCCCCTTCGGGTGGCTGCCGGCACTGTGCGCGATGAAATTGCCGCGACCCCAGTGCGTGAGCAGGCTCTCGGCCAGGATGCTGCGCGCCGAATTGCCGGTGCACAGGAACAGCACGTGAAAGGGCGCCTGGCTCATGCGCTCTTCCTGCGCCGCGGCGCCTCCAGTTGTCCGGGCGCGCAGCATTGCCCGCTGTCGCCGGTCTCCACGCAGCAGTGCTCCGTCAGGAAGCCGGCCAGCGCGTTCATCGCCGCGAAATCCGCGCTGTAGATCAGCTGCCGGCCGGCGCGGCGGCGCGCCAGCAGCCCCGCGTGCAGCAAGGCCTGCAGATGGAAGGTGAGCGAGGACGGCACCACGCCCAGGCGCGCGGCAATGGCGCCGGCGGGCAACCCCTGCGGGCCGCGCTTGACCAGCAGGCGGAAGATCGCCAGGCGGCTCTCGTGGGCGATGGCGGCGAAGGCGCCGACGGCTTTGGCTGCGTTCATGAATCCGTACGATATTTCGATGATTATCGTACTGTCAAGCGCGGCGCAACGCGCCGGCGGGCGGCGCATGCACGGCTGAATCAGCGCAGATCGGGCGGCGGGCCGCCCGGCCCCCTGCCCGGACCGCGTCCGAGCTGCCCGGGTACCGGGCGCAGATCTTGCGGGAAGAGCTTGTTCAGATCCTGCAATGCGGCGTCGACTGCCGCCACGGCGCTGGTGATCTTCGCCTCATCGTTGCTCTTGCTGAGCTCGGCCACCTGGTCCGAGGCAGCCAGCGCCTTGCCCATGGCGCGCTCGACCTGAGCCTTGAAGGGTGCCGGATCACCGGCCACCGCATCGCGCATGGCCTGACTGGCCTCCTTGAACTCCTGGCACTCATGCGGCAACCGCGCATAGGCATGCGAAGGCAATTTGCTGGCCATGTCGCTGTGCACGTATGCGAGCACGCGCAGCGCATTCTTCACGGCATCAGGCGACTTCGGAGCCGCGGCAAGCGCGGCGGCGGCCAGGACAAGGGACAACAGCACGGCAACACGGCGGAATCGAGGCTTCATGATGGACTCCTTGGTAGTACGTGCAAGACACCCCACATGCTTTGGGCATGTCCGGGGAAGGTGCAGATGTAGAGGTAGTCGCCCGCCGCCGGCGCGGTGAATTCGGTGGTGACGACCTGCCCCCTGTCGCAGACCGGTGTGGCCGCGATGATGTCCGGGTCAACCTGCGGGATCCAGCCACTTGCTTCGCCTGCGGCGTTCGCGGCGGCAATCACGGCGTCGAAGGTATGCGGTTTGATCAACACCCAGTTGTGCTGGAAATTCACGTATTTCGCCGCGTTGTGAAACGCGAGTCGTACGTGATCGCCACTGTGGCAGGTGAGCTGCCTGGGCTTGAAGACCAGCAGATCACCGTCGCTGGCAACCTCCAGGCCCACTTCGGGCGGGGCGGGAGGCTTGCGTGCGCAGGCCGCCAGCGCCAGCGGTGCAAGGCCGGCGCCCAACACAAACCAGCGACGGTCCCGGATGGCGGCCTCCCCCATGCCGTGGATGCTACGCGCCTGGAGCCGGGATCGCGATGCGGAGCGCTTGAACGGCCGGGCGACCGTTCGCGAATGCGCAGCTTCAGCCCACGTCGAGAATGACGCTGGTGTTCGCCGACTCACGCTCCATCAGCGTGGCGACGGCCGCGTCCAGCGGCTCGGCCTTGCCGAACAGGTACCCCTGCCCGAAATCCACGCCCAGCTTGCGCAGCAGGTCGGACTGCTCGGCGCTCTCCACGTGCTCACCGACGGTCTGCAGCACGAAGTCGCGCGCCAGTTGCACCATGCCGCGGACGGCGGCTTCCGAGCGCGTGTTGGTGGTGATGTCACGGACAAAGCTGCCGTCGATCTTCAGGCGCGTAACCGGCAACTGATGCACGTAGGCCAGCGAGTTCGCGCCGGTGCCGAAGTCGTCGATGGCAATGCCGCAACCGACCGCACGCAGGCGGCGCATGGCGTCTCCCGCCCGCTGCAGGTCGGACAGCGCCACCTGCTCGGTGACTTCCACCACGATGCAGCCGGGCGAGATCTTCGCGCGGCGCAGCTCCTCGATGAAATGCCCGGTGAACTCCGGATCGCACAGCGACTGGCCGGAGACATTGATCGACACCGTGATGCGCTGGCGCGCCAGCACCTGCCGATGCGGCGCCAGGATCTGGAACGCCTGGTCGACGACGTAGCGATCCAGCACCGACAGCAGATGGTGGCGCTGGGCGACTTCGATCAGCTTGTGGGAATAGGCCTCCCCCTTGTCCGTCCCGCCGCGGGCCTTGAGCAGCAGCTCGAAACCCAGCGGATGCTTGCCGTCGCGCAGCGACACAATCGGCTGCGCGTGCAGTTCCAGCTCCCCGGCGGCAATGGCTTCCAGCAGTGCGGTGGCCGCGAAGTCCTCGCCCTGGCGGCGAATGACCGTGGCATCGTCGGCCTGGCGGGTCTCGATGCGCGAACGACCGCGTTCCTTGGCCAGCTCCAGCACCAGATCGGCGGCGAGCAACGCCTGATCCAGCGAATCCGGAGAGAAGTCGTATTCGACGATGCCGCAGGTGCAGGACAGGCGCGCGGCACTGGTTTCGCCTTCGAAGGCCACGCTGCGCAATGTGTGCTGGATGCGCTCCACGATGCGCACGGCGCCGGCGGCATCGAATACCGGCACGGCCACGGCGAACTTGCCGCCGCCCAGGTGCGCGACCAGAGAGCCTTCGGGCAGCAGCGGTACGCTGAGCAGGCGCCCCATGGCCGCGACGGCCTCGTCGCCGCCGCTCACGCCGCGGGTATGGTTGACGGTACGCAGGCCATCCAGCTCGGCCAGCACCAGCGAGCCGCCGGGCTTCTCGCCGTAGGCAATGGCCGTGCGCAGCCCGAAGCGCGACAGGTGGCCGGTGATCGCGTCCACCTCACGCATCAGGCGGCGGGCCAGCCGCAATGCCTGCACCTGGGCCAGCACGGTGGACCAGGTGTCGAAGCGCGGCGCATCCTGCGCGCGGGCGAACACCAGCCAGGCCGGCGAACGCGACGACACGCTGTCCATGGAGATGATCATCAGGCGACAGGCGGCACCGGCCTCCTCGCCCTGCACGATGCGCGCGAGTCCTTCGGCAGCATCCTGCTGGGCCGCGACGCGTTCGGAGAGATTGTTGAACTCGGCCGTGATCGCGGCCGGCACCGGAGCATCTTTGGTCGCCAGTGGCACACGCAGACCACAGCCCGGCATCCACAGCATCACCGCGTCGGCATGCATGCGCTCGGCCGCGTCGCGCAACGCCTCGACCATGGACACACGCGGATCGACCCGCCGGCGCATCTCGCGCCCGAGTTTCATGAACGAGAGGTCCGGGCCGTAGCGACCGCTCGGGCTGCTATCCTTAGATTCCATTCGGCGTACAAGGGGCTGGTTTCCCAGAGCACATGATGGGCCCGGACCCGTGTTGCGGATGTGATGTCGGTCGCAGCCCCTTGACGCAATGTCATGATGAAAAAGCGCTTCTGTACATATTGCGGACAGGCCACCGTGGTCGAGGTGCCAGCCGGGGACAACCGGCCGCGCCGTGTCTGTCCCGCATGCAAGGTCGTCCACTACGAGAACCCGCTGATCGTGGTCGGCTGCGTGCCGGAATACGAAGGGCGCATCCTGCTGTGCCGCCGCGCCATCGAGCCGCGCCGCGGCTACTGGACGATGCCGGCCGGGTTCATGGAACTGAACGAGACGCTCGAGGACGGCGCCGCGCGCGAATGCCTGGAAGAGGCCCTGGCCCAGGTGGACATCGGCACGCCGCTGGCGCTGGTCAACGTGCCCGAGGCCGGCCAGGTGCACGTTTTCTTCCGCGCCCGCATGAGTTCGGAAGCATTTGGTGCCGGCGAGGAGAGCCTCGAGGCGCGGCTGGTCGAACCGGGCGGGATACCCTGGGATGAACTGGCCTTCCCGTCAACGCGCTATGCGTTGCAGCAGTACGTGGCCGATCGCGAGGCCGGCGTGGAGGCCATGCACGTCACGACTCTGTCGCGGCGACTTTTCGGGCTAGAATCGCGCGCCTGAGAGTATCTGGAGAGCGCATGACCTTCGTCGTCACCGAAAACTGCATCAAGTGCAAGTACATGGACTGCGTGGAAGTGTGCCCGGTGGACTGCTTCCACGAGGGCCCCAATTTCCTGGTGATCGACCCGGACGAGTGCATCGACTGTACGCTGTGCGAACCGGAGTGCCCGGCCGAGGCGATCTTCTCCGAGGATGAAGTGCCCGCCGACCAGAAGGATTTCCTGAAGATCAATGCGGATCTGGCCAAGGATTGGCCGGTGATCACCGAGAAGAAGCCGGGGCCGGAAGACGGCAAGGAGTGGGACGGCAAGCCGGGAAAGAGGGAACTGCTGGAGCGCTGAACTGCCGGGGCTTCGCGCCGGGCGTGAGCGCCGCCACCCGGGGTTTGTTCAGTTCGCGCGCTTCGCCGTGGCGATGCTGTCCTTGATGTAAGCCAGCAGGTCCTGCGGCCCCAGGTAGCCGGGCAGCAACTCCCCGGTCTCCAGCACGATGCCCGGCGTTCCGGTGACGCCCTGCTCACGGCCCAGCTTGTAATCGCGCGCCACCGGGTCGTTGGCGCAGCGCCTCATCTCGATGGGCTCATCGTTGGTGGCGCGCGTGAACGCCAGCTTGCGATCCTTCGCGCACCACACCGCTTCGGCCCGATACCAGGACTCGGTGTCCGGGCCGGTGCGCGGATAGAACAGGTAGCGCACGCGGATGCCGAGCCTGTTGTAGTCGGCGATCTGCGAATGCAGCTTGCGGCACCACGGACAATCCACGTCGGTGAAAACCGTGATGGTGTGTGTGGCGTCGGCCGGGCCGTACACCAGCATCTGCGAATCCGGGATAGCCGCCAGCTTCGCCAGCCGCGAGCGCCACAGCGGCATCTGCAATTCGCGCCGGCGCGCCTCGGTCAGGTTGGGAAAATCCCCGTGGCTGGTGATCCGGTACAGGTCGCCGGAGAACACGTACCTGGCATCGGCGGTGACGTAGGAAACGTCAGTGCCATGGGTCAGCTCGAAGATGCCCGGCACGGGCGTCGCGCGCAGATCCTGCGGCCTGGCCCCGGGAATCTTCGCCGCCAGCGCAATGCGCGGATCGCCATCCTGGATATCCGCAGGCGCGGAAGCCGTGGCGGCAGGCGCCGCCGCGGCATCGGCCTGCGCACCCACACTGGCGCCACAGGCCATCAATGGCAGCATTGCGCAGCTGATGATCAGCAGACGGATCTTCATGGGCGCCAGTCTAGCACCCGCAACGTCAGCCGCGCGGATGATGCTGCGAGTGCAGGTCCTTCATGCGCTCGCGGGCCACATGGGTGTAGATCTGCGTGGTCGACAGGTCGCTGTGACCCAGCAGCATCTGCACCACGCGCAGGTCGGCGCCGTGGTTGAGCAGGTGCGTGGCAAAGGCGTGGCGCAGGGTGTGCGGCGAGAGTTCCTTCTCGACATTCGCCTTGCGCGCGTAGCGCTTGATGATGTGCCAGAACGCCTGGCGCGTCATGTGGTCGCCGCGGCGCGTCGGGAACAGGTAGTCGGTGGTCCGGTCCAGCAGGATTTCGCCGCGGCCGGTGCCGATGAATTCACGCAGCCAGCGCACGGCCTCTTCGCCCAGCGGAATCAGCCGCTCGCGCTCGCCCTTGCCGTGCACGCGCAACACGCCCTGGTTGAGGTTCAGCTGCGAGTACTTCAGCGTGACCAGTTCGGAAACGCGCAGGCCGGTGGCATACAGCACCTCCAGCATGGTGCGATCGCGCGCGCCCAGCGGATCGGAGACCACCGGCGCGCCGAGCAATGACTCGACTTCCTCCTCGGTCAGCGACTTGGGCAGCGAACGGCCGATCTTCGGCATCGCGATCTGTGCAGTGGGATCCTCGCGCAGCGTTCCCTCGCGCACGAGATGACGGAAGAAACGACGGAACGACGAAAGCTGTCGTGCCGTCGAGCGCGGCCTTGCTCCGGATTCGACTCGCCAGGCGATGAATCCGAGCAGGTCGGCGCGCGTAGCCTTGGTAATCTGTGTGCCGCGCGCGGCAAGCCAGCGCGACAATGCCATCAGGTCCGCCCGGTAGGCCGCCAGCGTGTTCGAGGACAGCCCGCGCTCCATCCAGGCGCCATCGAGGAACCGGCTCACGGCCGGATCGATGACGTCTGCAGTGGACTTGGCCACGGCGTTGCTGGCGCTCTTGATCACTGTGCTTTTCCGGGTGGGGGTCATGGGTAGTTCTGGATGAGCAGTATCGCCACAGTCACGCCGGGGGCTGCGTGATGCCCTTCACAGCTGGGACCAAGCGTTAACATAAAGAGACGCAGATCACAGAATACCCCGCGCCCTGCCTGCATACCCCGGTGAACCAAAAGAAACTGTCGCGCTGGCTGTTGTTGCCTTACGCCATATGGGCTTGCACCGCTTTTCTGCTGTTGGGTCTGACGGTGCTGCTGCTGATTCTGCCTGTGCCCTGGCAGTCACTGCGTCGCCGCATGGTGCACCAGGCCGCACGCGCCGCGCTGTTCGCCGGCGCGATGCCGCTCACCGTGAAAGGCGCGGAAAACCTGCCTGAATCCCCGTGCGTCGTGGTGGCAAACCACGCCAGCTATCTGGATGGCATTGTCCTGTATGCGGCGTTGCCGCCGCGTTTCGGATTCGTGATCAAACGCGAGATGAGCCGCGTGCCGCTGGCCAATCTGCTGCTCAGACGCATCGGCTCGCACTACGTGGACCGCGGGCGCGGCCACAAGGGCGCGCGCGACACGCGCAAGCTGCTCAAGCGCGCGCACGCCGGCGGTGCACTGGCGTTCTTTCCCGAAGGGACCTTCCATCCGCAGCCGGGCCTGGCCAGATTCCACAGCGGTGCCTTCGCGATCGCCGCGCTGTCACAGCTGCCCGTGGTGCCGGTGGCTATCCGTGGCACGCGCGCCGCGCTGCCCGGCGGATCCTTCCTGCCGCGCCCCGGCGTCATTGAAGTGGCAATCGCCCCGCTGCTGGCCGCGCCGGCCTCGACCGCCAGCGCCGAGCTGGGCGCCGTCCGGCACGCGGCCCGTCAGGCCATCCTCGCGCGCATTCAGGAACCTGACCTCGCGCCGGACAGCTAAACTCCCGCGCCCATGATCGAACGCGACTCGCTCGAATACGACGTACTCATCGTCGGCGGCGGCCCGGCGGGCCTGGCCGCCGCCGTGCGCCTGAAGCAGCTCGATGCCAGCGCGCAGCATATGCGTACTGGAAAAGGCGGCCACCATGGGCGGGCATACGTTGTCGGGCGCAGTGCTCGACCCCGGCCCCCTGGACGCGTTGTGGCCGGAGTGGCGCGCGGATCCGCCGGCCATCTGCCAGCCCGTGCTGCGCGACGAGTTCCAGCTGCTGCGGCCCAGCGGCGCGCTGTCCCTGCCATTGCCCGCTGCACTGCGCAATCACGGCAATGTGATCATCAGCCTGGGCCAGCTGGTTCAGAAGCTCGCCGCGCATGCGGAAAGTCTCGGCGTGGAGGTGCTGCCCGGCTTCGCCGCGGCGGCGCCATTGTTCGACGCCGCGGGCGCGGTGACCGGTGTACGCGTCGGCGACATGGGGCTGGATGCCGATGGCAATCCCGGTGCGGAGTTCGCGCCCGGCCCGGACATCCGCGCACGCACCACGATCGTCGCCGAAGGATGCAGGGGCAGCCTGGCGCAGCAGCTGATCGCTCACTTCGGTCTGGACGCCAACCGCTCGGCGCAGACCTATGCGCTGGGATTCAAGGAGCTGTGGCAACTGCCCGCCGGACGCGGCACGCCCGGGCTGGTGCAGCACACGCTGGGCTGGCCACTGGATGCGGCCAGTTACGGCGGCGGCTTCCTCTACCACCTGGCTGACGAGCAGCTGTACGTCGGCTACGTGGTGGGCCTGGACTACCACGATCCGCGGCTGGCGCCGTTCGAGGCCTTCCAGCAGTTCAAGCACCATCCGGCGATCCGGCCGTTGCTGGAAGGCGGCGAGATCCTCGCGGCCGGCGCGCGCAGCATCGCCGCCGGCGGCTGGCAATCCATGCCGCGGCTGGACATGCCGGGTGCGCTGCTGGCCGGTGATGCCGCGGGCACGCTGAATTTCGCCCGGATCAAGGGCATTCACCAGGCCCTGCGGTGCGGCATGCTGGCCGCCGAACATGTCCATGACAAGGGCGGCACCGAGGGGTTCGACGCGCGCTGGCGCGCGTCGGCAGGCGGCCGCGAGCTGCGCAAGGTGCGCAACATCAAGCCGGGCTTCAAGCGCGGCCTGTGGTGGGGGCTGGCCAACGCGGCGTTCGAAACCGCCACCGCAGGGCTTGCGCCGTGGACGCTGTCCAATTCGGATAACCGCGAGCTGGGCAGGCTGGATGCATTCACCTCACCCGAGAGGCATTGGCAGCCACGCACCCTGCCGCCGCGCGACCGGCTGGCCTCGGTGTTCTTCGCCAGTACCCAGCACGAGGAACGCCAACCCGTGCATCTGCACGTGGCAGACACTTCGCTGTGCGCCACGCGTTGCGCCAGCGAATACGGCAATCCCTGCACGCGCTTCTGCCCCGCCGGGGTCTATGAAATGATCGATGACGGCACCGGCAGCACTCGCCTGCAGGTCAACGCCGCCAACTGCGTGCACTGCAAGGCCTGCGACATCAAGGACCCGTACGGTGTGATCACCTGGACCACGCCCGAGGGCGGCAGCGGCCCGAACTACTCGAACCTGTGAGCACACCCGAGCCAGAGGAGGACTTCACCGTCGTGCGCCCGCAGAAGCCGGGGCGGCTGGCGGCCCTGCGCACGGCGCTGGATGAGGGCGCGGTGCGTTCGGCCGAGCGCATGGTCAATACGCTGCATCCGGCCGAGATCGCGCAGCTGCTCGAATCCCTGCCGCGCAAGCAGCGCGAGCTGGTCTGGGAAATGACCGATCCGCAACTGGACGGCGACGTGCTGGTGGAGCTGTCCGAGGACGTGCGCACGCAGCTGATCCGGGAGATGGATCCGGAAGAGCTGGCCGCGGCCACCGAGGGCCTGGAAGTCGACGACCTGGCCGACCTGCTGGCCGACCTGCCCGAGACGGTCACGCAGCAGCTGCTGCGCACCATGGACCAGCTCGACCGCGAGCGCCTGTCGCGCGTGCTGTCCTGGCCGGAGGATTCCGCCGGCGGGTTGATGAGCACCGACACGGTGAGCGTGCGCGCCGATGTGTCACTGGAGGTCGTGCTGCGCTACCTGCGCATGCGCGGCGAACTGCCCGAGCCCACGGACCGGCTGTTCGTGGTGGACCGCGGCGATCGCTTTCTCGGCACACTGACACTGGCGCGGCTGCTCACCGACGATCCGGAGCTGCTGGTCGGCGCCTGCCTCGACCCGGACGCCACCCGCATTGCGCCGGACCTGCCGGCACACGAGGTATCGCAGCTGTTCCGCGACCGCGACCTGCTGTCCGCGCCGGTGGTCGATGAGCGCGGGCTGCTGGTCGGGCGCATCACGGTCGACGATGTCGTCGACGTGATCGCCGAGGAAGCCGCGCACGAAGTGATGGCCGGTGCCGGTCTGCGCGACGAGGAGGACATCTTCGCGCCGGTATTGCCGGCCACGCGCCGCCGGCTGCTGTGGCTGGCCATCAACCTGGTGACCGCCGGTGTGGGCGGCCTGGTGGTCAAGCAGTTCGAGGGCACGATCGAGAAGGTGGCGGCGCTGGCCGTGCTGATGCCCATCGTCTCCAGCATGGGCGGCATCGCCGGCACGCAGACGGTCACGCTGATCATCCGCGGCCTGGCGCTGGGGCAGGTGCAGTGGCGCGATGCGCGCTGGCTGCTGCTGCGCGAGGTGGGCATCAGTGCGCTCACCGGCACTGCCATGGCCCTGATCCTCGGCGCGATCACGGTGGCCTGGCTCGGCACGTGGTCCGTCGCGCCGATCATCGGCGCGGCGATGCTGATCAACCTGTTCTGCGCGGCCGGTGTCGGCGTGATGGTGCCGCTGCTGCTGCGCCGGCTGTCCATCGATCCGGCATTGTCGGCCGGGGTGATCCTCACCATGTTCACGGACTGCATCGGCTTTGCGACGCTGCTGGGTCTGGGCGCGCTGTTCCTGACCTAGCCCCGGAAGGCTACTCGATGGTCAGCAGATCGCGGATCTCCTCGGCGCGCGCCAGCGCGTCGTGCCGGCCCAGCGCGATCAGTGCACGCGTGTACTCGCCCTCGAACATCAGGTAGCTGGCCAGCTGCGCGCCGGCCGTGCTGCTGGCGCCGCTGATCCTGAGCAGGGCCCGCAGCGAATGCGGCAGGCTCGCCAGGTGCTCGGCGGCGATCTCGCGCGGATCGCGCGAGGGCGTCAGGAACACGATCTTGTCCACGATGCGCGCGCCGGGGATCAGCGACGGCCGCAGTCGCAGTATCTGGTTCACGCGCTCGATCTGCTCCAGGTCGTTGTAGATCTGGTCGGTGAACAGCGTATCGAGTGCAAAGCCGGCGAGCTGGCCGGGCGTGGGCGCCGCCTGCGGCGCGGAGCGACGCGCCGAGACGCCGCCGCCGCTGTAATCGCGCATGCCGACGATCAGCAGCCGGCTCGCGCCCAGGTGCAGCGCGGGCGCCAGCGGCACCATCTGGCGCATCGCGCCGTCGCCGAAGTAGTACTCATCGACCTGTTCGGGCGGGAACACCAGCGGCACGGCCAGACTTGCCATCAGGTGGCGCAGCCCGAGCCGGGTGCGCCGTCCGATGTGATTGTTGCCGCTCCACTCGGAAAAGGCCGCCTGCCCTTCAAAAAAGGCCACTGAACGCGCGGTGGAGTAGTTGGTACTGCACAGGGCCAGGGCGTCCAGATGCCCGTTGCGGATACTCCGGCCGACGCCACGCCAGCGCACTTCGCGCGTCAGCAGGCCACGCAGCGGCGTGTTGTCGAAAAGCGAAGGCGGAGCACGCAGCAGCAGGCCACCGGAGATCATGGAAATGATCCAGTGCAGGCCGGTGCGCAACATGGTCCGGCGCCCCACTTCGTAGACCTGCTGGGTGCGGAAATTGGCCCACACATGCTCGATGGCCTGTGTTGCATCACGCCAGCGATCCGCGCGGGCGGCCAGCACGGCCGCTGCAACTGCCCCGGCCGAGGTGCCGACGACGACGCGAAAGGGGTTCGCCTGCTGCGGCAACAGCTCCGCGACCGCCCTGAGCACGCCCACCTGATAGGCCGCGCGGGCGCCACCCCCCGTCAGGACCAGAGCCGGGACCGGAGCCAGCGATGGCAGCTCGATAGTCATGGGTCTATCATTATCCGCCGCTCATCATTCGCCCGGGCGACATTGTTAGGAGTAGACATGCGTGCACGTATCCTGACCGCTCTCATCTCATCGGCTGTCGTGGCCATCGCCGCTGCCGCCCCACCCGCGCCGCAGCCCGTCGAGGGCCAGTCTGCCAAACCGATGGCCGGCCAGATGGCGCCGGACTTCACGCTGGTGGACCAGAACGGCAAGACCCATTCGCTGAAGGACTACCGCGGCAAGTGGGTGGTCGTGTACTTCTACCCGAAGGACCAGACGCCGGGCTGCACCAACGAGGCCTGCACCTTCACCACGGACGTGTTCAAGTTCCGCAAGGCCGGCGCGCAGGTGCTCGGCATCAGCGTGCAGGACGAAGCGTCCCACAAGGAGTTCGAGAAGGCGCTGGCCAAGAACTCCCAGCTCTCGGCCGAAGACCAGAAGGCGGTGGCCGAGCACGGCCTGCCCTTCCCGCTGCTGGCCGACCCGACCATGGCCACCGCGAAGGAGTACGGGGTGCTCGCCAAGTTCGGCCCCATGGTCATCGCCTCGCGCGACACCTTCCTGGTCGACCCGTCGGGCAAGATCGCCAAACACTATGCCGTGAAGGACTCGTCGAAGGACGGGATCAACAACCACACCGCCGAGCTGCTGGCGGACATCGCCGCGTTGAAGGCGAAAGGCGGCTGAACCCGCACCGTGCGGCTGCGGGGAAGCTACTGCTCCTCGCGCCGCACGCGCAGGATCTGCATCGAGTTCGTGCCACCCTGCACGCCCGAGAGTTCGCCCTTGGTCAGGATGATGGTATCGCCCACGTCCACCAGGCCACGCTCCAGCAACTGATCGAAGATCGTCTGGTACATGTGCGCCGGACTGGCGTGCGTCACGTCGAACAGCACCGGATACACGCCGCGGTACAGCGTCACCCGGCCGCGCGTCACTTCCTGGCGCGTGAAGGCGAAGATGGGAATGTCGGCGCGCATGCGGCTCATCCACAGCGGCGTGAGACCCGACTCGGTCAGCGCGACGATGGCCTTGGGATGCATGTGCGCGGCGCTATACATCACCGCCCGCGCGATCGCCTCTTCGTTGTTCACGAACTCGCCGCCGTCGTGACGTTCCTGGCGCCGGTGTCCGGATTCGTACTTCTCGGCGCCGAGGATGACTTCCGACATCGCCTGCACGGCCTTGACCGGATACTTGCCGGCGGCGGTCTCGGCCGACAGCATCACCGCATCCGACCCGTCCAGCACCGCATTGGCCACGTCGCTGACCTCGGCGCGGGTCGGCACGGGGGAGAGAATCATCGACTCCATCATCTGCGTGGCGGTGATGATGATGCGGTTTGCCGCCTGCGCCTGCGCGATGATGGTCTTCTGCAGACCGGTCAGCGCCGCGTAACCCATCTCCACGCCCAGGTCGCCGCGCGCCACCATCACCGCATCGGCCGCAGCCAGGATATCGGATAGGTTCGTCGATGGCCTCGTGGCGCTCGATCTTGGCCACCACGTGGGCCGTACCCTTCCACTTGCGCAGCTCGGTCTGCGCGCGGCGGATGTCGGACGCCTCGCGCGCGAATGAAACCGCCAGGAAATCCACGCGCATCTCGGCCGCGAGCTGGATGTATTCCAGATCCTTGTCGGTGAGCGCCGGTGCTGACAGTCCGCCGCCCTGCTTGTTCAGTCCCTTGCGATTGGACAGCTCGCCGCCGGCGCGCGTGACGCACTCGATACGGGTCTCGGAAACCGACACCACGTCCAGCACGATGTAGCCGTCAGCCAGCAGCAGCGTATCGCCGGCCTTCACGTCCTTGACCAGATCCTTGTAGGCACAGCCGACCTCGCGCTCATTGCCCGCGGCCGGGTCCAGCGCGATGTCCAGTGCAAAGGGCTGCCCCTCGGCAAGGTGGATCTTGCCGTCAGTGAAGCTTTCTATGCGGATCTTGGGGCCGGACAGATCGGCCAGGATCCCCACGGGCCGGCCGACCTTCTCGGCCGCCGCGCGCACCGCCAGGATGCGGCGACGTTGTTCCTCCTTGCCGCCATGCGAGAAGTTGATGCGCGCCACGTCCAGGCCGGCGCGCACCATGCCTTCCATCACACCCGGTTCGTCGCTGGCCGGGCCCAGCGTGGCGACGATCTTGGTCCGGCGCAGGAATGTTTCGCCTTCTTGCATGATTTCAGCGCGCAGCGCGCTCCTCGAGTGCAGCCACCGCCGGCAACCGCTTGCCTTCCACGAACTCGAGGAAGGCGCCGCCGCCGGTGGAAATATAGGAGATCCCCTCGGCAACCCCGTACTTGCCGATGGCGGCCAGCGTGTCGCCGCCACCTGCCAGCGAGAAGGCCTTGCTTGCCGCGATGGCATTGGCGACCGCGCGCGTGCCTTCGCCGAACTGGTCGAATTCGAACACGCCCACCGGGCCGTTCCACAGCACCGTGCCGGCTTCGGCGATCAGCTCCGCAAACCGATCGGCCGTGTCCGGGCCGATGTCGAGGATCAGCTCGCCGGGATGCACGTCATGGATATCGCGCACATCGGCATGGGCGGTGGCGGCAAACTCGGTGGCCACCACCACGTCGGTGGGCAGCGGAATGTCCGCGCCGCGCTCGCGCGCCCGTGCCATCAACTTGCGGCAGGTGTCCAGCATGTCCAGTTCCGCGAGCGACTTGCCGATCGCCACGCCGGTGGCGGCCAGGAAGGTGTTGGCGATGCCACCACCGACGATCAACCGGTCCACCTTCTCCAGCAGCGCCTCGAGGATGGTCAGCTTGGTACTCACCTTCGAGCCCGCGACGATCGCGACCAGCGGTCGCGCCGGCTTTTCCAGCGCGCGCTCCAGCGCCTCGAGTTCGCCCTGCAGCAATGGACCGGCACAGGCCTGTGGCGCGAATCGCGCCACGCCATGGGTCGAGGCTTCGGCCCGATGCGCCGTGCCGAAGGCATCCATCACGAACACGTCGCACAACGCCGCGTAGCGCTTCGCGAGTTCCTCGCTGTCCTTCTTCTCGCCCTTGTTGAAGCGCACGTTCTCGCACAGCACCGCGTGGCCGGGTTCGACCTCGACGCCATCGAGGTAGTCGGTCACCAGGGATACCTTCTGCCCCAGCAGTTCGGAAAGATGCTGTGCCACCGGCGCCAGCGACAGCTGCGGATCCGGCTTGCCCTCCTCGGGACGGCCAAGGTGGGACATCAGGATCACGCGCGCGCCCTGCGACAAGGCCAGCTTGATGGTCGGCAGCGCGGCGCGGATGCGCGCGTCGCTGGTGACCGCGCCGTCCTTGACCGGCACGTTCAGATCCTCGCGGATCAGCACGCGCTTGCCGGCCAGCGCCAGGTCGCTCATCTTCAGGACCTGCATGAGGGCCCCCTGCTTCCCGGCTACTTCGCGGCGGCCCAGGCCAGCGCGACATCGAGCATGCGATTGGAGAATCCCCACTCGTTGTCGTACCAGGCGCAGACCTTCACCAGATTGCCGTCGATGATCTTGGTCAGCGTGGCATCGTAGGTGGAAGAGGCCGGGTCATGGTTGTAGTCGATCGAGACCAGCGGCGCCTCCGTGTAGGCGAGCACGCCCCTCAGCGGCCCCGCCGCGGCGGCCTGCACCAGCTTGTTGATCTCCTCGACCGTGGTGGCGCGCTTCGGCTTGAACGTGAGATCCACCATGGACACGTTGATGGTGGGCACGCGGATAGCAAAACCGTCCAGCTTGCCCTTCAGTTCCGGCAATACCAGCCCCACCGCCGCGGCGGCGCCCGTCTTGGTCGGAATCATCGAGTGCGTGGCCGAACGCGCCCGCCTTATGTCCTTGTGGAACACGTCGGTCAGCACCTGATCGTTGGTGTAGGCGTGAATGGTGGTCATCAGGCCGGACTCGATGCCGATGCCGTCGTTGAGCACCTTGGCAAGCGGCGCCAGGCAGTTGGTGGTGCACGAGGCGTTCGATACCACCTTCATCGCCGAAGTCAGCTTGTCGTGATTGACGCCGTACACCACGGTTCCGTCCACATCCTTGCCACCCGGCGCCGAGATCAGCACCTTCTTCGCCCCGTCGGTCAGGTGCGCGCTGGCCTTCTCCTTGCTGGTGAAGATGCCGGTGCATTCGAACACGACGTCGACACCCAGGGAGCCCCAGGGCAACCTGGCCGGGTCGCGCTCGGCGAAGACCTTGATGCGATCGCCATTGACCACGATGGCATCGCCATCGGCCTTCACCTCACCCGGGAAACGGCCGTGCGCCGTGTCGTACTGGGTCAGGTGTGCATTGGTCGTCGCGTCGCCCAGGTCATTGAGACCCACGATCTGGATCTCGCTGGTGCGCTTCGCTTCGTAGAGTGCACGCAGAACATTACGGCCGATACGGCCGTATCCGTTGATGCCTACCTTGATGGCCATGTCGTTTCCTTTCAGAACAAATCCAGTACGCTCTGCTGCAGCTTCTCCGGGGTCAGCCCGAAGTGCCGGAAGAGCTCGGCCGCCTTGCCGGAGGCGCCGAAAGTGTCGATACCCAGCACGGTGCCACCGCTGCCGACGTATTTCCACCACGAAAGTGTTGCACCAGCCTCGATGGCGACGCGGCGCGTGACTGCAGCCGGCAGCACCGACTCGCGATACTCGGCGCTCTGGCGATCAAAAGTGTCGGTGCTGGGCATCGATACCAGCCGTACGCGGCGGCCACCCTTGTTCAGCGCATTGACCGCCGTCGCGGCCAGGCCAACTTCCGAACCGGTGGCGATCACAACGGCTTCGGGCCCGCCCGGCGGGTCGATCAGCACGTAGCCGCCGCGCGCAATGGCCCTCCCTTGCTCACCCGTGCGCGCCTGCTGCGGCAGGCCCTGGCGGGTCAGCACCAGCGCCGTGGGTCGGTCGGCATGGCCCACCGCCATGGCCCAGGCCACCGCCGTCTCCACTGCATCGGCCGGTCGCCACAACGACAGGTCGGGAATCGCGCGCAACGAGGTCAGATGTTCGATCGGCTGATGCGTGGGCCCGTCCTCGCCCAGGCCGATGGAGTCGTGCGTATAGACCAGTATCACGCCGATCTTCATCAGGGCCGCCATGCGCACGGCATTGCGGGCGTAATCGCTGAACACCAGGAAGGTGCCGCCATAGGGCCGGAAGCCGCCGTGCAGTGCCAGGCCGTTCATGGCCGCGGTCATGCCGAACTCGCGCACGCCGTAATGGATGTAGTTGCCGTGCGCGTCGTCGGGCGTCACCGCCGTGGAATCCTTGCGGAAGGTGTTGTTCGATCCGGTCAGGTCGGCCGAACCGCCCAGCAGTTCGCCCAGCGCCGGGCCGATGGCATCCAGCACGAGCTGCGAGGACTTGCGCGTGGCCTGCGGCGCGTCCACTGCAATGGCGGCCTGCAAAGCGGCGTGCGTGATCTCGGACCAGTTGGCCGGCAATTCACCGGCCATGCGTCGGCTCAGCTCCCGCGCACTTTGCGGGTGCTCCTTTTCATATGCCGCGAAGCGCTGCTGCCAGGACTGCTGGGCCTGCGCGCCACGCTCGCGCTGGTCCCAGGCCGCACGGATATCCGCGGGAATCTCGAACGGCGGGGCGGCCCAGCCCAGCTGGGCGCGTGCCGCCGCGACCTCTTCCGCACCCAGTGCCTCGCCATGCGCGGACTTGGTGCCGGCCTTGTGCGGCGAACCCCAGCCGATCACGGTGCGGCAGCAGATCAGCGTGGGCTTGTCCGTGGTCTGCAGCGCCGCGTCGATCGCCGCAGCCACGGCCGCGGCATCCTGGCCATCCACCGCGCGGATCACGTGCCAGCCGTAGGCCTCGAAACGCGTCGGCGTGTCGTCGGCAAACCAGCCCTGGACCTTGCCGTCGATGGAAATGCCGTTGTCGTCGTAGAACGCGACGAGCTTGCCGAGCCTGAACGTACCGGCCAGCGAACACGCCTCGTGCGAGATGCCTTCCATCAGGCAGCCATCGCCGCAGAAGACCCAGGTGCGATGATCGACCACGTCGTGCCCGGGACGATTGAATTCGTCGGCGAGCAGCTTCTCCGCCAGCGCCATGCCCACCGCGTTGGCCAGGCCCTGCCCCAGTGGGCCGGTGGTGGTCTCGATGCCCAGATCCGGATTGCGCTCCGGGTGGCCGGCCGTGTGCGAGCCGAGCTGGCGGAAATGCTTGATGTCCTCGATGGTCAGCGGATAACCCGTCAGATGCAGCACTGAATACAGAAGCATCGAGGCGTGACCGTTGGAAAGCACGAAGCGATCACGGTCCGGCCAGTGCGGATCCGCCGGGTTGTGCTTCAGATAACTGCGCCACAGGACTTCGGCGATATCGGCCATGCCCATCGGGGCACCGGGGTGACCGGAGTTGGCCTGTTGCACGGCATCCATGGACAGGGCCCGGATGGCATTGGCGAGATCGCGACGTGTGGGTGTGCTCAAAGTTTCGGTATTCCGTTAAGGCGCAATGTAAGGCGCGGTGTGAGAGGCCGCGCATTTTCCAACCTCCGGGCGCGGCTCGCAAATTTGCGACACCGGGTTGCTTGACGAGGTTCACCCCATGGTCAGCTTCGGGCACTTAAAGTAGGACCACGGGCTACTCATGATGAGGCGCCAAGCGGCTGAAAGATTTGACTTTAATGGACATCAACGAAGCCAGCCTGGAGCTGGTGCATTTCACCGATCCGCATCTGTTCGGCGACCCGGCACGCGCGCTGCGCGGCGTGCCGACGCTGCCGGCCCTGCGCGCGGTGCTGGCCGCGGCGCAGCAGCACATCGCGGCCGCCGAGGCCGTGCTGGCAACCGGGGATCTGGTGCAGGACGACGCCGGCGGCTATGCGCATTTTCGAAGCGAATTCGGCCGGCTGGGCCGGCCGGTGCTGTGCATTCCGGGCAATCACGACATCCTGCCTGCCATGCGCAGCGAGCTGGCCACCGCGCCCTTCCAGCTCGGCGGCACCTGGGATGCGCGCGACTGGCGCATCATTCTGCTCGACAGCTCGGTACCGGGCGAAACCGGCGGCGCGCTCGAGGACTCTGCGCTGGCCTGGCTGGAACGCTGTCTGCAAGGCGCCGGCAGGCGTCATGTGCTGGTGTGCCTGCACCATCACCCGATTGCCATGCACAGCCGCTGGCTCGACACTGTCGGCCTGGCCAATGGCAAGGCGTTCACGTCGATCCTGCGACGTTTTCCGGCGGTGCGTGCCGTGTTGTTCGGGCATGTGCACCAGGACTTCGACCAGGTCGTGGAAGGGCTGCGCATGATCGCCACGCCTTCGACCTGCTCGCAGTTCAAGCCCGGATCGGATGACTTCGCCATCGATGACACGCCGCCGGCCTGGCGCACATTGACGTTGCATGCAGACGGGCGGATCGATGCGCCACTGCACCGGCTGACCGGCTGGCGCCCATAGGGTTGCGTTTTCAGTCCCGGCCCGCCAGCACCGACTCGAGCATGTCGAGCCTGGCACGCACATCATCCACTTCCAGCACGCGCTGCCGGAAGGAAGCAGGCGCCGGCAACAGCTGCGCCAGATTCCCGGCCACCCACAATGCATCGTCGAGCCGCGGCTCGCCTGCCGGATATTCCTCGTCCAGATCCGCGAGCACCCGTGCCAGGGTCGAGCGCAAAGCGGTGTATTCGTCTTCGGCAAGACGCCCGGGCGAATCCTCGAGCCACTCCACATCGGCCAGATTGAGTCCATCGCGCTGCACATCGGCACCGATGATCCGGAAGCGACGCTCGCCGCGCACCACGATGCTCAGCAGGCCATCGGGCATCTGTCCGAAATCGACGATGCGACCAAACGTACCGACCGCTGCGAGCGAACCCACGGGACCGACCTCCGCGCCCTCGTCGATCAGCACCACGCCAAAGCCGCTGTTCTCGCGCATGGAACGGCGCACCAGGTCCACATAGCGCGTCTCGAAGATCCGCAAGGGCAGCACACCCTGCGGGAACAACACCGTACCGAGCGGAAACAGTGCAATGCGCTGCCTCACCTAGCGGGCCCGCAGCGAGTCGAGCAGTCGGGCGTGCAGGCCGCCGAAGCCGCCATTGCTCATGATGAGCACGTGATCGCCGGTTTTCAGATCGGCTGTGAGCTGCGCCAGGAGCGCATCGAGGCTCGGCGCCGTCGCAGCGCGCGCGCCCAGGGTGCGCGCCACCGCCCCGGCGTCCCAGCCCAGATCCGGTGGCGCGTACAGATACACCGCGTCGGCGCCGGCCAGCGCCGGTGCCAGCGCATCCTTGTGCACACCCATGCGCATGGTGTTGGAGCGCGCTTCGAGCACCGCCACCAGCCGCGCCTCGCCGATGTGCCGGCGCAGGCCCTCGATGGTGGTGGCGATGGCCGTCGGATGGTGCGCAAAGTCGTCGTAAACGGTCACGCCCGCGGCCGTGCCGGTCAGCTCCATGCGACGTCGCACACCCTTGAATGCCCCAAGCGCGGTGATGCTCTTGTGCACCGGCACCCCCGCATGGCGGGCGGCCGCGATCGCGGCCAGCGCATTGGCAACGTTGTGCGCGCCCAGCAGGTCCCATTGCACGACGCCCTGCGAGTGCCCGTCCAGCAGCACCTCGAAACGCGAATGGTCAGCGCCGGTCAGGCGCGCGCGCCAGTTCGCGCCGGCGGCACCGTCCAGCGAGAAACTCTCGCGCGGCGTCCAGCAACCGCGTGCGATGACGTCGTCCAGATTGGCATCCGCGGCGTTGTGCACGATGAGTCCATTGCCAGGTACGATGCGCAGCAGGTGGTTGAACTGCTGCTTGATCGCTTCCAGGTCGCGATAGATATCGGCGTGGTCGAATTCCAGATTGTTGAGGATCAGCGTCCGGGGCTGGTAGTGCACGAATTTGGCGCGTTTATCGAAGAACGCCGTGTCGTACTCATCGGCTTCAATCACGAAGAATGGCGCCTTGCCAAGACGCGCGCTGACGTCGAAGTTGCCCGGCACACCGCCGATCAGGAAGCCGGGCGCCAAACCCGCCTGCTCCAGGATGTGCGCGAGCATGCTCGCGGTGGTCGTCTTGCCGTGCGTACCCGCGACCGCCAGAACCCGACGCTCGCGCAACACGGTACGCGACAGCCACTCCGGTCCCGACACATAGGGAATCGAGCTCTCGAGCAGCGCCTCGACAACGGGTTTGCCGCGGGACAACGCATTGCCCACCACCACCACGTCGGGTGCGGCATCCAGTTGGCCCGCTTCGTAGCCCTGCACGATGTCGATACCCAGGCCGGCGAGCTGCGTACTCATGGGCGGGTAGACGTTCTGGTCCGACCCGGTGACCTTGTGCCCCGCCTCGCGGGCGATTGCGGCAATGCCACCCATGAACGTGCCGCAGATGCCGAGGATGTGCACGTGCACGGTATGGCCCCGGCCCGCTCAGGCCTGCGCGGGCAACGCCACGTTCAGCGGAAACAGCAGCGACATCACCGAGAAGGTGAGCAGGTCGCTGAGGATTGCCAGCCCAATGCAGGCAGCCAGCGACCAGTCGGTGGCCGAGCGCAGGATGCGCGCCACGATGACCAGGCCCCACACGTCCACGGCAACAGTCAGGGCCAGCACCGGCACGCTCCAGAACGGATCCGACTGGAATGCCGAAAGCAGCCAGCTGGCCGCCACGATCACCGGCAGCATCACCAGCTGTATGCCGAAGATGGCACTCGCGGTCTGCAGATAGCGTTCCGGCCGCCTGACCGCGGCGAGAACCAGCGCCACGAACAGCAGGGTGGTGGCGGTATCGATGCCAAGAATCGCCAGCACGTTGCCCTTGTAAGGCATCGGCAACGAACGGGATATCAGCGCCCGCAGCACAATGCCGGCCACGATGCACCAGCCGAGCACCGCGCGCGGACACCGGCAAGTCTTCCGGACCCTTGCGGAAACGGGCGATGTCGACGAACGACCGCAACACGCCGATCGGTCCGCCGGATGAAGGTGTGCTCAAAAGAACGGATTCCTTGCGTAAACTTCGATTCTACATGAGCAACCTGCCCCTCTCCGACCAGCAATCGGTAGCCGAACTCGCCGAGCGCTTGCTGGCCGCGTCGTGGATTGCGCTGGACACCGAGTTCCTGCGCGAAAAGACATACCGGCCGCAGCTGTGCCTGCTGCAACTTGCCGTACCGGAAGCGGCGGTTTGCGTGGATCCGCTCGCCGAAATCGACCTCGCGCCCCTGCAGCCGGCGCTTGGCGGCGGCACTGCCCCGAAGATCCTGCATGCCGCACGCCAGGATCTGGAAGTACTGTGGCCCGTATTCGGCGCGCTCGAGCCGCTGTTTGATACACAGGTCGCGGCGGCGCTGACCGGCCTGCCGACTCAGATCGGCTACAGCGACCTGGTGCGCCGGCTGCTCGGCGTGGAACTGCCCAAGGGGCAGACCCGCACGGACTGGTCGAAGCGACCGCTCTCCGCAGCGCAACTCGCCTACGCCATCGACGACGTAAAACATCTCGCCCCGCTGCGCGAGCGGCTGCTGGAACAGCTGGACAAGCTGGGCCGGCTGGAGTGGCTGCGCGAGGAACTTTCCGGCCTGGCGCGCGAGGAACGCCTGTTCATCGCGCCGGACAAGGCACACGAGAGGCTGCGCTGGTACACGGAACTGGATCCGGATCGCGCCCGGCTGTTGCAGCGGCTGGCAGCGTGGCGCGAACGGCGCGCAATGGCGAAGGACCGGCCGCGCAGCTGGATCCTGGACGACGCCGCGCTGCGCGCGCTGACCATCAATGCGCCGCGCACACCGGCAGAGCTGGCAAGGCTGCCCGAACTGAGCCCCGGGTTCGTCGAGCGCAGTGGCGCCGCGATCCTGCGGGAAATCGGTGCGGCAGGCCTGCCGGCGCGTCTGCCGCCGCCATCTCCGCGCCCGCGCCCGGACCCGGCGCTGCAGGCACTGGTCAAGCATCTGGCTTCGATCGTGCAGAAGCGGGCCGCGGAACTGGGCCTGGCGGCCGAAATCCTGGCAACGCGCAAGGAGCTGGAGAGCATTGCCCGCGGCGCACGCAACGCGGATGTATTGAGCGGCTGGCGACACGCCGCGGTGGGTCTGGACCTGCTTGCCGCGTGCTGAAGCTGTCGCGCCGCTACTTCTTGCGGCGCAGTGTCTTCAGCTTCTTCTTCTTGATCTTTCTGGCGGCCGCGCGCACAGCCGGCTTGCGCCTGGACGCGGCGCGGGAATTTGCCGCCTTCTTCCTCGCCCCGGCCTTCTTCGCAACCTTGGCTTTCTTCTTCGCGACCTTGGGTTTGACCCTGGACTTGGCCCTGGACTTGGCCTTGGCCTTTGCTTTGGCCTTCTTCTTCGGCTTCGGCCGCGGCCTGGCCACGGCGCGGGCGCGCGCCGCGACCGGCGAGGCCAGCACGCCCACCAGCAGCTCGGTGATGGCGTCCACCTCTCCGGTGGCATCGATGGTCTGCAACAGGCCCTGCCCGCCGTAGTAACCGATCAGCGGCCTGGTCTGCGCGTCGTAGACCTTCAGTCGTTCCACCACGGTGGCTTCATTGTCGTCGGGGCGCTGGTACAGCGGCGGATTGCCCGGACAGTTCGGGCACACCAGCGCGGCGCCCACCGGCATGGAGTAGATGTTGAACACGCGCCCGCAGGTCTGGCAGCTGCGCCGCCCGGCGATGCGCCGGGTCAGTTCCGCGTTGGGCACTTCCAGCTGCACCACCGAGGTCAGCGGCTTGCCGATCTGCTTCAGAAGCGCATCGAGCGCCTCGGCCTGCGCGATGTTGCGCGGGAAGCCGTCGAGGATGAAGCCCCGGGCCACGTCGGCTTCCGCGAGCCGTTCCTCGATCATGCCCAGCACGATGCTGTCGTCGACCAGCTTGCCGGCCGCCATCACGTCCTTGGCCTTCAGGCCCAGCGGCGTGCTGCGTGCCACCGCCGAGCGCAGCAGGTCGCCGGTGGAGATCTGCGGAATGCCGAAACGTTGCACGAGCCGCTGCGACTGCGTGCCTTTGCCGGAACCGGGAGCTCCGAGTAGAACAATTCGCATTGAGACCGATCGTTATTGGTTGAGGGCCGGGGCACAGTACCGATACGCTCTGCGCCGGTCAAACCTCGCCCGGAAGGCCGATTCCATGAGCAAGCCCTCCAAGCCCCGCAATGCCTTTTATGCCCAGTCCGGCGGCGTGACGGCAGTGATCAATGCCTCGGCAGCCGGGGTAATCGACGCCGCCCGCCGGCATCGGCGTCATATCGGCAAGGTCCTCGCCGGCCGGGACGGCATCGTCGGCGGGCTCACCGAGGACCTGATCGACGTCGGCGCCGAAACACCGGCCACGCTGCAGGCGTTGCGCTATACGCCGGCCGGCGCCTTTGGCTCGGCACGCTTCAAGCTCAAGGGGCTGGATCAGAACCGCGCCGAGTACGAGCGGCTGATCGAGGTGTTCCGGGCGCACGACATCGGCTACTTCTTCTACAACGGCGGCAACGATTCGATGGACACGGCGCTGAAGGTCTCGCAGATCGGCGCCACCCTGGGTTACCCCATCGTGTGCATCGGCGTCCCCAAGACCGTCGACAACGACCTGCCCATCACCGATTGCTGTCCGGGATTCGGTTCGGTGGCCAAATACGTGGCGGTGTCCACGCGCGAGGCGGCGCTGGACGTGGCCTCCATGGCGCGCACCTCCACCAAGGTCTTCGTGCTGGAGGTCATGGGCCGCCATGCCGGCTGGATCGCCGCCGCCGGCGGCCTGGCCGGCAACAGACCGGATGATCCTCCGCAGCTGATCCTGTTCCCGGAAATCACGTTCAATCGAAGATGCCTTTCTGGCCAAGGTGAAACGCAGCGTGGAGAGGAACGGCTATTGCGTGGTCGTGGTATCCGAGGGCGTAAGACACCCCGACGGCAAGTTCCTGGCCGAAGCAGGCACCACGGACGCCTTCGGGCACGTGCAACTGGGCGGCGCGGGCCCGGTGATCGCACAGCTGGTCAAGGACCGGCTGGGCTACAAGTACCACTGGGCCATGGCCGACTACCTGCAGCGGGCGGCGCGGCACATCGCCTCGAAGACCGACGTGGAGCAGGCCTATGCGGTGGGCAAGGCCGCGGTGGAGTTCGCTGTCAAGGGCATGAACGGGGTGATGCCGGCCATCATCCGCACCTCGGACAGGCCCTACCGGTGGAAGATCGAGCCGGTGCCGCTGGCGGATGTGGCCAATGTGGAGAAGAAGGTGCCGCGCAGGTTCATCACCGCGGACGGCTTCGGCATCACCGCGGCCTGCCGGCGCTACCTGCGCGCCGCTGATCGCCGGCGAGGACTACCCGCCATACCGGCAGGGCCTGCCGGATTACGCGAAGATCCGCGGCAAGGCGGTCAGGCGCAAGCTGAAGACAGCCTTCATGGTATGAAGGGCGTCCCGGCGGTTATCCGTGGTCGGCCGCCGCGGCCTTCCCCGGGCCATCTGCTATATTGCCGCCCCAAATTGCAACAACACCTCTTTCGGGGAGTCTCTAGATGCAAGCCATGCTCTGGTTGTGGCTGTCGATCCTGGCGGGTGTACTCGCCGTGCTCTACGGCGTCGTTTCGGTCTTTTCGATCCTGAAGCTCCCCGCCGGCAATGAGCGCATGCAGGAGATCGCCGCCGCCGTGCAGGCCGGCGCCAAGGCCTACCTGAATCGCCAGTATTCGACGATCGCCATCGTCGGCATCGTGCTGTTCGTGCTGCTGGGCTTCGGCCTGAACTGGGCCACCGCCGGCGGCTTCGCGATCGGCGCCGTGCTGTCGGGCCTGGCCGGCTACATGGGCATGAACATCTCGGTGCGCGCCAACGTGCGCACCGCGCAGGCCGCCACCACGGGCCTCAACGCCGCGTTGCAGGTAGCCTTCCGGGGCGGTGCCATCACCGGCATGCTGGTGGTGGGCCTGGGCCTGCTGGGCGTGGCCGGCTACTTCCTTATCCTGGGCGGCGCCAGCGCGGACCCCTACACGCGCGAGCACGCGCTGCACGCGCTGGTGGGCCTGGCCTTCGGCGGCTCGCTGATCTCCATCTTCGCGCGGCTGGGCGGCGGCATCTTCACCAAGGGCGCCGACGTGGGCGCCGACCTGGTGGGCAAGGTCGAGGCCGGCATCCCCGAGGACGACCCGCGCAACCCGGCGGTGATCGCCGACAACGTCGGCGACAACGTCGGCGACTGCGCCGGCATGGCCGCGGACCTGTTCGAGACCTATGCCGTGACCTGGTGGCCACCATGCTGCTGGGCGGCCTGATGCTGAAGGATGCCGGCGTTGCCGCCGTAGCCTATCCGCTGGTTCTGGGCGCCGCGTCGATCGTCGCCTCGATCATCGGCACCTTCTTCGTCAAGGCGAAGGAAGGCGGCAAGATCATGAACGCGCTGTACAAGGGCGTGATCGTGTCGGGTGCGATCGCGGCCATCGCGTTCTGGTTCATCACCAAGGCGCTGTTCCCGGCCCAGGCCGGCGCGCTGTTCGGCGCCGCGCTGATCGGTCTGGGGCTCACCGCCGCGCTGATCTTCATCACCGAGTACTACACCGCCACCGAATACTCGCCGGTGCGCAAGGTGGCCGCAGCCTCGCAGACCGGTCACGCCACCAACATCATCGCCGGCCTGGGCGTTTCGATGAAGTCCACCGCGTTGCCGGTGATCGCGGTGTGCGCGGCCATCTGGGGCGCCTACACCTTCGGCGAACATGCCGGCGCGGGCACGGCCTGTACGGCATCGCCATCGCCGCCACCGCCATGCTGTCGATGACCGGCATGGTCGTCGCGCTGGACGCCTACGGCCCGATCACCGACAACGCCGGTGGCATCGCCGAGATGGCCGGTCTGGCCAAGAAGGTGCGCGACATCACCGATCCGCTGGACGCGGTGGGCAATACCACCAAGGCCGTGACCAAGGGTTACGCCATCGGCTCGGCGGGCCTTGCCGCGCTGGTGCTGTTCGCCGACTACACGCACAACCTGGAGTCCGCCGGCAAGGTGGTGGAGTTCGCGCTGTCCGATCCGGCCGTGATCATCGGCCTGTTCATCGGCGGACTGGTGCCCTATCTGTTCGGCGCGATGGCCATGGAGGCCGTGGGCCGTGCCGCAGGCTCCGTGGTCACTGAAGTGCGCCGCCAGTTCCGCGAGATCAAGGGGATCATGGAAGGCACGGCCAAGCCTGATTATTCCAAGGCCGTTGACATGCTGACGCGCGCGGCGATCAAGGAGATGATCGTGCCCTCGCTGCTGCCCATCCTGGTCCCGGTCGTCGTGGCGTTCGGACTGAACTGGCTGATGGGCCCGGGCGCCGGCATCAGCGCGCTGGGCGGCCTGCTCATCGGTACCATCGTCACCGGCCTGTTCGTCGCCATCTCGATGTGCACCGGCGGCGGCGCCTGGGACAATGCCAAGAAGTACATCGAGGAAGGCAACTTCGGCGGCAAGGGCTCCGAGGCGCACAAGGCCGCCGTCACCGGCGACACGGTGGGCGACCCGTACAAGGACACCGCCGGTCCGGCCATCAACCCGCTGATCAAGATCATCAACATCGTGGCACTGCTGCTGGTGCCACTGCTCTGATCAGGATGTGAGGCGCCATGGCGGAACCGATCTCGCCGTTTGAGAGCAATCCGCCATCGGCGCGCCGGCTGCTGCTGAACATCCTCGGCGCGGCAGCCGCCGCGGCGGTGCTGCTGGTCGTCGTGATCCTGCCGGCCGAGTACGGCAAGGATCCGACCGGCCTGGGACACAGGCTCGGACTGACCGCAATCCACGGGCCGGCGAAGGCCGGGCAATTGCAGGATGTGATCGGCGGCAACCAGGCCCTGCAGGCAGCGCAGGTTGCCGACCCGGGCACGCCGATCCCGCTGCCGAACCCGGCGGTCGCGCAGATCAAGCCCGCTGCGGCCCGCACCCACACCCAGAACATCACCTTGCCGGCGTTCCAGGAGACCGAGGTCAAGGCGCTGCTGGATGCCGCGCAGGTGATGCTCTATTCCTGGGAGGCGGACGGCGACGTGTACGTGGACTTTCACGGCCACGATCCGGCAACAACCGGCGACGGCTTCGTCCGTTACGAAGAGCAGCAGTCCACGCGCGCGGGGCATGGTTCGCTGGTGGCCCCGTTCAGCGGCGAGCACGGCTGGTTCTGGCTCAACCTGACCGGCGAACCGGTCACCATCAAGCTGACGGTCTCGGGTTACTTCAAGGACATCAAGGACTACGGCATCCTGGGAACCGGCCAGTGAACGGCATTGCACGGCGGCGCGCGCTCGCGGCGGCAATGCTCGCCGCCCTGGCTCCGGCCGCGCTGGCCCACGGCGTCACCGCCGGTGATGCGGCGTACCTGCAGTCGATTTCCGGCGTGCATGTCGCGCCGCTGATGTATCTGGGCGCCAAGCACATGGTCACCGGCTACGACCACCTGCTGTTCCTGGCCGGCGTGATCTTCTTCCTGTACCGGCTCAAGGACGTGGCCCTGTATGCCACGCTGTTCGCCATCGGCCACAGCACCACATTGCTGCTCGGCGTACTGGCCGGCATCCACGCCAATGCCTACATCGTCGATGCCATCATCGGCCTGTCGGTCGTCTACAAGGCCATGGAGAACCTCGGCGTATTCCGGCGCATGGGGCTGGTGATCGACACGCGCATTGCCGTACTCGTATTCGGCTTCGCGCACGGCTTCGGCCTGGCCACCAAGCTGCAGGATTTCGCGCTGTCGCGTGATGGCCTGGTCGGCAACATCATCTCCTTCAATGTCGGCGTGGAACTGGGGCAGATTCTCGCGCTGGCCCTGCTCCTTGCCGCATTCACGCTGTGGCGGCGCAGCGGATCATTCCTGCGCGGCGCCTGGTTTGCCAACGTACTCATCATGGCCGCCGGCTTTACCCTGATGGGCTATCAGCTGACCGGCTACGCGATCACCTGAAGGCCCTGCAGTCCGGACAGCTTCGTCGTGACGCCATGCGGCGCGAGCGGCCGGGCACTATACGCATCCGCCGCGGTCGAACTGGTGGTATGGCATGGCGGCGCCCTGATCCGCCCCCGTCATGCGCATCGCACTGCGCCGCAGCCGAAGGAGTGCCCATGAATTCGCCACTGAAGACCATCCCGTCGAGCCGCCGTCCACTGCTGGTGCTGCTCGGCTGCCTGCTCACCCCGCTGGCCGTGGCGGCGGCCCAGCCCGGGCAGACAGACATGCACCACACGCACATGGACCACACGGCACCGCCCGTGCCCCCCCGGCCGGTTGCGCTTGGACAGCTGACCATCTCCAGTGTGTGGGCCCGCGCCACCGTGCCCAGTGTGGCGGTGGGCGCCGCCTACTTCACCATCAACAATCGCGGCCTGCAGCCCGACACGCTGATCGGCGCGAGCTGCCCCGCGGCCGCCAAGGCCATGTTCCACCGCACCACGGAAGAGAACGGCGTATCACACATGGCGCCGGCCGGGGATATCCAGATACCGGCGGGCAAGACCGTGAAGATCGAGCCGGGCGGACTGCATCTGATGCTCATGGGCCTGAAGCAGCCGCTGCGGGCCGGCATGATGGTACCGTTGACGTTGCGCTTCAGGAACGCCGGTGAAGTCCTGGTGCAGATGGAGGTCGTGCCGATCGGCGCATCCGCAATGATCAAGGGTGCCGGACAAGATGGGATGCCACACGATCGCACGGAGCATTGACCACTCGTGACGTCACGCCGCCACCTGCGCCCGTTCATCGCGCTGCTGCTGCCGTTGCTGGCGCTGCGTGCGCTGCTGCCGCCCGGCTATATGCCGCTGGCCGGCGCGGACGGGCCGCGCATCGTGATGTGCGGCACAGGCCTTTCGACCACCTTGAGCACAGCGGCCGGCGATCATCCACATCACCGCCTGCCGGCCAGCGGCAACGACTGCCCGTTCGCTCACGCGGCCGTCCACGCACCGCCACCGCAGCTGGCCACGCTCGGCTCGGTGGCGTTCCCGCAGATCCGTTTCATCGGCGTCTCAGTCGAAGGCCTGCCATTCGCCGCGGGTCCGCCGCGCATCGCCTCCGCCCGCGCACCACCCCTCCTCTCCCCAACGACAGCATTTGCCTGATTTGAGACGGTGCCGGCGCGCCTCGTGCGCTCCGGCGTCGCAATCATTCAAGTATTTCGGGGAGACCCTTGCCATGAATCAACCTCTTCACGCGCGCGGCGCCGTCGCGCTCGCCGTTGCCATCGCCATCGCGGCACCCAGCCGTGCCCGGCAAGCCGCCGACGCGCTCGACGAAGTGATCGTCACCGCGCCACGCATGAGCTCGCCCTTGACCGTGCAGATGGACCCTCACCGGCCCCACCAGCCACTGCCCGCCAGCGACGGCGCGGACTTTCTGAAGACCGTTCCGGGCTTCAACAGCATCCGCAAAGGCGGCACCTCGGGAGATCCGGTGTTCCGCGGCATGGCCGCCTCGCGCGTGAACATCACGATGGACGGTGAGCAGGTGCTGGGCGGCTGCGGCATGCGCATGGACCCGCCCACCGCCTACATCTACCCGGAGGCATTCGACCGGGTCGTCGTGGTGAAAGGACCGGAAACTGTGCTGGACGGACCCGGCAACTCCGCGGCGACGGTGCGCTTCGAATCGAAGGCACCGCAGTTCCTCACCGGCCCATGGCAGGCCATGGGTAGCGCGGTGGCCGCCAGCGCCGGCCGAAAGGATCTGGTCGGCGACGTCGCTGCCGGTACCCGACAGCTGTACGTGCGCCTCAATGGCACGCGCGCAGAATCCGGTGACTATGCCGATGGCAGCGGCAACGACGTGCATGCGGCATACGAGCGCTGGAGCAGCAAGGTGACGCTGGGCTGGCGTCCGGCGCAGAACAGCCTGGTGGAACTCAGCGGCGCGCTGTCCAACGGCCACGCCGCCTACGCCGACCGCCTGATGGACGGAGCGAAATTCAAGCGCAGCAACATCGGGTTGCGCGGCGAGTTCGCACTCGACGGCACGGTGCTGCGCAAGCTCGAAGCGCAGGCGTACTACAACTACGTCGACCACGTGATGGACAACTACAGCGAGCGCGAATTTGCGCCCTCGATGATGATGCCCAACCCGTCGGCCGACAATCCGGACCGGCGCACCACCGGCGGCCGCGTGGCGTTGCAGCTGGCGGGACCGGGCACGCTCACTGCCACGGTCGGCCTGGATCACCAGGCAAACCGCCACCGCGACCGCTCGACCGTGAACGAGACCACCATGCCGTTCGAGGATCAGGCACGCACCGCCGATGCCCGCTTCCAAAACTCCGGCGTATTCGGCGAGGCCACGCAACCGTTCGGCACATCCTCCAGGCTGATCGCCGGCGCGCGCGCCGACCGCTGGCAGGCCACCGATGAGCGCCGCGAAGTGAGCCTGGGCATGATGGGCATGACGGCGCCGAATCCCACCGCCGGTGTCACACGCCACAAGACGCTGGTCAGCGGCTTCGCCCGGATCGAGCACGATCTGCCTGCTGCGGGTACCACGCTGTACGCCGGCATCGGTCACGTCGGGCGCTTTCCGGACTACTGGGAACTGGTCGGCCTCAACCGCGAAGGCACCGACTCAGTCAGCGCCTTCGGCACGCGTCCGGAACGCACCACACAGCTGGACGTGGGCGCCGTGCGTCACGCCGGCGCGCTGGAATGGTCGGTGTCGGCCTTTGCCAACCGCGTCGATGACTACATCCTGATCCAGTCGGACTTCACGAAGGGCATGCGCTTGGCCAATGTGTCGCGCAACATCGAGGCCCGCACCATCGGCGGCGAGGCGGACGCGGCCTGGAGCATGACACCCAACCTGCGCTTGAACGGTGCGCTGTCCTGGACACGCGGCCACAACATCACCGATCAGGGACCGCTGGCGCAGATGCCGCCGCTGGAAGTGCGTTTCGGCGCGGATTACGCGTTCGGTGCGTGGCACGCGGGATTGCTGGTACGGCATGCCGCGCGCCAGGATCGCGTGGCGATCAACCAGGGCAATGTGGTGGGCCAGGACATCGGTCCGTCTGCCGCCTTCACCGTGGTCTCCGTGAACGCCGCGCTGCAACTGCCACGCGGCGTGCTGGTTTCCGCGGGCATCGACAACCTGCTGGACCGGAGCTACGCCGAACACCTGTCCCGCAGCGGCGCCATGCTGGCCGGATACACGCAGACCACGCGCGTCAACGAGCCGGGGCGGACCCTGTGGCTGAAGGCCAGCGTGGACATGCGTTGAAATCGGGAACGGGCCGCGGTGGAGGCGCTCAGGCAGCCAGGTTCAGCGGCCTGGGCCGGCCCACCGCGTAGCCCTGTACGTAGTCCACGCCGACGCTGCGGGCCGCGTCCAGGCCCGCTGCATCTTCCACCTGCTCGGCGATCACCTTGAAGTTCAGCGAACGGGCGAGCTTGATGGTCGCCGAGACCATCGCCTGGTTGACGCTGTCGCGGGCCAGATTCTGCATGAACGAACCATCGATCTTCAGATAGTCCATCGGCAGGTTCTTCAGCGACGAGAACGAACCCAGGTTGCTGCCGAAATCATCCAGCGCGAACTGGCAACCCATGCCGTGCAACACACCGACGAAGCGTCGCGCCGCGTCCAGGTCGGCCGCCACGGCGGCCTCGGAGATCTCGAAACAGATCTGCCTGGGTTCGATGCCACTGCGATCGAAGCATTCGACCACGAAATCCAGGAACTGGGCATCGGCCAGTGTCTGGCCCGAAACGTTGATCGCGATGGAACGCTGCGCCGGCAATGCGATGGCGCCGCGGCCCAGTGCGGTGAAGGTGGTCTGCACCACCCAGCGATCGACCAGGCCCATCAGGCGGTAGCGCTCGGCAGCGCGCACCAGGGCGCTGGCGGACAATTCCGCGCCCCTGGCATCGGCCAGTCGCACCAGCACCTCCATGGCCGGTCCGTCGCCATCGGAACCATAGGCCGGCATGATGGGTTGCCAGTACAGACGGAATCCGCGTTCGCGCAATGCCGCCTGCAGGGTGCGCAACCAGTGGAAATCGCCACTCTGGCGGGCCGCGACCTCATCGCGCGCCGAATACACGGCTACCTTGCCCGATCCCTGCTTCTTGGCCACGTAGCAGGCCGAATCGGCGGCCGCGATGACTTCCTCCACCGTACCGCTGTCCCGCGCCAGCTCCACCAGCCCGACGCTGGCGCCGACGTGATGCACGCGATCGCGCCACACGAAGCGGTGCTGCGCCACCACCCGCGCCAGATCCTCGGCAATCTGCCTGCCGCGATCCAGCGGACAACCGGGCAGCAGCAACACGAATTCGTCGCCGCCGACGCGAGCCACCACGTCCGAGTCACGCACGGCATCGCGCATGAGTTTTGCGGCCTCGCGCAGCAGGCTGTCGCCGGCCTGGTGGCCATCTGTGTCGTTGACGGCCTTGAAGTGATCCAGGTCGATGTAGGCGAGCACGTGGTGCGCATCACCGCTGTGCGCGCTCTCCAGTGCCTCGACCAGACGCCTTTCGAACTCGCGCCGGTTCACCAGGCCGGTCAGCGCGTCATGTGTCGCCTGGTAGGACATCTGCCTGGTGATGCCGCGTGATTCGGTCACGTCGTGCAGCAGCACCACCGCGCCGATGATTTCCTCGGCGGCATTGTCCCGACTGCGCAGCGGCGAAACGCTCACTTCCACCGAGCGTTCGGCTCCGGCCCTGCGCGCCAGCAGAAATGCGCGCCCCCCGGATCCGGCCGTGGTCGTGCCCTGCAGCGCGCGTTCGATGGGGTCGCTTCAAGCGATTTGCGGTCGGCATCATCGACCATCGGGATCGCGTCGGCTGGCGTGCTTCCCACCAGCGCTTTGGCTTCGACGCCAAGCAGCGCGGTGGCCGCAGGGTTGGCATAGTCGATGCGCCCGCTGGCGTCGGTGGTGAGCAGTGCCTCGGCCACGGCGTCCAGCGCCATGCGCGCGCGCGAGCGGCTGCCCAGTTCGAAGATCCCGGTGCCACCGGCCAGGCCCGGTGAGGTCATGGTGGGAATGACCTCCACGCCGGTGATCAGCAGCGCCGGACCGGCTTCGAGCTCGACGCGCGTGAGGCCGATCTCCAGCCGCGAAAGCTGGCCCTGCGCGCCCTGCAGGTCGACCTCGAAGCGGGTGGGCGCAAACCTGCCCGGCCATGCCGCGCTCGATGCTGCCCGCCACCAGTTCCTTCTCGTCGGCGGGGACAAATTCCGCCAGCGAGCGGCCTACCAGATCCATGCGATCCACGCCCAGCAGCTCGGCGAACTGCGGGTTGGCGTACAGGATTACCGTGGTGTGCAGTACCACCACCTCATGCACCCGGTCCCCCACCAGGGAAAACAACCCGGCAGGCGTGAGGTCGGCCTGCCCGGCCGGTGCGGCTGGAGCCGTTGCGGCCGGCGTCTCCAGCTGCTGCTGCAAGCATCTTGTTGCGACGCAGCGCCGATTGCCATAGAGCCAGCAGGATCACCGCAGCTATCCCGGCGGCCGTGCCCAGGAGACCCACTAGGGACATGTTTTCCTGAAAGTTGAGACGCGTAGCGACGCACGAACGCCGCAGAATAGCCTAGTCGCTGATTGGCAACGCCCCAGTTGGACATAAGGTTCAGCCCCTTGCAGCCTCAACGCTTGAGGTAAAAAGATCAGCTACCTGATATTCTGGCGCCCCTGCCCCCCTTGCCCCTGCCCAATACCGCGATGTCCGACACTGCCGCCGTCCGCACCCAGATGACTTATCAGCAGGTCCGCGCCTGGTCGGTCCTGCCCCCCGAAGTGCTGGCCGTCTTCGAGCGGCTGCCGCGCGAGGATTTCGTGCCCGCGGCCTGGAGCGGCGCGGCCTACGCGGACTTCGCGATTCCGCTGGGGGATCATCAGCACATGCTCACGCCGGCCGTGGCAGGCCGCATCCTGCAGGCGGTCGAGCCTGCGACGCACGGACCGGATCCTGGAGATCGGCACCGGTTCGGGCTATCTCACCGCCTGCATGGCGCTGCTGGGCGCACAGGTGCACAGCGTGGAGATCCGGCCGGCTCTGGTGCGGCGTGCACGCGTGAATCTCAAGACGGCCGGCATCGGCAATGCCGAAGTCGAGGAAGCCGACGTGTTTGCGTGGGACTCGCCCCGGCCGCACTGGGATGTCATCGTGCTGACCGGTTCGCTGCCCACCTACGATCCGCGCTTCGAAGCGCTGCTGGCGCCGCATGGCCGCCTGTTCGTCGTCGTCGGGGAAGCCCCCGTGATGGAAGCACGGCGGATCGTGAGGGGCGGCCAGCCACTGCACGAGGTCGAGAGCCTGTTCGAAACGGTGATCGACCCGCTGGATCACGCCACGACTCCCAGCCATTTCGTCTTCTAGACGGCGCACGGGAACCCCGATCGGCGGAACCAATCTTAGTCACGAAGCAAGCAACCGAGCACTTGGGAAACAGACTCATGAAACGCGCAAAACTCTGGTCAATCGCAGGCAGTGCCACCTTGCTGGTGGCCGCGTTGCCGGCTCCTGGCGCCGACCTGCTGTCGGTCTTCGATCAGGCCTTGCAGCATGACCCGCAGATTCATCAAGCCGAAGCCACCCTGAATGCCAATCGCGAGGCGCGCCCGCAGGCATGGGCCAACCTGATGCCGGCCCTGACGGCCAGCGCCGGTCGTACCAAATCGTGGAGCAACCAGTCCGGTTCGAGTGACTTCAGCTTCGGAGGCACGGTTCTGACCAACGATCAGACCGGCAACAGCACCAGCAAGACCACGCAGTGGAGCCTGCAGCTGCGCCAGAACCTGTTCTCGCTGCCCAACTTCATTGCCGTCATGTCCGCCAACCGGCAGGTCGCGCAGGCCGAGGCCGATTTCGTTACCGCGCAGCAGCAGCTGGTGCAGCGCGTGGCGCAGCAGTACTTCGCGGTGCTGCAGGCGCAGGATTCGGTGCGCTCGCAGGAGATCGCGCGGGATGCCTATACGCAGCAGCTGGACCAGGCCGAGCAGCGCTTCAACGTGGGCCTGATTGCCATCACCGACGTGCAGGAAGCCCGTGCGGCGCACGACAACGCCGCCGCCAACGTGATCGAGGCCAAGCGTGCGCTGTCCAGCGCCGAGGAACAGCTGCGCGCCACCATCGGCGAGCTGCCGGATTCGCTCAACGAGCCCACCGACGACATGCCGTTGCTCACGCCGGATCCGGCCACCGCGGACGACTGGGTCAAGGTCGCGATGGAGCAGAATCCGGCGCTGGTGTCGAGCCGGCTGGCGGCGGACATCGCCCGTGACACCGTGCGCAGCACGGCCAGCAGCTTCGCGCCCGAAGTGGACCTGGTGGCCGGCAAGACCTATTCCAACAGCAGCGGCTCGCGCGACGCGCCGACGTATGCGAATCCGCTCGACAATTCGCTGACTTCCCACGGCAAGTCGATCGCCCTCCAGCTCAGCATGAACCTCAACGGGCTGGGCTACGGCAACTACTCGCGCACGAAGCAGAGCCAGTACCTGTGGATTGCCGCCAAGGACCGATTGGACCTGACCTCGCGCAACACCGAGCGCCAGGCGCGCGATGCCTACCTGGGCGTGATCAGCGAGATCTCTCGCGTCAAGGCGTTGCGCCAGGCGCTGGAGTCACAGCGCACCGCACTGGAAGCCAGCCAGGCCAGCTACGAGGTGGGTACCAGGACGGCAGTGGACGTGCTCAATGCGCGCCAGGCGCTGGTCGCGGCCGAGGGCAATTATTCGGCCGCGAAGTATGCCTATCTGAACAACCTGATCACCCTGCACCTGGCGGCCGGCAATCTGGATCGCAGCACGCTGGACCAGATCAACAAGTGGCTGGCCCCGCCCCCGCCGCCAGCCGCCACGCCGGCAGCTCCCGCGCAGCAGTAATTCAGCTGCTGCGCGCGGCCACCAGCCGCGCGATCAGTTCCAGCGCCCGCCGTGAGCCCAGCTCCTCGGGGATGGCCCCGGCGCTGGCGCGTGCGCCGCGCAACCTGGCGGCAAGTGGATCTGCAAACAGCCCTGCCAGCTCGGCAGCCAGCTCCCCGGGCCCGGTTACCACGGCCAGGCCGCCCGTCTCGCGCAGTCGCTGCGCAACTTCCGGAGCGGTGCTGGCGGACGGGCCGGCCAGCACCGGCTTGCCCAGCTTCGCCGGCTCCAGCAGGTTGTGACCGCCCGCCGGCACCAGACTGCCGCCCACGAACGCCGCATCGGCGGCCGCGTACCACACCAGCAAGGTGCCCATCTCATCGACCAGCAGCACTTCGACCGGCACGCCTTCGGCAGGCGGCCGGGAACTGCGCGCGAAAGCGAAACCCGCGGCGGCCAGCTCGCCGGCCACCTGTTCGAAGCGCTGTGGATGCCGCGGCACCAGAACCAGCAGCGGTAGTGCGGCGCCGCGCTCGCGCGCCGCGGCAAGCAGCCGGCGCTGGGCGGCCAGGCAGATGCTCTCCTCGCCCTCGTGAGTGCTGCCGGCAACCCACAGCGGGCGTTGCCGGGCCCAGCCGGCACGCCACACACTGGCCAGCTTGTCGATCTGCGGCGGCAGCTCCAGCTCCGACTTCAGATTGCCGCCAACCGTGACCGATCCGGGCATGGCACCAAGCCGCTCGAAGCGCTCGCGTTCGGCCGCGCCCTGTGCGGCGATGGCGAGGAAGGTCCGCACCGTTTCGCGCATCAGCGCCGGAGCCCAGCGCAGGTAGCGACGCAGCGAGCGTTCCGACAGACGCGCGCTGACCAGCCCCATGGGTATGCCGGCGCGCCGCGCCGCATGCAGCAGATTCGGCCACAGCTCGGTCTCGACGAAGACGCCGGCATTGGGCTCACTGGCGCGCAGGAATCGCCGCACGGCGCCGGGCACGTCCCAGGGAGCGGCCTGCACAGTCAGGCCACGGCGGCCCGGACGCGGCGACGCCGCAAGGTCCTGGTACATCTCGCGCGCCTGCGCCACACCCGTGGGCGTACCCACCGTCAGCAGCAGCGTGAAGCCGCCACGATGCAACAGCCCGAGCAGCACCGCCAGCGAGCGCACCTCGCCCACCGAAGCCGCATGCAGCCACAACGGGTGGTCGTCGCGCCGTGCAAGGCCCAGGCCCAGGCGCGCAGCGAGGCTGCCGCGACACGCAGGGTTGCGCCATCCCTGCCACAGGAAGCGCAGTGCCACGAACGGCAGCGCGCAATACAGCAGCAGCGAATAGGCCAGGCGTGCTACCCGGGCCGTGCCCATTCTAAAGCCAGGCCGCCAGCAGGCACTGCCATTCGGTGTCACCGAAGCGACGCACCGGACGCGTGTCCTCCAGCGCGTCCAGCGAACGTCGCAGCCGGGCGAGATTGGCATCGCGCCACATGCCGGGCTTGCGGCGCCGGCTGGCACCGTCGAAATCGATCACGAACACTTCCTCGTCGCCGCGCAGCAGGATGTTGTGTGCGGTGAGGTCGGCATGGCTCACGCCGAAGTCGTGGAAGCGGCGAATGCAACGCCCGATTGCCGTCCAGCCGGTCAGGCCCAGTTCCCCCTCGAGCAGGCGCTCGGCCAGGGTGCGCGTGTCGGGAAGCTGTTCGGTGATCAGATCGGCCCGGTACGCGATGCCGGACTGCTCATAGCGCGCGGCCACCGGTCGCGGCACCGGCAGGCCGGCCGCATGCATCAGCAGCAGCAGGCGCAACTCCGCCAGCGAACGCGTGCGGGACTCGCCCAGCCACAGGTAGTCGTCGTGATTGAAGCGCGCGATGAGTCCACCGCGGCGGTAGTGCCGCAGCACGTAGCGCCGGCCCTGCTGCTCGAACACCAGCGCCATGCCCTTGCGCCCCGCATGCCGTCCGACGACGGCCTCGCGGCTGATCCAGTAGCGCGGTTCGAACCACTGCACGCTGATGTCCGCGTCAATCGCCGCGTTGGCGAGCAACGCACCCTGCCCGCGGGCGCCTCGCACGGCAGTGCGCAGCAGCCTCAAGCGCTGGGATTGTGCCGGGGTCAGCACTGCCGGTGCCGTTCCGCGCCGGCCGCGGGCGCGAAGATCAGCGGCGCAGCGTGAACTCGGCGCCGCAGTAGGGGCACTTGGCGCTGCCGGTCTGCTCGATCGGCAGGTACACACGCGGATGCGAATTCCAGAGAGTCATCTGCGGCATCGGGCAGGAAAGCGGCAGGTCCGATGCCTCCACTTCGTAGACTCGGGAAGCGTTGGCCTGCAGCTGCGTGGCGGGTGTGGACATGGGGCGGGATTATACGGGCTCCTCCATGGTGGCGCGCCAGATGGCCGCAACCGCGGCCTGCTCCCGGGCGAACTGCGCCGCCTCGACCGTGGCAGCCTGCCCTTCCAGCGCGCGCAGGTGGGCGGTGCGCCGAAACTGCTGGTAGGCACGCACCAGCACGTCGACCGTCTCCTGCGGGACCAGCGCCGCCGAAGCCACCGATTCGAGCTGGCGGATCGTGTCGGGGAAATGCACCAGCGGTGGGTATTCGGCCGCCCAACGCAGCGCCCAGTACTGGGCCAGGAACTCGATGTCGGCGATGCCGCCCCGATCGCGCTTCAGGTCGAACACGCCCTCCGCGCCCCGGGCCAGTTCGCGGCGCTGGCGTTCGCGCATGTCGCGGATCTGCTCGCGCAGATCGGCCCGGCGGACCGCCTGCTCCAGCACCTGCACCCGCACCGCCTCGATCCGCGCCATCAGCGCCGCCGAACCGGCCACGGCCCGGGCGTGCAGCAATGCCTGGTGCTCCCAGGTCCACGCTTCCTCGAACTGGTAGCGCCGGAAGGCCTCGATGCTGGTCACCAGCATGCCGCCCTTGCCCGAAGGGCGCAGCCGCACGTCGATCTCGTACAGGCGTCCGGCCGGCGAGTGCATGGTCATCAGGTGAATGAGCCGCTGCGCGTACCGCAGGAAGAACACCTGGTTGTCCACCGGCGTGGCCGCATCGGTCTCCTGGTGCTCACCGGCACTGTCATGCAGGAATACCAGATCGAGATCGGAGCTGTAGCCCAGCTCGAAGCCGCCCAGCTTGCCGTAGGCCAGCGCCGCGATGTCCACGGGTCGCCGCGTTGCGCCATCCGTACAGTACGGGCGGCCGTACTGCGCCACCGTCTGGCGCAGCGCCATGGCCATCGCCCGCTCCACGATGAGTCCGGCGATCTCGGTGAGGCGGTCACTGACCCGCATCAGCGGCAGATTCCCCATCAGATCGGCAAGAGCGACGCGGAATACCGCCGCCTGCTTGAAGCGGGCGAGCTGTTCGACTTCGCGCTCGACATCGTCCGGCGTCAGCTCTGCCAGCCGCGCGGCCAGCTCCGCGGCCAGCGCCGCTCGATCCGGCGGCTCTTCGAGCCAGCGCTCGTCCAGCAATTCGTCCAGCAGCGCCGGATTGCGCGACAGCTGCGCGGCGAGGAAGTCTCCCTTGCCGCACACGTCGATCAACCGCTCGCGCGCGCGGCGGTTTTCCACCAGCAGCGAGAAATAGGCCGAGCGCAGCCCGATGGCTTCCAGCACCTCGAAGATGCGGCGCAGGCAATCCGCGTTGCGATGCGCCCGGTGTTCGCCGATCAGCAGCTCCAGCAGCAGTTGCAGCCGGCGCCGGCCGATCTCATCCAGGCGGCGCAGGCGACTGCCCTGCACCAGCGCTTCCAGACGCGCCAGCAAGCCCGGACCGTCCGCGCCGAGCCCGGCCAGCTGCTCGACGAGCGCGGCGCGATCCAGCCCCGCCTCCCACAATGCCGAAAGGTCCAGCGCTTCGCGGGGCCGCACGACGCTGTCGCTGAACAAAGCCGCGAAGTGCGCCTCGACCCGCGCGCGGTGCCTGCGCAACGGCTCCTCCAGGGCCGCGATACCGGAATAGCCCAGCGCAGCCGCAACGCGGGCGCGGGCTGTCTCGTCGTCCGGCAACTGGTGAGTCTGGGCATCGCCGAGCATCTGCACGCGATTCTCGAGCTGGCGCAGGAAGTCATAGGCCTGCTGCAACTCGTCCACGGCGGCCTGCGGCAGCAACCGCGCGCCGGCCAGCCGCGGCAGCACCGTCAGCAACGAGGGTTCGCGCAGCGAGCCGTCATGGCCGCCGCGCACCAGCTGGAACGCCTGCACGATGAATTCGATCTCGCGGATGCCACCGGCCCCGAGCTTGAGGCTGGCGGCGCGGTCGCGGCGCTGCACGTCGCGGCTGATCAGCGCCTTCATGTCGCGCAGCGACTCGAACACGCCGAAATCCAGGTAGCGGCGGTACACGAACGGCCGCAGCATCTGGTCGCGCAGCGCCGCGAATTCCCCGCTGCAGGTCAGCGCGCGCGCCTTGATCCAGGCATAGCGTTCCCAGTCACGACCGTGCGCCTGCAGGTAGTCCTCCATGAAGGCGAAGCTGGCCACCAGCGGTCCGGAGTCGCCGAATGGCCTGAGGCGCATGTCCACCCGGAACGCAAAGCCGTCCTCGGTCACCTGGTCCAGCAGGCGGATCAGCGTGCGACCCTGGCGCGTGTAGTACTCCTCCAGGTCCAGGGATGCCGGTCCGGAACTCTGGCCACCGTGCGGGTACACGAAGACCAGATCCACGTCGGAGGAGAAGTTCAGCTCCGACCCGCCGAGCTTGCCCATCGCCAGCACCATCAAACCGCCGGCTTCGGGTGACGGCCTGCCATGGCGCGGCGCGAGCAACGCGACGGCCATGCGCGCGGCGCCGGCGATGATGCTGTCGGCAAGCCATGATGTCTCGCGCAGTGTCTCGTGGACGCCGGCACCACCGCCGATGTCGCGCCAGACCAGGCGCAGCATTTCGCGGTGTCGCAGGACCCTCAGGGCCTGCATTGCGTCGGCTTCGGCGGTAACGGCATCCGGGTGCAGTGCCTCCACCAACTCCTGGTAATCCCCGGGGCTGCGCGCCTTGTCCAGGGCGCCCGCGCTCCACAGTGCCGGCAACGCCTCGTCGTCGCGAACCATCACGTGCAATGCGAAATCACTGCCAAGCAGGACCTTGCGTGCCGTGGCGGCAGCGTGCGGATGTGCACCGAGCAACGCGGCAGTCCGTGGTGCGCGCTCGGCCAGCTGCGCGTGGCGTGTCTCGGTCAGCTCCGCCAGCGGCGGACCAGGCAGGCTCTGCACGGATATTCCCTAGAGCTCAATGACACCGCCATCGACGAACAGATCGATGCCCGTTATGAAGCTGGCCTCCTCCGAGGCCAGGAACAGCACGGCGCGGGCTATCTCCTGCGGCGTGCCCATGCGCTTCATCGGCGTGTTGGCGATCATCATCTGCCGCAGGCCCTCCACCGCCTTCTCGTCCATGCCGGGATTGCGGTAGAGGATCGGCGTTTCGGTCGCGCCCGGACTGACCATGTTGACCCGAATCTCCCGCGGCAGAAGTTCCGACGCAAGATTGCGGGCCACTGCGCGCAGCCCGGCCTTCGCGGCACCGTAGGTAATGTTGCCGGGAGCGGCGAGCTGGCTGCCGATCGATCCGGTAAACACCATCGAGGCGCCCTTGCCCATCAGCGGCAGCGCCTTCTGCGCGGCAAAGAAGCAGCCGCGCAGGTTCACCGCGTGCACGCTGTCCCAGTACTCGGGCGTCACATCCGCGGCCGGCACGAAGCCACCTATGCCCGCATTCACGAACAGCACGTCGATGCGCCCATGGCGCTCGCGCACCTGCCGGTAGACCTCGTCGAGGGCCGCGAGGTCGGCGATATCGGAGCGGATCGCCAAAGTGCCGCGCGCCGATGGCTTCCTGCGCGGCGGCCAGTGTCCCGGCATCGCGGCCGGTAATGACCACCTGCGCGCCCTCCGCGGCGAATCCGCGCGCCGCCGCCAGGCCTATGCCGCTGTTGCCGCCGAAGACGAGCACCACCTTGTTGTCGAACCGCCGGCTCATTGCGCCTTCCTCGTCTTCGGTCATTCAGAAAATGGGCAGGGGATTGACGGGCCTGGCCGGCACGTCCATCAGCACGTCCCAGTGCTCGACGATCATGTTGCCGGCCACGCGGAAGATGTCCACCACAGCCAGGCCCGGATCCCCGGGATGGCGCACCACGTGCACATGGCAGATGACGTGATCGCCATCCACGAAGGCGCGTTTGATACTGGTCCGGGCCTGCGGCGACTGCTTGCGGATGAAATCCAGAAACTGCTTCAGCGCATCGCGCCCGGGCGGGGCCAGCGAGCTGTGCTGTACGTAGTCGGGCGGAGATGTAGCGGTCAACCTTGGAGGAGTCGAACGGCACCAGCACCTCGTTGTACATCTCGAGCACCAGGTCGAGATTGCGCTTCTCTTCAGCCGTGTGTGCCATGCCCCGGTCCCCGCAAAAAAAGTCCCGCGCGATTCTAGACCGGATCAATGCCGGCCATCACACGCAGCACTTCGGCGAGATTGCGGCAGTCCAGCTTCTCCATCATGCGTGCCTTGTACACTTCGACGGTTCGCGGACTGATGCCCAGCCGCGCGGCGATTTCCCGGTTCTGCAGGCCCTCGGACACGAGCTGGGCGACATCGCGTTCCCGGGGAGTCAGGCGGCCGAAGCGTTCGCGCGCGCGGTGCCTGGATCTTTCCACGCCATGGACCTCGGCATCATGGGCAATGGCATTCTTCAGCACGTCGACCAGAATCTGCTCATCAACCGGCTTTTCCAGAAAGTCGAATGCGCCTGCCTTCATCGCCGCGCGCGTATTGGCCACGTCGCCATGCGCGGTCAGCACCACAACCGGCAGCGAAGCGCCGCGCGCAACCAGCTCGTGCTGCAGCTCGATGCCGCTCATACCGGACATGCGCAGGTCGGTAAGCAGACAGCCGCGCCATTCCGGCCGGTAGGTTTCCAGGAAGGTTTCGGCGCTGGCAAACACCTGTGACAGGAAGCCCTTCAGCGACAACAGCAGCGAAATTGCGTCACGCACTGCAGCGTCGTCGTCCACGAAATACACGGTCGGTTGCATAATGAGTGCAGATACTACGCGAAGACCGGCAGTCGCATCTCGAAGCAGGCGCCGCCCAGCACGGTACCGCGGCGATACAGCAGGTCACCGCCCTGCGCCCGGGTCAGATTGCGGCTGATTGCGAGACCCAGCCCCATTCCGTCGGGCTTGGTGGTATTGAAGGGCTCGAACAGCTGATCCAGGGCGTCGTCGGCCACGCCCGGCCCGGAGTCCTCCACCAGCAGATGGACGAATCCGCCGTGCGATTCGGCGCGCAATCGCACTTCGCGCGCCCCCGCCGGCCGTGGCCCCAGGGCGTCGACCGCATTGCCGATCAGGTTGTGCAACACCATTTCAATCTGCGAGTGATCGACGCGCACCCGGGGCAGGTCATGCGGCACCGACGACTGCAGGCGAATGCGCTGGCTGCGCAGACGCGGACCCAGCACGTCGACCACCGACGCACAGCAGGCGGCGACGTCCGCCGGCCCCTTGCCACCCCCGCCTCCCTGATAGAAGTCACGCAGCCGCCGCAGCACCTGCGAGGCGCGAATCGCCTCGTTGGTGGCCTTGGCAAGCGTATCGGACAGGCGCTCGTCCGCACCTCCGGGAACCGACATGATGCGCGAAGCCTGCAGGTAGGACACCAGCGCCGTGATCGGCTGGTTCAGCTCGTGCGCAAGCGAGGACGCCAGTTCTCCGGCCACCGCGAAACGCATGGCGCGTGCCAGCTGGCGTTCGCGCTCTTCGGCCTCGTTGCGCGCCTGGGCACGTTCGGCCACCACCGCACCCAGCAGCACTCCGGTCAGGGTCAGCGTCAACATCAGGATCTGCAGGTCGATCAGCGGCGCATCGATGGTTGCACCCCGCATGGCCACCACGATACCCACCTGGATGGCAAGCGCCGCCACCAGCGCGCCGCTGGCGCCCCAGCGCACGGCAATCCAGATCATCGGCACGAACAGCGGATAGAAGAAGCGCAACTGGTTCGAAGCATCCAGCCCGAAGAGCAGCCAGACGAACAGCACCACGACGGCCGTCTGCACGGCGGCCGCCCGCCAGCTCGTGCGCAGTGCATGCCATGCCGCCCGGGCCTGCGGCAGTGCCAGCAGCAGCGGCGCGAGCATCAGAATGCCGTTGGTGTCACCGACCCAGTAGCGCAGGACGCCGCCAACCGCCGAAGACACCGGCAATGACCCGGCCAGCACGAACGTGCCCACGTAACCGATCGCGGCGACCAGCGCAGCCCCGACCGCGGTGGTTACGAAGCGCACCGCCGGCGCCAGCCCCACCATCGCGTCGCGCAACAGCTGTCGCCCCATCAGCAGCGCAAGTGCGGTGTAGGTCGCAGCGATCCACAGCGAGGACAGAACCAGCCACTGCATGCCGGCCGGACCATTGCGCACCAGCAGTTCGGCAAGGAAGGCCGCCACGGCCGTCCAGGGCGCCCAGCGCGGCCCGTTCCACAGCACAAAGGCCACCGTGAGTCCGGTCTGTGGACTCCACGGGGTGATGCCGAGCTTCAGAACCGGCTGAACATAGCTGATCCAGTCCAGCGCGACATAGGCGGGCACGTAGGCCAGCACGGCGGCCCAGCTGCCGCGATGCGCGAGCGCGCCCACGTGCCGGGCCTTGCGGTACGCGCCCACCCTGGTGTGTGCGATTTGCATCCCTTGCAAGCTAGCCTGATGGGCCGCCACGAACGCAAGCTTCAAGGCCGCAGCGGCAAACCAAGGGCGCGCGCCACCGGTGCACTGCGTATTTCCCCGTCGGCCACGTTGAGGCCGCGCCTGAAGTGAGGATCAGCGCTCAGCGCGGCGGCTACGCCCTTGTCGGCAAGTTGCCGGATGTAGGGCAGCGTGGCATGGGTCAACGCCGTGGTGGATGTGCGTGGCACGGCCCCGGGCATGTTCGTTACGCAGTAGTGCACGACGCCGCTCTCGACGAAGGTCGGCTCCTCGTGACTGGTTGGGTGGCTGGTTGCGAAACAGCCTCCCTGATCGATGGCAATGTCCACCAGTACCGCGCCCGCCTGCATGCCCGCCACCATCTCGCGCGTCACCAGGCGGGGAGCGGCCTCGCCCCGCACTAGCACGGAGCCAATCACCGCATCGGCCCCGCGCACCAGGCGCTCCACGGTGTCCCGGGTCGAATACTCCGTCCTGAGCACCGGACCGAAAGTCACGGCAAGCTCGCGCAGGCGCGGCAGCGAACGATCAACGACCGTGACATCGGCGCCGAGACCAAGCGCCATCTGGGCCGCGTGACTGCCCGCAACGCCACCGCCCAGTATGACAAACCTGGCAGGCGCAACACCCGGAACGCCACCCGGCAACAGCCCCGCGCCTGCCTGCGTCTTCATCATGCAGTGCGCGGCAATCGGCACGGACATGCGGCCTGCAATCTCGCTCATCGGCGCAAGCAGGGGCAGACTGCCATCCGCCGCGGTAATGGTTTCGTAGCCGATGGCTGTCACGCCGGATGCCATCAGTGCTTCGGCCTGCGGCCGGTCGGCCGCCAGATGCAAATACGTGAACAGGGTCTGCCCGGCACGCAGGCGCCGACATTCTTCCGGCTGTGGTTCCTTCACCTTGACGATGAGTTGCGCTTGATCGAACAGCGCACCGACATCCGGCTCCAGACGCGCGCCGGCCGCGGCATAGTGCGCATCCGCAAAGCCGGCGCCCTCGCCGGCGCCGCATTCCAGCGCAACCTCGTGACCGGCCGCGGTCAACTCACGCACGCCGGCCGGAGTCAGTGCGACCCGGTACTCCTGGTTCTTGATCTCGCGCGGCACCGCGATGCGCATGGGAAAACCCCTCTGCAATTTCGATACGCTGCGTCCAGATTGTGCACGCGCAAAAAAAAGCCCCGCATTGCTGCGGGGCTAAAATATAACGTGGAAACGGGGGGTCTTGTTCCACGACTATCGAGACGCGAACGGCGAAAACGCCGTCCATCTCGGGCCGGAACTATACACGAGGCCCCGCTGCCCTTAAATGACAAATTTGTTGTGGCAAGTCACAACCCGACCAGTCGGGCAAGACTGTCGTCACCAACCAACAATCCCGGATGACCCAGGCGCGCATGCTGCGTCGCAATGGTCTCGTCATCCTTGCGCACCGCGTGACGCAGGAAGGCCAGCAACGGCGCGGCATCCGCGGATCGGGCCCGGTGTCCCACGACCATGACCCGTGAAACAGGGTCCAGGGAGGGACCGCAGGGCAGGACACGGCCGGAACGCATGTGGGAGGCAATCTCGATGTCGAAGAACATGCCCACGCCACGACCCGCCAGCACCATCTGCAGCAGGTGATCCAGCGACTGGGGCCGCGGCGAGACCACGTGCCGGGGCACGATTCCCTTGCTGCCGAACTGGTCCAGCGTCCACTGGGTGATCCGGAAGTGCTCGGCCAGCAACAGGAAAGGCAGCTCATCCAGCGCTCTTTGTCCCTGTAATACAGGACGCACCAGTGCCGGGGCGCCGTACAGCGAGCAGCTGATACGGGAGATGACTTCCGCCGTCTCGCCGTCGCCGCATTCCGGCAGTGCTCCGGTGTAGAGCATCACGTCCGCCTCGCCCCGGTGAAAGGCCGCCTCGGCAACCGTGCCGGAGGAAAACGCCTGCACCTGCAAATCGATGTGCGGATTTGCCTGGCGGAAGGCCGCCAGGCCGGGCTCGACGCAGCGCTCCAGCAGCAGCGGGCCGATCAGCACTTTCAACTGCAGGGGCACCAGGCGCGTACCACCCGCACGGGCGCTGGTCAGTGCGTTCTGTGCCGCCACCAGATCCCGGGCCTGCGACAGGAAGCTCTTGCCCTCGGCAGACAACGCGGCCAGGGCACCCCGGTGCCGCTCGAACAACTGATAACCGAGGTACCGCTCCATCGACTTGATCTGCGAACTCACTGACGGCTGGCTGATGCCCAGCCGCTCGGCCGCCTTGCGGAAATTGCCGTCTTCGGCAACCGCGACAAACACTTCCAGCCGGCGAAATGTCAAAGCCATGACTCTCCCCTTTGGTTTCCCTGTTTACGCGGGGCGCCGGTACGTTGCCGAGCCCATCTTTAACGCGTCCGGCCGAGGATGGGCGATAGCCTCTTGGCTTGGCAAGACAGCGCCGAGATCAATGATCGTCTAATAGTTTTTGATCTATGAGTTGTTACTCATGCTGCCATCGACACTCAATTTCGGCATTTGATTTTATTTATCTTATACTTAATTTAATTATGACTGGCAAATCTGCTTCCGGAACCCGCCCGCGTGGCCGGCCCGCCGGGGTCCGCAATGTGCAGCGCACCCGGCTGCTCGGCGCCGCGCAGGAGCTGCTCGCCCGTGGTCAAACCGATGCGCTGACCTTGCGGGAGATTGCGCGCCGGGCAGGCGTGACCCCGGCGCTGGCCCACTACTACTTCGGCAACCGGGACGGACTCATCGACGTGCTGCTGGAGGAACGGGTCGCCCCGCATGTCCAGGACATGGTGGCCGCAGCCCGCGTGCGCGCCGGGCAGCCGCAACTCGCGCTGACGTTCCTGATGCAGCGCCTGTCCTCGATGCTGGCGTCCGATCCGCTGCTGCGGCGCTGTCTGTGGCTGGGGCATGCCACCGCGCTGAAGCTGCGCGGACAACTGCGCGCCTGCCTGCGCGAGCTCGTGGTTCGCGGCCAGAACATCAAGGCGCTGCGTCAGGACATGGCTGCGCAGTACCTTGCCGATTCCCTGCTGGGCCTGGTCCTGTTTCCATTCCTGGACGAAGAACCCGCCACCGACGCCAACAATGAGCGCGTGGCACAACTGACCCTGCAGCACGTCTCACTGCTGCGCGATGGCATCGTGAATGCGCCCAGGTCCAGGCGCGGCAACTCCATCAATCAATGAACCAGGCAAGCGCGAACACACCCAGCATGGCAAATGCCACAGCGATCTTGCCTATGGTGCCGATCGCAAAACCTATCCAGGCACCGGTACCGATCCTGACGGCGGCCAGTGCATCGTCGCGTCCGCCACGGTTGCGCGCCACATATTCACCGGCCGCGGCACCGACGAAGGGCCCCAGGATCAGGCCTGCAATCCCGAAGAACATTCCCACCAGGGTGCCCAGCGCCGCGCCGGCGACGGCCTGCCGGCTGGCACCTACCCGCCTGGCGCCAAGCGCGCCGGCGCCCAGATCCAGCAACACGGCCAGCACCGTCAACAAAGTGAGGATGGTCAGGGTTATCGGGCCGATGCGCGCGAAGTGGCCGATCCACGCCGCCATGAACATGCCGAGCAGCATCAGCGGAACTCCCGGCAGGACCGGCACGAGAGTGCCCGCAAGGCCCACCAGCATCAGTCCGGCGGCGAGAATCCACAGCAGTACGGCGGTTTCCATGACATGTGCATCGTATAGACCGCCGGATTCGTGGTACATACCGGACACTCAAGAAGGGGCCATTGTCGTGGCCGCAACCGCATCAATAGGGAGAAACCTGCAATGGGACTGCTCGTGATCCTGATCCTGTTCGTGGTGCTCATCTTCTGGATGATCAGCATGTACAACCGCCTGGTGACTGCGCGCAACGCATTCAAGAACGCGTTTGCACAGATCGACGTACAGCTCACGCGGCGCTATGACCTGATCCCCAACCTGGTCGAAACCGCCAAGGGCTACCTCAAACACGAGCGCGAGACTCTCGAGGCCGTGATCGCCGCGCGCAATACGGCGTTGGCCGGGCTCAAGGCGGCAGCGGCCAATCCGGCCAGTGGCGAAGCCGTGACGCAGCTGTCGGGCGCCGAGGCGGGCCTGACCGGCGCGCTGGGCCGCCTGTTCGCGGTTGCCGAGGCCTATCCGGACCTCAAGGCCAACGCCAACATGATGCAGTTGTCCGAAGAGCTCACCTCCACCGAGAACCGCGTGGCGTTCGCCAGGCAGGCGTTCAACGACTCGGTGATGAGCTACAACAATGCCCGCGAGGTATTCCCGAACTCCGTGATGGCAAACATGTTCAACTTCGAACCGGCCAAGATGCTCGAAGCACCGCCGCCGGAGAAACGCGAGCCGCCCAAGGTCAGCTTCACCTAGCACCGGGCCGTGGATTTCTTCGGCGCCCAGGCGCGAGCCCGCCAGCAGTCGCGCCTGCTGAGCTGGGCGTTCGCGGCCTGCGTGCTGGCCGTGGTCCTGGCATTGAACATCATTGCGTTGACGGCACTGCGCGTCGACTACGCCGTGGGCAAGCATGCCGAACCCTACGGCGCATCGCTGACGAGCTGGGCGCTGGCACATCCGGGCACCGTGTTGCTGGTGACATTTGTCACGGCCGGCTTCATCGGCGCCGCGAGCATCACACGCCAGATGCAGTTGCGCGATGGCGGCGGCTATGTGGCACGCAGTGTCGGAGCCGTGCGGGTGGATCGCGCCACGCCGGACCCACGACGGCGCCAGCTCTACAACATCGTCGAGGAAATGGCACTGGCATCAGGCGTACCGGTGCCGGAGGTCTACGTACTGGAGGACGACGAGGACATCAACGCCTTCGCGGCCGGGCATACACCGGCCAATGCCGCGGTGACCGTTACCCGCGGGGCGCTGTTGAACCTGAACCGCGACCAGCTGCAGGGTGTCATCGCGCATGAGTTCAGCCATATCCTCAACGGCGACATGCTGCTGTCCATCCGGCTGATGAGCATGGTGTTCGGCCTGATGGCGGTTGCGATTGCCGGCCGGCTCCTGATACGGCTTTCCGTGTCCACCGGCGGGCGCTCGCGCCGTGATCGTGGTGCGGTGCCCTTGCTGTTTCTCGGCGTGGCCATATTGATCGTCGGGCAGATCGGATTCTGGGCCGGACGTATCCTGCAGGCATGGATCTCGCGCAAACGCGAATGCCTCGCGGATGCCTCCGCCGTGCAGTTCACGCGCAATCCGGAGGGCCTGCGCGATGCGCTGATCCGCATCGCGGCCCTTAACGCTGCGCGCAAGCCGGTCAGCGCGCGCATGGACGAGATCGCGCACATGCTGCTGGTCGCCGAGGCACCGCGCCTGCTGGCCACGCATCCGCCGCTGGAAGAACGCGTACACGAACTGGACCCACAGGTGAACCACGGGCGCTTCGAGTCGCTGGTGCGGCAGGCCCGCGAGCAGATGCAGCGGGAGCGATCCAGCGCGCCCCCGTCCGAGAGCACGAGCGGGGCCGCGACATCCGCGGCAGCCGCGCTGGCCGCGGTTCCCCTGCAGATGCCGGCCGCGATGATCGCCGCCAGCACGGGCGAGCCGACGCCCGGGCATCTTGCCCATGCGGTTGCGCTGCGCAATGCCCTGCCACCGGCGCTGCGCGCCAGCGCCGAACAGCCCGAACAGGCCGGCGCATTGCTGCTGGCCATCGTCATCTTTGCCCACCCCGAGCTGCAGCAGCGCCGCATCGATTTCGTGCGCGAAAAGCTCGGAGCCACCATGGCCGAGGGCGTGCAACGGGCCGCCTCCGCGGCTGGCGCGCTGACTCCCATGCTGCGTCTGCCGGCGGTGCTGCAGCTGATTCCAGCATTGCGCAAGTGGCCGCTTGCGCACCGCGCCGAATTCGTGGTGACGCTCAAGGAGCTGATGCGCTTTGATGGCGGACTGTCGGTATTCGAGTACGCACTGGAGAAGCTGGCGATCAGGGCCCTGCTGCCTCACGAGGGCGCGCGGGACCCGCACGGCAAGCTCACCCTGGAAGACACCGCTGCATCCCTGGGCGTGGTGTTTTCGGTGCTGGCGCGCCAGGGTGCGCCGAACGAGGATGTGGCGCGCCTGGCCTATGAGGCCGGCATGGCGCCGATGCTGCCGCGCTACCGTCCCGCGTACAGCGTAATCGGGGATTGGGTGCCGGTGTTCGACCAGGCCCTGGACCAGCTGTGCCACCTGCGCGTGGCGGCGAAACAATTGCTGGTCGAAGGTTTGGTGCGCACGATTGCCCACGATGGCCTGCTCTCGCCCACTGAGGCCGAGCTGCTACGTGCCATCTGCGCGGTACTGGAGTGCCCGCTACCGCCGGTCATTCCGGCCAAAGTGAACTGAGGCCGGCGCGGCTGATTCACCCCGCGCGGGCGCGCCGGGGAAACAGCAGCCAGGCAGCCACGGCGGCAATGGCCACCACGACGATGAACCCTGGCCAGTAGGCGGCCTGCAGGATCGGCTGCCACACCAGCGGTGTGACGAATGTGATCAGCGCCGCGAGCTGACTGAGCAGGCCCGCCGCCGCCGCGCCCTGCATGGGATTGTCCACCACACGCGGCAAGGTCGCGGTCACCAGTGCAATGCCCGCTCCCTGGGCCAGCATCCACACGACCATCGCGCCAATACGCAGGCCCTCGGCCAGGCCCGGCACGAACAGCGGCACGCTGATGGCTACCGCGGTCAGCATCAGCGCGCCGAGCAGCCGCACGTCGCGCCAGCCGCGTGCCAGCAACGCGCCGGCGGCAAAGCCACCCGGGATCATCACCAGTGTGGCAACGGACAGGATGTTCGATGCATGCCCAACCGGCACCGAGTGCTGGCGCGCGAACCAGTCCGGATACACGGTAGTCAGGCCGAAACCCATCACGATCATCGAAGCGAATGCCAACGACAGGCGCAGCGGGCCGCTCTGCCCCCAGGCCGCGAACAGCTTCGCCGGCGGAGCGGCGCGCCGGACCTTTGCCGCCGGGGCATGGGGCAGCAATGGACTGGCAACGGCGAGCAGCGCAAACAGACTCATGTGCACCCAGTACCCGCCCTGCCAGTCGGCGGTCCCCGCAAAGGAACCGGACAGCACCAGTCCGGTGGATACGCCCACCGGCGAGTAGGTGGACCAGAAGGCCATGGCGCGGCCGGTTCTCGCCGGCGGCGCCGTCGCCATGATCAGCGCAGGTGCCGCCGCGTAAGCACCGACTGCAATGAGCCCCTCGAGCACGCGGATGCTCATGAACGCGACCAGCGAACCGGTCGCCAGGTACGCGCCATTGATGGCGATGCCGATCAGCGCCACGACCTGCAAGGTGCCGCGTGAGCCAATGCGGTCGATTATCGAACCCGCGACCGAAGCCAGCACCGCCGGCAGCACGGTCATCAGCGAAATCAGCAAGCCGAACTGCGCCGGAGAGGCGCCCAGGTGCGCACCAACGTCGCCGACGATGGGAATGATCTTGCTCAGCGAAGCGGACGACAGCACGCCGAAGAGATAGATCAGCGCAATCGAGCCCCAGCTGCCGGCTGCCAGCAGCGGCCTTCGTCCTTCCTGCGCCATGGATCCCCCCTTCATCGTTGTGGACAGGATGGTACACAATGCGGCGCCACAAGAACGAAAGGGGGCGAAATGAGGAATCTGGCGCGCTGTGTCGGACTGCTGCTCATGCTCGGCGGCTGGAGCGCTGTAGCCGGCGCCTACGAGAACCTGCAGGTCGCGGTCTATGCACGGGCGCAGGAAGTTTCCCGCATGAAGGATCCGGCCTGGCTGGAGCGCGAATGGCAGCGCATTTCCAGCGCGGTGCACGTGGACAAGGTGTACCTGGAAGTGCATCGGGACGGCGTGATGCCCGACGATGCGACCATCGAGGCCGCCAAGGCATTCTTCGCCGCGCACGGCGTGAAGACCGCCGGCGGCATCACCTACACGATCAGCGAAAGCAACCGGTTCCAGACATTTGCATACAGCAACCCCGAGGATCGCAGGCGCGTGCGGATGATCGCCGAGACCGCTGCCCGGCACTTCGACGAGGTGATTCTCGACGACTTCTTCTTCACCGACGTGAAATCACCGGGCGAGATCAAGGCGCGCGGCAACCGCAGCTGGACCGACTACCGCCTGGCCCTGATGACCGATGCGGCGCGCGATCTGGTCGTCGGCCCCGCAAAGAAGGTCAATCCGCGGGTCAAGGTCATCATCAAGTACCCCAACTGGTACGAGCACTTCCAGGCGCTGGGCTTCAACCTGGAAACCGAACCGAAGATATTCGATGGCATCTATACCGGCACCGAAACCCGCGATGCGGTGCGCAGCGCGCAGCACCTGCAGCCCTATCACGGCTACTCGATCATGCGGTACTTCGAGAACATCGCACCGGGGCGCAATGGCGGCGGGTGGGTCGACCCGTACGGCTCGGGCGGCTATGACCGCTACGCCGAGCAACTGTGGATGACGCTGCTGGCGAAGTCCGGGCCGCAGGTGACGCTGTTCGACTGGAGCAGCATTGGCCGCCCGCTGGGTCGCCCGCAGCCGGGCGCCGCTGCGGGCGAATCGGCCGCGGCAGCGGCCAAACGCGCGTTCGACGCCATGGATCCGGTGCTGGGCAAGCTGGGCAAACCGCTGGCGCTGCGCAGCTACCGGCCATTTCATTCCGTGGGCGAGGACAATCTGCAGAGCTTCCTGGGCATGATCGGCCTGCCGATGGAAATCGTGCCGCAATTCCCGGACCAGGATCCGGTGGTGCTGCTCACCCGGGAGGCGGCCGCGGATCCGCAGATCGTCGGGAAGATCACCGCGCACATCAAGACGGGCCAGTCGGTGGTGATCACGTCCGGCCTGCTGCGCGCGCTGCAATCGCGCGGCATCGAGCGCATCGCGCAGATCGAAGATACCGGCCGCGTGGCGCTGGTGTCGCAGTTCCTCGCCGGACGCGGCAGCCTGTCCAGTTCTGAAAAGCCGATATTGATCCCGCAGATCGCCTACCGCACCAACGACTCCTGGGAACTGGTGTCGGCCATCGACGGCGACAACGGCTGGCCGCTGCTGCACGATGCCGACTACAACGGCGGGCACCTGTACGTGCTGGTCGTGCCGGAGAACTTCGCCGACTTCTACAACTATCCGGCGCCGGCGCTGGACGAAATCCGCCGCGTTCTCAGCGCCGGGCTGCCCGTGCGGCTGGAGGCACCGTCCAAAGTGAGTCTGTTCGAGTACGACAACGGTACCTTCGTGGTGCACAACTTCCGCGATGAAGCGGTGAATGTGACGGCGGTGCGCGGCACGGGCCGCGCTGCCGTGCGCATTCCCGTCTCGCTGCCACCGCATAACTGGAGGGCATTCGGGCCGGACGGAAAGCCGCTCTAGGAGTCCGCGGGAACCAACCGGCGGTGCATAATGCCGGCATTCGAAAACAATGATCAGTGGGGGGAACACGCGATGAAGACCGTACGTCTGGCCGCTCTGGCTTGCCTTGCGGCACTGCCAATGATCGCCTCGGCCGTGCCCAATCCACCGGCCAGGCCCGGCCCCTGCGATCGGGCCTGCCTGCAGGGCTTCGTCGACAGGTACCTGGATGCCATGCAGGCACACGAGGTCTCCGACAAGCTGTTCGCACGCAACGTGCGCTTCACCGAAAACGGCATTCGCCTGCCCTTCGGCCACGAGGGCCTGTGGTACGACATGTCCGGCAAGGGACAGTACAAGTTCTACGTGCCGGACGTGGAAACGCAGCAGGTGGCCTTCATCGGCACGGTGCGCTATGGCGGCAAGACCACCACCGACGGCACGCTGGCCGCGATCGCCCTGCGCCTGAGGATCGTCGACAACCGGATCACCGAGGTCGAACAACTCGACATCCGTCCCGACAACACGCAGCAGGTCACCGGCGGTGGCAGTGGCAACGCCGCGGCCGCTCCGGCACGGCGTTTCCCCCCGACCGGCGAGGCGGTGGACAAGCTGGGCAAGCCCGCCGATGTGTACTTCGAGACCATTCCCGAGGACAAGCGCCCGACCCGCGAGGAGCTGATCAAGACCGCCAACTACTACTTCGCCGGCCTGCAGCGCAACGACGGCAAGGGCTATTACCCGTTCACCGACGATTGCATGCGGCTGGAGAACGGCATGGTGACCACGCGCGAGTGCAAGAAGCAGTTCGAAACCGGCCTGAAGGGCATCGTCTCGCGCATCCGCGACCGGCGCTTCGTGGCGGTGGACCGCGAACGCGGCATCGTGTTCGCGTTCGCGTTCTTCGACCACTACCGGATCAACTGGACCTGGCAGCTGGGCGAACTGTTCAAGATCGAGGACGGCCAGATCCGCCGCATCGAGGCGGTGTTCCAGCGTGCGCCATTCGGCACACCGTCCGGCTGGAGCACCTACGAGCAGGGCATGTCCGAGGAGCCGCAGGACATCCGCTAGCCGCCGGGCTTCTTTGCCGCCTTGGCGAAGTCGCCGGCCTTGATGATGGTGAACCTGGCCGGGTCGATGTGCTTGCGCGCCGCCGCCAGCACATCGGCCGGAGTCAGCGCCTGGATCTTCGCCTCGAAGCCCTTGTCCCACGCGAAGCTGCGCCCGGTGTCGAGGTCCGACAGCAGCGCACCGACCACCTGCCCGTCCTGGGCGCGCCGCTGCGCAGCCTTCTGCGCAATGCCCGACTTGGCCTTGGCCAGTTCCTCGGCTGTCGGGCCATCCTTCAGGAACCGTGCCACCTCCTCGTTGAACGCGGTCTCGACCTTGGCGACGTTCTGGGGCGCGGCGATGGCCTGGGTGTACCAGTATCCGGCGTGGTCGAAGGTCGGCGCGGACACGCCGGAGCCCAATCCATAGCTCAAGCCTTCCTTGACCCGGATGCGCGCCATCAGGCGTGAATCAAAGCCGGCTCCACCGCCCAGGATGTAGTTGGCCACATACAGCGCGGGATAGTCCGCATCGTCATCATTGAGCTCGGTGTTCTCCCGCGCCAGGAACGTGGCGTTCTCCTTGTCGGGTGTCTCGATGGACTGGTTCACCGGCGCGATGTCGCGATATTCCCGGGTAATTCGCTCCCATGGCGCACCGCTCTTCCAGCCGCCCAGCGATTCGGTGATCGCCTTGACCACATCGGCCTCGTCGAAATCACCGACGATGGCGATCTGCGCGCGATCCGCGCCATAGAAGGCCTTGTAGTAGTTCTTCACGTCGTCCAGCTTGGTGGCCTTGAACTCTTCCAGGGACTCGTCGATCGACGAGGCATAGCGCGGATCGCCTTTCGGATAGATGTTGAAGTGCTTGGAAAGCGCGATCGAGGCCAGCGCCGACGGGTCGCTCTTCTGGGATTCCATCGAAGTGACGATGAGCTTCTGCAACTGCTCGAACTCGGCCGGCGGGAAGGACGGATTCCTCAGCACATGCGCGGCCAGGCGGATGGCGGCCGGCAGGTTCGGCCCGGTGGTCTGGAAGCTCGCACCCTTGCCGTTGACGCCCCCCTGGACTTTCAGCTTGCTGAACTCGTCGGCAATCTGCTCACGCGTGTAGCGCGTGGTGCCGCGCATCAGCATTGCCCCCGCGAGCGTCCCGGCAGCGTCCTGCCCGAACAATGTCTTGAGGTCCCCGGAGGGCAGGCGCATCGAGAAATACACGGTCTGGCCGCGGGTCTTCTTCTGCAGCAACGCCACCTTGATGCCATCGACGGTCAGGTGCCTGGTGCGTTTGTCGATGTTGTCCGGGCTCGGGTCGAAGGCTTCGGCCACTTCCACGGTGGCCTTGGGGTGGTAATCCTTCAGCAGGTCAGAGACCAGCGGCACCGGCGGAATCTCGGCGCGCCGGGGGTGTTCCTCCGGCATGAACATGCCCACGGTGCGATTGTCGCGCACCAGATACTTGCCGGCCGCCGCGGCCTCCTGCTCTGCGGTGATTTTCGCCACCCGATCGCGCGACAGGAAGAACATGCGCCAGTCGCCAAGCGCGATGTACTCGGAAAGCTCGAGGCCGATGGACTCGTGGTCATTGAGTGTGCGCTCGAAGCCGTTCGTGAAATCGATCCTGGCGCGTTGCAGTTCCTCGGCGGTGGGCGGATTGTCGTGGAATGACTCGATCTGGCGGATCATCTCGTCCCGCACCGGCTCGACCGGGTCCCCTTTCTTCACGATGGCGTAGTAGATGCCCAGCGTGCCGTCCACACCGGCCAGGAAGTACGAACCCACCTGTGCCGCCTTGCCGGTCTCCACCAGCGCCTTGTGCAGTCGCCCCGACGGTGTATCGGTGAGCGTGAAAGCCCCGAGCTGCAGCGCATCGACTTCCTCGCTCAGCGCCGAAGGCATCTTGTAGCCGATCATCACGGCTTCAATGTCACCGACCCGGCGCACCATGAAGCTGCGCTCGCCGTCCTGGGTCGGTTCGACGGTCCACAGCTTGGGCAGCTGGTGCGTCGGCCTGGGAATCACCCCGAAGTACCGGTTTACCAGTTGCAGGGTCTTTCCGGATCGAACTTGCCTGCAACCAGCAGCGTGCATTGTCGGGCTGGTAGTACATGTGGTAGTAGGCCTGCAGGTGCGCGATGTCGACGTTCTCGATGTCGGAACGATTGCCGATGGTGGAGTGGCCGTAGTTGTGCCAGTCGTAGGCGATGGTCTGATGCGTTGAGCAGCACATTGGTGGGCGAGTTCTCGCCGTTCTCGTACTCGTTGCGCACCACCGTCATTTCGGTGTCCAGGTCCTTGCGCGCGATGTTGGAATTGACCATGCGGTCTGCTTCCATGTTCAGCGCCCAGTCCAGGTTCGACTCGTTCGCATCGAACAGTTCGTAGTAATTGGTGCGATCAGGAACGTGCTTCCGTTGAATCTCATGCCGCGCGCATTGAAATCCTTCGGAATATCCGGATGCCGCGGCGTGCCCTTGAACATCATGTGCTCGAGCAGATGGGCCATGCCGGTTTCGCCGTAGTTCTCCTGGCGCGAACCCACCTTGTACGTGATGTTCACGGTGATCGTCGGCTTGGACTGGTCCGGGAACAGCAGCACCTTCAGCCCATTGTCGAGCTGGTACTGGGTGATGCCCTCAACAGTGGTGACCTTGACCGGCGCAGGTGGCGCGGCCGGCGCCGCAGCCAGTGTCACCTGTGCCGCAAACAGGCACAGCAATGCGCAGAACAGATTGCGGATCGGGAAGCGCGGCTTCATGGCAGCCACTCCATTGACGGGTGAAGGACTGTCATGGGACCCGAACTGGGTGCGGCCGGTCAAGCCCTACGGTGTCCCCGCGCCAGGCTCCAGTCCCGGCTGCATCCGCGTTAGAGTCCACAGCCCAAAGGAGCCTGATGAAGATGCCGCGCAAGCAAGACGACGGGACGTCGGTTTCATCCACGCAGCAATTGCTCGCCGATGCGGCCGCGCGCGCGCAGCGCTACCTGGCCGCCCTGCCGGATCGCGCCGTCGCGCCCGACCCGGCAGCGGTTGCCGCGCTGGCGCAACTGGACCAGCCATTGCCGGAAGGGCCGCAGGATCCGCGTGCCGTGCTGGCAAGGCTCGATGAGACTGTCGGGCCCGCCACGATGGCGATGGCCGGACCGCGATTCTTCGGCTTCGTCATCGGCGGCGCCTTGCCGGTCACGGTCGGCGCCGCGTGGCTCGCCACGGCCTGGGACCAGAATACCGGCCTGTACGCGGCCACGCCCGGCACCTCGCATATCGAGTGGGTGGCACAGCGCTGGTTGCTCGACGTGCTCGACCTGCCGCGCGACATGACCGTCTCGTTCACCACCGGCGCCACCGTGGCCAACATGACCGCATTGGCCGCCGCGCGACACCGCGTGCTGGAACGCGCCGGGTGGTCGGTCGAGGCCGACGGCCTGTTCGGCGCGCCGCCCATCACGGTCATCGTCGGCGAGGAGGTCCATCCCACCCTGCTGAAGTCGCTGGGCGTGCTCGGGCTGGGTCGCAACCGCGTCGTGCGCGTGCCGGTCGACGGACAGGGACGCATGCGTGCCGACGCATTGCCACCCATCAACGGCCCAACAATCGTGTGCCTGCAGGCCGGCAACCTGAACACCGGCTCGTTCGACCCGGTCGCGCAGATCGTGCCGCAGGCCCACGCCGCCGGCGCCTGGGTGCATGTGGATGGCGCCTTCGGCCTGTGGGCGCGCGCCGTGCCGGAACTGGCGCCCCTTGCTGCCGGAATCGAACTGGCCGATTCCTGTGCCACCGACGCCCACAAGTGGCTCAACGTGCCGTACGACAGCGGACTGGCGTTCGTGCGCGACACCGCGGCATTGCGTGCCGCGATGGCGGTCACCGCCGAGTACCTGCCGGCCGCCGGCCAACAGCGCGCCCCCAGCGACTACACGCCGGAACTCTCGCGCCGCGCCCGTGGTGTCGAGGTGTGGGCCGCACTGGCGGCACTGGGCCGCAGTGGCGTCGCGCAGATGATCGACGGGTGCTGCCGGCATGCCAGGCGCTTTGCCGCGGGCCTCGCCGGAGCCGGCTTCGAAATCCTCAACGACGTGGTGCTGAACCAGGTACTGGTGTCGTTCGGGACAGCCGAGCGCACCCTGCAGGTCATTGCGCGCCTGCAGCGCGACGGCACGTGCTGGTGCGGCAACACCGTGTGGCAGGGTCGCACCGCCATGCGCATCAGCGTGTGCTCATGGGCCACCACGGACGCGGACGTGGAAATGAGCCTGGCGGCGATGATCCGTGCCGCGCAAAGCGGTTGAGGCACCCCGCGGGGCGCACAACGGGGCCGATTGTGGCCACCCCTCTTGCCAGCGTGGCCGAACCTCTGTTAAACGTGGTGGCATGACTTCCGTACGGTATTTCTTCTGGCAGTACTTTTTCGTTCCAGCCAAAACGGCGGAAGGACTGGGCGCGCGCTAGTTGCAAGACCAACGAGGACCCACGAAAACCGCCAGATGAACCTGGCGGTTTTTTTTTGCATGAGGAGAAGACCGTGAGCGTGAACACCGACGACCTGCGCATCAGGGCGATGCAGGAGCTGACAACGCCGGCCCGGTTGCTGGTTGACTGCCCGCGCGACGATGCGGTTACCGCCACCGTCACCGCCGCCCGGACCAGCGTACAGAACATCCTGCGCGGAGCCGATGACCGCCTGGTGGTGATCATCGGCCCCTGCTCCATCCACGATCCGGTGGCCGCCATGGAATATGCCAGGCGCCTGGTCGCCGAGCGCGCGCGACTCGCCGACACGCTGGAAATCATCATGCGCGTCTATTTCGAGAAGCCGCGCACCACGGTGGGCTGGAAGGGCCTGATCAATGATCCAGACCTGAACGGCAGTTTCGACATCAACAAGGGGCTGCATATGGCACGCGGCCTGCTGCTGGACGTGAACCGCCTCGGCCTGCCGGCGGGCTGCGAATTTCTCGACATCATCACGCCGCAGTACTTCGCGGACCTGGTGGCCTGGGGCGCGATCGGTGCGCGCACCACCGAGAGCCAGGTGCATCGGGAAATGGCGTCCGGCCTGTCGTGCCCGGTGGGCTTCAAGAACGGCACCGATGGCAATGCCAGAATCGCACTCGACGCGGTGCAGGCCGCTTCCCACCCACACCATTTCCTGGCCGTGACCAAGCAAGGCAGGAGTGCGATCGCGGCCACGGCCGGCAACGCCGACTGCCATGTGATCCTGCGCGGCGGCAAGACGCCCAACTACGATGCGGCGAACGTGGCAATGGTGTGCGAGCAGCTGGCCGCGGCCGGGCTGGCGGGCCGCGTGATGGTGGATGCGAGCCACGGCAACAGCTGCAAGAAGCCGGAAAGGCAGCCGGCGGTTGTCGCGGATCTTGCCGCGCAGATCAGCGCGGGCAGCACCCGCATCGCGGGGGTGATGGTGGAAAGCCACCTCAAGGCCGGCCGGCAGGATCTGGTGGCCGGCAAGCCGCTGGAGTACGGGCAGAGCATCACCGATGGCTGCATCGACTGGGATACGTCGGTCCGTGTACTGGACGAGCTGGCCAGGGCGGTGGCGGCGCGCCGCAAGCTCAGGCAGTCAGCCCATGGCATGGCAACACGCCCCGTGGGTGGGTCAGCCGGAAGCAGCACCCACCAGTCGCGGACACTCGCCGCGCACCGGATCTGATTCGGGCAACGCCGCGCAGATCTGCTGCCAGCGCCTGGCAACCGCGGCAAGCGTGGCGCCATGGTGTGTGTCGCGCGCCCAGTCGCTGAATGCCTTGCTGAGCTTGTCCAGGCGCGCCCGTGCGCGGGCATGTATCCGATCCGGCCCGGCCAGCTCCCCGAGCACGTCGAGCATGGCACTGCGGATGCGCTGCTCGTCGTCCGGGCTCATGCGCAGCAGGCCGCCCGCATACATCGCGCCCCACTGGAAACGGGTCGCCGGGCCGGTGGATTGCTCGTAGGCGCGCTGCAGCAGCTCCAGCGCCTGCGCCTTGTCGCCTTCCTCCTCATCCAGGTCGGCCAGATCAGCCATGTAGTAGAAGGGCGTACTGGAAGTCTTCATCTGCTGCTCGAGCAGATCGCGCAGGCGCTTCCTGTCGTCGAGCCAGGTCAACACCCACTCCGCGGAATTCACCACGCCGGCACGCGTATCCGGATCGTAGTCGTGCGCCAGATACTCATCGAGCGTGGCGCGCGCACGGGAAGCCATGGCCGCGGGGATCTTGCCATCCGCAGCCAGTGATTTCTCCGCCAGCAACTGGGCGGCGACGGTGTACAGCCGCGTGCCTGCGCCATATTGAGCGTCGCTGGCCATGGCATCCATCAGCGCGAACCAGTTGGAACGCAGCGTCTTCGACCTGCTCCGGCCGCGCCAGTCTCTCGACCACGAAGAAGTCCTCCCCCAATGACAGAACCGCATCACCGGAGCGCAAAACCCTGGCGTGATCGCCCAGCAGGGCATTGACCGCATCGAGCAGCCCCGACAATCCGGCGTCGGGCGGCTTGCCGCTCTTGATGGCCGCGCTTTGCGCGCTCGCGGCAAGACCTGCCGCCGTCAATATCAGGCGGTCGCGCTCCGCCATCGACGCGGCAGGACAACGCTCCGCCGCGAGTTGCAGCGTTGCGGCGAGCTGTGCCGGCTGTTCACGCGGGTCCAGATCCCAGCCGTTCCAGGCCAGTCGCCGGCAGTCCGCCTGGTCCAGGGACATCGAATGATCGCCCCGCAGCTGCGCCAGCAGTTGCGACAACGGCCGCACGCTTTCCAGCGCCAGATCGAGCGCGTCGGCATAGCTGGCAAGATCGCCGCCACCGGCGATGCGGGCGATCTCCTGACGATCGGCGTCGAGGATCAACACGGTGGGATAGCCCATGACATGGAACTGCTCGCCCGCCAGCTGCGCACCCGGCGCATCCCCATCCAGATACACCGGCACGAACTGCCGCAATTTGTCCTGGAAATCGCGCCGCGAGAAGACATGCGCCTTGAGCTCGTGACAGGGCGGGCACCATTTCGCGCCCCAGTACAAGAACACCAGGCGGTGCTGCGCGGCGGCCGCGGCAAAGGCCTGATCGACACTGCCCTGGAACCAGGCGATTCCATCCGCGCTGCCGCCCTGGGGCGATTGCCCGGCGCGCTGGCAGGCGGCCAGCGCCAGCACCGCGGCAACGCACAAAGCCGTGAACCTGTTCAACCCGCTCTTCTCCCCGCACTGGACGGTCCCGTCAGCCTACTACCCCATCGCCGCATTTTCATGGCTTCGCGAGGCGCGTAGCATCCCCTCGCCATGAGCACCGCAACGAGTTCCCTGGCGCCCCCGGATCAAGTGCCGCACCCGGAAACAAACCCTTTCTCCGCGCCCAGCCCCCTGCCGTTCAACTATCCGCAGTTCGATCGCATCCGGGACAGCGACTTTGCGCCCGCCTTCGATGCGGGAATGGCCGAACAGCTCGCCGAGATTCGCGCCATCACGGACAACCCCGCGCCGCCGGGTTTCGAGAACACGCTGGTGGCGCTGGAGCACAGCGGACAGATGCTGAGGCGGGCGCGCACCGTGTTCCACATCCTGGCGGGCGCAGATACCAACGAAGCGCGCAACCGGTTGCGCAATGAGTATGCCCCGCGGTTCGCGGCGCATGCCGACGCCATCCATCTGAACGCCGGACTGTTTGCGCGCATCAAGGCGCTGCACGACAGGCGCGAGGAGCTGGGCCTGGACCCGGAAAGCCTGCGCCTGCTGGAGCGCTACTACGCCGACTTCGCGCGCGCCGGCGCCAATGTCTCACCGGCCGACAAGCAGAGATTGAAGACGTACAACACCGAACTGGCCTCACTGACCGCCCGGTTCGGACAGAACGTGCTGGATGAAGCGAACGAATCGGCCGTGCTGGTGGATGACGTCCGGCAACTCGACGGCCTGACGCCCTCACAGATCGCCGCAGCGGCCGAAGAGGCGGCAGTGCGCGGCCAGCCCGGCAAGTACGTTCTGACCCTGCTCAATACGACCGGCCAGCCAGCGCAATCGCAGCTGTCCTGCCGGCCGCTGCGGCAGCGCGTGTACGAAGCCTCCGTCTCGCGCGGCAGCCGCGGTGGCAGGTACGACAACACCGCACTGGTCACCCGCATCGTCCGGCTGCGGGCCGAGCGCGCCGCGCTGCTCGGATTTGCGAACCATGCCGCATGGAAGCTGCAGGACCAGACTGCCCGGACTGTTGAAGCGGTCAACCGGATGCTTGGCCGGCTTGCCCCGGCGGCGCTCGCCAATGCCCGGCGCGAGGCCGGCGAGCTGCAGCAGGTCATCGATCGCGAAGGCGGCGGCTTCCAGCTCCAGGCATGGGACTGGGACTTCTACAGCGAAAAGATTCGTGCTGAAGAATTCGCGTTTGATGAGTCGCAACTCAGGCCGTATCTGGAGCTCTGGAGCGTCATCGAAAACGGCGTATTCCATGCCGCGAACCTGCTGTACGGCCTGACATTCAGGCGCCGCACGGACCTGCCCGTGTACGAACCCGGCGTGCGTACATACCAGGTGTTCGACGCCGACGGCTCCGAGCTGGCGCTGTTCATCGCCGACATGTATGCGCGCAAGTCAAAGAATGGCGGCGCGTGGATGGACGAGTATGTTTCGCAGTCGAAACTGCTCGGCACGCGACCCGTCGTCGCCAACCACATGAACGTGCCCAGGCCGGCGCCGGGCGAACCGGCGCTGCTGACCTGGGATGAAGTCATAACCGCCTTCCACGAATTCGGGCATGCATTGCACGGCATGTTCTCGGACGTGAAATATCCCTACTTTGCCGGTACCAATGTGCCGCGCGATTTCGTCGAGTACCCCTCGCAGTTCAATGAAATGTGGGCCGACTGGCCCACCGTATTGAAGCACTACGCCAGGCACCACGTAACCGGCGAACCACTGCCGCAGGAACTGCTCGACAAAGTGGTCGCGGCGGCGAAGTTCAATCAGGGCTTTGCCAGCACCGAATACCTCGCAGCGGCTCTGCTCGACCAGCAGTGGCATCAGATCGGGGCCGGTGAAGTGCCTCCTCCGGAAGGTGTCATGGCCTTCGCCAGGCAGGCCCTGGAGGTTCGTGGCGCAAACTGTGCGCAGGTGCCGCCGCGCTACCACACACCCTACTTCCGCCACATCATGGCCGGCGCCGACGGCTACGACGCAGGTTATTACGCCTATATATGGGCAGAGGTGCTGGACGCCGATACGCGCGAATGGTTCCGGCACAACGGCGGCGCCACGCGCGCCAATGGCCAGCGTTATCGCGAGCTGATCCTGTCGCGCGGCGGCAGTGTCGATGCGATGACGCTGTACAGGGATTTCGCCGGCCACGAACCGCGCATCGAACCACTGCTGAACAAGAGAGGTCTTGCAGGCGGCCCGACGCTGTAGCGGATTCGCGCACCGGCACGTGCGCGAGCCCGAAGCCGCCGCTGTCCTCGGGCGGATCGTGCGCTCAGGAATCCCCTGTCCCGGCGTGGATCTGCGATGAGTGGAGCCGGCGCAGCTTCCAGGCCACTGGGTCCGGATGGCTGCCAGGCGGGTTCCCGGGTTCGCGCAGCGCGAGCAGCTCGCAAACTGCCTGCTCTCCCGGTTCGAGCCACTCGACTCCCACCCCGCCGCGGGTACGGCGAACGACACAGGCCTCCATCCACTGGCCCGACGCCGCGTAAACGCGCAGCCGCACACGCGAGAGCACCGGCAGAGGCAATGGTATCTGTACGAACGCACCGCTGAGACTGGCCTCGATCACCACTGCCTGCGCGGTCGTGCCATCGGCGGCAAGCAGCCTTCCGGTTGCGTTCAGCCGTACCCGGGTTCCCAGACGGTGATCCATGGATTGTGTGTTTGCACTCATCGTCGCTCTCCGTTGCCACCGGCCGCCCGGCCACTGATGGGTTGCAAGGTATTTCGTCTGTCAGCTCAATCTGGCCAGGTCATATTCGGCCTGTTCACGGGACAGGCCATAGGCTTGCTGCAAGCGGCCACACAGCTGGTCGAAATCCCCTTTGACTTCATCCAGTTCATCGTCCGTCAGCTTGCCGAACCGGGCCTTGATGCGCCCCTTTGCCAGATCCCAGTTCCCTTCAATGGTGTCCTTGTTCATTTCGCGACCTCCTCTCGCATCGCTCGCGGCTAAGAAGCGTCCATTCTGGTCCGCGGCCACGAGCCCGACCGTAGGACCCGCCCGGCCCCGGATGTAGGGGAATTCCTATGCGCCGCGCTGTGGGAATCCTCCTGCACCGGCAGTCGGCGCTCCCCGATGGGAACGAGCGCTTGCATGCCCGACGATCTTCCTGCCGGCACTTCGTGCCCGACGCCAGAGTCCTGGAGGACATGTACATGCAGAACACAGCCAGACAGACATCACAGCCGGTTGCTTCGGCCGACACCCACAAGACGCCACGCAGCAGCTTTCTGACCGACATCGCGACCATTCGGGATCGCGCCCGGCGGCAGCTTGCGGACGGCGCGGTAACTCCCAGCTACGGCGCGAACCGACTGCAGGTCCTGCGTCTACTCGACGAGGCGCTGGCAACCGAGATCGTGTGCGTACTGCGATACCGGCGCCACTACTTCATGGTCAGGGGCGCAGCCGGAGAAGCCATCAAGGGCGAGCTGATGAAACATGCCCGCGAGGAACAGGCCCACGCCGACCTGATCGCCGAACGCATCGTGCAACTTGGCGGCAAGCCGGACCTGAACCCGATGGGAGTGCGGGACCGCAGCCACACCGAATACGCGGAAGGCGACAGCCTTAGCGAAATGGTCAAGGAAGACCTGATTGCCGAGCGGGTGGCAATCGAGTCCTATTCACAGATGATCCGCTTTCTCGGCAACGACGACCCCACTACACGAAGCATTCTGGAGAGGATTCTTGCCGAAGAGGAGCAACACGCCGAGGAGCTGGCGAGCCTGCTGGGGAGAATCGGCGGCGATCAGGATGCGGGACAGCCACATGGGCGCGGCACGATTGGCTAGACTTCCGCCCTGTTCGAGTAAACGGGGAAATCGGGGATGTCTGGATTCACGCGTGCCTGCTGCACCCTGCTGGCGCTGTCGTTCACCGGACTGGCTGCAAGCGGCGCGGAACCGGCCATCACCTGGGTCGGCAGCTGGGCAACCGCCGAACAGACACCGGAACCGCGCAATGCCCTGCCGGACGCGGCGCTGACCGACGCCACACTGCGTCAGACGGTGCACCTGTCGCTGGGTGGCAGGCGCTGGCGTCTGCGGCTGTCCAATGCCTTTGGACATGCGCCACTGCTGATAGACGCGGCACATGTCGCGCTGGCACCGGCACCCGGTTCGCCGGCCATCGATGGCGCAACGGATACCAGGGTATTGTTCGATGGCAGGGACCAGGTCGTCATACCGGCCGGTACGGACTACCTGTCGGATGCGTTCGACTTCGATGCCGCACCCGGCGCGAACATCGCCATCTCCATCCACCTGCCCGCGGCGCCGGAAGGCCAGACCAGCCACCCGGGCTCCCGCACCACTTCACACATCGTGCACGGCAACCAGGTCGCCGCCACGAAGCTTCAGGGCACGCAATCCTTCGAACACTGGTTCGTGATCGAGGGGCTGGATGTGCAGGCCGCACCCGACGCATCGGCCGTCGTGATACTCGGCGATTCCATCGCGGATGGCCACGGCACCACGACCAATGGCAACGACCGCTGGAGCGATGACCTGGCCGCGCGGCTTGCCCGCGCAAAGCTCCCCGTCGCAGTGCTCAACCAGGGCATCGGCGGCAACCGGATACTTGATGACGGCCTGGGGCCCAACGCGCTGGCCCGTTTCAATCGGGACGTGCTGGCGCCGGGCGGCGTGCGCTACCTGATCGTGCACGAGGGCATCAACGACCTGGGCACGTTCGTCGGCGACCCCCGCCACACCGAAGCCGACCATGCGGCACTTGTCGCGCGCATCATCGGCGCCTACCGGCAGATGATCGAGCGCGCCCATGCGCATGGCATCACGGTCATCGGCGGCACACTGACACCCTTCGACGGGCCCACCTACCATGCCGGCATGCATGGCGAGGCCGACCGCGCGGCCATCAACGCCTGGATCCGCGCACCGGGGCATTTCGATGCGGTGGTGGATTTCGATGCGGTCGTCCGCGATCCGGACCACCCCATGCACTTCAGGAAGAGCTACGACAGCGGCGACAACCTGCATCCCTCGCCCGGCGGATACCAGGCGATGGCCGATGCCATCGACCTGGGCTGGTTCAGGCCGCAGGCTCGATGACCAGCTGAACGTCCTCGGTGCCGAAACGTGTGCGCAACCAGGCCTCGATCTTGTCGCGCTCATCCTTGGACAGCGGCTTCTTCAGCTGCAGACTGACCACCAGGGTGTTCTTGCCGCTGCGCCCGCCATCGGAACTCCATGCCGGCGCATCCGCGATGAGCACGCGCGAAATCTGCGGGAACAGCGCGTTGAGCTCCATCGGCACCTGCTGAAATCGCTCACCGCTGGCGTGCGAGGAAGCCAGCTCGTCGCGCAGTTGCTGGATCTGCGTATCCTTCTCCGCCAGCTGCTTCTGGCTGTCGCGATACAGATTGCCCAACAGGTTGGAACTGAGCGTGGCCATGTCCGGCGCCTCGTCCCCCTGGAATATCTGCAGTTGTGCATCCGCCGGCAGGCCGCTGGAGCGCAATCGCGCGAAGATCTCGTTGCGCACGTCCTTCTGGACATGTTTGCCCACCAGAGACACTTCGATACGGTGTGCGCGCGGATCGATCTCCAGGTTGCTGATGTGGGTATCCTGCAGATCCAGCTGGTTCTGCACGAATTGCGTGGCCCGCGTGCGGAAGATTTCGTCGCCAACGAGGTGATAGGCGATGTAGAGACTGGGCAGCAGCGTAACCGTCATCACCGCCGCCATCGCGTAACTGACGCGCCGCGCGACCGCCGGATCCTCGAAGTGTCGGCGCCGCAGCCGGAATGCGCGCGTGACCAGCGCCGCGGAGGCCGCGATGAACACGCTGTTGATGGTGAACAGGTACAGCGCACCCAGGAAGTAGGTCCATGACCCGTTCGCCAGCCCATAGCCGGCCGTACACAGCGGCGGCATCAGCGCCGTGGCGATGGCAACGCCGGGAATCACATTGGTCTTTTCCTTGCGCGTGACGGCGATGATGCCGGCCAGACCGCCGAACAGGGCGATCAGCACGTCCCAGATCGATGGCGTGGTTCGGGCAAGGCGCTCCGACAATGAACCGGTCAGCGGCGTCAACACGAAATACACCGTGGATGTGGCCAGCGCGATCCCGGCGGCGATACCCAGGTTCTTCAGGCCGCGCCGGATCAGGGGAAAATCATGAATGCCGGCGCCGTAGCCGATACCCAGTAGCGGCCCCATCAGCGGGGAAATGAGCATCGCGCCGATGATTACCGCCGTGGAATTCACGTTCAGGCCGATGGACGCGATGAAGATGGCGAACATCAGCACCCACAGGTTGGTGCCCTGCATCGTCACGCCCTGGCGCAGAGTCGCATCGATCTGGTCGGTATCGGCGCGATCTGCCTTCAGGCTGAACCGGCTGCGGACCGAGGCGGTCAGATACCGGAGAAACTTGCTGTCAGATCTTGCGCGAGGCTCGCTCATGCGTTGGTCTCCATGGGGCGCGGGCAGTATATGCCTGGCACCGGGGAAGATTGAGGCTCCCGCGACGCCAGCGCGCTGCGGAATCACCTACCTGGATTGGGGCGGGTCACGGCCTGCGCTATCCTGCTACGCTGGCGAGGTCGCAACGGTCGATTTCAAGACCCGGGAGGATGTTGGCATGCCAGCCGCTGTTCGTACCCCTCCCCTGATGCGCATCCCGCCGCCCCTGTTGTTTCTGGCGACCTTCCTGGTCGGCCTGGGATTGCAGCGCCTGGCGCCAATAATCATCCATGGCGGGCGGATTACCCAGGCCAGCCGCGTTACCGGGATGGTGCTGCTCGCCTGCGCCGTGCTGATCGCGCTGACCTGCGCGGGCATGTTCCTGGTCAACCGCACGACCATCATCCCGCATGGCGCGGCGTCGAAGCTCGTCACCGCCGGACCCTATCGGCTCACGCGCAACCCGATGTACCTGAGCCTGACGCTGGGATATCTGGGCGTGGCAGCCATGCTGATACAGGTCTGGCCGTTGGTGTTGCTGCCGTTGCCGGTGATGTTCGTGAATGCAGTGGTCATTCCGTTCGAAGAGGCACGACTGCGCGAACTCTTCGGCACACAGTTCGGGGACTATTGCCGGCGCGTCCGCCGCTGGATCTGAGACAGGAGAGCACGATGATGAACAGACGAACCTGGATGCGCGGCGCGCTGGGCAGCCTGGCGGCGGCGGGCATTGGCAGCGTCCCGGCAGCGGAGGACGGAACCCGCTGGTTCGCGCGGCACCATGTTCCCATCGGATTGCAGCTCTATACGGTCGGAGCGGACGCACGCAAGGACATCGACGGCACGCTGGCCAAGGTCGCTAAGATCGGCTATCGCACCATCGAGCTGGCGGGGTATCACGGGCAGCCGCTGGAGAAACTGCGCGCCGCTGCCGCCCGCAACCACGTCAAGTTCACCAGCATTCATGTCAATGCGCTCGCCCGACCGGGTGAGCCGGGCCTGGATCAGGATCTGCCGGCGCTGGCCGCCGACCTGCATTCGCTGGGCGTCACCGATGTGGTCATGCCCATGTTCCCCTTCCCGGAACGCTTCGGCGCGCAACGCCGGGGCGAATCCTTCGGTGCCTATATCGGCCGCATCAGCCAGGGCCTGACGCGCGAGGACTGGCAACGCACGGCGGACCTTCTCAATGATCGGGGCCAGAAGCTGCGCGCGCTGGGCCTGCGCTTCGGTTACCACAACCACAATCCGGAGTTCGCGCCGCTGGGCGAGTCCAACGGGCTGGAGATCCTGCTGCAGCAGACTTCCCGCGAAGACGTGGTATTTGAACTGGACGTGGGCTGGGCCGCGGCTGGCGGCATGGATCCCACCGCATTGCTGTCGCGGCATCCCGGACGCTTCCAGCTGATGCACTTGAAGGACATCCTCGCCAGCACCAGGACCAACTACGCCCTGCAGCAGAACCCTGCCGAGGTTGGCTCGGGCAGCCTGGACTGGCAGCACCTGTTGCCGGCTGCTTTCACGGCCGGTGTACGCAAGTTCTACGTGGAACAGGAGCCGCCCTTCAAGATGGATCGTTACGCCGCGATCGCCAGGAGCTACAACTTTCTGAAGCGATTCGAAGCCGGCGACAGACCGCCGTCGATCAAGGTCTAGTCGATCACGAGTCCTGATCGCGCGAGCGCGCCGGCGACACGGGCCGATCCTGGCAAGCCGCCCGCTGTCCCCGTCAGGTCGGACCTTCCTCCACGTACGCGCTGCCCTTCGGACCGTGCGGCTGCGGCTTCACGTGCAGGCCGCCCAGCACCACCACGAAGAACAGCGGCACGAAGAAGATGGCCAGGAAGGTCGCGGCCAGCATGCCGCCGATCACGCCGGTGCCGACCGCGTTCTGCGCACCGGACCCGGCACCGCTGGCCACGGCCAGCGGCAGCACACCGAACATGAATGCCAGCGCAGTCATCAGGATGGGTCGCAGGCGCTGGCGCGCGGCCTGCGTCACCGCCTCGATCAGGGTAGCGCCGTTGTCGTAGTAGTTCTTGGCGAACTCCACGATCAGGATGGCGCTCTTGGCCGCCAGACCCATGGTGGTCAGCAGGCCGACCTGGAAAAAAGCATCGTTGGACATGCCGCGCGCCAGCGTGGCGATCACCGCGCCCAGGATGCCCAGCGGCACCACCAGCAGCACCGTCACGGGGATCGACCAACTCTCGTACAGGGCCGCCAGGCACAGGAACACCACCGCGAGCGACACCGCGTACAGCGCCGGCGCCTGGCTGCCGGAGAGCCGCTCCTCGAAGGACATGCCGGTCCACTCGAAGCCGACGCCGCGGGGCAGCTTCGCCACCAGCTTTTCCATTTCGTCCATGGCCTCGCCGGAGCTGTGCCCCGGCGCGGCCTGGCCCTGGATGTCGAAGGCCGGCACGCCGTTGTAGCGCGTCAGCTTCTGCGGGCCGTACGTCCAGCTCCCCGACGCGAACGCCGAGAAGGGCACCATCTTGTCCTGGTCATTGCGCACGTACCACTTGCCCAGGTCCTCCGGGCTCATGCGCGCCGGCGCATCGCCCTGCACGTACACGCGCTTGACGCGCCCGCGATCGATGAAATCGTTCACGTATGCCGAACCCCAGGCCACCGACAGCGTCTGGTTGATGTCGGTGAGCGGCACACCCAGCGCACCGGCCTTGTCGCGGTCGACGTTCACCTTGAACTGCGGCGCGTCCTCCACGCCATTGGGGCGCACACCGGCCAGCACCTTGTCCTGCGCGGCCATGCCCAGAAGCTGGTTGCGCGCGGCGAGCAGCGCTTTGTGGCCGATGCCGCCGCGATCCTGCAGCATCAGGTCGAAGCCGGAGGCCGTGCCCAGTTCCGGCACCGAAGGCTGTGTGACCGCGAAGATCTGCGCGTCGCGGATGGTGGCGAAGTAGGCGCTGGCGCGCCGCGCAATCGACTGCACGTCCTGGCCCTTGTGCGTGCGCTCGTTCCAGGGCTTGAGCTTGATGAACAGGAGGCCCATGTTCTGGCCGATGCCCGCAAAGCTGAAGCCGGCCACGTCGAGCACGCCTTCGACCACATCCGTTTCCTTCGTCATGAAGTAGTCGCGCGCCTGGTTCAGCGCCGCCTTGGTACGCTCGCGCGTGGCGCCCGGCGGCGTCTGGACGATGGCGAGCAACGAGCCACCATCCTCGTCCGGCAGGAAGGCAGTGGGGATGCGCACGAACAGCAGCCCCAGGACCACCACCAGCGCCGCATAGACGGCCAGATAGCGCCGGTTGTGCGTCAGGACATTGTGCACACCACCCACGTAGGCGCGATTGGAGCGCGCGAAAGAGCGATTGAACCAGCCGAAGAAGCCCTTGCGCTCGCTGTGTTCGCCCGGGGCGGGCGCCTTCAGCACAGTCGCGCACAGCGCCGGGGTGAGGATCAGCGCCGTCAGTACCGACAGCAACATGGCCGAGACGATGGTGATCGAGAACTGCCGGTAGATCACGCCGATGGAGCCGCCGAAGAAGGCCATCGGCACGAACACCGCGGTCAGCACCAGCCCGATACCGACCAGCGCGCCGGTGATCTGATCCATGGATTTGCGGGTCGCTTCCAGTGGCGAGAGCCCTTCCTCGGCCATCATGCGCTCGACGTTCTCGATGACCACGATGGCATCGTCCACCAGCAGGCCGATGGCCAGCACCATGCCGAACATGGTCAGCGTATTGATGGAATAGCCGAACGCCGACAGCACGCCAAACGTGCCCAGCATCACCACCGGCACCGTGATGGTCGGGATCAGCGTGGCCCGGAAGTTCTGCAGGAACAGATACATCACCAGGAACACCAGCCCGATGGCCTCGAACAGCGTTTGCGCCACGCCGCGGATCGAGGTGCGCACGAAGGGTCCGGTATCGACCGGGTATTTCACCTCCACGCCGGGCGGGAAGAAGGGTTCGAGGCGGTCGATGGTGTCGTGGATGGCCTGGATGGTGTCCAGCGCGTTGGCGCCGATTGCCAGCCGGATGGCCATGGCGGTGCCCGGCTGGCCGTTGTAGCGCACGTCTCGCACGAAGTTCTCGGCATCCAGCGTCACTCGCGCAACGTCCCGGATGCGCAGTCGCGAACCATCTGGGTTCACGCGCAGCAGGATGTCGCGGAACTCATCCGGCGTGCTCAGCCGCGTGGGCCCGATGATCGTGGCGTTCAGAGTCTGTCCGGCGGTGGCCGGCAGACCGCCGATCTGCCCCGCCGACACCTGCACGTTCTGCGCGCGGATCGCCGCCAGCACATCGGCGACGGTCACGTCATAGGCGGCAAGCTTGGCCGGGTCGAGCCAGATGCGCATCGCGAACTGCGCACCGAACAGATTCGTGTCACCCACACCTGGCGTGCGCGCAATCGCATCCTGGACATTGGAGGCGACGAAGTTGGCCAGATCATCGCCCGACAGGCTGTTGTCGGTGGACAGGAAGCCCAGCACGATCAGGAAGTTGCGGGTGGGCTTGGACACGCGCAGCCCCTGCTGCTGCACCGGCGCCGGCAGCAGCGGCACCGCCGCCTGCAACTTGTTCTGTACCTGCACCTGCGCGATGTCCGGATCGGTACCGGCCTTGAAGGTCAGCGACACCGAGGCCGTGCCGTCGGCGCTGGAGTCGGACTGCATGTAGTCCAGTCCGTCGAGGCCGTTCATCTGCTGCTCGATGACCTGCACCACGCTGTCTTCCACGGTCTGCGCGGAAGCGCCCGGATACGTTGCGTTGATCGCGACCTGCGGCGGCGCGATCGCCGGATACTGCATGATGGGCAGCTTGAATACTGCGATGCCGCCGCCGAGCATCACCAGCAGTGCCAGCACCCAGGCAAAGACGGGGCGATCGATGAAGAAGCGTGGCAGCATCGGTTACTTGTTGCCCGCCGCGTCCGCCGCCGGCACCGCCCTGACGGGCGCGCCTGGCCGTGCCTGCTGCAGACCTTCCACGACGATGCGCTCCCCGGCCTTCAGTCCCGAGGACACCAGCCAGTTGCTGCCAGTGGCGCGATCCACCTCGATGACGCGCTCGCTGACCTTGCTGTCCGGACCCACCACCAGCACGGTGGCCTGGCCGCGCGCATTGCGCGACACCGCCGCCTGCGGCACCAGCAGTGCCTGCTGGCTGGTCCCGACAACCAGGCGGGCGCGCACGAACATGCCAGGCAGCAACAGGCGATCCGGATTCGGAAACTCGGCGCGCAACAGCACCGAGCCGGTGCTCTGGTCGACAGTTACCTGGGAAAACTGCAAGGAACCGGCCTGGGAATAGCTGCTGCCGTCCTCGAGCGTCAGCGTGACCTTCGCATGCTGCTTCGCGTCGCGCTGCAGGATGCCCGCATCGAAATCGCGCCGCTGGCGCAGCAGTTCGGTGGTGGATTCGTTGACGTCCACATAGATGGGATCGAGCTGCGCGATGGTGGCAATCGCGTTGTCCTGCGCGGCCTTCACCAGCGCGCCCTCGGTGACCTCCGAACGACCGATGCGCCCGCTGATCGGCGCGCGCACCTTCGTATAGCCCAGGTCGATGCGCGCGGATTCCACGGCCGCCTTCGCGGCTTCCACGGCCGCCTCGGCACTGCGGCTGGCGGCCTGCGCATTGTCGTAATCCTGCTTGCTCACCACGCCCTTGCCCTGCAACGACTGGTAGCGCTCGGTCAGCATCCTGGCGGCGCTGAGCTGCGCGGTGCTCGACGCAAGGCTGGCCTGCGCGCGCTGCAGGGCAGCCCGATAGGGAGCCGGATCAATCTCGTACAGCGACTGGCCGGCCGTGACCTCGGAGCCTTCCTTGAACAGGCGGCGCTTGATGATGCCCTCGACCTGCGGCCGCACCTCGGCAATCCGGTGCGCGACGGTACGACCCGGCAGCTCGGTGGACAGCTGCACAGCCTGCGGGGCAAGCGTCATCACGCCGACTTCCGGCGGCGGCGCACCGGCGCCGGCACGCTGCGTATTGCCGGCACCACAGGCGGCCAGCAGCGACGCACCGGCGAGAACGAACAAGGCGGGGATGGTCTTCATGTTGGCGGGCTTTCCTGCCAGCAGCTGCCGCAGCGCCCCCGTACACGACCTGCGGGATCTCGGCGGCAGCGAGCTGGGACTGGCGAACAGACTAAGGGGACCTCGGGAAGGCCCGTGAATTATTACTTGCCTCGGCAATTTTCAGCAAGGCGAATGCAAAGGGCCGACGTGCAGCGCACGCCGGCCCCGTGTCAGACGCCTCTGGCGCCGCCGACAGATCAGAAGCGGTACTGGAGATGCAGCTGGAGCACGGGCCAGAGCTTGTAGTCCTTCACGTCATGCTGCCACTGGGCGAGCCGCTGGTTCAGGTCCGCCTGGAAGGTGGGATCACTGGCCAGCGTCCCGGAGCTGGTCGCCGCGAGTTGCGGACTGCCCTGCGCCACCACGCCGATCTCGGCGCCAAAGGTCAGGCCGGTCCTGTAGTGGCCGCCCCAGCCCACCGTCAAAGTGGGCACGGTCTTCTTGAAAGTGGCCGCGCCGGTCAACGTGCCGACCTGATCCGCGGCGTAGGTATTGCCGTTGATGTCCACCGTGCTGCCAATTGGCGTGGCAACGCCGGCAAACCTGTTGTGGTTGGAGCGCAGGCCGGCCGAGATGCGAAAACTGCCGCCGAAGGGGTAGAAATCCGCGAGCACGCCAACGGACTTGAGCCTGGCCTTGCCGTCGATGTTGAACCCGCTGCTGTCGACGGACTTGTCGTAGCTGTAATTGCCGGTATTGGCGCGCACGCCGAAGAATGAATTGAAGCGGTACCCCGCCTCGATTCCCAGCCCGTTGGTGCCGCCCGTGACGCCCACCGACACGCCGATGCCATGGTTGTCTGCGTCGGCCGCCAGCACCGTGGCCGAACAGCCCAGTGTCGCCAGCAGCAGTGCTGCCGGGAAAGTTGCACGCGTCATGACTGGTACTCCCATCCGTGTCGCCGAATCCGGCCGACTTGCGGGGCAAATCCTGCCGGGGCGGGGCCGGTGCATTCCCCGGCGCGCGTCACACTTATGGGCGCTGCGAGGGGATCTATACGTTCTGGAAATAGCGTGTGCGAGAACTGCAGCGCCTGAATCAGCTTCTCCAGGCGTGCCATGCGGCTCTCGTCGCTGCGCGGGGCCGCCGCCTCCAGCAATTGCAGGGCCTGCTGACGCCGCTCAGCGAACACCTGCTCCTGCAGCGAAGCCTCCCGGGACCCCAGCACGCCACGCGAGCGCGCGTCGGAGGCCAGCTGCTGCGTGTGGTCGCACAGCACGCGCGCCATCTTCTCGAGCGCCTGCTGCTCCAGACGCGCCGTCGCCTCGCCGTCCTGCCTGCCGATTTCGCCAGCCACGTTCATATGTAGAAAGATAGCTCCGGACGACCATACGTCTGCCCCGATCTGGATACTGTGACGGGCTTGGCTGCCGTATATTGCGGCGGGCAACCGCCCTGGGGGAGCCATGATTGCCCGAACCACCGCCGCGCTGCTGATCGCCCTGCTGTCCGGACCGGTGGCCGCCCGGACCTTCGCCATCGGGCTCGCCGCGGACGGCTCGCGGATCGATGCGGTGGCCGTCGAGGCGCGCTCCGCGGCCGCGCCGACCGTGGCGCTGGTGGGCGGGCTGGCCGGTGACGACGCCGAGCAGCGCCGCGGTGCGTGCCGCGTCGCTGCCTACGAGCAGCGCGCGGACCGGCCGGTGCGCTTGCTGGCCGTGCCGCTGGCCAATCCCGATGGCGCCGCATTGCAGTTTCCGCCACCGGCACCGCCTATCAGCGAGAACCCGAAGCGCACACGCTGTGGCGCTGGCTGGGCACACAGGCCCCGGATCTGGTGCTGATCGCCGGCAAGGATCGAGGCGGGCCTGGCCGCCGCCCTGGGCGCACAGCCGGTGGCCGACATGGGGCGCATACCGGCAACGGGCATTTCCCGCGACGGGCGACTGGCTGGCATCGCTGGGCGCCATCGCCCCTTCCGCAGCCCATGTGGAACTCGGCGCGGCGCCGCGCCCGCACGCCCCGGCAACTGGCCGAGCAACTGGCGGAGCACTACGGCCACGACTTCAATCAGCCCTGGTACATCAACGCCATCGCGCTGGTCGCGCGGCTCAGGCTGGGTGATCTCGAAGATGTGAAGCGGCTGGCCGAACCCTGGGTGGACGGCACAAAGAACAGCCTGGCGCGCCCCAATGCGCTGGTCATGGCCGGCCACATCGTATTCACCGAACTGGCGCGCGAAACGAAGGATCCGCGCTACACCGCACTGGTGCGCAAGGTCGCCGACCTGGGCTTCGATGCCGACGGCAGATGCTCGAGGCCATGCCCTACAACGGCGGCTACAGCGATTCGGTGTTCATGGGCACCACCATCCTGGCGCAGGCCGGCGCGCTCACCGGCGAGCAGAAGTACTTCGACATGGCCGACCGGCACCTGCGTTACATGGAAAAGATCGACCTGCGCCCCGATGGCCTGTATCCGACACCGTCCCGAAGCCGATGTGGCCTGGGGCGCGGCAATGGCTTTGCCGCGATGGGCCTGGCGATGACGCTGTCGGAGTTGCCCGTGGGCAGCGCTGCCTAACGCATGCATTGCAGAGCTATCGAAATCTGATGCAGACGCTGCTGAAATACCAGACGCCCGACGGGATGTGGCGCAACGTGGTGAATCATCCCGGAGCTTACGCAGAGTTTTCCGGCACGGCGATGATCGGCTTTGCGCTGGAACGCGGGCTCGAGCGCGGCTGGATCAAGGGCCGCGACTACACCGGCGCCGTGGACCATGCCTGGCAGGCGGTGAATTCGCGCGCTTCCTCCTCCGGCAGTCTCGTGGATGTATGCGCATCCACCGCAGGCATCACCACCGAGCAGCAGTATCTGGATCGGGAGGCCATCCTCGGCATGGACCCGCGCGGCGGCGCCATGGCCATGCTGTTCGCCACCGAGCTGATGAAGTGACTGACAGCCCCCGCGCGGGCTAGATGTCGATGCGGATGCTCACCGGGCAGTGGTCCGAGCCCATCACGTCGGCGTGGATCTTCGCCTCCCGGACCTTCTTCGGCAGCGACGCGGACACCAGCACGTAATCGATTCTCCATCCCACGTTGCGCGCGCGGGAGTTGGCGAAGTGCGACCACCACGAGTAGTGGCCATTGCCCTGCGTGAAGATGCGGAACGTGTCGACAAAGCCCGCGTCGATGAAGTGTCTGGAAGCCCTCGCGCTCCTCGTCGGTGAAACCCTTCTTGCCGCGATTCGGCTTCGGATTGGCCAGATCCTCCTCGGTATGCGCCACGTTCAGGTCGCCGCAGAAGATGACCGGCTTCTTGCTGATCCAGCAGCTTCACATGCTCGAGGAAGGCCGGATCCCAGTGCCTGTAGCGCAGATCAAGGCGCGACAGGTCGTCCTTGGCATTGGGCGTATATACGGTGACCGCGTGGAACTTCTCGAACTCGGCGGTGATGACCCGGCCCTCGCTCCAGGCGTCGCGCTCCTCGTCGTCGGTGAAGTCGAATTTCTTCGCGAAACCGGCCGGAAACCCGTTGGTGACCTTGATGGGCTGCCGCTTCGTGAAGATGGCCGTCCCCGAGTAGCCCTTCTTTTCGGCGGAGTTCCAGTACTCCTGGTATTCGGGCAGGTCGATCTCGGCCTGCCCGCGCTCGGCCTTGGTCTCCTGCAGGCACAGGATATCCGGCTGGTGCTCGGCGATGAACTTCTGGAATGTGCCCTTCCTGACCACGGCACGAATGCCGTTGACGTTCCATGAAAAGAACTTCATCCGCCGCTCCCCGATTGCTCTGTCTGTCTAACCCGGCGCACACGGTAACCGGAATCGCGTCCGCCGTCCCGGGTGAAGTCGCCGCGCACCATTGGATTCGCGGTGACTTTGCGGCCAGAATGCCGGTATCCGTCCGCTTGAGACCCCTCGAAGGAACGCCACATGGCAATCACCGTTCGCCCGCTGTCCGGCAAGAAACAGATGAGGCAGTTCGTGAAGTTCCGCATCGACCTGTACCGGGATTCGCCCTACGCGGTTCCGCCGCTGTACATGGACGAGATGACCACGCTGGATCCGGCGAAGAATCCGGCATTCCAGTTCTGCGAAGCGCAGTGCTTCATGGCATTCGATGGGGACAAGCCCGTGGGGCGCATCTGCGCGATGATCAACAAGCGGGCCAACGAAGTATGGAACACCGCCAGCGGGCGCTTCGGATTCGTTGATTTCATCGACGACGAGGCGGTTTCCCGCGCACTTTTCGCCACCGCCGAAGACTGGGTCAAGGCACGGGGCATGCACTCGATCCACGGGCCGCTCGGGTTCACCGATCTGGACCAGGAGGGCATGCTGGTCGAGGGCTTCGACCAGATGGGCACCATGGCGACCATCTACAACCACCCGTACTACCCGGCGCACATCGAGAAGCTCGGCTATGTGAAGGACGCCGAGTGGGTGGAGTACCGCATCACCATTCCGGAGACCGCGCCGCCGAGGATGAAGCGCATCGCGGAGCTGGTCCTGAAGAAATACAAGCTGCGGATCCTCAAGTACAAGAGCTCCTCGAAGCTCATCAAGGACGGCTACGTGCAGAAGCTGTTCGAACTGGTGAACGACTCCTACAGCCATCTGTACGGCTTCACGCCGCTTACCCAGGCGCAGATCGACTACTACGCGAAGCTGTACATTCCGATGCTGAACCTGGATTACCTGGTTCTGATCGTCAACGAAGCCGGGGACCTGGTTGGAATGGGCGTTACGATGCCTTCGCTGTCCGGGGCGCTGCGCAAGGCCCAGGGCAAGCTCTTCCCGTTTGGTGTACTGCACCTGCTCAAGGCATTGAAGATGAAGAATCCCGTGATCGACTGCCTGCTGGTCGCGGTGCGCAAGGACTACCAGAACAAGGGCGTGAATTCGCTTGTTTTCTACGACATCATCCCGCATCTGCGGCGCAATGGCGCACGGTACGGGGAGAGCAACCCCGAGCTGGCCACCAACGCCAAGGTGCAGTCACAGTGGGATGAGTTCGAGCACGTCAATCACAAGCGCCGCCGCGCCTACATCAAGGAACTGGGCTGACCAGCCCAGACCTTACTTGGCGGGCCTGCGCTCGCGGATAAACTTCATCCATTCCTCGGCGGTCGGCATCACCGGCGTATCGACGCGCTTGAGGATCTTCCAACGGCCGTCTTCGCGGATGAATTCGTCCTCGTAACGGCCGGCGAGCATGGGCACCGGCTCGCCATCGGGCCCGCGCATGATGAGCAGGTGCCGTGAGTGCGCGGTGGCCCGGTCGCCGTGCACGTCGATCTGCGCGTCGTAGCTGATGTGAAAGCTCTCGTTGTTCACATAGCCGGGCGGCGGCTTGCCGTACAGGTCCACCAGCATCTTGTGGATGGCGGCGCGGCCCTTGTACACGTTCCTGCCGTTGATCCACTCGCCGTCCCTGGCGAACAGCGCCGCGTAGCCGTCGTAGTCGTGCGCATCCTGCGTGGCGGCGTAGTCCACCAGGATGCGCTGGATGGCGAGCTGGTCCTCGATACGCTGCACCCGCTGCGCCAGCGACGGCGCACTGCCCTGCGCCGCGGCCAATGCCGGCAGCAGCGCGAGCAGCATGGTGGGCAACCGACGCATGGGCCTAGCGCTGGCCCGATGGCGCGCGGTACTTCGGCGGCGGGCTCGGGTTGGTTACCGGGTTCAGGTAACGCGAGGCCCATTCGGGAATGGCTTCGTTGTAGATGCGACGGCGCGCGAACAGCCACTGGCCGTCCACCTTGACCAGGTCGTCCTCGTAGTGGCCAAAGAAGTCCACCGTGCCGCGTCCGTCCTTGCCGCTGGTCATGTGGGTCCAGTAGGCATCGCTGTGCGCCTTGTCCCCGTCGACCGTAATGACCATGTTGTTGATGATGTGACGACCGACCGATGGGCGCTCGCCCTCAGGCGTGTTGGCGCGGGCTTCCTCGGTGCGCTTGCGCCCGTCAACGATGAACTTGGAGATGGCCTCGCGGCCCTTGATCTCGCCCTGGCCGAAATCCAGGATGCCGTCCGGCGCAAAGGTGGCCGCGTAGCTGTCAGCGTCGCCGAAATCCATGGCAAACAGGTAGCGTGCCTGCAAATCCTCGATGTGCGCGCGATCGTCGCCATAGCTGGATGCCGAACCCGAACTGCATGCCGTGACCGCCAGCGCAACGACCGCAACTGCACCCGCAAGTAATCCCTGCTTCATGATCCCCTCCCCGTCTTGTTGTTCAGATCCGACGTGCCGGATGGTACCTCCACCCGGCACCGGTCAGTCCAGCCAGCCGAGCTTCAGCAGTTCGTGCACGCCTTCGATCACGCGATGCGGGCGCCGCGTCAGCGGCTGTTGCTTCCACTGGGCGCGGCTCGTGGTGCCGGTGCACACGCCGATGCCGGTGGCACCGCCTCGGCGCGCCATGCGCATCTCCACCTCCGGATCATCGCCCACCACGCCGACCTGCGAGGTCTTGACCCCCAGATGCCTTGCCACGAAACGCAGCGCGTGCTGCGATGGCTTGCCGGTGATGATGGCGCGAACCCGGGTCATGCGCCGCACCGCGCCGTTGATGGCGTACGAGTAGCCAATGGTGCGGCCGGTGCGCGAGGCAAAGAATGGCACGTCGGAAGCCACGTACAGCCGCGCGCCCTGCCAGATGGCATTACAGGCAGCCTCGATGTCCTTCATGCCGCACTCGGGATGCCAGCCGATGTACACGGCATCCACATGCTCGCAGTCGGGCTCGCCGGTAAAGGTGATCTCGATGCCTCTTTCCTTGAGCACGTGTCCGACGCCGGGTGTACCCAGCACCAGCACGCGCTTCACGCCCACATCGGCGAACACCTCGGCCGTCACACTGGAGGGCGTGAACATCTGGTGGTCATCGATGGGCAACCCGAAGCCGCGCAACTTCGCGGCCTGCCGTGCAGGCAGCTGGCCGCTGCCGTTGGTCAACACCACGTAGGGAATATCCCGCTCGCGCAGGCGCGTGAGCACCTCGATCGCGCCGGGCAGCACGTCGTAGGACTTGCCGGTGCGATCGCCCAGCACCAGGGTGCCGTCCAGATCGAACATGAAGCCCCGGATGCGCGGATGTTTCAAGCGGCATCCCTCGCCAGCCGCAGACTGAAGCCGGGCTTCTGCACCACCACATCGGCAAGATCCGGCTGCGCGCACAGCTCGCGGATGAGCTGCAACACGGGCCGCAACTGCGGGTCGTACTCGCGCGGCGCCGGGCCGGCCGCCTCCATGGCATCCACCAGATTCGCGGGCATCGTCGCGCGCAGCAGGAATTCTTCATCGGAGAGCCGCGGCCCGACTTTGCGGCGCAATTCGGCCACGCTGGCCATGGGCGGTTCGGCCTGGATCTCCTTCGTGCGCGGCATGCTCATGATGCGATCCATCACGTCGGCGTCGATGGGAATGTTCGGCCGGCCGAAGCGGCCCAGCGCGTAGCGGATCACCTCGTCGGGGATCACGCCATAGCGCTCCTTGCCGGTGACGTTCATCACCGCCATGGTCAGGATCATCTGCGCGAACGGCGTCATCACGATGGGCCAGCCCAGCTCCTCGCGCACCCGCGCCAGCTCGGCGATCACCGCGCCCTCCACATGCGAGAGGCGCGCCTCGGCCAGGTGGCGCCGCATGGTACCGACCACACCGCCCGGCAACTGGTGGCGCAGGTACGCGGCGTCGAAGGCCATCGGCCGGCCCACCTGCAGGCCTTCGGCCTCGGCGAGTTGCGTGAAGTAATTCCCCACTTCGGCCAGCGCGGCATCGTCGATGTCGATGCGGTGGCCCAGTGCGCGCAGATTGGCCACGACGCGCTCCGACGGCGGATTGGAGTTGCCGTCGGCGGCCGCGCCGGATGCGCACTGCACCGCCGAGACGCCGTGATCCGGCGCTTCCATGTAGGCCAGTTCGGCCAACCCGATCGTGCAATGCGAATGCAGTTCCAGCGCCTTGTCCCCGATCACCGCCTTGATGGCCGGGATCAGTGTGCGTGCCCGCTGCGGCAGCAGCAGGCCGCCGGGGTCCTTAATATAGAGTGCATCGATGTCCGGGCAGGCGGCCAGCCGGCGCGCGGCGTTCACGTAGTGCGCATCGTCGTGGATCGGGCTCAGCGTATAGACCAGCGCCGCGATCACGAACTCGCCGCCCACCTCCTTGACCATGCGGCTGCCTTCGATCTGCGCATCGACGTCGTTCATGGGGTCGGCCAGGTTGAAGCGGCGGATGCCGTTCCTGGCCAGTGTGCGAAAGGCGAGCTGCATGAACTCGGGGCTGGCGGTATCCCAGGCGATGAAGCGGAATCCGGTTGACATGAACTGCAGCGGCGTGCGCGGCGTGGCCTCGGCCATCAGCCGGATGCGCTCCCACGGATCCTCGCGCTTGTAGCGCACCGCCACGCCCATGTGCGTGGAAGTCGTGAAATCGATTGCCTTGAAGCCCACGCGATCCATCACCGCAGCGATGGACAGGGTGCGTGCGGTGTCGATGCCCAGGGCGCCCCACAGGCTCTGGTTGCCGTCGCGCAGGCTGGTTTCGACGAGCTGGATATCGGCCATGTCAGTTGCTCCTGCGCGCCAGCCAGCCGGTATCCACGCCGCCGCGCGCGAAGTCCGCGTCGGCCAGCAGATCCCGCTGGAATGCGATGTTGGTGTGTACGCCGGCCAGGTGCGTGCGCTCCAGCGCAGCGATGAGTCGCGTGCGGGCAATCTCGCGGGTGGCGCCGTGCGCGATGATCTTCCCCAGCAGCGAGTCGTAGAAAGGCGGAACCATGCTGCCGGCCGCGATATGCGTATCCACGCGGATACCTTCGCCCTCGGGCCATCCGGCATCGGTCACGCGGCCCGGGCTGGGCCTGAAATCCGCTGCCGGGTCTTCGGCATTGACACGGCATTCAATGGCGCAGCCGTCGAAACGTACGGCGCTCTGCGGCAGCGGCAGAGCGCCCCCGCCGGCAATGGTGAGCTGGGCTGCCACCAGGTCCACACCCGTGACCTGCTCGGTGACCGGATGCTCGACCTGGATGCGCGCGTTCATCTCCAGAAAGTAGAACGCGCCGTGCTCCGCGTCCACCAGGAATTCAACGGTACCCGCGCCGCGATACTCCAGACGCGCGGCGAAGCGCACCGCGGCCGCGTGCAATGCCGCGCGCAGATCTCCGTCCAGCCGCGGCGCGGGACTCTCCTCGATCAGCTTCTGGTAGCGGCGCTGCACCGAGCAGTCACGCTCACCCAGGTGGATCACGCCGCCGCGCCCGTCGCCCAGCACCTGTACTTCCACGTGCCGGCCGTGCGCTACGTAGCGCTCCAGGTAGACGCGCGCGTCGCCGAACGCCGCACCGGCCTCCCCTGCGGCCATGTCCATCGCCGCCGGCAGCAGTGCCAGGTCATCGACACGCTTCATGCCGCGGCCGCCGCCACCGCCTACCGCCTTGATCAGCAGCGGCGCCCCGATGCGTGCTGCCAGCTCCATGGCCTCGCGCTGACCGTGCACCGGACCACCAGGCACCACCGGTACATCCGCCGCTTCGGCGGCGGCGCGCGCGCGCAACTTGTCGCCCACTGCGTCGATCTGCTCCGGAGACGGGCCGACGTAGACCAGGCCGGCCGCCTCGCAGGCCCGAGCAAAGGGTGCGCGCTCGGACAGAAAGCCGTAGCCGGGATGCACGGCATCGCAGCCGGTAGCCAGCGCCGCCTGCACCAGCGCATTCACGTTGAGATAGGAATCGGCCGAGCGGGCCGGCCCGACGCACACGGCACGCCCGGCCTGCCTGGCCGCCACCGAATCGCGGTCCGCCGCCGAGACGGCAAGCACGGTGTCGAAGCCCAGGGCACGGCAACTGCGGATGACGCGCAGCGCGATTTCCCCGCGATTGGCGATGAATACGCGACGAATGGACATCGAACAGTCCCCGGCGCGGGTCAGTCCGGACGCACGAACAGCAACGCCTCGCCGAATTCGACGAGTTCGCCGTTGCGTGCCGGAATGGCCATCACCTCGCCGCGCACACCGGCGCGCACGGTATTCATCAACTTCATCACTTCGATGATGCCCACGATGCTGTCTGCCTCGACGCGCGCTCCGACTTCGACGAACGGCGGCTCGCCGGGTTTGGGCGCGCGATAGAAGATACCCAGCAATGGCGCCGGCACCGCCTCGGTTCCCGGCGGCACCTCCACAGGCGGCGCTTGCGACGCAGCCGGTGCACCAGGCGCCGGCGCAGCGGCCTTGACCGGCCCGGCCGGCGCGGCACGCGCCGGCGCCGGAGCACCACTGCGCCGCAGCTGCAATTTCACGCCGTTCAGTTCCAGATCCAGCGTGTCGAAGCTGGAGGACTCCAGCGCCTTCAGGATCTCGGCCACATCCTTCGCGGTCAGGCTCAACGGTTGCCTCCGAAAATACTCATCACGTGATGCAGCGGATTGTCCTTTGCCGCGGACACCGGCGCTGCTTCCTGCGCCGACCATACGGTCTCGGGACGACTCTGCAGGATGCGCAGGGCGCCGCCGCGGTCGATGGCCCACTCGATGTCCTGCGGGCGTCCGTAGTGCTTCTCGATAAGCCGCGCCGCTTCACGCAACTGCTGCAACTCGTCGTCGCTGACGCACGGCGTCTCGCGCAATTGCGCGGGCGTGGCCTGCTCTTCGGTCCCGCCACCGGGCAGCGGCACGTGGCGCACGTGCTTGTCGCGGATCTCGCGGACGGTGATCTCGCCCGTGATCTTGCCCAGCACGAAGCGATCGGGCGTGACTTCACCACTGACCACCGCCGAGCCCAGACCCCATGCACCCTCGATGACGACCACCGAGCGATCGCCCGTGGTCGGGCTGCGCGTGAACATCACACCCGCCGCGCGCGCATCGACCATCCTCTGCACCACCACCCCCATTGCCACACCGGCCTCCGGCATGTCGTGCTTGCGCCGATAGGCGATGGACGGCACCGAATACAGGCTGGCCCAGCACTGGCGCACCTGTCGCTCGACTTCATCCGCACCCATCACCCACAGGTAGGTGTCCTGCAGACCGGCAAAACTCGCGTCCTCGGCATCCTCGGTGGTTGCCGAGGAGCGTACCGCCAGCGGCGCCCGGGCTTCGTCGGCGCACAGTTCACGATGCGCGGCCGCGAGCGCCCGGCGCAAATCCTCCGGTAGTGGTTGCGCGCACACGCGTGCCATGAGTGCGACGGATACGGCCTCGATGGCAGGCAGGTCGTCCGCATCCAGTGCCTCCACGCGTGCGCGCAGCGGCGAGGTTTGTTCCAGCGCGGCGATGAACTCCTCGAATGCCGCCGTGCGCACCACGAAGCCCGGCGGCACCGCGATGCCGGCCCGGGTCAGCTCGCCGAGCGAGCCGCCCTTGCCGCCCACGGTAGGCCGGTCCGCCAGCGTGATATCGGCGAACCAGCCGATGTGCTCGGTCGAAACCATGGCAGCGGCAACTCAGTCGAGCATCGTCACGACGCCGCGCCCACCATCCACGCGGATGCGCTGGCCGTCGCGGATGCGCCGCGTGGCGGTACCGGTTCCCACCACCGCCGGCAGGCCGTATTCGCGCGCCACGATGGCCGCATGACTCATGGAGCCGCCGATGTCCGACACCGCCGCGGCGATCTTGCGGAAGATCGGCGACCAGGTCGGATTGGTGACCTGGCAGACCAGAATGTCGCCGTCACGCAGGCGGGAGATTTCATCCACCGACTTGATCACGCGCGCGATGCCTTCCACCACGCCGCGCGAGGCGGCATAGCCCTTCAACTCCTTGGAATCAACGTCACTGTCGGCGGAGAGCCAGGCGTCGAGGCTCTCACGCGTGATTCCCCACAGCATCACGATGGCCGGATCGTCGATGATCTCCGGCACCGGACCCAGCGCGGGCGGCGTGTCCTGCCTGGCCCATGCCGCGATGGCCGCACGGCGCTCGGCCACGACCGCCGGCCAGTGCTGCGGGCCGCGCGGCGGCGACCCGGCCGACCAGGACTGCATCAGGTCGATGATGGCGGACTCCACCTCATAGTGCGTCAGGTGGAACACATCCTCTTCCTTCTCGAAGAAGCCGTGCCCGGCCAGCAGCCGCCCGAACTCGCGGATCTTGTTGAAGAACAGGTTCGTGTACCAGTGCTCGCAATAGAACTTGTGCCCTTCCACATAGGGGAACACGCGATGCGCCAGGCCGATCATCTGGTCGAAGGCGGCGCGATCCTCATCGGTGGCAAGCAACTCGCGATAGTCGGAGATGAGCGCGGCACGCTCCTCCAGCAGCTGCTTGACCGGGCGATCCAGGTTCTCGCCGGCCCTCACTTTCTTCACGTAGCTCGGCAACGCCGAGAACGGCAGGGACAGGTCGTCGTTCCACGAGCGATGGTAATGGTAGAAGCCATCGCCCACGTTGACGTTGAACCACGGATGGCGCGAGGACTCCAGCTCCTCCAGCCACTTCTTCCCCGGCGTGCCCTGGCCCTTCAGGCTCTCAAGGATGGTCTGCACGGTGGAGCCGTCCTCGAATGACTTGTCCACGCCGAGCTGGACGGCCACGCGTGCCAGGCGCCGCAACTCATCGTCCGGGCGGAAGATCTCGGCTTCGATACCCGCCACCATCCGTGCGATGGACTGATCGCTGATCTCCGGGAATGCCTTCTTGCAGAAGGCGAAGAAGGTCATGTAGGCGCCGTACCCGAGCAACAGGAACTCGAAGTGGTGGTGCCACATCCGGAAGTACCCTTCCAGCGTGCGCTGGTAGGTATCAAGCAGCCAGTGATTGGAGGCGATGCCGCGGCCCGCGCGCACGTTTTCCAGAGGCTCGTACTTGGGCAGTTCCAGGGTGGGAAGCTTCTGCGCGTCCTCGATCAGCGCGCGCATCTTGTCCTTCCACTGCGCGTAGAGCTTCTCCCAGTTCTCGTAGTAGTAGAACGCACGCTGCATGAACTCGTCAGTGCGCTCCTTGATCTCGGCCGGGTCGGTAGCGCCCACGCCGCTGATGTAGACACGGCCGTTGATGATGCGCTCGTCGATGCCCTTGACCGTGGGCAGGCAGTGCACGCGCGTATTGGATGCCCCCAGCGCGCAGTAGGCTGCTTCGCCGGTCACCGTGTCGAAGGCGTGCATGGGCTCGGGAAAGTGCATGGAGTTGTAGAACCAGAAGCGCTGGTCGTCATCCGGTCCGAACTGCATGTAATACGGATAGGCGGCCTGGGCGCGCTCGGTGCCGGCCACCACCTTCACTGAACTGGGTAGCGGAAAACCCTTCATAAGAACCCCCGTACCCCGAAACGCGCAAGCAGGACGGAAAGGCGCCGGGGTTGCCCTTTGGATGCTACCCGCAGCGGCGCGCCCGCGCCAATCCGGCAGGCCGCTCCAGTACACTGGCGCGATGTCCCTGCACAAGCACCGCTCCCGGTTCATCACCGACGGACTCACGCGCGCGCCCCAACGGGCATTTCTGCGCGCCACGGGGCTGGACGAGGCGGATTTCGACAAGTCCTTCGTCGGCATCGTCACCACGGCGGGAGAAAACACCCCCTGTTCCATGTCGCTGGGGCCTCAGGCGGACCAGGCACGGCTGGGCGTGGCGGCGGGCGGCGGGGTGCCGGTCGGCTTCACGACGATCTCGGTGTCTGACGGCACCTCGATGAATCATGCCGGGATGCGCATGAGCCTGGTGTCGCGCGAGCTGATCGCCGACAGCATCGAAGTGGCGGTCCGCGCGCACGGCTACGACGCGCTGCTTGGCTTCGGCGGCTGCGACAAGACGCTGCCGGCCATCATGATGGCGATGGTGCGGCTGAATGTGCCGTCGGTGTTCGTGTATGGGGGCGCCATGCTCCCGGGACGTTTGCCGGACGGTGGCGACGCCTCGATCCAGCAGGTGATCGAAGGCGTGGGCAGTGTGCAGACCGGCGCGATGTCGGCCGCGCAGCTGGCCTGGCTGGAACGCAGCTGCACCCCGACGGTGGGCTCCTGCGCCGGCCAGTTCACCGCCAATACCATGGGCATGGTGGGCGAAGCGCTGGGACTCTCGCCGCTGGGCTCGGCCATGATTCCCGCCGTGTTCAGCCAGCGCCTGGCACTGGCCCGGCGCATGGGCGAGGCCGTGATGCAGACCCTGGCGCGCGGCGGCCCACTGCCGCGCGAGCTGGTCACGGTAAAGAGTCTGGAAAATGCCTGCGCCGCGGTGGCGGCCACCGGCGGCTCCACCAACGCCGCCCTGCACATTCCCGCCATCGCGCATGAGGCCGGCATCGGCTTCACCATGGCGGATGTATCCGCGGTGTTCGAGCGCACGCCGCTGATCGCGAATCTCGCGCCGGGCGGACGCTTCCTGGCGCGCGACCTGCATTTCGCCGGCGGTGTGCCGGCGGTGCTGCGCGCGCTGCTGGACGGCGGTTTCCTCCATGGCGAAGCCCTCACGCTGGACGGACGCGAACTGCGCGCTGCGCTGGCTGACGCGCCGCAACCCGATGGCCAGGTGCTGGTGCCCTGCGCGCGGGCGTTTTCCCCGACGGGCGGCGTGCGCGTGCTGAACGGCAATCTGGCGCCGAACGGCGCCCTGCTGAAGACGGCCGGTCTGAAGTCCCTGCAGTTCAGCGGCCCGGCACGCGTGTTCGAAAGCGAGGAAGCCTGCATGGCCGCGGTGAGCGCCCGCGGCTACCAGGAGGGGGACGTGCTGGTGGTGCGCAATGAAGGACCGCGCGGCGGTCCGGGCATGCGCGAAATGCTCAGCGTCACCGCGGCCATCTACGGCCAGGGCATGGGGGAGAAGATCGCCCTGCTCACCGATGGCCGCTTTTCCGGCGCCACGCGCGGATTGTGTATCGGCTATGTCGGGCCCGAAGCGGCCGAAGGCGGACCCATTGCATTGCTGGCCGATGGCGATCGCATCGACATCGATGCCGCAAAGGGCCTGCTGTCGGTAGCGCTGTCCACCCGGCAGCTGGCCGAACGCGCCAGGCAGTTGCCGCCACGCGCGCTGACACCGCAGTCCGGCGTGCTGGAAAAGTATCAGCGACTGGTGGGGCCGGCCGCCGAAGGCGCGGTCACCCATGCCGGCGCCCTGGAGTGGCCCTACGAGTGAAGCCCGAGCTGTTCCTGACCTTCCCGCTGCCACCGGAACTGGAGCAGCTGCGTGAGGCCCCTTACACCCTGCACCTGGGCGAAGGCCGTCCACCCGACCTGCCGCAGGCGGCGCGCGAGCGGGTGCGCGCCATCGTCACCAACGGCATCCTTGGGGCCGGGCGCACGCTGATCGAGTACTTCCCGAAGCTGGAACTCATCGCCAGCCTGGGGATAGGCCTGGATGCCATGGACCTGGCCTGCGCCCGCGAGCGCGGCTTGCGGGTCACCAACACACCCGGCGTGAATGCCGACGACGTAGCGGATCTGGCCATGGCGATGATCGTGGACCGGCTGCGCGGCGTGCGCGACGGCAACGCCTTCGTGCTGCGCGGGGACTGGCCGGACGGACCTTTCCCGCTGGCGCGCACGCTGACCGGTCGCCGGCTGGGCATCGTCGGGTTCGGCGCGATAGGCGCGGCAATCGCCGCGCGCGCCGCCGCGTTTCGCATGCAAGTGCTGTGGCATGGACCACGGGCGAAGCCGGCAGTGGCGCTGCCCTACGTGCCGGATCTGCTCGACCTGGCGCGTCAGGTGGATGTGCTGGTGGTGTGCTGTTCCGGCAGCGCGGCCACGCACCATCTGGTCAATGCGCCGGTACTGGAGGCACTGGGACCCGATGGCGTGCTGGTGAACGTGGCGCGCGGTTCGATCGTGGATACCGCGGCGCTGATCCGGGCGCTGCAGTCCGGAGCACTGGGCGGCGCGGCGCTGGACGTGTTCGAGCAGCAGCCACGCGTGCCGGAAGCGCTGTGCAATTCCGGCCGGGTGCTGCTGACACCGCACCTGGGTTCGGCCACCCGCGAAACGCGCGCCCGCATGGGCGCGATGGTGCTGGCCAGCCTGGCCGATCACTTTGCCGGACGCGTACCGGCCCATCTGGTCACCGCACCCCGCAAAGACCAGCAGGGCGCGGTGGCGCAGGCTACTTCGCGCGACCCTGGTAACGCTTTGCCAGCAGCGGAATTGCAATGATCTCGTTGCGCGCGCTGGGCGTGCCCCAGCCGCCGTAGAACACCACGCCGAACAGCGTGCTGTCGTTCCGGCCGCCGATCATCACGCCATGCGTGCCGCGTGGCGCCGGGATCGATCCCAGGAAATCGCCGCCGGGCGCAAACACGTCCACCGAAGTACCGGTGGCCACATACAGGCGACCGGCGGAATCCACGGTGGAGCCATCGCCACCCCGGCCGCCGTGAAGCTTCGCGAAATCATGCTGGTTGGTCAGCGAACCATCCGGTTGCACGTCGAAGGCGACCACCACCGCGCCGTTGGTGGCATACAGCGTCTTCTCGTCCGGACTGAGGATGATGCCATTGGCTGCCGGCACGTCCCCGTATCGGGTCAGCACGCCTTGCGGACTTGCGTAGAACACGCCGGCGCCGGTCAGCGCCAGATACACGCCGCCATGCGCGTCCGCGCTGATGTCGTTGACGCTGCCACCGGCACACTCCAGCGGCTCGCCCTGGTAGGTGTGCACCATCATCTTGCGCTTTGGCTCGAGCTGTTCGATGCCGCCGCCCAGGCCGCGCACCGCGAGGAACAGCGCGCCGTTCTTGCTGCGCGACACGGCGCCACCCGTGTTGGTCTTGTCGTACAGCACCCTGGCAAGACCCGTGTCGGGGTCCAGCTGCATCACGTTGCTGGCGTCATTGTTGGCGAACAGGATGGTGCCGTTGGGGCCGGCGATCGGCCCATCGGCATTGTTGCCTTCCCAGGACCACACCACTTTCCAGTCCTGTGCGGCGGCGAGCACGTGGGGAATCGCCTGGGTGGCCGGCAGCTCGGGCGCCGGCGGTGGCGCGTTGCTGGCCGGCGCCGGGCGGCCGCCACCGGGCACACGCGGATGTGGCGGTACCTTGCATTTGGCGGCCACCGCCGCGAATCCCGGGTCCTGGGCGGCCTGCAGGCTGTGGCCTCGATCGAAAGCACTGGATGGCTTCTGCGCCATAGCCGTCGCGGCAACCGCGCACAGCACCGCGCCCACGATGATTCTCGACTTCATGACTACCCCCATTGGCGTTCTCGAGACGCCGAACTTGTCGCTTCGGCCGCGCCTACTCCACTGCAAACGCAGCCACCAGATTGCCCGGCGTGCCACCGACCACCGCAAAGCCGGACCCGACGACGACCATGCCGTCCGCCACCACGGGTCCCTGCGCATTGATCGAGCCGCCTTTGGCTTTCACGCCATTGACCGTGTCGAACTCGCGTTTCGTATCGAACGACCACAGCAACTTGCCATCCGCGGTGGAAACCGCCTGCACGTGGCCGTCGGATGATCCCTGCAGGGCCACTCCGGGGAATGCCGAAGTGGCCGAACCGTAACTGGCGCCATGCGCCGACTCCAGCGGGTTCAGCCACAGCCGCCTGCCGGTGGCAATGTCGATCGCTCCCATGCCGCCGCGCGTCAGACCGAAGTACATGGCATGGTCATCGATGGCCGGCCCCCACAGGAAGCCGGGCGGCGAGCGCACACCCGGCGCGGGTGGATGCTCGCCGACCACGTCGGCGGTGGCGTTCACGCGCCATACCAGCGCACCGCCCTTGTCCGGATCCAGCGCCAGCACATCGCCCGGCTTGGTCACCACGATGAGCCGGCGCGAACCATCACCCAGTGTCTTCAGCACGGGCGGAGCGGGAATGTCCCAGTCCGGCCCCACCTTCTGCGGACAGTTCTCGTTGCCGGCGCCCCTGCCGCAGCCGATCAGGAACGAATCACTCTTGAACACCTGGTACGACCACAGCACCCGGCCGGTGTCCATGTCCACCGCCATCACCGAGTCGGACCGGTCGAACGCCGGATACGTGGTGGCATCACCGGTACCGAAGTACACGGCGTGGCGCACCGGATCCACGGTCGGCGAATTCCACACCGCACCGCCGGCCGGCCCCCACTGCTGCACGCCCTGTGCGTTCCTGTGCGTGGGCTGCGGCGGGGTCGGCGCCGCATGGCGCAACCACAGGCGCCTGCCGGTACTGGCATCGAGCGCGGCGACGCCGCCCTGCGACTTGCAACATTCCCAGGTGGCGGTCGAGGCGCTGAATTCCTCGAACGAGGACAGCGGCACATACAGGCGGCCGTCGTAGTAGGTCGGTGCCGCGGTGATGCGCGCGGTGAACTCGCCTTCCGGGTGCGCGCTCCACAGCTTCCTGCCCGTATGCGCGTCCACCGCGTACACATTGGCCTGCCGGTCGCCGAAGAACACCGCATAGCCGCTGGAGCCCTGCACTTTCACCGGCCCCACGCTGATCGCGGTGCGCACCGCATGGCCGGCATTGAACGACCAGTACACGCAGCCGGTGGCGGCATCCAGCGCATAGATGTAACCGGTGTCGGCGCCAACGTAGACACGACCGAACACGATTGATGGCTGTGCGTACGCCGAAGTGCTGTTGGGCAGCCCGAACGCCCACTTGAGCTTCAGCCGCGGCACGTCCCGCGCGGCAAGGCCGGCGCTTGCGGCGCTCTGAAAGCGCGTGTTGTGCACATCGGCGCCCCACCCGTTCCAGGCCGGACGATTCGCGGCCGCGGCCAGCGGCGGGTTCTTCGCGCAGCGATTCGGCATCTTCGCCGCGTCGCCGCTTCCGGCCGAGCCCAGTGGCTTGCCGCTGATGATCTCGGCAACGACGCGCTTTTGCTGGTCCGACAGGTCCTTGCCGACCACGGCCGCCATGACGCCGGTTGTGAGCGACTCATATATATGCTCCGGCGTGTACTGGTACATCACGGCCGGAGGCGGCGCCTTCGCGTACTGCGGCTTGCCATGGCAGTTCAGGCACTTGCTCTGGAAGATGCCGTAGCCCATCTCCGTGGCAGCGCCCAGATCCGGCTGGGACTGTGCCGCCACTGCAGCCGGCAACGCGAGCACCGCCGCGAGAATTCCCGCCCATGCGAGCGCGCGTACCGGCCCGCTGCTCGTTCCCGTGTTGTGTGGCATGCGACCCCCCCCGATCCCGCGCCGCGGCAGCGCGGCCCGCCGTGCTATGAAACGCCCATCGCCCCTTTGATGAGTTTGACCATCTCCTCCGGAGCGGCCTCGGGACGATCCGCCGGCGTGTCGCGGCCGCCCGCATCGGCGGCCAGCGCGTCCAGAAGTGTCTTGCCTTTGGCGTCCTTGATGTCCGTGCGCGCGCCGTGATCGAGCAGGTACCTGGCCACCCGCGTCCAGTTGTTGCTGACGGCACCGAACAGCGCAGTCTGGCCCTGGCGGTCGGTCATGGAGCTGGGTCGCGCGATGATCGCGGTGTGGCTGCTGGTGTCGGTGATCCGTGCATTGATGTCGGCACCGGCCTTGAGCAGCATGTCGATCACGGCGATGGCATTGGCCTGGGGATCCACGCCGGCGATGGGACCCTGCCCCCCACACGACCGCGCGTGGCGCCGATGCCGGCGGCCGCCATCAACGGCGTCACGCCCATCACGTTGGGCAGGTCCGGCAGGGCGCCGTGCGCCAGCAGCAGGGCCACCGCGTCCTTGTCCACCGATATCGCGGCGCGCAGCAACGGCGAGCAGCCGGTGGTCATCAGGTCATCGGCGAAACGGCCGGGACGGAACGGCCTGTGCATGTCGAGCTGCGTGTTGGGGTTCGCGCCCATCTCCAGCAGCCGCTGCAACAACTTCAGTGCGCCGCCCTGTGCCGCGCCGCGATGGCCCGTCGTTGGAGCGGGAGCCGGCCGGGCCGCCGCGGGCGCCCCCGCGGGTGCGCATGTCGGCGGCCAGATAGACCGCCGTGCGGCCCCACCAGTCGAACAGGTCCGGATTCGCGCCCTGGTCGAGCAGGAAATTGGCGATGTCGTAGTGGTTGTTGTCGATGGCATTCATCAGCGGCGTCACGCCGTCCGGCGTCGGCCGGTTGACGGCGGCGCCGGCCTTCACCAATGACTGCGCGCACGCAAGGCAGCCGCGACACGTCGCGTACAGCAGCGGCGTCAGACCACCGGTCGGCCGGTACTGCGCGCGCGGTTCGGAAGTGATCTGGTTGCCCCAGTCATTGGCATCCGCGCGTATGTCCACTTCGGCCTTGTGGGCGATCAGGAAGTCCACCACCTGCGGATTCGGCCGGACGCGGGCGGATCACCCATCACCGCCCACATCAGCGCGCTCTGGTGACGGTAGCGCTCACGCGTGTTGACCCGTCGCGCCGGCCTTCACCAGTTCTTCGACCAGAGGCAGGCTGCCCAGCCGCGCCGCGAGCAGCAGCGGCGTCTCGTCATCATGGTTGCCCTGGTTCGGGTCCGCGCCGGCCCGCAGCAGCATGGTGGCCATGTCGACGTCGGCCAGATCGATGGCCTCGGTCAGCGGCGTGGCGCCCAGCGTATTGGCGAGGTTGGGCTTGGCGCCATGCTTGAGCAGCTCCTGCACCATTTCGTGATCGACGCCGTGCACGGCCCACAGCAGCGGCGAGGAACCATCCGGCTGCAAGGCGTTGACATCGCTGCCCGCATTGATGGCCGCAAGGGCCTCGTGACGCTGGCCATGCTCGATCAGATCGGCCAGATCCGCGGCCGAGGCCAGGGCCGGCAGCAATACGCCGGCAAGCAATGTCAGCAGTCGCTGGGTCGTCTTCATGGTCGCCCGATTGTACGTGCAGGTCATGGGTCGCTGCGCACCGGATCGGTCGGGGGCAGCAGATACCCGTGCCTGACCATGCTCATCTGCGGCAGCGTACTGGCAGGGCACGCAATCGGGCAGAAACAATTCGCGGTTCGCGGCCACTGACCGGGTTCCTGTAGCCCCACCACATGGGCAGGATCTTCGGCCACGCCCAGGGCTCGCCGGTACCGCCGCGAAAGTGTTCCTGCAGGCGACCCAGCTCGCTGATCGGCACATCGGGCCGGAACTCGGCGACCAGGTCCGCCCCGAAGTATCTGCGCGGACGCGGCGGTGCAGTGGCGGTGCTGCCCGCAGCGGACGCCGCCGGCGCCGGCCGTGCCGGCGGCGGCTTCACGGGTGAGACGGAGGGCCGGTCCCGCGCGGCCGACCAGCCACCCTTCCAGTCCGGCATCTCGAAGTACGGCTCGTCCAGCGACAGGTTCCACAACCGCCAGATGCCATCCTCCAGAATCAGGTGATCGTCCGGATACATGGCGCCGAACAGCGTGCCGCCGCGCTGCTTCGAGGTATTGGGATGAAATAGATATGTGCGCAGCCGCGCCGAGCGGCCATCGGGCGCGATGTTGATCACCGGCTGGATGCGCCAGTGGAAGGCCACCCCGGCACGCGTGTTCACCGGATCCCCGTACTCCAGGTTCAACGCGTGCGCGATACGCTCGTAGCCGGTGTAGTAACCGGCGAAGGGCACCTGCTTGGTGCCGCCTTTGCCGAATATGCGGGCCAGCGAGGGCCACTGGAAGTCGTCGGCGTATTCGCCATAAGCAGTGGAGACGTTTTCCGCACCGTCATAGGCGCGAGCCACCATCAGGCGGCGCGCGGCTTCGCGCAGGCGCACCTGCTCATCCGGTGCTGATCGCGCGGTGGAAGTCGCGACGTGAATCGCACCGGAGAGCGGATCTGCCGCCACCAGCCGCATGCCGGCCGGCGCATCGACCGGCTTGCCGCTCACCGGTTGCGCGCCGACAAAGGCGGGAATGATGCGATCCTGTGCGCCGGCGTCCGCCGCCGGCACCGGCCGGTCCGGCGCCGCCGCACCCTTCGGCATCGGCGCGGCGATGCGGCTCCTGCCCCAGCCCTGGCTGTATGTGGACCTGAACAGCGGAAAGACACGCATCTCGCGCACTTTCCACAAACCGTCCTCCTTCACGAAGCGGTTGTCGAAGACCGAGACCTCCCAGAATGCCTCGCCCTTGTCGGCCTCGCCCAGCATGCCCAGTTCGATGCCGCGCACGCGCGCCTCGCGGCGACCCGGCGCGATGCTGACCACCGTGTCGAACTGCAGCCGATCATTGAGCACGCCGTGCGTGAGACCGGCCGGACCCATCAGTTCCAGCGCCTTGCGGATATTGCGCCCCGCATAGATGCCGACCCCACCCACTTCGTACACGCCATCGCTGGCGAACAGGTCCGTGACGTCATCCCACATGCGCCGATCCACGTAGTAGCCATAGGCCGCCTGCAGGTTGCGCACCAGGCTCTCGTCGTTCATCACGCCGATGCGATTCTCCAGCTCGGTGAGCGTGGCGTGGCTTGCCGGGGCCGCGCCGGCCGGCTCGGGGACGGGCACGCCGCTCTCATCGGCGGTGAAGTGATAGGGAACCACCGTCAGGTCGCCGCCTTTCCAGTTGGTCCAGCCGGTCTGGTAGGAACCGGCGTACTGCGGATGGAAATGCTGCACGCTGATCTGCCATTTGCCATCGCGCCGCACGTACTCATTCTCGAACACGCCGCCGCGCATGCTGGCATTGCCCTGCGCATCACTGGCAAGCAGCAGCCCGTACCAGCGACCCCTGGCCGATTCGCCATCGACGGACAGATTCACCAGCGGCTCTTCGATCAGCTCGGTGTGAACCTCACCCGGCCGCAGGCCCTGGTGCCCCGCGCCCTCGTGATCGGCAAGGTAGGCGCCGATTGCCCGGCGACCCGTCACGGTGTGGTCGTCAAATACGTACTTGCCGTCGGGGGCAAACAGCCCTGCCATCTGCTGCCACAATCCGAATTGCGAATATTGGGCGTAGCTGCGCTGCAGGTTCTTGACCGCCCGCACTGATTCGGCGCGATCCACATCGCGCGCCAGCTCGTCGTGAACATTTCGGCAAGCGGCCGTCGCGGGCAACACAATCATCGCCGCCGCCAGGACCATTGCGGCATGTGACCTGCAATACGCCATTCGATCCCCCCCTGCTTTCACGCAGGCTATCACCGGCCGGCCAAAAGCTGCATCGATGAGTGGCCGGCAGCCAGTATGATTGGTCGCCAGTGCCGCCGGGATTTCGGGTCCGGCACTGCCATTTCCTGCCAACAACATGAGATGTGGACGAGGATCGCCAGGGTCGTCGCAACCACCAGCAGAAGATCGCCCGCGGAGGGGACATGAACGGGGAACACGGACCAACACGTCGCAACATCCTGCGAGGAGCCATGGGACTGGTGGGCCTGGCGTCAGCCGGAGCCGTCGCACCGGCCCTGGCGCAGCAGGCCACGCAGCAGGGGCAGCAGCGCACGCCACAACAGGGCGGATCAGGCGCGGCCCGAGGCCCCGGCGCCAACGCCAGAAACAAGGTTCTGCCCGGCATGCAGATCGTGCTGCTGGGTACGCGGGGCGGACCCGGCGTGGATCTCGAAGCGTGCCGAGACCTCCACCGCCATCGTCGTCGACGGCGTGCCCTACATCGTGGATTGCGGCTACGGCGCCTTGCGCAACATGGTGGCGGCCGACATCGCCACCTCGAAGATCGAGAAGATGGTCTTCACCCATCTGCACAACGACCACACCGCCGATCTGCCCGCGCTGCTTACATTGCAGTACACGGGCGGACGCACCAGGCCCATCGACCTGTACGGCCCCTACGACACCGAGGCGCTGGTGCGCTCGGTCATCGCCTACTGCGAGATCGACGCGGGCATCCGCGCCGTGGACGAAGGTCGCAAGACCAATCCGGCCGAGCTGTATCGCGGCCACAATGTCGATGCGACTTCCGAGCCGCTGCAGATCTTCAGTGACGAGCGGGTGAAGGCCAGCACGGTCCAGAACACCCACTACCCCGACCATACCCTCAGGAACATGCCCTACCGGTCCATCGGCGTGCGCTTCGACAGCAAGGACCGCTCGGTGGTGATCAGCGGCGATACCAACTATTCGAAGAACCTGGTCAAGCTGGCCAGGGATGCCGATGTCTTCATATGCGAGATCATGGAGCAGAGCGTGCGGGACCGCTGGCTGGCACAGCTCAAGGCCGATCCGGACCTGGCCAACCACGCCAGTATCGGCCGGCATGTCTCCGAGACCCATGCCACGCCGGAGGATGTGGGGCGCATGGCCGCCGAGGCCAATGTCAAATTGCTGGTGCTCAATCACCAGCTGACCAGCGCCGGGAGCGCCTCGCCGCTGGCAACGCTGCTCGAGGCCGTGCGCAAGCACTACCACGGCGAGGTGGTGCTGGGTAGCGACCAGATGATGATCTAGAGGATCCTCGCGAACCTTTTGGGGTTCGCGAGGATCATAAGGAACAGGGAGCGCGTCGCCCGAGGGCGGCTATTGGTTCGCGATGCGAATATGTCGCGCCGCGGGCGCAATGGACGCCCCTGGGCTGATCTTCTATCTTCCGGCAGCGCCTTACCGGGCCGTGAAGAATGGCTGGCAGGCAGGACAATTAAGTGCTTAGGCAAGGGGATGGGGTAATGCGCAAGAGCGTAGCGAAGGTGGGTCGTGGGTTGCGACTGACTGGTGTGGGAATGACGCTGGTCGCGCTGGCCACGGCCAGCAGTGCTGCCATGGCACAGTCGGCAGCCACCGCCGACAACAGCGCCGCCCTGAAGTCCCTGACCAAGGGCTACTGCGTGAAGTGCCACAACACCGAGGACTGGGCCGGTGGTGTGGCCATGGATACCCTGGACCTCGACCACGTCACCAAGAACCAGAAGATCTGGGAGACCGCGGTCAACAAGTTGCGCGGTCGGCTCATGCCGCCGGCCGGGCAGAAGCAACCGAGCCAGTCGGATGTCGACGCCGTGGTGGGGTACCTGGAGACCTCCATCGACGCCAGCCAGAAGGTGCAGCCCGTCGGCTACGTGCCCATCCAGCGCCTGAGCCGCGCCGAGTTTGCGGCCACCATCAAATCGCTGATCGGCGCCGACATCGACGCGAAGAAGGCGCTGCCCACCGAGGTCGAGGTGGACGGCTTCACCAACATCGCCAGCGCGCTGGCCGTATCCCCGTCCTTCATGGAGCAGTACCTGTCGACGGTGCGCCACGCCGTGCAACAGGCAGTCGGCGAAGCGGTACCGAAGATGGCCAAGACCACCATCCCGGTGGCGCCGGCCACGGCAGCGGACTTTCCGCTGGGCACCCGGGGCGGAACGGGCCGCGGCGGCGGGGTAAGTTTCAATTACGTGTTCCCGGCTGACGGCGAGTATCGCTTCAGCGTGCCGGCAGAGGATTACCTGGACATGGGCCTGTACCCGCGCGGTGCCCAGTACGCCTCGACCATGGTCATTCTGGTGGACGGCGTCGAGGTGGTGCGCAAGGTCCTGGGCGGACCGGAATACCTGAACATCCTTGACCGCGACGGTCCGGCCGGCGCCAAGAAGGTGCTGGGCATGGTTGCCAGCAGCGCCCAGGTGAAGGCCGGCGAGCACCACGTCGTGATGACCTTCATCGACCGCTCCGAGGCACTGAGCAACGATTCGACCGGTGGGGGCGGTCCGTTCTTCGGCGGCGGCCACATCAACGACATGCCCATCATCCAGACCGCGGTGGAAGTGGAAGGTCCGTTCGATCCGCATGGCCTGTCGATGAACGCCAGCCGCGCCAAGATCTTCGTGTGCGAGCCGAAGAACACGGCCGACGAGCGGCCCTGCGCGGAAAAGATCGCGCGGCACATGGCCGGCGAGGCCTTCCGCCGCCCGGCCACCGACGCGGACGTGAAGGCATTCATGCCGTTCTACGACGATGCGCGCAAGGGTCCCGGTGGTTTCGATGCCGGCATCACGGAACTGGTAACGGCAATCCTGTCCAGCCCGGACTTCCTGTATCGCAACATCAAGGCTTCCCCACAGCCTGACACTTCCCGTCCGCTGACCGGCCTGGAACTGGCCTCGCGGCTGTCCTTCCTGATGTGGAACACCGGCCCGGACAAGCAGCTGCTGGACCTGGCCACCTCCAATCGCCTGTCCGACCCGGCTGTAATGGATGCGCAGGTGGCGCGGATGCTCAAGGATCCGCGGGCCAACGCGCTGGTCGAGGACTTCGCGCTGTCGTGGCTGAACCTTGGCAACCTGTCTCAGGTCGAGCCCACCGATCGCTCCTGGAACGACGGCATGCGCGCGAACTTCGAAAAGGAGATCCGGCTGTTCATCGGCAGCGTGCTGCTGCAGGATCGCAGCGTCACCGACCTGCTCAACGCCGACTGGACCTTCGTCAACGAGGATCTGGCGCGGCAGTACGGCATCAAGGGCGTGCACGGCTCGCAGTTCCGGCGCGTGACGCTCACCGATCCAACCCGCTTCGGACTGCTGGGCAAGGGCGCCGTGTTGCTGGCCACGTCGTACAGCGATCGCACCTCGCCGGTACGGCGCGGTGCCTGGGTGCTGGACAAGATCATGGGCACGCCGCCCGCGCAGCCGCCGCCCAATGTGGTGACGGACCTGTCGGTAAAGGAAGGCCAGCCGGTCACCACGGTGCGGGCGCGGCTGGAGCTGCACCGGACCAACCCCACCTGCAAGTCCTGCCACGGACTGATCGATCCGTTCGGTCTGGCGCTGGAGAACTTCGACAACACCGGCCGCTGGCGCAACGTCGATCAGGAGGCTCACGCGCAGATCGACCCCAAGTCGACGCTGTCGAGCGGGATCGTGCTGGACGGGCCCAAGGACGTGCGCGGGCTACCTGGACAGCCGCCCGGACCAGTTCCCGACCACGGTCACCCGGCGCCTGATGACCTACGCGCTGAACCGCGAGCTGGAGTACTACGACATGCCCGAAGTGCGGCGCATCGTGCACGAGGCCGCCAAGAGCAACTACAAGTTCACCGCCATCCTGGATGGCATCGTGAACAGTGCCGCATTCCGCCGTCAGGGGTCAGAGCCAGCCGAAAAGACCCCCAAGAAGATAGTGGCATCCAATTCGACCACCGCCGCCAACCTGCCCGCGCAGCGATAGGAGATCGACCATGGCGCATTTCCTCACCAAGAAGCATCTTTCCCGCCGCACGTTCCTGCGCGGCAGCGGCGGTGTCGCGCTCGGACTGCCGTTCCTGACGGCCATGGTGCCGGCCGGAACCGCGCTGGCAAAGAGCCGCGGCCGCGCCCAAACTGCGCGCCGGATTCTTCTACCTGCCGCACGGCGCGATCATGAACAACACGCCCTATGGCAAGGAGGTCGATGGCTGGACCTGCACCGGCAAGGGCGCGAACTTCACGCTGGGCAAGACCATTGCCCCGCTGGATCCGTTCAAGAAGTACCTGACGACGTTCGACAACATCGAGAACACCGCCGCGCTGGGTTCGGTGCACGTACTGAACCCGGCGACCTGGCTGTCCTGCGTGCGTCCGGATACGGCGGCCAAGGGCGCCAGCATGTCCACCACGCTGGACCAGGTCATCGCCCAGAAGCTGGGGCAGGAGACCGCATTGCCGTCGCTGGAGCTGGCCTCGGAAACCACCGTGCAGATCGCGGCCGGCAACGGCGGCTTCTATGCCATCACCACCTCCTTCGCGGCGCCGAACAAGCCGCTGCCGATGGAGCACAACCCGCGCAAGGTGTTCATCCAGCTCATGGGTGAAGGCGACACGGCCGCCGAGCGCGCGGCGCTGGTGCACAAGAACGCCAGCGTTCTCGACATGATTGCCGAACGCACCCAGGCATTGCGCAAGGATCTGGGGCCGGCCGACCAGCGCTCGCTGTCGGACTACCTGGACACGGTGCGCGAGCTGGAGCGGCGCGTGAACATGGCCGGCAGCCGCGACCTGGGCAACATCCAGGTACCGGATGCGCCGGTCGGCGAGCTGGAGGACTTCGACAAGCAGCTGAAGATGATGTTCGACCTGATCGCACTGGCCTACCAGGCCGACCTCACGCGCGTCGCGACGTTCGTGCAGGCCGCCGAAGGCACCGCGCGCCCCTATCCCATCGTGAAGGTGTCCGGCGGATTCCACCCGGTCAGCCATCACTCCAACCAGCGTGACCGCATCGACGACCTGCTGCGCATCCAGCACTACCACATGGCGCGCTTCGGGGACTTCCTGCAGAAGCTGGCGAACACGCCGGAAGGCGAAGGTTCGGTACTGGACCATTCGCTGTTCCTGTATGGCTCGAACATGGGCAACAGCAACGCGCACGACAATTATCCGCTGCCGGAGGTGCTGGTTGGCGGCGCCAATGGCAAGCACGTGGGCGGCAAGAACGTGACGTTGCCCGAACGCACGCCGCTGGCCAACCTGCACCTGACGATCCTGGACAAGCTCGGCATTCCGCAGCCCAGTTTCGGCAACAGTACCGGCCTGATTTCCGAGGTCTGAAATGCCGTTTGACCGCAGAAGGTTTCTCAAGGGTTCACTGACCGGCGTGGCCGGGCTCGGTTCGCTGCCGCTGCTGGGCAGCCTGACCGGCTGTCAGACCGCGCCGGCCGGCGCGAAGGCTGCGACGTCGCAGGTCGCCAGGGTCGTGCCGGCCAGGGCATTGCCGCTGGAGAAGCTCACCGATCGCATCAGCGTAATCAGTGGCGCGCCGGGCAATGTGGTCGTGCTCAATGCCGGCGACGGCGCGATGCTGGTGGACAGCGGCTCGGTGGAGCTGGCCACGTCGGTGCAGAAGACGCTGGCCGGCGCGCATGTGCACACGCTGTTCAACACCCACTACCACGCGGACCAGACCGGCGGCAACGCGCTGTTTGGCAAGGCCGGCGCGCAGATCCACGCCCAGACCATCACCAGGCAGTGGCTGGCGGCGGACTACTACGTGCCGGCGGAAGACCGCTGGGTGAGAAAGCCGCCGCCGGAGGCCGTGCCGACCGTGACCTTCCGCAAGAAGGGCGAAATGACGCTGGGCCCCGAGAGCATCGAATTCGGCTACCTGCTCGAAGCGCACACCCGCGGCGACGCCTATGTGTACTTCCGCGATTCCAACGTGCTGGCGACCGGCTGCGTGGTCTCGCCGGTGCGCGACCCGTCGATCGACTGGTACGCCGGCGCCTGGCTGGGCGGCCGCGCCGACGCGATGGATACGCTGGTTGCGGTGGCCAATGAGCAGACCCGCATCGTGCCGGCCTACGGTCCGGTGATGAACTACGCCCAGCTCAAGGCCGAGGGCGATCTGATGAAGAAGCTCTACGAGCTTACCGCCGACCTGGTCCACCACGGCCACAGCGCCGAGGACATGATGAACGATCACGTCATGGACAAGGTCGATCGCAAGTTCAAGGACCCGTTCAAGTTCCTCTACGATGTTTCCAAGGCCTTCCAGGCCCACTACACCAATTTCGGGGGCAACGTTGTCTAAGCTCACGCGCCTTGTCCGGGGCTATCGGACCATGGCCGCCGCCGGGATGCTGGCACTTGCAGCATCGGGTATCGCAGTCGCGGCGAATCCATCGACCTCGCTGGCTGATCTGGTGCGTACCGGCGATCGCGATGCCGCGCTGGCCGCGATCAGCGCGCCGGGCACCGACGTCAACGCGAAGTTGCCGGACGGCTCCACCGCGCTGATGTGGGCGACCTTCAAGGCCGACCACGAACTGGTGCATGCCCTGCTCAAGGCCGGCGCCAAGGCCGATGTCACCAACAAGTACGGCGACACGGCGCTCACGGAGGCCATTCACCTGCAGGACATGGACCTGTTCCATGCCCTGCTGGACGCGGGCGCCGACGTGGACTCACCCAACCTGGACCACCAGACCGCGCTGATGCTTGCCATCAACGTGAAGAACGAGCAGATGGCCAGGGAGCTGATCGCGCACGGCGCCAACGTCAGGGCTATCGAGACCTTCCGCAACCAGACGCCGTTGATGTGGGCGGCCGCGGGGGATCTGCCCGATATCGTGGACCTGCTGCTGGCCAAGGGCGCCGCCTCCCAGGTGAACCTGCGCGCGAAGTTCGATGACTGGCCGCGCCAGATGACTTCCGAGCCGCGCGCCCAGTTCGCGAGCCGGCAGACCGGCGGACTCACCGCCCTGCTCTATGCCACGCGCTCGGGCTGCCTGCGCTGCGCGGAGTCGCTGGTGAAAGCCGGTGCCGACGTCAACAGGCCAAATCCGGATGGCGTCACGCCGCTGATCAATGCCATCGACAACAAGCACTTCGACATTGCGATGTTCCTGCTGGACAAGGGCGCGGACCCGAACACCTGGGACAAGAGTGGTCGCACGCCTGTCTACATGGCGGTGGACATGAATTCCTACCGCGGCGGCGGCTTCGGTGGCTTCCGCGGCGGCGCGGTGCGCCCGGGCGGCATCGGCGGTGTCGTCGCCGGCCCCGGCGCCCGTGGTCCGGGCGCAGGTGATGCGGCACCCCAGAAGGGACCGACGGCCATGGATGTGGTCAACCGGCTCATCGGCATGGGCGTGGACGTCAACCACCAGCTCACGGAAAAGCGCCCGTACGGCAATGGCCGTGGCCGCTTCACCGACTACGACATGCGCGACGGCGCCGGTCCGCTGTTCATCGCGACCCTGTCCCACGACCACGTGGCGATGAAGACCCTGCTCGAACACGGCGCGGAAGTGGATCTGAACAACGTGTTCGACATGACCCCTTTGATGATTGCCTGCGGCATGCGTGCCACGGGGCGCCGCTTCGGCGGCGGTGGTGGTGACGCCCAGGCGATCCAGAGCGTGGATCTGCTGCTGGATGCCGGCGCGAACATCAATGCCCAGGTCACCGGCACGCACACGCATTCGGCCACCATCATGGCCTACGTGGCGGGCCGCGATCAGGAAGGCAAGACGGCGCTGATGGCCGCCGCCGAAGACGGCGACGCACGGCTGGTTCAGCACCTGCTCGAGCGCGGTGCGGACCCGATGATCAAGGACGAGAAGGGCAAGACCGCGCTGGATTTTGCGCGCACGAAGCCACCGCCCCCCAGGGGTGGCGCAGCGGCAGCCCCGGCGCGCCCGCCCGGCGCGGCAGGCGGCCGCGGCGGAGCGCAGGGTGGCGGGCGTGAAGCGGCCGTGAAGATTCTCGAGGAAGCGATGGCGAAGGCCGGAGGCGTCGCAGCAACTCCGGCGATATAGGCCAGCGCGCCTCGATCGATCCATAATCCGCCCCGGGTGCCGGTACCTGCCGCCCCGGGGCGATTGGTTTCGGGGCGGACAACAACAAGTCGATGGGAGGGGTCATGAGGCCACTGCGCTGGATGAGCTCGCTGGGCATTGCCGGCATCTTGGCGATAGGCGTGGTGAGCGCCGCACCGTCGGTGTATCCGGTTGGCGTGACGATCTATCAGCCGGACAAGACCTGGAACGGCTATACGGTGCTGAGCCTGCTGCGCGGACCGGTCACGGTAATCGACATGAACGGCCATGTCGTCAAGACCTGGGATGGCTTCAACGATTCGGCCGGTGGACCGGCCCGCATACTGCCTGATGGCCACGTGATCGCGGCGGTGGGCGCGCGGCGGGGACGCCAGGAATCCCTGCGGCTTGCCGAACAGGACTTCAACGGCAGGGAAGTCTGGTCGCTGGTCGGCACCGAGCAGATCGAGGGGCCGGACGGCGGCACAATCAAGTCCCTTCGCCAGCATCACGACTGGCAGCGCGAGGACTTCCCGTCGGGCTACTACTCGCCTGCGTTCACCCCTGCGCCGACCGGCGCCAACACGCTGGTGCTGGAGCACGTGGATCGCATGATCCCTGCCATCAACAAGCGGCTGGTCGAGGACGATCACCTGGTTGAATACGGCCCCGACGGCAAGCTCCGGTGGGAGTGGTTCGCCAGCGATCATATCGATGAGTTCGGCTTTTCGGCCGCGGCACGCGCGGCCATCAAGGCCGGCGGTGGCGGCCCCGCCCGCGGTGCGCCCCCGCGCCGCCGCGCTCAAGGGCCCGCTGGTGCCGCGGGGCCCGTCGCTCCCCGTGCATACGACTGGCTGCACACGAATTCGGCAACTTACCTGGGGCCCAACCACTGGTACGACGAGGGCGACAAGCGTTTCGCACCGCAGAACGTGCTGATCAGCAGCAGGCAGGCCAGCTTCCTGGCCATCATCGCGCGCGACGGACACGTGGTCTGGCGCATCGGACCGGACTTCCGCGATTCACCGCAACTGGAGCGCATCGGGCAGATCATCGGCCAGCATCATGCGCACCTGATCCCCAAGGGCCTGCCGGGTGCCGGCAACCTGCTGGTATTCGACAACGGCGGCGCCAGCGGCTACGGCTTCGATACGCCCATCAGCCGCAATGGCCAGGGCGGCCTGGCCCGCGCCAGCTCACGCGTTCTGGAAATCGATCCGGTGAAGCTGCAGACCGTGTGGTCGTATACCGACGGCAGCAGCTTCTACAGTACCAACATCAGCAGCGCGCAGCGCCTGCCCAACGGCAACACGCTGATCACCGAGGGCGCGGGCAGCCGCGTGTTTGAAGTCACGCCGGACCGGCACATCGTGTGGGAATACATGAGCGCCACCGAATCCGGCGCTCCGAGCGCGGTGTACCGCGCCTATCGGGTGCCCTACGACTGGATCCCGCAGCTGGCAAGGCCGACCGAAACGGCCGTCACGCCACCAGCGGGATTCCACGCCCCCTGACGGGCGCTACTTCACGGCGTCCGGATCGTTGATGCGCGTCACGCCGGTGAAGAACGCATTGCCCGCCTCGTCCTTGATGGAACGGGCATATCCGATGTTGGGGAAGTTGCGGGCCCGCGCGCCGGACACCGACACCTTGTCGCCGGGCTTGAGCGAATCGCGCTTCCAGCCGCGCCGCATCAGCGTGGTCGGGCTCGGCAATTCGAAATCCCAATGCTCGGTCTGCCCGCTGGCGTTGACTACATCGAGGTAGAGCCGCGCGTGCGGACTGCGCCAGTCCAGCTTCGTGACCACGCCATCGACGTCCACGACCTGCTTGAAGTCGAATTCGGACTGTGAGTGATGGGCGCTGGCGACTCCGGCCAGCGCCAGGACCAGGCTGGTCACGGCCAGCAGGAAGGTATGTCTGGTTCTCATCGTGCCGGTTCCCTTCAACGGTAGAGCTTCACGTCCTGCTCGTTGTCCATGCAGATCTCCTCGATCATCGGCGTATCCACCTGGGCCGCCATTTCGATCGTGACAGTCCACGGCTTCGTGTAGGCCTTGGGGTCGTTCACCGTGATCTGCACCTTCATGATGCCGAAGTTCTCGCGCGTCAGCCGTTCGGTGACCCGCGCCTGCTCGGTGATCGGGCTACCCTGGATGTCGAGCCACATGTCGTCGCGGATCCCGTTGGTTTCGATGACCAGCGCATCGCCATCCCAGTGCGCGATCGAATAACCGTTCCACGTGGGATTCGGATCCACCGGCAAGGGCCGGCCATCCATGTAGATCTCCCGATAGGCCGCGTTGAACTCGTGCAGGATCACCATTTCCTGCGGCGTCTGCACGACCTTGATGTACTGGGGCAGGGTCCAGGCGCGCGGAAAGTTCGGCGGCTTGCAGTAGGTGTGCGGATCGTCGCGGCCGCCGTTGGCACGGCGCACCTTCATCTGCTCCTTCGACCATTGCGTATAGGGCAGGCCATCCTTGAGCTTGATGCCCATGTTGATCTGCTCGCGCGCCATGCGCTCTTCCTGGATGCAGTCGTCGGTCTTGCAGTAGTCCTTGGCCGGCACGTTGGCGAACCACATGCCGCTGAAGTCCGGCTTGCCGTCCCCGGTGTGCGGCGCCGGAGCCTTCATGTCCGGCGACCCGTCCGTCAGCCGTGGCACACCAGGGGTCTTGTAGTTCAGCCACTGCGCCCGGGCCGCGGTGGATCCGGCGCCCGCCGCGACGAGAACGATCAGAAGTCCAAGTGCCCTGATTTTCGGCATGAGAGCTCGATTCGAATTGTAGTCGCCAGACTATAACTAATCCGACTGCCCGGCGTACTGACGCTGATAGAGCTGCGTATACAACCTGTCGGCCGCCACCAGTTCGTTGTGCGTGCCGCGCTCGACGATGCGGCCCTGGTCCATCACCAGGATCTGGTCGGCGCGCAGCACGGTCGAGAGTCGATGCGCGATCACGATTGCCGTACGGCCGGCCAGCGCGCGTTCCAGCGCCGCCTGCACCGCGGCCTCGGAATTCGAATCCAGGTGGGCAGTGGCCTCGTCCAGCACCACCAGATCCGGCGCCTTCAGCAGCAGCCGGGCAATCGCCAGGCGCTGTTTCTCACCACCGGAGAAGCGATAGCCGCGCTCACCCACAAGAGTATCCAGACCGTTCGGCAGCGCCTCCACCGCGTCCAGGATCTGCGCATCACGCAGCGCATCGCGTATCTGGCCATCACTGGCATCCGGACGCGCGTACAGCAGGTTCGCACGCAGCGTGTCGTGAAACAGATGCGCCTCCTGCGTGACCACACCGATGCGCTGCTGCACCGAGTCCAGGCGCGCGTCACGCACGTCCAGGCCGTTGAGGCGCACGGCGCCCGACTGCACGTCGTAAAGGCGCGGGATCAGCATGGTCAACGTGGACTTGCCGGCGCCGGAAGGCCCGACCAGCGCAACGAGCTGCCCCGGCTCGACGGTGAAATCGATGTCCTGCAGGACCGTGCGCGGCGGCGCCTTGCGCTCCGGCACCGCGATGGATTCCAGCGAGGCCAGCGACACCTCGGCTGCGGTGGGATAGCGGAACGAGACATGCTCGAACTGCACGCGCATCTGGCCGGCCGGCACCGCGCGCGCGTCCGGCTTCTGCGCAATCATGGGTTTGAGATCCAGCACTTCGAAGATGCGCTCGAAGGAAACCAGCGCGGTCATGATGCTGACCTGCACATTGGACAATCCCATGAGCGGAAAGTACATGCGCCCGAGCAGCGCCACGAATGCAACAACAGTACCCAGCGGGAGTTCATTGCGTGCCGCGAGCACACCACCCCAGCCATAGCTGACAGCGGTGGCGCATGTGGCCATCAGCAGCAGCATGGTGCCGAACATGCGGCCGTAGATGGCGCCCTTGATACCCACGTCGGTGAGTTTCTGGGCACTTGACTCGAACTTGTGCGCGTCTTCCTGTGGCCGCCCGAACAGACGGCTGAGCAACGCGCCGGCCACGTTGAAGCGCTCCACCATCACGCTGCTCATCGCCGCGCCGGCCTCGTACCCTTCGCGGGTGATCGCCTGGATGCGCCGGCCCCACAGGCGCGCCGGCAGCATGAACATGGGCAGCAGCACCAGCGCCACCAGGGTGATGCGCCAGGACAGGGCAAACATCGTGGCGATGATTGTCAGCACGGTGATGGAGTTGCCGACCACGGTGGACAGCACCTCGGTGAAGGCACTGCGCGCGCCGGTGGCATCGGTAACCAGACGGTTCACCAGTGCGCCGGTCTGCACGCGGCCGAAGAAGGCAATCGGCATCTGCTGCACGTGGACGAACAGTTTGCGCCGCAGGGACAGCACCACTTCGGCACCGATCTTCGAGGCCAGATACGTCTGGGCGAGGCCCAGCGCCGCGTCCACGACCCCGACAAGGGCCACCAGCAGCGCCAGATGCACGATCAGGGTGGTGTTGCCCTTGAGAATGCCGTCATCGACGATCTTCGCTGAAATGAGCGGGTTGGCCACGGTGATGCTGGCGTTGGCGATCACCACCAGCAGGAACAGCACCAGGATCGCCACGTAGGGACGGGCATAGCCGAGCGCGCGGCGCGCGGTACCTGCTTTCACCGGGCGCTTCAGCGCCTCCGGATCGATGCTCATGCGGCGCATCGCCGCTGCCGGACGTCCCATCGCCTCGCCTCCCTGCTCCGCCACTCACGACGCGTGGCCGATTGTTTCGAGGGCGCATAGTGTACGGCCCGGCAGGCTAAGATTACCGGACTCGCGGAGGTGGCATGGACCTTGGGATTCGCGGACGGACGGCGATCGTCAACGGCGGCAGCGCCGGCATGGGCAAGGCGGCGGCACTGGCGCTGGCACGCGAAGGCGTGAACCTGGTGCTGTGTGCGCGCGGCGCCGAACGACTGGAAGCCACTGCCGCGGAGATTGCCGCCGCCACCGGAGCGAGCGTACGGACGGTGAGCGCCGATCACTCCTCGGCCGAGGGCCGGCACCGCGTGCTGGCCGCCTGCCCGGAGCCGGACATCCTGGTGGCGACCTGCTCGCCACCGCCGATGACGCCGGACTATCGGAACATCGACGCGGCCCAGTGGCAGGCCGCAATCGAGACCGGCCTGATGAGTCCGGTGCACTTCATGCATGCCGTGATCGACGGCATGGTGGCGCGCCGCTGGGGTCGCATCGTCAATATCGCCACCATCGCTGCCAAGTACCCGCTCGAGCTGCGCATCCTGTCCGGAGCGCCGCGCGCCGCGCTGATCAACTTCGCCGGGGCGGTGGCCCTGCGCGTGGCGCCGTTCAACGTGACCATCAACAACGTGCTGCCCGGCATGGTCCACACGGCGTACACGCGTGAACAGTTTGAATCCCGCGCGCGCGACAGCGGCACTTCCTACGACGAGGAAGTACAGCGCTTTGCCACGCAGTACCAGATCGCGGCCGGCCGTTTCGGCGAGGCGGACGAGGTCGGCTCGCTGGTTGCCTGGCTGTGCGGCGCACAGGCCGGTTACACCACGGGCCAGAGCATCGTGATGGACGGCGGCGCCACGCGCTCGACGTTCTGATCGATCGCCGCCAATGGGGGCCCGACCCGGCGCTCGCGGCACGGTTGCGGGCGTATACTCGGAGGCATGGGCCGCTGGCTACTCATCGCCGGATTGGCACTCATCGCGCCGCTGGCGGCGCGTGCCTCCGAGGTGGCACTGATCGAGCTCGATGGACCAATCGGGCCGGCCAGCAGCAGCTATGTCTCCGAAGCGCGTGACAAGGCCGTCGAGCAGGGCGCGACGGCCATTGTGCTGCGCCTGGACACGCCCGGCGGCCTGGACACCGCGATGCGCGACATCATCAAGTCCATCCTCTCCTCGCCCATCCCGGTGATCTGCTGGGTCGGTCCGGGCGGCGCGCGCGCGGCCAGCGCCGGTACCTATATCCTCTATTCGTGTCCGCTGGCCGCGATGGCGCCGGGCACCAATCTGGGCGCGGCCACGCCCATCCCCATTGGCGGCTCCTGGCCCTCTCCGGCCGGTGGCGACGGCAAGCAGGACGGCGGCAATGCCGTGAAAGCGGCTCCCCAGGACGCCGAACAGGCCAAGGTGGTCAACGATGCCGTGGCCTACATCCGCAGTCTCGCCGAACGCTATGGCCGCAACGCGGACTGGGCCGAGCAGGCGGTGCGCGGCGCCGCGTCGCTGTCCGCCACGGCGGCGCAGAAGCAACATGTGGTCGAATTGATCGCCACCAGCGTCGACGACCTGCTGCACCAGGCCGACGGGCGCGAGGTACAGATGGCCGCCGGTACCGTGAAACTGTCGACCGCGCAGTACGAACTGCGCCGGATCGCTCCCGGCTGGCGCCTGGAACTGCTCAGCGTGATCGGCAGCCCGACCGTGGCGTACCTGCTGCTGCTGGCGGGCATCTACGGCCTGCTGCTGGAGGGCTTCCATCCCGGCGCCATCCTGCCCGGCGTGGTCGGCGCCATCAGCCTGGTGCTGGCCGCCTATGCCCTGCACGTATTGCCGGTCAACTACGCCGGGCTGGCCCTGATCCTGCTGGGCGTGGGGATGCTGGTCGCGGAAGCCTTCACGCCGAGCTTCGGTGTGCTCGGGCTTGCCGGCGTCATCGCCTTCGTACTGGGCTCCATCTTCATGATGGACACCGATGTGCCCGGCTACGGCGTGAACCTGGGCGTGATCTCCGGCATTGCCTTCAGCGCGGCCGCATTGCTCGCGGCGCTGGTATGGCTGGTGTGGCGCGCGCGCCGCGCGCATGTGACCACGGGCGGCGAGGCCATGGTGGGCGCCACGGTGCGCGCGCTGGAACCCATAGAGGCCGAGGGCTGGGCCGAGATTCACGGCGAGCGCTGGCTGGTGCACAGCTCCAGTCCACTGCAGACTGGCCAGCACGCGCGCGTGCTGGCGCGCCAGGGCCTGACCCTGCAGGTCGAACCACAGAATCCATGAAGTCGGTGCGCCGGCTCCACCACGGCAAGCGAGGTAACTCATGATCGGCTTCACTGGCATCGTCATCTTCGTGCTGATCGCGCTGATCTTCTCCGGCATCCGCGTGCTGAACGAATACGAGCGCGGCGTGCTGCTCACGCTGGGCCGCTACACCGGCACCAAGGGGCCGGGCATTATCTGGGTGTGGCCCGTCATCCAGCGCATGTCGCGCGTCGACCTGCGCACCATCGTGATGGACGTGCCGCCGCAGGACGTGATCACGCGCGACAACGTGACGGTGAAGGTCAACGCCGTGGTGTACTTCCGCGTCGTCGATCCGTCACTGGCCATCCTGCAGGTGGTGCAGTACTACGAAGCCACCAGCCAGCTGGCCCAGACCACCCTGCGCTCGGTGCTGGGCCAGCACGATCTGGACGCCTTGCTGGCCGAGCGCGAAGTGCTCAACAGCGACATCCAGAGCGTGCTCGACCGGGCCACGGATGCCTGGGGCATCAAGGTCACCACGGTGGAGATCAAGCATGTGGACCTGAACGAGTCCATGATCCGCGCCATCGCCCGGCAGGCCGAAGCCGAGCGCGAGCGCCGCTCCAAGGTCATCCACGCCGAAGGCGAATTGCAGGCGGCGGAGAAGCTGACCCAGGCCGCCGGTCAGCTTTCCAAGGAACCGCAGGCACTGCAGCTGCGCTACCTGCAGACCCTGATCGACATCGCGGCGGAGAAGAACTCGACCATCGTGTTCCCGCTGCCGCTGGATCTGATCTCACCGTTCATCAAGCATCTGACCGAACGCGACAAGTAGGCGTCTGGAACGTGCCCGACATGCCGTCCACGGGTCGCTCCTGTGGCAGCAGGTGTCGGAGGGGCATCCGGGACGAGACGATTCGTGAACAGCACTGACACCGCTGCGCCTTCACAGGAGCGAATCCGCGTCCATGGCCGAGTGCAGGGCGTGGGATTCCGGCCAGCCATCTGGCGCATCGCCAATGAGCTTGGGGTGCGCGGCCGGGTGAGCAATGACGCCGAAGGCGTGCTCATCGAGGCCTGGGGCAATTCCGTGCTGCTGGATCGGCTGGTGGAGCGGATCCGTACGGAGGCGCCATCACTGGCACGCATCGAGTCGGTGCAGCGCCAGAGCGCCGCAGCCGTCGGGGCGCCGGCGGACTTCCGCATCGTTTCCAGCGGCGAAGGCACGCATCGCCCGGCCCTGGCGGCCGATGCCGCGACCTGTCCGCAATGCCTGGAGGAGGTGCTGGATCCGTTCGCCCGCCGCTTTCGCTACCCGTTCACCAACTGCACGCAGTGTGGTCCGCGCTTCAGCGTGGTTCGCCGGATGCCGTACGATCGGCCCAACACCACGATGGCACACTTCGCGATGTGCGCCCAGTGCGCCGCGGAGTACGCTTCGCCGGCCGACCGCCGCTTTCACGCACAACCCATCGCCTGTCACGCATGCGGGCCGCGACTGTCGCTGGTCCGATCCGACGGCAGGGCACTCGCGCCGGACGCACTGGCCTTTCCCGATGAGGCCGATGCCACCTGCTCATTGCTGCAACAGGGGCGCATCGTGGCCATCCAGGGCCTGGGCGGCTACCAGCTGGCCTGTGATGCCACCCAGGATGCGGCGGTGGCGCGCCTGCGCGCCGGCAAGGAGCGCGCGCGCAAGCCCCTGGCGCTGCTGGCACGCGACCTTGAGGTCGTGCGGCGTTACTGCAATGTCAGTGCGCAGGAGGCACAGCAGCTGCGCAGTGCAGCCGCACCCATCGTGCTGCTGCAACGCGCATCCGCATCCGGCAACCGGCCGCTGTCCGGACATGTGGCGCCGGGTGTGCAGACGCTGGGTTTCATGCTGCCGAACACGCCGCTGCACCACCTCGTCATGCGCCGCATGGACCGGCCGGTGGTGCTCACCAGTGGCAATCTGGCCGATGAGCCGCAGGCGATCTGTCGGGAGGATGCCGCGCAACGCCTCGGCGGCATTGCCAGGTACCGGCTGGAACATGACCGACCCATTGCACGGCGCATCGACGATTCGGTGGTGCGCGTCATGGCCGGAAAAGCGCGCCTGCTGCGCCGGGCGCGCGGCTTTGCCCCGGAGCCGCTGGCTCTGCCGGCGGGATTCGAACGCGCGCCCGCCGTGCTCGCATACGGAGGTGACCTGAAGAACACCTTCTGCCTGGCGCGGGAGGGGCAGGCCACATTGTCGGCGCACATCGGGGATCTGCAGGACGCGCTGACCCGGGCCGACTTCGAACAGCAGCTGGAGGATCTGCAATCCTTCCTGCGGCTGCGCCCCGCGCTGCTGGCCTGTGACCTGCATCCGGACTATGCCGCCACCCGCATTGCCGAGCAGGCCAGCGCAGCGCATGGGCTGCCGTTGCAGCGTGTGCAGCATCATCACGCGCATCTGGCAGCCTGCCTCGCCGAGAACGGCGTTGCGCTGGACGGCCCTGCTGTTCTGGGCATCGTGCTGGACGGTCTGGGCATGGGCGCCGACGGCGGATTCTGGGGTGGCGAGTTCCTGCTGGGGGACTATGCGCACTGCACCCGCCTGGCCACGTTCCGGCCGGTGGCATTGCCGGGTGGCGATGTCGCGGCGCGTGAGCCCTGGCGCAACACCTGGGCGCACCTGATCGCCGGGCCGGGATGGCAGTGGTTCGAATCCCGTTGCCGCGGGCTCGAGTTGTACGACTTCCTGCGCCGGCGTCCGCTGGCTGTGTTGAACGGTATGCTGGAACGCGGCATCAACTCCCCGCCAGCCAGCTCCTGCGGGCGCCTGTGCGAGGCCGTGGCCGCGGCCGTGGGAATCGCGCGCGAGAGGGCTGTGTATGAAGGACAGGGTGCCATCGAGCTCGAAGCAGCCATCGACACTGAAGCGTTCCTGCACGCAAACGCCTCGGACGAGTACCCTTTCGACGTCGGGGAACTGCCCAGCCAGAAGGTTCCGTGTCTGGAACCACGGCCCATGTGGAAGGCCCTGCTGCGCGACCTGGCCGCAAATACGCCGGTGGGCATCATGGCCGCGCGCTTTCACCGCGGACTGGCCGCTGCCATCCTGCGCATGGCCAGACGCTTGCTGGATCAGTTGCAAGCCCCGCGCGGCGCGGTGCGACAGGTCGCTTTATCAGGGGGAGTGTTCCAGAATCGGGCGCTGCTGGAACTCATCAGCACGGGACTGGAGCAGCAAGGAGTCACCGTCTTGACGCACAGCCTCGTGCCCTGCAGTGACGGGGGCCTTGCGCTGGGCCAGGCCGCAGTGACAGCCGCGCGCGCCCTGCGCCACGGGAGCTGACCGATGTGCCTTGGAATCCCGGCCCAGGTGGTGGCCATCGCGGACGCCGAGCGTCAGCTCGGCACCGTCGAGATGGCCGGCGTACGCCGGCAGGTGAACCTTGCGTGCATCGTGGACGACACGCATCCACTGTCTGCCTGCGTGGGCGACTGGGTACTCGTGCACGTGGGCTTCGCGATGAGCCGCATCAATGCGGCCGAGGCGCAGGCGACGCTGCAATTGCTCGAAGAGCTCGGCGAGGCGCAGGACGAGCTCGAAGCCATCCGCCAGGAGCCTGTCTGAGCACCATGCGCTTCGTCGACGAATTCCGCGATCCGGACAAGGCCCGGCGACTGGTGGATGGCATCCGCCGCCTCGCCACGCCACTGGCCCGATCCCTGGGCAGACCGCTGCAGATCATGGAAGTCTGTGGCGGCCACACCCACACCATATTCCGCTACGGCCTGAAGCACCTGCTCGGTGAGGACGTCCTGGAATTCGTGCATGGACCGGGTTGCCCGGTGTGCGTGCTGCCGATGGGACGCGTGGACGACTGCCTGGCACTGGCGCGCCGGCCCGGCGTGATTCTGACCACCTTTGGCGACGCCATGCGGGTGCCGGGTTCCAGCGGCAGCCTGCTGCAGGCCAAAGCCGCCGGTGCCGACGTGCGCATGGTCTATTCGCCGCTGGATGCGCTGCAGATCGCCCGCCGCAATCCGGATCGTGAAGTGGTGTTCTTTGCGCTCGGCTTCGAGACCACCATGCCGGCCACTGCTCTGACCGTGCTCGAAGCGCGCCGCAGCGGGCAGCACAACTTCTCCCTCTTCTGCAATCACATCACCATCGTGCCGACCCTGCGGGCACTTCTGGATTCGCCCGACCTGATGCTGGACGGTTTCCTGGGTCCGGGCCACGTGAGCATGGTGATCGGACTGCGCCACTACCGCTTCATCTGCGGGCACTACGGCAAACCATTCGTGGTCGCCGGGTTCGAGCCGCTGGATCTGTTGCAGTCGCTGTGGATGGTTGTGCGTCAGCTCGCGCAGGGGCGCGCGGAAGTGGAGAACCAGTACCAGCGCATCGTGCCGGAGAACGGCAACGAGCGCGCCCTGGCAGCGGTAACGGAAGTCTTCGAGTTGCGCGAGCATTTCCAGTGGCGCGGCCTGGGGTCCATCGATGAATCCGGGGTGCGCATGCGCCCGCAATTCGCGGCATGGGATGCGGAGAGACGCTTCACGGTACCCAATGTCAGCGTTGCCGACCCGCAGGCCTGCCAGTGCGGCGAGGTGCTGCGCGGCACGCTCAAGCCCTGGCAGTGCCGGGTGTTCGGCACCGCCTGCACGCCGGAGCAGCCGCTGGGCGCGCTGATGGTCTCCAGCGAGGGCGCCTGCGCCGCGCACTATCAATACGGCGGTGCGGCGACGGTTGCGGCGGGTGCCCCGGGTTGAGCACGCCTGCGCCCACTGCGGAGCTGGTGACGCTGGCGCACGGCGGCGGCGGCCGTGCCATGCGCAGGCTCATCGAGAACATCGTGGTGCCCTCGTTCGACAACCCGTTGCTGCGGCCACTGGAGGACCAGGCGCGCATTCCGCTGGCAGACCTGGCGGCGCTGGGCGATCGGCTGGCCTTCACGACCGACACCTATGTGGTCACGCCGCTGCACTTTCCCGGCGGTGACATCGGCAGACTGGCCGTGTTCGGCACGGTCAACGACCTGGCCGTGGCCGGAGCGCGCCCGCTGTATCTGTCCTGCGGCCTGGTGATCGAGGAAGGTTTCGATCAGCGCCAGCTCGCAGCCATCCTGCGCAGCATGGGCGAGGCGGCCCGCGAGGCCGCCGTGGCCATCGTGACCGGCGACACCAAGGTGGTGGAACGCGGCGCGGCCGACGGTCTGTTCATCAACACCGCGGGCATTGGCGTGGTGGGCGGGCCAACGGACATCGGGGCGCATCGGGCCGCGCCCGGCGATGTCGTCATCGTCAATGGCAGCGTGGGCGATCACGGCGTGGCCATCCTGCTGGCGCGCAACGAGCTGGCGATCGAGGCACCGGTGAGCAGCGACTGCCAGCCGTTGCATGGACTGGTGGCCGACATGCTGGCGGCCTGCCCGGACATACACTGCCTGCGTGATGCCACGCGCGGCGGACTGGCCACGGTAGTCAACGAATTCGCGGCGGCCTCGCGCGTGGGGATACGGCTGCGCGAGACCACGATCCCGGTGCAGCCATCCGTGCGCGGCGCCTGCGAAATCCTCGGACTGGATCCGCTGTATCTGGCCAATGAGGGCAAGCTGGTGGCCGTCGTGCCGCGCACCGCCCGGGACGCGGTGCTGGCCGCCATGCGCGCGCATCCGCATGGCAGGCAGGCCGCCGTCATCGGCGAGGTGATCGCCGCCCCGGCCGGCCGTGTAATCCTGTCGACGCTGCTGGGGGGCGAGCGCGCGCTGGATCCGCTGGCCGGCGAACAACTGCCGCGGATCTGCTGACCAGGAGGCCTTGCGCATATGCACGAGCTGTCCATTACGCGCACAGTGGTGGCAATCGTGGCCGAGCAGGCGGCCGGCCGTACCGTGACGCGGGTGCGGCTCGAGATCGGGCAGCTCTGCGCGGTCATGCCCGATGCGATCCGCTTCTGCTTCGAGGCGTGCACACAGGGCACGGCGCTGGCCGGGGCCCGGCTGGAGATCATCGAGATCGCCGGGCGTGGCCGCTGCCAGCAGTGCGGCGCCGAGGCGCCCATGCAGGAGCCGTTCGGCCGGTGTACCGTGTGCAGCACCGGACGCCTTGCCATCTGCGCCGGTGAAGAGCTCGATATCCGGGAAATGGAGCTGGCCACATGTGCGTAAGCTGCGGATGCGGAAGCGACGCCACCGCAGTGCTTTCGGCGGACGATCACGTCCGCGACGGCGAGCACGAGCACGTGCACGCCGATGGCACGCGCCACCGGCACGCGCATGGCGATGCGGGCCACCAGCACCCACCACTCGACCATGTGCACGGACACGGCACGGTGGATGGCCGCGGCGAAGTACAGGCGATTCAGCAGCGCATCCTCGACAAGAACCAGTTGATTGCCGAGCGCAATCGCGGCTGGTTCGCGGGCCGTCAGGTGCTGGCATTGAACCTGGTCAGCAGCCCCGGCGCCGGCAAGACGACATTGCTGGAGAGGACGATCCGCGATCTGCATGCGCAGGTGCCCACCACGGTCATCGAAGGCGACCAGGCCACCTCCAACGATGCACAGCGGATCCGCGCCGCCGGAGCACGTTCTGTCCAGGTCAACACGGGCACTGGCTGCCATCTCGAGGCAGACATGGTCGAGCGCGCGCTGGCCATGCTCGCGCCGCCCGCCAGCTCCCTGCTGTTCATCGAAAACGTCGGCAACCTGGTCTGCCCGGCGCTGTTCGACCTGGGCGAGCATGCCAAGGTGGTCATCTATTCGGTCACCGAAGGCGAGGACAAACCCCTGAAGTATCCGCACATGTTCGCCGCGGCCTCACTGGTGCTGCTCAACAAGGTCGACCTGCTGCCGCATCTGGACTTCGACATGGACAAGGCGCGGGCGAACGCGCGCGAGGTCAATCCGGCCGCGCTGGTCCTGCCGGTTTCGGCGCGGACCGGCACCGGACTGGCTGCCTGGTACGACTGGCTGCTGGGCAGGCGAGAGGCCAGCTGATGCAAGCGGCGTAGCAGATGACGCCGTACAGCAGGACGAGGGCGCGTTTCATGAAGGGCTCCTGGTCTCCCCGGAGCCGGAACCCGGCCTCGAGTATCCACATGTGAGCGAAACGTCCGGAAACTGGCTCAAGAAGTTCGTCGGGCCCGCCCGCGTCGACGCCCCCACTGCAACCAATGCGTGGGCAACCAACGTCGCACTACTATGATTGCGCTGCAGCGGCCACCGCCCCGGAGGAGTAAAGATCATGACCGACAGGATTTCCGACGCCGAGCGGATTCAGATCGAGCGGGCCTGCGAGCGGCTGATCCTGGTCTATTCGCGAGCTCTGGACATTGGCGACATGCATGCTGCAGCCGAATGCTTTGCCAAACAGGGTTCGTTCGCCCGGCCAATGAAGCCGGACCAGCTGATCGTGGGTCGCGAGAACATCCGCGAGTCGCTGCTCACTCGCCCGAAGACGCTGCTGACCAGACACCTCTCCACCAACATCATGGTCGATGTGGAAAGTCTCGATGCAGCCAGCGCGCTGTCCTACCTCACGATGATTTCCACCACGCCCGCCGAAGGCGCGGCGCCACCTTATGTTTCAGCCGGACCCGTCTGGTTTGGACAGATGCAGGATCGGTTCGTGCGCGAGCAAGGCGCCTGGAAATTCCTGGAAAGACGCGGTTCGATCCAGATGAAGTTTTCGAATATCGACGGCGCCTGAACCGCACGAAGAGGCGCTTCCCGTACGGGAAGCCCATATTTTGGGGCCATTCTTGCGACGCGGCACGGGTAGTGCATGGTGTTCCCCTAATCGATATTCAGCACGAGGGCAACGCTTGGTCCGCCTTGTTCCGATTTGCGAAGTAACTTGCTTCAAACCAATAAACTGGGGATTATCCGAAACGAAACGACTCGGACAGGGTTGGGGTCCCATGTCAAAACCACACAAGCAAATTGGTGACCGCCCCCCTTACGTCCGAACGGATTTCTTCATGTAAGGATTTCTTCATGTAAGGGGGGTGGCTCGTGTCTAGACATCTGTCTGTAACAAGCTCGTATTCAGCGCGCGCGACTGTTGGTGCCACGCTGGGCAGCGCGATCCTGCTGCTCTGGTCCACGCTGGCCTTGTCCGCTGACGACACCACGAAGGACAACGGCAAGAAGGACAAGTCGCAGAACACTGAACTGCAGGAAGTGCAGGTCACTGGTACGCGCATCAAGCACAGCGACTTCACGACCGCGGTACCGACCACCGTCATCGACACGAAGACGATGGAAAACGCCGGCGTGGTCAACGTGGGTGATGTGCTGGCCCTGACCCCGTCAAACGTTTCGAACTTCACGCCGGCCACCACCGGCATGTCGAGTTTCAATACCGGCGCATACGTGCCCGACCTGCGCGGTTTGAACCCGTTCTTCGGCAGCCGCACGCTGACGCTGATCGACAGCCAGCGTCCGGTGTCCACGAGCACACTGGACAGCTTCGACCTGAACATGATTCCGACGGCCCTGGTCGAGCGCATCGATTCGGTGACCGGCGGTGGTTCGGCCTCCTACGGCTCCGGCGCGGTCGCGGGCGCGATCAACATCATCCTCAATCACAACCTCGAGGGTGGCCGCTTTGACGCCGACACCTATGCCACCATGGGTGACAACGACGCCAAGAGCAACCACATCGCTTTTGCGTACGGGCACGGCTTCATGGATGGCCGCCTGCACGCGGTGATCGGCGCCGAGTACCAGAAGCAGGATCCGGCGCGCTGCATGACCTCGAGTCGTGACTGGTGCTCCGCCAACAAGGGTCCTTATCAGACCTCGACCATCGTGGCCTCCGGCTACGGCACGGCCAGCACCGCGATCCAGCAGATCGGTACGGGCCTGACCACGAACGTGAATGCGAACGGTGTGTTTGCGCCGGCGGTGTTCAATACCAGCTCGTTCAACGGTTACACCCTGACCACCCCGGATTTCACCTCGAGCAATGCGGGCGGCGACGGAACCCAGGCCTTCAACGCCAACTCGAGCATCTACCTGGGGACCGCTCCCGGTGGTGACGGCACTTTCGTCAACCAGTACGCAAACCTGATGACCTCCGTGAAGCGCCGGATCGTTTCCGGCCTGTTCAGTTTCGACATCAACGACAACCTCAAGACGACCCTCGACCTGAACTACGGCAAGGTCAACGCGATCAATCCGCTGAGCAACTTCCAGATCACCACCGGCACGATCCTGGGCTTCGACAACCCCTACCTGCAGGCAGCCACCGGTCTGGATGCCGCGGGGTTGCAGGCTGCTGCAAATGCCTCCGCAAATGCCGCCGGATCTTTCGATTCACCCGGCTATTCGCTGGCCAAGGACTGGAACACGCAGATTCCGGACGTCCAGTTCAACGACACCACCTTGAAGCAGGCGCAGCTGGGCCTGGAGGGGACCATCCCCGGCAGCAGCTGGAGCTGGGATGCGCACGCGCTGTACGGCAAGACCAGCAACGTGCAGGGCTCCTATCACGAACCCACGGTGCTGCAATTCAGCATGGCGATGGACGCCACGGCCAGTGGCTGCCGCGTGGACCAGGGGCTGGCCGCGGCCTACACCAGCGCTCAGGCCAATGGTTATGCCGGCGGCGGCGCGGGATTCCTCGGTCTGTTCGGAGCCGGAACCGGCCTGCCGTTGTGGGCCCGGTTGTACAACGGCGTTCAGAACGGCATTGACGTCGTCAGCCCTGTCACGGGCCTGACTGCCTCCCAGACCCTGGCCCTGTTCGCATCGCGCTGCCAGCCGCTGAATCCGCTGGGCACCGGCGCGCTGTCCGCCAATGCGGCCACCTACGCCTTCGGCCCCCTGTCTTTGGCGCTGCAGCAGAAGGTGACCTCGTTCAACGTGAACACCTCCGGGGACATCTTCGACGGTATCGGCGCCGGGCCGTTCACCGCCGCGGTGGGCTACGACTACCACAAGGAAAACACCCAGAACGACTTTGCCTCCTGCCCCGGCGCGCGCAACACGCTGGACAATGCCAACCTGACCGATGCGCAGCGCGAGTGCCTGGGCATTGCCACGGACTTCGCCTACCAGTTCGGCAACGACTACGGCGGCACCATCACATTCAATGAGGTCTACGCCGAGTTGAACCTCCCGCTGCTGAAGGGCGTGAAGGGAGCCAACCTGCTGGGCGTGAACGTTGCCGGCCGTGAGTCGTGGTACGAGAACAAGGCCAACTATGGCGTGGACGTGGTGCCGGGCACCAAGAACAAGGGGTCGCTGGCGACCTGGAAGGCAGCGGTGGTGTACGAGCCCATAGCGGGCATCCGCTTCCGCGGGTCGCAGTCGCATGACTCGCGCGCACCGAACCCGCGCGATCTGTACTACTCCCAGACCTTCGTGCCGGGCGGACCGTTCGGCGGCTTCTGCTTCTCCGGCAACTTCCAGAGCTCGAGCCCGGTCTGTTTCGTCAACCTGGTGGGCAACATCGACCTGAAGCCGGAAACGTCCAACACCACCGCACTGGGCCTGGTGTTCCAGCCCACGCAGCTGCCGGGCCTGGAGGCTTCGGCTGACTGGTTCCATGTCAAGCTCAAGAACGCCATCCAGGGTGGCGGTCTGGCCGGCTTGTTTGGCTGCGCCGGTGGCGGCTCGTGCGACTCGGTGCAGTTCAACAACTACTACTACGATCCCGCGAATCCGGCTCCGGGCACGCCGCGCGGGGTCTCGGCCACGCCGGTTGCCGGCTGGCTCACCGGAATCGACGCCTACCGGCTGGGCGACGTGACGAACATCATTGGGGACAATGAGGCCGCCTACAACGGTGGCGTCACGGAGGAGAACGGCATCGACTTCTCCGTCAGCTACTCCGCCGGCCTGCCGGACGGCAGCAGGCTAAGCGTGCGCTCGCTGACCACGCTGGTGACCAAGCAGACAGTGCAGGCCAACAAGGATGGCCCCGTGACGAATGCCCTGAATTCGATCGGCGGTCTCGGCCTGTTCCTGCCGAACTTCCAGTCGGCAGCTCATCTGCGCGGCAACGTGTACGTGAACTGGACCAAGGGCAACCTGAACATCACGCCCAACATGACCTGGATTGCCCCGGGCAACCTGAGCAACACGGCCCTGTCCTGCTCGCCGTCGGACTTCAGTGCTTCGGGCACCCTGTGCGACTGGCTGGCTCACGGCTACTACAGCAGCGGCAATCCGGACGGTTCGCCGCAGACGGCTGAACAGCTGACCGCCTCACAGGTGGGTTACACCATACTGCCGCTGGGCGTGAAGAACCGGGTGGGCGCGTACTTCCTGTTCGGGCTGAACGGTTCGTACAACCTGACCAATATCCCGGGTGTGGACAGCCTGCAGATCTGGGGGCAGGTCAACAACCTGCTGGATCGGCCGCCGCCGTTCGTGAACCAGACGACGCCGGGTGCGGCGCTGGCGTTCTACGACGCCCTGGGCCGCGCCTACCGCATCGGCTTCCGCCTGAAGTTCTAAAGCCTTCTGGCCCGCCGGCCGCTTCCCAAAGGGCGGCCGAAAGGCCCTCAACCAAAGGCCGCGCCTGACAGGCGCGGCCTTCTTCTTCTGTGGACCGGAAGGAGCGGCCGGCGCACCTCGGCAGTGTAGGAAGCGGTCTCGGCGAAATCTCCCACGCCAATCGCGCGCCGAACCTGGTCGAGTTGTTCCTCGACGTGCAGAGTCGTGATGCTGCCAGCGCGCTGTCCTGCCTCACGATGATCTCGACTACGCTAGCCGAAGACTCTGCGCCGCCTTATGTCTCACAGGAGCCGCTCTGGTTTTGCCAGATGCGTGATCGTTTGGTGCGCAAGTAAGGACACCTGGAAGTCGTGGAGCGGCGCGGCTCGACCCAGATGAAGTTGTCGGGCGCCAACCCCGCCTGAAGCGCCGCAGGGCGGGCTCCCGATCAGGACTTTCGGCCGTGTCGCTGTCCGATTTGCACCCCGACACAGGTACAGGGATTTCCGCCTAGGCGGAAATCCCTGGAAACGCAACCCCCCTCCACCCTGCCCCGTAGACCGAAGTTACTTGCTTTGAAGCAATAAACTGAGGATTATCTGGACCGTCTCGGAAGGGGGTGGGGTTATCCGCCAGCACCTGAAGGCTTGGATTTCACCAGGCCCCACTCTGCCGTAAGCTGAACGCATTCATCCATGTAAGGGGGGTAGACAGTGTCCAGTCATTTGTCCGTCATGAAGTTGTATTCCGCGCGCGTCGCGGTCGCGCTGGTGCTCGGCACCGCCGCGGTCGCGCTGAGCCCGCATTCAGCCTTCGCCGCTGATGCCGGGAAGTCAGCAAACGCGTCGGATAGCAAGGACGTCGAGCTTGCCGAGGTGCAAGTCACCGGCTCGCGCATTGTCCGCCGTGACAACACGTCGAACAGCCCTCTGGTAACCATCGACGCCGCGCAGCTGGAAAGCCGCGCCGGCCTGAACGTCGAGTCGTACCTGAACCAGATGCCGCAGTTCAACCCGTCCTTCTCGCCGGTCACGACGCAGCAGGACGTGCAGATCACTTCGGTGAACTCGGTGGGTATCTCGGCGGCCTCGTTCCGCGGCTTCGGCCCGAACCGCAACCTGGTGCTGATCGACGGTCACCGCACGGTGCCGGTCAACGCCCTGATGGTCACCGACCTCAACGGCATTCCGACCGCCATGATCAAGCGCGTGGAGACCATCTCCGGCGGCGCTTCGGCCACCTACGGCGCGGACGCCATCGGCGGCGTGCTGAACTTCATCATGCGTGATGATTTCCAGGGCGCGCAGGCGGACGTGCAGTACAGCATCCCCGAAGCCGGCGACGGCAAGGAATCGCGCCAGTCGCTGTTCATCGGCACGAACTTCGCCGATGGCCGCGGCAACGTGACCTTCGGCATGGAGCACTACGACCGCAAGGAAGCCCTGCAGAGGAATCGCTCGTTCTTCACCGATTCGTGGTCCGACCCGAACGTGGGCAGCGACGACTTCTTCGTGTTCGGCTCCAACGGCTACAACACGGGCATCTTTGAGGGCGCTCCCGGCGCAGCGGCGCTGGCCGCCGTCGTGCCGCCGCAGGTGCCGGGTGCCGCTTCCTGCGGTCCGAACTCGTTCAATTGCAATATCTTCGGTCAGTTCCGTTTCGGACCGAATGGCGGAGTATTCCAGGTTGCCGCGCCGCTGCCTGCCTCCGGACAGAGCAAGTTCGAGCAGACCGGCGGTGTCATCGACGGAGTCATATTCGCCCGCCAGAATGCCTACGACAGCACCAACCCGACTCCGGGCCAGCCGGTGCAGGTACTGAAGTGGAACAACGTGGATCAGCTGGTCAGCGCCCCGCAGACCCGCTACTCGTTCTACGCCTCGGGCAAGTACGACCTCACCGATCACCTCACGGTGTTCTCGCGCGCCACGTATGCCGAGAGCAAGACGCGCACGCGTCTGTTCGGCACCAACGCCAGCTTCGGCTGGGAAGCGCATGTCCCGTACGACCCGACCACGGACAGCCCGCTGCTGCCGAGTCTGGACTACACCGACACGGCAACGGTCTCGGCGGCCATCGCCGACCCGACCAACCCGCTGTACGCCAACCCGAACTTCATCGCCACTGGAGCGGCGGGCGCCCAGCATCCGGTTACGCCTGAAATGGCGGCCCTGCTGAACAGCCGAGGTGTGCCGAACTCCCCGTGGATGCTGGAAACCTACCCGGACAAGAGCTTCCCGCAGCGCGCCACGCTGAACACCATCAACAACTGGAACCTGGAAACGGGCCTGCGCTTCGACCTGCCGGTCAATGACTGGACCGGTGAGCTGTACCTGTCCCATGGCCAGTCCAGCACCTATAACGTGGCCTTCGGCGACAACTCGCTGCAGCGCTGGCGCTCGGTGATCGCCTCGCCGGATTACGGCCGCGGCCAGACTTTCCAGGACAACCTTGACGGCTCCTCCTCAGGCTTCGGTTCAGTGGCCATCCCCTGCACCAGCGGCTTCTACAACATGATCTTCATGGGCGACCAGGCCGCGTCGGCGGACTGCCGCTACGCGGTGGAAGCCACGCTGCAGACCCGCACGCAGATCCAGCAGGACAACTACGAGCTGAACATGCAGGGCGGCCTGTTCAACGTGCCGGCCGGCCAGGTGCGCGGCTCGCTGGGCTTGCAGTACCGCAAGGATGCCGCCCAGTTCAACCCGGACATCCTGCAGTCGACCGCCTCGTTCAACGACCAGGTCATCGGCGTTTATCCGACCGGCTACCTGGATGCCTCGATCGCCGCGAAGGAAGTCTACGGCGAGACGCTGATCCCGGTGGTTGCCGACCTGCCGTTTGCCAAGAAGATCGAGCTGGAGCTCGGTGCCCGCTACACGGACTTCAACAAGACCAACAGCGCCACCACCTACAAGATCCTGGGCAGCTGGCAGGTCAATGACTGGGTGCGCTTCCGCGGCGGGTACAACCGTGCCAACCGCGCGCCGAACCTGGGCGAGCTGTTCCTGAACCTGCAGGAGATCTTCTCCATCGGCGGCAACAACTTCGGCGACCCCTGCGGTCTGCGTTCGCTGGCGCCCTACGGTGCCGGTGGCGCGTTGCCCGACCCCGTTCTGGCGCCGGGTGAGCCCCCGACCACGATCGCTCCGGGCCAGACCACGGCCGGCCAGACCAGCGCCTACCTGATCTGCCGTGCGCAGATGGGCCTCACGGGCGCCAATACGTTCTACACCCAGAACGCCAGCGGCGGCGCCGGCGGCGCCTTCAACTGGGTGCTGCAGACCGGCAACCCGAACCTGAAGAACGAGACGGCCGACACCTATACCGCCGGCTTCGTGTTCTCGTCCAGGGCGGCGAACCCGCTGCTGGCGGGCTTCAACGCGACGGTGGACTTCTGGAAGGTCCGCATCAAGGACGCCATCCAGCAGTACTCGGTCGACTACGCCAACTGGCTGTGCTACGGCTCGGTGCAGGTGACCGACGCCGCTGGCGCGGCGGCACAGGCAGCGTCGCCGGAATGCCGGAACGTGTCGCGCAACCAGAGCACGGGCGGCGCCAATACGGTGCAGCTGGCCTATGACAACCAGGCCACCATCGACACCCGCGGCATCGACATCAGCATCAACTGGAATGCGCAGCTGGCGGACATGGGTCTGAAGAACGTACCCGGCATGTTCGGCATCGGCATTCAGAGCACGTACATCGACAAGTACGTGACCAAGCAGTCGCCGCTGAGCTTCGACGTGGCCACCGACTGGGCCGGATCGCTGGGCCCGAACCTGTCCGGGACCAACCCGGGCGCGTACCGCTACCGCATCAACACGGACTTCCACTACACGCTGAACAACAAGAGCGTGAGCCTGCGGTGGCGCTACCTGCCGTCGGTGTGGCCGGCGGCCCATGCGAGCCAGCAAGCCATCATCGCCAACAACAAGGCCGTGGCGGCCGGTGGCGACGGCATCATGCTGGGCTACACGCCTGGTACGTGGGTGCCGGTCAAGAGCTACAACGCGTTTGACCTTTCGTTCAACTGGGACCTGAACCAGCACCTGGCCTTCCGTGGCGGTATCAACAACCTGCTGGACACCAAGCCGCGGATCACGGGCGCCACGACGGGCTACCCGACCGGGACGAACCTGTCGGCGGTCTGCAGCACCGCGGCCGCGGCCCAGGGCTGCGTGAACCCGACGGGGCCCAGCCTGGGCAGCGACGGGTCCGGCATCACGAGCGCTGGCTTCTACGACACGATCGGCCGCACGTACTTCGTGGGTCTGAAAGCCACGTTCTGATCAGCAAGGAATCTTGCAAATGAAACGGCGGGCCGCATGGCCCGCCGTTTTTTTTGGGAGTTGAAATCTGCCCCGGAAGTTGCCCGGGAGCGCCGCTGCCGCTATTTCTTGTTCTGCTCGCGCAGCTTGTCCAGGTGATCCTCCCACGCTGCTTCGGTGCAGTCGTAGTCGAGCATGCGGCCGTGCTGCAGCTCGGTGTAGGTGCGCTTCAGGGTCGGCGGCGTGGTGTAGAACTTTGGATCCTCGATGGTCACCTCCCACTTCAAGCGGCGCAAACCGCCCTCGGTGGTGGGCGTGTAGCGCTCGATGATGCGGGCACTGTCGCTGTGCGCGGTTGCCTGGTCGATGCTCTCCTCCAGGCCGGTGGTCTCCACGACCAGCGTATTGCCCTCCCAGTGCCCGTAGGAGGTGCCTTCGCGGCCCGGAAGGATGTCGGCGGGATCGATGTGGCGCCCATCCAGAAACACGCGCCGCACCTCGCTGTGCGCCTCGTAGATGATGGTCAGCTGTTCCGGACGCTGGATGAATTCCACCGGATAGCCGCCGCCAAGGAACATCGCGGCCGGCATGCCGGCCGGGACACAGTGTGCGCCCGGTGAATCGCCGGTGGGGTCCACCAGCGAGTGGTATTCGGCGAGTTTGGCGCGCGCCTCGTCGGTGTAGGGGGCAGTCTTCTCGAAGTCTCCCACGCCGTTCAGCGCGGGCCGCGAACTGCCGTTCGGGTCCAGGGTCCAGAGGCCGGTCAGATCCGGCGTAGTCGGTCTGGACGTGCCGCAGCCTGCCAGAAGCACAAGCGCCCCGAATACAAGATATGGCTGGCGAATCATGGGCCCCCTCTCTGTGTTTCGATAAATTGTATTGCGCGCCGCCGGAACACTGCCCGCGACGATTGCCGATACTACGCCCGCCGGCCGCTCAAGCGTAGTTCTGCCCGGGCGGCTGCTCCGCCTGGTGGCGCAGCGGCAAGCGCATTTCCAGCCGCGTGCCGCGTCCGACGCCGGAATCGACGTCGATGGTGCCGCCGACATCGCGCACGCGATCGGCGATGCTCCACAATCCGAAACCGGTCGTGCTCGCGCCGAACAGGTCCAGCTGCCGTTCGAACCCGCGCCCTTCATCGCTGACCACCACGCGCAGCGAGTCGCCGTCTTCTTCGGCCTCCACCCGCGCCGCGAGTACGCCCGCATGCTTGACCACGTTGCGCAACAGCTCGCGCACGAGCTTGAACACCAGCACGCGCGTTTCCACGGAGATCCGCTCTTCCCTGACTCGGCAGCTCAGCTGCACCTGCAGTGCGTCCCGTGTGCGCAACTGGACCGCCAGCCACTGCAGCGCCGGAACCAGCCCCAGATCGTACAGTCCCGGCGGGCTGAGGTCGGAGATCACGCGGCGCGTAGTC
>CAWEUI010000021.1:0-3521 GCA_963812195.1 uncultured Gammaproteobacteria bacterium
CGGACGCAATGAAGTCCGCGGCCCGACCCGGAACCGATCAGTGCCCGGGTCCGATGACGACCTTGCCGCCCTTGAGCACGGTGGTGACCTTCAGCCACTCCTCGTAGCCGTCCAGCGGATTGCCACCCAGCAGCAGGATGTCGGCCTGCTTGCCCACTTCCAGCGAGCCGATCTGGTCACCCATGTCCAGGTAGTCGGCCGAGTTCTGGCCGATCATCTTCATGATGTCGGTGGGCGAGAGCGCGCCGTCCAGTGAGCGCAGTTCCACGCGCAGACCCTCGCGTGGCTCGTAGGTGGTATCCATGCCGATGCCGAGCGACACGCCGGCATCGTACAGCGTGCGGTTGTTGACCAGCGCATAGCCGATTTCCTTGCCGCCGCCCACGCCGTCGGTGATGCCGGCCGGCCAGGGCTTGCCGTCGCGCGCGCGCGGCTTGTTGTCGTTGGCGAACACGCCGAACACCAGCGCCCAGGTGCCGGCAGCCGACAGGATGTGCACGCCTTGCGCCTTCATCTTCGCGGCCTGCTCGGTGGTGACCCAGTCCTTGTTTGGCACGTGCACCAGCAGTTTGATGTTGGCGTTGACCGCGCCCATCATCGCCGAGGTGCTGACCGCGTGGACCTGCACGCGCACGCCGTCTTTGGCGCCTTCATCGAGTGCCGCGGCCAGCATGTCCAGCTCGGCCTGGGTCGGGCCGGGCACCGGCGTCAGCAGCATCTCGCCGGTGTACTTCACGCCCAGCTGGGCCAGGTGCTTGATGTCGGCGCGCACCTTGTCGGGAGTCTGGCCCTGCGGCAGGAACACCACGTTGCCGGAGGGGATCAGCCGCGGGCCGACGAACTCGCCCTTGTCGATCTGGTCGCGCACCTTGACGGCCTCTTCCGGGCTGCCGCCGCCGGACAGCACCGTGGTGAAGCCGGCTTCGAGCAGCTTGTGCATTTCGGTGGCGGCATCGGGGCGGTAGGTCAGGTGGCGGTGTGCGTCGATGAACCCCGGCATGGCGCTCTGGCCGTGTGCGTCGATGACGCGCCCGACGGTCCTGGCCGGCTTGCCGGCAGCCACGGACGTGATCTTGCCGCCCTCGATGACGATGGAGCCGTTGTCGATGACCTGGCCATTGCCGACGAAGATGCGCGCATTGGTGATGGTCGCTTCCTGGGCGAAGGCAGCCGGGATCAGCAAGGTCGCTGCCGCGGCGCCCAGGACGAATCGCTTGATAGCCATGAAGTTAAGCCCCCCCGAAGTGTTCTTGTGGCCGGCGCGCCCTTGGGCACGGCCCGGAAGCGGCAATGTAGACGAAGCGTGGGTCGGGCGCACTTGACAAGTGCGATTACAGGCGTAATCTCATCCAAAATTTACAGGTGTAATCGATGCAGATCAGCGAAGCCGAATCTGTGGTGATGGACGTGTTGTGGCGCTCGCATCCGCTGGGCGCTGAAGAGGTGGTGGCCGCTTTGGCGGGCAGCCGCCACTGGCAGGAGGCCACCATCAAGACGCTGCTGAACCGCCTGCTGAAGAAAGGCGCCATCGCTGCGGAAAAGGACGGGCGGCGCTATCGGTACTCGCCTGTGTTGCGCCGTGAGGACTGGGTGCAACAGGAAAGCCGTGGCCTGCTGGATCGGCTGTTCGGCGGACGTGTGGCACCTCTGGTGGCGCACTTCAGCGAACAGCGCAAGCTGAGCCGCAAGGACGTCGCCGACCTGCGCAAACTGCTGGAGGAACTGGACGATGAGAGCCGCTGATTTGCTGGTGTCGCTGGCCACGGCCACCATTGCCGCCAGCGTTGGCATCCTGGTCGTGTTGATGCTGCGCCGGCCTCTGCGCCGCGTACTGGATCCTGGAGCGGCCTACCTGGGCTGGGTACTTGTGCCGCTGGCCGCGGTTGCCGTACTGGTGCCGTCCACGTCGATGCCGCCAGAGATCGCGCGCGTGCTGGTCGTGCCGGGCACGTCCGCACTCGCCACCCTGGCGACCCGGTTGCGGGGCGCCGAATCGCAGCTTTGGGCAGTGTCGCTGCTGATTCTCTGGGTCGTGGGCGCGGTGGCGGCGGCACTGGTCTTCGCGCGGCGGCAACTGCAATTCGAGCGCGGGCTGGGTCGCCTGCAGGCAAAGCAGGACGGCACCTTCGTGGCAGAGGTCAGCGCCGGGCTGCCGGCCGTGGTCGGCGTCTTCAAGCCGCGCATCGTGCTGCCGGCCGACCACGCCACACGCTTCGACGCCCCGCAACGGTCGCTGGTGCGCGAGCACGAGTCGGTGCACGTGGCGCGCGGCGATCAACTTGTCAATCTGCTCGCGATGCTGGTGCGGTGTGTGTGCTGGTTCAACCCGCTGGTGCACTGGGTCGCGCCGCGCTTTCGTCATGACCAGGAACTGGCCTGCGATGCACGCGTAATCGCCCGCCATCCCGGGGCGCGTCGCAGCTACGCCGAGGCATTGCTCGGCACGCAGGGTTCACTCGTCCGCGCACCACTGACCTGCCAGATCAGCTTCGGGCATCCACTCAGGGAGAGGATCGCCATGCTCAAGCGACCTTCGCCTTCCCGCCAGCGCCGCGCCGCCGGAATCGCCCTGGTTCTGGCATGGGTGGCCGGCATCGCATACGCGGCCAATGCGGCGAAGACGGAATCCCTTCCACCTGACAGCCATCCGAAAGTGATCGCAATGCCCGATCTGCGTGACTTCTACCCTCCCGACGCTGTGGCAAAGGGAGTAGGGGGGGTGGTGAAACTGCGAATACACGTGAAAGCTGACGGCATGGTCGATGAGGTGGAAGTGCAGAGCGCCGATCCGCCGGGCGTGTTCGATGCCACTGCCACCGAATTCGCGAAACAGCTCATGTTCAGTCCGGCCAGGAAGGACGGCAAACCTGTCGCCTCCTGGCTTGTGCTTCCCTTCAGGTTCACGCTGCATGACGTGAAGGAGCCGCCCGCCGATCCGCGCGGGTTCCAGCCGATCACTGCCAGCCGCTCCTAAGGGTAGGCGACTTCTCTCAGAGGAAGGACACGACGGAATGAAGCAACGCGTTGGGAGTCTGGTTGCCGCCACCTCAGTCGCGCTTCTGCTTGCCGCCTGCGCTTCCAGGCCGCCTGCCCCGCCGCTGCGCACTTCGTATGCGTCGGACGGCGCGGTGACCGCGCAGGTCGTGGAAGGGTCCCGGGTCGAGCAGTACCAGAATGGCCCGGGTGTCCGCTATTCGGGCTCCGGTCCGGCACCGGATAATACGCAACCGACGTACCCGCCCGCACTGCTGTCCCGACAATTGCCGCCGGTCACCGTTGACGCGCGCCTCGTCGTCACCACCGATGGCACCGTGCAGAGCGCTTCAGTGATGCGATCCAGCAGCACCGAAGCGGCGTTCGCGGATGCTGTGCTGGCGGCAGTCCACGAATGGGCCTTCATGTCACTGACCAGGGTCAGCGGCGGCGAGGTCGAGCGACTGCCGTTCAGCCAGGAGTACCGCTTCACCTTCCGTCAGGTGAACGGGCATGCCGTCGTGGAATCGGGCGCCCACTCAGAATGA
>CAWEUI010000022.1:0-133282 GCA_963812195.1 uncultured Gammaproteobacteria bacterium
GCCGGAGCGGCCAACGCGCCGTTCGTGAAAGTCGAAGCCACCAAGTTCACCGAGGTCGGTTACGTGGGCCGTGAGGTGGATTCCATCATCAAGGAACTGGTCGACGTGGCCGTGAAGATGACGCGCGAGCAGGAGAAGGCCCGCGTGCGCGAACGCGCCATCGATGCCACCGAGGAGCGCATTCTCGATGCACTGCTGCCGCGCCCGCGGCCGCAGATGGGCTTTTCGACCGACGAGCCGGCCAAGCCGCACGACAGCGACACGCGCCAGCGCTTTCGCAAGATGCTGCGCGAGGGTCAGCTCGACGAGCGCGAGATCGAGATCGACCTGAACATGCTGCCCGGTGGCGTGGAGATCATGGCGCCGCCGGGCATGGAGGAGATGCAGCAGCAGCTCACCCAGATGTTCAGCAACCTCGGTGCCGGCCGCACCAAGTCGCGCCGCGTGAAGGTTCGCGAGGCGCAGAAGCTGCTGCTGGATGAAGAAGCCTCCAAGTTGATCAACGAGGAGGAGCTGCGTGCCACGGGCCCTGGCCAACTGCGAACAGAACGGCATCGTGTTCATCGACGAAATCGACAAGATCGCGCGCCGCCAGGACACCAGCGGCGCGGACGTTTCCCGCGAGGGCGTGCAGCGCGACCTGCTGCCGCTGGTGGAAGGCTGCACGGTCTCGACCAGGTACGGTGCGATCAAGACCGACCACATCCTGTTCATCGCCTCCGGGGCATTCCATATGTCAAAGCCCTCGGACCTGATTCCCGAACTGCAGGGGCGCCTGCCGATCCGCGTGGAGCTCGATCCGCTGTCCGCCGACGATTTCGTGCGCATCCTGACCGAGCCGGATGCCTCGCTGACCGCGCAGTACCGGGCCCTGCTGGGCACCGAGGAGGTCGGGCTGGAGTTCACGCCGGAGGGCGTGCGGCGCATCGCCGAGGTGGCCTGGCAGGTCAACGAACGCACCGAGAACATCGGTGCCCGGCGTCTGCATACCGTGATGGAGCGCCTGCTGGATGCGGCGTCCTACGAGGCGGCCGAAAAGCCCGGTTCAACCCTTACCGTGGACGCCGGATACGTGGACGAGCACCTGGCGCAGCTGGCCCAGGACGAGGACCTGAGCCGCTATATCCTGTAAGCCCCGGGGCCGGGGGACCGCGGCCAGCCGCCGCGAGCCAGCCTTCTTCAGGCCTTGGTGCGGCGTGCTGGCCGAACGGGCGGCCGGCTTGCCGGCACTCTTGCGGCCCCGCTGGCAGCGGCGGGCTTCTTGCCGGAGCTGGGATCCTTGGGACGCAGCTTGCCGAATGAGCCGGCGTAGATCTTGCCGCGACGGGTCCTGCGATCACCTTTTCCCACGATCATCTCCAACTGTATCTGCGAAGGCCGCGCAGTCTAGGCATGGCGCCCAGGACTGTCCACAATGGGCCCGATGCGGCATCCGGGAAAAAAGAAGGCCGGACATTTTGTCCGGCCGAACTTTGACAAGACCCCCAATTGGTCGGAGCTCACTCAAGCGCCAGACCGCGGGCGATCATGCTCCGGCTATCAGCAAAAAGCTAGTCTTTCGGACAACAGTTTCGGTGGTTTGGCAACGGAAGGGCGGATACGAGGCGCATCGTTCCGAAATCCATTGCCGCGGCAGTATAAGAGGCCATTGGAACAGGACCGCAATTACGTATGAGCGAGCAGGGCAAGACCGGACCCAGTGCCGATTTCGGCTTCGAGCAGGTGGCCTGGGGCGAGAAGGCGCGCCGTGTGCGCGGCGTGTTCGATTCGGTGGCCAGTCGCTACGACCTGATGAACGATTTGATGTCGCTGGGCACGCACCGGTTGTGGAAGCGCTTCGCGCTGTCGTGCACCAACCTCAAACCCGGCCAGTGCGCGCTCGACGTGGCCGGCGGCACGGGTGATCTGTCGCTGGGCATGCTCGGCCAGGTCGGGCCGGCCGGACTGGTGGTACTGACCGACATCAACGCCGAGATGTTGAAGCGCGGCCGCGACCGGCTCATCGACGCCGGCTTCGCCGCGCAATTCCCGCGTGGTGCAGGCCAATGCCGAGTGCCTGCCGTTCAGGCCCGGCCAGTTCCATTGCGTGACCATCGGCTTTGGCCTGCGCAACGTCACCGACAAGCCCGCGGCACTGGCCTCGATGCGCGCCATGCTCAAGCCGGGCGGACAGCTCATCGTGCTGGAGTTCTCGCGCCTGGCAGTGCCGGCGCTGCAGAAGCTCTACGACACATACTCGTTCAACGTGCTGCCACGACTGGGCGAGCTGGTGGCCGGGGATGGCGCCAGCTACCGCTACCTGGCCGAATCCATCCGCAAGCATCCCGACCAGCAGACTCTGCTGGGCATGATGCGCGAGGCCGGCCTGGACAATTGCAGCTACCAGAACCTCTCCGGGGGCATCGTGGCCGTGCACCGGGGTTACTGCTACTGATGATCACCGCGCGCCTGCAGGCACTGGTCGACCGCGGCGTCGAGGGTTCGCCCCGCGCACGGGATCTGCTTGCCGTGCTGCAGGGCCGGCGCATGCAGGTGGTGGCCCGTCACACACCCTGGGAGTTGACATTGCACGCACTGGACGGACGGCTGTTGCTGTTGCGCGGTGCCATCGAGACCGCCGACGTGAAGCTCTCTGGTACGCCGTTCAGCCTGCTGGCAATGCTGCGCGAGGATCCCGCGGCCGTGATCCGCCGCGGTGATGTCACCTTGACCGGCGATGCCGAAACCGGCCAGCGCTTCCAGGAACTCACCATGCTGCTGCGCCCGGACCTGGAGGCCGGTCTGGCGCGCATCATCGGCGACATCCCCGCCTTCGGCATCGGCTCGTTGCTGCGCAAGGCGCTGGGCTACGGGCGCGCCAGCGTTGCAACCCAGGCGCAGAACGTCGGGGAGTATCTGGCGCACGAACGAGGGGCACTGGTGCCGCGCGCCGAAGCCGCGCAATTCCTGGAAGGCGTGGACACGCTGCGCGAGGACGCCGACCGCCTCGCGGCACGCGTGGCGCAACTCGAAGGCCCGGAGGGCGACGCTTGAAGCTGCGCGTGCTGAGCCGCCTGGTCGCGATCCATCGCGCCCTCACCCGACACGGACTGATCGAATTCACACGCGGCATGAGCGTCCATGGACGACTGCGCCTGCTGGACCTGGTCTCGCCCTGGCTGTGGTTCGGCGGCTTCTCGCGTGGTGGTCGCGGCGAGCGCCTGCGACTGGCCCTGGAGGAACTGGGACCGGTGTTCGTGAAGTTCGGTCAGGCCATCTCGACCCGCCGCGACCTGTTGCCGCCGGATCTGGCCGAGGAGCTGGTCAAACTGCAGGACCGCGTACCGCCCTTCGACGGCGCGGTGGCGCGCCGGCTCATCGAGCAGGCACTGGGCCAGCCGGTGGACAAGCTGTTCCGCAGTTTCCAGACCACGCCACTGGCAGCGGCGTCGATCGCCCAGGTCCATGCGGCGCAACTGCACGACGGACGCGAGGTCATCGTCAAGGTGTTGCGGCCGGAGATGCGTGAGATCATCGCCCGCGACGTGGAAGTGCTGTACGCGGTGGCGCGCCTGGCCGACCGCTACAGCGACGAGCTGCGCCGGCTGCGGCCGGTCGAGGTGGTACGCGAATACGAGAAGACCATCCTCGACGAGCTGGACCTGATGCGCGAGGCCGCCAACGCCGCCCACCTGAAGCGCAACTTCGAGGGCGACAACCGGCTGTACGTACCTGCGGTGCACTGGGACCTGTGCCGGCGCAACGTGATGGTGATGGAGCGCATCCACGGCGTGCCGATCGGCGACGTGGCGCGCCTGAAGAGCCTGGGTGTGGATTTCCGGCGCCTGTCCGAGAACGGCGTGGCGATCTTCTTCACACAGGTGTTCAAGCACAACTTCTTTCACGCCGACATGCACCCCGGCAACATCTTCGTGCTCACCGACAACCCGGCCGAGCCACGCTACGCGGCCGTGGACTTCGGCATAGTCGGCACGCTCGACCCGCGCGATCAGAACTACCTGGCCCAGAACTTCGTGGCCGTGTTCGATCGTGACTACCGCCGGGTGGCGCAGCTGCATGTGGATTCGGGCTGGGTGCCGCACGACACGCGGGTCGAGGAGATGGAAAGCGCCATCCGCAGCATCTGCGAACCCATCTTCGACAAGCCGCTGAAGGACATCTCCTTCGCCATCGTGCTGCTGCGGCTGTTCGAGGCCATGCGGCGCTTCGACGCGCACATCCAGCCACAGCTGATCCTGCTGCAGAAGACCCTGTTCAACGTCGAGGGCCTGGGTCGGCAGCTCGATCCGGAACTGGACATCTGGAAGACCACCAGTCCGATCCTGCGCGAATGGCTGCGCGAACGGCATCACCCGTTCAACGTGGCCAGGCGCCTGTGGAAGCAGTTGCCGGAGCTGCTGGCCGCGCTGGAGGCTGCCCCGGCTGCCGTGCGCCAGTCGATGCAGAAGGCGGCGCAGCCGCAGCCTTCCCCGGCACAGTTCGCCAGCGACGCACACCGCCGGACCGCAGGCAGCGCAGCGGCGCGCGGCGGCAACACCGTGGCCGCGGCACTGGTGCTGCTTACCGGGACGCTGGCGCTGGCCTTCGGACAGATCCCGGTCTTCGTGGGATGGACGCTGGCCATTGTCGGCGCGGTCTGGCTGATCCGCGCCGCCAACCGCCGATCGCGTTAGCGCCTCACGGTCCCCACGGCGAGGGCATGCCGTAGGGCACGGTCAGGAACACCGATTCCACCTGGCGGATCGCGCCATGCTGCACCTTGAACGCCTCCAGGAACGCCAGTGAATTCGGGTGATGGAAGTGGGTCTCGCGCTCCGTGCCATCGGTGAGCTTGAACTTGCCCAGCCACCCCTGGTGGTCGAGGAAGCCGGCGGCGAGCACTATGCCCAGTTCCTGGTCCACCACCATGTAGCGCCGCGCCCGCACGACATCGTCGTAGCGGTACGCGCCCATGCGGAACTGGTCGGCGCAGCCCATGCGCCAGATCGGATCCAGGTCCGGGCCGGTCAGGTTGGTGGACTGCTTGCCGTCTTCGCGGCGGTTGCAGTCGTCGGTGAACTTCACGTGCAGCGTGCCGTCGTTGAGCTGCAGCGTGTCGAAGTAGCCGTTGGCCGCGGCCACCAGCGCCTCGCGCGAATCGCGTTCGGCTTCGGGTATCACTTCGCTCCACACCGGCAGCGGCTTGATGTCGGCCGTGACGAAGGGAATCCCCGCATCGTCCTTGTGGATCACTTTGGTCTCGGCCTCGGCCACGGCGCCGTTCACAACTTTCAGCCGCATTGCATACGGTGACCTGTCGCTCGATTCCTCCACCACGCCGAAGATCGCCACCTGCCCCTCGGGCACGTCGGCGAAACGCATCTGGTAATCATCGAAGCCGGTTACCGTGCGCCACCAGCCGTCGCCCGGCTTGAGCGCCACGTCGTTTTCCGTGTACTTCGCCTGCGCCGTCCACTTCACGGCATTCGGGTCATGGGCCTTGAGAGCGGCGAGATAGGCATCGAGCACGCCGTACAGGCACTGCCGGTCGCAGCTCGCGGCCGGTGTCGCGGCGGTGTCCGGTGGTGCCCCGGCCTTCGGTGTACAGCCGGCCACCAGCGACAGCCCCATTGCGCAAGCCACCGCGATTCTCCGCAATCCCCTGTAATTCATGGTCACCCCTCCCGTTTCTCATGTCGGCGCATAGGTATTGAACCGTATTGAGCGGCAGCGGGGCCAGCCCCACGATGACTGCCATGCGTATCACTGTGCTTGTCCCGGTCCTGATCCTGCTGTCCGCCTGCACGACGGGGCCCAGGATCCGCGCCGACCACGATCCGGCCGCCGACTTCGCCGCGTATCACACCTACAACTTCGAGCCACAGCCCGGCACCGACCGGGCCGGCTACACCACGCTCGTCACCAATCATTTCAAGAACGCGGTGAACCGGGAAATGCAGGCCCGCGGCTACGTGCTGTCCGACAAGCCGGATCTGCTGGTCAATTTCTTCACCAGCCTGCGTGAACGCACGGACGTGCAGAGTTCGCCGCAGCTGGGCATGGGCATCGGCTTCTCGCACCGAAGCATGGGCCTGTACTCGGCCTGGCCGCTGTACGACGGCAACGTGTCCTCCACCACCTACAAGGTGGGCATCGCCAACATCGACGTGGTCGACGCCGCCCGCAAGCAGCTCGTGTGGGAAGGCGTCGCGGAAGGCCGCGTCACCGAGAAGATGTTGCAGAATCCCGGACCAGCCATCTCGGACGCGGTGGCGCGGATCTTCAGCAGGTATCCGGCTCGAGCCGGCTCAGCGACTCCTTAGCGCAACACTGCCGCGCCAGGCCAGCAGCGCCAGGGCGCACATCGCCAGCGAGATCGCCGACAGCAGTTGCAGGTTGCCGCGCAGCAGCGGCGCGATCATGCCGCCCGTTATGGCACCCACGCCGAGCGTGATGAACGACTGCACGGACGCGGCCGCACCGCGTGCCAGCGGGTGCATGTCCAGCATCTCCAGCGACAGGATCGGGTTCGACAGCTGCACGCCCAGGGCCATGCAGAACAACGCAACCTGGGTTACTGGTATGAGTTCGCCATTGAACAGGCTGTGCGCCACCAGCGACATGCCGGCACCGCCGAGCATGAACCTGAATCCCCAGCCGATCTGCCGGGGCCGCGGCACGTTGCCGGCGATGCGCCCGCCCACGATCGAGGCCAGCATGAAGCCGGCCACGATGGGAATGAACACATAGTAGAACTGCGTTTCCTTCAGGTGCCAGCGCTCCAGGATCACGGCCGGCGTGGAGCCGATCCAGATGAACATCGGCGCAATCGACAACGCCACGGCAATGGCCAGCAGCAGGAAGGCCCGCTCACGCGCCACATGCCAGCAATTGCGCAGCAGCGACATCGGATGAAAGGCGGTGCGCCGGGATTTCGGATGCGTCTCCGGCAACAGCAGCGCGCACAGCGTGAGCTGGATCAGGCCCATGCCCAGCAACAGGGCGAACACGCTGCGCCAGCCCCAGGTAACGTGCAGCCAGCCGCCGATGATGGGCGCCACTGCGGGCGCCAGCGAGAACACCAGCAACATGCTGCTCAGCAGCTTCTGTGCAGCGGGCCCTTCGAACAGATCGCGCGCCACGGCGCGTGCCACGGTGGAACCGATGCCGGCGGCCATGCCCTGCAGCACCCGGCAGAACAGCAGCAGGCCCAGGTTTGGTGCGAAGACACAGCCGATCGAGCCGGCGGTGTACAGCGTCAGGCCGCCCAGCACCACGGTGCGCCGGCCCAGCGCATCGGAAAGCGATCCGTGTACCAGCGCGAACATCGCAAACGGCAGCAGGTAGGCCGTCAGGATCTGCTGCGCCTGCCACGCGGTGATGTTGAACTCCTGCGCGATCGTGGGCAGCGACGGGAAGAACGTGTCGATCGACAGCGGGCTGATCGTGGACAGCCCGCCGAGCAGCAGCGTGATCCCGATGGTCGGGGCACCGCGCGCGTTGGCGACCTTCAGCCTCAAGCGCGCAGCCGCTTGAGCAATTCGACGGTGGAGGCTCCTTTCTCCATGGCTTCGATCACTGCCGAGCCCACCACCACGCCATCCACGTGCGGTGCCAGCGCGGCCACCTGTGCCGGCTCGCGAATGCCGAAGCCCGCGCATACGGGCACCGGCGACAGCTTGCGCACCCGGTCCAGGTACTCGAGCGTCTCCCGGGGGACACCGCCATCGGCTCCGAAGGAGCGGCCCGTGGTACCGGTCATCGACACCGCATAGATGAAGCCTTGCGCATCGCGCGCCAGCCGTTCGAGCCGTTCGGGGGGCGTAACCGGCGTGACCATGCGGATCAGCGCCAGGCCCTGCGCCGCGAGCGCCTTCTCGAACTCACCGCTCTCCTCGACCGGCAGATCCGGCACGATGAAGCCGGCAATGCCGGCCGCGGCCGCATCGGCGGCCAGCCTGTCCAGTCCGTAGGCCAGCATCGGGTTCATGTAGCCCATGAACACCAGCTGGGCCTTCATCTTCGGCATGGACTTCAACGTATCGATGATCCAGTGCAGGCTCACGCCCTGCGCCAGCGCCGCCAGGCTCGAGCGCTGGATGGTGACACCATCGGCCATCGGGTCGGTGAACGGCACGCCGATTTCCACCACGTCGGCCTCGGAGGCCAGCGCGGCCAGGTCCGCGGCAAAGTGCTCCTTCGAAGGAAAGCCGGCGGTGAGGAACGCGACGATGGCCACGTGCCCGCGGCGCGCGGCCCGGATCGCCTCGGCCAGCCGCTGTGCCGGGGTACTCATGCGCCCACCCCGTGCTTGACCAGCAGGGTCTTCTGCAGCGTCGGCATGTCCTTGTCGCCGCGGCCGGAGAGCCCCACCAGCACCCGCTTGCCGGGATTGCGGCGCGCCCACTCGCGCGCGCCGACCAGCGCATGCGCGGATTCGATCGCCGGCCAGGATGCCCTCGTAAGTGGCGCACTCCTCCACGCAGTCCAGCGCGTCGTCGTCCAGCGCCATCACGTATTGCACGCGCCCGATCTCGCGCAGCAGCGCGTGCTCGGGACCGACGCCCGGATAGTCCAGCCCGGCCGACACCGAGTGCGTCTCCTGGATCTGGCCTTCCTTGTCCTGCAGCAGCATGGTGTACGTGCCGTGCAGTACGCCGGGCCGGCCGGTGGCCAGCGTGGCGGCGTTGTCGCCCAGTCCGGCGCCACGGCCGCCCGCCTCGACCCCGATGATCTGCACCGACGCATCGCCCAGAAAAGCATGGAAGGTGCCGATGGCATTGGAGCCGCCGCCCACGCAGGCAATCACGCAGTCCGGCAGGGCGCCGGCCTTGTCCAGGATCTGCGGCGCGCGCTTCGCGGCCGATGACCGCCTGCAGCTCGCGCACCAGGTATGGATAGGGATGCGGCCCCACCGCCGAGCCCAGGCAGTAGAAGGTGGTCGAGCGGATCGGCGACCCAGTCGCGGAAGGCCTCATCGATGGCCGCGCGCAAGGTGCGATCACCGCTGGTCACCGGCACCACGGTGGCGCCCATCAGCCGCATGCGCCCGACGTTGGGCGCCTGGCGCTCCATGTCCACTTCGCCCATGTACACCACACAGGGCAGACCGACCCGCGCGCAGGCCGCCGCGGTGGCCACGCCATGCTGGCCGGCGCCGGTCTCGGCCACGATGCGCTTCGCGCCCATGCGCTTTGCCAGCAGCGCCTGGCCCAGCGCGTTGTTGATCTTGTGCGCGCCGGTGTGCGCCAGGTCCTCGCGCTTGAACCACACCTCCGCGCCCCAGCGCCGGCTCAAGGCGCGCATCGGCGACAACGCGGTCGGCCGCCCCACCCAGTCGGTGAGTTCCGCGGTCAGCTCGCGCTGAAAGTCGGCGGTGGGCAGGATCCGGTACACCGCGTCGGTGAGACGCTCGAAGGCCGGCACCAGCGTTTCGGGTATGTAGCGTCCGCCAAAGGGGCCGAAGCGGCCCTGCGCGTCGGGCATCTTGCCGGCCAGCAGCTGCGCCAGCAACTGTTCGGCCGTCTCTGCATTCATTGCTGCATTCATCTCAATGCTCTCCACTTCCCACCCGCGCGAAGGCCTTGCGCGCGCGCGGATACAAATTCCTCGATCAATGCCGGCGCCTTGCGGCCGGGCGCCTCTTCAACACCGCTGGACACGTCCACGCCGAAGGGCTGCACGCTTTGATCGCCTGTTCGATGTTCGCCGGCGCCAGCCCGCCGGCCAGAATCAGCTCGCAGCGTCGTGCCACCGATCGCGCGGCACTCCAGTCGGCCAGCTTGCCGGTTCCGCTGCGCGGCCCTTCGAACAGCACGCGCTGGCCCGGGCCCAGCGCCGCGAGACCCGTCACGGACTGCTCCCCGCGCAGTACCGGCCATGCCGGACACACCGGGTGGCAAGTTCGATGGCGGCAAAGTCCTCGCGATCGGTCTGCAACACGTCGGGCCGAAAGGCAGCGAACACCTGGACGAGCAGTTGTGCAGTCGGATGCTGCGTCACGGCCACGCACTGCAGGCGACCGCGCGCCGGCGCGGCCAGCTCGGCCGCCCGCTGCGGCGAGACCCGGCGCGCCGATTCGGCGAACACGAAGCCGATGGCATCGGCGCCCGCGGCCAGCGCCGCCTGCACTGCGTGCTCGTCGGTCATGCCGCAGATCTTGATGAAGCCCGCCATGGTTCACCTCGCTCCGCGTCCCGCCGCGATGATGTCGGCCAGCAGCACTGCCGGATCCTGCGCGCTCATCAGTGCGCTGCCGATCAACGCCAGCTCGTAACCGGCATGTGCCAGCCGCGCAGCGTCCCCGGCCGTGGCCACGCCGCTCTCGGCCACGCGCGGCACGCCGTGCGGCAAGCTTTGCACCAGTTCCTCCAGCCGGCCGGGCACCACCTTCAGCGTGGTCAGGTCGCGGCTGTTGATGCCGATCAGCAGCCGGGCAGTCCCGCCCGCATGCGCATCGATGAGTTCGCGCGCCACGGCGATATCCGCTTCGTCGAAGGTCTCGATCAGCACGAACAGCGACAGCGCGCCCTGCAGCCACGATCAGCGCGTCCAGTTCGGCGCGCGCGAGCATGCGCACGATGACCAGGATGCCGCCGGCACCGGCAAGCCGCGCTTCGGCAACCTGGTAGGGGTCGACCAGGAAGTCCTTGCGCATGGCCGGCAAGCCGCCAGCCGCTTCCAGCGCACGGGCAGCCTGCTCCAGGTGATCGAGCGAGCCCGCGAAACGCTCCGGCTCGGTCAGCACCGACACCGCCGCGGCACCGGCCCGCGCGTAGCTGGTAACGCGCGCGGCGATGTCCTCGTCGCCACCACTGAGCTGACCGACCGCGGGCGAGCGCAGCTTCACCTCGGCGATCACATCGAAGCCTTTGGGCGAGAGCACCAGCCGCGGCGGCTGCGGCGAGCTTTCCGCCCAGCGCCACATCTCCGCCTCGCTGTGCTGGCGGCGCGCCTCGTCCACGCGACGGTGGCTGCCGGCCGCCATCGCCGCGAGAAAATCCCCGCTCATCGGCCGGCCGCCTGGCGCGAGAAAGCCGCGAGAGCGGCAAGTTGCGCGCTGGCGCGGCCATCGTCGATGGCATCGCGCGCCAGACCGATCGCCTCGCGCGGCGAAGTGGCGCGCCCGGCAACTTCCAGCGCCAGGGCCGCCCCCAGCAGCAATGCATCGCGATGCGGACCGTGGTCCTCGCCGCGCATCACCTGCGTCAGGGCCTGTGCATTGAACATCGCGTCGCCGCCCAGCAGCTGCTCCTCCTGACACACGGCAATGCCGTAGTCGGCCGGCGTGCGGCGCGACTCGATGACCTTGCCGGGGCGCACGTCGAGCAGCAGGAACGGCCCCAGCGGTGAGGGCTCGTCCCAGCCCGCGGCGCCATGGATCACGAAGGCGCGCTGCAAGGGCATGCCCGACAGCGCATCGGCCATCAGCCGCGCGGTCGGCTCGTTGAACGCACCGATGACGTGATACGGCGGTTCGGCCGGATTGGTCAGTGGCCCGAGGATGTTGAACACGGTGCGCACGCCGAGCGCCGGCACGCACCGGGCCGATCGCCTTCATCGCCGGGTGATAATGCTGCGCGAACAGGAACGTGAAACTGGTGGCCCGCAGACACTCGGCGGCCCGGGAAGCATCCAGCGGCAACGCCAGGCCCAGCGCTTCGAGCACGTCGGCGCTGCCCGCCTTGCTGGAAACCGAACGATTGCCGTGCTTGATCACCGTCATACCCGCCGCGGCCGCCAGCAGCGAGGCGCCGGTGGACAGATTGAAGCTGCCGGACTTGTCGCCGCCGGTGCCGACGATGTCCACGGCGACGGCCACATCCTCGGCCGGGATCGACGGGCGCCGCGCCAGCGAACGCATGCCCAGCGCAAAGCCGCGCAGCTCCTCGGCGGTAACGCCCTTGGCCCGGATCGCCGCCAGCAATGCGCCGGCCAGTGCCGGCGGCACTTCCACGTCGGTCAGCGCAATCAGCAACGCGTGCGCGTCATCGCCGGACAGCGAACGTCCTTCCAGCAGCGCATCCAGCCAGCCGCGCAGTCGGGTCAGCTCCGTGCTCATGCTTCACGCACCGGATTGGTGAGCTTCAGGAAGTTGCCCATCAGCTGCGGGCCCTGCGGCGTGAGCACGCTCTCTGGATGGAACTGCACGCCCTCGATGGTGAACTTGCGGTGGCGCACGCCCATGATCTCGCCTTCCGGCGTGATCGCGCTGACCTCCAGTTCCGACGGCACGGACACCGGTTCGGCGATCAGCGAGTGGTAACGCCCCACTTCCATCGGCTGCGGCATCCCCTCGAACAGGACCTTGCCGTCATGCTTGATGGCGGAGGTCTTGCCGTGCATCAGGCGCGGCGCGCGCACGATGTGCCCGCCGAACACCTCGGTGATCGACTGGTGGCCGAGGCACACGCCGAACACCGGCAGGCGGCCCGCGAAGGCGCGGATCATGGCCATCGAGACGCCGGCATCACGCGGCGTGCCCGGTCCCGGCGAAATGCACAGGTGCGTGAGATCGCCCATGCGCAATGCCTCATCGACGGTGATCTCGTCGTTGCGGAACACGCGCACCTCGGCGCCGAGCACCAGGAAGGCCTGCACCAGGTTGTAGGTGAAGGAATCGTAGTTGTCGATCAGCAGCAGCCGGGGCTTTGTCATGGTCAAAGTCCTTCCTTTGCCAGCTGCAGCGCGCTGCGCAGCGCGGCGCTCTTGGCGTACACCTCGTTGTACTCGGCCTCCGGGTTGCTGTCGGCGACGATGCCGGCACCGGCCTGGTAGCTGTACTGGTCGCCTTCGAACACCAGCGTGCGGATGGTGATGGCCTGATCCATGTCGCCCTGGGCGCCGAAGTAACCGATGGTGCCGCCGTACAAGCCGCGATCCACCGGTTCCAGCTCCTCGATCAGCTGCATGGCGCGCACCTTCGGCGCGCCCACCAGAGTGCCCGCCGGAAAGGTCGCCGCGAACAGGTCGAAGGCATCCATCTCCGGTGCCAGCGTGCCGCGCACGCCGCTGACGATGTGCATCACGTGGCTGTAGCGCTCGATGGCGCGATACGGGTTCACCAGCACGGAACCAGCCGCCGCGACGCGCCCCAGATCATTGCGCGCCAGGTCCACCAGCATCACGTGCTCGGCGTTCTCCTTCGGATCGGCCAGCAGCCGCTGCTCGTTGGCAAGATCCTCCTGTGGATCCTCCATGCGCGGCAGAGTGCCGGCGATCGGCCGCAGTTCGGCTACACCCTTGTTCAGCTTTACCAGCGCCTCCGGGGAAGAGCCCACCACGGTCAGGCCGCCGAGCTGGCAGTGGTACATGTAGGGCGAGGGGTTGATCAGCCGCAGGGCGCGATATACCTGGAACGGATCGAGCTGATGCTGGCCCGAGAACTTCGATGAAAGTACCAGCTGGTACACATCGCCCGCGGCAATGTAGTCCTGGACGCTGCGCACACCGGTCATGAACTGTTCGCGATCCATCGACATCGACGGTTCGCTGAACGCGGCGGCGGCGCGCGGCAGGACCAGCTTGCCGCGCAATGCCGCGATCACCTCATCGCGCAGCACACGACGTTCGCTCTCGGTCCCCGCATGCAGCAGGGCGATGCCACGGGTGAGGTGATCGAACACCAGCAGCGATTCCGGCGCGACGTAGTGCAGGATGGGCGCGCCCGGCCGGCGCGAGTGGCGCAGCGGCAATTTCTCGAAGAAGCGCACCACATCGTAGGCGGTGAACCCGACCAGTCCGCCGGCCAGCGGCACACCGGGCAATTCCGGCTGCGGCCGCGGCGCGCGGGCCAGTGCCTCGCGCAGGCGCTGCAGCAGTGCATCCTTCGAGCCGGGCACCGGATAGGAATGCGGGCCGATGGTCAGGCTGCGCGAGTCCAGCCGCACTTCAAGACCTTCGCCGAAGCCGATGAAGGAGTAGCGCCCCAGCCGCTCGCCGCCCTCCACGCTCTCCAGCAGGAAGCGCGGCCGAAACGAGGTCAGCTTGGCGTAGGCCGAGACCGGGGTATCCAGGTCCCCGGCGATGTCGAATGGCGGTTTCAATTGCTCACCCCAAAAAAAAGAACCCATCCCGGTTGTGCCGGAGATGGGTTCTGGTGTTCTTCCTTACCTTAAGCTTGTCTAGCGCTTGCGCGTAACGACCAGTACCCCGCTCCGTCAGGAGAGGGTCCACCACCAACGGTTCACGGTGAGGGTCGGATTCATGGTCTGGCAGTATGGCCAGCCACCGCCAAGGCCGTCAAGCTGGACACGCAGGGGCCCGGTCCATGATCCAGCCACCGGTCCCGGGTCGACCCCATATCCAACGTGGCCGCCTGCGCCGGACCGGTGCGCGCGGCGCGGCAGGGCCTGTTCGCGCGAGGCGTTGGCGTCAGCCTTTCAGCAGCGCGATCTGTGTCCTCAATGCAGCGACTTCGCTCTCGAGCATTGCAACCCGCGCCTCCAGATCCGGACGCGTTGCCGCCGGCATGTTGGCCGCGACTGCCTCTGAAGGAGCAGGTTCCGCGCCTGCCGGAGCATTCGAAGATTCCGGCATTGCCTCGAACAGTTGCGCCCAGCGCGAGTCGCGCCGTCCGGGTTCGCGCGCCAGCTGCGCCACGAATGGTCCATCGGCCCTACCCGCCAGTGAGTCGAGTAACGCCTCGATCAGCCCGGGCTCCGGCAACTCGGCGAGCCTGGGCACCCGGTTGCGCAATTCTCCCGGCGTCTGTGGCCCGCGCAGCAGCAGCTCGCACAGGATCGCGGTTTCCTGCGGGTTGAACTTCAGGCTGCCGAACTCGGTATTGCAGAAGATCTGGTGGTACTTGGACACGCGACTGCCGTAGCCCGACTTCTCGATGACCATGTGCCGCCGCTCCAGGCCATCGACCACGGACTTCACGGTAGCCTCGTCCAGTTGCATCACCGGTTCGCGATTGCTCTTCTGGTTGCATGCGTTGACCAGCGCGTTCAGCGAAAGCGGATACTGGTCGGGCGTGGCGATCTGCTTTTCGATCAATGCGCCGATGATGCGTGCTTCGATTGCGGACAGGTGGATGTTCACCCTGGCCGGCCGCCGGCCGTGCCGCCGAACACGCAGGCCGCGAGCAGCGCGGCAATCCGGGATGTCTGTCGCATGGTTCCCCCTCAATTTGCCGCCGCAGGTTAGCGCCCGATGATCGAAGCGATCAATCCCGCCTGCTGATCAGCAGTTACAGCGTCAGGGACTGCCAGGCGCGCGATCTCCAGCGCAGCCACAGCAGCGTGCCCGCGATCACGACGTAGACGTTCACGGCCACCCAGCCGCCGGTGGCGCCCCAGCCCAGCCCGGGCCAGCTGCTGAACCAGCCGGCGCCCGGCGCAAACGCGAACAGATGCGCCAGCGGCAGAAACAGCAGCCAGGACAAACCCAGCACCAGGATCGCCGGCACGCGCGCATCGCCGGCACCCCTGAGGCACAGCGAGCTGCCCATGTTCAGTCCGTCGAAGAACTGGTAGACGGCCGCGAACCACAGCATCCTCGCGCCCATGGCGATGACCTCGCCGGCCTGCGGGTCGCCGGCAGCCACGAATCGGGGCAGCAGCCATGGCCCGGCCAGCGCCAGCAACAGGCCCATGCCGCCCATGTACAGCGAAGCCATGGCGATGGTGCGATTGCCAAGCCGGCGCGCCCAGCGCCGGTCGCCGGCACCGACCGCCTGCCCGACCAGCGTGGTTCCGGCCATCGCAATGCCGACTCCGGGCGCGTACGCGAAAGCGGTGAGCACCATGACCAGTTGCGTGGCCGCGCCGGGCACGGCGCCCAGGCGCACCATCATCACCTGGAACACCGAAAAGCCGATCAGTTCGGCCGCCACCATCAGCCCCATGGGCAAACCAAGCCGCAGTTGGGCGAGGATCCGCGCCCACTGGGGCCGCCACGACAAGTGCGAGCGATAGCGCGGGCGAAAGCGCTGCGACAGGAACCAGGCCAGCGCCACGGCAAGGCCCAACGCCTGCGCCACACTGGTGGCCACGGCCGAGCCGGCCACGCCCCAGCCCAGCATGAAGATGAACAGTTCGTTGAACAGCGCATTGCTCAGCGCCATCACCAGCGTGACCAGCATGGTGACGCGCGGCCGTCCGATGCCATTGAAGAAGCCCAGCACCGCCCAGGCCGCGCAGCCGAACGGCGCACCGGCCACGCGCGGCATCCAGAATGCCGCGGCCTGGTCCTGGATGGCCGGCTCGAGGCCGAAGGGCGCGAGTATGGCGTGACCGGACAGGCCCAGCAGCACGAACAGGGGCGTGGCGATCAATGCGCCCCACAGCCCGATCCACACCGCCTGCGCCGCGCGCACGTAACGCCGCGCACCATGGGTCTGTGCGGCGACTGTCTGGACTGCCATGCCGATGCCCGAAAGCGCCACGACCACGGCCATCGCCATCCAGTGCACGGCACCAACCGCGGCCAGCGCATCGGTGGAGATGTGACCGACGAACCACACGTCGGTCAGGCTCATCACGATCTGCACGGCGCTGTTGGCGACCAGCGGCAGGGCGAGCGCCAGCATGGCGCGCACATCGATGTGCACGCGCCCCTGCGCATCCACGCGCCGCGCCGGCAGAACGGCCGCGGGCGCCTGCTGAAGTGAATCGTTCACGGAAAACAGATCGTAGCCGACCGGACCAGCCACGAGGATGCGCAAATGGCGCGCGACTACTCGCCGGGTACGGCCCCGGCCCGGCGCAACGCCCGGATCACGTCCGCCCCGCCCGGCTGCTGGAACACGCGCAGGTCGAACTCGGGCAGGATCGAGTACAGGTGATCGAAGATGTCCGCCTGGATACCTTCATACTCCGCCCAGACCGTGGTGGAGGTGAAACAATACATTTCCAGCGGCAGACCAGTGGGGCCGGGCTGCAACTGACGCACCATGCATGTCATTTCGTGGTGCACCCGCGGATGCGCGCGCAGATAGGCTTCCGCGTACGCACGGAACGTGCCGATGTTGGTAACGTGCCGCCCATTGACCCGATCCTGACCGGAGGCGAGCAGGGTCTTGTTGTACTCGGCGATCTCGGTACGCTTGGTTTCCAGGTACGGAACCAGCAACGTGAAGCGTGCCAGGCGATCACGCTCGGCGTCACTGAGGAATCTGACCGAGGACTGGTCCAGGTACAGGGCGCGCTTGATGCGCCGACCGCCGGACTCGGTCATGCCGCGCCAGTTCTTGAAACTCTCGTTGATCAGCCGCCAGGTCGGGATGGTGGTGATGGTCTTGTCCCAGTTGCGCACCTTCACCGTGTGCAACGAGATGTCGATGACGTCGCCGTCCGCGTTGAGCGCGGGCATCTCGATCCAGTCGCCCACGTGCAGCATGTCGTTGCCGGCCAGCTGCATGCTGGCCACAAGTGACAGCAACGTATCCTTGAACACCAGCAGGAGCACGGCGGTCATCGCGCCGAGACCGGAGAGCAGCAGCAGCGGATCGCGATTGAACAGGGCCGCGATGACCAGGATGCCGGCGACCATGAACACGCCGATCCGGAGCAGTTGCAGGTAACCCTTGATCGGGCGCGCCTGCGCCCGCTCGTGATCCATCTCCTCGTACAACGCCCCCACGGCGTCGAGCAACCGGCTCAGTGCCAGCGCGATGGTGAGCACGACGTAGGCGCTGGCCACGCCGCGCACCACGAGGGCGATGTCCTCGGGCAGGTGCGACATGTAGCCGACGCCGTAGTAGATGACCAGCGCCGGCACGGCGTGCGCCAGACGCTGGATCACGCCATGGCCGATCAGCGCCTCGTACCAGCCGGCGGGCATGCTGCGCATCGCGCGGCCGATCAGCCGCAGCAACAGCGAATGGGTGATCTGGTTCGAAAGCCAGACAGCGGCTGTCAGCACGATGGCGCGGATGGCCGTGAGCAACCAGGGATGCTCCCGCAGTACCGCGAAAATGGAATCGAGAACCTGCATGGGGGAGCGATTGTAGCCACCCGGGCGCCTCGGGCGGTACCGCGGATCTTTGCGGCTACAATCTGCGGCAGCCACAACTGGATCCGCACCGCCACACATGAATCCCGATTACGAAAAGCTGGGGGCTTTCTATCTGGGCAAGGTCTTCGATGCCGCCAGCGCCACGCTCGCCCCGGAACCTCTGCTGTACGACTCGCGGGACCTGACCACGCACGCGGTGTGTGTGGGCATGACCGGCAGCGGCAAGACCGGCCTGTGCCTGGCGCTGCTGGAGGAAGCGGCCATCGACGGCGTTCCCGCCATCTGCATCGATCCGAAGGGCGACCTCGGCGACCTGATGCTGGCCTTTCCGGATCTCGCGCCGCGCGACTTCGCCGCGTGGGTGGATGGCGGTGAAGCGGCGCGCAAGGGGTTGTCGATCGATGACTATGCCGCGCAGGTCGCCGCGCAATGGCGCGCGGGTCTTGCCGATTGGGATCAACCGCCCGAGCGTATCGGGAAATTCCGTGATGCGGCGGATGTGGCCATCTACACGCCGGGCTCGGACAGCGGCCTGCCGCTTTCGATCCTGCAGTCGCTGGCGCCACCACCGGCCGATCAGCTCACCGACACGGCGGCGCTGGCCGAGCGCATCGCTTCGATCGTTTCCGGCCTGCTTACGTTGCTGGGCCGCGACGCGGATCCGCTCAAGAGCCGCGAGCACATCCTGCTGTCGAACCTTCTGGAGCGCGCCTGGCGGGAAGGTCACGCGGTGGATCTGGCTTCCCTGGTTGCGCTGGTGCAGAAGCCGGCGCTGGACAAGCTCGGCGCACTGGACCTGGAAACCTTCTTCCCCGCGAAGGACCGCATGGAGCTGGCGCTGGCCATCAACGGCCTGCTCGCCTCGCCGCGATTTGCCACCTGGACACACGGCGAGCCGCTGGATGCGCAGCGTCTGCTGTTCACGCCGGAGGGCAAGCCGCGCATCGCCGTCATCTCGATCGCGCATCTGTCGGATGCCGAGCGCATGTTCGTGGTCACCTTGCTGCTGAACGAGGTGATCGGCTGGATGCGGCGCCAGCCCGGCACCTCTTCACTGCGCGCCATCCTCTACATGGACGAGATCTTCGGGTATTTCCCGCCAAGCGCGAATCCGCCGTCCAAACCGCCGATGCTCACGCTGCTGAAGCAGGCGCGAGCCTTCGGCGTTGGTTGCGTGCTCGCCACGCAGAATCCGGTGGACCTGGACTACAAGGGTCTCGGCAACACCGGCACCTGGTTGATCGGACGGCTGCAGACCGAGCGCGACCGCGACCGGCTGCTCGACGGACTGACCACTGCGCTGGCGGGCGAAGGTCCGTCGCGTGATGATCTCGCGCGTCTGCTCGGCGCATTGACCCAGCGCGTATTCCTGATGCGCAATGTGCACGAGGATGCCCCGGTGCTGCTCAAGAGTCGCTGGGCACTGTCCTATCTGCGTGGACCCCTGACGCCAGCGGAAATCTCGCGGCTGATGAGTCCGCGCAGGCAGGCTGCGGCGGCTTCGGCCACACGGGAAACGGCCGCTGTGGGCGTCGCCGCACCGGCCCCGGCCACAGCGGTGACGCGTGCGCCCGTACCATCTGGCGTCGAGGAGAACTTCCTGCCGGTAAAGGGCGCCGCGGACGGCATCATCTACCGCCCCCGCGTGCAGGGACTGGCCAGACTCCACTATGTGGACAAACGTGCAGGGGTCGATGAATGGCAGACGGTTTGCCTGGCCGCACCGTTCTCCGACGATGGCAAGGGTGCCTTGTGGGATGAAGCGGTGGAGCTGGCTGGCGCAACCACGCGTGAACCGGTTGCCGGCGCGGGCTTCGCCGAGCTGCCCGCTGCCGCACAGCGCGCCGCGAGCTACACCCAATGGGGCAAGACCCTGGCCGCGCAGCTCTACCAGAACCGGGCGCTGAAGCTGCTGGTCTGTGATGAGCTGAAGCAGACTTCCAGGGCAGGTGAATCCGCTGGCGACTTTCGCGCGCGACTGGCCCTGGCGACGCGCGAGCAGCGCGATGAGGAGGCCGAAAAGCTCCGGCAGAAATTTGCGCCACGCCTCGCGGGCCTGCAGGCGCAAAGGCAGCGCGCCCTGCAGCGCGTGGACCGGGAGAAGGGCCAGGCAACGCAGCAGAAATTGCAGGCGGCCATCTCCATCGGCGCCACCCTGCTCGGCGCCTTCCTCGGCCGCAAGGCGGTCTCGTCACGCAACATCGGGCGTGCCACGACCGCGGTCAGAAACACCGCGCGCATCGGCCGCGAGTCCGCCGATGTGGATCGTGCCGAAGAATCAGCCGGGCAGATCGACCAGCGCATCACCGACCTGAATGCGGAGCTGGAAGCAGCCATCTCGGCGCTGGACACGCGACTGGATCCACACAGCATTGCGCTGCGCGAATTGTCGATCGCGCCGCGAAAATCCGACATTGCCGTGGGCAAGGTGTTACTACTGTGGACGCCGTGGCGCACCGGCGCCGACGGATTTCCGGGCGAGGCTTTCTGACATGCCATCCTTCGACGCTGTCTCCGAACTGAATGGGCATGAGGTCACCAACGCGGTGGACCAGGCCAACCGTGAGCTCGAACAACGCTTCGATTTCCGCGGCACCGGCGCCACCTACAGCCGGGAAGACAAGGAGCCCTTCGTGATCACCATGAAGGCGCAGGCCGAGTATCAGCTCAAGCAGATGCTGGACATACTGCGGCTGCGCCTGGCCAAACGCGGCGTCGACGTGAACTGCCTGGACGTGCAGGACATCGACAAGAACCTGGGCGGAGCGCGCCAGAAGGTGGTCCTCAAGCACGGCATCGACCACGAAATCGGCAAGAAGATCGTCAAGCAGCTCAAGGATGCGGGTCTGAAGGTGCAGGCACAGATCCAGGGCGACAAGGTGCGGGTGACCGGCAAGAAGAAGGACGACCTGCAGGCGGCCATCGCACAACTGCGCAACGCTGACGCGGGAGTGCCGCTGCAATTCGACAACTTCCGTGACTGAGCAGTGAAGGATTCACCTTCGGCGCTGGGGCGACTGTTTTCGTGGGGGATCAACCGTCGCTACATCCTGCTGGCGCTGTTCCTGCTGATCGCGCTGCTGGTGCTGGAATACGCCATTACCGCGATGCGCCGCGCCGACGCCAGGGATCTGGCCGACACCGTGCGCCAGCGCCAGGACCTGATCCATCTGCTCGACGAAGCCTCCTTCGGCGTCATGGATGCGGAAAGCGCACAGCGCGGATTCCTGCTGACCGACGACGAGAAGTACCTGCCGCCGCTGGAGTCGGGTCTCGCCCAGACCACGAAGCGGCTGGACGAGCTGCGCCGGCGCTACCGCAGCATCGATCCCCGGCAGCTGGCCGTTCTGGACGACGTCAGCAGGAACCTGGAGATCAAGTCGCGGGAAATGCGCCAGTCCGTCGCGTTGCTCAAGGCGGGCAGAAAGCCGCAGGCGCTGGCGATCGTCAGATCCGACCTCGGCCTGAAGCAGATGCGGGCCATCCGTACCGCGCTGGAATCCCTGCGCGCGCGCGAGAGATCCAGCGTTCTGGTGGGGCTTGACGCCTGGAAGCAGGCGACCCACGTCAACACCCTTATCAACACCTGGAATCTGGTCTTCACCGTCGGCATCGTGCTGGTTCTCGGCCTGCTGATCGCCCGCGACATCCGTCGCCGCGAGGGCTACGCCCGGGATCTGGCCACGCAGATCGAGGCGCGTACCTTCGAGATCCGCGACCTGAGCCGCCACATGAGCAAGGTGGCCGAAGCGGAAAAGCACGCGTTGTCGCGCGAGCTGCACGATGAGCTCGGCGGCTTGCTGGTGGCGATGCGCATGGATCTGGCGCAACTGCGCAAGCAGCTCGGCCCGGTGAGCGACCCGGCGCTGCAGACACGCTGGAAGCGCATCGACCAGGCGCTGACCCAGGGCATCGAGCTCAAGCGCCGGGTCATCGAGGACCTGCGACCGACCCTGCTGGACAACATGGGCCTGTTCTCGGCGTTGCGCTGGCTGGCCACGGAGCGTTGCGAGCAGGCGCAGCTGAAGCTGCAGATGCAGGGACTGGACACGGACATCGACATTCCATCGGACACCGCGCTGGCCGTGTTCCGCACCGTGCAGGAAGCCATTGCCAACGTGGTCAAGCATGCCGGTGCGTCCAGTCTGCAGTTGCGGGCCACGACAAACGGTGAGCTGCGGCTGGAGATCGCCGACGACGGCAGTGGCATGCCCGCCGAAGCGGACCAGATCGGCGCGCACGGGCTCAAGCAGATGCGATTCCGCATGGAAGCGGTGGGTGGAGATCTCCACATCAGGGCAAACACACCGCACGGCACGATCATCGTGCTGTCGGTAGCCCTGCAGCACAGCGCTGGACGCGGCTAGGACAGCCCGGGCCGGAAGCCGGCCAGGATTTCGGGCAGCCGGTCCAGGTCCTCTGCCTTGTTCAGAAAGTACTCGACGCCCAGCTGGGCGGCACGTTCGCGGTACTGCGGCAAGGTGTAATTGGTCACCACGATGGTCGGCGGCCGCTGCGCGCCAATGGATTCGAGTACCCCGAATCCGGTGCCCCTCTTCAACTGCAGGTCGAGTACCAGCAGGTCGATGGGGGTCTGCTGCAGAACGCGCACCGCGGCCGGTTCGTCTTCGACCGTGGCCACCACGCGCAGACCTTCCTCTACCAGCAGCTCGCGCAGGCGCTCGGCGATGCGTGGTGAATCCTCGACCAGCAGCACGGCACGGCCGGCATTCACCGCTGCCTCGTCCATCAGTTCATCAACCCGTTGCGCAGCGCGTAGGTGGTCATTTCGGCATTCGACTTGAAGCACATCTTCTCCAGTACTCTGGTCCGGTAAGTACTGATGGTCTTCACGCTCAGCGAGAGCTCGTGGGCGATTTCCGAAACCGACTGCCCAACGGCCAGCTTGCGGAAGATCTGGAATTCGCGTTCGGAGAGACCCTCGTGCAAGGGCCGTTCGTCCTGGTGGTCCAGGTCCGCGGCCAGCTGTTCGGCCAGGCCGGTGCTGATGTAATGCCTGCCGGCCATGACCCTGGCGACGGCCTTCAACAATTCCTCGGGCGAGCCGTCCTTGGACAGATACCCGCCGGCTCCGGCCTTCAGCACATTCACCGCATACTGGCGTTCCGGAAATCCGCTGAGCACCAGCACGCGCACTTCCGGATAGGAGGCACGCACGTGCCTGAGGATGTCCAGACCGCCGCGGTCGGGCATGTTGATATCGAGGATCAGCAGGTCGGTGGGATCAGCGCGCAGCATGTCGAGCACCTGCGTGCCGCTGGCCGCCTCGGCGATCTCACTGAAGCTGCCGCTCTCCTGCAGGTACTGACGCAGCCCCGCCCGTACCAGCGCGTGATCATCCGCGATCAGGACCCGTGCCATGCCCATCTCCAGCTTGCACCCTGCTGCTGCGATTATCGCCCGGTTACGCTCGTCGCGCTCAGCGCTGTCGTGCTACGCCGCGCGCAAGGCGTCCGCGCACCCACAGCGTAGTGATGGCGGGCAGCGCAGCCACCGCGAAGCGCATGGCGGCACTGCGCGGAAAGACGTCGGGATCGGGCTCGTGCGCGGCACCGGCGTTGCGCAGTGCACGCGCGTCCCTGGTCCTTGCCATGGCACCAAGTGCCGCCAGGACGGATGCGATCAACAGCACCAGGCCGCTGACCACGAGGTACGTAACCAGCCATGGCGTGTACCAGAGCGCCACCAGGCCCGCCACCCACAGCACGGCACATCCGGCGAGGCAGGCGATTGCCGCCACCACTGCCAGTACCACGCGGCGGATCGATGCCTTGAGATACTCGTTCTGCACTGCCGTATCGGGATTGCGCCAGGTTCCCTGGTGCCCGGCCAGCGCCAGCAGCAGAGCCCGCACGTACACGCCTACTTCCGGCTGCCGCGCAGCAGCGCGCCCAGCAACAAGCCGATGGTGGCAGTGGTGCCGATCACAAGCCACGGGTTGCGATGCACGTATTCGTCGGTGACCGTCGCGGCGCGACGCGTGTTGTCGAGCGCCGCCTGTGTACCGCTGCGCGTAGTGGCCCGCGCGCGTTCGATGGAAGACTCCACCTTGCTGCGCAATTGGGAAATGTCCGGTTCATCCATGCCGGAGACCCGTTGCAGCAGCTCTTCGACGTCGTCGAAAAACTTCTGCATCTGACCCACTTTGCGGCGCATGGCTTCCTCGGCCCTGGCCCCGGTGTCGTGCCCGTTTCCGCTGATGCTTTCTGTTCTGGTCGACATGATCCATTCCTCCAGTTCTGTTTCGTAAAGAGATGAATGGCGTGACCGCCTCCCGGCTGGCCCGCCGCAACTGCCGTCAGCATCGCGCAGCGGGCGTTGCGCGGCTGTAGGGGACGGCCTGCGACCGCGTGTAGGACTATGCCGACGCATTTCTCTGCAATCGCCCCCGTTTGACACGCCCTTCGAACGGGCTGGTCCGCCGCAGAATTGCCTCCACCGCAAGCCAGGGATGGCCCCATGTCGCAGGACTTGTTTCGCAGGGAAGTGATCGAGGCACGGCGCACCGGCTGGCTGGGCGGGATTGCGCTGACCCAACCGCTGCGCCTGCGGGTGCTCGCCGTGCTGGCCTGCCTGGGCGCACTGACCATCGCGCTGTATCTGGCCTTCGGCACATACACGCGGCGCGCCAACGTGCCGGGCAGGCTGGTGCCAACACGGGGCCTGGCCCGCGTACTGGCGCCGGCCGCCGGCGTGATAAGCGAGCTGCCAGTCGCCGAAGGTGCGCATGTCACGGCGGGCCAGAAGCTCGCGGTGATCGCCGTGCCGCGCGTTACCGTGGCCCGGGGGCCGGCGGCCACCGATCTGGAAGCCAGCCTGCGCGGACGCGAGCAAGGCGTGCAATCCGCGCGGGAGGGCCAGCTGCATGCGATCGATGCCGAAGCCGCAGGGCTCAAGGCACAGCTCGCCGCAACCCGCAGTGAGCTCACTGAACTTGAGGCGGAAATCGACACGCGCGAGCAACAGATGCGTATCAGCGAGTCAACGCTGGGGCGCATGCGCGAACTGGCCGCCCGGAAGTACGTGAGCCAGTTGCAACTCAGCGAGCGGCAATCCGCGCTGCTGGACCTCACCGGCACCCTGCAGGAGCTGCGACGGCAGCGCGGCGCAACCCGGCGCGAAATCCTGCAATTGCAGCAGTCACTCCAGGAACTGCCGGGCCGTCGCAGGAGCGTGCAAGCCGGTGCCAGGCGCGACCTGGCCGCACTGGCACAGGAACGCGTGGAAATGAATGCTTCCGGCATGCTGGTCATCACCGCACCGCTATCCGGAGTAGTCGCGACTCAGATCGCCGAGGCAGGCCAGGCTGTGCAGCAAGGGCAGCCGCTGCTCACGGTGTTGCCGGGCAGTGGACGCCTCGAAGCCGAGCTGCTGGTGCCGAGCCGTGCGGTCGGCTTCGTTGCGCCGGGCGATACGGTCTTGCTGCGCTACCAGGCTTACCCCTGGCAGAAGTTCGGCCACCAGCCTGGTCGGGTCAGTGCGGTAAGTCGCAGCGCCCTGAGCACGGGCGAAGTGGCAGCGCTGCTTGGCAACGCGGGCAGCCCTCAACCCCTGTATCGCGTGAAGGTGGCGCTGGCCAGGCAGAGCGTGCGGGCCTACGGCCGGGCCGCGGCCCTGAAGCCCGGCATGCTGCTGGACGCGGACATCCTCGGCGAGACGCGCCGGCTCTGGGAATGGCTGTTCGAACCGCTGGTCTCGCTTCGGGAACGTATCACCACCAACAAGGAGAGCTGACATGCACGAACTCGATCCTCTGGAAATCCGCCGCGTGGCGGCCGCCATGTACCAGCCCGAGCCATGGGACACGCGGACCAGCACGCAGCGCAATCCGCTGTACCACTACCTGGATGCAACTGCCCCGCAGCAGCTCCCGACCACCGCCGAGGTGATCACGGTCTGAAGACGGGGCAGCAAACCGGATTGCCGGGTGTATTCCCGGACCCGCGGCGCCGGGCCTGCGCCAGACAATCATTGAGGAGAACTGAGATGCGAGAACTCTGTGCGGGAGAACGATCCCTGGTCCAGGGCTCGGGGTTGAACTTCACGACGCCGATCACGATGGGACTGCTCAACAACGTGGCAGACGCCACAACAGTGGGCAAGGCCGTCACAGGCGCCTTCGGTGTGGGCTATGCGATCGGCACCTGGCTCAACAACACGTTCGACCTGTCGACGAAGATCGTGGACGTCCTGGACGGCTAAGGAGCAGGGCAAGGGCCATCGCCATTCCAGACGGGTTCTGTAATGGCGATGTCTCCTGCAGACCAAGGAGTGAATCGATGAGCATCAAAAGATCAACAGTCATGCGCATGGTGCTGCTGACCAGCGGATGCGCCATGCTGGCCGCCGCACTGATCCAGCTAGTACGCCAGCAGCTCGTCTCAGGATTCCTGCTTGCCTTTGTCGCATTGTCGACACTCGCGCTGAGCGAAATGGAAGTCGACTACGCGACCCGCTACACGGCCCGCACTCTTCTCAGGAACGGCATGACCAGGCGCTCGCCCATCTCCACGCTGGGCAAGCTCTGCAGCATCACTTCCTATTTCGCCCTCGCCGCCGCATTCATCAGCTGGGTGGCGCTGAACTAGTCAGCAGAGGCGGACCTGCCGATGCGGCCGATACTGCAGGCGGAGGCCGCGGAATGTGGTCTTGCCGCGCTGGCCATGATCGCCGATGCGCACGGCCTGCATCTGTCCCTGCCGGAGTTGCGGCAGCGATTTTCCATGTCGCTGAAGGGTGCGCGGCTGGACGGGTTGATCCACATCGCGCAGCAACTACAGTTGCGCGCCCGGGCGCTGCGCCTGGAACTGGAGGATCTGCAAAAGCTTGCCCTGCCCTGCATCCTGCACTGGGATCTGAACCATTTCGTGGTATTGGCCCGGGTCCGGGGCAGGAAGATCACCATCTACGATCCGGCGATCGGCCAGCGCCGGTTGTCTACGCAGGAGGTGTCCCGACACTTCACCGGCGTGGCGCTGGAACTTGCGCCCATGAGCAGCTTCACGCCGCGGCGGGCCCGCCCGGCAATTCGCCTGCGTCAGCTCACCGGCCATATCGACGGCCTGTGGCGCGCGCTGACGCAGGTGCTGTCGCTGTCCCTGGCGCTGCAGGGCTTCGTGGCGCTGGCGCCTTTTCTGCTGCAGTGGGTCGTGGACCAGGTGCTGGTGTCGGCCGACCGCAACCTGCTGCTGGTACTCGGCGTGGGCTTCAGCCTCGCCCTGCCAATGCAGGTGGGCATCGGCCTGCTGCGTGGCTGGACGGTTACGCATGTCTCCTCGGCCCTGAGCCTGCAGTGGATGGGCAATGTGGTCGCTCACCTGCTGCGGCTGCCGCTGGAGTTCTTCGGCAAGCGGCATCTGGGCGACATCAATTCGCGGCTGGGGTCACTGCAAACCATCCAGAAGACGCTGACCACCGGCTTTGTCGAGGCGCTGATCGACGGGTTGATGGGTGTGGTCACGCTCACGCTAATGGTGCTCTACAGCGGTCGGCTCGCGCTGGTCACCGTACTTGCGGTGGCGCTGTACCTGGCCATCCGCTGCCTCGCGTACCGGCCACTGCACGAGCGCAACGAACGCCAGCTCGTCGCCGCCGCACGCCAGCAGACCCATCTGCTGGAATCCCTGCGTGGCATTCAAAGCCTGAAGGTGGCGGGCGAGGAAACGCGCCGCCGCGCGGCCTACGACACGCTGATGGTCGATACCGTCAACCAGGATGTCTGCCTGGCGCGCATGGGGCTGGGATTCAGCGCCGCGAGCCAGCTGGTGTTCGGCGCCGAACGCATTGCGGTCATCTGGATCGGCGCATTGCTGGCCATCCGCAACGAGTTTTCAGCCGGCATGCTGGTGGCATACCTGGCCTACAAGGATCAGTTCGCGCGGCGTGTGAGCACGCTCATCGACCGCTGGGTGGAATTTCGCATGTTGCGCCTGCATGCCGAGCGGCTGGCGGACATCGTATTGACGGCACCGGAGCAGGACGCCGGCCCACCGCCTGCCATCCCGATTCGCGCGATGCGGCTCGAAGTGCAGAGTCTGGCCTTTCGTTACGCTGACGGCGAGCCGTGGCTGCTGCACGGGTGCAGCCTCACGGTGGAGCCGGGCGAGTCGGTGGCAATCGTGGGGCCTTCGGGCTGTGGCAAGACCACGCTGGTGAAACTGCTGCTCGGGCTGCTGCGGCCGGTGGCGGGCCAGCTGCGGCTGGACGGACACGACCTGTGGCGCATCGGCCCGCGATGCCTGCGCGACCTCGCAGGTGCGGTGATGCAGGACGATCAGCTCTTCGCGGGCAGTCTTGCCGAGAACATCGCCTTCTTCGAGCCGGATGCCGATCAGTCCCGCGTGGAGGCCGCGGCGCGGCTGGCGGCCGTGCACGAGGACATCGCCGCGATGCCCATGGGCTATCAGAGCCTGATCGGTGACATGGGCAGTTCCCTGTCCGGAGGACAGAAGCAGCGCATCATGCTGGCCCGCGCCCTGTACCGCCGTCCGCGGCTGCTCATCCTGGACGAGGCCACCAGCCACCTGGATGTGGCGGGCGAGCGCCTGGTGAGCAACGCGGTGGCGCGGTTGCGGCTGACGCGCATCGTGGTGGCGCACCGGCCCGAAACCATCGCCAGCTGCGACCGGATTCTGGTGATGCAGGCCGGCCGGATCATGCGCGAGCTGCGCGGTCGACGCAGCGCGCAGCACTCACGCGCCGTTGACGCGGCCAGCTGCTAGGGCCTGTCGGCAGTCAGCGCCGGGTATCGTCCGGCGGGGGCAACGCCTCGGGTACCGCTTCGTCCATTGCAAGATCGTCGGGGTCTTCGGGCTCTTCGTCCACGTGCTTCCTGGGCGGCCACAGCACCGCGCCGATCAGCACGAACACGGCAGCGGCCACGAGGACCAACGCCAGCTGCTTGCTGCCGGCAAATGTGAGCAGCAACACCGCCTCGACGAGTTGCATCAGGCCCAGCAGCACGATGACCTCGCGCGACACGGCCTCGGGCTTGTAGACCACCAGCAGGTACAGCAGGCCGATCAGCAGTCCCTGGCTGGAAAAGGCCAGCCACAGCGCCCGGACCGAATCCCTGATTTCCGGTTGCAGGCCGCTGTTGCCCAGCGCGATCCGCACCACGATGGCGTACTGCGAGAAGTAGTAGATCGACAACCCAAGCAACGCCAGAGCGCCGATGAACATGCACAAGCGGAAGCTGCCCTGTCTCATGGCGCCACTATAGCTGCGGTGCGGCCGGCGGTGCCCGATTCAATGAATCGAGATAGGCACGCCGCTGCTGGGAATCCAGTTGCGCCCAGTCGATCTTTGCATTGAACGCGCGGCGCAACTCCGTATCGGTGGCGCTGATCGGGTCGCCGGGTATCGACGGGGGCGAACTGGTCAGTTGCGGCGCATCATCAGCCAGCAGCGCGACCAGGGCTTCGTGCACCGCCGGGCTGCGGGTCAGTTCCGTATGGGGGACATTGCAATACCAGGCCGGGCTGCCGCCGAGCACAGCCCGGGCACTGGGCACGGTGCCGTCACCGGCAAATCCGTACCGGTAGTAGAACTCGCCCTCCACCAGCACCACATGGTCGGTGGTCTGGAACCCAAACCCCGCGATCGCGGTGATGCGGCCATCGGCACCGCCCAGTTCCAGCAATCTCACGCGATCGAGCAGTGTCGCATTCGGCTGCGGTCCGGTGGACGGCCAGTTGCGCTGGTTGAGCAGATCCGGATTCAGATCGCGCGGCAGCATCTGGTAGAGGCTGTGAAAGCTGGAGAAGACCTCCCGCGCCAGCTCCTCGGCGCTGTGGCGCGTATCGATCTGCGCCAGCCGCCGTACCAGCGGATAGGTGCCGCGCACGGCCTGTACGGGCGCGAAGGAACCACCGTGGGGTGTACCCAGGGTGATCAACCGCCGCACGCGCCGGCCGGATTCGCTGCGCAGCGCGCTGCGTGCCAGCAACCCGCCCATGCTGTGCGCCACGAGATTCACCTCGCGCGCGGCCTCGCTGCCCAGGCGCGCGGCCAGCGCGGCACCGGCTTCAACGATGCCAAGCCGCCAGTCGTAGGCAAAGCAGCGCACAGTGTACCCCGCCGCCTGCAATGCAAACTTCAGGGGCAGATAGCCGTACAACACCGGCCCTGGTACGAGCAGTGTCTCGCCCGGGACTGCCAGCATCGACAGCTGGCCGCGCTGGATGTCGCCCGGATCCAGCCACAGCAGATTGTCAGGCAACGGCCGGGCGCGCGGCAGACTCAGCTGCGAGCCCATCAGGCCCGGCACGTAGTACACGCAGCGCTGCGGGTCCTGTTCGGCCGCCGCGGCAGCGAACGCGAGCCGCTGCAACAACCCGTACTCGGCCTCGCCGAACCATGCCATCAGCTCGCGGCGATGCTCGCCGCTGGCCAGCCATCCCTCCACTTGGCCCTCCGGCCAGACCATACGGTCGTAGGCGGAAACCTCGCCCAGGCTCATGCGGCCACCTGCTTGCCGGCGTAGTCGGCAATGACGTCACAAACCGCCTCGATGGCCCGGCCGCGCGCGGATGTGCGCCGCCACAAGGCGCCGATGTGGCGTACCGGCTCGGGTCTGGCGAAGGGGATGGTCACCATGCCACGTGCATTGCCATAGGCACCGCTGGCCGCGAGCTGCGGCAGCAACGTGATGCCACTGCCCGAGGCCACCATCTGCCGCAGGGTTTCCAGCGACGTGGCGCGGAAATCCTGCTTCTCATGCACATGCGAGCGCGAGCACACATCCAGCGCCTGGTCCCGCAGGCAGTGCCCGTCTTCGAGCAACAGCAGGGTTTCGCCGGTGAGATCGGCAACCTTGAGCGAGCGCCGTCTGGCCAGCGGATGGCGCTCCGGCAAAGCCACCACGAAGGGTTCGTCGAACAGTTTGCGCTCGGCCAGCCCTTCGGCCTGCACCGGCAGCGCGAGAATGCCCAGATCGATGTCCCCGGCCAGCAGGTGCTCGAGCATGGGGCCAGTCTGATACTCATACAGCAGCAGTTCCAGACGGGGCAGCTTGCGGCGCAACCGCGGCGCGACGATAGGCAGCAGGTAAGGCCCGATGGTGGGCAGCATGGCGACGCGCAGCCGACCGGCAAACGGATCGCGCTGCGTCTCCGCCAGCGCGACGATCTCCTCGCTGGCCTCGATGATCCGCCTGGCCCGCGCCACCACCTGCATTCCGGCCTCGGTCAGCGCGACGCGGCGCGGATGGCGCTCGACGAGCTGCACGCCCAGGTAATCCTCCAGCTTCTTCAGCTGGGCGGACAGCGTGGGCTGGCTGACGAAACATCGCGCCGCCGCCTGCCCGAAGTGGCGTGTATCGGCCAGGGCAACCAGGTAGCGCAGATCCTTGAGCTTCAGATCAGCCATCGACGGATTCTATCGAGATGCGGCCGGCGATTGGCTGGCAATGTACTGCCGGACGGACCTTCAGGGCTGCCATTCCGTAACGGTCTTTTCCAGGCCCTCGCGCACCATCTGCTCGGCGCCCGGACCTGCCTTGCCCTCGCTCTTTGCCTTGCCCAGACAGATGAACCCGATCAGATGGTCGTGATCGGCGAGCCCCAGCCCGGCCTTGAACTGGCTGTCGAATACCCCCGATCCGGAGAACAGATAGCCCTTGTACCCCAGAGCGTGCGCCGCGTTCAGCACCAGCTGCGTGGCGCCGGCAGCCGCAAAGGCCTGCTCGATGGCCGCGATCTTGTGATCGACCTCGATGTGTGCGGCGGCCACCACCACCAGCGGTGCGCGCTGGGTGAGCTCGTACTTGTCGCGGTTGATCTGGTAGCGGGCCGGATCGCCCTGCACGCGCGTGGCCGCAGCCGCCAGCCGGTCGAAGAACTCCGCGTAATGTTCCGGTCGCACGACGATGAAACGCCAGGGGCGAAGCCGGCCGTGATCCGCGGCGCGCTGGGCCGCGCCCAGTATCTGTTTGAGCTCCTCGTCAGTCGGAGCCGGTCCGCTCATCAGCGAACCAGGATGGGACATGCGGGAGAGCAGCGATTGGATCGCGCTGGTCGTCGTGGTGGTCATGCTGTGGCATTCTACGCGCCCTCATGGACTTCGACCTGCAACCAACGCTGAGCGGCGAGCACCTGCTGTTGCGGCCGCTGCAGCACAGCGACCGCGAAGCGCTGTGGGAAGCGGCGCGCGACCCGCTCATCTGGGAACAGCACCCGGACCAGACCCGCCATACCCGGGAGGGTTTTGAGCGCTTCTTCGACAGCGCGCTGGCCGAAGGCTCGCTGGCGGTCGTGGACCGGGCCAGCGGCCGCGTCATTGGCACCACGCGCTACTACGAATGGGACCCGGTGCTGCGGGAGGTGGCCGTGGGCTACACCTTCCTGGTGCGCGATTTCTGGGGTGGCGCGGCCAACCGTGAGATGAAGCGGCTGTTGATCGAACACGCTGCCCACCATGCGCATGCCGTCTGGTTCCACGTGGGCAAGGACAACATGCGCTCCCGGCGCGCAATGGAGAAGATCGGCGGCGTTGCCGCCCTGGAAGCCCAGCGCCAGCAGAACGGCGAAATGATCGATTTCATCTACTACCGCATCGAGCCCGCAAACTGGCTGGCCAACACCTGAGGAAGGTGCACATGTCCACATACACGGCGCAACTGGTCTGGGAACGGGGCACGCAGGATTTCCTGTCCCAGAAGTACAGCCGCCGCCATCGCATCCGCTTCGATGGTGGCGCCGAGATCCTCGCATCCTCATCGCCCGCGGTGGTTCCCGTGCCCGCCTCGGACCCGGCCGGAATCGACCCCGAGGAAGCCTTCGTTGCCTCGCTGTCGAGCTGCCACATGCTGTGGTTCCTGTTCGTCGCGGGGAAGCGCGGCTTCGTGGTTGATCGTTACGAGGACAATCCAACCGGTGTGCTGGAGCGCAATGCAGAGCGCCGCTGGGCGATATCTGTGGTGACCCTGCATCCGATGATCGCCTTTGCCGCGGACAAGCAGCCCAGTGCCGCGGAACTGGAGCAGATGCACCAGAAGGCGCATGAGGAGTGCTACATCGCCAATTCCGTGAAGACGGACGTGCGAATCGAACCCGTGGCGGGTTAGACCAGCTCCGTACGCGCCTCGGTCACGCTGGCCGATCCGCTCCTGACGATGCGCGCCAGCCCGATGGCCTCCGGCAACACCTGCTCGGCGTAGAAGCGGCAGGTCTGCAACTTGCTCTCGTAGAACGCCGCATCCGGCGGATGCGCCCCCAATGCCGCCTCGGCCACCGCGGCTGCCCGGGCCATCAGCGCACCGGCGATCGTGATGCCGCACAGCTTCAGGTACGGCACGGCAACGGCCAGCGCGGATGCGGGCAACTCCGGCTGCGCGCGCACCAGCTGTTCGCTCAGATCCCGCAATACGAGCAGCGCCTCCACCGCGGCATTGCGGGTCGCGCGGGTGGCCGGCAACAGGGCCCGCGAGGTCTCCAGCTGATCTAGCAGGTCCGTGATCAGCGCCGCCATTGCCGCGCCCCGGTCCCGGGCGAGCTTGCGACCGACCAGGTCATTGGCCTGGATGCCGGTGGTCCCTTCATAGATCGAAGCGATGCGCACATCGCGCAGGAACTGCGCGGCTCCGGTCTCCTCCACATAACCCATGCCGCCATGCACCTGCACGCCGGTGGAACACACGTCGATGGCCGCCTCGGTACACCAGCCCTTGAGGATCGGAACCAGCAGTTCAGCGCGCTTCAATGCGGCACTGCGTGCACCTTCGTCAGGCAGCCGGTGGCCGTCGTCCAGCTCCAGCGCGGCGTAGTAGCACAGCGCACGCATCGCTTCGGTACGTGCCTTCATCGACAACAACATGCGCCGCACGTCCGGATGCTCGATGATGGCCACTGGTTCAGACCCGCCTTCGACCCTGCCCTGCATGCGGTTGCGCGCCCAGTCCAGCGCCAGCTGCAGCGCGCGTTCAGACTGCGCCAGCCCCTGCACGCCGACCGACAAACGCGCCGCATTCATCATGATGAACATGAAGGAAAGTCCGGCATTCGGCGGGCCGAGCAGATAGCCGAGCGCGCCTTGCTTCTCGCCGAAGGCCATCACGCAGGTGGGGCTGGCATGGATGCCGAGCTTGTGTTCGATGGACAGGCAACGCAGGTCGTTGCGCGCACCCGTGCTGCCGTCGGCATTGATCAGGAACTTGGGCACGTAGAACAGCGAAATGCCCTTGACCCCGGCCGGGGCCCCGTCGATGCGGGCCAGCACCAGGTGGATGATGTTTTCGGACAGGTCGTGTTCGCCGTAGGTGATGAAGATCTTCTGGCCGAACAGGCGATAGTGATCGCCCTCGGCCACGGCCCGGGTGCGCAGCAGCCCCAGATCCGAACCGGCCTGCGGCTCGGTCAGGTTCATCGTCCCCATCCACTGGCCGGTGACGAGTCTGGGCAATACCTGCGCCTTCTGTTCGGCAGACCCTGATGCCGCGATAGCCTCGACCGCACCGCGCGCCAGCGAAGTGCCCAGGAAGAAGCTCATGTTGGCCGCGAACATGAGCTCCTCGACCGCCGAATTCAGCAGCTGCGGCAGCCCCTGCCCACCCAGCTCGGGGCTCATCGAGAGCTGTGCCCAGCCAGCCTCCACATAAGCCGCGTAGGCCTCCTTGAAGCCCTTGGGCGTAACCACCCCGTCCGGCGTCCACCGGGCGCCTTCCCGATCGCCGCCCTGATTGAGGGGCTCGAGCACTGTTTCGGCGAACTTGGCGGCCTCATCGAGGATGTTATCTGCCAGTTCGGCGGAATAACCGCTTTCGGCATAGGTCTGCTCGAGCTCACCACTGGGTAGCAGCTCACGCATCACGAAGCGGATCTCTCGCAGTGGGGCGTGATACATCAGCGACTGGCCCGGCGCCCGGCTGGGCGCGCCTCTGTGGGTTCGGACTGGCCGGCCAGCGCCGGCACGATATTGGCCGCCAGAAAATCCACGAAGCTGCGCACCGCCGGCTCCGCGGCGCTTTGGGCAGGGCTTACAGCGGTCAGCTCCACCGAATCGGCCACCTGCCAGTCCGGCAGCAGACGTACCAGGCGTTTGGTGGCCAGCCCATTGCGACACATGAACTCGGGCAGCGCACCGATGCCCAGACCCGCCGCCACGGCCGCGTGCAGTGCGGTCAGGTCCTGCGCCACCAGTCGCGCCGTGCCCGGCACGGTCACCAGGCCGCCGTCCTTCTGCAGCCGCAGCACGGCGCCCGGACGCGCGGCAGACCACAGCAACGCGTGCTGGGCCAGCTCACTGGGCTTGTGGGGTACGGACTTGCCGGCCAGGTAGTTGGGCGCCGCGCACAGGATCATGGGTGGCGTGCCGAGTGAACTGGCCCGCTCACCCTCGGCCAACCGACCATCGCTGCGCAGCTCCACATCGAACGCCGCGCCTGCTGCGGCCTCCTCCGCGCTGATGAGTTGCAGCGCCACCTGCGGGAAGCGCTCCAGGAAACGCGGCACCAGCGGCGCCACGAGTTGCCGGCCAAACCCCTGATCGATGGCCACCCGCAGCCGGGCGCCCTCCCTGACCGGCTGCAACGCCGCGCGGGCCGCCTCGACTTCCAGTGCCACGCGCTGGCAACTGGCCAGGATGGCCTTGCCCGAGGCAGTGAGCGCGATCCGGCGGGTCGTGCGCTCCAGCAGCCTGGCACCGAGGGCGCGTTCCAGCGCGGCGACGGCGCGGCTGACGCGGACCTTGGGCACGTTCAAGCGGCGGGCTGCGGCGGTGAAACCGTTGTGCTCCACCACCTGGGCGAACACTGCCATCTCGTCAGCGATCATCCTCGACTGATCCATAACCGCTCCAATAGGCGCTGCCTTAAGTCACATTGTAGCGATCTGCGCAACGCGAAGCGATCCGGCCCGGCTCGCCTGACCAGTTGGCGCCGCTGCGGGGTACATCACGGCGTCCCCGGGCCCTGTCCGGGAAACTGCCAGCCATGCAAGTCGATGACGTCACCACGATCAAGTCCCTGCCGACCAAGATCGAGGAAATGGCCCTGGAGATCGCCGCCGCACTGGCCGGCTCGGAGGTGTTCCGCACCTCGATCCACGATGCCACGGGCAGTGCCGTATGGACCTCGTCGGACGATCTGGGCGAGGCCGAGCGCTCGTTCGTGCTCGACGCGCTGGACAGCTTCGCGCTCGAGCCGTCCCGGCCGAGCTATGAACGCAATGGCGCCCCGAAGCGCAGTCTGGTGGCCTATGCGGCCCGGGACCCGCGCGGTGCGTTGCACGGCGCGCTGCTGCTGGACGTGGATCGCCGCACGCTGTCCGGCCATACCGGAGAGCGCCTCACACCGGCTCACTTTGCGCGGCTGCTGCAGCAGCTCGCACTGCACCTGTCCGGTGCCCGGGCGCGCCCGCTGGCTCCCGCCACCGAGTTCGAGGGCATGCCGGTCACGCTGTACGTGCAGCAGCTCGTGTCACTGCGCAAGTCCGGGCGTACCCGGCGCTACGAAGTGTTGCTGCGCGCGGATTCAGCTGAATCGGGCCCTGCCGAGGCCCCGCGCGACATGCTCGCCCGGGCCGAGGATCCGGCCAGTGGCGGGCAACTCGATCGCGCGGTGATCACCCAGCTGTTCGGCTGGCTCGGCGCCAATCACGCGCAGCTGACTGTGGATCCAGCCTGGTTTTCAGTGAACCTGTCCAGCGGCGCGCTGCTGGACGCCACGTTCCCGGAATTCGTCGAACAGGCGCTGCGCAAGGTGCGGATCAATCCGCGACAGCTGGGCTTCGAAATCCGCGAGCTGCAGTGCCGCCACCACCCCGATGAAGTCGCGCGGTTCATCCAGCTGTGTGATCGCGTCGGCTGCCAGGTGATCATCGACGATTTCACCTTCCATTCCGACGTACTGGAACTGCTGCGCCAGCGGGCCGTGCGTGTGTTGAAGATCGATGCCTCACTGACCGTGAAGTCCCTGCAGGACAAGATCGCCCAGGCACAGATAGCGGCCATCTCGCACGCCTCGCGCATGCTGGGCATGCAGTGCGTGGCCAAGCGCATCGAGTCGCCGATGGTGCGTCAGTGGCTGACAGCCATCGGTGTGGATCTTGCGCAGGGCTTCCTGCTCGAGGGCCCGCTGCCCATCACCGAGCTGTCGTCGCTGCGCCTGACCGAGCCGGTTGCCCGGCGCTGATCACCAGCTGTAGCGCACGCGATAGCGCACGGTGCTGCTGCCGTTCGCGGGCACTTTCACCGGGAAAGTGATGGTGCGCGCATCATCCTTGCGATACGGCTGGCTGCTGGACAGGATGCTCCAGTTGCTCCAGCGAAACAGGTACTCGCGGACCTGCACCTCCACGTCCTGGTCCTTGTGATTGCGCAGCTGCACCTGGATTTCCTCTTCCATCCAGCGCGCGCGCGAATCGCTGCGAAAGTCCAGCTGCTTGCGCTGCCCGACGACGTCGAAGGCCGAACCCAGCTTTACACGCACCTTTTCGTCGCGCGGCGTGTGATCGATGACGTCCTCGCCGATGAACTCCAGTGAGTCGTCGGCAGCGTCCAGTCGCGACACACGGATGCGGCCGGCCGGCAGCGGGATCCCCAGACCCGACGCCTTGTCGTTGGTGAATTCCAGGTAGGCATCCACCTTGTGCTCGGCGGTGTCGGGGAAGTTCGGATCCTCGTAGCGCCCGCCGCCGTAATAGCCCGGAGCGTTCGAAAGCACCAGCAGGCGCCGGGCCGGCACGTGCCTTGCCTGGTCGAACAGCTCGAGCTGCTTGGTGGAGTTGTCGGGCAGCGAGGTGCGGCGCCCCAGGGTGTAGAGATGAAACTCGTCGAAGGGCTTCTCCTGGAATCCGGCATCGGCGCTCTTCGCCTCGGCCAGCATCGCGCCGCGCATCACCGCGGGACTCGGTGCGGCGGGCGCGCGATGCACGTCGCCGGCGATGAGCTTCAAGCGGGCATCCGGGTAACTGGCTCCCGACTGATTGATGATGCTGACCCAGGCCGACAGATCCACCAGTCCACTATTGGCGTCCTTGCCGGGGCTGAAAACGAGATTGTAGTCGGCCCACCAGGTGATACCGCCGGTCTGGTAGGTAACCCGGGCCCGCTGCGTACCGCCGCGCGGGGAATCGATGTCCCACAGCAGGGTCGGGCGAGTGATGAGCCCTCCGGGCAGTTCACCGAATCGCAGCGCCGAGTAACTGCGCAGCGCAGTCAGCGTGCCGTCATCGCCGCGCAGCACCAGACCGTCGGCCGACGACAGCAACGTTCCCGTAACAGTGCTGGAGCCGCCATTGCCGTTGTTCTGTTCGGCGGTTACCGGCCTGTCGATGTACCGCTGCAGCAGCTTGTCGGTGCTGACCAGATCGAACTGGAAGTTCTGCTCCAGCACTCGCGTTGCGGGGTCGGTGAGCGAGGCAAAGGTAACGGTGGTCGGATCGATCAGGCCGGCCACGTCCGTGAAGCGCAACTGCGAGCGGCCCGCGGCAGTTGCACGTTGCGATCCGTGCGCACCAGCGCATAGCCGGGCACGCTCATGCCGCTGGGCGTTCCCCTGCCGGGAACGGGTCGGTAGAGTGCCGGCGCAATGGCTCCGGGCTGGGCGGAGCTGTAGATCGTGACCGCCGTGTCGTCCGCGGCCGGTGTCGCGGCAATCGCCACCGAGGTCGCGAGGATCAATCCCGGCACCAGTGACCTGAAGCAATGTTTGAGCATGGTTCTGTCCTGAACGTGGAAAAATGTGAGGCACTGCGCATCGCGCGTGGCAACCGAATGCACGATACACCCTAATGGACGCCGCTTTTATCCAGCAAAACCAGATCATAGAGCGCTACCTGATGGGACGGTTGCCGCTCAAGGGCGCGCAGGATTTCGAGCGCTTCTGTCGCGAGAATCCGCAGACCGTCACGGAGCTTGGCCTGCCGGAGCGCATCAATGCGGCGCTGCGCCTGCTGGACGCGTCCGGTCAACCGGAGCCCTGGACCGAGAAGCCCCGACCTCGCTGGCAACGTCCCGAGGTGGTCATCGGCCTGGCTGCGCTGGTCGTCGTGTTGCTCGTTACCACGCTGATACTGGCCGGTTCGGTCAGCCGCAAGAGCAAGCAGCTGCAGGTTCAGCAACGCGCGCTGCAGCAGCAACCCCTGGCGCCGGTCCAGAGCACGAGATCCATCACCATCAGGACTTCACGGCATGGTCCGCCACGCCAGAGTGCGGCCCACATCGGCGGCGGCCGCGCCCAACTCGAAGATCTGCGGCTCGATGTCTCATGGTCGAAGTTCTCGAAATTCCGCGTCACAATCGAACGTGTCGATCAGGGCCTGTTTGCGGTCATCGGCAACCTCGAGCGCGATTCCAACGGTCAGCTGCACATCGCCTTGAACAGTTCCGCGCTTGGTCCCGGGGATTACGCGGTGAAGATTGAAGGTGTGAACCGCTGGGGCAAGGCGGCCCCGGAAGCCTGGACGCGCTTCACCTCGCAACGCTGAAGGCTGAAGCGGCGCCGCGCCGGCGGCCGTTCAGCCCTGACGCAGGATCTGCATCGGCGGTGGATTGAGCGCCGAGCGGGTTGCCAGCCAGCCCGCCGCGCAGACCAGCACCATCCCTACCAGCCCACCAGTTGCCCACAGCAGCGGATCGGCGCGGTAGGGAATATCCAGAACCTGCGCGGCGAGCAGCTGGCCACTGGCTGCCGCCGCCGCGGCTGCGACCACACCGGCGGCGAGCCCCAGCAGCGCGAACTCGAGCAACACGCCGGCCAGCACGGTGCGGCGCGAGGCGCCCAGCGTACGCAGCATGGCGCTTTCATAGCGGCGTTCGTCACGAGTGGCCTGCACGGCCGCCAGCAACACGATCACGCCCGCCAGCAGCGTGAACAGGAACACGCTCTGCACCGCGACCACCGCCTTGTCGATGATGGACTTGACCTGTGCAATCAAGCCATCGACGTCAAAGATGGATACACCAGGAAACCTGCGCACCACATCGGCGATGCGCGCGGGGTTCTCGGGGCGGTACACGGCGCTGGCCATCCAGGTGCCGGCTACCCCATCGAGCAGGCCCGGCGCGAACATCAGGAAGAAGTTCGGCTGCAGGCTGTCCCACTGTACGTCCCGGAAGCTGGAAATGGTCACCTCGACTTTCTCGCCGGCCACGTCGAAAGTCAGGTGGTCACCAAGCTTCAGTCCCAGCGACTCCTGGAAATCCGTCGCCACCGATATCAGTGGTTTGCCGTGCTCTGACGGCGTGAACCAGTGGCCCGCCGTTATCTTGTTGCCGGTACCGATCTGGTCGGACCACGACAGGTTCTGTTCGCGATTGGCGAAACCCTCGCCACGGCCGTTCGCGAAGTGCCGAGCGCTGACCGGATCACCATTGATCGCCAGCAGGCGGCCGCGGATCATCGGCAGCATGCGCGAGAGCGTCGCACCCTGGCCGTCCAGCAGTTGCTCGAATGCCGCGCGCTGGTCGCCGGGAATATTCACGAAGAAGTAGTTGGGAGGATTCTGCGGCAGGCGCGCCTGCCAGTCCTGAATCAGATCGCCCCGGACAATGGTCAGCAGCAGCAGCGCGGACAGGCCCAATCCCAGCGCCACGATCTGCAGGATACTCTCGGCCCGGCGCCTGGCAAGGTTGGCGGCACCGTAGCGCCAGGCAATGCTGACTCCGGCCCGCAAGCGACCCAGCAGCGCAACCAGCAACCAGCCAGCCAGTCCCAGCGCGGCTACCGCAACCACCAGGCCAATGACGAAGCCGATCGACAGCCAGCCACTGCCGGCAACCCAGCGGATCAGCAGTGCGATGACCAGCGCGGCAGGCCCGTACGTGAGCAGGGTCGCCAGGGGCGGCGGTCCGATGTCACGCCGCAATACACGAATCGCCGGCACGCGGGCCAGCTGCAGCATTGGCGGCAGGGCACACCCGGTCAGCAACAGCAGGGCCGCTGCAAAGCCCATCGCCAGTGGCCGCCAGCCGGGCGACGGCAGGTCGGTGGCAATCATTCCCTTGACGAGCGAGAGCAGACCTTGCTGCGCGAGGAAGCCAGCCAATGCACCCGCAACCGCGGCAACCAAGGCAATGCACACGAGCTGCACCAGGCTGATGGCCAGCACCGTGGCACGAGTTGCGCCCAGAGTCTTCAACAACGCCGCGAGATCAAGATGGCGCTTCACGTAGCGGCGCGCGGTCATGGCAATCGCCACTGCGCAGAGCAGCACGGCAACCAGGCTGGCAAGGGACAGGAAGCGCCCCGCGCGTGTGGAGGCATTGCTGACCTCCGGGCTCGCCTCGGCAATATCGCGCAGCCGTTCGCCGGACTTCTTGTGTTGCACCAGCCAGCCGCGAAACCGCGCCACTGCGCTGCGCTCGCCCGCGAACAGTGCTGCGTAACTGACCCGGCTGCCAGGCTGGATGAGCCTGGTCGCCGGCAGGTCCGCCTCGTTCATCAGCAGCGACGGGGCCAGATCCACGAAGCCGGAGCCCTGGTCAGGCCGTGAGATCAGCACGCGAGCCACCCGCAGCTCGGCCGAGCCGACCGAGAGCGTATCGCCCACATGCGCATCCAGTGCAGCCAGCAGCCTGGAATCCGGCCAGATCTCGCCCGGCGCGGGAATGCCCTGAACCGCTGAGGAAGGACCAAACGGCACCTCGGCCACCTGCACCTGGCCGCGCAGCGGGTAACCCGGCGCAACGGCATCGACGCTGGTCAGTTGTGTGCGATCACCCTTGAGGATCACCGACAGCATGGACGTGACCCGACTTGTGGCCAGCCCCTGCCGCGTTGCCTCCTGCGTGTAGGCATCGCGGATGGCGGTCTGCGACTGCAGCCGCAGATCGGCACCGAGGACCTCACTGGCCTGCAGCTGCATGGCACGGTTCACGCGGTCCACCAGAAACCCCACGCCGGTCAGCGCCGCCACCGCCACGAACAGCGCCAGCAACAGCACCGCGAGATCGCCGGAGCGCACTTCGCGCGCCAGCGTGCGCAGAGCCAGTGGCAGCGCGGCGCGCATGTCAGGCGAGCCTGCCGCCGGCCATGGTCAGGCGGCGCTGGCACCGCGCGGCCAGCGCCGCATCGTGCGTGACCAGCACCAGGGTCGTCCCGCCCTCCCGGTTCAACTCGAACAGCAGATCGCCGATGGAGGCTCCGGTGGTCGTGTCGAGATTGCCGGTCGGTTCGTCCGCGAACAGCACGGCAGGACGGACCACCGATGCGCGGGCCAGTGCCACGCGCTGCTGTTCGCCTCCGGAGAGCTGACGCGGATAGTGTCCGGTTCGCTCGGCGAGCCCGACCCGCTCCAGCATGGCGCGCGCGGCAGCCGCCGCGTCGCGCCGACCCACCAGCTCCAGTGGCAGCATCACGTTCTCCAGCGCGGTAAGCGCCGGCAGCAGATGGAATGCCTGAAAGACGAATCCCACGCTGTTCGCGCGCAGCCGCGCGCGCGCGTCCTCGTCCAGACCGGTGAGGTCATGACCATCAAGCAGCACCCGGCCGGAACTGGGCACGTCAAGGCCCGCCAGCATTGCCAGCAACGTGGACTTGCCCGCCCCGGAAGGCCCCACCAGCGCGACTGTTTCGCCTGCACTGATGGCAAGCGATACGCCGTCCACAATGGTCAGCTCACCCTCGGGACTGTTAACCTTTCGGGTCAGGTCCCGGGCTTCGAGGACAATCTTGCGCTCCATCCGGCTTCTGCTCTTTGCGCTGTTGTTGACTGGCGGGGCCCATGCCGCTGCCCCGGAACGTACTGTGCTGGTCTTTGGAGACAGCCTCAGCGCCGCCCACGGATTGCGGGCCGACCAGGGCTGGGTGGCCCTCTTGCAAAAGCGTCTGCAGCAGGAAGGTTACGGATACCAGGTGGTAAACGCCAGCGTCAGCGGCGAGACCACCGCCGGCGGGAAAGCCCGGCTGCCACGGGCATTGGCACAGCACAAGCCCGCGGTAGTGGTACTTGAACTCGGTGCGAACGATGGCCTGCGCGGCCTGCCCCTGAAGGATGCCAGGGAGAACCTGGAGGCCATGATAGATGCCAGCCGGCATGCCGGAGCCCGGGTACTGCTGCTGGGCATCCTGATACCGCCGAACTACGGACCAAAGTATTCCAGCGGATTCGCCGACATGTACAAACGGATCGCCAGGGAGCGCAAGCTGCCGCTGGTTCCCTTTCTGCTCGACGGGGTGGCATTGAACCCGGATCTCATGCAGCAGGATGGCCTGCATCCCAAGGCCGAGGGCGAACCACAAGTGCTCGACAACGTGTGGCCGTACCTGCATCCGCTGCTGGAGCACGTAAAGCGATGATCGACCGTATCTGGCTGAAGAGCTATCCGCCGGGCGTGCCTCATGACATCGACCCGGACCAATACGCCTCACTGGTGGAGATGACCGCGGAAGCACTGGCTCAACATGCCAGCCAGCGGGCCTACGTGCTGATGGACCATGCCCTTACGTTCGGTGATGTCGACCGGTTGGCCGACGCTTTCGCCTCCTGGCTGCAGGCGCAGGGATTCGAAAAGGGCGAGCGTATCGCGCTGATGCTACCCAACGTTCCGCAGTATCCGGTGGCCATGCTGGGTGCGCTGCGCGCTGGCCTCAGCGTCGTCAACACCAACCCGCTATATACCGCCGATGAACTGCGCCATCAGCTGCAGGACTCCGGTGCGGTTGCCCTGCTGGTGCTGGAGAACTTCGCCCATGTGGTGGCAGAAGTTCTCACCGAAACCAATCTGCGCAAGGTGATCGTAACCCGGGTCGGCGACCTGCTGCCCCGAATCAAGGGCGTGCTGATTGATATCGTGTTGAGGTATGTGAAGCGCAGGATTCCGCCGTGGAGGATTCCAGGAGTCGTTCGCTTTCCCCACCTGATGCGCGAGCACACAGGCAGGAAGCCCCATGCCGTGTCTCTGACCCATGCGGACATTGCCTTTCTGCAATACACGGGCGGTACCACCGGCGTGGCCAAGGCCGCAATGCTCTCGCATGGCAACATGGTTGCCAATGTGCTGCAGGCGCACGCCTGGTTCAGCCAGGTGCCCATCACCTTCGGCACCTACTACATTGCCCTGCCGCTCTATCACATCTTTTCGCTGACCGCGAACTGCCTGCTGTTCATGCGCGCGGGCGGCACAGGCATCATGGTGCCGAATCCGCGCGATTTTCCGTCGTTCGTGAAGCTGCTGTGCAAGTACCCTCCTTCCGTATTCCTGGGCGTGAACACGCTGTTCAACGCACTGATGGACACACCAGGCTTCCGGAACATCGACTTCAGCAAGCTGGTCGCAACTGTAGGGGGCGGCATGGCCGTGCAGGCCGCCGTCGCATCGCGCTGGCTCAAAATGACCGGCAAACCCTTGAGCCAGGGCTGGGGCCTTACTGAAACCTCACCCGTCGTCGCGGTGTGCAACCTTGCCGATACCGAGTTCAGCGGCTCGGTTGGTCTGCCCCTGCCATCCACAGAGGTAACCGCCAGGGACGACGAGGGCAACGACCTGGGCCTGAATGCCTCCGGGGAAATCTGTGTGCGTGGCCCGCAGGTGATGCAAGGTTACTGGAACCGCCCGGATGAGACCGCCAAAGTGATGTTACCGGACGGCTGGATCCGCACTGGTGATGTTGGACGCATCGATAGCCGCGGATTCGTATACCTCGAGGACCGCAAGAAGGACATGATTTCAGTGTCCGGCTTCAAGGTATATCCCAACGAGATCGAAGACATTGCGGCACATCACCCCGGCGTTTTTGAGTGCGCAGCTATTGGCGTACCGGACGAGCGATCGGGGGAGGTGGTTGCGCTGTACGTTGTTCGCAAGGATCCAGGCCTGACTGCGGAGGAGCTGATTTCATACATGCGCCAGCATGTCACTTCATACAAAGTGCCCAGGCACGTCTACTTCCGCTCAGAGTTGCCGAAGAGCAATGTAGGGAAGATTCTTAGGCGCGCGTTGCGTGAGGAGGGGTAAGAGCCTTTCTCTATCCAGAGAAGGACCCGGCGTCATCGTCTCCTAGGTAGGCGAATAGATAGACACCAGCCGCAACACCAGCCGCGTTCGGATTCCTCGATTTGGCTGCGACAGATCTCTTGGTTCTTCTATCTTGGAGCCAATCATCTATCGCCTGCAGGTAAGCCATGCCGTGTGATCGCGTGAATTTTGCGAAGGCGGCCCGCTCTTCGTAATTCAAGTCTGAGATATATGCATGCCTTTCTACAAGCGAAAGAGCATCTCCATTCGAGTCGGAATTCCGGCGCACTGTCGTTACCAGTCGATTAACCAGCTTTGTCACATGTTCCATTAGCAGCGGATGCAGCTGATCGACAATTGCGGATTCAGATGTCGGAAGATACCTCCCACTTGAAGTTCTACGAATCAATCCGACGGCCTTCATGCTCTTCAGAATGCCTTCTGCATCTGCAGCGGGATCGATCCGTCTTATTGCGGATTGGAGGCTGTCCCGTCCTCGTGATAGAGAGAGCGGGCGCGGGCGAGCTTCGCGATCGGTGTATCGATCGTCGTGGTGCCATATGCGCAGTAATTGTGCCGGTAGATTTTGTGAGCGGATAAACAGGGAGTCAAGGCGCTTGTTGACCTTCGTAGCCCGTCCACTTTCCATCGATATCATTGCTTGCTCGAAGGATTCCCGAATTGCCACATCGGTTACTCCGCAGCAGGCCATCAACTGGATGACCGCCCCAATGAGCCTTGAACGTAGGTGCGCAGGGAGAACACTCTCTTCGTTCATTGGGACGTTCCTCTTCATGGTCCTGCCTTTGATTTTGATCCTTTGGTATTAAGGTCTTCGCTTATTAAGACGACTCGTGTTCTTGTGACACGTTTGCGTTGACGCACATTTGGGGGTGACTCTAGTGCGGCTGCGTTCCCGGCAGCTTCAAGCTCTGCCAGCAATGCCCGAAGACTTCGCGAGGCACTCTTTTGGAGCAGTATGCGTCCCTTTCTAGAGGCTGCTGGAAAGAGAATTTCACCGCTTAGAGTCTGAATTGGGCTTTGTACCTGCAATTGTGGATTCGGTTCTTGGAGTAGTCCAAGGAGAGTCTGTGCTAGCAACTCCAGTCGGACCTGTCCTGGCGTGCGTCGGGCTCTTGGGGCAAGCACCACTTGTGATGCCTCCAGCGTGACACATCCCTTACGCACCATTTCTCTCAGGATGGATCGTGCCGGGACGTCTCCTCCGTACTTGCGAACCAGCGAATTGAACGACGAGTTCCTCTTCCCGAATTCCAGTGGCTTTGGTGTGTAGTTGGTGGTCAAAAAGATTGGATCTGTTGTCCATCCTCGAATGACATTGGCAACGCGGTCACGCCTTTCTCGTGGAATTGGTACGTCTTGTTGCGAGTAGTCGCGAACTTGCGCCCTTGTCAGACCTGTTATTGCTGCAACAGCCGACTGATTGAGTCGATTGTTCCGAAACCTAGCGCCATCCGTTGCTGCTCGATAGAAGGAGATTCTTGCCACTTCCGCAAATTGGGCGCTATTGACACCCGCCGCCATCAGGTATCGAGCCAATTCCATCAAGAACCCTGCTAGAGCACTGTCAAGGGCGCTGTTCAGAAGCTTCGGGGTCTTTTCCATCTCGCGATCTGCGCCAGGAACGGCAAAGGGGACGTGGTATGGCACATCTTCTCGTACCCCATAGGCAATACGACAGCAGGAATTTCTGCCCTGTCAGGCCAGAAATGTTGTATTGCAAATGAATGCGCCGCCCGTAGGCGGCGCATTCACGATCAGCTGTCGATGTCAGGAGCGAGCAGTCTTCGCACCTGTCTTCAGTTTGCTCAGATCTTAGAGCGTATGCACGCCTGTTCCGTTGATGCCCGCGCTGTGCACGCCTGTTCCGTTGATGCCCGCGCTGTGCACGCCTGTTCCGTTGATGCCCGCGCTGTGCACGCCTGTTCCGTTGATGCCCGCGCTGTGCACGCCTGTTCCGTTGATGCCCGCGCTGTGCACACTTTTCGTTGATGCCGCGCTGTGCACGCCCGTTCCGTTGATGCCCGCGCTGTGCACACCCGTTCCGTTGATGCCCTGCGCTGTGCACGCCCGTTCCGTTGATGCCCGGCGCTGTGCACACCTCGTTCTGTTGATGCCCGCGCTGTGCACGCCTGTTCCGTTGATGCCCGCGCCACGCCTGCTCTCCGTGATGCCCGCGCTGTGCACGCCGTTCTGTTGCCGCCGTTGTGCATGCCGTTCCGTTGATGCCCGCGCTGTGCACACCCGTTCCGTTGATGCCCTGGCGCTGTGCAGACCCGTTCCGTTGATGCCCGCGCTGTGCACACCCGTTCCGTTGATGCCCGCGCTGTGCACACCCGTTCCGTTGATGCCCGCGCTGTGCACGCCCGTTCCGTTGATGCCCGCGCTGTGCACACCCGTTCCGTTGATGCCAAGGGCCTGGGATCCATTGCTGCTAATGCCACTGGAAACAAAATCGGGGTTGGGAGCTCCCTGGTCTGCACCGCTCCGATTACCCGCAATGACGGGCGCTGCCATGCCAACAGCAACCAGCACAGGCAAAAGGCTGCGAATCTTGATCTGCGACATAACAACTCCCAAGCAAAGATGACATTCGGCAGATGTGACTTTCGTCACAACTGTGCGGTCTTATGTCGACTCGCAAGCTGATTATGTGATGTCGGAGATTGATGTCAAATTGAAATTTGATTGCAGCTATCGCAATCAGAGAAAGCCTTACACAGTGACTGTCTAGGCAGACTTATTCGGCAGCGACCCTCTTCCCACCAAGAGCCGGCTCTACCCACGGAACAAACCGCATTGTTCGAGGTTCCGGCGGCTGCAAAGACGACAGAGGGGTGCTGTCATACGGCTCGCTAATGTAGTGATATGCCGTCAAACCGGTTTCTACCATCTTGGCGGGCTCCACCCAGTGCGGCCGATTCGCGCTCAACCAGTCGTCTACGTCTACCAGCAACTTCTGGACCTTCTCCCTAATTAAGGCCTCAAACTCCGGCAACGCGTACTCGGGCAGCCCCCCGTCAGCGACAACGGATCTCTGCAATCCTCTTGTACTCGTCGCTCCGATAATTGTGGACGAGCGTATTCGCAAGGTCTGGTAATCGTTCTTCCGAAATACTCCAGCGCCTGTGGACTCATGAGGTCGTTGGAAAAGTTTATTCGCGCCACAGCCCTGTAATGCCGAGCGCCTACAGGCTTCACTATCCCGTATTCGACCATGTCATCAAGAACTGACTTTGGATTTGCTGTCGGATCAGCCTTGTAATCAGTGTGGTCAGGTTGCGACCTGGGCGTGGCTTCCAAGTCCAACTCAAGAGGCAGCCCATAAGGGCCGATGTAGTGCGAGTCCGTGCACCAGATGTGCAGCACTTCGGTAATCACCGCCTCATTCGTCGATTCGGAGGGGCCAGCAGCGAAGGGTCGTCGATGAATCTATTCACGTCGGCGAGAGGTACACCAGTGTTGTCGGCAAGAACCGCCCTCGTTAGTGGCCCTGTGTGTCCACGTATTCCATCTCTTACCACTGCCTCCACATACGCGCCCTTGATTACCTCCCTAAACTCCAAGTACGGAATCCCCGCACGCAGCAAGATCCGAATCATCGGCTTGAGAATCTTCCGAAACGAGAAGATCAGCTGTTCCCTGGCGGCTTCGCGAAGACGCATCTTCAACTCCTCTGGGCTGGCACGAACAAGCGTTCATGCTCTCCAATGGCGTAACGATCGGTCATTCCTGCAACGTAGTCGGCCACTGCCCGGGCGCGGCCGGCCTCTCCGTGTTTCGCAGCCATCCGCTGCGCAGTGGCGCGGTGCTCGTCCGGCAGCAGCAGCGGGTCCTCCATGAAGACCCTGAACAGGCCGGTCACGACCGTTCGCGCCTTGCGCGTCATTCGCCGCACGCGAAAGTGGTTGTACAGGCGATCCCTCAGGAACTTCTTCAGCTCAAGGTGCTCCCGGTACACCGACTCGCTCAATTGCACCAGTGATGCATTCTGCTGCCGCACCGCTTCGATATCCGCGGGGCTGGCTTCCCTGAGAAGCGCTTCGGTGCGTTCGATCAGATCCACAACTATTCCGTTGATCATGCGCCGCACGACTTCGTGGATCAACCGCCTTCCGGACAGCGCCGGATACTTGGCTTCAACCGCGTGAAGTTGCCGCGCGAAGATCGGAACCTCACGAAGATCCGTCAACTCCAGCAGTCCGGCCCGCAGACCATCATCGACATCATGATTGTTGTAGGCGACTTCATCGGCGAGATTCGCGATCTGGGCTTCGAGACTCGCCTGGCGGCGTTCGATGAATCGAACGCCGACGTCCCCGAGCTGGCGCGCATTGGCAAGCGAACAATGCTTCAGAATTCCCTCGCGACATTCGAATGTGAGGTTCAGGCCCGAGAATTCCGCATAGCGCTCTTCGAGCTCATCGACCACGCGCAGGGACTGCAGGTTGTGCTCGAAGCCACCGAAATCCCGCATGCATTCGTTCAGCGCATCCTGCCCGGCGTGGCCAAACGGCGTGTGCCCCAGGTCATGTGCCAGGCATATGGCCTCGGTCAATGCCTCGTTGAGGTTCAAGGCCAGCGCGACGGATCGACCGATCTGGGCCACCTCCATGGAGTGCGTGAGACGGGTGCGATACATGTCCCCTTCGTGATTGACGAAGACCTGCGTCTTGTACACAAGGCGGCGAAACGCGCCCGAATGGACGATGCGATCCCGATCGCGCTGGTACTCGCCACGATATTTCGGTGGCGCCTCGCGATGGCGTCGCCCCCTGCTTTGTTCCTCATGTGCGGCGTACGGAGCCAACATGGGCTTCAACCGAAATGTGCCCGCAACGTACTGTCCAGCACGTCATCCGGGTACTCGGCCGTGAAGCGGGCCTTGCCGAGCTTGTCCAGCAGCACCAGGCGAATGCGCCCGGATTGCACCTTCTTGTCCACGCGCATGCAATCGAGCGCCCGAGTGGCACCGAATTTCGGAGCTTCCACGGGCAGGCCGATGCGCTGCAGCAGCTCCCGGACCCGCTGCACATCCGCGAGCGGCAGCGTACCCAATCGCGAGGACATGTCCGCGGCGATCAGCATGCCGGTCGCCACAGCTTCGCCGTGCAGCCACTCGGTGTAGCCCGTTGCGGTCTCGATGGCATGGCCGAAGGTGTGCCCCAGGTTCAGCAACGCCCGCTCACCGGCCTCCCGTTCGTCGCGCTTGACCACCTCGGCCTTCAGTTCGCAGGAGCGATAGATGGCATGCGCCAGCGCCGCGTCGTCCAGCGACAGGAGCGCGTCCACATTGGCCTCGATCCAGTCCAGAAACGACAGATCGAACACCAGCCCGTACTTGATGACTTCCGCCAGCCCGGCCCGCAGCTCGCGAGGCGGCAGCGTGCGCAATGTGGTGGTATCCGCGATCACCGCGCAAGGCTGATGGAAGGCACCGATCAGATTCTTGCCGCCGGGATGGTTGACTCCGGTCTTGCCGCCGACGGAGGAATCCACTTGCGCCAGCAGCGTGGTGGGGAACTGTGCAAACGCCACGCCCCGCTGGTAGCACGCGGCGGCGAAGCCGGCCAGGTCCCCGACCACGCCACCGCCCAATGCCAGCACGAGCGAATCGCGGCCAAACCGGTTTGCCACCAGCACATCGAGCACCCGCTCCAGGTACTCCATCGTCTTGTACTGCTCGCCGTCCGGAAGGAGCACATCCACGATGCGACGCTGCGGCAGGCTTGCACGCACGCGCTGCGCGTAGAGCGGCGCCACCGTAGTGTTGCTGACGAGCAGCAGGTCCCGTGCCAGCAGATGCCGTTCGAGCAGCTGCTCGTCGGCCAGCAGCGACTGGCCGATCAGAATCGGATAGGAACGCTCTGCAAGGGCAACCTGAAGTGTCAGCACGGGGTCAGTATAAGGGCCCTGCCGGCCCGTTCACGTCTGCCCGCGCCGGGGCAGTCCGAGCTGACGCAGGATGGCATCGGCCACCTTGGCCACACGGCGTCCGTCCGTGCTCAAAGTGATGTCCGCGGTTTCCCTGTACAGCGGTTCGCGGACCCGGTTCAGCTCCTCCAGGCGATGCGCCATGTCCACACCCTGCAGCATGGGCCGGCCACGGCCCGTGCCAACCCGCAGCAGCTGCTGCGCGATGGTCGTATGCAGATACACGACTGTCCCGGTGTCCTTGAGTAGCGTGCGATTTTCGGGCATCAGGATGGCGCCACCGCCGGTGGCCATGATCAGCGGCTCCCGGCGACACAGCTCGGCGAGCGCTTCGTGCTCGCGGCGCCGGAATCCGGCCTCGCCCTCCTGCTCGAAGATGTAGGGGATGTCCACGCCGGCGTGGCGCTCGATTTCGGCGTCACTGTCGGCGAAAGGCACGCCCGTGAGTCGGGCCAGGTTCTTGCCGACTGCCGTCTTGCCCGTGCCCATCGGGCCAATCAGATAGATGTTGCGCCTCGCCAGCATGCGCCCCAAAGCATACGGCCGCCCGAAGGCGGCCGCATACGTCAATTGACCTTCGGGGTCGTCTAGTTGCTGACCGCGACGCCCTCGCGCAGGATCTTCGGCGTCACGAAGATCAGCAGCTCGGCCTTGTTGTTGGTCTTGGCGCTGGTCTTGAACAGGTTGCCCAGAAGCGGAATGTCGCCGAGGCCGGGCACCTTGGTGACCGTATCGCGCCGTTCCGTCTCCAGGATGCCGCCCAGCACAACCGTCTGCCCGTCACCCAGGAACACCGTGGTGTTGAGCTCGCTGGTGTCGATGGAGGGCACATTCACGCCGCCAGTCGTCACGACCACCTTGCCCACGCTGTCCTTCTTCACATTGATCTGCAGCTGCAACCGGTTGTCCGGCGTGATCAGCGGCGTCACGCGCAGCTCGAGCACGGCCTTCTTGAACTGGATGGTCGCCGCGCCGCTGGAAGCGGCTTCCTGGTAGGGAATTTCGGTGCCCTGCGAAATCACGGCTTCCTGCTGGTTTGCCGCAATGATGCGCGGCGAGGAGATGATCTCGCCCTTGCCTTCGCGCTGCGCAGCCGAGAGCTCCAGATCCACCAGGTAGTCCGAACCCAGCACCATCAGCGCGAGGCTGCCGGCAGCACCGGAAACGGGCAGGTTCACGTTGTAGCGCGGGACACCCGTTGAAGGAATCTGCACCGGGAAGGGATTACCCGTGTTCTGGATGTTGGTCAGGGCGGACGAGGTGATTGCATCAGCGCCACCTGCCGTACCCGTGGTGCCGACCAGACCATCGGACGTGCTTCTGACGCCCGTGTAGCCAAAGCGCACGCCCAGGTCGCGCTCGAAATCCTCACTGACCACCACGATGCGGGCCTCGATCAGCACCTGCTTGACCGGGATATCCAGCACGGACACCAGCTGGCGGATGTTGTTGATGCTCTCGGCCGTGTCCTGGACCAGCAGCGTATTGGTACGCGGGTCGATGGTGATCTTGCCACGACCCGACAGCAGCGAATGGTCGCCGCCGCCGCCGCCGGCCTGCGCCTGGATCAGCGCCGCAATGTCCTCGGCCTTGGCATAGTTGATCTGCAGGAATTCGGTGCGCAGCGGCGCAAGATCCTGGACGTCCTTGCGCGCCGCCAGCGCCGCCTTTTCCTGGTTGGCCAGCTCCTGGGTCGGACCGACGATGATCACGTTGTCCTGGACGCGCTTGTCCAGCCCCTTGGTGCGCAACACGATATCCAGCACCTGATCCCAGGGCACGTTGTTGAGGCGCAGCGTAACGCTGCCCTTCACCGAATCGGTGATCACGATGTTCTTGCCGCCGGTGTCGGCGATCAGCTGCAGCAGCGTGCGCGTATCGATGTTCTGGAAGTTGGCGGTCATCCGCTCACCCGTATAGACGGGCTTTTCCTCAGCCTCCATCCGCGGCTTCTTGCGGGGCTGGATTTCGATGACGTACTGATTGTCGGTCTGGTAGGCCAGCTGGTCGAAGTCGCCGGACGCCGAGATCACCAGCTGCGTTCCGTTGGGCGTATGCACCGCATCGAAGGTGGTGACAGGCGTTGCAAAGTCGGTAACGTCGAAACGACGCTGCAGATTCGCCGGCAGGTCCGCCCCGACGAAATCCACGAGTACCTGGTTGCCCTGCTGGCGCAGGTTTACCGGCGTGCGCGGATCGCTGAGTTTGACGATCAGACGGCCTGTGGCCGAGCCATCGCTGGCGCGACGGAAATCGATGCTCTTGATCGAACGGCCTGTATTGGCCGCCGGCTGCGCCGCGGGCGCGGCAGTGGGCATGACCGCCGACGCCTCGGCGGCGGCGCCACCCGCGCCCAGAGTCACGTAGATGTGATTGCCATCGACGCGCGTCTTGTAGGCCATCATGTGGTCCAGATTCAGGACCAGACGCGAACGGCCCGAATTGGAGGACTCGGCAGCCAGCACGCTGTCCAGCCCGCCGCTGCGAACGTCAATGCGGCGCTGTGCGAGCGCCAACCCGGTGTCCGGCAGGTCCAGCGCAATGCGGGCGGGGTTGTCGATGGTGAAGCTGACCGGCTCGGGCGCCGGTCCGCTGGTCGTCAGCACCAGCTGCAGACCCTGATCGCTGGAGGGCTGCACGTCGACCGATTGCAGCTTGTTGGCAGGAGACTCCGCCGCCAATACGGCCGGGCCGGTCAGTGCGACCAGCGCGAGCAACAGCAGGCCGCGCAGCGTTGAAGGGAAAGCGATACTACGGTTCATTCGCATGATCTCCTGCCGTCATTCGTCCAGGGCGAGCCCGGCGGGGCGTTGCACGAACCCCCCAAGGCCGTCCGGAATGATCTCGGTAATATTGATCTTCGAGGGTGTGATGCTGGTGATGCGTCCCTCGTTCTGACCAAGGTAGTTGCCCGGCAATACCCGGTACACCAGTCCGTCAGTGGCGCGTACCAGCCCGTAGTACTTGCCACCGATCTTCATCGTGCCGACCATTTTCAGCGTGTCCAGGGCAAAGGCCTCGAGGAATTCCTTGTTGCGCTTGCTGTCCGGGCGCACCGACTGCGCGCTGGAACCACCCGAGCCTCCCGGCACGAACGGCGAACGCATGTTCTGGTCGGTGTAGGCGTAGGTGTCGTAGGGCTTGATCTCAGGCAGCGGCTCGACGCCGCTGGGCTGTTCCTGTTTGGTCCGCTCGATGAATTGCTTCAGATCGGCGTCCTTCGACGAACAGCCGGCCACGAGCCCCAGCACCTGGACCAGCACCAGCAATGGCATGACTCGCTTCATCATTTCCTTCGCGCACTCTTCTTGCGCGCGGCATTGGCCGCGGCGATCTCTTGTTCGTCCAGGTACCGATAGGTCTTCGCAGTCACGTCCATGACCAGATTGTCGTAGCCGCCCTTCGAACCGGCGGCCTTGATACTCACGTCGTGCAGCGTGACGATTCGCGGCAGCGCCGCAATGGCGCTCACGAATTCACCCATCTGGTGATAGCTGCCCGACAGGCGGATCTTGATCGGCACCTCGGCGTAGAAATCCTTGTTCTGCTCCGACAGCGGTTGGAACAGCTCCTGAGTCAGGCCCGTGGCGATGCCCGACTGGGAGATATCCACCAGCAGGTTCTGCATCTCGGTCTTGCCCGGCAACTGCTTGAGCATGGCGCCGAACGACTTCTCGATGTCGGCCAGCTGCTGCTTGTAGAGATTCAGGTTCACCGCCTTGGCGTGCTTGGTGCGGAATTCGTCCCGCAGGCTCAGCTCCTTCCTCTGGAGAGTGGCCAGCTCATCCTTGCGCGAGTTCCACACCAGGAAGTAAGTCAACACCACCGCAAGAACCACGAAGAATGCGGCGATGGCGCCGATCCGCACCACCAGCGGCCAGCGGCCCGGGTCGCGCCAGTCGATCTGCTTCAATTCATTGAAACTGATGGCCATGGCTACTTGCCCCTCGCCTTCTTGCGTGCGGCCCCTGCGCGCGTCATCGTTCAACGAAGTCACCTGCTCCACGTCCATCGTGAAGTTACTGCCCAGCGGGTTGTTGCGCTGACCCTGCAAGACCTCCAGCGAAGCATGCTTGAGCCATTCCGACGCGTCCAGCGCGCGCATGAACGAGGACACACGCGTCGCGGACTGCGCCACGCCGGTGATCTTGAACTTCTGCCCGTTCTGCGTGATGGACGTGAGATAGGTCCCGTCGGGGATGGTCTTCACGAAGGTGTCGAACACATGCACGATTTCCGGCCGCGAGCGCTGCAGCTTCTCGATGATCTGCATGCGGGCGATGAACTGCTGCTTGCGCTGTTCCAGGCTGTTGATCTCTTCGATCTTCTTGTCCAGCACCTTGATTTCGTTGTTGAGCAGCTGGTTGCGCGAGTCCTGCGCGTCTACCAGCGCGCCCATGAACAGATAGCCGGCACCCGCCACGGCCAGTGCCGCCACCATGGCACCGATCATGCCGACGGCAAATGACTTCTTGCGCTCGGTGCGCTGTTGTTCGCGCCACGGCAGCAGGTTTATGCGAGGCATTAGTCGAAACTCCGCAGCGCCAGACCGCAGGCGGTCAGCAACGAGGTGGCGTCACGCTGCACCGCCTGGGCACGTGCGCGCGAGGAAATCTTCATCTGTCCGAGCGGATCACCCTTCTCCGCCTCGATACCGATACGGCTCTGCACCACTTCGGCGACGCCCGGGATGTTGGCGCAGCCGCCGCAGACCAGAACCTTTTCGGGTTGCTCGCGACCCGAGCCGGAGGCCAGGTAGAACTGCAGCGAGCGGCTGATCTGCTGCGTCATGTCGTCGATGAAAGGGTCCAGCACGTCGGTCTGGTAGTTGGCCGGCAGGCCCCCTTCCTTCTTGGCGCGCCCGGCTTCCTCCAGCGACAAGCCATAGGTACGCATGATCTCTTCGGTGAGCTGCTGGCCACCGAAGGCAAAGTCCCGGGTGTAGATCACCTTGAGGTTGCGCAGCACGCTGAACGTGGTGGTGCTGGCGCCGAAGTCCACCACGGCCACCGAGCGATCCACACCGCCATCGGGCATCTGGTGCGTCATCAGGCGGCAGGCGTTCTCCAGTGCAAAGGCTTCCACGTCTACGATGCGGGCGGTCAGGCCGGCGGCATTCACTGCCGCGCGCCGCTGCTCCACGTTTTCCGAGCGCGAGGCGACCAGCAGGACATCCTGCGACTCCGGATCCTTCTCCGAAGCGCCCAGCACTTCGAAGTCGTAGGCCACTTCGTCCATCGGGAACGGGATGTACTGGTCGGCCTGCATTTCCACCTGCGCCTCGAGATCGGCGTCGTTCAGGTTGCGCGGCATCTGGATGACTTTGGTGATCGCCGCATCGCCGGCAATCGCCACAGCCACCTCGCGGGTGCCGGCGCCGGCGCGGCGCATGGCGCGCGCAATGGCTTCGCCTACCGCATCGGCATCCACGATGGCCTTTTCGTTCATGGCGTTCTGCGGCGTGGCCTCCGCAGCGTAGGAATCCACCACGTACTGTCCGCCGGAGAGGCTCAGCTCAATGAGCTTTATCGACGACGAAGTGATATCGAGGCCGAGGACCGAGCGGTTCTTTCGAGGAATGAGAAACAAGGATTCTCCCTTACCGTTCAGCTAGTTATACGCCGAAACGCGCGTCCTGCCTGAAATCTGCGTCAAATATAGCCTACGTAACGGTTAAATTGAACGCGAAGCTCGGCGGGTATTCCGTGAGGCCGGGCACAAACCTGTTAACTGGGGCCTGCACATTGTCCAATCGGACCGGGGGTAGGAAACTGCGCCCGCAAAATATGTCCCCGCAACCAGAGCCATTTGAACCGTGAACCCGTCATATATCCGCTGGCTACGCCGGGCCGCCCTGGGGGTCGCCGCACTCGTCCTGATGGTGGGGTTCGCGCTGGCCTGCACCTTTGTCTACCTGGCCCCCTCCCTGCCTACGGCCGCCAGCATGCACAACATCGAGATGGCCGTCCCCTTGAGGATCTACACCCGCGGGGGGGAGCTGGTTTCGCAGATCGGGGAGGAGCGGCGCATCCCGATCCGCTACGAGGACATCCCCCCGATGGTGCGCGAGGCGGTCCTGGCGGCCGAGGACGACCGGTTCTTCGAGCACAACGGGGTGGACTGGATGGGCTTCACCCGCGCCGCCTTCAAGGTCGCCATCTCGGGCAAGGCCGTCCAGGGCGGCAGCACCATCACACAGCAGGCGGCACGGCAGCTGTTCCTGACCCTGGACAAGACGCTGCGGCGCAAACTGGCCGAGCTGTTCCTGACCTGGCGCATGGAGCGGGACTTCACCAAAGAGCAGATCCTGTCCCTGTACCTGAACAAGATCTACTTCGGACAGCGCAGCTATGGCATTGCCGCGGCAGCGGAAACCTTCTACAACAAGAAGCTCAATGAGCTGACGGTGGCGCAGGCCGCGACGCTGGCCGGCATCATCCAGCTGCCCTCGCGCTACAACCCGGTATCCAATCCCAAGGGCGCCCAGATGCGCCGCCGCTACGTGCTGGGGCGCATGCTCAAGCTGGGCTATATCGACCAGGCCACCGCTGATGCCGCGTCCCAGGAGCCGGTGGCCTCGCGCGGCTACGCCCCGCTCACCGATGTGAAGGCCCCGTACGTGGCCGAACTGGTGCGCCAGGACATCGTCGCGCGCTTTGGCGAGGACGCGGTGAACGCCGGCTACAAGGTGTACACCACCCTGGATGGCCGCCTGCAGAGCGCCGCCAATGACGCCTTGCGCGACGGCCTGATGCAATACGACCAGCGCCACGGCTATCGCGGCCGTCTGGGCAAGGTGGACCTGCCGGCGGCACCCACGCCGGAGGAGCTGGAAGAGGCGCTGGAGGACTACAAGCAGATCAATTTGCTGGAGCCTGCCATCGTCACCAAGGTGGGCGACAAGGACGTCCAGGTCTACGTCCGTGAGCGGGGGCCGGAACAGATTGGATGGGACGGGCTCTCGTGGGCGGCGCGGCCCTCCGGAAGCACCGTGGGGCCGGCACCGCGCAAGGCCGCAGACGTGGTCAGGCGTGGCGACGTGGTGTACGTGGTCATCGACAAGCAGGGCACCGCCCGCCTGTCCCAGTTGCCGGCGGCACAGGCCGCACTGGTTTCGCTCGACCCCAGGGATGGCGGCATCGTCGCGCTGGACGGCGGTTTCGACTTCTACTACAACGCCTTCAACCGGGTCACGATGGCCAGGCGCCAGCCCGGCTCCGGCTTCAAACCCTTCCTGTATTCCGCGGCGCTGGAGAACGGCTTTACGCCCGCCTCGGTCATTCTCAACATGCCGGTGGTGCTCGACCAGAGCGAGGACTCGGAGGACCACTGGCGGCCCAAGAACTCCGGGGGTGAATTCGGCGGACCGACGCGCCTGCGCGAAGCACTGGTGCGCTCGCTGAACCTGGTATCCATCCGCATCCTGCAGAGCATCGGGATCGACACGGCGATTGCCTATGCCGCGCGGTTCGGCTTCGACCCCGCCACGATGCCGCACAACCTGACCCTCGCGCTGGGCACGCAACTGGCAACGCCATTGCAGATGGCAGCCGGTTACGCGGTATTTGCCAACGGCGGCTTCAAGGTCGACCCGTACTACATCACGCGCATCGAGGACGAAAAGGGCAATGTGGTGTTCGAGGCAGAGCCGAAGATCGCCTGCCTGGCCTGCGAGCAGCCCGAGGGTGCCGGCGCCAACGACGTGCCGGTGGATCGGCGCGCGCCGCGGGTCATCTCCGTGCAGAACGCCTGGCTGATGACCGATCTCATGCACGACGTGGCCACACGCGGTACCGGCCGGCGCACCAACGCACTGGGCCGCGACGACCTGGCGGGCAAGACCGGCACCACCGACCAGCCGGTGCGCGACAACTGGTTCAACGGCTTCAACGCCAACCTGGTCGCTACGGCGTGGGTGGGTTTCGACGATGAGCGCTCGCTTGGCGAGCACGAAGAGGGCTCGAGTACGGCATTGCCGGTATGGATCGATTTCATGCGCGAGGCGTTGCGCGGCATGCCCTCCGCGCGATTGCCGCGACCCGATGGCATCGTCGATGTGACCATCTCATCGGTAACCGGCCAGCCCGAGGAGCCGGGCGATCCGGATGCCATGGACGAAGTGTTCATGGCGGACCATTTGCCCGATGGCGTGCAGCTGGAACCCGGCGATGCAACCGACGCATCCGGACCGGTGCCTGTGAGCGTGCCGAAGCCAAAGAGTGCGCCGAGCGGCGAGCCGATCTTCTAGCTATAGTCTGGTACCGGCGGTCCAGTGACGAGGCCGCGCGAGCCTTGCCATGCCCAAGCGTTCCCCGACCCGCTCCGATCAGCTGCGTAGCGCCATTGCCCAGGAGGCTGCCCGGCTGATGGCCCAGCACGGCATCCAGGACTACCTCGTCGCCAAGCGCAAGGCGGCCGAACGCTACGGTGTGGTCGACGGTCCGCTGCTGCCGAAGAACACCGAGATCGAATCCGCGCTGCTTTCCTGGCAAAGATTGTTCGGCGGCACCGCACACACCAGCAGCCTGCAGGAGCAGCGGCGCGTGGCGCTGGACGCAATGCGGATGCTGGACCCATTCGAGCCGCGGCTGGTCGGGCCGGTGCTCGCCGGTTCGGCCACCGAATTCGCAGATATCCAGTTGCACGTGTTCTCGGACAGCGCCGAAGCGGTGTGCATCCACCTGATGGACCGCCGCTACGACTACGAAGTGTTTGAGCGCAGGATGCGCATGACGCCCGAACGGCAGGTCGCCGTGCCGTCGATACGCTTCGAGATGGGCGACGAAACCATCGAAGCATTCGTGTTTCCCAGGGACGGGATACGGCAGGCGCCGATCAGCCCGGTGGACGGGAAGCCGATGCGGCGTGCCGCGCGGCGCGAGGTGCTCGAAGTCGTCGGCAGGCCTGCCTTGCTCGACTTGCCTGAACGTACTCACCGCTAGCCCCTCGCAGATCACTTCAGTCGCGCTGCACTGCACCTCGAGTGTCTGGCGGACTCAGGGGAAAACGCATTTTTGACCATATGCGCGCCCCACGGAACATAGCTCCCAGGCAGTGAGACCAGCCGCACATCGGGCACCTGGAGATTGTGGCCTATTGCGCTCCGAGTGAAGGGCTCGTTATGCGGGCAATCTGCCGCTGAAATTCGCTGCCGCACCCGTGTGATAGGCCTCTCATTTCGTGAAGGTTATCGTCAGCCTGATTCCAGGGGGCGTTCCGCTTTTGCGACACATATGGCAATCGAGCGATTTTGCATAGCCTAGGCATCCAGACAAGTCGGTCATCGACGGAGCAACGTATGCGTGTTCACATCAAGATTCCTGTCCTTCTGGCGTTCGGCCTGCTTGCCGGCTGCGGTGGAGGTGACAACAAGGGAACAATCTATTCTGTTGATACCGCCCCTACGATTAATGGCACGCCTTCCACAACGGTGGTGGCCGGTACCAGCTACGTCTTCAAGCCGACAGCGACAGATGCCGACGGAGACGCCCTGACCTTCAGCGTGCAGAACAAGCCGGGCTGGGCCGGCTTTTCGACTAAGACAGGCATGCTGAGCGGCACTCCGACGAGCCAGCAGGTCGGTACCTACTCGAACATTGTCGTTGCCGTCAGTGACGGCAAAGACACGAGCTCGTTGCCTGCATTCCAGGTCCAGGTGCTGTCGGCCGGCAGCTCTCCTCCAACCATCAGCGGTGCGCCAAACACTAATGTATCCGCGGGTCAGACCTACAGCTTTACGCCAACTACCACCAATCCGAGTGGCGGTACGCTCACGTTCTCGGTTTCCGGCAAACCATCCTGGGCGACCTTCAATACTTCGACTGGCCGCCTCTCGGGCACGCCGACGAGTGGTCAGGTCGGTACTTACTCGAACATCGTCATCAGCGTGAGCGATGGAACGACCAGCAGTGCGTTACCAGCCTTCTCGATTCAGGTTACTGCTATCAGCGTCTCCCTGACGATCACCGGCACGCCCTCGACCACTGCCACGGTCGGCGCATCCTACGGATTCACGCCAACCGGCAGCGGCGCGGCTGGCGTGGGATTGACCTATTCAGCAACCAACGTGCCGTCCTGGGCTTCTTTTGATACCGCGACAGGTACGCTCTCCGGCACACCCGCCAGTTCCGATATCGGCGACGATTCAGGGATAACCATTTCGGTTTCTGACGGCTCTTCCGTCGCATCGCTCGCACCATTCACGATTTCCGTTCAGGCAGCCGCCCCACCGCCGACGACGATGTTTCCGGCGGATCGGGTCACGACCTGGAACCCGGGCGTACCCGGCGGCATCCCCAACCGCACCACGATATGCGCAACAGTCAATGCCTCGACCTATGGCAATGGGTCCAGCGATGCCACCAATGGCATCCAGGCCGCCATCAACGCCTGCCCGGCCGGTCAGGTGGTGATGCTCTCGGCCGGTACCTTCACCATCAACAGCGGCAACTACCTGCTGATCAACAAGGGCGTGACGCTGCGCGGGGCCGGCCCCACCCAGACCACGCTGCAGAAGACCGATGGCGCCAAGCCTGACGTGGAAGCCACCGGCTCCAAGCCGTCGCCCATCGTGATTCTTGGGCCTGCGCGCTACGCCAACAACGGCGGCTTTGCCAGCTCGACCAATCTCACCGCCGATGCGGTCAAAGGCGCATACACCGTCACCCTGTCCAGTGCCTCGGGCTTCGCGGCGGGCCAGATCGTGCTGCTGGATGAGCTCTCCGGCGCCAGCTGGCAGGTCGACCCGACTGGCCGCGGCCAAGTCTGGGCTTCGCCGGACTTCCGCGTGGTGTGGCAGAAGCACAATCCGTCGCTGCAGACCGACGATCCACTGCACATTCCGGCCAACGCGGCCAATCAGGATGCCTTCGGCTGGTTCAGCCGCCTGGACCGGCCCACCAACGAGATCAAGCAGATCGCCAGCGTCTCGGGCAACGTGGTGACCTTCACCACGCCGGTCCACATCTCCTATCGCACCTCGCACACCGCCCAGCTCACCGGCTACAACGTCACCCATACCGCCAACGCGGGTATCGAGGATCTGAAGGTGATCGGCGGGGACAACGGCAACGTGCGCTTCGAGTGGTGCAACGCCTGCTGGGCCAAGACTATCGACAACACCGCGTGGCATGACGAGGGCTTTGCCATCGATCACTCCTTCCGGGTGGAGATCCGCGATTCCTACGTGCATGACGCGGTTTGGGCGGTTCCGGGCGGCGGCGGCTATGCCATCAGCCTCTCGGAGGGTTCCTCGGAGGCGCTGGTGGAGAACTCGATCATCGTCAAGGCCAACAAGGTGATGGTGGCGCGCTCGGCCGGCACCGCCTCGGTGTTCGGCTACAACTACGCGGACGATGGCTACATCAACTACAACGGCGCGTGGATCGAGGTTGGCCTGAACGCCTCGCACATGGTCGGTTCGCATCACGTGCTGTTCGAGGGCAACTACGCGTTCAACTTCGACTCGGACAAGACGCACGGCAATGCCATCTATCACACGGTGTTCCGCAACTATCTGACCGGGATTCGCGCGCCGTTCAACAACCAGTCCGGCGGCGGGCTGATCGACGATGCCAACCAAGTCGGCAATGGCCCGAAGCGGGCCGCGGGCGCCGCTGCCTACTCCTACTGGCACACGTTCGTCGGCAATGTGCTGGGCTCTCCGGGGAACACTAACGGCTGGATATACCAGGGGACCACCGGCGTCCTGATGTCAAAACCTTCTATCTGGCTGCTGGGCTGGGACGATTGGTCACCCTACCCGATTGACGCGAACGTGGCGGCGACCACGCTGCGCACGGGCAACTTCGACTACGTGACCAACTCGGTGACCTGGGACCCGAACATCCCGGATCGCACGCTGCCGGACTCGCTGTACCTGAAGCAGAAGCCGGCGTTCTTCAATGCCGGCAAGGGTTACACCTGGCCGTGGGTGGATCCGACGGGAAGCACCAAGGTCTACGAGTTGCCGGCCAAGGCGCGCTACGATGCGGGCACCCCGTTCGTGCAGCCATGAGGGGTCACCCGGAGCGCCGATGAGACTTTCGTGTCGGGGATATCTTCCTCGACACGAACCGGTCGGACCACCGGGCCCTTTCGGGCACCTCGGGTGAGGAAGGTGGCGCCGCGGCAGCGTCCTGGGCATGAATGAGCTCCCTGGTAAGCGAGTACGTCGCCAAGGTGAAGATGACGAAGTCTATGCTGAGTACCGAGAACCAGTGGGTCTCGGACATATCCGCCAGAAATGCCCGGAAGATTAGCGCCAGGTAGAGAGCTCCCCTGCCGCGATTCAGCGCTGCCAGCTTCAGCGCCTGTCGTATGTAGGACAGGAAGTATGCCAGCAGGCAGATTTCCCCGACGTATCCCAGATCGTTGATCACGTCCAGGTACCCGTTGTGGCCTTCCGTGGGATAGAAGAACAGCTTGGTCACCATGTCGTACGAAGGCGAGGAGGGAGTCGGTCCGATCCAGTAAGCTCCATAGCCCGTCCCGAGCAGCGGATGTTGCGCGATGTGCAGGCGCAGGACGTACCAGATATTCGTTCTGCCGGTGAAAGTCTGGTCCTTTCCGGTAATCATCGAAATCGGCGACAGGATGACGTCCAGGCCGGGAATGACGCGCAGCACGGCCATGGCATAGAGCAAAACGGCAATGGCAAACACCCCGACCACATACGGCATGTAGCGCTGCATCGACTTGGGAGAGCGCAACAGCAGAAGAATGAAGAAGATGGCAAACACCGTCGACATCAGCGACGTGGAGCTCCGGGACATCACTAGGACGAACCCCGCAAGCGCCATGTTGGCAATCGACCAGAAGCGGCCTGACTCCCTTGTCAGATAGGCATGAAGCCAGAGCACGAACGCACAGCCCGCAAGTGATCCGAGCAGGTTCTTTCCCGTGGTAATCCCGTGCCATGCGCCCTTCAGATCGCCGAACTGATGAATGGCAAGTTCCGGATTGACGTAGCAGAAGATCGCGGATGACGCGAGCACCAGAAAGAGCAGCGTGCGCACAGTGCTCTCAAACAGTCGCGGCCGCCAGCCCGAAGTAGCAAACGCGATGCATACAAGAACGATTGCATACAAGCGGAAGAGTCGCTTGATGGTGAATCCTGGCGCGATGGACCACAGCAGGCTCAGACTCGCCAGCACTATGAACACCAGGAACGGAACGTTCGAGGCCGCCAGGAGCCGGCTCACCTGCGCCTTGTTGCGAATGACAAGCATGGCGCCACAGGCGATGAGAGTGATCCAGATGGTGCGACTGAGAGGGTCGCCCTCCGTGGGCATGTCAGTGTTCGTCGCGTAATTCAGACCCGCCGGCATCACCATGATTGCGAACATCAGGAACACCAGCACCAGCGGAAAAATGGAGCCGCGGGTACCCGTGGGCTTCTGCGAGTCAGCCGGCCCGGCGGAGCGCCGTGCCGATCGGCGTGTGTTGATGCGTTGGTGCAAGCCAATCTCCCGGCGCGAGGCGCCCTCCTGTCACCCTACCCTGTCTGCATCCGTACAAGAATAGCTGCCGATTCTTTCTTCTCCGCATGTTTCAGACATCACCAGGCGGCATGGTCCCGCTTGACCACCGCGCCGGACGGCCGCGAGATGGACAAGGGGTGCCACCCTGGACGAGTGGGCAGTAGCGACATATTTCCAATGAGTTCCCTGAACCGTCATCAGCGCCCGTTGGAAATCGGGTCTCGCGGGGTCCTGTCACGTGCGAGCCCAGACAGTCGCGTGGACACCATGTTCTAATGGCAGCCGATGTCAGGCGACAGTGGATTTTCGACATCGCGTACCCGCTTCCTGCCACGGACCTGCCGGTTCGTGGCACGCGGCAGTCAATCTGGAGCAGTTACCGACTCGTGATGGATCGCGTGGCACCACAGTCTGATTCAGGGGCGGGTTCGGTGAGGACAGGCATGTATATTCGCATTCCGGCCGCCGTGGCTCTCGGGGTCCTGGGGGCGTGTTCGCGTGATGCGCATCCTGGCACAATCATTCCAGACCTGCCGAACCCGCCGCCGACGACGATGTTTCCGGCGGATCGGGTCACGACCTGGAACCCGGGCGTACCCGGCGGCATCCCCAACCGCACCAGAGTGTGCGCAACAGTCAATGCCTCGACGTATGGCAATGGGTCCAGCGATGCCACCAATGGCATCCAGGCCGCCATCAACGCCTGCCCGGCCGGTCAGGTGGTGATGCTCTCGGCCGGTACCTTCACCATCAACAGCGGCAACTACCTGCTGATCAGCAAGAGCGTGACACTGCGCGGGGCCGGCCCCACCCAGACCACCTTGCAGAAGACCGATGGCGCCAAGCCAGGCGCGGAAGCCACCGGCCCCAAGCCATCCCCCATCGTGATTCTTGGACCCCGGCGATGGGCGGGCGAAAACGGTGGCTTTGCCAAGTCGACCAATCTCAGCGCCGATGCGGTCAAGGGTGCGTATACCGTCACCCTGTCCAGTGCCTCGGGCTTCGCGGCGGGCCAGATCGTGCTGCTGGATGAGCTCTCCGGCGCCAGCTGGCAGGTCGACCCGACCGGCCGCGGCCAGATCTGGGCTTCGCCGGACTTCCGCGTGGTGTGGCAGAAGCACAATCCGTCGCTGCAGACCGACGATCCGCTGAAGATTCCGGCCAACGCGGCCAACCAGGATGCCTTCGGCTGGTTCAGCCGTCTGGACCGGCCCACCAACGAGATCAAGCAGGTCGCCAGCGTCTCGGGCAACGTGGTGACCTTCACCACACCGGTCCACATCTCCTATCGCACCTCGCACACCGCCCAGCTCACCGGCTACAACGTCACCCATACCGCCAACGCGGGTATCGAGGATCTGAAGGTGATCGGCGGGGACAACGGCAACGTGCGCTTCGAGTGGTGCAATGCCTGCTGGGCCAAGACCATCGACAACACCGTTTGGCATGACGAGGGCTTTGCCATCGATCACTCCTTCCGGGTGGAGATCCGCGATTCCTACGTGCATGACGCGGCCTGGGCATCGCCCGGCGGCGGCGGCTATGCCATCAGCCTCTCGGAGGGTTCCTCGGAGGCGCTGGTGGAGAACTCGATCATCGTCAAGGCCAACAAGGTGATGGTGGCGCGCTCGGCCGGCACCGCCTCGGTGTTCGGCTACAACTACGCGGACGATGGCTACATCAACTACAACGGCGCGTGGATCGAGGTTGGCCTGAACGCCTCGCACATGGTCGGTTCGCATCACGTGCTGTTCGAGGGCAACTACGCGTTCAACTTCGACTCGGACAAGACGCACGGCAATGCCATCTATCACACGGTGTTCCGCAACTATCTGACCGGGATTCGCGCGCCGTTCAACAACCAGTCCGGCGGCGGGCTGATCGACGATGCCAACCAAGTCGGCAATGGCCCGAAGCGGGCCGCGGGCGCCGCTGCCTACTCCTACTGGCACACGTTCGTCGGCAATGTGCTGGGCTCTCCGGGAGGCACAAAAGGGTGGATATATCAGGGAACACACCGCCTGCTCATGAGGACTCCGGCGATCTGGCTGCTGGGCTGGGACGACTGGTCACCCTACCCAACCGACCCGAACGTGGCGGCGACCACGCTGCGCACGGGCAACTTCGACTACGTGACCAACTCGGTGACCTGGGACCCGAACATCCCGGATCGCACGCTGCCGGACTCGCTGTACCTGAAGCAGAAGCCGGCGTTCTTCAATGCCGGCAAGGGTTACACCTGGCCGTGGGTGGATCCGACGGGAAGCACCAAGGTCTACGAGTTGCCGGCCAAGGCGCGCTACGATGCGGGCACCCCGTTCGTGCAGCCATGAGCCAGCGGGCGCAACCGGTGTGATTGCGAGAGAGGGAGCATAGGGAGCCAATTGTGTCGTTCGGATTGACCACCTTCGTCGGCCGGTATTGAGATGTCGCAGAACGTATCGGTTCCATCGCCATCAGCAGCAGCCGCTTCCCCATCAGCTTCCCCTTTCGGCGGACATATGCCGGCGCTGGATGGAGTCCGCGGACTGGCCATTCTCGCGGTTCTTCTGTTCCACTTCGTGGCGCCCACGAATCCGACGGGGCATGTCGAATCCGCCATCACCTGGCTGTTCTCTTACGGCGCTCTCGGAGTCGATCTCTTCTTCATTCTTTCGGGCTTCCTGATTACCGGAATCCTCTATGACTCGCGAGGCGATCCGGCCTACTTCCGCAATTTCTACATGCGCCGCCTGCTCAGGATCTTTCCGCTCTATTACGGCGTTCTCGTCGTTGTCTTTCTGGTTGTCCCGGCCATTCCGGCATTCCGTGGATCGGAGATTGCGGGGCTGAGGGAACACCAGGCATGGGCCTGGCTGTATGGAGTGAACATCTACCTGGCCATACATGGCGGATGGGTATTGTCCTATATCGAGCACTTCTGGTCGCTGGCCATTGAAGAACACTTCTATCTTGTCTGGCCCCTGATGGTCTGGCTGTTTGCCGACAGGCGAGGCCACTTCCTGAAGTTCTCGCTGGCGGTCGCACTGCTGTCATTCGGCAGCCGGGTCGCCGCCGCAATGTCGGGCGTCAACCTGGTCACGACAACTGTCTTTACGCCACTGCAGCTGGATGCCCTGGCTCTGGGCGGATTTCTTGCGGTATTCGTGCGACGGCCGGACGGGGCAATGGCGGCCAAACGCGCGATTCTCCCGATGTTCATCGTCGGCGCCGCCTTGTTGCTGGTGCAATTCGGTATCAGGCATTTCACCCATATTGGTGGTGATCCCGCAGCGATTCGCAGCGGCGCCTTCCGGCTGATGCTTGCCGCACTGATGCTCACCGCCTTGACGGCGCCTCCCTCATCGCTGGTGTCATGGTTCTTCTGCAGCCAGCCAATGCGCTTTCTGGGCAAGTACAGCTACGGGCTGTACGTGTACCATCATTTTCTCTCGTACTACTTCGTTACTCATGCCACGGATGTGAAACTGGGCAACGCCATCGGTTCCCGGGTTGGGGCGCTGGCGATTCTTGCCGTGGTCGGCATCGCGGCGTCCACGATAGTCGCGTGGCTGAGCTATGAATTCTTCGAGAAGCATTTCCTGCGCCTCAAGCGATTCTGGGCACCCGCAAAGCACTCCTGACCAAGCTCGCGAGTGCACACCGCTTGCGGGCGCCCCCTGGCGTCCGCGTCCCATTCAACTCCGGTCGATTCGATGTGATGCCTTGATGGCCCGGTAGATCTCGCGTCTAGCGATGAAGACATTCCACGCCAGAAGCGCCAGGGTAGTCCATGCGAAGAGAGCCTTGGGCCCCAGCGCCAGGCATACCATCACGGAAAACAGCATGAACGCGATCAATCGGATGAGTGCTGTCGGGAATTCGGGCCATTCCATTGATCTACCGAGTCGGTAGCTGAGGTAAGGGACCCAGCGGGAGACAATGTGAGCGGACAGTGCGGCGATTCCGGCAGGCTCGATCGCAACGACCAGAGCGAATGACGCCGTGCGTCCAACCTGCAGGAGAGGATAAATCCAGAGGCGTGTCTGCTTGTCCAGCCGGTTGTAGAGCCGGAAGCAGAAGTGCACGCACACGAGCACAGCTGCCCATACACCGCAATACTGAAGGAAAGCGTCCTTGTGAGGATGCAGTATGGCAACACCGGCCGCTCCGCATGCCAGTGCCCATATCCATGGCTGAACCATCGAGATACTGAATGTCTCGGTTGAATATTCCTTCGTCAGTTTGGGATCAATCTCCCAGCTCTCGGCCATCAGGTCATTGTCGAGATAGCCGCGCTCATAGATCGACCAGAAGGACAACAGAAGCAGCAGCAGGCCCACGAAGTGGGCGGCGGGATTTGTCGCCAGTCCGATCGAGCATAGCACCCAGAAGGAAAAATCTTCCCGCAGGATCGACCCGAAGTAGCGCTTGCCGGGGTGCTTGACACGCGATACATATTCGCCGGGAAGGTAGGTTCCACTGTGTGCCTTGACGTACCTGGCTGTGGGCCAGCATGTTCTGACCGGCGTCTTGCAGGCGCTCATCAGCTCGTGATCCGCCAGCGAATCCGTCAGCACCAGCGATTCCGCCACCGCGCTCTGCCCCAGAACGCGCGTTGCCATAGCGAGCTTGCCGTCGCGGCGATCAGCGCAGGAAAACATTCTCGCTGCGAGAATCCTTGCATGCCCGAACCCCATGGCGCGCAGCAGCGGTACGACGATGGTGCCGAATCCCGCGGTGAGAATCACAAACGGCTCGGATCGGCTCTTCAGGATGTTGGACAGCTCCGAATTGGCATGACGACCAGCCAGGATGCCGACCCGGGACTTCCAGCGCCACCACGTCCAGGGAAACAGCACAGCCACTGCCGCAGTCCGCCAGTTGTCACGCGTTCCCTGCCCGGTGGTTCGCCACGGCTTGAGTATCTCAAGCGCACGCAGTATCAGGGCTGCCAACCACGCGGGTCTTGCGCAATCAATGAAGTCCTCCGTGGAATTCCGCAGGTAAAGCGTCTCGTCCAGGTCGATCAGCAATAGTCCGGAATGGTGACGCAACACACCCAGCGCGTCTTCGGGAGCGACGTCGAATTGATATGCTGTAGAGGTGTCGATCATATGCTCGAGACTGCGAATGGCCCAAAAGGTTCTGTCGCGCGATTCGCATCAGCAGATCATTGGATCGGCTACGGTGATCACAGGAAGACACTTGAAGTCTTTGCCACCCGGATCATTCCAATGCGTTAGCCGTCACTGGCCGACATGTGGTCGACGCGTTGCAGAGTTTACCCAAACGGAATGGCTGACTTGCGCTCATCGTATGAGCGGCAAGTTAAGAAATATTTACCCGAGAGCATGTCCTTGCTGCAACCAATCGTTGGGCAGGCCGGGCGGTGGCTGATACGCGGTTCCAGCCACGATTGCAACATTGACATTCCGCTGGCAGCCGTTCCCGAGTGCGGATGGCGATTTTGCCCATTGCCGCCCGCGGGATCGTGCGAATTGAGTCGCACGCCGCGTGCCGGGAGCTTGACCCTCCTTGGCGGAACACCGCATTCTCGATTCTTCCCCGCCAGACGGGGTCGTTAGAGTCTGGCAATGCGCCACGAATACTTCGAAGAATCAAAGCCCAGCGATGACCTGCATCGCAGGTCCTTGCGTGGCGGGGCTGTTTCAATGATCGCCCAGGGCGGCAACGTCCTGCTGCAGATCGGATCGACCATCGTTCTTGCGCGCATTCTGATACCCGAAGACTTCGGGCTTGTGGCCATGGTCGCCGCGATGACCGGGTTCGCGTCGATCTTCATTGATCTTGGCACTCGCGACGCGGTAGCCCAGCGCGGACACATAAGCGAGGGCGAGGCGAGCGCGCTCTTCTGGATTACCTTCGGGGTGGGGTTGGCGTTCACCATCATCATCGCGCTTTGTGCACCACTGTTCGCACGCTTCTACGGGGAACCGCGCCTCGTATCCATTGCGATTGTGATGTCGCTTACTTTCGTACTCCCCGGACTGTTCTTCCAGCAGTACGCCCTCATGCGGCGTGCGCTCATGTTCCGCAAGCTCGCGATAATCGACTTGAGTGGCAACCTGCTGGCTACCATCTGTTCCATCGCACTTGCCTACTCGGGATTTGATTACTGGGCGCTGGTCTGGAAGCCGGTGCTTGCGGCATTGTTCATCGGAACAGGAGTCTGGATATCGTGTGGCTGGTTGCCAGGCCGACCGACATTCACACGCACCGTAAAGGAACTGCTGGGTTTTGGATTGAATGTAACCGGCTTCACGGTTACCGACTATGTGGCCAGGTCAGTGGACCGTGTTGCACTTGGCTATACCGTTGGACCGACTCAACTCGGCTACTATCAGAATGCATTCACGGTCTACGACAATGCCCTGAACACCTGTTCACTTCACAATGTCGCCACCGCAACATTGAGCAAGCTGCGCAGTGATGGGGAGACGTTGAAGCGGGCATGGTCCACGGCGATCTCCTCGCTCGCCTACTTTGCGGCCCCGGCATTTGCGATTCTGGCCGTCGTCGGCCACGACTTGGTGGTGGTGCTGCTGGGCAGGAAGTGGGAGGCGGCCGGCGCAATTCTGAGCGTCCTTGCCCTGCGCGGACCTGCACATGTCGTCGAACGCACGCTCGGCTGGCTACATGTCACCGCCGGTCGACCTGAGCGCTGGCGCCACTGGGGCGTATTCAACTGCGCCGCCACCGTCGTGGCTCTCCTCTGCGGCCTGCCTTTTGGTGCAATTGGTGTGGCAGCCGCCTACGCGGTGCTTACCACGCTGCTGTCGGTACCGGCAATTGTGTACGCCGGCAAGCCGCTCGGGATCGGCATTGGAGATGTCTTGAGGGCGGTCGGCCGGCAGATCGGCGTCGCCCTTGGAATCGCGGCGTTCGGCTTCGCGGTCCGCTTCTCGCTGCTGGAGCATACGGCACCGCTTGCCCGCCTGTTCATCCTGAGCGGCCTGTGCGGTGGAGTCTACCTCGCGATCATGACGCTCGGCTTTCGCATGACAAAGCCGCTGAGCGTAGCAGCCTCCCTGGTCCGGCGCCGCACACCCAAGGTCGGCTGATCCGGGTGAGTTGGTCGCCGGGGCAATTTGAGACCAAAATCTCACTCCGATGCGCTACCGTCGCCCCGATGACCGGATTCGGTGGCGGGCGGACGGGAAAAGTGATTCGATGCGCGTTTGGAGTCTTCTCCTGGCGCATCCGCCAGGCAGTTTCCGCACCTGGAGAGTAGAGCTCAAGTGTCGAATCGCAGGTATGTACTCATTTCGCCATGTCGTGACGAAGCGGCGTACATGCGCCGGACGCTGGACAGCGTCATGGCACAGAGCGTTCCACCGACGCTCTGGGTCGTGATAGACGACGGATCCACGGACGACACTCCGGCAATTCTGGAAAGCTATCGCGAGCGCATGCCCTACCTGCGGGTCGTGCGTCGCACGGATCGCGGCAAGCGCAGTGTCGGGCCGGGGGTGATCGAAGCCTTCTATGCCGGCCTGGATACGGTCTCTCTGGACGACTTCGATTACGTGTGCAAGCTGGATCTGGATCTGGATCTGCCACCGCGATACTTCGAGATCCTCATGGAGCGAATGGAGGCAAATCCCAGGCTGGGCACTTCGTCGGGGAAGCCCTACTTCATAGCTCCCGGCAACGGGGACATGGTCGCGGAGGTGTGCGGCGACGAAATGTCGGTGGGAATGACGAAGTTTTACCGGGTCCAGTGCTTCCGCGAGATCGGCGGATTCGTGCGCCAGGTCATGTGGGATGGCATCGACTGTCATCGCTGCCGCATGCTCGGCTGGGTTGCCGAGAGCCTGGACCAGGAAGCGCTGCGATTCATCCATTTGCGCCCGATGGGGTCGAGCCAGAAGGGCATCTGGACCGGACGCGTCCGATTCGGGTACGGCCAATACTTCATGGGCAGTTCCCCCATCTATTTTCTGGCCAGCGCAATCTTCAGAATTCCAAAGCACCCTGCGGTCGTCGGTACGATCGCGATGCTGTGGGGCTACGTTCGTAGCGCCCTGCAGCGTGCCGCACGCTACGAGGATCCCGAGTTCCGCAAATTCCTGAGGCGCTACCAAATGGCATGTCTGCGGATGGGCAAGAACCGGGCAACCCGCATGTTCAATGAATCCCAGGCGTCGGTCTGGCTGGCGAGGGAAAAGCCTGCAGTGCGAGCAAGCGCGGATCCTGCATGATCCGATTGGCGTCGAGGCGGCACGGAGCCGCGAAGGGGCTCGCCTGATGTGCGGGATTGCGGGGGCAGTCGGGAATCTGTCGCAAACATCCGGTGGTTCCGGCTGGGATCGCGAGAGCGTTGCGGGCTGTGTTGCCCGGATCAGTGACGCCATTCGTCATCGTGGTCCGGACGGCTCGGGGCAATGGATCGCCGAATCCGCCGAAGTTGCGTTCGCCCATCGTCGACTCGCCATTATCGACCTGAGTGACGCCGGTGCCCAGCCGATGGTCGATGCCGCCTCCGGCTGCATCATCACTTTCAACGGCGAAATCTACAATTTCATCGAGCTGCGTCAGGAGCTCGAGGCACTCGGACAGCGGTTTGTATCCACATCGGACACGGAGGTCGTACTGGCAGCCTACGTCCGCTGGGGCCTCGCCGTCGTACCGCGACTGCGCGGGATCTTTGCGATGGCGATCTGGGATCCGCGTTCGCGCTCGGTCCACCTGATTCGCGACCAGATGGGCATCAAACCCCTCTACTGGACGGTCGTGCGGGGTGGTCCGTTCAGGAACGATACCCTGCTGTTTTCCTCCGAAGTACGCGCCCTGCTTGCCAGCGGTGTGGTGCAGCGACGGCTGGATCCGGCCGGGGTCGCTTCGTATCTGTCGCAGGGCATCGTGATTGGGCCCGGCACCATAATCGAGGGCGTCAATCTGCTGCCCGCGGCGAGCATCCTCACCATCGGTCCGGACGGCGGCAGGACGCGCACCGAACCGGGAGCGTTTCACCGTTACTGGACGCTGCCTTCGAGCAGTGCCTCACGCACGACCGACGAGGAACTGCGTGATGAATTGGCAAAGACCGTCAAGATGCAGCTGGTTTCGGATGCGCCGCTCGGCGTCTTCCTCTCCGGTGGCGTCGACTCCAGCGCCGTGGCGACGCTGGCAAGCGAGGCGGCACCGGACGCAGTACATACCTTCACGATCGGCTTTGAGGAGGCAAGCCTGGACGAATCGCGGTACGCCGCAATGGTCGCGGCGGCGATCAAGAGCCGCCATACCATGGTTACCCTGCGCGAGTCCGACTTCGTCGGTCAGCTCTCCGATGCGCTCTCGTCAATCGATCAGCCGACTTTCGACGCCATCAACACGTACTTCGTGAGTCGTGCGGCGCGCGAGGCCGGCATGACTGTGGCTCTGGCGGGAACCGGCGGCGACGAGCTCTTCGGTGGCTATGCGAGCTTCGTGGAGCTGCCGAAGCTGATGCGCGGCACCGCCTGGCTGCCCGGTCGGGCACTTGATGGTGCCATTCGCGGTGTTTCGGCACTCGCCGGATACGCGTACTGGAACCTGAAGCGGCAATCGCCGCCGCAGACACGTTGGGGAAAAATCGCCGACGTGGCACGCGCTGCACACGATCTATTGGGTCTCTATCAAGTGTCCTACGCGTTGTTCACGCGTGAAACCCAGGCCCGACTTGCATCCGCAAGCATTCGCAAGGCCCAACGCACACAGGATTTTGGCCTGCCCGCCGAGGTAGCCCGGCTCTGGCGCTCCCGCATCAAGGGAAGCGAGATACTGCACGCGGTGTCATTGCTGGAACTTTCCAGCTTCATCGGGGAGCGTCTGCTGCGCGACACCGACGCGGCAAGCATGGCCGTCGCCCTGGAAGCGCGTGTGCCGCTGCTCGATCACGTGCTTTGTGAAAAGGTCGCCGGCATTGACCCCGCGCGAAGGTTCTTTCCGGCACGCAGAAAGCAGCTTCTGCGGGACATCGCGCTTTCCGGCCTGGACCCGGCCATTTTCGACCGCCCGAAGTCCGGTTTCGTGCTGCCGATCGACGGCTGGGCCAGACGCAGCCTGCAACCGGAGATGGACCGCCTGCTCACGGACCCGGAGCTGGTGGGAGGCGTCGGGCTTTGCCCCGAAACCGTACGCACGCTGTGGAAGTCCTACCTGGCCGGAAAACCGGGGCTGCATTGGTCCCGGGTCTGGTCGATCTATGTACTGCTGGCCTGGTCCCGTGACCATGGCGCGACGCTTGCCGCATGAACGCACTGACGGAGAGGGCAAATGTCGGTGATCCCTGAGCGTCTCAGCGTGTTGTTCATTTCCCCGATGGCGCCAAGTCCGCCGCAATTCGGAGCACAGGCACGAACTCACGGCTTGCTCAGTCATCTCGGGCAACGCCACGACATACATGCGCTCATTCTCCATGAGGATGTTGATACACCAGATGTCAGCGGCCCGGCGATGCGCAGCTATTGCAGGGAAGTGACATTTGTCCGCAATCCCAAGGGCGCCTCGGGGTGGCGACGCCGCCTTCTGCAGTTTCGCTCCTGGTGTTCGCGACGCAGCTTTCAGCGGCATCAGTCAGCAGTTCCCGAGTTTGAAAAGCAGCTCAATCGCGTTCTGGACAATCAACGTTTCGACGTCGTGTTCGTGAATTTTCCGCACCTTGCCCACTATGACCTTCGGCGTTCACCGGAAGGGGCTGCTCCGCCAGTAGTAATCATCGATTCACACGATATTCACTACGATCTGGCACGCCAGATTTCCAGGAGCAATGCACCGTTCGGACGTCGATTGCACGCTGCCCTGAATTGGCAAAAGCTGATGCGTGAGGAACTGACGGCATACAGCGAGGCCGATGGTGTCTGTGTTTGCAGCGATGCCGACAGGCTGCGGCTCGCGACGGACGCTCCAGCGGCTTCGACTTTCATCATCCCGAATGCCGCGGACGTCGAGTATTTCCAGCCACGAGACTCCTACCCCAGGGGCGACGGGCGGACGGTCCTCTTCTTCGGCTTGCTGTCGACCATTCCAAACCAGGATGGTGTCCAGTACTTCCTGCGCGAGATCTGGCCGCGAATATTTGCGGCACGCCCCGGATTCACGGTTCGTCGTGATCGGGGCCAAACCTTCCGCGGCGCTGCTGGCGCAGGCCGGATCCGGCATCGAAATCGTGGGGCCGGTCGAAGATCTGCGACCACACCTGGCGGCCGCGACCGTCATAGTGGTGCCGCTGCGGCTTGGCAGCGGCACACGCCTCAAGATCCTTGAAGCCTGGGCCATGGCGCGTCCGGTGGTGTCGACTTCCCTGGGCGCCGAAGGACTCGACGCCACGCCCGAACAGCACTTGCTGCTCGCCAACCTTCCCGGTGATTTCGGCGACGCCGTGCTGCGCATTCTGGGCGACCCCGATCTTGCGAACAGGCTGGGACACGGCGGTCGCGAACTGGTGGCGGAGCGCTATTCGTGGAAAGGAACAGCGGTAACTCTCGAGACTTTCTTCAGGGAGACGCTCGCCAACCGGCGCCCTGCACCCGGGCGGCAGCAGTTGTCCTAGGGCTCCGGCATCGGGCGCGGAGGGATCCCGCTCCACTCTGGCCGCACAGAACAGGATCTCCCTTCATTCGGCTGGAGAGGCCCCACGAAGCACAAACCTGCTGTGGCGAAGCTGCGAAAAGAAACGGGGCCCTCGCAGCAGGTAACGTCGAGCCAGCCGGCGCGGGTTCTGGGAGAGCCGGAAGAACCATTCGAGGCCTGCCTTCTGCATCCACACCGGTGCCCGCCGCTCCATACCGGTCAGGAAATTCAGCGACGCTCCGATGCAAAGTGCCAGACCACGCGCCACGCCGCGCGAAGCAAGCGAGTGCGCCACCATTTCCTGCTGCGGCGAACCGACAGCCAGAAAGCAGTAGCGAAAGGGACTGTGCCTTTCAACGAACTGCAGACATGCCTCCACTTCTGCCGGATCATGTATGAAGCCCATCGGGGGGTTGTAGTGCTGCAGCCCCGCAGTCCAAACTTCCGGGCAAGCAGTCCGGCCTGTTCGTTGCTGGCGCCGATCAGCACGATGCGGTCGTCCGGGGCAATCGTCCGGGAGAACAGTGCCGCGGTCAGATCCGACCCTGCACACACCGGCAACCGTGCGCCAGTCGTGATCCGGATCACACGGGCGGCAACACCGGCTGTCCAGCAGAACAAAGGCAGCCGCCCGATACAGGTCCCGAAAGGCCGGATCATCGTGGAACCGAATCATGTGATCGACATTTGGCGTGACGACAAATCCGAAGCGGTCCGTGCCGTATGCGGCCGCCACCTTCAGAAATTGCGGCAGGTCGAAATTGTCGATGGTGTGAACCACTTCACTCTTGACAGAATTCATCGATTCGACACCACACCATGAGTCAGGCGTTCAGGCACGCGGTTCATTCTCCGGATGATCACATGATATTTCCCAAGCATGTTTTGAAACCTATAACATAGCGAGGACTGCAATTCTCACGACTGGTCTGTCTCCTTGGAAGAGATCAATTCCGATATCGAGAGGACGGTACAGGCAGCTGGCGGGGCGAAAGAACCTGGCGCTCACAGATGTCGCTGACTGGATCCGACAACCTGCCCGAGCGGGCACTGACCGCACGCATCTGCATCATTGGCGCGGGAGCCGCCGGCATAACGCTGGCCTGTGAACTGGATCGCAGTGGCTTCGACGTCCTGTTGCTGGAAGCAGGCGAGCTGGATTCAAAGACCGCCACATCGGAATACTACCGCGGCGAGGCAACAGCTCCGCACCCGGATCCGACGCAGTATCGCCGGGTCAGGTTTGGAGGAACCACCGGCGTGTGGGGTGGCCGTTGCCTGCCGTTCGACCCCATCGATTTCGAACGACGGGATGACGTGCAATCGCCGGGATGGCCCATCCCTTACGAGGAACTCGCTTCATACTATCCACGTGCCCTGGAGCTATGCGACGCGGGGCGCGATGAATTCACCATCGATGCCGCGCTCCGGAATCCCGCACCACTGATCGGTGGGCTGGATGGCGGCGGACAGGCTGCTTGCCGGCCAGATCGAGCGCTACAGCCTGCCCACCGATTTCGGGCGTCGATACCGGGCACAGATTCGTGAGTCAACGAATGTTTCGGCCCGGGTCGGACTGCGCTGCCTGCGGCTCGTCAAGGCACCAGGCGAAGACCGCATCGAAGCGGCCGAGGTCGTGGATCGCAACAAGCGTCGCCACCAGGTCCGGGCGGACGTCTTCGTCCTCGCGACCGGTGGTCTGGAAGCGCCGCGTCTGCTCATGGCCTCCGCTCCGGATTCCGGCTTCGGCAATCTGGGGGACTGCCTCGGGCGGTATTACATGTGCCACTTCGAATGCACTTCCGGTCGGTTGATTCCGCAGGGCGCCCGGGTGGTCTTCGATTTCGAGAAGACGCGCGACGGCGTGTATTGCCGTCGGCAACTGCGTTTCCGGCCGGAAGTACTTCGGGAACAACGCCTGTTGAACATGGCGTTCCGCCTGCACTTTCCGAGCTATTCGGACGCGAGCCATGGCAGCGGGGTCATGTCCACCATCTTTCTTGCGAAGTCGGTGTTGATCCCCGAATACCGCTCGATCCTGCAGCATGGCCCGTACAACGTCACCTCACCGACGCTGTCGCACGTTGGAAATGTGTTGCGTGACATACCGGGAATCCTGAGGTTTGCGGGCGACTGGCTGTTTCGCATGAAGCTGGCTCGCCGCAAACTGCCATATACACTGGTGCCAAACGCCGACGGCAGCTTTCCCCTCGAGTTCAACTCGGAGCAGGTACCACTCGCCGGGAATCGCGTGTCATTGCTTGCCGACAGGGACTCCGACGGCATGCCGCGACTGGGCATCCACTGGCGCCTGAGCGACATCGACCTCGATTCGGCGATGCGCGGCTTCGTGCTGCTGCGAGAGACGCTCAACGGAAGTGGCGTGGCCAGACTCGAGGTGGATGAAAGCACGTCTCGCCGAGCAACTGGCGAATGCACCTCCATTGGGAGGGCACCATATCGGAACTACCCGGATGGCAGCGAGTTCCCGGCAGGGAGTCGTTGATTCCAACAGCGCTGTCTTCGGGTTGCCGAACCTGTTCGTCGTCAGTTCCTCGGTGTTCCCGACGAGCAGTCACGCCAACCCAACGCTCACCATCGTTGCACTTGCCGTGCGCCTGGCCCGTCACCTGCGAAAGCAGCTCGGCGGTACGTAGCCTACGGCAACCTGGTTCATGTCCTGCCTCCGGAACGAAACCACGCCGCCGTTTCCTCCAGTCCGTCCTGCAGCGGGCGGAATCGCAGATCCAGCTCTGCCATGGCCTTGTCGACCTGGAGACGGATGTCCTGTCTGCAAAGTTGCAGCAACCACGGCCGGATAGCCTCATGGCTACGCCACGGATTGGCCTTTCCCAGCAGCCGCTCGGCCACCTTCAGCGGCGGCCCGAAGAGGTACAACTCGGCGGCCAGACGGGTCCGCGAGATTTGCCGCACAGGCGCTGCGCCCAATGCCCGCGCATATTGCTCGAAGTACCCGTTCCAGGTTGGCGGGGACGGGTCTCCCAGATTGTAGGCTTGCCCGCCCGCGCCAGGCAGTTCCGCGGCTCGAACCACCGCTGCGGCCACGTCGTCAACGTGCACGAGATTGCACACACCCCTGCCCTGCTCTCCGAGGTCGCCGAGCCGTCGTTCCACCAGCAGTCGGGCAATCCGCTCGCTCCACCAGGGGCTGCCAGGACCATAGACGACTCCCGGTCTCAATCTTGTGACGGTGGAGAAGCCGGCGGCAAGCCCGTCGATCAGCGCCTTGGCCCGACTGTATGAGTCGACATCACCAAGCAGCGGCGCCGTCTCGCTCACGGTGCCGGTGGCGGAACCATAGGCGGACAAACTGCTCAGATAGACCACACGCGGGGGAGATCTGGAGCCCTGGACCGCGGCGAGCAACGCCTGACCGCTGCGAACGATCTGGTCCGGTTCCCCGGCCACGGAGCTGATGACCACGGGTACCGTGGCAATGGCGTCTTCGAGCGCGCGCTGGTCGGTGGCATCCAGAACGATTCGCTCCACATCGTCCGGAAACGCGGCATTGCGGATCCCGCGACTGGCAGCAATGGGTCGGGCCCAATCCGTGGCAACAAGCGCCGCGACAATGCGCCGCCCGATGAATCCACCCGCACCCAGAACCAGAACGGATTTGCGCATCGCTAGAGAGCACCCGGACTATTCACGATGCAGAATTCTGCGCAGCCTCGCGCAGGGGCGTTCGATGACGAGGTATATGAACCACGCAAGGGCAACCGATATTGCCAGCGCCAGCCCGCCTTGAATCGCGGGGTTCACGGCAGGAATCGCATTCTGCACGCCGATGATGATCCCGAGATGCAGGAGGTAGAGCGAATAGGACAAGACGCCGAGGAATTCCAGCACCCGCACATTCAGCCAGCTGAATGGCCACTGGTCATGGAAGCGTATGGCGGCAACGAACAGTACCGTCAGCGCGCCTCCCTGCAGAGAATAGCGCAGGGTTTCCCGGAACACTTCATTGCGAATGACCAGGCAAATCAGCAGCACGAGGATCGCGCCGGGGACGTACAACCACTTCCACTTGCCGCGATCCAGGTCCGGCCGATCTATTACCGGGTTGCACCAAACGGCAAGCGCGCAGCCGTACATGATGGAATCGAGCCTGGTGTCACTCGCCATGTACGTGCGGTTCTCGGATACGTTGTACATGGTTACCAGGAACACGCGCCACAGCAGAACTGCCAGGCAGATGCACCAGAACGTAATGGCTTGCGAGCGTTGCGGCATGCGCAGGCGCTGCAAACCCACGAAGATCAGGGGAAAGACCAGGTAGAAGTGTTCTTCAACCGCCAGCGACCAGTACACCCCGCTGCCGGGCGGTTCACCGACATTTCCCCTGTAGATCACCCAATAGTTGGTGATATGCAGGGCGCGCGCGGCAACCGCCCCCGGCCGAAGCGGATGGGACGGGTCAAGAAGCGGCGCGGCAAGCGTCAGCGCAATCAGTACCAGGTAGAAGGGAGGCAGGATCCGCAATGCCCTTCTGAGCCAGAAGTTGCGAAAGCTCACCCTGCCGCTGCGCTCGTATTCATTGCGCATCAACGTGGTGATCAGGAAGCCGCTCAGGAAGAAGAATATAGTGACACCCAGCCCACCGGGCACCATGTCTCCGAGACCGGCATGGGCCACGAACACCAACAGGAAGCTGATGGCCCGGAGTCCGTCCAGAGACGGGATATGGCGGGTCGGGTTGGTCACTGCCGGCAATGTTAGCCGCTCTCGCCCCTTCCGCGGTGTGATCCGCTACCCGATGAGATGCTGAGACCTATGCCTGCACCTGGGTCCCGTATCCGTAGTAGTAGGATCCCGCGTTCTTCTGTGTACTCTGATTGAGTATGAGTGACGGCGCGCACCCCTCCGGCAGCCGGCTCAGCGCGTCCATCAGGACATGGTGCTCCGTGCGCTCCGCATGGACCACGACCACTATCTGCCCCACCATGTCCGCCAGGGCTGACGCTTCGGTGGTCAACAGCAGCGGGGATGAGTCGAACAGGAATATCCGGTTCGGATTCCGGTCGAGCAGCCGTGTCATCAACGCCTCCATGCGTTCGCTGGCCAGCAGCTCGGTCGCCTGCTCGCTGCCGGTTCCAGCGGGCAGCAGCAGCAAATTGGGCATGTCCGTCGGCAGGATCAGCTTCTCAAGATCGACGTCAGGATCGAGTACCGCATCAAGCAGGCCCTGCTCACCTGCAATGCCGAACATCTTGCTGATCTGGGGTTTGGCGACGTCCGCGTCGACGAGGACGACGTTCAGTTCCTTCTCCATCGCCATGCTGAATGCGAGGTTTATGGCCGTGAAGGTCTTGCCTTCACCGGGCATCGCGCTAGCCACCATGATGAGGCGGCCATTGGGCACCGCCTCCTGACCCTTGCCCATTGCCGCGGCGATCAGTGGCCGCTTGATCTGGCGGTACTGGCTGGCGATCTGGCGCTCCTGGTGCTTGGGAGCAAGCAGCCCCGCCGTCCGAAGCGCATCGTGATCAAGCTGGATCTGGCGTCGAGGGTCGGATTGCGTTTCTGTTGCCTCGACAACCTTGCCAAATGCCCGCCGGACCGGAGGCGCCGCAGTGCTGCCTTGAAGTCTCTGGATGGCTCTCTCGACAATGCTCATGTCGTCACGCGATCCACGCCTTGAAGGCGGCTGACAATTGTGCCTGCACGAGGATATACGCCGCGCATACGGCCGCCATGCCGACAAGCGCCCCCATGACCCCAAGCACGGAGAACTTCAACCGGGCCTGATGCCGCTCCAGCCAGGTCTTGCTCACCACGCCAAGCACCGGCAGGCCGGTTACCTCGGTCAAGCGACGCACGCTGCTGAACACGGGACGCAGCAGGTTGAGAATGAAGGCTGTTCCCACGCCAACGATGCCCGCAAACACGAGCGACGCCGCCGCCAACTTCTTGCGCCTGGGGAAGATCGGCTCGAGACTCGACCCGCGCGGGATCGACGATGTCGAAGCCGACGATTCCCGTTCTGGCGGCCTGTTCGCCCAGGCGCGCTTTGCCCAACTGAGCAACCAGGGCCTCGTACTGTGCCTTGATGACTCCGTAGTCGCGAATGAGCTTGGTGTATTGATTCTCGACTTCCGGAGCGGTATTGATCATGCTGCGCAAGTTGGCGACACGCTTGCGCCGGTTGGCAATGTCAGCCTGCAACGCGGCAATATCCACGCCCACCTGGTTGTACTGCATCTGCAGATTCTGGTAGACCGGGCTCGCCGCAAGTCCAGTACGCGCCGCAGCGCCCGCATCACCATTTCTGGCCGCTTCCATTTCGTCGTCCAGACGCTTCTGCAGCTGCTTGATGTTGTTGCGCAGTTCGATGACCTTCGGGTGCTTCTCCGTGTAAGTCAGCAACAGCTCATCGAGCTGCTGCTGCGCTTCACGCAGGCGTGTTGCGGTATCGCCTCCGGGGCTGGTCGGTGATCCGGAGCCGGATCCCCGCTGGGAACCGGTCGGCACCAGTGGCTCCTGGCCGTGCAGCTGCTTCTGCAATTCGTTGCGCCTGTTGATGGCCACCGAAAGATCGGTTTCCACCTTTTCGAGCTGGGTCGTTTCGTCTTCGAGGCGCTTGAAGTAGTCGTTCTGGTCACCCGGCAGCAGACCGATGTGCTTCTTCTTGAATTCCGCCAGCGCATCTTCCTGGGAACTCAGCCGCTTCTCGAGCTCGGCGATCTGCTGCACCAGGAACTTCTGCGCCTGCTCGGAACCCGCGCGATTGCCGCCGCGCGTCTCCTTGGCGAAGCTGTTCACGAACTCGTCGACCACCTTGAGACCGATCTGGCGACTCCGGTTCTCGTACGAGATGACATAGGTGCCGGCGCCGGCAGTCTGACTACCCACCGAACCGTAAATCTGGATCTCGTCGCGCAGTTTGTCGACGGCCTTCTGCCGCTCCTGGGGCGTCTTGGCGTCGGCCGCCAGTCCCGAGTCCTCGACGATCTTTGCCAGCTGTGGCCCGCCCAGCAGCGCCTCGCGCACCCGGTGAATCTGGGATTCGAGATTCGCGTCGACCGACAGGCTGCGGGTGGCGGCGCTGAGGGCCGTCTGCGTATCCACGAAGACCGTGGCGGACGCCTGGTACTTGTCCGGCAGCACCGTTATGACAACAAGGGCGAACAGCAGCGTTGCCCAGGCGACGCCTACCCCGACCCATCGGAACCGCCACAGCCCGCGCAGCAGGTCCAGGATCTTGTCAAGCTGTTCCATCATGCCGGGCAAAGCCTAGCAGAATCCGCGACTTTCCCGCTGCGCCATGTAACAGATCCCCCGGGGGGGCTTAGCGCCACTGGCGTATCCGACCGGTCGGCCATTGACGTCAGGTTCGCCAACCGGACTGCCCGGAACCTTCGGCACCCGTGTAAGCTCGGTGCCCCATGCAAGTCAGATCTGCCACATGGTTCGTGGGGCTAGCGGTCTTCGCCGGGGTTGCGCAAGCGGATACAGGCTGGTCCCTGGACAGCGGGGTCATCCATACGGACAACGCCACGCTGGTGGACACGGACCGACAGCAGGACACCGTGGCGTCCGCGGGCGGCGCCATTGCCTGGCAACGTCAGGGCAGACGTCTTGATACCACCCTCAACGGGGCCGGCGGGTGGCTGCACTACCTGAACAACACCTACTCGGACGACTTCCTCGGCCAGGCGGACGGCAGCATGGTGTTCAAGCTGCTGCCCGAAAGAGTGACGTGGACCTTCCAGGACACTTACGGGCAGATCACGGCGGATCCCTTCTCGCCGGCAACGCCGATCAACAGGCAGGATGTGAACGTCTTCGGTACCGGACCGGATATTCACCTGCGGCTGGGCAGCCAGATGCAGTTGCAGATGGCCGGGCGCTACGGCGATACGCGCTACCAGGATTCCAGCCAGATCGACACGCGCAACTGGGGCGGCTCCATCGGTCTGGTGCGCGAAGCCTCGCCAGCCGTGACGTATGGCATCCATGCCTCCCAGAACCGCTACGACTACAAGACCACCGGCGTTCCGCTGTTCGACCAGCAGGCCGCCTGGTTGGCGCTGCAGGCTACCGGTGCGCGGCAGGAGCTGTCCGTGGAAGTGGGCGCCAATCGCATTCACAGCACAGCCGAATCGCAGACGCGGCCGCTGGCCCGGGTGACCTGGCAACGCCGGGTCCGGCCCTCCTGGACGATGAACCTGCAACTCAGTTCCGAATACCAGAATGCCTCCCAGCAGTTCGTGGCGGGCAACACGACCACGATCGGCATATCCAGCCAGCCGGCGGCCGTTCGCCGCGCCGACCTGACGTTCGCATTCGAGCGGCCACGTACGACGTTCAGCTTTGGAGGCGGCGTCGGCAAGACCGAGTACATCGGCACGACGGGACTGGATGAGAAGACCTGGTCGGCGCACACGAATCTGAGCCGGCGCTTCACACCGCGTCTTCAGGGTTTCCTCGGATACCGCGTGGACCTGCGCAGATACGTGTCGGGTCCGCCCCAGAGCATCAGGCTGGGCGTCGCGACGGCAGGGCTGGACTGGCAAATCGCCAGGTCGGTCTTCGCAACCCTTGGCTACGCCCGCACGGATTCCGGCGGGGTTACCGCGCTGAACCGCTATGCCACCAACGTGGCGTCGTTGCGGCTTTCCTGGCGCGGCGGCTCGACCGCGATCGGCCCGCGTACTTTCGGCTTCTGAAGCGGCGCCAGGCCGCTGTGCCTCAGTACGCCTGCTTGTCGCCGGAGATCATCAGCAGCAGCGTCTTGAAGATGATCTGCAGGTCCAGCCCGGGGCTCCAGCGCCGCAGGTACTCCAGGTCGTAATTGACCCTGGCCTGCATCTGTTCCAGTTCGGCCGTTTCGCCGCGACAACCACTCACCTGCGCAAGACCGGTGATTCCGGGCAACACCTTGTGGCGCATCATGTAGCCCTTGATGAGCCGCCGGTACATCTCGTTGTGGGCGACCGCGTGCGGACGCGGGCCCACCAGACTCATCCGGCCCTGCAACACGTTGAAGAACTGCGGCAATTCATCGAGAGAATAGCGGCGCAGATAGCGGCCCACCGTCGTCACGCGTTGGTCGTTGGCACTGGCCTGGACAACTTTCTCGCCATCCTCGGTGACGCGCATCGAGCGGAACTTGTAGACCAGAATCTCGTGCCCATCCAGACCGTAGCGCCGCTGCTTGAAGATCAGCGGCCCCCTGGAAGTGAGCTTCACCAGCAGCGCCACAACGAGCATCACGGGGGAAGTCATGATGATCAGGCCCAGAGAGAAGACGATGTCGGTAATGCGCTTCAGGACGCCGCGATATCCGTAGAACGGAGTCTCGTACATGGCCACGATGGGTACGCCAGCGAACTCTCCCGAACGGGACTGAATCAGGTCCGATGCGGTCACGTCCGGTACGTAGTAGACCGATGCGGTGGAATCATGCAAGCGGTCGAGCAGCGTCAGCACGCGTTCGATGTGCCTGAGGGGCAGTGCAATGAATATCACTTCGATACCATTGCTGCGTACGTAATCGAGCAGGTCACCGGTTACGCCCAGCAGCGGAATGTCGTCGGTTGATTGCAGCCGGTCGGCCTTGCGATCGTCGAAGAACCCGGTGACGCGGATGCAGTATTCCGGCCGCTTGTTGAGGCGGTGAGCGAGCAAGACGCTGCCCACGTTCACACCGAGGATCACCGCCGAGCGCTGGTTCTGGCGCTGCAGCACGATCCGGCGCATCGCCCCGGCGAGCAGCGCCTGCCCGGTACAGATGACGATCGCACTGCCCACCGCCCACGCCACCATCAACGCCGGGCGATAGTGACTGGTCTCGTTCGTTACCATTCCTATCAGGTACAGCAGTGCCAGCGTCACAGCCCAGCGCAGCAGCAGCTCGACAGTCAGACCCGGGATATCGCTTTCGATTGCCGGTCCATCCGAACGCCGCGGCTGGAATATCACCAGGGCCAGCGCCGCTGCGACGGCGGCCAGCGAGCCGAGAGGCTGGTCGAACGGCAGCCCCATCGCGCTGGCAGCCAGGTACAGGACGCCCGGCACCACAAGTGCGGCGAAGACGCCCTGAAGTACACGGACGAGCGCTATCGGAACGCTCGACTTCAGCAGTACGGGCTGACTCACTGTCCGGGTTCCGCGCCTGCCTTCAGAATCGGGACTGAGGTACGAGCAGCACGTCGCCTGGTCTGAGCGCGATGTTCTGGCTCATGTCTCCGTCGTTGAGCAAGTTGCCGAGACGGACCCTTATTTCCTTCTGCTTGCCGCCCACTTCGCGCACGACCTTCGCCCGGTTGCCGGCCGCGAAATCAGTGAGCCCGCCGACGGCGAGAATCGCATCGAGTACCTTCATCCCCTCGCGGTAAGGCAGCGCCTGCGGCGTCTTGACCTGCCCGGTCACCTTGACCTGGCTGAAGGCACTGACCGCGTCCATCACCAGCACATTGACCTTTGGCGATCGCACGTATTCGGAGAGCACCGTCTCGATGTCGCGAGCCAGCTGCGATGCCGTCTTGCCGGCAGCCTGCATGTCTTCGACCAGCGGCGTGGAGATCTTGCCGTCCTGACGGACCGGCACCGTCACGGTCAGATCAGGGTTCTGCCACACGTAGACCTGCAGCTTGTCGCCTGGCCCGATCACGTAGTCGGTGTTGGCCTTCGCGGCCGGAGCCTGGGCTGGAGGGGGGCTGGTATCCGCCGCGGTGGCGCACGCGGACATGACGGCAAGGCAGGCGAGAAATACGAAAGTGATTTGCCGAATCATAGGATTACGTCAACTATTTGAAGCAACTCGGGACGAATCAATGTACCAGACTCGTACGATCGGGAGGGTGAATGGTTTTCCGACAGGCCGCTCAGGCCGGCTTCGGAAGTCTTCCTTTGCCGGACACGGCGGGATTCTGCCGCGAACAGTCATCGGCCTGGTGTGACTGCGGCTGGACCGTCTCCGACAATCTGTTAAGTTCCGGCGGGTCCAACCCCGCAGATTTACCAGGAACCGCCACAGCAATCGAGGGAGATGAACGATACTAGGGCCGGGCTGCAGGAATTAAAAGTACGACAGGGAGAGCCGGACGGACCGCGGATGTGTGTCGGCCGCCCGTCGGCCAGTTCACGGGCCCATCCGATTACCAGAATGCATCCCCGAACATGAGTCAAGACGCGCGGCCGCTCTACTTCCCCGCCGAAAACCGCACGCTCTTTGGATGGCTGCACCCGGCAAGCGGCCCCAGCCAGTCGGACCTGGGTGTGGTGATCTGCAAACCCTTCGGCTACGACGCCATCTGCGCCCATGAAAGCATAAGGGCCTTCGCGGAGAACTGCGCGGCGGCCGGGGCGAACACCCTGCGATTCGACTATTCGGGCACGGGCGATTCCGGCGACGGCCCCGACGGGGACGAGACCGTATCCCGGTGGTGTGCGGACATCGAGGCGGCAATCGATGCCCTGCAACGGACCTGCGGCACGAAGAGGATCTGCCTGCTGGGGATACGACTGGGTGCGCTGCTCGGCGCTCTGGTAGCGGCGCGCCGGCCAGTGGATTGCCAGATCGCAATCGCGCCGGTGGTCAGCGGACGGCGCTACGTGCGCGAACTGCGCGCCTTTCAGGCCGGAGCCTCGACATCTGTCGCGGCTGCATCGCCCGGGAATGGGGATCCTGTCCGGCCCGGTCTGGAGGTAACCGGATTCTGGCTTTCGGATCTGACAGTCGAGAAACTCAAGCGAACCGATCTGGCCGATACCCCTGTGTCACGCGGCAGCGCAGCGTTGATCGTCGATCGCAAGGAATTGCCCGATGCCCGGCGGTGGGCCGATCACCTCGAATCCGCCGGAACTCAAGTGCGGTATGTTGCGCTCCCCGGCTATGCCGACATGGTATCGACACCACACGCCGCGGTAATCCCGGTGGACATCGTCCGCGCCACGCACGAATGGCTTGAGTCCCGGTGCAACGCCGGAGAACCAGTGGCGGGCCGGGCACCCGGTCCGCAGGTCCCATTGGATGTCCAGATGCGCATCCGTTCGACGTCCGGCGTCGAACTGACGGAGAGCGCGACGTTTCTTGATGATGAGAACGCCCTGTTCGGCATTGTCACGGAGGCGCCCGCACTCGATGCAGCGGCCGCAAACCGCGAGCACGGCGTGATCCTGCTCAATTGCGGCGCCACGAGCCACATAGGCCCGAACCGGATGTCGGTGGACGTGGCGAGAAGATGGGCGGCGCAGGGATACGTCGTGCTCAGATTCGACATTGCCGGGCTGGGCGACAGCGATGTACGCGCGGCAGAGCACCGCAATGAAGTCTACTCACCCGGTGCCCTGTACGACGTCAGCGTTGCGATGGAATTCCTGAAGCGCCATTACCACGTGAAGCGGCTCACGCTCATCGGAGTGTGTTCCGGCGGCTACCACGCCCTGCGATCGGCCATCACCGGCCTGCCCGTCGCGAAGGCGATCGTCATCAACCCGCTGACGTTCTACTGGCGGCAGGGGGATACGCTTTCGGACCTGCAGATCTCGGAAGTCGTGCGCAATCCCGGTGTGTATTTCGAGAACGCCTTCTCCCTTGCCCACTGGCGCAAGCTGTTGCGCGGCAAGGTGAATCTGTGGCGGGTGGTAAAGGTGTTCGTGCGCCGTGCGTGGTTGTCTGTCGACAGCACGGCGCGGGATGTAAGCCGCAAGCTCGGCATCCGGATTGCCAACGATGTTGGCTGGGATCTTGCTTCGGTCGCCGAACGGGGCATCCCGGTTGTTTTCGTCTTTGCCCGTGGCGACGCCGGTCTTGCGCTGCTGCAGAGCCAGGCTGGTTCCATGCTGAAGAAGCTGGGAAATCGCTGCCGCGTCAACGTGATAGAAGGCGGAGATCACATATTCTCGCCTCATGCCGCGCGGCAGGAGTTGATCAAGCTACTTGATGGCGAATTAGCCGGAAGCGACTAGGATGGGCGTGAACCAGTTCCGGATTCTCAAGGCACACCAGGGCACCTCTTGCAACTCACCCCCGGATATGGACGAGATCAATCGCCAGACATGGAAGACCGGACAGGTCTTCCGTCAGTATCGCGATCTTGAAGGCTACGTAGATCCAGGTGAGGAAGCGGCCACCGAGTGGTTGCGGGCGGAATGCCGTGACCAGCCCATTCTCGACCTCGGCGTGGGCTGTGGGCGCACCACGCCACTATTCGTGTCATCAGCACGGACTACATCGGCATCGATTACACGAAGGAGCTGCTGGAGGTCGCTGCCCGCAAGCATCCCGGGGTGGCGTTCCACCACATGGATGCGCGCGATCTGCACGCCTTCGCGGATGCCTCAGTCAAGCTGGTCAATTTCAGCTTCAATGCCATCGACGCCGTCGCATTCGCGGACCGGCTGAAGATCATCCTGGAGGCGCACCGCGTATTGAAGCCCGGGGGACTGTTCTTCTTTTCCGCGCACAATCGCGTAGGTCCTGGCACGCGGGAAGGGCTGCACAGCCTGCTGCCGCGATTCTCGGCGAATCCGGTCAAGCTGGCTTGGCGAGTCGCCCGCTCAGCCGCCGCGTTGCCGGCCAGCCTTTACAACCGCTGGCGCTTTGGTGCCATGCGAACCGAGCACGAGGGATACACCGTCGCGAACGCCTCGGCACATTATTTCGGCCTGGTCATCCTCTATACGACGCTGGCCGAGCAGAAGCGTCAGCTCGCGCAAGCCGGCTTCTCCACGGAAGTCGTGTTCGAAAACACGGCCGGGCGTGCCGTCAGCGAATCCGACGATCTGCGCGATGCATGGTGGCTGCACTTCATTGCACGGAAGAAGGTGCAGTAGGCGAGCCTTGCCGCCCAGATTCGCCTCGAAGAACCCGCTCACCCTACGCGCGAACTCGGTCGGTGCCGCCTGGTAGTAGCCGCCGTGGCCCGCACCGTCGACAACCCATAGCTGCTTGGGCTCGCGGGCCGCCGCGTACAGTTTGGTGACCATCCAGCGCGGCACGTCCGCGTCCTTCGACCCCACCAGCACCAGAATGGGACGGGGCGAGATTGCCGCGATCACGTGCACCGCTTCCTGCGCGGTATCGAGGAGACCGGTGCCGCGCATTGCCAGCCATCCGGCGTCGTAGCTGAGGAATCCCCAGTGCGTATCGTGCTCCTTCAGATAGTCCGTGAAGGTGGGTGGCGGCGCCTCCAGTGTCACGGCCTTCAGACGCGGATCAGATGGCGGCAACCTGGGTCATCACGTAGCCGCCAATCGAGAATCCCAACCCGCCAATGCGCGCGGGATCCACGTCCTTGCGCGAGGCAAGCCAGTCGATCGCGGCCCCCAGTGCATGGCGCGCCTGTGCATTCCACCGGACATTGCCTCCGCTGCGGCCCAGGCCGGGCCAGTCGAAGGCCAGTACGCCGAAGCCGGCGCGGGCCAGAACCCGTATCTCCGGCAACATCATGCTGCGATCACCGTTGGTGCCGTGGGTAACCACGACGGCGGCGCCGTTGGTCGAGGGCACATACCAGGCCGCCAGTTCAGGGCTGTCGGCTGCGGTGATGGAGACCGTCGTAATGTTCGCGACGCCGGTCCGGGCCGGTGAGTCCAGCAACGGCGAGGGCGGATCCGCCTCGAAGAGATTGTGGATGGAATGGTAGTTGTGCCAGCCAACATATGCGGCGCCAGCCAGCACAACCACAAGGCCCGCGACCGCCAATCCGGTGAAAGCGCGCAAGAGAGGCCGCAATGAAGACCCCCTGCCGGGTTATGAACGCACTGCGGCGTCCAGGCTGCTCATGCCCCGCGCCCAGGCCTCGGCCATGGCTTTGCACGGCGTTTCGACGTCCAGCGCCCGGCGGGCATTGACGGCGCGCGCACCCTTCAATACCAGGGACTTGCACGCCGCGGAGATGGACTGGAAGTCCGCTGCCGCCGATTCGGCTTGCAGGGCATTGTGCTCCTGCAGCCAGCGCAGATTGAACGCGGCGAGCTCGAATGCCGCGCCAAGCTGTCGCAGGCTCGCGAACGCCCACAGGTGGTAGTACTCGAGGCCCTTCTCCTGCAAGTGCGGCAGTTCCGCGGCAAACCTGGTGGCGAACTTTTCGACCGGATTGTGCTGCGGCCGTCGGGCGAGATGGCGCTTGAGCAGGCCCAGCGACTGCCTGGCAAGCTCGGACGGTGCCAGTTGCTCGCGACGCTCGAGCCTTATGAACTCGGCGAACAGTGGCAGGAATGCCGGATCGTGCGGCACGCCGACCCGGAACTGCGCGCGGAAGTCTTCGCCTTCCAGGCGGTGGTATGACGCATTGTGGAAGTAGTCGAGAACCTGCGCTTCCACGTCGATCGCGTTCATGACGATGGTGGTCTTGACGTGATTGCGCTGATAGTCGGTTCCCGCCGTATCCGGCAGCCAGAAGGCATCGGCTTCCGTGCTGATGAGCCGCCCGGCCGGCAGATGTTCCACCGCATGTTCCAGCAGCGGCTTCCAGACCGTGAGTTCCTGCACGTCCAGGCCATAGAGCTCGTACAGCTCGCCATGCGGCGGCTTGAAGAACGTCCACTGGTCGCCTTCGAAATCCAGCGCGACCACGAACGGCAGGATCGCGCGGGTTTCCAGCCCAAGCGCATGCAGGACTTCGATCCAGATGTCGACGTAGCAGTTCTTCTCCGGCCACAGCACCGTATCCGCGTGCAGCGGACTGCGCTGGTAATGCACCGGGTCGAGCCCCGGAATGGCCGCCAAGGTGGTCATGAAACCTGCCTGGCCGTCAGGGCCAGAGCTGCTTGCGCACGCTGGAAGGCCACTTGCCCGGATCCATGCCGTGTTCCTTCAACAGCGCCATGGTGATGCGCTCCAGCCCGAAGCCCAGGCAGGCCGTGTTGGCGACATTGCCATCGGCTGTCTTGATGTCGAAGGTGGAACCGAAATGCTCCTGGTGGAAATTGAAGGAACACAGCGCTGTCGGATCCTCCGCGGAAACGACCGGCACCAGCACCTCGAACTTCAGGCGCTGCTCCTTCTGGCTCTGCCCCAGGACCTTGCCGCCGCGCCCGAAGAACGGATCCGAGGCGACATCGGACTTGGCCGGGAGTCCCAGGGTGGTAAGGATATCCACGCCCCGCTTCAGCCACAGATCGCGCCATTCCACCACCTGGTCCGCGGTGCCCGCGCGAACCATCTCGCGCACCCGGAACGACTGCATGCGGGTCGGCTCCCGCGAAGGCTCGTGACGGTAGACCCAATGCAACATGCTGAACAGCCGCCCATCGGCCGGCAGCGTCCCGCTGATGGTCGGATAAAGCGGATAGCAGGCCGCCGGGTTCAGGGTGACGTGCGTCATCTTCAGCATGCCGCCCCAGTCCTCGCCACTGTTTACCGTATCGGCAAGCTTGCGGGATTCGAGCTCGCTGCCAAAGAAGCTGTGCACCGCGCCGCACAGGTGCGGGAAGTTGTCCAGATAGTGGACGCGCTCGAGAATCTGGCGATTGATGACGGGCGGGAAAGTCAGCTGCTCGGCCTGGTCCCCGTGCGCCACCCGGCTCACCAGCGCATTGAACCCTTCGAGAATGGACTCGAAGACCGGGCCACGGCCAAATGCGCCGTCGACGCCGACCGGGACGATATGGCCGGCCTTTACCAGCTCTTCATAGAACGATTCGACGTCGTAAGTCTTGCTCATCGCAACTCCCGGATCAGCTGTCCTTGTACACCAGCAGCATTGCGGCACTCTTTGCCTTGATGCGCTCGTTCGAAATCATCAGCGACGATGAAAGCAGGTCACGGTAATGCCTGCCGACCGTGAACGGGGAATTGTTCTTGTAACCCAGAATGCCCACGATCTGCAGCGCCTGATGCACGATCTGCGGCCCGGCAGTGGATGCCGAGATCTTCAGATTGTTGAACCTCAGGGCCCATCCCATGGACAGCAACTCTTCGCGACCCTGCGCAGAATCCGGCAGGGCATCGAACTCCTCGGCGACGGCCTGCCAGTTGTGGCGCATGGTCTGCGATGCCACGGACACCTCCGCCAGACGCACCGCCGTGGGGGGAACCGAGCCCGGCGCCTTGCGCGCCACACCGCGTACATAGGTACTGGCCCGCGCCACCGCGTCGGAGGCGATACCCCACCACAACGCGGACCACAGAACGTGCGAATAGGGCACCATCGTCTGCGCCGAGGAATCCGCATATGGTCCCGGAAGGATCTGCCATTCCTCGCCGGAGGAAGTCAGGCTGAACCCGGGGCTGGTCGTGCCGCGCATGCCCAGGGTGTCCCAGTCTGTTGTCTGCTTGAGTTCGTAGTCGCCCTTGCGCACCAGGACCAGCACCTGGTCATTGGCGGGCGAATCCGCGGCGCGGCGCGCCGTGACGAGTATCGCGTCGGCGCTCGCGCAGTACGATCCCGTGGTTGCTTCCTTGTTGAGCTGGAATCGGCCGTTGCTGCGTTCCACCGCGCAGATGCTCGAGCGTGTATCCCCGGACGTGCCGACTTCGGAGGTGATGGAAGCAAGCAGCAGCTGCTTCTCCACGATCTCGCGCAGATAGGCCGTGAGCTGGGGGGAATTCGCGTGATGGCGGGCGATGCACGCAACCTGTATGTAGTGCATGGCCAGCACCATTCCGCTGCTGCCGCAGCCCTGCGACACCGCGGCGCATATCTCGGACAGTTCGCGCAGATTGCAGCCGGCGCCGCCAAACTCTTTCGGCACAGCCGCCGACATCAGCTTCGCCTCGCGCCATGCCTGCAATGATTCGACCGGAAACCTGGCCTCGCGATCCACGCTGTCGGCGAACTTGGCGGAGACCCCCGTTCCGATCTTGCGGGCGGTCTCGATCAGTGGGCAGGGATTCTTCATATGCTTCCTTGGATCCGTAAGCGGCAATGATCATATGGTTGCAGAGCATGCAGGCGTGAGCAATGTCACACCACAACCCGCGCACTTCACGCTGCGTTGCCCACAATTTCGATTCTGGCAGGCGCGGCCAGGTTGAGGGCGCTGACCACACCGAACAGTGGCCTCGGCGCGCCAACAGCCCGCATCTGGACCCGCCTGTCCTGCCCCGGCGCGAGCCAGAAATGCGAATCATCGCAACTATACCCGTCGGCCTGCAGGTTGACGCCGCGGACGAATGCACCGCTATTGAGCGTCACTTCGAACAGGCCCGGTTCAAGCTCGCGGGCGCGCGCCGACAGCCCGATGCTGGCATCGGGTCCGATATGCAATCCTGAATCAGGCAGGTAGCAGCTCTCGGATGCCACGTCCGGCGCCGCGGGGTCGCGCCAGCGCGCGATCACCAGGTCGCAGGACATGGGCCCGAAACGGTAGGCAAATGTCAGGTCGTGGAATGTGTCCAGCAGCTCCGCGAGCGCGATTGTGCGCATCGAGCGGGCCGGTAGCGGCTGCTCGTGATTCACGTGCTCGATGAGATGCCTGCCGGCACGGTAGAGCAGCAATTCCAGGGTGCCGCTGCGATCGATCGGGCTCTCGTTGCGAAGATGAACCGACAATCCGTTCAGTCCTTCGTCGGTGATGCCCACCCAGACCGGCTGCAATGTGCGGCGCAATGCGTGGTAAGGGGTCTTGGGATTGCCCGCTGAATCAATGATCCCCCATCCGGCGCCAGGCCACAGGTCGCGCAGGAACCAGATGAGCGCGCCGCCACACGAGGATCCGGGTCGGCGCCATTCGGTGAAGGCGGTAGTCATCGCGTGCGCACTGGCTTCGCGGCCGAGCGCCACATAGCGGGCGTGGTCGTGGTAGCGCAGCCGCCCCGGATCCACGCCGAAGAACTCAGCGACGTAGTGGTCCCGCACGTCATCGAAATCCCAACCCGCCCCCAGGTCGCGCGGCGAGCGTTCCCTCCAGGCCGCGTGCGTCACGCGCACACCGGCGCCTCCGGGAAGACTTTGAAGCGTGGTGTCTTCGGGAATATTGGCAAAGGCAAGGCACTCGGTGGCGAAGTTCAGCCCGGAACGTCGCAGATCGTCGGCGCTCCTGAGGTATGCGCCCAGCCCGTAGTAGGAAGTGGTTCCCGCACTCGGCTGATGAGGAATCGCCCCGCCGCTTGCGCTGGACGGCCAGTACGCCACACCGGGGCAATGCGCAGCGGTCAGCTGCGCCAGGGTCTGGCTGAACAGAGCCGGCTCCCACAGTGCGCGCGGCGCGCCCCACATGGCGGCCTGCTGCGAGACCTCGCTGTTGCCGCATATGACGGCCACGCTGGGATGGCGCATCCAGCGGCGCAGTTGCTGGCGCGCTTCGGCCGCGATGCTCTGGCCAAGATCGGCGTCTTCGGCCGGATAATCCATGTTCGCGAACATGAAGTCCTGCCAGACGAGCACGCCGTATTCATCGCACAGGTCGAAGAACAACTCGTCCTCGTAGACCATCGTGCCGCCCACGCGCAGCATGTTGAAGCCGGCGTCGACCGCCTGCTCTATCGCGCGCCGATAGCCGGCTTCATCGCCGCCCAGCGATACCACGTCAAGCGGGGTCCAGCACGCGCCGCGGCAGAACACCTGCACGTCGTTCACGTGAACCGCGAAGTCCTTTCCCGGGCCCGCTGCTGTACTCACCGTGCGGAACCCCACGCGGCCAAGCGAATGCTCGGGCGCATTGGCGGATCCACCCTTGCGGCACATCACGATCTCGTACAGGTGCGGACGGCCATGGGTATGCGGCCACCACAATCGCGGATCCCGCACCGAAAGTTCGGCGTCCATCAGCCCGTCGGGGCGATTGTGCAGGTCCTGCGTCGCAACGATCTTTCCGGAATCACGCAGCTGAAGCTGCCAGGCTGGCGGATCATCAGCGGGCGATTCGACGCGCACCAGCAATTGCACCAGACCGCTGCCGTCCTGGACCTTGCAGGTGAGCCGTTCAACCGCCGGTCGTACGGAGCCGCCGGTACCTACCCATACCGCACGCCATGGCCCCACTGCCGCGGCGGGGGGTGACCAGCCGGGCGTGCGGCCGAGCAGCGTCGTGCGATACCAGCGAAGTTGCTGGTTCTCCACCATCGGCGCGCGCCACCGCGGTCGCCGCCGCTTCTGGCGCAGCGCCTGATCGAGCGAACCAAAGCGCAGAATCAGTTCGTTGCGGCCGGCCGTGAAGGGCGGACGGTCAATCCGGTGCTCGAGAAACATGTTCTCGCTGTGCAGGATGTGCGACCCGTTGAGCCAGACGTCACAGAGCGTCGCGAGTCCGTCAAATGCCAGACAGGCAATATCCGCAGCCGCCTCGTCGGTGAACTCCGGCGCCACGCGAAACCACCAGTCATCCGCGTCGAAGCGGCGCCGCGGTCCGTCCAGCGACCAGGCGCCTGCCGAACGCAGCGCCGCGGCCGCGGTGCCGGGCACGGCAGCGCTCATCCAGCTCAGGTTCCGCGGCAGGTCTTCCGGCTTCGCATACAGACCGGCCGTGGTGCAACAGCATTCCCAGCCCGCACTGAGGTTCCGGCGATCAGCGTGCCAGTTTCCGTTCCGGCTCGCCGCCATGATTCCTCAGGCAGCGGTCAGCGTATCCACGGCATTGCAGATCGCCGCAATGCTGCCGAACACGCTGCGGGACAGCATCTGGTCGGGAAACTCGATATCGAATTCACTCTCCAGCGCGAGCATGATGCTGACGCTGGCGTGCGAGGTAAGGCCGGCCTCGTAAAGGTCGGCACTGTCCTGAAGTTGAGCAGCATCTACGCTGAGCCGGCCATGTTCCTTCAGGACGCCACGAACACGCTGGACGATGTCTTCACTCATAACGGGGTTGGTTGTCGCAAGTTGGTTGAATCGGGGGCAAAGTGACTCGGCAATGATAGATACAGGAAAAGCCCGCTGCATGGCTGTTCGCTGGAGACTGTGATCGAATGCACCATATTCTGCCCTGCTTCATCCGTAGCCGCCGGTCAGTCAGAGGCCAGTGCCTTGTGCAATCCGTCAAGCGGTGTTCGCGCGGCCCTTACGTACCAGATGCCGGCTGGCAAGCCGTCGCAGCTCGCGCCACACCGGCAAGGGTATACCGTGTCCCCCGTCGAACGGCAACCAGGACACCTGCGCACCCCCTTCCCTGAAGAAATCGCGCAGCCGCTCGCCGGTAGCCAGCGGCAAGTCCGCATCGTTGCGTCCGTGTGACACCAGCACCGGCATTCCCCGAATGACCTCCCGTCGCTCCTGCCACTGCGCATGGGCGATGCGGGAAGAGGACAGCAGGGCCAGCAACACCGGGCGCAATCCGCCCATCAGCACCAGATCGGTGGCCAGCATGCCCCCCTGGGAGAAGCCGACCAGAATCAAGGGCACTTCACCGTGGATCGCCGTCGTTTGTGCGATGAATTCGTTGAACTGCCGGCGCAACGCTTCGCGCCCCGGCGGATACTCGTCGAAAAGGTCCCGATCTCCGGCTGCCATCTGCTGCTCTCGCAGCGCCGCGTCAACAGGCCACCAGGATCTTCCGCGCGGTTCTGCCGGATGAATGCCCCGCGGCAGATAGATGGTCGCGGGCAAACCCATTGCGTCGACCAGTGGCGCCAGATCCATCGGCTCCATGGCATACCCATGCAATACCACCAGCACGGCGCGCTCCTCCCCGCGTGGCGTGATCCGCAGGCCTTCGGTTCCCGCAATCCGGAACTGCGAGTAGTCGTGCCCGGCTATCGTGTCATTCCTCCAGAGACGCGGGAGGCGTCTGCAGTGGCGCCTGCCCGGGTTCGGTGTCGCGTATCACGCTGCGCAGGAAATTCTTCAGGAGCTGGGTTTCGCCGGGCCCCAGGTTGCGTTCGGCATGTGCCTCGAGCGCCTTGGCGGCGGCAACCAGATCCAGCACGACGGCACGACCATGCTCGGACAGCTCCACCCGGGCATCCGGATCGTGCCCGCCCACCAGCCGGACGAGTCCGACGGATGCAAGACGCGCGATGCCCTCATAGGTAATGCGGGTTCCGGTGTACCACAGCAGCCGGTCCAGCTCCGCGATCCGCCGGTGATCGGATACTCCGAGGAGACTGAGCACGAGCCATTCATCCTCGCCAATCGCGTGCTTTTCCAGCATTGGCCGCAGGCCATGCATCATCTGGTAGCGGGCGCGCCCGATCAGGTAGATGAGGAAGTCCCGGCTGAAGCTGCTGTCCGGCTCATTGGTGTCGATACCTTGCGCGTCCGCCGCAGGGGATTTCTGCACGGCAAGCGCGTAACGCCCGGCATGGAAGATCAGCGGCGGGCGGGTGAAGTCCACGAACTGGTGCACTTCGCCGACAAAGATCATGTGATCCCCGCCGTCGTAGGTGAACGCCTTGCGACACTCGAAGCGCGCCGAGCAGTCATCCAGCAGCGGGATGTCGCTGGCGCCCCGTCGCACCTCCAGCCCGTCGAACTTGTTCGCACCCTGCGTGGCAAAGCGATGGGACAATGAATCCTGATCAGCGGCCAGCACATGCACGGCGAAGTGCTGGCAATCGACGAACGCCGGCAGACTCAGCGCCTTGCGCGCCAGGCTCCATAGAATGAGCGGCGGATCGAGCGAAACGGAATTGAAACTGTTGGCGGTGATGCCGATGTCACGCCCGTCCGCGCTCTTCGTCGTAACGATCGTTACGCCGGTGGCAAACGCACTGAGGGCCTGGCGAAAGGCCCGCGGATCGAAGGCATTGGACTGGGCTTCTGGACTCATTCCGGAAGGCGCTTCATGTCAGGCCTGGCCGATTCAGCCGGTGGTGCCCTGCCGGCCATACCGGTCCTCGAATCGCACGATGTCATCTTCACCAAGATAGCCGCCGGACTGCACCTCTATGACATGCAACGGAATCTTGCCCGGGTTCTCGATGCGATGCTTCTCGCCGACGGGAATGTAGGTCGACTGGTTCTCCTCCAGCAGGAACACCTTCTCGCCGCAGGTAATGCGCGCCGTGCCGGACACGACCACCCAGTGCTCTGCGCGGTGATGATGCAGCTGCAACGACAGCTGCGCGCCCGGCTTGATGGTAAGGCGCTTGACCTGGAAGCGCTGGCCCGCATCGACGCTGTCGTAGCTGCCCCACGGGCGGTACACCTCACGATGCAACGCATGCTCGTAGCGACCCTCGGCCTTCAGCCGGTTGACCAGGCTCTTGACGTCCTGCACGCGATTCTTCGGCGCGACAAGTACCGCATCCTTGGTCTCCACCACCACGTGGTCCTTCAGACCCACTGCCGCGATGAGGCGGCTCTCCGCGTAGAGATAGCAGCCGCTGGCATCCTCCACGATCACATCGCCGCGCGCGACATTGCCCGCTTCATCGGCGGGCAGCGCTTCATGCAGTGCGGACCAGGATCCGACATCACTCCAGCCGGCGTCCAGCGGCACCACTACGGCGTCCGCGGTTTTTTCCAGTACGGCGTAGTCGATTGAATCTGCACGGCAGGCTTCGAAGGCCGCCTTGTCCACACGCACGAAGTCCAGATCCGGTGTCGCTTCACTCATCGCCGCGCGCGCCGTCTTCTCGATGTCCGGGGCAAAGCGCGCGAGTTCGCTCAGGTAGCGATCGGCACGGAACATGAACATGCCGCTGTTCCAGTAATAGTTGCCCGCCTCGAGGAAGCTCTCGGCGCGCGGCGCATCCGGCTTTTCGATGAAGCTGTCGATCGCGAAGACCCCATCGCCGAGATCTTCGCCGCGCTTGATGTAGCCATAGCCTGTTTCGGGCGTCCTGGGCACCACACCAAAGGTCACCAGCTTGCCCGCACGCGCGGCTTTTGCCGCGACATTCACCGCTGCCTTGAATGCCGTCGCGTCGCGGATCACATGGTCGGCCGGCAATACCAGCAGCAGCGCGTCGGGCCTGGCCTGCAGAGCTGCCAGCGCAATGGCCGGCGCCGTGTTGCGCCCGACCGGCTCCAGAATGATGGTCTGCGGACGTACGTCGAGCTGCCGCAACTGCTCGGCCACCAGAAAGCGGTGCGCGTCGTTGCACACGATGATCGGGGCAGCCGCCTCGAGCCCGTCCAGGCGCAGCATCGTTTCCTGCAGCATGGTCCGCTCACTGACCAGCGGCAGCAGTTGCTTGGGATACAGCTCGCGCGAGAGCGGCCACAGGCGCGTACCGGAACCGCCGGACAGCACAACAGGGGTCAGCATAGGCCGTGCATCATAGCAGCCGCGGGGCCGCGGGTCGTGACGCCGGTCACGACGAGCGGGGTCTGACTAGCGTTTGCCAAGCTCCACGTAATCGCGTTTCGCCGATCCGGTATACAGCTGCCGCGGCCGCCCGATGCGCATGGCCGGATCGGAGATCATCTCCTGCCAGTGCGCCACCCAACCCACGGTGCGCGCGATCGCAAACATTACGGTGAACATCGAGCGCGGAATGCCCAGCGCGCTGTAGATGATGCCGCTGTAGAAATCCACGTTCGGATACAGCTTGCGTTCGACGAAGTACGGGTCCTTCAGCGCGACTTCCTCGAGCCGCACGGCCAGTTCCAGCAGCGGATTGCTCTGCTGGCCGAGCCGCTCCAGCACGCGGTAGCAGGCGGCGCGGATGATGGTCGCGCGTGGATCGAAGTTCTTGTAGACGCGATGGCCGAAACCCATCAGGCGGAAGTGGCTGGACTTGTCCTTGGCCATGGCCACGTACTTGGGGATGTTCTCCACCGAGCCGATCTGCTCCAGCATGGCCAGCACGGCCTCGTTGGCACCGCCATGCGCCGGGCCCCACAGGGCCGACACGCCGGCCGAGATCGCCGCGTAGGGGTTGGCCCCGGTGCTGCCGGCCAGGCGCACCGTGGAGGTGCTGGCGTTCTGCTCGTGGTCGGCGTGCAGAATGAACAGCAGGTCCAGCGCCTCGGCCGCCACCGGGTCGACGTGGTAGGGCTCGCACGGCACCGCAAAGAACATGTTCAGCAGGTTGGCGCTGTAGCTCAGGTCGTTGCGCGGATAGATGAACGGCTGGCCCAGCGAATGCTTGTAGGCCGCCGCGGCAATGGTGGGGATCTTGGCGATGATGCGATGGGCGAAGATCTCGCGATGGCGCGGGTTATGGATGGCCATGGAGTCGTGGTAGAAGGCCGACATCGAGGCGATGACCGCCGACACCATCGCCATCGGATGCGCGTCGTAGTGGAAGCCGCTGAAGAAGCGCAGCAGCGACTCGTTGATCATCGTGTGGTGACGGATGTCTTCGTTGAAGCGGTCCAGCTGCGCCTTGCTGGGCAGCTCGCCCTTCAGCAGCAGGTAGCACACCTCCATGAAGGTGCTCTTTTCAGCCAGCTGCTCGATGGGGTAGCCGCGGTACATCAGCACGCCGGCGTCGCCGTCGATGTAGGTGATCTTGCTCTCGCAGGCCGAAGTCAGGCCGAAACCCGGGTCGTGCGTGAAGACGCCGTGGTCCTTCGATATGCCGGCGATATCCAGTACTGATGGTCCGACGGTGCCGGTCCTGACCGGGAGGAGGCTCTTCTTGCCGGAGGCGGGGTCGATCAGTTCGAAGTTCTTGTCGGCCATGGCGTTGGTTTTCCGGGTATTCCGGGCCCAAGCGTACACGCTCCAACCGATCAATGCACCGGCAGCTTAATCGACGATCTTGATGTATTCGCCAACCGGCAGCGGCTTGTTCGGGTAGACGCCGTTGATCAGCTGCAACTCTTCGTTGTGGTACTTGTGGGCCGGAATGCTCTGCGCATAGTCGGCCAGGCGGGTCCGGGGTGTCACCCGTACCAGGTCGATCCGGTACGGCTCGGCCAACGCGTATTCGGCCGGCCGCAGGGCGCGCGTGGTCTGGGCCACCGACAGAAACAGGCCGTCGGCTTCGGGCCGGCCATTGGTGGCGGAGCGGCTGGCGCCGGCGTAGATGAGCGCGCTCTTGTCCCGATAGAGCACGATGAAGCGGATCGGCCCGGCGCCATTGTCCAGCGGCGAGCCGTTGCGCGTGAGCAGGGTGTAGCCGTCCATGCCGTTGACGGTGAGCGGCTCCCCGCCGCTCATGGTCCTGCCCTTGAGCAGCTCCAGCAGGAAATCCCGGGGCGCCTTGTTCGCAGGGCGCGCCTCCGAGGTGATCTGCATGATGGTTTCATGGCTGGGCGTGAAGGCCAGGATGCGATCGCGCGCGTTCTGGATGACCCAGCCGTGCGGAAACGCCAGCGTGATGCCCATGTCCGCGTGATAGAAGCGGTTGTCGCGCACGATGCCCTGCGCCTTGCTGGAGCCGAAGGCCAGGCCGTCGATGGCCTGCATGTAGACGTCGCGATTGACCACGTAGCCACCCTTGGGCGCCGCGCCCAGGTTGGCGGCCTGGCGCGCCGCGGCGGCGGCGCGGTCATCCGGTGCCGGGTGGTCCGAGAACACGCCGTGGTAGATGTTCGGCTCGCGTCCCTCGGCCCGCGCGCTGGCGATCTCGAAGCTCTCCTGCGCCTTGAAGGTCTCGAACACCTCGCGCATGGCGTGCGGGTCGTAGCCGGCCCGCACCATGTACTTCATGCCCAGCTGGTCGGCCTCGGTCTCGGCCTCGCGCCCGTAGCCCTGGATCCAGGCCGCCGAGCCGATATTGGCCAGGTCCGCCACCACCGGCGATCCGGTCAGGATGATGGCGGCGATGGTCAGGATGTCCGCGCCGGCGGCCTTGCTCTGCTGGCGCGCCGGGTGGCGCGCCACCACGTGGCCCATCTCGTGGCCCAGCACGGCGGCCAGCTGCGCCTCGGAGTTGAGGTAGGTGAGCAGGCCCCGGAAGACGTAGACGTAGCCGCCGCCGGTGGTGAAAGCGTTGATGGTGTCATCGTCCAGCACCGTGAAATGCCACTGCATGTCGGGCAGATCGCTGGCGCGTGCCACGCGCTGCCCGACGGCATTCACGTAATCCTGGACCGCCTGGTCCTCGTAGACACCGTAGTAGCCGGTGATCTGCTCGTAGTCGCGGCGTGCCTGCTCGATCTCGCCCTTGCGCGTGGACAGCACCACGTCGTGGCTGCCCGACGCCGGATTGGTCGAGCACGAGCCCAGCAATACCGCGGCGATGGCCCCGGCACCCAGGCGCAGCAGGAAGGAGGCGCGCTTCACGGGCAGCATCTTACGCCGCCCCGCCCACCGCGCAGATCAGCGCGCGGCGGCGCCCTTGCTGGCGTACTTGCGGCGGAACTTGTCGACGCGGCCAGCCGTGTCGAGGATCTTCTGCTTGCCCGTGTAGAACGGGTGGCAGGAGGAGCAGACTTCCACGTGCAGATCCTGGCCCAGGGTCGAACCGGTCTTGAACGTGTTGCCGCAGCTGCAGATCACGTTGATTTCGGTGTACTTGGGATGGGTATCGGCTTTCATGGCAGGCTCCACAGGGGGCGCGCAGTCTAGCGGTCCGCAGGGCGCCCGGCAACCGGTGTGGACGGCCCCTCAGCCGGCCTGCCACTTATCCCCAGTTTCTGTGGATAACTCTGTGCATGAGTGGCCGGGCCAGCGGCCGGAAATGCGGAAATATTGCATTTCTGCTGCATTGGTCAAATTATGACCAGCAGATTTACACCTTTCCAGTCAATGAGTTATGCACTCAATGTCGTGTGATGTGTGCCGATTCAGGTGTAATTCTTTCAAATCCGAAAGCTGCCCGGGCGCTGTGGATAGTTCGTCGCTGCCAAGGCAGAAAAGCACCTAACTCCCTGCCCTGGTTTGCGAATTCCGGTCCGGCAGGAAGCGGGCGACCACATCATTGAGAAACCCCAACCCACGCGCGCTGGCGCGCCAGCCATCGGCGTCGTGCTCCAGCAGTCCCTCTGTGACCAGGCCATCGAGCCGGGCTGCCACCTCATCAAGGGTCAGGCCGGTACGTTCACCGAACAGCTGCGGTGAGAATCCCTCGTTCAGGCGCAGCGCGTTCATCATGAACTCGAAGGCCAGATCCTGTTCCGGCACCGGGCGCCAGGCAGGCCCTGACGAGGCCGACTCAAAGTACCGGCGTGGCTCGCGCAGATGCGTGCTGCGTTCGACCCGCAGCGCGGCGCCGGACCCTGCCCGGGTAGTGAGCTTGCCGTGTGCTCCGGCGCCAATGCCCAGATAGTCGCCGTAGCGCCAGTAATTCAGGTTGTGGCGGCATTGCCGTCCCGGCGGCGCGTACGCCGACACCTCGTACTGGCTGAACCCGTGCGCCGCCAGCAGCGCCTGGGACTCGCCCTGCATCGCCCAGGCCGCGTCGTCGTCGGGCAGCGGCGGCGGTCGGGCGGCGAACAGCGTGCCCGGTTCGAGCGTGAGCTGGTACTGCGACAGATGCGCGGGCGCGAGCGCCAGTGCCGTCGTGACATCGGCCAGGGCGCCGGCCAGCGCCTGCTGCGGCAAGGCGTACATCAGGTCGAGGTTGAAGTTGGTCAGCCCGCAGGCATGCAATTCCGCTGCGGCGCGCAGCACGTCCGCAGGCTGGTGGATCCGGCCCAGGACCTTCAATGTTTCACTGTTGAAACTCTGCGCCCCCAGGGATACGCGATTGACGCCGGCAGCGAGATATTCGGCAAAGCGACCGCGCTCGACCGTGGCCGGGTTGGCTTCCAGCGTGATCTCGGCACCGGACTCGACCGACAACTGCCGGCGCAGCCCCGAGAACAGCTTTTCCAGCGACTCCGGCGTGAACAGGCTGGGCGTGCCGCCGCCCAGGAAGATGCTGTGCACCGGCCGCCCGGCCACACGTGGCGCCTGCACGGCCAGGTCCGCCAGCAATGCGCCGATGTAGCGCTCCTCCGGCACCGCCTCGCGCAGGGTGTGCGAGTTGAAATCGCAGTAGGGGCACTTGCGCACGCACCAGGGGAAGTGCACATACAACGACAGCGGCGGCAGCCCGGCCTGCGGCGCACTCATCGCAGCAGCCGCAGCAGCTCGGCCAGCGCGCGGCCGCGGTGACTGACTGCGTTCTTGGCGGCGGCGTCCATCTGTGCCGCGGTGTGATCGGAGCCTGCGGGCAGGAACAGCGGGTCGTAGCCGAAGCCGCCGCTGCCGCGCGGCGCGATGGCGATCGCACCTTCCCAGCTGCCGCGCGCGATCACCGGCGCCGCGTCGTCGGCCGCGCGCACATAGGCGATCACGCAACGATAGCGGGCCGTGCGGCGCGCGGCCGGTATGCCAGAGAGCTCGCGCAGCAGCAGCGCGTTGTTGTCCGCATCGCTGGCATCCGGCCCCGCATAGCGTGCGGACCAGACGCCGGGGCGCGCGTCCAGCGCATCGACTTCAATGCCCGAGTCATCAGCCAGCGCGGGCAAGGCGGTGACGCGCGCGGCATGGCGCGCCTTGAGCAGTGCGTTGGCCTCGAAGGTGTCGCCGGTTTCCTCGACGGACTCCACGCCCAGCCCGGTCTGCGGGATCACCTCGATGGCCAGCGGTGCCAGCAAGGCGGCAATCTCGCGCACCTTGCCGGCATTGCCGCTGGCCAGCACCACCCGCCGCGGGGCGTTCACCTCGTCAGCCGGGGTTCAGGGCCGCGCGCTGCGCGGCGAACAGCTCCGCGGTGCCCTTTTCGGCCAGGCACAGCAGTGCTTCGAGTTCGTCGCGCCGCATGGCATGCCCCTCGGCCGTGCCCTGCACCTCGATGAATCCGCCGCCGCTGTTCATCACCACGTTCATGTCGGTCTCGGCGGAGGAATCCTCGACGTAGTCCAGATCCAGCACCGGCGTGCCGGCCACTATCCCGACCGAAACCGCGGCGATCTGCCCATGCAGCGGATCGGCGATACCCTTCTGCCGCACCAGGCGTGCACAGGCATCGCTCAGCGCCACCCAGGCACCGGTGATCGAGGCCGTGCGCGTGCCGCCATCGGCCTGCAGCACGTCGCAGTCGAGCGTGACCGTACGCTCGCCCAGCGCGGCCAGATCCAGCGCCGCGCGCAATGAGCGACCGATCAGCCGCTGGATCTCCTGGGTGCGGCCGGACTGCTTGCCCCGGGCTGCCTCGCGCGCGCCACGGGTATGCGTGGCGCGCGGCAACATGCCGTATTCGGCCGTCACCCAGCCCTGGCCCTTGCCGCGCAGGAAGCCCGGCACGCCCTCCTCGATGCTGGCCGTGCACAGCACCCGGGTATGCCCGAACTCCACCAGCACCGAGCCTTCCGCGTAGCGCGTGAATTCGCGCGTGAACCGGATGGGACGCAGCACGTCCGGCGCCCGTCCGTCGTGGCGCGGCGCGCTCACGGCAACCTCATGGCGGCCACGGAGGAATTGTCGGCGCCGGGACCACCGCGCTTCACGGCGAACTCCGCCAGCGCCTGCAGGGCTGTCTTCAGTGGCACGCCCGAGTACAGCGATGCGGCGATGTCCTCGTCCAGCAGATTCGCCCAGAAGCCATCGCTGCAAACCAGCAGCACGTCGCCGGCCTGCACGGCAATGCAGCGGCCGATCAGCATTTCCGGCAGCAGCGGATCGCCACCGAGGCAGGTCTCCACGTAGTTGCGCATGGGATGGTTCTGCGCCTGCTGCGAGCTGATCAGGCCCTCCTGCACCAGCAGTTCGACGTGACTGTGGTCGCGGGTGCGACGGATGACCTGGCCGCTGCGCAGGTGGTAGATGCGGCTGTCGCCCACATGTGCCCACCAGGCCGTGTTGTCCTGCACCAGACACACCGCGCCGGTGGCGCGCGGCCGTTGCTCCAGCGGCATGTGCAGGCCCTGCGCCACGATCTCGGCGTGCGCGGCGCCCAGCGACAGATGCAGGAACGCCAGTGGATCGAGCAGCGGGTGCGGCAGGGCACCGAAGCGCGTCCAGCAGGACGCTGCGGCCGATTTCGGCCGCGCGCGCGCCATCGGCATGCCCGCCCATGCCATCGAATACGGCGATCAGTGCCACCTGCGACTCGATGGCCGTGGCAATGCGATCCTGGTTCTCTTCCCGCGCGCCGATGAGACTCAGCTCGGCATGTTCGACTTGCAAACCGGCACCTTCGGGCTTCGGCTAGACTGTTGCGCGATTATTGCACTGCCCGGGATAGCTTGGGACGGCCTTCGATGATTGTCAGCATGACGGGCTTTGCCCGAGCCGAGACCCAGCTGCCCAGCGGCACGCTGGTCTGCGAACTGCGCAGCGTGAACCACCGCTACCTGGAGGTGGCGCTGCGCCTGCCCGAGGAGCTGCGCGCCCTGGAACCGGAGCTGCGCGCGGGACTGCAGAGGGAACTGCGCCGCGGCAAGGTGGATTGCAGCTTTACTTATCGCGCCGCGGCGCAGGCCGATGCGGGCGCTGGCGCTGGACGAGGCGCTGCTGGAGCGCCTGACGACGCTTGCTGGCGCGAGCTGGGTGCCCGCACCCAGCACGCCGGCGCGCGACTGCAGCTGGATCTGCTGGACGTGATGCGCTATCCGGGCGTGCTGCGCGAGGCCGCGGCGGATCCCGAAGCGCTGGCCGGCGCGGCGCGCGAGCTGTTCGGCCACGCGCTGGCCGACCTGAAGACCATGCGGGCCAGCGAAGGCGCGCGGCTGGGCGAGCTGGTGCTCGAGCCGCTGCGAGCAGCTCGCCGTGCAGGTCGGCCAGGTACGCCAGCACCTGCCGGAAGTGCAGGCAGCGATCCGCGCGCGCTACGCCGAACGGCTCGCCGAACTGGCCGTGGCGGTCGATACCGAACGGCTCGAACAGGAAATGGCGCTGATCCTGCAGCGCATGGACGTGGCCGAGGAACTGGACCGTCTGGACGGCCACATCACCGCGACGCGCAAGATCATGGCCGCCGACGAGCCGGCGGGCCGGCGGCTGGATTTCCTGATGCAGGAGTTCAATCGCGAGGCCAACACGCTGTCGTCCAAGTCCCAGGACCTGGCCACCACGCGGCTGGCGGTGGACATGAAGGTGCTGATCGAGCAGATGCGCGAGCAGGTGCAGAACATCGAGTGACGGCCAGGGCCGCTTCGGTGGCGTCGGTGGCGTTCAGCCCTTACAGCCCATACTGCGGGAAGTGAAACACCGCCGAAACGCTGATGAGGTTCGCGTTCATGTCGCTGTTGACGCGCGAGAACTCCGCCCGGATGCTGCCCTGCCCGAGATGCACCGAGATGCCGGCGCCGTAGAGTAGTTCGGTGCTGGAGGAGGTGCCCTCCACGCTCGTAACCCCATTGGTGGCGAAGACCTTCAGCCGCGGGCGCGCCGCGCCCACGCGCGCGTAGGCCGAGAAGACCTCATTGATCGGCGTGCCGAGCAGCAGCGAGACCGCCGGGGTGCTGTTGGAGAAGCTCAGGTAGTTCGTGCCGTCGTCGTACACGTAGGTTCTGGGCTTGTAGAACCCCAGCTCGGTGGCGATGTAGGGGTTGAAGCGATAGCCCGCGAACAGCCCCCAGGTGAAGCGATTCTCGCTGCCGTCAACGCCATCGATGCTGATCCTGGCCGAGCCGGCGAGTGCACCGACATAGCCACCAGTGGGCTCAGCAGCCAGGGCGCAGCTGGCGAGGACTGAGCCGGCCAGGACAGTGCCCAGTGTGAGGGCGAATGGAAAGGTGCGTTTCATGGGGCCTCCTTGCGTACATGCCTATTGATTGTTATCGCGCCACGGCCATGCCATCCCTGAGGCGAGCGCCGGCGGCAGCCAGTGTGCACAGTGTCGGTGCGTGCGCAGCGTGACGCAGCTTGCACTGCAAAGTCCATCGCGCCGCTGATGACGCCGCCCTTGGCGATGCCCGGTCAAACGCAATGCTGATCACGGGTCCGGCATTGCCCGATCTGTAGCAGCGGGCTTAATGTTGTCACCCAGGCACGGGACTATCACGCTCGGAGCCTGTATGGGAAATATGTCAACTGCGACAATCGTTGACTGGTGGAAGCGCCTGGATCCGGTTCCGGCCGGCAAGCCGCGCATTGCCTGGGTCGATGCCGCGCGAGGCGTCGCCATCATCTCGGTGTTCTTCGGTCACTACCTGCAGGATGCATCCCTGCGCGATACGGTGGCGCTGGAGGACGACCTGCGATTCCTGTACTCGTTCCACGTGCCGTTCTTCTTTCTGCTTTCCGGGTGCCTGGCGCACCGGGAACAGAACCTGCTCTCACAGGTGCGTGTGCTCGCGCTGCGGCGCCTGCTGCCGGTGGCGTTCTTCGGCGTGGGCTTCGCGCTTCTGGACGTGCTCAGACAGTTGCGCCACGGGCATGTCGGCGCAGGTTGGGCCGAGGGCGCCCTGGGCGAGTACCTGATCGGTCGTCCCATCCTGGACTGGGCCACGTGGTTCCTGGTCTGCCTGTTCGTGTGCGAGATCTTTGCCTACGTGCTGCTGCCGTACCTGCGCAGGCCGGCGCTGCGGGTCCTGGCCGGACTGGCGGCCATAGTCGCAGGCGCTGCGTTCGGCAACCATTCGAACGTGCCGAAGGAAGGACTGGCCTACTACGTGGGAGAGTTCTGGTTCTTCAGCGAGGCCATCGTCGCGCTCGGCTTCTATCTCATCGGCAATGCCGCGTGGCCATGGCTGCGCGAGCACATGGGCTCTGCGTTGACGGCTGGCCTGACCGCCGTCGGCGGGTTTCTGGTTGTGCTGCTGACCTTCCGGTTGAACCTGCCCGGCGGCCAGCCTCTGGTGGTCATGCTGGCCGCCCGGACGCACGGCATCGTGGGCTGGTTCCTGATCACCGCGCTGGCTGGAAGTTTCGCGCTGATGGGGTTGGGCTCGGTGCTCAGCCGCATCAACCTGATCAGCGTCATCGGCAGAAACACCATTCCCCTGCTGGGGCTCAACGGCCTGTTCTTCGGCTTGCTGAACCAGCTCGTGGTGCGCCACGTGCACACGCCAACCACCCATGCCGGCGTGCTGGCGGCAGGACTGGTGATGGCGGGCGCGTCACTGGTGATCTGCCTGCCGCTGGTCGCCGGCATGCGGCTGCTGGTGCCGCAGCTGATCGGCAACCCGCGCCAGGCGGGCCCCCTGCTCCCCGCCCTGGAATAGGCGGGAGCACAGGGCCGGCGTCGCAGCTACCAGATCACCACCAGCTTGTTGCCGGTGTGGACCATCGGGTCGCCGGGCTTGCAGCTGAACGCCCTGGCAAAGGCCGGCACATTGGTCGGCGTGCCGTTGACGCGGATCCGGTCCGGGGAATGCGTATCCGAGGCGATCTGCAGCTTCAGCACCTCGGGCCGCGCCTGGGTGCGAAACGCCGAGGCGAAGCCCAGGAAGTAGCGCTGCTCGCGGGTCAGGCCGTCGATCTTGGGATCCGGCTGACCCTTGTCGGCCGCCTGCAGGGCATCGTAGGCAATGCTCAGACCGCCCAGGTCGGCGATGTTCTCGCCCAGGGTCAGCTTGCCATTCACCTTGTTGCCGTCGATCGTGTAAGCGCTGTACTGCCTGACCAGGCTGGCGGTCAGCGCGGCGAACTTCTTCGCATCCTGCGGCGTCCACCAGTTCTCCATGCTGCCGGTGGGTCCGAAGCGCGCACCCTGATCGTCGTAGCTGTGGGTCAGCTCATGGCCGATCACCGCGCCGATGGCGCCGTAGTTCAGCGCGTCGTCGGCCTGCGGGTCGAAGAACGGCGGCTGCAGCACCGCGGCCGGGAACACCACCTGGTTGAGCAGCGCGTAGTTGAAGGCATTGACGGTCTGCGGCGTGGTGTTCCACTCAGCCCGGTCGGTGGGTTTGCCGATCTTGTCCAGGTCGTAGCGGTAATTGAAGGCATTCGCGGCCATCACGTTGGCAAAGTAGCTGTCGCGCGAGGTGGCCAGACCCGACCAGTCGCGCCACTTGTCCGGGTAGCCGATCTTGGGCGTGAATTTGGCCCACTTGGCCAGCGCTTTGGTCTTGGTGGCATCGCTCATCCAGGTCAGGTTCTGGATACGCACCTTCAGCGCGTCGAGCAGGTTGTGCACCAGCTGCTCCATGCGCTGGCGCGACTCCGGGGGGAAGGCCACGCGCACATACAGCTGGCCCATGGCCTCGCCGGGGCCGTTGTTGATCTGCCGCACCACGCGCTTCCACAGCGCCTTGTTTTCCTTCTGGCCCGCCAGGGTCTTGTTGTAGAAGTCGAATGCCTCGTTGACCAGATCGTCACTGAGGTACGGGGCGGCGTTGTCGACCACCTTGAAGCGCAGGTAGCTCTGCCACTGTGCCACCGGCACGTCGGTGAGCATCTTGTTCACTTCCCGGAAGAATCCGGGCATCGCCAGCGAAAACTTCGTCGGCTGCGCCAGCTGCTGCGCGTCGAAGAACATGCTCCATGAGAACCCCGGCGTAACCTTGTCGGCCGCGACCGGCGTGACCGGGTTGTAGTACAGCGAGATATCGCGCGCCAGTTGCTGGCGCGACAAGGATGCCCTGGCCAGCCGCGTTTCGAAGGCCATGACCTGGGTGGCCTGTTGCGCCGCATCGGCAGCGGGCACGCCGGACAGCTCCAGCACCTTGCCGATGTGCTTCACGTAGGCATCGCGGATGTCCTTCTTGTCCGCGTCGAAGTAGTAGGTCTTGTCCGGCAGGCCGATGCCGCTTTGCGTGGCAAAGCCGATCTGTGTGTCGGAATCCTTGAAGTCGGAATCCGCCTCGAAGTCGAACAGCGGGTTCTCGCCGCGCGCCGCCACGGTGCGCAGGTACGCGGCAATCGAGGCGCCGTCGGTCAGGGCCGCGATCTCATCCAGCCGGCTCTGCAGCGGTGCGATGCCCTCCGCGTTGCGCCGGGCCTGGTCCATGCCGGTGACCCAGAAGTCCGCGATGATCTTCTCGATGCCCGTCGGGGCCGCCTGCGCGGCCAGCTGCTCGGCGATCTGCCGCTGCACCTCCAGCGAACGCTCGGCCAGCACATTGAACGCACCCCAGGTGACCTGGTCGGCGGGGATGGGATGGGCGGCCAGCCATTTCTGGTTTGCGTAGGCGTCGAAATCCTTGCAGGCGGACGCGGACGGATCCAGATCGGCCGCACTGAAACGAATGGGCTGGATCAGCTTGCTCTCGTCCAGGTGCAGCGGCGGCGTGGTCGCCGCGGGGGGCGCGGGCTTCTGGCAGGCGCCCAGCGCCAGCGCGAGGACCGCGGCGGCCGGGAACAGAACTCGCAGGTTCATCGTGGGCATGGCGTTCGTTACTCCTGTGCGCAGGCAACCCGGGCCGGTTATCCGGCCCGTCAGACCTTGCGTTTGCGGGTGGCCCTGCGATGGGCCACTTCCTCGGCATAGATCGGTGTGCGCATGAATCTTGCCGGATTGCCTACCCGCTGTGGCGGGTCGGTCACCATGGATTCCAGGTACGCGTCGAAGCGCTGCGCGACGCCGGGTCGGAACTGTGGGTGGCTGATGATGAACAGGTCGTTGTGACGGATGCCATCGAGCACGATGCGCGCCGCCTGCATGGGATCCATCATGCCCGGCGGCAGCGGCCCTGAGGGTGGCTTGGGGCTGCCGGCGGGCCTGATTGTTTCAGATTCGGCATCATTCTTGTACTTCTCTTCCCTGTACGTTTCGCTATTGCGCAAATTGGTGGCCACGCCTGCCGGAATGAAGGCCGAGGTGCCGATATTGGTCGCGGCCAGTTCGATGCGCAGCTCCTCCATCAGCATCAGCGATGCGGCCTTCGAGACGGCATAGACACCGGCGCCGCTGCCGGGGATCAGTGCGCCCATGGAGGTGGTGGTGACGATGTGGGAGGGCTCCTTGTGGGCCAGCATGCGCGGCACGAAGGTGTGCACGCCATGGATGGGTCCCCACAGGTTCACCCCCAGGCCCCATTGCCAGTCCTTGAGCGTGCCGGTGCTGGCGGCCGCCTCGACGCCGACGCCGGCGTTGCTGCACAACAGGTTCAGATTGCCGAAGCGCTTTTCGATGGCGTCGGCGACCCTGGGCCAGGCCTCGGTGTCGGTGACGTCGTGGCGGATCGGGTACAGGTTCGGATCGTTCTGCGGAAAGAAACCCAGCGCGTCGGCCAGCTGCTTGTCGTCGATGTAGCCCATGACGACTTTCATGCCTGCGGCGTGCAGCACCCGCGCCAGGCCCAGGCCGATGCCGCTGGAGCCACCGGTGACGTAGGCCACCCGGCCTTTGACCTCGGCCAGCGGCGGCGGCTGGGACCTGCCCACGGCGGCACTGCCCGCACCGGCCGGAGCCGCCCCCTGGGCCGTGCCGGCCAGGCCCGAAAAAGCCAGGCCCGTACCCAGCATCTGCAACACTTCGCGCCGATCCGCCTTCATCACTGCACCCCTGGTCCGGTTGGCCGGAGCCGACTTTGCGGGAGGCGCCCACCCGGTGCAACGCCTGCACGGGACGGCGGACAGGTATATTGCCGGCCCCATGTCCTCCTCGCGCCTGTTCGTCATCTCCGCCCCGTCCGGGGCCGGCAAGACCAGCCTGGTCAAGGCGTTGCTGCAGCGCCTGCCGGCACTGCGCGTATCGACGTCGCATACCACGCGCCCGGCGCGCCCCAACGAGCAGGACGGCCGGGAGTACTACTTCGTGGAGCCCGCCCAATTCGAGGCGCTGGTGGCCCAGGGCGCGTTTCTGGAACACGAACTGGTCTTCGACAATCACTACGGCACCAGCTGGAACCAGCTGCGCGAGAAGCTCGATGCCGGCCACGACGTGATTCTGGAGATCGACTGGAAAGGCGCGCGGCAGGTGCGCAAGACCATTCCCGAGGCAGTCACCATCTTCATCCTGCCCCCTTCCCGCGCGGCCCTGCGGGCGCGCCTGACCGAGCGCCGCACCGACACACCGGCCGTGATCGAACGGCGCCTGGCCGACGCCGTGTCGGATATGTCGCACTGCCGGGAATTCGACTACGTGGTGGTCAACGAGGACTTCTCCCGCGCCGTGGACCAGCTGGCGAGCATCATCCAGGGGGGCGGTGAGGCGTACCGGGCCGGGCGGCCGGAACTCGCTCCGGTACTGGCCAATCTGCTAGAATTTCCAACCCCTTAAGGAAATGTCCCGCACAGGCGAATCATGGCCCGAGTAACCGTCGAAGACTGTCTGCCCAATGTCGAGAACCTGTTCCAGCTGGTGCTGCTGGCGGCCGCGCGCGCGCGGCGCCTGGCCAATGGCGCCGAGCCCACGGTGCCGGTCGACAACGACAAGGTGACGGTGATCGCGCTGCGCGAGATCGCCGAGGGCAACATCACGCCCGAGATGCTGGTCGAGCCCGAGCCGGTGCCCGAGCCGGTGGTCAACGACATCGACGCGCAGCTCGAGAACTTCCGCGCCCCGCAGTTCGGCCTGGTGGGGGAGTAAGCCACCGCCCGCATGGACATTGCGCAATCGCTGCTAGGCCTGCTCCCAGGTACCAGCGCGAGGCGCACCCCCGGCCTTTCTGATCTGCTCGGCAAGGCCGAGCTGTACCTGCCGCCCGAGCAGGTCGAAAGGATCCGCCAGGCGGCCGAATTCGGCACCGACGCCCACCAGGGCCAGAAGCGCCTCTCCGGCGAGCCCTACATCTCCCACCCGGTGGCGGCCGCCGAGATCCTGGCCGACCTGCACCTGGATGCCGACACGATTGTCGCGGCCATCCTGCACGATGTCATCGAAGACACGCCGGTGGCCAAGGACGAGATCGCCACGCGCTTCGGCAAGGACGTGGCCGAGATCGTCGACGGTGTCACCAAACTCGACCAGATCAAGTTCAAGAGCCGCGAGGAAGCGCAGGCCGAGTCCTTCCGCAAGATGCTGCTCGCGATGGTGCGCGACCTGCGCGTCATCATGGTCAAGCTGGCCGACCGCACGCACAACATGCGCACGCTGGATGCCATGTCGGCGCCCAAGCGCCGCCAGATCGCGCGCGAGACGCTGGACATCTACGCGCCGGTGGCCGAGCGCCTGGGCCTGTACAAGATCAAGCTGGAGCTGGAGGACCTGGGCTTCCGCGCGCTGTACCCGCAGCGCTATCGCGTCATCGAACGCGCCCTGAAGCGCGCGCGCGGCAACCAGAAGGAATTCCTCGGCAAGATCCAGGCGCAGCTCGAACAATCGATGAAGAAGGCCGGCATCCCCGGCAAGGTCGAGTCGCGCGAGAAGCATCTGTACAGCATCTACAAGAAGATGCGGCGCAAGCGCTCGTTGCTGGCGCAGGTGGTGGATGTCTACGGGCTGCGCATCCTGGTGGATTCGGTCGACACCTGCTATCGCGTGCTGGGCGTGGTGCATGCCACGTTCCGCCCCATGCCCGGGCGCTTCAAGGACTACATCGCCATTCCGCGCGTCAACGGTTACCAGTCCCTGCACACCACCCTGTTCGGACCCAACGGCGTGCCGATCGAGGTGCAGATCCGCACCAGCGACATGCACAACGTGGCCGAATCGGGCGTGGCCGCGCACTGGAAGTACAAGACCCGCGGCGGCAAGGACCAGAACAAGGACAAGGACGCCGGCCACGATTCCGCGCAGCAGGAACGCGCGCGGGCCTGGATCAATCACCTGATGGAGATGCAGGCCAGCGGCAACGCCGAGGAGTTCATCGAGAGCGTGAAGGTGGACCTGTTCCCGGACAAGGTTTACGTGTTCACGCCCAAGGGCGCGATCCTGCGCCTGCCGCGCGGCGCCACGGTGGTGGATTTCGCCTATGCCGTGCACACCGACATCGGCAATCGCTGCGTCGCCGCCAAGGTGGACCGGCGCCTGGCCCCGCTGCGCACGGTGCTGCGCAACGGCCAGACCGTGCAGATCATCACCGCCAAGGGCGCCTCGCCCAACCCCTCCTGGGTGAACTTCGTGGCCACCGCCAAGGCGCGCAGTTCCATCCGCCATTACCTGAAGACCCTGCAACGCTCCGAGGCCATCGAACTGGGCCAGCAGCTGCTCAATGCCGCGCTGGCCGAATTCGATCTGGAAGTGGATCAGGTGCAGCCGGCCGTCATGAACCAGGCGTTGCAGGAGTTCAACATCAAGGACCAGGCCGAGCTGCTGGCGCAGATCGGCCTGGGCGAGCGCCTGGCGCCGCTGGTGGCGCGCCGCCTGCTGCCCGGCGGGCACGACGAGGCGGGCAAGATCACGCCGTTGACCGTGGCGGGCACAGAAGGGCTGCTGGTCACTTACGCGCGCTGCTGCCGGCCCATCCCGGACGATCCGATCATCGCCTTCCTGTCGGCCGGGCGCGGCATCGTCATCCACCGCGAGACCTGCGGCAATGTCGAGGACTACCACAGGCACCCCGAGAAATGGCAGCCGGTGGCCTGGCAGAAGGACATCAACCGCTACTTCAGCGCGGAGATCCGCTGCGAGGCCGCCAACAAGATCGGCATGCTGGCCAGCCTGTCGGCCGCCATTGCCAGCACCGGCACCAACATCGGCGATGCCAAGGTCGAGGTGAAGGACGGCGACGTGTCGGCGTTCCGCTTCGAAGTGGAAGTGAAGGATCGCAAGCAACTGGCCAACGTTGTGCGTACCATTCGCCAGAGCCCCGAGGTACTGCGCGTATCGCGCTACCAGGCATCACGCCGGAGCAGCGAGGAATGAGCCGCGAAGCCATCAACACCACCGACGCACCCGCGGCCATCGGCCCCTACTCGCAGGCCATCAGGACCGGCAACCTGGTGTTCCTGTCGGGCCAGATCCCGCTCGACCCGTCCAGTGGCGAGCTGGTCAGCGGCGACATCGACACCGAGACCCGCCGCGTGTTCGACAACCTGCGCGCCGTGGCCGCGGCGGCCGGCGGATCGCTGGACGATGCCGTGAAGGTCAATGTCTACCTCACCGACCTGGGTCACTTCGCCCGGGTCAACGAGATCATGGCCGGCTACTTCAAGCTGCCCTACCCGGCACGCGCGGCAGTGCAGGTGGCTGCATTGCCACGCGGTGCGCGCGTGGAGGTGGAGTGCGTGCTGAGCCTGTAGCACGCGCCACCGCAGGCGCCGCGCGCAGGGGCAGAATCTCCGGCAAGGACCAGGCGGCGGCGGCCGGCACCGATCCGCTGTTCCTGCTGCCCGCGCGGTACGAGGATCGCACCCGCATCACGCCCATCGGTGCGCTTGCCCCCGGCAGCCGTGCCGTCGTCGAGGGGGAGGTGCAGATCGCCGATGTCGTGTTCCGGCGCCGCCGCGCGCTGCTGGTGCGCATTTCGGACGGCTCGGGATTCCTGAACCTGCGCTTCTTCTACTTTTCGCGCAGCCAGCAGCAGGGCTTTGCGCGCGGCGCGCGGCTGCGCTGCTTCGGCGAGGCGCGGCGCGGACCCAAGGGCCTGGAGATGGTGCACCCCGAGTACCGCCACCTCGGCGCCGAACCGCAGGCACTGGATGATCGCCTGACACCGATCTATCCGCTGAGCGAGGGCCAGACCCAGGGGCGCGTGCGCGCCGCGGTGAACAAGGCGCTGGCGCGACTGGCCGCCAGCCCGGCCGAAGACCTGCTGCCGGCCAGCGTGATCACGCGCCTGCAGCTGCCCTCGCTGGCCGCGGCGCTGGAGTTCGTGCATCACCCCCCGGTCGGCACGTCGCTGGCAACGCTTGCCACCGGTACGCATCCGGCCCAGCGGCGGCTGGCATTCGAGGAACTGCTGGCCCATCAGCTGGCGCTGATGCAGCTCAAGGTCCGGGTGCAGCGCGAACCGGCGCCGGCACTGGCCGATGCCGCCGGGCTGGCGGCGCGGTTCGTGGCGGCGCTGCCCTTTGCGCTGACCGGCGCGCAAAGCCGTGTGCTGCGGGAGGTCGAGGCGGACCTGGCGCGCGAGCTGCCCATGATGCGGCTGGTGCAGGGCGACGTGGGTTGCGGCAAGACGGTCGTGGCCGCGGCCGCGGCCGCGCGCGCCGTCGGCAGCGACGCGCAGGCCGCGTTGATGGCGCCCACCGAGCTGCTGGCCGAGCAGCACGCGCGCTCGCTGGACGCCTGGTTCCGTCCGCTGGGCGTCACGGTGGCATTGCTGTCCGGCTCGCAGCCGGCGCGCACGCGGCGCAGCGCCCTGCAAGCCGTGGCCAGTGGCGAGGTACACATTGCCGTGGGCACGCATGCGCTGTTCCAGGAAGGCGTGAGCTTCCGTGATCTGGCGCTGGTCGATCGTCGACGAGCAACACCGCTTCGGCGTGCAGCAGCGCATGCAGCTGGCACAGAAGGGCGCGCGCAGCGGGCGCGTGCCGCATCAACTGATCATGACCGCCACACCGATTCCGCGCACGCTGGCGATGAGCGCCTATGCGGATCTGGACGTGTCGGTGATCGACGAGTTGCCGCCCGGCCGCACGCCGATCGTCACCGCGCAGGTGTCCCAGGCCAGGCGCGACAAGGTGGTCGAACGCATCCGTGCCCGGTGCCGCGAAGGGCGGCAGGCCTACTGGGTGTGCACCATCATCGAGGAATCCGAGGAATTGCGCGCGCAGGCGGCCGAGGAAACCGCCGCGCAGCTCACCGAGGCACTGCCCGAACTGCGCGTCGGCCTGGTGCACGGCCGCATGCCGTCCCGGGCAAAGAACAAGGCCATGCAGGAATTCAAGGCCGGCCGCACCCAGCTGCTGGTGGCGACCACGGTGATCGAGGTGGGCGTGGACGTGCCCAACGCCAGCCTGATGGTCATCGAGAATGCCGAGCGCATGGGCCTGGCGCAGCTGCACCAGCTGCGCGGGCGCGTGGGTCGCGGCGCGCAGGAATCCTACTGCCTGCTGCTGTACCAGGAGCCGCGCTCGCAACTGGCGCGCGAACGCCTGGACATCCTGTGCGAGAGCACCGACGGCTTCGTGATCGCGCAGAAGGACCTGGAACTGCGCGGGCCCGGGCGAGCTGCTCGGCACGCGCCAGACCGGCCTGGCCACACTCAACGTCGCGGACCTCATCCGCGATGCCGACCTGCTGCCACAGGTGCGGCAGACAGCCGAAGGGCTGTTGCGGGACAATGCCGGCTGCATCGCGGCGCTGCGCCAGCGCTGGATCGGAAACGCGGAAGAATATGGCCGGGTCGGCTGACACAATCCTGTACGGGTGGCGGGGCGCGCCGCTGCTGCGCCGGCTCACGCGCCACGCGCAGCTGATGCGCCTGAACCGCCCGATCGGCATCGGCCTGCTGCTGTGGCCCACGCTGTGGTCACTGTGGATCGCGGCACGCGGCCTGCCCGGTGCGCCCACCGTGCCGACCGTGAAGCTGCTGGTGATCTTCATCCTCGGCACCGTGGTCATGCGCTCGGCCGGCTGCGTGGTCAACGATCTGGCCGATCGCAACATCGATCCGCAGGTCAGGCGCACCAAGGGCCGTCCGCTGGCGCTGCGCCTGCTCTCGCCCTACGAAGCCCTGGCATCGTTCACCGTGCTGGTACTGGTGGCGCTGGGGCTGGTGCTGCTTGCTGGGCGCGCGCACGGCGCTGTACGCGATCGTCGGCGCCGCGCTGACGGTCAGCTATCCATTCGCCAAGCGCTTCTTCGCCTTGCCGCAGTTCTGGCTGGGCGCGGCCTTCGGCTGGGCCATCCCGCTGGCCTTTGTCGCCACGCTGGGCGGGGTGCCACGGCTGGGCTGGCTGCTGTTCATCGTGACCATCCTGTGGGCCGGTGTCTACGACACGCAATACGCGATGGTGGACCGGGATGACGACCTGAAGGCCGGCGTGCAATCCACCGCCATCGCCTTCGGCGACATGGACAAACTGCTGATCGGCGTGATGCAGCTGATGGTGCTGGGGGGCCTTGCCTTCACGGGCCATGCCCTGCAGTTGCGACTGGCCGTTCTGGCTGGCGCTCGCGGCGGCGGCGCTGTTGTTCGGTTACCAGCAGTGGCTGATCCGTGGCCGGGATCGCAGCCAGTGTTTCAAGGCTTTCCTGAACAACAACTGGGTGGGACTGATCATCCTGGTTGGCATTGCCGCGACATGAGCGACGGAGCGAATTGATGACCAGGCGCCAGATCTACCCGCTGTTTTCGACCCCGGTGTACGTCAACAACGTGGGCGAGTTCGACAAGCCGGATCTCAAGGGTCTGGAGTACACGCACGTTACGCCGGAGGGCGAGTCGTTCCCCTTCCTCAGCTCGGTCGACAAGAACGTGCTGGAACGCCCCGAACTGAGCCACATCCGCAAGATCATCGAAACGGAGATCGAGTTCTGCGCGCGGGAGATCTACGCCATCACGCCCAGCGCCCGGTTCTACATCACGAATTCCTGGGTCAATATCTACGGGCGCGGCGACCAGGCCGGCGCCCACCTGCATCACAACTCGCTGCTGTCCGGGGTGCTGTACCTGCAGACCGCGGACGCCGGCGGCGAGATCGTGTTTCACAAGGACATGCACAGCCCGAGCACGTTTCCCCTGGCGCTGGATCCGGAGGTGGTCTCCTCCAACATCTACAACTGCCGCAGCTGGGGATATCGGCCCGCGACCAACGACATCTGCATATTCCCCTCCCACCTGTCCCACTCCGTGCAGCCCAACGAATCCGAGCAGGCCCGCTGGTCCCTGGCATTCAACGTCTTTGTCAAGGGACAGTTCGGGGCCATCCACAAACTGCACCTGAAGTAGGCGCCGGCACTGCCCGCGCCTGACTACCGGGCAAACTGGTAGTGACGACACTAGCTTGGGATCACTTCTTAAGTTGATTACGCCATGCGAATGGTCGTATAAGGCATGAAGCGTTTTTCCGGGACTTGCGCAGACAATTCCCGGCAGGGCGTGGATTACACAAGAAACGTCTGTTCCGGGGGAATCATGAATTCACGTACTTTGGCTTCCAGGCCGGCATCCGGCCGTGCCTCGTCGAACTGGCTCGTTTCCGCCGCAGTAGCGGCGGCGATTGCCGGTTCCATGGCCGCACCGACTGTCCGCGCCGCCGACTCGGCCAACTCCGCCGACCAGGAACTGGCAACAGTCACCGTCACCGGCTCGCGCATTGCGCGCCGCGATTTCGATGCACCCAGCCCGGTCGTCACCGTGTCGACGGAATGCCTTTGAGCAGTCCTCGACCACCGGAATGGAATCCGTACTCAACCAGCTGCCGCAGTTCTCTCCAACCGGCACGCAGTTCTCCTCCAGCATCCAGAGCGGCACCACGCAAAGCCCCGGTGCGGCCACGCTGAACCTGCGCGGCCTGGGCACCAACCGCAACCTGGTGCTGATCGACGGCCGCCGGCCGCAGCCGTCCAACGCCGCGCTGGTGGTGGACATCAACACGATTCCACAAGCGGCCATCCAGGGCGTGGAAGTCATCACCGGCGGCGCCTCGGCCGTGTACGGCCCGGACGCCATGGCCGGCGTGGTGAACTTCATCCTGAAGAAGAACTTCCAGGGGCTCACCGTCGACGCCCAGACCGGCGTCACCCAGGAAGGTGACGGCCAGGAACACCACGTCAGCGCCCTGATGGGCATGAACTCGGCCGACGGCCGCGGCAACATCATGATCGGCCTGGACTGGAACAAGCGCGATCCGGTCTACACGAAGGATCGCAGCTTCTATGTCGACGGCTGGATGGACCCGAACAACGCCAGTGGCGGATTCATGAGCCCGCCCTCCTACGCCGGCGGTCAGTCGCTGGGAGGATTGAACAGCCCCTCGCAGGCCGCCATCGACGCGGCGTTCCCGATGGCGCCGGCCGGCTCCATCGGCCCGACGTCCGAGTTCCGCTTCAACCCGGACGGTTCGCTGTTCGTGGCACAGCAGGGCTACGGCTACACCGGGCCGCTGAACGACCTGAATGCCGGGCGCTACACGATGATCAAGAAGCTGGCCAACGGCAACCTGGACCAGATGTTCACGGATGGCTACGTGTCCACGCCGCTGACCCGCTACTCGATCTTCGGACGCGGCACCTTCGACTTCAACGACGACATCAGTGCATTCACGCAGTTCAACTACAACCACGTGAAGGTCACGCAGCGCGGTGGCTATCCGCCGGCCATCACCATCTGGCAGGCCCCCATCCCGCGCGATGGCCGGACGCTGCCCGCCGCACTGAACACATTGCTGGACTCGCGCGCCAATCCGAATGCTGACTGGAGCCTTTACCAGGTAATGGACTACAACGGCCCGGTGCAGCCGGTCAGCACCAGCAACGTCTGGCAGCTGTTGGCCGGCCTGAACGGCAAGCTCGGTGTGAAGGACTGGACCTGGGATGCCTATGGTTCGCACGGCGAGACCAGCAACGATTTCGACGAGCAGCAGCTTCCCTCACTGCAGCTGTATCAGAAGCTGGTGGCGGCGCCCAACTTCGGCGTGAACGGCTCCGTTGTCGGCACACCGTTTGGCTATACGCTGACCTGCGACACCGGCCTGCCGGTGTTCAGCCAGTTCACGCCCAGCGACCAGTGCATGGCCGCCATCCAGTCGAACCTGCACAATTTCACCAAGCTGACGCAGAACATCGTCGAGGTCGACCTGCAGGGTGGCACCTTCGACCTGCCGGCAGGACAGGTACGCGCCTCGATCGGTGCGGACTACCGCAAGGAGACCTTCTCCTACAAGGCGGGCAATCCGGCATCGGACATCCTGGACAACCCCGTTGGCCTGTTCGCCTCCGCCTCCACGGGAGGCAGCACCAATGTGAAGGAAATCTACGGCGAGGCGCTGGTCCCGGTCATCAAGAAGCTGGACCTGGAACTGGGCTATCGCTTCTCTGATTTCGACACGGCAGGTGGCACGAATACCTACAAGGCACTGTTCACCTGGAAGGCCCTGGACCAGGTCACGTTCCGCGGCGGCTACCAGTTCGCCACGCGTGCACCGAACATCGCCGAGCTGTACACGTCACCGACACTCAACGTGGTGGGCTTCACGGGCGGTGACCCCTGCTCCGTGTCCACGCGTCTGCCCTACGGCAACCTGCCGCCCGGCAACACGTTCTCGCCGGCACCGGCCAACCCGAACTACCTGGCCGTGCAGGCGCTGTGCCGGGCGATCATCGGCAACAACACGTCGCAGTTTGACCAGCAGACCTACAACACGCCCAACGGACCGGACGGTTTCACTCGCCAGAGCCCGCCCTACTTCCCGCTGGAAATCGAGGTGAACCAGGGCAATCCGAACGTAAACCCCGAGAAGGGCAAGACCTGGACGTTGGGCACCGTGATCACCGACCCGTTCGGCTGGCGCGGCCTCAGGCTGACGCTGGACTACTACCACATCAACCTGACCGATGCGATCTCGCCGATCTCCTCGCGTACCGTCTACGACCTGTGCTTCAACGCCAACGGCACCAGCAATCCGAGCCTGGATGTCAGCAATCCGTACTGCCAGCTGATCACCCGTAATCCGGTGACCGGTGACCGGCAGCAGGTGATTGCCGAGTACTCCAACCTGGGGACGATCAAGACCCAGGGTGTGGACGTGAGTGCGGCGTACACCATGCCGATGGGACCGGGCAGCTTCACGGCGAGCACGCAGCTGAACTACCTGGACAAGTTCGACTACCAGACCGATCCCACTTCACCATTGGTCCACGCCAAGGGAACTCTGGACCAGGGCGGCCAGTTCGACTGGCGCGCGACAACCAGGTTCGGCTACAGCTGGGACAACTGGAACGTGGGCCTGAGCTGGCGCTTCCTGTCATCCATCAAGGATGCCTCCGCGTCACTGGATCCCACCACGCCCATCCTGGGCATGCCGTCCTACCACCTGTTCGGCCTCAATGGCAGCTACAAGTTGGGTCGGTATGAGCTGCGGGCCGGTGTCGACAACCTGTTCAACAAGCGGCCGCTGGTGGTTGGCGCCAATCCGGGTGTGGACAGCAACACGGATCAGACCAATCCCGGCTTCTATGACACGCTCGGCCGCCGTTACTACTTCGGTGTGAAGGCCTCCTTCTAAACCGATCGGCACAGGCCAACCTGGAAAGGGGCGGTGAACGAAAGTTCACCGCCCCTGTTCTTTGGAGGTGGCCGCCGTCAGCGCGTCGGCCGGCTACGCACGAACTGCGTGATGATCCATTTCTCGCCGCGGGTGGTCGGACAACCGGCATGCAGCATGCGCAGGTCCGGTGTCAGGTCCGCCAGTGCGTTGACGAAGTAGATGCCATCGCCGGTGCCGCCGCGATGCGAGAAGCCCAGCGTCGGAAAACTGGTCTCGCCGCCCTCGTACTCGTCGTTGAGATAGATCAGGAAGGTGATGATTCGCTGGCCATTGCGGGCGATCTCACCGGCGTAGTCGGTGGTGGAAGCCGGGTCCACGAAATCGTAGTGGTCCGAAATCTGCTCGCCGCCCGGCGCATAGTGCAGCACCGACGGCGCCTCCATGTGCCGCTCCGGGATTCCACAGGCAGCCGCCATGCGGGCCTGCAGCAGTACGTGCGCCAGTTCCACGGCTTGCAGGTCGAAATTGGCGATGGTGTTGCTGCGTTGGGTGTCAACGATGTCCGCGCGCGTGTTCGGGTTGTAGACCTTGGCGGGCTCCAGTCGTCCTTCGGCGAGCGAGATGAAGAAGGCGCACAGTTCGGGCCTGACCATGCCGGTGAAGGTGCTGACACGTGGCTCGTCGGACTTGATCCGGGCCGGCGGCGCCTTGCGCCAGGCAGCCAGATCCACGGCCGCGGCCACCTCGCGCCAGGGGGGCTGCGCGGCAGTCGCCGCCCGCCGCGCCAGTTCACGATCGTCACACAGCGCCAGCAACTGGCGTTGCGCGGCGGGCCACCCGCTTTGCGCCGATCGCCACAGCCAGCCCAGCGCGCTCTTCCAGTCCACGCTGACACCCACCCCAAGGGCCAGTATCGCCGCGGCGCGCGCCGCGCCGGCGCCGCGGCCCGCCTGCAGCGCCTCACCGATGAATCGCAGTCCTTCGGCGGGCAGGTGCGGCGAGCGATCGCCCGTCAGCAGCCGGATGCCCAGCGCCTCGGTGCAGGCGGCATCACCCGCCGTGGTGCCCAGAGCAAGTTCATTGATGGCCCCGTCGTGGTCGCCCTTGGCGTCGCATTGCTGCGCGCGGGTGAGATGCGGGGATGCAGCCGGCATGGACGTTACCCCCTGGCTCTTGCGGATCAGGCCCGGCGCAAGGCCCGGTTCAGCGCCAGCGTGGACAGCAGCAGCAGGGCGGCGCCCGCATTGTGCGCCGTGGCCAGCCACAGCGGGAAGCCACGCACGACCATGGAGATGCCGATGGTGAGCTGCAATGCCAGTGCCCCCAGCACCAGTAGCGCCGCGATGCGGCTATTGCCTTCGGTGCGCATCCACAAGGTACGCAACGCCGCCAGCAACAGGCACAGCGTGGCCACGATTGCGCCCAGGCGGTGGGTGAAGTGGATGGCCACGCGTGCCGACAGCGGCAGCACGCCCCCCTCGTAGTTCACGCCCAGGCCGCGCCACGGCACGAAGGCATCGTGAAAGTCGGCATCCGGCCACCAGGAAGCCTGGCATTTGGGGAAGTCCGGGCAGGCGGTGGCCGCATAGTTGGTACTGGTCCAGCCGCCCAGCACGATCTGCACGGACAATGCGATCAGCGCGATCAGCGCCAGCCTGCGCAGGCCCGGTGGCGCGGGGCGCAGCAGCGCCGCGGTACTGCCGCCACCCAGCGCCGACACCGTGCCCGACCAGGGGTTGGACGAACGGCGTCGCAGCGTGAGCCAGAGCCACCACAGCAGCGAAAGAGTGCTCAGCCCGAACACCAGATGCAGCGACACGATCAGCGGCGTAACCAGCAGCGTGACCGTCCACATGCCCAGCAGGCCCTGGAAGATCACCAGCAGCACCAGCAGCAGGGGCTGCGCCAGCGGCACGCCCGGCTGGTTGCGCCAGCGCAGTGCGAGCACGGCAATCGCCAGGATCAGCAACCCCAGCGTGGACGCCGCGTAGCGGTGGATCATTTCGCGCCAGGCCTTGCCCACGTGCAGGGGTGCCGCCGCGGTGCCGGCATTGGCGGCCTGTGCTCCGGCGGGCGTGATGTGTCCGTAGCAGCCGGGCCAGTCCGGACAGCCAAGACCGGCATCCGAGAGCCGCACATAGGCGCCGAACACCACCACGCAGAAGGCCAGCAGCATGGCGGCGAGGGCAAGGCGACGCATGGCAACGATGCGGTACATGGCTAGCCTATGTGCGAGAGCTTCAGCAACTTCTTGATGTCTTCGAGCAAGCCGCGCGGATCCTCGCGCGTGTCGTAGCGCATCACCAGGTTGCCCAGCGGGTCCACGATGAACAGCGAGAAGTCCCGGTCCGTGGTGGGCAGCGCGGCAACCACGGCCGCGAGCTGCGGATCACTGGCCGCGTCCAGCACCACCAGGCCGGCGTGCTCGCGCTCCAGGTAGTCGCGATCGCAGCAATGCCCGGTGGCCAGAAACACGCGGTTCACGCGGTCCATCTCCTGGTTCAGCGACAGGCGTGTCTGGCGGGCGAAGATCAGCGCGCGGCGACAGTTCGCGTCGCAGGCGCCGTCGCCCGCGTAGAGCAGGGTCCACTTCTTGTCGGCCAACGGCGCGGGGCTGGCAGGCAGCGGCCGGGCCGGCGAGTACAGTTCGCCGTGGTTGGTCCCGCCGGTGCGGCCGCCAGCTCGTGCCGTAGTACAGGATGAACGCAGCCGCTATGGGCACCACGAACAGCGCGATCAGCAGCAGCATCACGCGCCGCTGATGACGGAGTCCGGGCGGCTCGCGTGTATCAGTCACTGGATTTCTTCAGGTTCAGGCCCACCAGCAGGCCCACCGCCAGCACGGCGAAGGACCACCACTGGATGGCGTAGGAGAAATTGCGCTGTGGCGAGATGCCCGGCGGCTGCCAGTCACGCACGTATCCCGGACCCGAATCCGCATCCAGCAGCAGCAGCACCGGCAGCAGTGTCTTGCCGTAAGCGGCGCTCACCTGCTGCATGTCCGGAAAGCTCGTCAGCCGCGGCCACGGACCGTCCAGTGGCGGCGCCTCGCGCCCGGCTGCCAGTCCGGCCACCGGCAATTGCGAGATGCGGCCGGTCAGCGAGGGCGGCGCGGTCGCCGCATCGAAGGCCACGTCCGGCAGCCGCTCGCGGTACCCGGTGAAGGGCACCCAGCCGCGGTCCACCAGCAGACGGCTGCCATCCTGCAGTACCAGCACGCTCAGCACGTCGTAGCCCGGCCCACCGCCATGGGAGATGTTGTCCAGCAGGAACTGATGCGCGGCATCGAAGCGGCCCGTCACGCGCACGCGCGTGAACTGCGGCAACTGCGCCAGGGCTGCCGCCGGGGCCTGCACGGCTGGCGCATCGCCACGCCTGAACTGCTGCCACTGGGCGCTGCGATGCTCACCCCGATGCCATTGCCAGAAGCCGAGCGCAATGAACGCCGGCACCGCTGCCGCGGTGAGCAATATCCAGTACCAGCGGGGTGCAAAACGCAATGACAATCTATAATCACCGTATGGATCTGGTCCGACTGCTCATCATCGCCGTACTCATCACCATCGTCGGGACGCTGGGATCGGCGCTATACCAGCTCACCCGCGGCGGCGATTCGCAGAAACTGCTGCGCTCGCTCACCTGGCGCATCGGCCTGTCGGTGGCGCTGTTCGTGCTGATGCTGATCGCGTGGCGGCTGGGCCTGATCCAGCCGCACGCGGGACCGTAGCGCCGCTGGTCAGATCCAGTAGACGAAGACGAACAGGATCAGCCAGACCACGTCGACGAAGTGCCAGTACCAGGCCACCGCCTCGAAGGCGAAATGACGCTGCGGCGTAAAATGGCCCTTCATGGTACGTGCCCATATCACCGTCAGCATGATGGCGCCGACCGTCACGTGCAGACCGTGGAAGCCGGTCAGCATGAAGAACGTGGTGCCGTAGATGCCGGTGGACAGGCGCAGGCCCATCTCGGTGTAGGCCTCATGGTATTCGGTGGCCTGCATGAACACGAACAGGAAGCCCAGCAGGAAGGTCGCCGCCAGGAAGATCTTCAGCACCGTGCGATTGCCGGCGCGCAGCGCGTGGTGCGCGATGGTGATGGTGACACCCGAGCTGAGCAGGATGGCCGTGTTCAGCGCCGGCAGGCCGAACGGAGCAATGGTCTGGAAGGAGTGGTCGGCCTTGCCGCCGATCATTCCCGGACCGTTGGTCGGCCACGCCGCGTCGTAGTTCTTCCACAACAGCAGCTTGTTGAAGACCTTCGTGCCCTCGCCGCCCAGCCACGGCACCGACAGCTCGCGCGCGTAGAACAGTGCGCCGAAGAACACCGAAAAGAACATGACCTCGGAAATGATGAACCAGATCATGCCCATGCGGAATGATCGGTCCACTTCCAGGTTGTAGACACCCGCCTGGTTTTCGCCGATGACGGTGTGGAACCAGCCGACGAACAGGAAGATCAGCAGGGCCGCGCCCGGCAGGAACGCCCAGCCACCGGCCCAGTGGTTGAGTATCGCGACGAACCCGAGCATCAGCGTGAACAGCGCGATCGAGCCGATGATCGGCCAGCGGCTGCCGTGCGGGATGTAGTACTGGCTGGGATCGTGCGTCTGGCTATGTGTGCTCATGTAGTTACCCGAAAAGATTCCCTGATCAGCGCTTCGAGACCGGAGCGTTTGTGTCGTAGAAAGTGTAGGCGAGCGTGATGCGGTCCACGTACTTCGGCAGGCCCGGATCGACGAAGAAGTGCACCGACATGTCCCGGCCCTCGCCCTTCTCGAAGTGCTGTGGCGTGAAGCAGAAGCACTGGGTCTTGTGGAAGAACGGGGTCGCTTCGGACGGCGCGATGTTCGGCACCGCCTGGGCCCAGGTGGCGCGGCCGGTTTCGTTGGCCGCGTAGAAATGCACCTCGTAGAGCTTGCCGGGATGCACCTGGATGCTGTTCTGGTCGGCCTTGAACTTCCACTTGCCGATGGTCGGCAGGCTGGCCACGAACTCGACCGTGACCAACCGTGACTTGTCCTCGTCCGAGGCGCTCGGCGCGGCCACCGCGCGCACCAGGTCCTTCGGGTCGCCGGCCCCGGTGACCGAGCAGAACACGTTGTACAGCGGCACCAGTGCGAAGCCGAAGCCGAAGGCAAGCGCGGTCACCACCGTGAGCTTGAGCGCCAGGCGGCGATGCGAAACCGGCTTCGCGCCGGATTCCTGCTCGGGCTTTCGGGGTTCGTCGCTCACTTGCGGTTGATGAAGGCGATGATGAAGCCGACATAGACCACGAACGCAAACGCCACCAGCTTCCAGAAGGTGGCGCGCACGCGCCGGCGGCGCGCGTCGAGCTCTTCGGGCGTGAGGGCGGTGGTCTGCATCAATGTACGCCGACCGTGCCGTGAGCGACCACGTCGGCGCTCGGCGGTGAAGTCCAGCTATGGTACGGAGCCGGCGAGTCCAGCTCCCACTCCAGGCCGTGCGCGCCTTCCCAGACGCGCTTGGTGGCCTTGGCGCCGCCCCGCACGCACTGCCAGATCGCGATCGGGAACAGGATCTGCGACGGCGCCGAAGCAGAAGCCGCCGATCGAGGACACCATGTTCCACTGCGAGAACTGCGTGGAGTAGTCCGGGATACGGCGCGGCATGCCGGCCAGGCCCAGGAAGTGCTGCGGGAAGAACAGCACGTTGACGAAGATGGTCGACAGCCAGAAGTGCCACTTGCCGAGCGTCTCGTTGTACATGTGGCCGGTCCACTTCGGCAGCCAGTAGTAGGTACCGGCCATCAGCGCGAACACCGCGCCCGGCACCAGCACGTAGTGGAAATGCGCCACCACGAAGTAGGTGTCCTGGTACTGGAAGTCGGCCGGCACCATGGCCAGCATCAGCCCGGAGAAGCCGCCGATCGTGAACAGGAACAGGAAGGCGATCGCGAACAGCATGGGCGTCTCGAAGGTGATCGAGCCCTTCCACAGCGTGGCCGACCAGTTGAACACCTTCACGCCGGTGGGCACGGCGATGAGCATCGTGGTGAGCATGAAGAACATCTGCCCGGCCAGCGGCATGCCCACGGTGAACATGTGGTGCGCCCAGACGATGAACGACAGGAAGCCGATCGATGCGGTCGCGTACACCATCGATTCGTAGCCGAACAGCGGCTTGCGCGCGAACGTCGGGATGATCTCGGAGATCACGCCGAAGGCCGGCAGGATCATGATGTACACCTCGGGGTGCCCGAAGAACCAGAACACGTGCTGGTACAGCACCGGATCGCCGCCGCCGGCCGCGCTGAAGAACGTGGTGCCGAAGAAGTGGTCGGTGAGCAGCATGGTCACCGCGCCGGCCAGCACCGGCATCACCGGGATCAGCAGGTACGCGGTGATCAGCCAGGTCCAGGTGAACAGCGGCATCTTCAGCAGCGTCACGCCCGGCGCGCGCATGTTCATGATGCGTCACGATCACGTTGATCGCGCCCATGATCGAGCTGATGCCCATCAGATGGATCGCGAACACCGCCATCGGGAAGCCGTCGCCCTGTCTGGATGGTCAGCGGCGGGTACAGCGTCCAGCCGCCGGCCGGCGCACCGCCCGGCACGAAGAACGTGGCCAGCAGCAGCGTGAAGGCGAACGGCAGGATCCAGAAGCTGAAGTTGTTCATGCGCGGCAGCGCCATGTCCGGCGCGCCGATCTGCATCGGGATCATCCAGTTGGCCATGCCCACCCAGCCGGGCATCACCGCGCCGAAGACCATCAGCAGCGCGTGCATGGTGGTCAGCTGGTTGAAGAATGCCGGATCGAAGAACTGCAGGCCCGGCTTGAACAGCTCCATGCGGATGCCCATCGCGAACAGGCCGCCGAGGAAGAACATGGTGCAGCGAGAACACCAGGTACATCGTGCCGATGTCCTTGTGGTTGGTGGTCATCACCCAGCGGCGGATGAACCCCTTCGCCTTTTCGTCGTGGTGGTGCTCGGCGTGATCTGCGTGCGTTGCCTGGGACATATGCGTCACTCGTTCGATGAATACTCGGATGGTAGCGATCAACCGGTGGTGGCCGGGGCTGCGGCGGGTGGCCGCCGCGACGGCTGGCGTCTGCGGCCGGCTGCTTCTTGGACGCCAGCCAGGCCGCGAAGTCCTCCGGAGTCTTGGCTTCGACCACGATCGGCATGAAGCCGTGGTCGCGTCCACACAGCTCCGCGCACTGGCCACGGTAGATGCCGGGCTTGTCCGGCTCGATCTCGAACCAGGTCTCGTTCACCACGCCCGGGATCGCATCCTTCTTCATCGCCAGCGCCGGCACCCACCAGGAGTGGATGACGTCCTGCGCGGTCAGCAGCAGGCGGATCTTCTTGCCGACCGGCACCACCAGCGGGTTGTCCACGGAGAGCAGGTAGTTGGGAATGGTGTTCGGGTCGATGCCCGAATCCAGCTGCCGCGCGGCATTGCTGTCGCGCGACAAGGTGGAGAAGAAGCTCACGCCGCTGTCCAGGTAGTCGTACTGCCACTTCCACTGGTAGCCGGTGATCTTGATGGTCAGCTGCGTGCCGCGCGCATCCTCGATCTCGATCAGTGTCCTGGCCGCGGGCACCGCCGTGGCGACCAGGATCAGCACCGGAATGACCGTCCAGATGATCTCCGCCTTGGTGCTGTGTAGCAGCGTGGTATCGGGCACCGCTCCCTGCGACTTCCGGAACTTGACCAGCGAGTAGATCATCCAGCCGAACACGAAGATGGCGATGACCACGCACACCCACAGCATCAGCATGTGGATGTCCTTGATCTTGCCGGACAGCGTGGTCACGCCGGAGGTCATGTTCAGGCCCGACCAGGCGGCATGTGCGGGTGGGGCGAGAGCGGCGAGGAGCGCCGTCGCGGCACCCGGAATCACGAATTTGCGAAGCATCGATGGCCCTTGGATGAAGCTTGTCTCGTAGCGGAAGTCGCCGGCTTCGAACCGGCCCTTCACTGACCCGGCAGTATAACCCGCGGCGCACGCCACAGAAGAGGCACGACGAGCTGATCGGCAAGTTCATCGACATACCGGTCCGCCCCCGAAAAATGCGTATCAATCGGATTTGCGATCCAGCCGGCCAGGGGCAGCCCTGAGCGCTGGACGGCTGCCACCGTCAGCAGGGCGTGGTTCAGGCACCCCAGCCGGACGCCGACCACCAGCACCACCGGCAGACCCAGCGCCACGGCCACTTCCTGCATGGTCTGGCGAGCGCCCGCGCCGCGTCCGGGTCCGATCGGCGCCAGCCAGCCACCGGCTCCTTCCACCACAATGACGTCAGATCGCGCCTTGATCCGCTCAAATGCCGACATGATGACCGGGATTTCGATGCTGATCCCCTCATCCCGGGCTGCCAGATGGGGCGCGGTCGGGGCCTGCAGGCAGTAGGGATTCAGATCCTCATAGGGCAGGGTCACATTGCCCGCGGCAGCCAGGTCCAGGGCGTCATCGTTGCGCCAGCCGTGGGAGGTCATCTCGGCGCCTGCCGCCACCGGCTTCATACCGGCCGCCCGCAGCCCGCTGCGCGCCAGGGCCCGCAGCAGCGCCGCGGCCACCGTGGTCTTGCCCACCTCTGTATCCGTGCCCGCGATGAACAGGCTCTGGCGCAGAGCCGGATGCAGATTCGATCTTCATCATGACCCCGCCCTGCGGCGCGCCAGGCTGGCGCGCAATGCGTCGATCCCGATATGCGTCTCGCCGGCGACTCCGCGTCGGAGCTGCCGCGCCGATCGGCGCCCAGCTCACCGCGTACACCAGCTGCCAGGTGGCCGGCAGGCCGGCTGGCGCCGCATCGACTTCATAGGCCGGCATCCATGCGCTGGAAAGTACGCCTGCCGGTCAGCCCTCGGGCGCGGCGCGCGTCCACATTGTGCGCGCCGAGGCCTTCAGCTCGCGCATCAAGTGCGCGGGCATCGGCGTAGTGGCGCACCGCGCGGTCCACGTCCAGCACCGGTTCGACGAACCCGGCGCGCGCCAGCGCGCTGCCCAGATCATGCACGTCCACGAACTCGTTCACGTGCACGCCGGCGTCAGCCGGCCTGCCAGGCCGCGCGCAGCTCGCGCAATGTCTCCGGGCCGAAGCTGCTGGCCAGCAGCAGGCCGCCGGGCCTGAGCACGCGTCGAATCTCGGCCAGCGCGGCATCCGGGCGGCACCAGCCATTGCAGCATCAGGTTGCTGAACACCAGATCGAAGCTCGCGTCCTCGAATGGCAGCTCGCGCGCATCGGCCTGCACACAACGCAGGCGGACGCCAGAAGCGGCTGTGACGCCGCGCCATTTCGAGCATCGGTGCCGCGATGTCGGCGGCGGTGACCGCCGCCGGGGATAGCGGCGCTTGATCTCACGCGCGGCGAGCCCGGTTCCGGCACCCAGATCCAGCACGGCGTCCGGCGGCGCCGTCAGCAGATCCAGTCGCGACAACAATTCCGCGCGCGCCGCGGTCTGCAGCCAGGCCAGCGGCGTCGTAGCCGCGGCTCGCTGCACCAAAGCAGCGCGCCACGTCGCGCGGATCCAGCTGGGTCGGCACGCCGCTCAATCGACGGCCCCGACGCCGGTGCGCCGCCCGGCCGCACCACCCACCGCAACGCCGTGCCGGGGCAGTTCGCGCAGGAATCCGCGGATCGCTGCCGCCACCTCGGCGTGATGCGACACCATCGGTGCATGACCTGCGCGCGGCACTTCCAGCAGCCGCGCATCGGGCAAGGTCCGCGCCAGCCAGCGCGCTGCCTCAGGCGGCGTGACGCGATCATTCTGGCCGGCTACCAGCAACGCCGGATGCGCAATGCGCGGCGACCAGCGCAGCGCAGGTCGACGCGTTCGAGCAGCGCCATGCCGGCCAGCAGCGCTTCGCGCCGCGGCGCGCCCTGCGCGCCCAGCGCAGCTTCGATCACCTGCCGCGGCTTCTTCGGCGTGGCGACTGCCGCGCAACTGCAGCCCGATGAAGTCACTGAGCGTGCGTTG
>CAWEUI010000023.1:0-234186 GCA_963812195.1 uncultured Gammaproteobacteria bacterium
TCCGTCTGGAACTCTCGCAGCTTGTCGTGTCGGCCATGGCCGATCCGGCGCAGCTGGAGTCGGCGGTGATCAACCTTTCACTGAACGCGCAGGATGCCATGCCCGAGGGCGGCACGTTGGCGTTCGCCACGTCGATCGCGCCCCTGGATCAGCGTTATCGCGACCTGAATCCGGAAGTCGCGCCGGGCAACTATGTGCTGATCAGCGTCACGGACGATGGCGAGGGCATGCCCGCCGATGTATTGCAGCGTGCGTTCGAGCCGTTCTTCACTACCAAGGACGTCGGCAAAGGAAGTGGACTGGGGCTTTCGATGGTGTACGGCTTCGTCAAACAATCCGGTGGCCACGTTGCGATCTACAGCGAACCGGGCCTGGTACCACTGTGCGTCTGTATCTGCCGATGGTGCAGGAAGGGATTTCGGAAGGTCCCGAGGCAGTATCTGCTGCGGACGTCGCCAGTGCGCCGATGGCTGCCGGCAATGAGCGTGTCCTGGTGGTCGAGGATGACCCTTTCGTGCGCGGCTACGCGGTGGCGACACTGGAGAGCCTGGGCTACGAGGTGCAGACCGCCGCCAATGGCCGCGAGGCGCTCACGCTGCTGGCCGAGGCGGTCGACAGGTTCCATCTGCTGTTCACCGACATCGTGATGCCCGGCGGCGTCAACGGGTGGGAGCTGGCGGCCCGGGCCAGGGAGATCTCGCCGGGACTGAAGCTGCTGTTCACTTCCGGGTATGCGATGGATTCGCTGCAGGCGCAGGGCCGCGTCTCGTCGGGTGAAATGCTGCTGATGAAGCCCTACAGGAAGAACGATCTCGCAATGCGGGTGCGCCAGGCGCTCACCGCGGAGCACGACGACTCATCGGCTTGACGTGCAGGGTACGGGGCTCATCCCGCAAAGAAGAGAACTTGCCCGGGACCTTGCGCAAGCGTCGTGAGCCCAGTCTCTTCTGTGGTGACTGATCTCAGGCCGGCCAGATCCTGCGGCCGGCGCCGGGTGGCGTGACCCGATCGATCAGCGTCAGATCATCCGCGCTCAGTGGCGTCGCAGCCAGTGCTGCGACATTGGCTGTGACCTGCGCGGCATTGCGTCCTCCGGGAATGACCGTCGTCACGGCCGGGTGGTGCAGGATGAACTGCAGCGCGGCCTGGGCCAGGGTACGCCCGTCGCGCGCCAGGGGCTTGAGCTGCTCCACGCTTTGCAGGTCACGCTGAAAGACGGCGTTCTGCCGCGGGTCGGTCAGCCAGTTGTTGCGAAAGTCACCTGCGGGAAAGCGCGGGTGCGCAGCGAATTTGCCGGTCAGCAGACCCATGGCCAGACCGCCGCGCACGATGATCCCGATGTTCTGTCGCTGGCAGTAATCGAAGAACTCACGCTCGGCCATGCGGTTGAGCAGGCTGTAGTCGATCTGCAGCGAAGCACACTTGCCGTCGTGATTGAAGGCTTTCAGGTATTCGAAGTCACTCGTGCTCAGACCGTAGGCGCGCACCTTGCCCTGCGACTGCAGCTTCTGGAATCCCTCCAGGCACACCTCCATGGTCTGGTCGCGAAAATCGATGTGCCACTGGATCAGGTCCAGATGGTCCGTGCCCAGGCGCTGCAGGCTGCTCTCCACGCCCGCGATCAGCTTTTCGACCGAGGTGTAGGTCGAGTGATTGTTGTTGGCGTCGAAGTCCTGCCAGCCGATCTTGGTGGCCACGATGAAGCGCTGGCGGCGGCCGCGCATGGCCTTGCCGAGCAGGCGCTCGCTGTGGCCGTCGCCGTACTTGTCGGCGGTATCGAAGAAATTCACCCCGGCGTCCAGCGCGCAGTCGATAGCCGCCAGCGCGGCAGCGTCGGCCCGGGTATCGACCGCGCCCCATTCTCCGCCGCCCACTGCCCACAGGCCCAGGCCCATCTCGGTGATCTTGCATGGCCGACTTGCCCAGTGTGCGTGTCTTCATCGTGTTGCTCTTGCCTGTGTCTTTGCGGCCAGCGGCGCCAGTGCCCTGACTCGCGGATCCGTGTCACCGAAGGTCTTGCGCAGTATGGCGAAGGCTGCTTCCAGGACAGTCCCGGCCTCGTCCCGATCCAGGGCATCGAGGGTCTTGCCGTACTCGGCCAGCGCCAGCGCATCATTCCACAGCAGTGGGCCGGGATCGCTGTCGATGATATGTGCGATGCGCTCGCCGATTTGCAGCGATTTGCCGAGTTCCCCGTCGCGACGGTAGTGCGCTGCCAGTGCACCCAGGAATGGCAGCATCCCCGCGTTGTCCGCGCCCACCGAGGCTTGCTGGCCGGCGACCGCCTGCTGCAGCAGCCGGGCCGCTTCGCCGGAATGTCCCTGCCTGCTCAGCGCGTCCCCCAGGTCCATGCGCGCGGTGAGCTGCAGTGAGCGCGGCAGCACGTCTTCGTGTGCCAATGCCCGGCGCAGCAGCGCCACGGCGCTTGTGTTGCGGCCGCGATCGATGTCGAGTTTACCCAGAAAGACCCGCGCTCTGGCCGCGTTGTAGCCATCCGGGCCTTCGAGCAACACCGCCTTGTCCAGTGCCGTCTGGAACATGGCCCGCGATCGAGCGTACTGCCCCATCGCCAGCAGCCCGGAAGCGGTGCTGATCAGCCGCCGGACGTAGCGCACGTGATTCTCGCCGACGTTGCCGCGCGTAATCTCCTGTGCCTTGCGGTACGCGACCATCGCCTCGTCCATGTGTCCGAGCCGGCCCAGTACGGCTCCCAACGAGTCGTACATGAACGCGATGTGGCTGTAGTTCGGTCCCCATACCTTGATGCCGCGCTCGATGTTCTTCCGGAACAGGCTGGCGGCTTCCTCCAGCTTGTTAAGCCGCACCAGCACCAGGCCCAGATTGCTGATGCGGATCACGGTGTTCGGCGCCAGATCACCGTCGACACGCCTGGACAGTGCAATTGTCTGCCGGTGCAGGGCCTCCGATTCGCGGTAGCGGCCCAATGTCGAAAGCGCATTGGCCATGTTGCCGCGGATGTCGATGGCGTTGGAGCTCTCACCTGCGCCGCTTCGGACCAGGATGTCCAGCGCACGCCGTTCGATGTCGAGGGCTTCGCTGGTCTTGCGCTCGTCGAACAGGATCACGCCCAGCCGCGACATCACGTATGCGACCTCATTGCTTTGCGCTCCGAGGGCTTTCCGCGCGATCTGCAGCGTGCGCCGCTCGTAGGCTTCGGCCTGCTCGAGCTGACCATTGAGCCGGTACGCTTCTGCCAGATCGTGCGTGGACTGCGAGATCGAAAGCTGGTCCGCGTCGTGGCGCGCTTCCTTCATCCGCAATGAACGCTCCAGCATCGGAATGGACTCGTCCAGATCACCCATTGCCGTCATGCTGCTTCCCATGATGCGCATCAACTCGGCCTGGAGTGCGGGCTGGTTGTCGAGCGCATTGATTCGCTTGCGGCCTTGCTGCAGCAATTCGACCGCTGTAACGGGTGTGCCCTTGGACTCTTGCGGGGAGGCGCTCTGAAACAGGTTGGTCAGGAAGCTCGCGACTTCGCTCGACTCCGCCGCAGCGAGGTTGGCGCGGTCGCGCTGGTGGGTGAGGCGAACGGTGTAATAGACGACCAGCGCGGCGACCGTGACCAGCATGGTCGCAGTAAAGGCGAGGCCCCTGATGTTGCGCGCCACGAACTTGCGCGCCTTGTACGGCCAGTCATCGCCGCGCGCCTCGACGGGTTGCTGCGCCAGATAGCGGCCCACATCGGCGCTCAGCGCACTCACCGTCGCGTAGCGGCGCTGCGGATCCTTTTGCAGGGCCCTCAGCGCGATATTGTCGAGATCGCCGGCAAGACGCCTGCGCAGGCGCGCCGGAGGGATGTCGCACGCGATACCTGCGCCTTCTTCGGCAGTGGCAATCCTCGTGCTCGGCTTGATCGGGTCGCGCTGCAGGATTGCTGCCTGGTATTGATGCGGTGTGGACGGCGACACACCGTAGGGTGACTGGCCTGTCATCAGCCGGTAGAGCAACACGCCCAGCGCGTACACGTCGGTGGCAACCGAGATCGAATCGCCACGTATCTGCTCCGGGCTTGCGTATTCGGGTGTCATCGGCCGCATCCCCTCGCGGGTCTGTGCCGGCGCCGGTGCGAACGCGTCGGCCTCCAGCAGCTTCGCGATGCCAAAGTCCAGCAGCTTTGGATTGCCTTCCCTGTCGATCAGGATATTGCTCGGCTTCAGGTCGCGATGCACGATCAGGTTGCGGTGCGCGTAGTCGACCGCTTCGCACACCTTGCGGAACAATGCCAGCCGCGCGTCGATGGACAGGTGCTTCTCATCGCAGTAGCTGTCGACGGGCAGACCCTGCACGTACTCCATGACGAGGTAGGGCAGGCCGTAGTTGGTGGAGCCGCCGTCGAGCAGATTGGCGATGTACGGATGATGCAGGGTCGCCAGAATCTGCCGCTCGGCCTTGAAGCGCGTGATCGCCTCCGGGACGAGCAGCTGCGCGGCCATGACCTTGAACGCGGCCGTCTGCTTGTATTCGGCATCCGCCCGGTCCGCGAGGAATACGGCGCCCATGCCGCCGTCGGCCAGGCGGCTGGTTATCGTCCAGGCACCGAAGGTGCGACCGATCCACGGGTCCCGGATTTCCCCGGACAGCGAGGTGATCGAGGCGGCGATGGAATCCGCCATCGGGTCGCCGTCGCGGGCGTCGGCGGCGAGCAGGGGCTGCAGACGTCCGGCAAGGTTCGGATGCCGGGCCTCGAATTCACGCAGGAAGGTTGTCCGTGCTTCGCCCTGCAGTCCTGAAGCCTGCTTGAAGGCGGCGCCTACGATCTGCCAGTCCTCGGAACTCACCGGGCCGGGGCACTTTCAACGTGCGACACCATCACCCGATCCTAGCATCGGGGTCTACCGCCCGTTGTTTGGCGTGAAACCTCTGGCCTGGTACAGACGATCGAAGTCCGTGCGCAGGCGGTAGTCGGGCACCGAATACAGATAGGCCTCGATCTGCTGGATCTTGCCCTCGCGCACCTTGAAGGCCTCGGCGATCTGGAAGGTGAAGGGTTTGGCGAAGGTCCCTGTCGTGGTCTTGGGGTTGCCGACGCCGGAGTGATCGAAGAAGCCGAACGCGAACACCAGCTGGCGCGTGGTGTCGGCCACCCAGATGCGCCGGTCGCGGACGTCGGTGACGATGGTCTGGAAGCCGGTGTCGAACTGCTGCTTGCAGGCGAGGTTGGCCATCGAGCCGGGCTTGGCGTCGGGGTTGTTCGCCGTGATGGTGCCGTTCTCGCGGCGCTGGCAGTCGTCCCAGAACGGCGTGATGGAGGAGTCCGTTGCCGTGTCGATGCCTTCGAAGTAGGCGTCGGCGATACGCACCAGGTCGGCCCGGCTCACCCGCTGTTCCGGCGGCACCGGCGCGAGCAGGCGCGGGTCGGGGGACTTCTGCGGCTCATTGACGATCTTCGCACCACCGGCGCTGCCGCCGCCGCTGTTGCCGTTGCGACGCACGATCATCTGCTCGGCCTCGGCGATCCTGCCGCCGCGCGCCTTGATGCGCAGCGTGGTCAGCTCCCAGTCGCCGCGCTCGTACATGACGGTCAGCACCGCGGCCTGGCCGGCCGCCTCGTCGGTGATTGGCAGCCAGTAGGAGCCGCGGCCGTCCATCGTCTTCCAGGAGGCATCGCCGAAGGGCTGGATGACGCCGTTCTCGGAGAAAATCACGTCATCGGTGACCGGCGCGGCGGATGGATTGCGCGCGGCCAGTGCGTTCAGGTATGTCTGCATCAACTGCTCGAGGCAGGCGCTGTTGCAGGAGGTGTCGGCGTCCTTCAGCGGGGCGCCATCCATCGAGCCCATGGAGCCGGCGACGACGGCCTTCGGCGCGCTGGAGCAGGCTGCGAGCAAGGCGAGCAGGCCGGCGGCAGCGGCAACCTTGCAAAGGCGTGTGGTCGTGACAGTCACGTTTTCCCCTCCCGGATGGAATTTGGTTGCCACGGCTCTTGGGGCCGCATTGGCGCCGGTATCATGGCCGAGCCTTGCGCCCGCGTCGAGGCGCGAGGGCGGCTTGGTGGGTGTGACCAAGCTTTTACGCGCCCGCTCTCGGCTCAAACCGGTCTAACATGCAAGTGACGGCCTGGACGATCGTGAGGTGCTGCTGTGTGTGGATTTGCGTGCCTGTGGCGGCACGACGATGAATCGCTTGCCAAGCGGATGATCGGGAAGATCGAGCATCGTGGTCCCGACGAGACGCAGGTCTATCGGGCGCCCCATGTGCCGGCGATCATGGCGCACTGCCGATTGTCGATCATCGGGCCCTCGGATGGCTCCCAGCCGATCTACGAAGGCGACAACATCCTGGTGGCCAACGGCGAGATCTACAACTACGCCGACCTGCGCGCGATCCTTGGCGAGAGCGCCTTCGAGACGCGCAGCGACTCGGAAACCATCCTGCACCTGTTCCGTTCCAACCAGCTGCGCTGGGTGACCAAGCTCGATGGCATGTTCGCCTTCGTGCTGGCCACGCCCGAGCGTGTCATCGCGGCACGCGATCCTCTGGGCATCAAACCGCTGTACGTGGCGCACCTGGGCGGTGAAGGGCTGGCGTTCTCCTCCGAGCTCAAGGCCTTCGATGGCCTGGGAGTGGCCAGCGTGCAGGCGATCGGGCCCGGGGAGATGTTCGACAGCATCGACGGTACGCGGCGCTGGTTCCGCATCGCGCAAGGTGCGGCATTGCCCGAGCCGGATTTCAATCTCGAGGCGGTGCGGCACGAACTGCGGCTCACGCTCGAAGACGCGGTGCGCAAGTGGATGGTGGCCGACGTGGAGGTGGGCTCGTTCCTCTCCGGCGGACTGGATTCATCGATCATCGCCGCGCTGGCCAGCCGCATGATCGATCGGCCGCTGAAGACCTTCTCGGTCGGCGTGGAAGGCAGCCCCGATCTGGCCGCGGCCGAGCGGGTCGCCCGCCACATCGGCTCGGACCACTATTCGATGACCTTCACCGCGGCCGATCTGGCCAGGGCACTGCCGCATGTCATCTATCACCTGGAAAGCGCCGACGTGGATCTGGTGCGCAGCGCCCTGCCCACGCATTTCGCCACCACGCTGGCGCGGCGGCACGTGAAGGCGGTGCTGACCGGGGAGGGCGCGGACGAATTGTTCGCCGGGTACGCCTACCATCACGAGTATGCGCGCGCGCCGCGCGAGCTGGCCGACGAGCTCACGCGCTCGCTCTCGGGCATGCACAACATCAACTTGCAGCGCGTGGACCGCATCACCATGGCGCAGGGGCTCGAAGCCCGCACGCCATTCCTGGACCGCGATCTGATCGACTTCGCGCAGTCCATTCCCGCGTCGCTGAAGATGCACATCGTCGATGAGCAGTCCGGGACTGCCACCGAGAAGTGGATTCTGCGCGAGGCCTGCAAGGATCTGCTGCCCGGGGAGTTGATCTGGCGGCGCAAGGCACAGTTCGACGAAGGCACGGGTGCCGTGGATGCGCTCGACGAAGCGCTGTCGATCGCCACGGGCGAGCGCGCGCCGGTGGATCGGCAGACCGAGGCGCGGCTGTACCGGGAGATTCTCTGCGACCAGTTCGAGGACCCGCAGATGATTCTGCAAAACGCCGGGGCGTGGGCGACGGGGCGCGTGCCGCACGATGGCCCGCGGCCGGTGGCCTGATGTCCAATCCGATCCAGGGAGGCTGGCAAACGACGTGACGACCGACCTCAACTCCTTCCGCGCGGCCAGGCTGCGCGTCGCCGCTGCCCAGATCGACCCGACCGAGCAGGACATCGACGACAACCTCAAGAAGCACTACGACGTCATCGACGAGGCCAGATCCAAAGGCGTCGAGTTTCTGGTGTTTCCGGAGCTTTCCCTCACCGGCTATCAGCTGCGCTCGCGCACGCCGGATCTGGCGATCACCAGGGACGACCCACGGCTCAGGGAGATTGCCGAACGCGCCGGTGACATGACGGTGATCGCCGGCTTCGTCGAGGAAAGCTTCGCGGCCCAGTTCCACAATTCGGCGGCCGCACTGCGGCACGGCGCGGTGCAGTTCATTCACCGCAAGCTCAACCTGGCCACCTACGGCAGTCTGGAGGAGGCCAAGTACTTCGCCCGCGGCCGTTACGTGGATGTCTACGTGCATGAGCCGCCCTGGACGGCAGCCATCTTCATCTGCGCGGACTCCTGGAACCCGGGGCTCATCCATCTGGCCGGGTTGTACGGTGCCACGTTGATGGCCATACCCATTGCCTCTTCGCGCGAGGCGGTCGGGCTGGACTTCTCCAATCCCGATGGCTGGAACACCGCCTTGTCCTTCTACGGCATGCTCTACGGCATGCCGATCGTGATGGCCAATCACTGCGGGTCGCGCGACGGGGAGACCTACTGGGGCGGCAGTCGCATCGTCGACCCGCACGGCAGGACGCTGGCGATCGCGGGCGAGAAAGAAGAGCTGGTTGTGGCGGACATCGACTACGACCTGGTGCGCCAGGCCCGCTTCCAGCTGCCGACCGTACGCGATTCGAACCTGGACCTGATCCACCGGGAAATCGAACGGTTGAACAACCGCATCGGTGTGCCGCGCGACATGCGCACGATCTGAAGGCCGCCAGGCCTTACACTGCGCCGACTCAACAACGCGGACCGTAAGAGGTCGGGGGAACAAGTCATGCGTGCGGCTACCAGTTTCGTATCGATTTCCATACTTGCCGGCGTGGCGGCCCTGGCGCTGGCGCAGAACTCACAAGCGCCCGCGGCGGCACCGGCCGCAACTGCCGCCATCGCGGCCAAACAGATCAACGCCATCGATCTAGGCGCTGAATTCGAAGGCATGCAGGGCAAACGCCTGGTGATGCGCACCGTCACCTTCCCGCCGGGCATGCGCACGCCGGAGCACAGCCACAAAGGTCGCCCGGGGCTGGTGTACGTGCTGGAAGGCACCTTCATCGAGCACCGCAATGGCGTGGCGACCGAGTACGGTCCGGGTACCGGCTGGGTGGAGGACCACGACACCACGCACTGGGTGGAGAATCGCGGTTCGGTCCCGGCCGTGCAGCTATCGGTGGCGATCGCAAGCCAGCAGTAGCAGGCCGGCTTTACGCTTCGCTGAGCGCCCGCCAGAGGCCGGTCTGGCCCTTGCCCTGGTTCTTCACCACGTACAGGGCCGCGTCGGCGCGCGCCAGAAGTACTTCCGGTTCGCGCCCCTGATCCGGTGCCATGCTGACGCCGACGCTGCAACCCACACGCAGGATGCGGCCATCGGAGATGCGATGCTCGCGCGAGATCATGCCGATGATCTCGTCGGCTGCGGCGCGCGCGGTCAGTGCATCGGCATCGGCGAGCATCACCACGAATTCATCCCCGCCGATGCGCGCCACCACTTCGTCCGGGCCGACCACCTGGCGCAGGCAAGCCGCCACGCGCTGCAGGATCTCGTCGCCGGCGGCGTGGCCCTGAGTGTCGTTGACGGCCTTGAAGCCATCCAGATCCACATACAGCACGGCGAAATTGCGGCCGCGCCCGCGATTGGCGCCCGGCAGTTCGTCGCAGGCCTCTTCCAGGCGCTGCATGAGCTCGGCACGGTTGGCAAGGCCGGTCAGGTGATCGGTCTGCGCCTTGCGCCGGAGCAGCTCGCCCGCCGTGATCGAGGCCAGCAGCACCTGGCGGTTGTGGGCGGTGAAAGTGCTGATGGACGTGGCGGACAGGCCCAGCGCCACCGCGGCCATGATGTTGGCGCCACCCAGTGAGGCCAGTGCGTACATGGGCGGTACCACCGAGACGATCATGGTGGCCACCGCCGGCCTTGGCAGGGCGGCCCAGCGTGTGGCCACACCGGCGAGCACGCCCATCGTGCCGGCCAATGCCATGGTAGTCAGGGCGATGTTCCCGGTGCGGATGCTCATGGCGCAGCCGAAGCCGAAGCTGGCCATGGCCAGGCCGCTGGGCACCATGATGCCGGCCAGCGCGCGCGGTACGCCCCGACGCCGGGTGTAGAGCGGATACAACGCACGCCAGGCCACCAGGACCGCGGAAACAACCATCCAGATCCAGGCCCAGCCTGCGCCGCCGGATATCCAGACGGTCGTGCCGCAGATGACCAGCAGGGTGCTCGAATAGGTCACCAGCGACAACGCAGTGGTGGGTACGGTTTCGAGCATGCGTTCGCGCACGCGTTCGGGAGCATCGGCCAGATTGCCAAGCAACAGGCGGTACAGGAATCCGGAAGAGGGGGGTGTGGCCATCGAATCGGGGGAAGAACGAACCGCATCCTTTTGGTTGTAACCGCCTATGCTATTCTCGCCGTTCCACCGCCCAGCGGCAAAGATTCAAACATAATTTCGATTGGGGGTAATCAACGTGAGTGATCCGCGCAAGATCATCGACGACAACGCCATGTCGGTCAGGCAGTGGGTTGTCATCATCCTCATGGTGGCGCTGAACGCGCTTGACGGATTCGATGTGCTGTCGAGCGCCTTTGCCGCTCCGGGCATCACCAAGGAATGGGGCGTGCAGCGCGACGCGCTGGGCATCGTGCTGTCGGCAGAGCTGGTCGGCATGGGCTTCGGATCGCTGCTGCTGGGTGGCCTGGCCGACAAGTGGGGCCGCAAGCCAACCATGCTGGTTTGTCTGGTGGTCATGGCCATCGGCATGTTTCTCGCCGGCCACGCCGGCGGCGTTACACCACTGATGGTCTGGCGTCTGCTCACCGGCCTGGGTATCGGCGGCATGCTGGCGGCAACCAATGCCGTCACGGCAGAGTCCTCCAGCAAGGCGGGGCGCAGCGTGGCCATGGCGCTGTACGTCATCGGCTATCCGGTGGGCGCCACCATCGGCGGTTTCGTGGCGCAGGGCTGGCTGCTGGTGGACTTCGACTGGCGCGCGGTGTTCATGTTTGGCGCGGTGGTCACGACCGTGCTCATTCCGCTGGTGGCGCTGCTGGTGCCCGAACCACCGGCGTTCTTCGCCGCGCTGCGTCCGGCCGGTGCGGTGGAGAAGATCAACCGCTCCCTGAAGGCCTTCAAGAAGCCGCCCATTACCGAACTGCCGGCGCTCGCCCCGAGCGCGCCCAAGCCCAAGGTGTCGGACATCCTGTCCAACCCGCGGCTGCGTCCGGTCACCCTGCTGCTGGCCTTCGGCTACACCTTCCACACCATGACCTTCTATTACATTCTCAAGTGGGCCGTGCAGATCGTGCACGACTATCCACCGGGATATTCGCAGCCCGCCGCGGCCAGCGTGTTGACCTGGGCCAATGTCGGCGGCGCGGCCGGTGGCCTGCTGTTCGGCTTCCTGATGAAGAAGTGGAACATCAAGTGGCCGACGATTCTGATGCTGCTGCTGGGCAGCGTCGCAGTGATCTACTTCGGCATGGGTCGCGAGACGCTGTGGGGCTGGCGCTGGGCCACCGTGTGTACCGGCTTCTTCACCAATGCCGCGATCGTGGGCTTCTACGCGGCCTTTGCGCTCGGGTTTCCGGTTCATGCCCGCGCCACGGGCACCGGCTTCGCGCTCGGCGTCGGCCGCCTTGGCGCGGCCACCGCGCCGTTCCTGGCCGGCGAGCTGTTCAAGCATCTGGGCAATGACCGGTTGCTGACGGTATCGATCATCATGGCCATGGGCTCGATCGTCTCGGCGCTGCTGCTGTGGATGCTGCCGATTCGCGATGCCGACGCGGAGGGCGCCGCCGCGATCGCCAAGATTCCGGTCGACTGACGGTTGCCGACACGCTGCAAGGTACTGGGGCCGCTGCTGCTGGTGGTGGCGGCCATGTGTGCCTTCCAGTCCGGCGCGGCGCTGGCCAAATCCCTGTTTCCGGTGGTGGGCGCACGCGGCGCGGCCGCGCTGCGGCTGAGCTTCGCCGCACTGATCCTGCTGGTTGCATTCCGCGCCTGGCGCGCACGTTTGCCGCGTACCGGATGGGTGCGCGTGGCGCGCTACGGCGCGGCGCTGGCCCTGATGAACCTGTGCTTCTATCTGGCGCTGGAACGTTTGCCGCTGGGCATCGCCGTGTCACTGGAGTTCACCGGTCCGCTGGCAGTGGCGCTGTCGCATTCGCGCCGTGCCGTGGACTTTCTGTGGGCGGGACTGGCGATTCTGGGTCTTGCCTTGCTGCTGCCGCTGCCTCATGTCGGCGGTACCGCGTATCTGGATCCACTGGGAATGCTGTTTGCGCTTGGCGCGGGGTTCTTCTGGGCGCTGTACATCGTCTGGGGCAGACAGGCCGGGCTGGTTGCCGGCACGCGCACCGTGGCGCTGGGCATGGCCTGCGGCGCGCTGCTTGCCCTGCCGATCGGTGCCGTACCCGCATTGCCGGCGCTGTTCTCCCCGACGCTGCTGGGCATTGCCGTGGCGGTCGCCGTGCTGTCCAGCGCAGTGCCCTACACGCTGGAAATGCTGGCGCTGATGCGTCTGCCGGCGCGTGTGTTCGGGGTGTCGATGAGCCTGGAGCCGGTCATCGCCGCACTGACGGGCTGGTTCTGGCTGGGCGAGCAGCTCAGGTCCTCGCAGTTGACGGCCATTGCCGCGATCGTGGTGGCCAGCGGTGGCGCGGCCCTGTCGGCGCGCGAGGCATAGAGCGGGCTAGAGCTGCAGGCGCAGGCCGAGCCAGGCGCCACGCGGTGGGCCGACGCCATAGAAACGTGGGTCGTGGTATTGCGCAAATACCTCGTCGGGCTGGCCCAGCAGCCCAAAAGTCGTGTACTTCGCGTTGAACAGGTTTTCGATGCGTCCGTACAGGGTGAGGGCGGCGTTGACCCTGAACTCACCGTGCAGATTGATCACCGCGTAATCGGGGGTGGTGCCGAGCGCGTTGATCTCATCGCCGCGCAGGGACACGCCGCTGCGGTATTCGACGTCGGTGCCCACACTCACGCCCGCGGATGCCCGGTACTGCAGCGACAGGTTGGCCTGGTGGCGTGCGATTCCGGGCAGTCGGTCTCCGGGTTCAACCTGCAGCTTGTCGGCGCCGACGATTCGCGTGGCGCCTGCCGCTGCGGCCGCTGCCGCGCCGAACAACGGGTGATTGGGACTGTTGACGATGAATGAGTCCTGGTAGGTGGCATCCACCAGGCTGTAATCCAGACTCCAGCTGAAGGCACCGGAATTCCGGGAGATCTGCAGCTCCAGACCCCGGCGCCGGGTGTCGCCTACATTCTGGAAGAAGCCCTCGTTGGACAACGCCCCGCCGGTGGTCTGAAACAGGATGTCGTGCCGGTTGACCATCTGGTATGCGCCGGCCTGCCAATGCAAACCCGGACCGAGCACACCGCGTGCGCCGATCTCGGCGCTGCGCGCCACCACGTCCTGCAGCGGTGGGTCGGCCAGGAAGGCATTGGGCAGGTTGCACGGCGCGCTGGCGTCCGCGCAGGCCAGTTCCACTGCCGTGGGCGCGCGGCTGGCCTGGGACAGATTGCCGTAAACCAGCAGGCCATGACTGCCGCGCCATGCCAGGCCCAGGGCAGGATTGATGCGCCCATACGGGTGGCTGCCATCCAGTTCCGGTGCCAGGCCGGAACGGTCGGTCAATGCGATGCGGGTATGGTCATAGCGGGCCGCGGCGGTCAGTGAAACCTGCCTGCTCAGATCGAGCGTATCGGCGGCATAGATGCTGAGCGTGCCGACGCCGCTGTGCACGTCCGTGCCGTAGTCCGGCGCGTAGATGCCGGTGCGCGTCGTGCCACGCTCGGGCGTGAGCGAGGCCACTTCCACGCTGGAGACGAAGCCGACGGAACCGTGTTGCCAGGCTGCTCCCAGCGTCAGGTTGTTGCGGCGCTGGCCACCCAGCAGCAGTTCGTGGCCAAGCTGCAGCGATGCGCCGTAGCTGTGCTGGTCACGGTGGCTGATGTTGTTGATGGCGTCCAGCTCTGCGGCGTTGTATTGCACCGGGATCGGGTCGCCGTGCTGATCCAGTACCAGGGTGTACCCGTCGACTTGCGAGCAGATGCCATCGCCCTGTACATCGACAAAGTCCTGGTCAACCAGAAGCTGCTGGCCGCCGATGTCACACGGCGCAAAGCTCGTGCTGTCGCCATTGAAAGTCCCGGTGCGCAGCTGGCGGTAGAAGAGATTGCCGGACAGCTTCAATCCTGCGCCCAGTGCCTTCGAACCGGTGGCAATCAGCTGGTTCAGATGGTTTTCAGTGCGATCGGGCCAGGTGAACACGGCGCTGCGATCGACCGCCACCAGTTCGGCCGGGGAGGCGCCGTTGCCCCGCAGGTCGCTGTTCGCGTGGGTGTAGGACAGATCGAAGCTGTCCTCACCGCTGCGCCAGCTCAGCGCGCCATAGCCACGTACTGCCGTGGAGTTCGAATGCGCCCGCCATCCGCGCTCATGGAAATAATCCACGTCACCGTACCAGCCCCAGTGGCCGTTGTTGCCGCCGCCCTGCAGCGATCCGGTGCGGCGGCCGAACGAACCGGCCAGCGCATCCAGGGCCGTGCCGCTGGTGTTGAATCCGTTCTTCATGGTCAGCGACAGCGCGCCGCCGAGGGAATTCAGGCCGAACACCGGATTGGTGCCGGACAGCAGCTGGACGCCGTACACGGCCGACAGCGGCAGCAGGTCCCAGTTCACCGTGTCGCCGAAGGTCTCGTTCAGGCGCACGCCGTCCGCGTAGACGGAAAGTCCCTGCGCCATGCCGAGCAGCGGCGAGGCAGTCTGGCCGCGGAAGTTGACGTCGGGTTGCAGCGGATTGTTCTGCGCCTGATTGATGCTGACGCTGCCGAAGTCGCGATTCAGCAGATCCGTGACATCCAGCGGCTGCAAAGCCTGGATGTCCGCGACCGTGGCGCTCTGCACCCGGGCCGGCACGCGATCACGGGCGATCTTCTGTCCGTATGGCGCGGTTACCACCACTTCGCTGAGCACGTCATGGCCGGCTGGTACGTCGGCAGCGTGGGCGATAACCAGACTGGACAGGGGCACTGCCGCCTGTGCGGCGAATCGCCGTAACGCTCTGGCCAACCGTATTCTCCGCGAGATGCCCTGTTTGATCCGTGCCGCATTGTCTCCGGTCGTGCAGCGGGCAGGCCAGTGATTGCTCCGGCATTACGGATCGCGAACTCTTTGCGAAGCGTGGCAATACCCCTATCCTGCGTCCTCGCGCGCGGGGCGGGTGATTCGACCGGATCCGTGAAGAACTGGTGGGGGAAGTGATGACAAGAAGTCCGAACCTGGTCCGTGGCCTTGCCTGGATGGCTGCAGCGGTAGTCATGACGGGCGTGGCACAGACACCGGCGGCGGCACCCGCACGGTGGTCACCCCGATCTGTGGCCCGCCCCGCCATCGCCGCTCAAGCCGGATGCGCAGCTCGAGCATCGGGTTGCCGATCTGCTGGCGAAGATGACGGTGGAAGAGAAGGTCGGACAGGTGATCCAGCCGGACATCGACAGCGTGACGCCCGAGGACATGCGCCGCTACCACTTCGGCGCCGTCCTCAATGGTGGCGACTCCTCGCCGGACAAGGACGAATTCGCGCCGCCTGAGAAGTGGCTGGCGCTGGCGGATGCCTTCTACGAGGCGTCGGTGGACCGCAGCAATGGGGGCGTCGGCATTCCCTCGATCTGGGGCACCGATGCCGTGCACGGTGACAACAACATCATCGGCGCCACGCTGTTTCCGCAGAACATCGGCGCTGGGCGCGACGCGCGATCCGGAGCTGATGCAGGAGATCGGCGCGGCCACCGCCGCGGAGATGCGCGCCACCGGGCATGGACTGGACTTTCGCGCCGACGCTGACCGTGCCGCAGGACACGCGCTGGGGCCGGACCTACGAGGGCTATTCGGAGGATCCGCAGGTCGTGGCCGTCGTACGCGCCGCGCGATGGTGCGCGGCCTGCAGGGCGAGCCCGGCAGCCCGGATTTCCTGCGCCGCCGCCATGTGATCGCCACGGCCAAGCATTTCCTGGGTGACGGCGGCACCACCAATGGCAAGGACCAGGGCGACACGCGGGTCGACGAGGCGACGCTGCGCGACATCCACGGCGCCGGTTACGTCGCCGCCGTCGGTGCCGGCGTGCATGTCCGTGATGGCCTCGTACACCAGCTGGAACGGCGAGAAGATGCATGGCAACCACGGCCTGCTGACCGACGTGCTGAAGGACCGCATGGGTTTCGACGGGTTTCATCGTCGGCGACTGGAACGGCCACGGCCAGGTGCGCGGCTGCCGGGCCACCGACTGCCCGGCCGGCGATCAATGCCGGCCTGGACATGTACATGGCGCCGGACAGCTGGAGGGCCTGTACGACAACCGCTGGCCGAGGTGAAGCAGCGGCGAGGTGCCCATGGCGCGGCTGGACGATGCGGTGCGCGCGCATCCTGCGCGTGAAGTTGCGCGATGGGCCTGTTCGAGCCGGCAAGCCTTCGAGCCGGCCGTGGTGCCGGCGATCTTCAGCGACACTGGGCAGTCCGGCGCATCGCGCGCATCGCGCGCCGCGCCGTGCGCGAATCGCTGGTGCTGCTGAAGAACAACGGCGGCCTGCTGCCGCTGTCCCCGAAGCAGCACGTGCTGGTCGCCGGCGACGGCGCGAACAACTATCGCCAAGCAGTCCGGCGGCTGGACGCTGACCTGGCAGGGCACCGGCGCGGACAACAGTCGACTTCCCGGGCGCCACGTCGATCTGGGCAGGGCATCCGCGACAATGTGCAAGGCGCCGGCGGCAGCGCCGAGCTGTCCGCGGACGGCAGCTACACAGCGCAAGCCCGATGTGGCGATCGTGGTGTTCGGCGAGAACCCCTATGCCGAGGGCGTGGGCGACCGGCGCAACCTGATGCTGCAAGCCCGTGACAGCAACGCGACCTGGAGATCCTGGCAAGCTCGAAGGCGCAGAATATCCCGGTGGTGGCGGTGTTCCTGTCGGGCCGCCCGCTGTGGGTGAACCGCGAACTCAACGCCTCGCAGGCGTTCGTGGCGGCCTGGCTGCCGGGCTCGGAGGGCGAGGGCATCGCCGACGTGCTGTTCCGCAAGCCCGATGGCGCGCGTCGCGTACGACTTCCACGGCAAGCTGTCGTTCTCCTGGCCGAAGACCGCCACGCAGTTTGCCCTGCATCGGGACAATGCCGACTACGATCCGCTGTTCGCCTTCGGCTACGGGCTCACGTACGGGGATCATCGGGATCTGCCCGTGTTGCCGGAGGACTCCGGCATCGAACCGGCGGGCACGCCATGACCAGCAAGCACAAGAGCCAGCAAGGCCGCGAAGTTGTCGCGCATCGAGCACTTCCGCGTGCGACCCGATCGCAAGGTGGATCTGGGGCGCTGGCCCACCCGGGTGGCGGACTTCTACAAGAACGATGCGGACGCCGAAAAGCAGCTGGCCAGGCAGGTGGAGCGCACCAGCGAATTGCAGGACGTGCTCTATGCCAGCGACCGCTACTCGTTGCTGCTGGTGTTCCAGGCCATGGATGCGGCCGGCAAGGACGGCGCCATCAAGCACGTGATGTCGGGCGTCAATCCGCAGGGGTGCCAGGTGTGGAGCTTCAAGCAGCCGAGCACCGAGGAGTTGCAGCACGATTTCCTGTGGCGCACCAGCCTGCGGCTGCCCGAGCGCGGACGCATCGGCATCTTCAACCGCTCGCACTACGAGGAGGTGCTGGTGGTGCGTGTGCACACCGAGTACCTGGCCGCACAGCGCCTGCCGGCGGATCCGGCGCCCGGGTCAAAGGCCTTCTGGAAGGAGCGGATGCGCTCGATCCGCGATTACGAGGCACACCTGACGCGAAACGGCACGGTGATCGTGAAGTTCTTCCTGCACGTCTCGAAGCCCGAACAGCGCGAGCGCTTCCTGGATCGCATCGATCATCCGGACAAGAACTGGAAATTCAGCGTCGGCGATGTCGCGGAGCGACAGCACTGGGACGCCTACATGGATGCCTACCAGCAGATGCTGTCGGCCACCAGTACGCGGCAGGCGCCCTGGTACGTGATACCGGCCGACGACAAGAAGAACGCGCGGCTGATCATGTCCGCCGTGATCAATCGCACGCTGGAATCGCTGAAGCTGGAATACCCGAAGCTGGACAAGCACCGGCTCGCCGCGCTGAAGGCGTCGCGACGGCTGCTGGCGCAATAGAAACGGCTACGCTCAGCCGTCGCGCAGCGACTGCACCGCCTCGGCCATCTTTTCCGGCGAGCCTTCCAGTCCGGCAAACCTTGCCGGCGAGCCGCGCGGCGTCATGGTGAATACCTCTTCGACGCTGGTGTAGTCGTGATAGCCCATGCGGGCCAGCGGACGCAGCGCCTGGATATCGATGCGGCCGTCTTTCAGGCAGGCATCGTCGATGTGCACGCAGATGACACGTCCGAAGACCACCTCGACCGCACCGGTAGGGCCATTGCCCGGCAGATGCACGGTCTGCATGTGGCGGCACTCGAACTGGATGGGCGACGCCGCCACGCGTGGCGGGCGCACCAGCCGCGATGGAGCCTTGTCCAGTTGCGCATGTGCGAATTCGTCCTGACCGTGTGGCAGTTCCTCGGAAGTACGGTTGACGGCTTCGCGCAAGGCCCAGGTTGCCATGTTCCAGACGAACTCGCCGGTCTGTTCGACGTTGACCACCGTGTCCTTGCGCGCGCCGCGCGGGTTGTGGTTGGCGCTGAACATCACCATGGGCGGGTCGTAGTTGATCATCTGGAACTGGCTGAATGGCGCCAGGTTGTCGGCGCCTGTGGCGCTGGTGGTGGAAATCCAGCCGATCGGCCGGGGGACCACGCAGGACTTGAACGGATTGAAGGGCAGGCCATGCGGCGTGACGCCCGGTTCGTAATGCATGCTGGATGAGTTGTTCCGTGCTACGCCGTCCCGTGGCGGAACCTGGCAACAGGGTTCAGAATACGCGCACTGGCGGGGTAAGTGGGGGGTTGGAATGAAGCTCAAGAATCTGGCGCTGCTGTGCGCGTGTGTCCTGGTGGTGGCTGCATGTGCGCGCAAGCAGGAGCAGGCGCCGGAGGAGATGGCCACCGGTCCGGCCGCACAGGTCGACGACGCCCGCCTGCTGGCCGCGGATGATCCGGCCAATGCCGGGCAGTGGATGAGCTACGGCCGCGACTACAGCGAACAGCGCTTCAGCCCGCTCGACCAAGATAACCGCCGACAACGTCGGGCAGCTCGGACTGGCCTGGTACGGGGACTTCGACACACGCCGCGGGCAGGAGTCCACGCCGCTGGTCATCGACGGGCGCATCTACGTCACCACGGCCTGGAGCAAGGTCTATGCCTACGACGCGAAGAGCGGCAAACAGCTGTGGTACTACGACCCGCAGGTGCCGGGCGAATGGGGCGTGAATGCCTGCTGCGACGTGGTCAATCGCGGCGTCGCGGCCTGGAAGGGCAAGCTGTATCTGGCCACCATCGACGGGCGGCTGATCGCGCTGGATGCGGCCACGGGCAAGGTGCTGTGGGACGTGCTCACCATCGGCAAGGGGCTGCCCTATGCCATCACCGGCGCGCCGCGCGTGGCCAAGGGCAAGGTGCTGATCGGGCAGGGTGGCTCCGAGTTCAGCCAGCGCGGCTACCTCTCGGCCTATGACGCCGAGACCGGCAAGCTGGACTGGCGCTGGTATGTGGTGCCCGGCGATCCGGCCAAGGGTCCGGACGGCGAGGCCTCGGACAACGTGATGGCCATGGCCGCCAAGACCTGGACCGGCCAGTGGTGGAAGACCGGCGGCGGCGGGGCGCCCTGGGATTCGATCATCTACGACCCGGTCACCAATTACGTGCTGGTGGGTACCGGCAGCGGCGCGCCCTGGCCGGCGGCCATCCGCTCGCCCGGCGGCGGCGACAACCTGTTCCTGTCCTCCATCGTCGCGCTTGACCTGGATACCGGGCATTACGTGTGGCACTACCAGGCGACGCCGGCCGAAAGCTGGGATTACGACAACACCTCGCAGCTGTTCACCGCCGATCTGCAGCTGGACGGCAAGCCGCGCCACGTGGTGATGCAGGCGCCGAAGAACGGCTTCTTCTACATGCTGGATGCCAGGACCGGCAAGCTGCTGTCGGCCAAGGCCTATGTGCCCGGGGTGAACTGGGCGCGCGGTGTGGACATGAAGACCGGCCGGCCGATGGTCAATGCCCAGGCCCACTACGGCAAGACCGGCAAGGGCGCGCTGGTCAGCCCGTTCTACGGTGGCGCACACAACTGGCAGCCGCTGTCCTTCAGCCCGAAGACCGGCCTGGTGTACATCCCGGCCAACCAGAGCAGCTACGCCTACGTGGCCACGCACGAGGATGACAACCCCATGGGCCAGAAGCTGTCGATCAGCTTCGCCGGCAACCAGGCGTTCATGGCCAAGCTGAAGAAGCCGCCGGTCAACGAGGGTTTCCTGCTGGCCTGGGATCCGGTCAAGCAGAAGGAGGCCTGGCGCGTGCCCTTCGGCACCGGGCGCAGCGGCGGCACGCTGGCCACCGCGGGCGGCCTGGTGTTCGCCGGGGATCGCGGCAACGAGTTCGCGGCCTATCGGGCCGATACCGGCGAGAAGCTGTGGCATGCCGATACGCAGGTCGGGACCATGGCCGGGCCGGTGACCTTCGAACTGGATGGCGAGCAGTACGTGGCGGTGGTCGCCGGATTCCGCTCTGCCGGCAGCGGCAGCTACTACGCGCCGAACTACTCGCGGCTGCTGGTGTACAAGCTGGGCGGCACGGCCAAGCTGCCCGCGCCGATCCCGTTCACCGAACCCGTGCTCAATCCGCCGCCGGCCTTCGGTACGGCACAGCAGCTCAAGCACGGCGAGGACCTGTACGGCCAGCTGTGCAGCACCTGCCACGGCTCGGACGGCCTGTCGCGCGGCATGTTTCCTGACCTGCGCTACAGCGGGGCGCTGGGCAGTGCCGATGCGTTCCGCAGCATCGTGATCGACGGGGCGCTGTCGAAGAACGGCATGGCCTCGTTCAAGGCGGCCATTTCCCAGGAGGATGCCGAGGCGGTGCGCGCCTATGTAGTGGCGCAGGCCCATGCGGCCATGCCTGCGGCGGCGCCGGCGGCTGGGCACGGCAACTGAGGGGCGGCAAGGATCAAGAGGAGGCGGTGTACAGCACGGTTATTTTGGCTAGCGCCGTGCTGTGGGCCCCCCTAGAATACGCGCCCTCATCGTGTGGGGCGGTAGCTCAGCTGGGAGAGCGTCGCGTTCGCAATGCGAAGGTCGAGGGTTCGATCCCCTTCCGCTCCACCATTTTTCCCGGCACCAGGCATTGCGCGGCTTGCCCCTGTAGTTGAACGGATACAACGGCCCCCTCCTAAGGGGCAGGTCTGGGTTCAATTCCCGGCGGGGGCGCCACCTGGGCATCCGAGAACATCCGGCACCGTTGCGAGAATCGCAGGAAGTGTCGACAAAACAAGCCTGTTTCTGTCTTATGTCGCCTGATATCGTCCGTTGACAGCGCAGGACATCCGGGAGCAAGGTTGGGGGCAACTTTTCCACCTGGGGGCAACTCATGGCCCTGACCGATGTATTCGTGAAGGCTGCCAAGCCTAAGCACAAGCCCTACAAGAGGTTCGATGGCGGGGGACTCTATCTGGAGGTAGCCCCCAGTGGCAGACGCTGGTGGCGCCTCAAGTACCGGCACGACGGCCGGGAACTGCGAATTTCTCTGGGCACCTATCCCGACACGTCGCTGCAACTGGCGAGGCAGAAGCGCGATGAGGCCCGGCGCCAGCTGGCAGAAGGGCGGAACCCCAGCGCGGAACGGCAGGCCGCCAAACTCGCACGCGCTGACACTTTCGCAGCCGTCGCGGCTGAGTGGCTGGAGGGACGGCGCGCCAGCCTCAAATCAGTGACCCGTGACAAGCTGCAATGGCTGCTCGATACGCAGCTAGGCCCACACATTGGAAGTCGCCCGATCAGCACGATCAAGCCGGCCGATATCTTGCCGGCGCTGCGCAAGATCGAGGCGCGCGGCAAGAACGAAACTGCGCACCGTGCGCGCCAGCTGGCCGGTCAGGTGTTCCGATATGCCGTGGCTACCGGCCGGACGGAGCGCGATCCGGCTGCCGACCTGCGCGGCGCACTCGCCCCCGTCGTCGTCACCAATCGCGCGGCCATCACGGACCCCAAGCGCATCGGCGACTTGCTGCGCGCCATCGACGGTTACAGCGGCCAACCTGCGACCGCCTTTGCCTTGAAGCTCGCGCCGCTGGTATTCGTGCGGCCCGGTGAGTTGCGCGCAGCACGTTGGGAAGAATTCACGGTTACCGGCAAGGAACCTGTCTGGCGCATCCCGGCCGAGCGCATGAAGATGGGCGAGGAACATCTTGTACCGCTGTCGCGGCAGGCCGTGGTGCTGCTCGATGAGCTGGCAGCCATCACGGGCCCGGATGGCTACGTGTTCCCCTCGCTGCGCTCCAAGGTCAGGCCATTGAGCGAAGGGACCCTGGGCGCGGCCCTGCGCCGCATGGACTTCGCCAAAGAGGAAATGTCGGCGCACGGTTTCCGCGCAATGGCTTCCACGTTGCTCAACGAGCAGGGATTCCCGCCGGACGTCATCGAATTGCAGCTGGCTCATGCCGAGCGCAACGAGGTCCGCGCTGCGTACAACCGCGCGCAGCGCCTGACCGAGCGCCGCAAGATGATGCAGAGCTGGTCCGACTATCTCGACGGACTGCGTGCAGGCGCGAACGTGGTGCCGATCAAGCGCAAGGCTTGAACCGTGGCCAAAGCGAAGCCGACGCTTGCATTCAGGGCCGATCTGCGTAGCGAGCTGAAGCGATGCGGGTTGATCGCGGCGCAGATTGAAAGGCTGGAACAGGCGCTGCCTCACATAGCTGCCCATCATGCTGACACGGGGCCATGTCGCGGCCGGATGTCCGCAAGCGCATGAACAAAATCAGCGTGCCGCTGGCCAAGGCCCGTGATGCGCTGGCGGAACTGGAGGCGGAAATTTGTGTATCCGACCGCCGCGCACCTGGCGGCAAAGCCATTCGCGCCGATGCTCCGGCCGATGCGGTAGCGGCCTACGATGCACTGGTTAGCTTCGCCGGCAGGTTGCAGGTGTTGGCCGATGAGATTGCTGAGCAGCAACGCGAATTGCTGGTGTGCTTCAAGGGCCGCCGCGAGGCGAGCATCGGGCCCATTATTCGAATCAGCCACCTACTGGCACTCGCTCACTACGAGTACCACAAGGGCAGCAATCCCGACAGGCTGACCCCGCTATTTGAGTTGACCATTTCTCGCAATGGCACCGGCGGGGACGTGGTGCGCATCTGTTACGAAGCCGCAGGTCTTCCGGACCCGGAGCGCGCGTTGAAGCGCTACATGGACATGCTGCGCCTTAGCGAACACTGCACTACGGATTTGGGGGTGCGGATTCCTGAGGCTGGTGACGCCATCCCGAAGCGCAAAGCCGGCCGACGCAGGAAACGGGGCCGATAAGCCGGCAAATTTCTTTGGGCTATACGTTTCCCTGGTCGTGTCAGTCCGCATGTGAATAATCGGGAGTCGCCCTCGCGGGCCGTCTCATGCATCGCATGTGGCGAATCGCCACTGGGGATGCGACATGACCGAACAGAACCAAACACGATTCTTGAGGCTGCCGGAAGTAACCCGAATCACCGGCCTCCAGCGCGACTCGGTGTACCGACTCGCAAAGGCGGGGCGCTTCCCCCGGCCGGTGAAGCTGTCCGAAAGGGCATCGGGATGGGTGCTTTCAGAAGTAGAGGCTTGGGCGGCTGCGCGCGCCTCTGAACGGGGCGCAGCGTGAACGCCACACAGATCCCACGCAACGTATTGCAACCATGTGGGCCGCTGGAGTGCCGTTCCCGGAGATCGTGCGCATCCTGCGCCGGCCGCGCGAACAAGTTGCACATGAGTTGCTCCAACTCGACGACGTAGAGCTGCTCGCCGGCTTGCGGCGGCAGCTCGACGCGGAGGCGCGGCCATGACATCGCAAACCGGTTGCGCATCCGACGAACCCGAAGACGAATTCGGCAACGGCAACGGCCGGACGATCACGCTCGAAGAGCTGCGCGCGTGGGCTCGCCCGAGGAAGGAGCGCCGCAAGCAGGTGCCTGCTGCCGCAGAAGTCAGGGAGTCGCGCGGCGCCCCCGAACCGCTGCGCCGTCCTATTCCGCCAGCGCAGCCGTATCCGCTCGCCGCCTTGGGCGATGTGCTTGCTCCCGCAGCGCAAACTCTGCATCGTGTGGTGCAGGCACCGGATGCCATATGCGGCGCGTCCGTACTTGCAGCGGCTACCTTGGCATCGCAGGCACTGGCCGATGTCGAGGTGGACGGGCGGGTTATCCCGCTGTCGCTGTGGCTGCTGTCAGTGGCCGAGTCCGGCGAGCGCAAGAGTGCAGTTGATACTGAGGTCATGCGCGCAGTCCGAGAATATGAGCGCGCCCTGGGCTGCCAGCACGAAACAGACAAAGCGGCACATGCCTCTGCCTTGGCCGAGTGGCAATCGCGTGTGGAATGCGCCAAGGCCGACACTAAGAAATCCAAGGGCAAGGGCCTCGCCGACGCGCTGGAGAACTTAGGACCGCAGCCGCCTGCGCCAATCGTGCCCCGGATCACGGCGGCGGACTTCACGGCCGAAGGGCTGTACAAGCTACTGGCCGCGGCGCTGCCGAGCGTGGGCGCATTCACCGACGAGGCCGCACTGGTATTCGGCGGGCATGGCATGAACGATGAGGCAATGCGCCGCACTGCAGGGGACGCTTTGCAAGCTGTGGGATCGCGGCGAGCTTGATCGCGTGCGCGTGGCCGACGGCGCGACGAAGTTGCACGGGCGGCGCTTCGCAATGAATTTGATGGCGCAGCCGGTCATTGCTGAGCGAGCGCTGGCCGATGATGTACTGGCCGGCCAAGGATTTCTCGCGCGCTGCCTGCTGGCGTGGCCTGAATCCACTGCCGGAACGCGCCACTACGTTGTCGAATGCCTGCGCGACGATCCCGACATGGAGCGATTGGTTGGCCGATTGGGCGATTTGCACCGGATGCCGTTGCCGCTGGCCGAGGGCGAGCGGCAGGAACTGGCGCCGCGTTGCCTGTACCTGTCGGCCAACACAAAGAGCGCATGGGTGCGCCTCGCTAACGCAATCGAGGCGGGGATGGCGCCGGGCGGCAAGAGCGCCACAGTGAAACCTTGGGCAAGCAAGGCTCCGGAGCAGGCACTACGCATAGCCGGAGTGCTGACGCTGGTCGCTGCGCCGGAGGCCACAATGATCGACGCGGACACGCTCGCCCGAGCTGCTGACCTTGCCGTGTGGCACTTGGGCGAAGCTGTGCGACTGGTCGGCATGGCTGAAGTGTCAGGGCCGGTGCGAGGTCTGCCGAGGCGCTGCTGGCGTGGTGCCATGAGACAGACCGGAGTCTCTTGCACTCCAGCGCCGCGCTGCGACTCGGCCCGGCTCGTATCCGAGAGCGCACTGCGCTCCTGTCCGCACTCGATACGCTGGGACCGGCCGCTGGCTGGGCGGTGCCCGTGGAGGGCGGCGCGCGTATCGACGGCGCCCACCGGCGCAATGTGTGGCGGATCGTGCTGGCAAGCGAGGGCAATCTATGAGCTGCGCCCGAATCGGTCCGCTGTTCGCTGAACTGCTGGGGGTCCCGGCGAGCACCCCGGTTGATTCGCTCTCGCCTGGACACGCTTGCGAATCCGCGAATTCTGCGAATGCAGGCGCGTCAGACCAAAAGATTCGCAAGATTCGCAGATTCACAAGGGCCACCGGATTCTGCGTGCGACTTGGAGGGCACGCATCCGCGCGATGGCCGTCCGCTGGAAGTACACGTATGACGACTTGGCAAATGCGCTGGAAAATGCTCAGCTTCACGAATCCGGCTGCCTGGTTATTCAGCCTGCGACCAGGACGGCGAACAACGCGCCGCCAAGCTGCGTAGGGCAGGGATGCGCATCTACTATCTACACTACGAGGCAAATAGATGGCACAGGGCTTGAAGACAGGCGGCCAGCTAATCGGTACTCCGAACAAGGCAACAGCGGAGGTGCGCGCCTGTGTTGCAAGGATTGCCCAGAATCTGGCCCCCCAAGTGGAGGAATGGATTGTTCGTGGGGCTGTCGACGATCCACTGGGAGCGGCCAAAGTGGTGACCCAGCTGCTGGAATACCACGTTCCAAAGTTGGCCCGAATCGAGTGCAGCTCCGAATCTCCCGTTCGTTCATTGTGGGATCAGGAACTGGATCAACGCATAGCGCAGCTTCTTTCTGGACTGCCCGCAACAGTCGCTGCTGGATACCGTGCACATACTGCCACCCGTTGAAATTCCAGAGGCTTGACTAGGCGCCGATCAACTCGAATCGAGCCCATCTAAGGAAGAGGCTTGCCCGCGTTCCTGTCCTTCAGCTGATCTGGCACGATCTGTGCCATTACCTGCACTTGGCCTATTCGAGCGAGACTGTCTGTCAGTCCGTACCCCTATTTCTTGCAAGCGTCGCGTATCGCGCCGTATACCAGAGTGTGCATATTTTCCTGCCATCGTTCCGGATGCTCCGTCATCCACTTGGTAACCATGGCGAGAAGCTGAGCATCATCCATGCCATCGTGCTTCGCCATACACGGTTCGAGCCACGATTTCGTATCGCCGCCGAAGAGGGGCGCCAAAAACATTCCATCGATGACACCGATTAAATAGCCACGCTGCCGGGCATCATCGAATCTGAGGAAGTCGTTGCCCTTAATCCATCCGTTGTGAACCAAAACAGCATCGGTCGCATTGGCGCTGCAAGACAAAATCACTAGTGCCGCGGCCACTACAAAGCGCGCATGGTTAAGACCCTCCACGAAGATCGATTCGGTCGCATTCGCGCAGCGTTGGTTTGCTATCCATCGCAAGCACAGCCCGGTGGCCGGTGGCAGATTTTTTCGCGGGCAATGCAGGTGTTGCCACACGCTTTGCCCTTCTTACAGATCTTGCAGCAGTGGGCACTGACCGTGGCGGTGCCTTTCGAAATCGAACACTGCATCGGCTGAGCTTAAGTAGAAACTGAGTGCGATGAGGCACTTGCCAATACCAGCGTGGGCAGCAGCATAATCGCGAGCCAACGGCGGGGACCGAAGTTCATGGCATCTCCCTCCAAATCCTTAGGTTTCGAGGCTAGCTCGACAGTGAGGCGGTTGGGCGTGTAGCTGTCACAGACCAGCAGCTTCTGGGGTGCCGGCACGGAGATCGACCGAGTCTCGCTACCGGGCGCTGAATCCGCTGGCGAATCGGTACCTGTCGATCCGGCCTTCCGGGCAGGAGCGCGGGTGAAATGGGCGTAAATCCCGCTTCTTTGGCCGGCGCGCTTCCACGAGCCCCCGGGGTCGCGGGTGCTCCTGTCGCACCCCGCGATGGACGTCGCATGTACTACATATCGTTCGACATTGAGGCGTACGTCACGATTGCATCCGCAGCGCGGGCGCTAGGCGAAAGAATGTGAGAAGCAACATGCAAATCAACAGCCAACAAAGACAGGATCGGACCACAGCGAAAGGGAGCAGGCCATATGAGGGTTTTAGTAGGCTGTGTTCTTTCTGCACTTGCGTTGAACGCAACAGCGCAGACCAAGATATTCGGGTCTTGGTACGTCGGAGCAATGGATGGCTCTGAGGGGCTACTATGCGGCAACTGGGGCTACAAAGCCGTGGTTCGTTCTTCGGGCAGTTCTGCTACATCGAAAGCGGAAACTGCGTCTACCTGCTCACGAACGATACCAATTGTGAAGAAGGCTCTACCTTTCCCGTCTTGGTAAATTCTGATCTCGGTTCGAAATCTGCTGAAGTCAAAATGCCTCCCGATGGCCGAGGGTGGGCAAACGAGATATATGTTTGCGGATTTCGACGAAATCGACGGCTTGGCCATAGGCGCGAATCGCATTGGCTTTGCCTTTCCACTTCAAAGCGGTCGAATTTGAAGTCAGCAGATTTGATTTGGCTGGCTCCGATCAAGCGATAGCGTAAAATGCGCGAGGCCGGCCACAGCCGCCGTACTATCGGCGCAAGGTCGAAAGCCCGGCAATGATCTAAGAGATTCCCGCCTCTAATCGGGCTACCTGCTACATTTGGGCGACACTCGGGCGCAAAGATTGTTGGGAGGTGGCGCGCTGACCGCGACTCGACTACCTCCGTAATCGCTGGGTAGCGCCCATGATCTGGGGGCAAGGTAGGGGGCATGTTCTCTGATGCAGTCGGACGCGCCCCATCGGAAATCAGTACTTTAGCCGCTAGATATGGTTCCCGGCGGGGGCGCCATCCGGGCATCCGATGACTATATGAATAAGGGGCGCACAGCGTGTCGGCGGTGCGCCCCGTCCCGGCGGTTACTTCATCTCGCGCAGCTTGTGCACTTCCTCGGCCGTGATCGACGACGGCTTGGCCCCAAAGCGCGCGATCACGTAGTTCGACACGTCCGCAATCTGTTCATCGGTCCACGCCGCGCCGAAGGCGGGCATCGCCGCGATATCGCCGGACGGCGGCAGCGTGCTCGCCCCGCGCAGTACGGCCAGTGCCACGTTGGTGGCGGTGGGATCGTTCACGGCACGCGTACCCGTGAGCGTGGTGTGCGGCACATAGCTGCCGGTGCCGGTCCAGGAATGGCAACCCGCGCACATGCTCGCGAACATCAGGTGACCGCGCGAGTTCGATTCCGCGCCGGCATGGGCCGACGGGTCGGCCGAGGCGGCCTCGAGCTTCGGCGCCGGCAGGTCCGGCGTGGAAACGGGCGGCACGCTGCGCACGTACGTGACGATGGCGGCCAGGTCCGACGGCGTGAGCTTCTGGAAACTCAGATGCACCGCCTGCGCCATCGGTCCGAACGCGGAGCCGCGGTCCGCCGAATGGCCGGTCTTCAGGTAATTCTCCAGATCCTCGGCGCTCCACGCGCCGATGCCCGATGCCTTGTCGCTGGAGAGGTTGTACGCGCGCCAGCCCTCGGCCATGCCGCCGGCGAACTTGCGCTTGTTGTTGAGCCCCTGCAGGGCAGTGCGCGGCGTGTGGCATTCGCCGCAATGTCCAAGCCCTTCGGCCAGATATGCGCCGCGGTTCCACTCGGCAGACTGATCCGCCACCGGCTCGAAGCGCTTGTCCGGGTTGTAGTACTTCGACCAGATGGCCATCAGCCAGCGCTGGTTGAAGGGCCAGCTCAGCTTGGTCGCCGGCGGCGTGTTCTTCACGGCCGGGAGGCTGAACAGGTAGGCCTTGATCGCCAGCACGTCATCATCGGTAAGGAACGTGTAGGAGGCGTACGGGAATGCCGGATACAGGCGCGTGCCGTCCTTGGCGATGCCCTCATGTACGGCGCGCAGGAAGTCCGCATCGCTCCAGGAGCCGATGCCGGTGTCGGGATCCGGCGTGATGTTCGGCGTATAGAACGTGCCGAAGTCCGTCTCCAGCGCCCGTCCGCCCGCGAACGCAGCGCCGCCGTCCTTGGTGTGGCAGGCCTCGCAGTCCGCGGCGACGGCCAGATAGCGGCCCCTGGCCAGCGGGTCGGTGTCCTGGAAGTCCGCCGGCACGCCGGTGGGCTTGCCGTCGTAGTCGGCCAGGGCCACGCGCTTGCCGCTGGCAAAGGCCATCGGTCCGGGCTGCCTGATGACCCACGCCAGCACCAGCCCGATGACTACCAGGATGCCGACGACGATGCCTATCCGCTTGAACATTGTTCTCTTCCCCCTAATGCCGCTCACGGAGCCTGCGCTCCGCCGCTTGATGCAGCCGTTATTCTTGCAAGCCGCGCGCCTCGAGGAGCGTACTCGATTGCGCTGCCCACGCCTCACATGAGCCCGACAAAATAACCCATCTGCCCCGGGGTCGTCGTCAGTGCGGCGGCCAGCGAAAGTGACACGGTCACTGCCGAGACAACAATTTTGTCCTCGTGGCGATGCGATGGAGCACGCCATGCGGGCAACCGCTGATCATGGGCGTATACAACGCGACGAAAAATTCTGCCTGGCTGTACCACGAGTCGGACCGGAAGTTGTAATCTGTTGACTCACAAGGCCGGGGCGTTGACAGAGATGCCGCCCGGGCAGGGGATTTCGCCGGTTGCGGGGAAGGTCTTTTGGGCTGCGCGCGGGCCAGTGTGCCGCGCATACCGAGGTATCGCATGAGCTACACCATCAACATCAACGGCAAGCCGCGCACGGTGGAGGTCGAAGCCGACACACCGCTGCTGTGGGTGCTGCGCGACGAGCTGGACCTGAAGGGCAGCAAGTTCGGTTGCGGCATGGGCCTGTGCGGCGCCTGCACGGTGCACATCAACGGCAACCCGTCCCGTTCGTGCGTAACACCAGTTTCCGCAGTCGGCGACGCGAAGATCACGACGATCGAGGCCATCGGCGAGAGCGAGGCCGGCAAGAAGGTGCAGGACGCCTGGCTGGCGCTCGACGTCATGCAGTGTGGTTACTGCCAGGCCGGCCAGATCATGTCGGCCACGGCGCTGCTGAACCGCACGCCCCAGCCCACCGACAAGCAGATCGACGACGCGATGAGCGGCAACATCTGCCGCTGCGCGACCTACACGCGCATCCGCGCGGCCATCAAGCAGGCCGCCGGCCTGCCCACCGAAGACAAGAGGGAGATGGCGTGATGTCACCCAGGGATCTCGATCGCGCGCCGCGCTCAGCGGGCGCCAGCCAGGCCGGCGTTTCCCGCCGTACGTTCCTCACAGCAGGCGCCGCAGTTGGCGGCGGCCTCATGCTCGACTTCAGTATTCCCGCGTTCGCGCTTGGCGCAAGCGACGTGCCGGGATCGGCGGCGACGCTCAATGCGTACATCCGTATTGCGCCGAACGGCGAGACGTTCATCGTCAGCAAGAACCCCGAGATCGGCCAGGGCATCAAGACCTCCTTCCCGATGATCGTTGCCGAAGAGCTGGATGTCGCCTGGAAGGACGTGCGCGCCGAAGACGCCGAAGTCGATCCGGTGAGGTACGGCGCCCAGTTCGACGGCGGTTCGCTGTCGATTCCGATGAACTACGACATGCTGCGCCATGTGGGCGCGGCCGGCCGCCTGATGCTCGTTACCGCCGCGGCCCGCGCCTGGGGCGTGCCCGTGGCGGAGTGCGAGACGGCCGACGGCGTCGTCACCCACAAGGGCAGGAACAAGCGGGCCACGTATGGGCAGCTGGCCAGCGCCGCCGCGAGGATCAAGGCGCCGAACCCGATGACGGTGAAGCTGAAGGACCCGAAGGACTTCAAGATCATCGGCAAGGCGATCGGTGGTGTCGACAGCCCGCTCATCGTGCAGGGCAAGCCGATCTTCGGCATCGACGTGAGCGTGCCGGGCATGAAGTACGCGGTGTACGAGAAGTGCCCCGTGTTCAACGGCAAGTTCGTGAGTGCGAACCTCGATGAGGTGAAGGCACTGCCGGGCGTGCGCGGTGTCTATGTCATCAAGGGCAATGTGACTGCGCTCGACGCCGGTCTCTACAACGGCCTGACGGACGGCGTCGCCATCGTTGCCGACAAGTGGCACCAGGCGAACCGTGCGCTGGGCAAACTCAAGGTCAAGTGGGACGAGGGCGAGACCGCCACGCACTCCACTGCCGGCTTCCTCGAGCAGTCCGCCAAGCTCGCCGAAAGCCCGGCAACCAATTCGGTGAAGAAGGACGGTGACGTGGACGGGGCGCTCAAGAGCGCCGCCAAGGTTCTCGAGGCCCGTTACGAGGTTCCGTTCGTCAACCACTCGGCACTCGAGCCGATGAACACGACGGTTTCCATCAAGAACGGGAAGGTGGAGATCTGGTCACCGACGCAGATGCCGGGCGGCGGCAAGACCGCGGTGTCCAAGACTCTGGGTATTCCGGAGAAGGACATCACGCTGCACGTCACGCGCAGCGGCGGCGGCTTCGGGCGCCGGCTCTCCAACGACTTCATGGTCGAGGCTGCCGCCATTGCCAAGGCGCACGGCGGTACCGTGAAGCTGCTGCGCAATCGCCGGCAGGACGTGCAGAGCGACGTGTTCCGCGCGGGCGGGTTCCACTTCTTCAAGGCTGGACTCGACGCCTCAGGCAAGTTGGTTGCGTTCCGCGATCATCTGGTGACGTTCTCGAACAGCGGCAAGATGGCCGGTTCCGCCGGCGTGGGTGCCACCGAGTTCCCGGCCGGCTTCGTGCCGAACCTGGATATCGGCTACTCCATGATGCCGCTGGACATCCCGACCGGCCCGATGCGTGCTCCCCAGAGCAACGTCCTGGCGTTCGCGTACCAGTCGTTCCTCGACGAACTGGCGCACGCCGCGGGCAAGGATCCCCTGCAGTTCCAGCTCGACCTGCTCGGCCCGGCCAAGGCGCCGACCGTCAGCAAGTCGCAGTTCGGCACGCAGGTCGGCTTCGACAACGGCCGCATCGCCGGCGTGCTGAAGGCGGTTGCGGAGCGCTCGGGCTGGGGCAAGAAGCAGCTCCCCAAGGGCACCGGCATGGGCATTGCCGCCTACTACAGCCACCAGGGCTACTTCGCGGAAGTGGCGCAGGTCTCCGTCACGGGCAAGAACAACGACTTGCGTGTCGAGAAGGTGTGGGTTGCCGCTGACGTGGGTCGCCAGATCGTCAACCCGAGCCCGGCCAGCAATCAGGTGGAAGGTGCCATGATCGACGGCATCTCGCAGGCTCTGGCGCAGGCGATCACGTTTACCAACGGGCGCGTGGACCAGACCAACTTCAACGACTATCCGCTGCTGCGCATGCACCAGGCTCCGCAGGTCGACGTGCACTTCGTCATCACGGACAACAATCCGACCGGGTTGGGCGAACCGGCGCTGCCGCCGGTCATACCGGCGGTCACCAACGCCATCTTTGCGGCGTCGGGTATTCGCGTGCGCACGCTGCCCATCAATAACTCGGAGCTGAAAAATATCTCCTAGTCGGTTGGAAGCATAGACGCCGAATCCAGCTGGTAGTGACGCCGGACAAGCAGGCGCAGGATGGCTTGAGGATCAATGCCCTGGCCCCCCAATGTGATGTTCGGGGGCCGATCCTTGCTGGCAACTGCTGTCGTCCGTTGACACAGCAGGCACTTACGGGGCACGGTTCGGGGCGCCTCAAGTACCGTTTGCTTTGTAAGGAAGCCCCGACATGAATAGACGGACCTCGACTGCAGTGTATGCGGCTTGGGCATGCGCGCTGGCGCTCCTGCCGGGTTGCGCCACCACCTCGTATCACAACAGAAGTTTCACGGCGATCATTCCGGATACAGGGTCGGGCAGCTTGCCCGCGGGAACCACGCCGGTGGCGCGCTTCGCCGGCAACTTCGATGCCGAAGTCGATCAGCTCTACGCGCAGGGCGATGAGGTTATCGGCTACGCCAAGTTCACCAGTCTGCTGGCGCCGGGTTTTGCCGAACGTGATGCCCGGCTCGCGGCGCAGGCACGTGGCGCATCGCTGGCACTGATGGCGCAGCCTTCACCGGGCAAGCTGAACCAGTACTCGTACATGACTCTCTTCTGGCGCCCCGTCCCCGCGAACGGGTTTCTCTTCGGAGCCTACTATTCGGATCTTCCTCCGAACGCTCTGGGCGCTGTGGGTTGCCAGAACAATGTCGTCATGCTCGGACCGGTCGTCGCCGGCACCCCGGCGGCGGACATGGGGCTTGCGGAAGGAGACGCCATCATCTTCGTGGACGACGTGCGGATCACCGATGCGCGCTCGCTGGACGATGCCCTGGCGGCCAGGGCCGGGAAGCAGGTCCAGATTCGATATCTGCGCAAGGGGCAGCGCCTGAAATCCACCGGCACGCTGGGGTCGGCGCGTCAGGCAAAGCCGCGGGCTTCCGGTGAGCCGGCGGTCGGCGTTGCGCTGATCGATGGCCCGGTGGACCCGCAGCTCGCCACCGAGGCGGGAGGCGACAAAGGCGTGTTCGTCGACGGCGTCGACTATGCAACGCCTGCCTGCGAGGCAGGCTTCAGGACCGGCGATCTGCTGCTTGAAGTCAACGGCGGCAAGATCAAGGATTCGGCCGAGGCGTTGGCGGCCCTCAACAGGGTGCATGGCGAAGCCCACGTTGCCGTGCTTCGCGGCGGCAAGCCGATGGATGTACTGCTCGCCACCGAGAACCTGCCGCCATCGCGTGTGCGGCTCGGGCTGCGCGAAGCCGCGCCGCTGCGGCCGTGGCAGGGCGCCGAGGGCAGGAGCTGGACCTGGCTGACCGTTACCGGCATGGCCCTGTCCAACGCCGCTGGCGTGTACGCACAGGAAATGGCCAACGCGCAGGCCCGGGCGGCGGAGTACAACCGCCGGCAGGCCGCGGCGGCCGCCAATCAAGGCCCCCGCGTCACTTTCAACTCGAGGCGTGGCGGCGGCGATACCGTCACCACCCGCACCGGTGACGTCTACCACGTGGATCATCGCACCGCCACGATGCTGATGAACAATCCCGGCTACTACGTGCAGTCCGGACGCCGCGGCAGCATTGAGGTCTACAACGCCACCGGCAAGCGCGTGACATTGCCCCCGGAACAGCGCGGGCTACCCATCACCCTTGAAAGCAGTGACTGGATGCGCAACATCAAGTTCGGCGATTCGCTCAACATGGTGTTCAGTAACCAGGACATCAATCGAGGCGGGATCTCGGCCGGTCAGGACTATTCAGGTTCGTCGATCAATAATCCCGACTGGGGCAACGGGGTCTATTACGACACGCAGGACCAGCGTTCGTGGGAGGATGGTACAACCGCCGCCAGGGGTAACCACTACGATACGCAGGGTGGTCATTAGGGAGTCTTCGCACGGGCGTCACGATTGCCAACAGGCGGGGCGCGATGAGCCTCGATGGGACTTCACCGGGAATCCAATGCGCTTGATTCGCTCCTTGTTCGTCGCCGGCTATGCACTGCTGGTGCTGGCCGCCTGCGGCACCAACCCGGTGACCGGCAAGCGCGAATTCCAGTTCGTCTCCACGGACGACGAGATCGCCATCGGGCAGCAGAACTACGCGCCGATGAAGCAGAGCGAGGGCGGCGACTACAAGGTGCTGCCCGAGCTGTCGGCCTACGTGAGCGAAGTGGGCGCGCAAACTGGTGGCGGCCGACAGCTCCATCCTGGTCAAGGAACGCAAGCTGCCCTTCGAATTCACGGTGCTGGACAACTCCGTGCCCAATGCGTGGGCACTGCCCGGCGGCAAGATCGCGGTCAACCGGGGCCTGCTCACGGCGCTGGACAATGAGGCCGAACTGGCCGCGGTGCTGGGCCACGAGATCACGCATGCGCTGGCCCGCCACGGCGCGCAGGCGCAGGAGCGCGGCACCCTGATGAAGGGCGGTCTGGTGGCGGCGCAGATCGGGGCGGTGCTGGGCGGCGTGGATGAGCGCGCCAGCGGCCTGCTGCTCGGCGGCGCGAGTGTGGGCACGCAGCTGATCACCATGAAGTACGGGCGCGAGGCCGAACTGCAGGCGGACATGTACGGCACCGAGCTGATGAAGGCAGCCGGCTACGATCCGCAGGCAGCGGTGACGCTTGCAGCAGACCTTCGTGCGGCTGTTCGAGAAGAAGGACCAGAGCTGGCTGGACGGGTTGTTCGCCTCGCATCCGCCCTCCACCGAGCGCGTGAAGCGCAATGAGGAGACCGTGGCGCGGATCGGCGCCGGGGGTGAGCTGGGCAGGGAACGTTACCAGGCTCACCTGAAGCCACTGCTGGCCATGCAGCCGGCCTACGACAAGTACGACAAGGCGCTGGCGGCCATGCAGAAGAAGGACCCTGGCCACGGCGAAGGCGCTGGCCGAGGAGGCCGCCGCGGATGGTGCCGCAGGAGGCCCAGTTCCAGCAGCTGCTGGGCGACATCGCAGTCAGCCAGAAGCACGACAAGGAAGCCCTGGCGTATTTCCAGAAGGCCCAGCAGCTCAATCCGGACTTCTACGGCTCCTGGCTGGGCGGCGGCGTGGCGCAGTACCGGCTGGGCAACAAGAGCATCGCGCGGCAGTGGTTGCAGCGCAGCTACGACCTGCTGCCCACGGCGCCGGCGGCGCTGTACCTGGGCAATATCGCGCGCGACGGCGGCAATCCGCAGGCCGCGCTGCAGTTCTATCAGGCGGCCGCCTCCACCGGGAATTCGCTCGGGCAGGAAGCCATGCGCGAGGCCGTGCGCATCGACCTGCCGCGCAATCCGTCCCAGTACGTGAGCGCGCAGCCGGCGCGCGACAATCTCGGCCGGCTGGTGGTTGTGGTCCAGAACCGTGCGCCGGTAGCCGTGGGTTCGATCGGCGTGACGCCGGTGCTGATCAATGCCGCGGGACAGATCGTGAGCGCGGGTCGCACGGTCAGCATCGCCGGGCCCTTGCAGCCCGGCGCGCAGGTGAGCGTGGATGCGGGAATCGCCGGGCTGTCACCCGAGCAGTTGCCGGCGTTACGCCTGCGCATCGATTCCGCGCAGGTCGTTCAGTAGCAATTGGTGCGCGAATTACCGGCCGCGTGGCCAGCGCCGCCAGCAGCCGGGGTCGCCGTAGGCCATGAATGGCGGGTTCTGCAGGCTGTCGCGCTTGTTGTAGCGCAGCGGCTCGCCGCTGGCCAGTTCAACCACCTGGCCACCGGCCGCTTCCACCACGGCCTGGCCGGCCGCGATATCCCACTCGGCGGTGGGGCCGAGCCGCGGATACAGGTCCACGGATCCATCGGCCACCAGGCACAGCTTGATGGAGCTGCCGGCCGCAATGAATTCATGCGCTCCGAGCTGCTTCACGGCGGCGCCCAGGTTGGGCGCCGCATGCGAGCGGCTGCCCACCACGCGCAGCACTGGCCGCGCGGTGCGACGCGCGCCGATGGGTGAGGGCGGCCGTTCATTGGCTTCGCGCCAGGCGCCGCTGCCGGGGACGCCCGAATAGGTGGTATCCGATACCGGCACGTGCACCACGCCCAGTACCGGACGATGCGCCTCGATCAGCGCGATGTTGACGGTGAACTCGCCGTTGCGCGCCACGAATTCGCGGGTGCCATCCAGCGGGTCGACCAGCCAGTAGCGATGCCAGGCGGCGCGCTGCGCGGCCGTGCTCGCGCCGACTGATTCTTCGGACAGCACCGGCAGCCCGGGCGTGAGCTGCGCCAATGCGGCAAGGATCAGCCGATGCGAGACGAGGTCCGCTTCAGTCAGCGGCGAGTCGTCCGGTTTGGCTTGTGCCGCGAAGTCCGTGCCGTAGACCTCCAGGATGGCCTGGCCGGCCCGCCGTGCCATCGCCTTGACCGGCTCCAGCAATGCCGTTGCCGGCTGCTCAGAGTCCGGCGAGCGGGGAGGCATAGGTGATCACTCCGGCCTTGTCCAGTTCGGCGATGACGCGCTCGGCGGCCTCGGTGGCGGCAAGCGCCGTGGTGTCGATGTGGATCTCCGGGCTGCTCCGGCGGCTCGTAGGGTGAATCGATGCCGGTGAAATGCGGCAACTCGCCACGCCTTGCCTTCTTGTACAGCCCCTTGGGGTCGCGCTTCTCGGCCTCGGCCAGCGGCGTGTCCACGAAGATCTCGAAGAATTCCCCCGCGGCGAGCAGGCCGCGGGCCATCTCGCGCTCGGAGCGGAACGGCGAGATGAACGACACCAGCACGATCAGGCCCGCATCGACCATCAGTTTGGCCACTTCGGCCACGCGGCGGATGTTCTCCACCCGGTCCGCGTCGGTGAAACCCAGGTCCTGGTTCAGGCCATGGCGGATGTTGTCCCCGTCCAGCACGTAGGTGTGACGGCCCAGTGCATGCAGTCGCTTCTCGACCAGATTGGCGATGGTCGACTTGCCGGCGCCGGACAGGCCCGTGAACCACAGCGCACAGGCGCGTTGTCCCTTGAGCTGCGCGCGCGCCGCTGCGCGTGACATCCAGCGCCTGCCAGTGGATGTTGTCGGCGCGGCGCAGGGCCACGTTGAGCAATCCGGCACCGACCGTGTCGTTGCTGAGCTTGTCGATCAGGATGAACCCGCCGGTCTCGCGGTTCGCGGTGTACGGATCGAAGGCCACCGGCCGGTCCAGGGTGACGTGGCACAGGCCGATCTCGTTCAGTTCCAGCTGATGGGCCGGCTGGTGTTCCAGCGTATTCACGTTCACGCGGTGTCTCGGGCACGGCCAGCGTGGCGTTGACGGTGCGCGTGCCGACCTTCATCAGGTACTGGCGGCCGGGCAGCATCGGTTGCTCGTGCATCCAGATCAGCGTGGCTTCGAACTGGTCGGCGACCTCGGCCGGCTCGCCGCTGGCCGCGAGCAGATCCCCGCGCGAGATGTCGATCTCCCGATCCAGCGTCACGGTCACCGACTGGCCGGCCACCGCGTGGGGCAGGTCGCCATCGAAGGTGACGATCCTTGATACCCGCGGCCTCCGCGCCCGACGGCAATGCGCGGATCCGGTCCCCGACGTTCACACGCCCACCGGCAATCTGCCCGGCAAAGCCGCGAAAGTCGGAGTTGGGCCGATTGACCCACTGCACGGGCAGGCGGAACGGCAAATGCTGGGTACGCTGCTCGACCTCGACGCTCTCCAGGTGCGGCAGCAGTGCCGAGCCGCGATACCAGGGCATCTGCGGGCTGTTGGTCAGGATGTTGTCACCGCGCAACGCCGAGACGGGAATGCCGACCACGTTGTCCAGGCCGACCTGCCGCGCGAATGCCAGGTAGTCGGCCACAATGGCGTTGAAGGTGTCCTCGGCGTAGCCGACCCCGTCCATCTTGTTGACGGCCAGCACCACCTGCCGGATGCCCAGCAGCGAGACGATGTAGCTGTGGCGGCGTGTCTGCGTGAGCACGCCCTTGCGCGCGTCGACCAGGATCACCGCCACGTCGGCCGTGGAGGCGCCGGTGACCATGTTGCGCGTGTACTGCTCATGGCCCGGGGTGTCGGCGACGATGAACTTGCGCCGCTCGGTGGAGAAGAAGCGGTAGGCCACGTCGATGGTGATGCCCTGTTCGCGCTCGGCCGCCAGGCCGTCCACCAGCAGCGCCAGATCCAGCTCCTCGCCCTGTGTGCCGTGCTTGCGCGAGTCGGCATCCAGCGCGGCGAGCTGGTCCTCGTAGATCAGCTTGGATTCATACAGCAGGCGGCCGATCAGCGTGCTCTTGCCATCGTCCACGCTGCCGCAGGTGATGAAGCGCAGCAGGTCCTTGCGCTCGTGCGCGCTGAGGTAGTCCAGGATGTCCTGGTGGGACAGATCCACGGCATGCGCCATCAGAAATAGCCTTCCTGTTTCTTCTTTTCCATGGATGCGGCCGAGTCGTGATCAATGACCCTGCCCTGACGCTCGGAGCTGGTGGTCAGCAGCATCTCCTGGATGATTTCGGGAAGCGTGGCCGCGGTGCTCTGCACCGCGCCGGTGAGCGGGTAACAGCCCAGGGTGCGAAAGCGCACGCTGCGCATTTCTGGTGTCTCGCCCGGGGCGAGCGGCATGCGCTCGTCGTCCACCATGATCAGCGCGCCGTCGCGCTCCACCACGGGCCGCCTGGCCGCGTAGTACAGCGGCACGATGGGGATATCCTGCTGGTGGATGTACTGCCAGATGTCCAGCTCCGTCCAGTTCGACAGCGGGAACACCCGCAGGGATTCGCCCTTGTGCTTGCGGGCGTTGTACAGCTTCCACAGCTCCGGACGCTGGCGCTTCGGGTCCCAGCGGTGCTGTTTGCTGCGAAAGGAGAAGATTCGCTCCTTGGCCCGGGATTTCTCCTCGTCGCGGCGCGCGCCGCCGAATGCGGCGTCGAAGCCGTGCTGGTCCAGCGCCTGGCGCAGGGCCTGGGTCTTCATCACGTCGGTATGCACGGCCGAGCCGTGCGTGAACGGGCCGATGCCGCGCTCGACGCCGTCCCGGTTGATGTGCACCAGCAGATCCAGCCCCAGGCGCTTCGCGGTCGCATCGCGAAACTCGATCATTTCCCGGAATTTCCAGGTCGTATCCACGTGCAGCAGCGGAAATGGCGGCCTGGCCGGATAGAAGGCCTTCAGCGCCAGGTGCAGCATTACCGAGCTGTCCTTGCCGATCGAGTACAGCATTACCGGCTTTTCGCACTCGGCCACCACCTCACGCATGATGTGGATGGCTTCGGCTTCCAGGCGTTGCAGGTGGGTGAGATGGGGGGCGGTCATGGTCATCTGGCTTGCAATGGTCCCGGCTGGCCCTTGAGGGCTTATAACGGGGCGCGCAGTCTACCAGCTAGCCGTCATGCGTCTGGGGAATCAGCTCGTTCGCAGGGATTGTGAGGCCGGTCCCGCCTCGGGCCGCCCTTCATTTAAACTATTGCAGTTGGAACAGGTAAACGAATCTCCATGGGCCAAAACAAGGGCTTGAGCGGCGCGAGTGGGGGGCTCGCTGCACAGGATGCCACGACTGCACTCTGGGGCGGCAACTCCAGCTACGTAGAGGACCTCTACGAGCGTTATCTGGGCGGCGAGGCGCTGCCCGCGGACTGGCAGAAATACTTTGCGGCACTGCCCGGTGCCGGCACGGATACTGCCCACGGACCGATCATCCGCGAGCTCGGCCAGATAGCGCTGGCGCCACGTCATGCGCTCTCGCCCGGCGAATCGGTGCGTACGGAAAAGCAGGCCGCGGTCTCGCGCCTGATCCAGATCTACATGAATCGCGGTCACCTGATCGCGCAGGTCGATCCGCTGGGCCTGATGCATCGTCCCAAGCCGCGCCTGATGGACCTCGACCACATGGGGCTGACCGAGGCGGACCTGGACACCGAGTTCTTCACCAGCGGCCGCGTCGAGGCGATTCCGCGGCGCGCGAAGCTGCGCGACATCATCGCGCTGCTGGAAAGGACCCTGGCCGGAACCATCGGCGCGGAGTTCGCGCACGTGTCGGACACCGATGAGCGCCTGTGGCTGCAGGACCGGTTCATGGAAGGGCGGCTGCAGCAGAAGTTCACCGATGAGGAACGCATCGGCATCCTGCGCCAGCTCACGTCCGCCGAAGGTCTGGAGCGCTACCTGCATACCCGTTACGTCGGCCAGAAGCGCTTTTCGCTGGAAGGCGGCGACGCGCTGATTCCGATGCTCAACGAGCTGGTCAACCGCGGCGGAGACATCGGCGTGGAGGACATGGTGATCGGCATGGCGCACCGCGGTCGCCTGAATGTGCTGGTCAATGTGCTGGGCAAGTCGCCCTCCGAGCTGTTCCACGAATTCGAGGGCAAGTACGACGTCGCCCACCTGAAGGGTTCGGGCGACGTGAAGTACCACAAGGGCTTCTCCTCGGACCTGCGCACCTCGGCGGCAACGTGCACGTGGCGCTGGCGTTCAATCCCTCGCACCTGGAGATCGTCAATCCGGTGGTGGAGGGTTCGGTGCGCGCGCGCCAGGAGCGCCGCGGCGACATCGGCGATACGCGCGTGGCCCCGGTGCTGATTCACGGCGATGCCGCCTTCGCCGGGCAGGGCGTGGTGATGGAAACCCTGCAGCTCTCGCAGGCGCGTGCCTTCTACACCGGCGGCACCATCCACCTGATCATCAACAACCAGGTGGGCTTCACCACCTCGCGATCCGCAGGACGCCCGCTCGACGATGTACTGCAGCGACGTCGCCAAGATGGTCGAGGCGCCGATCTTCCACGTGAACGCGGACGACCCGGAAGCCGTCGTGTTCGTCGCCCGCCAGGCGCTGGACTATCGCATGAAGTTCCGCAAGGACGTGGTGATCGATCTGGTCTGCTACCGCCGCCTCGGCCACAACGAGGCCGACGAGCCGGCCGCCACGCAGCCGGTGATGTACGCGAAGATCCGCCAGCATCCCACGTGCGCGCAGATCTACGTCGACAAGCTGATCGGCGAGGGCGTGATCACGGCCGACGATGCGGCGGCCATGATGGATGAGTACCGCGCGGGCCTGGATGCCGGCAAGTCGCAGGTGCGCGCCTCGCTGGGCCTCATCGGCAACCAGTACACGGTGGACTGGACCAGGTTCCTGCGCAATGACTGGGCCGAACCGGCGGCAACGACCGTCGAGGCCCAACGGCTGGAGCGGCTGGGTGAGCGCATCGTGCGATGTCCCGGAGGGCTTCAAGTTGCATCCGCGGGTGGCGGCCATCTATGCCAACCGCCGCAAGATGCTCGCCGGCGAGCTGCCGCTGGACTGGGGCTGTGCCGAGACGCTGGCCTATGCTTCGCTGCTGGATGATGGCTGTCCCATCCGTCTGACCGGCCAGGACAGCGGCCGCGGCACGTTCTTCCACCGCCACGCGGTGCTGCACAATCTGGACACGGGCGAGACCTGGACGCCGCTGGAGCACGTCGGCCTGAACCAGCCGCGCTTCACCGTGACGGACTCGGTGCTGTCGGAGGAGGCGGTGCTGGGCTTCGAGTACGGCTACTCGACCACCAATCCGGCGGCGCTGGTCATCTGGGAGGCGCAGTTCGGCGATTTCGTCAACGGCGCGCAGGTGGTCATCGACCAGTTCATCAGCTCCGGCGAATCCAAGTGGGGCCGGTTCTGCGGCCTGATCACTGTTCCTGCCGCATGGCTACGAGGGGCAGGGTCCGGAGCATTCCTCGGCGCGGCTGGAGCGTTTCCTGCAGCTGTGCGCGGAGAACAACATGCAGGTCGTGGTGCCTTCCACGCCGGCGCAGATGTTCCACATGTTGCGTCGCCAGATGCTGCGCTCCCTGCGCAAGCCGCTGATCGTGATGACGCCGAAGAGCCTGTTGCGACACGAGTTGTCGGTATCGCCGCTGGCGGATCTTACCGAGGGCGGTTTCGCGCCGGTCATCGACGAGATCGACGAGATCGATCCGGCGCAGGTCCAGCGGGTCGTGTTCTGCAGCGGCAAAGTGTATTTCGACCTGCTGAAGGCCCGCCGCAGCGCGGGTGAGAAGAATGTGGCCATCGTGCGCATCGAGCAGCTCTATCCCTTCCCGGTGCAGGCCTACGAGAGCGTGTTGGGGCGCTACCCGCAGGCGGACGAAGTGGTCTGGTGCCAGGAAGAGCCGCAGAATCAGGGTGCCTGGTATCACATCCGCCATCGCCTGGAGGGATCCATGCAGAAGGAGCGGCAAACGCTGCTGTACGCCGGTCGCCAGCACGCGGCGGCGCCGGCCACTGGCATCGGCAAGATCCATGAAACCGAGCAGCGGGAACTGGTCGATGCCGCGCTGCATGCCACCGCGCGCGAGACGGTCGGTCCCAGCACCACCTCGCGGCTCGTCAACGAGACCGGCGTGCTGCCGGTCATGCGCAAGAGTTCCTGAGGTTTTTTCGCGAGTCACCGACAAGAAATAATGAGCACCGAGATCAAAGTACCCAAGTTGCCCGAGTCCGTTGCCGACGCCACGCTGGTGAACTGGCACAAGAAGCCGGGCGATGCCGTGGCGCGCGACGAGAACCTGGCGGATCTTGAAACCGACAAGGTGGTTCTGGAGGTGCCCGCACCGGTTGCGGGCGTGCTCAAGGAGGTCAAGGTCGAAGCCGGCACGACCGTGGTCAGCGACCAGTTGCTGGCGGTGATCGAAGCCGGTGCCGTGGCCAAGGCCGCCCCGGCGCCGACGCCCGGCCGCCGGCGCCAGAGCCTGCTCCGGCCAGCCCACCGGATGCGAACAGCGCGGCGGCGCCTGCCGCCGTGAAGTGCCGGACCGGCGGCGCGGCGCGCCGCTGCCGAAACAGGGCGTGGACATCGCCCAGGTCAGCGGCAGCGGGCTGGGCGGCGCCGTTACCAAGTCCGATGTGCTCGACGCGCGGGCCGGCGCCGGAATCGCCAGGCGGCGGCCGCGTCGAGCGGCGGGTGCCCATGACGCGCCTGCGCGCGCGCATCGCCGAGCGTCTGGTGAGCGCACAGGCCACGCAGGCATTGCTGACCACGTTCAACGAGGTGGACCTGCTCGCGGTGCAGGAACTGCGTCCGCGCTACAAGGACAAGTTCGAGAAGCAGCACGGCGTGAAGCTGGGCTTCTCCTCGTTCTTCGTGAAGGCCGTGATCGAGGCCCTGAAGCGTTTTCCCATCGTCAACGCCGCGGTGGATGGCAGCGACATCGTCTACCGGGAGTTCTACGACATCGGCATGGCGGTTTCGACCGATCGCGGCCTGGTGGTGCCGGTGCTGCGCGATGCCGATCAGCTCGACTTTCGCGCAGATCGAGAAGATGGTGGGTGATTTCGCGGCGCGGGCGCGCAGCGGTGCGCTCACCATGGAGGATCTGACCGGCGGCAGCTTCAGCATCACCAACGGCGGTGTGTTCGGGTCGCTGATGTCCACGCCGATCGTCAACGCGCCGCAGAGCGCCATCCTGGGCATGCACAAGATCCAGGAGCGGCCGGTGGTGGTCGAAGGGCAGATCGTGATCCGCCCGATGATGTATCTGGCGCTGACCTATGACCATCGGATCATCGATGGCAAGGAGGCGGTGCAGTTCCTGGTGACGATCAAGGACGCCCTGGAGGATCCGGGCCGTCTGCTGATCGGAATCTGACGCCATGGCTGACAAGTACGACGTTATCGTCATCGGTGGGGGCCCCGGTGGCTATCCGGCTGCGATCCGCGCCGCGCAGAACGGATTGAAGGTGGCCTGCATAGACGGCTGGAAGAACCGCGACGGCGGCTATGCCTTCGGTGGCACCTGCCTGAATGCCGGCTGCATTCCCTCCAAGGCGCTGCTGGAGTCCACCGAACTGTTCCACCGCGCCTCGCATGAATTCAAGGTTCACGGCATCGGGGTCGGCAAGCTCGCCATGGACGTCAAGGCCATGCAGAAGCGCAAGGACGGCATCGTCAAGGGACAGACCGTGGGCATCGCCGCGCTGTTCAAGGCCAATGGCGTCACGCGGACTGACCGGGCACGGGCGGCTGCTGCCGGGCAATCAGGTCGAGTACACGGCGGGCGACGGCAAGAAGCAGACGCTGGCTGCAACCAGCGTGATTCTTGCTTCCGGGTCCCAGCCCACGGCACTGGGCTCGGTGCCGCTGGACGGCAAGTGCATCGTGGATTCCTGGGGCGCGCTCGACTTCGACGCGGTGCCCGAGCGGCTTGGCGTCATCGGTGCCGGCGTAATTGGTCTGGAGCTGGGCAGCGTCTGGGCGCGTCTGGGCGCCAAGGTCACCATTCTGGAAGCCGCGGATGATTTTCTGGCCATGGTGGACCGGCCGCTGGCTGCCGAAGCGCTCAAGCAGCTCAGGAAGCAGGGGCTGGAGATCAAGCTCGGTGCCAAGGTCAGTGGCGCCAGCGTCGCGAAGAACGTCGTGACCGTGAAATACACGGATGCATCCGGCGAGCAGAGCGCCGTGTTCGACAAGCTGGTGGTTGCCGTGGGGCGCCGCCCTTACACGCAGGATCTGCTGGCCGACGGCACGGGTGTGGAGATCGACGCACGTGGCTTCATCGTCGTCGATGAGCTGTGCCGCACCGGTGTGGACAACGTCTACGCGGTCGGCGATTGCGTGCGGGGCCCGATGCTGGCCCACAAGGCCAAGGAAGAGGGCGTGATGGCCGCGGAACTTGCCGCCGGGCGCTACGGCCACGTGAATTACGACGTGGTGCCTTCGGTGATCTACACCGCACCCGAGATCGCCTGGGTCGGTGTATCCGAAGCACAGGCGAAGGCCGCCGGGCGCAAGGTGAAGGTCGGTCAGTTTCCGTTCATTGCCAGCGGCCGGGCCAGGGCGATGGAAGCACCCGCGGGCTTTGCCCGCATCGTCGCCGATGCCGATACTGACGAGATACTCGGCGCGCACATCATCGGACCGCTGGCCGGCGAGCTGATCGCCGAAGCCTGCCTGGCGATGGAATACCACGGCAGCTGCGAGGACCTGCAGCGTACGATGCACGCGCATCCGACGCTGTCCGAGGCGGTGCACGAGGCCGCCTTGAACGCGGACAAGCGAGCGATCGACTCGCTCAATCGCTAGCGGCGCCGCGCGCCACTTCGTGGCTTTCCATGATCCGGCGCAACGGCCGGTTGAAGGCCCAGATGATGGGCGCGGGCGCCAGCGCAATGGCCGCGATCACCAGGAAGAAGTGCTGGGGCGGCATCAGGCTGTACATCTTGCCAAGGTAGCCCGCCAGGTAGTTGCCGGGAAAACTGGTGGCCAGGAACACCGCCATCATCAGCGCCGCCACCTGTGGCGGGGCGGCCTTGGCATACAGGGACAGGCCCACCGGTGAGAAGTACAGCTCGCCGATGGTAAAGATGGCGAAGTACAGGATGCTCCACGTCCAGTAGACCTGGCCGGACCCGGCCAGGGCCTGCGCGCCCGCCAGCACCAGGTAGGACGCCGACAACAGCACGAATCCCAGCGCCATCTTGACCACTGGGCTGGGTTCCCGGGAGCGCTTCTCCTGTCGCTTCCAGAAGGCAATGACCAGTGGCGTGAAACCCAGGATGAAGAAGCCATTCAGCGCCTGGATGAACCCGACCGACAGCGTGACGCTGGTGAAGCCCAGGTTCACCACTCGATTGAGGTGATCCAGGCTCCACACCACCACGGTATTGCCCGACTGTTCGTACGTCGCCCAGAACAGGCAGCCGGGTATGAAGAACAACCACAGGATGATGAAGGCATACCAGTCCTGGCGGGAGAACGGTTTGCGCGGCGCGGCCGACGTACTGGCGACGGCGCGTCGACGGGGGCGATCGTCAGGCAGGACCCGCAACGCAAACAGGTACGTCACGGTGCCGATGAGCATGCCCACGCCGGCGGCACCAAAGCCATAGGACCACAGCTGGGCCTGGCCGAAGGCGCCGCAGATGAGCTGGCCGACCAGCGCGCCCAGATTGATGCCCACGTAGAAAATCGAATAGGCGCGATCGATGCGGTGATCGCCTGGCCGGTACAGGCCGCCAACCTGCGTGGAGATATTGGGCTTGAAGGCGCCATTGCCAAGGATCAGGAACAGCAGCGCGAAGTAGAAATAGTTCTCGAAGGCCATCAGGAAGTGGCCCACCGACATCAACAGGCCACCGGCCACAACGGTATAGCGCCGCCCCAGCCAGCGGTCGGCCAGGAATCCGCCGATCAGCGGCGTGAAATACACCAGGCTGGTATACGCGCCGTAGATCGCCGACTGGAACTGCTGCGGGGTGCTGAAGCCTCCGTAGATGGTCTCCAGAAAATGGCGCATGTGGGAGCCGGCAACCACAGTCTCGTAGTGGCCGGGCAGCAGCAGGTACTGCAGGCAGTAGATGGGCAGCAGCACGCGCATCCCGTAGTACGAGAAGCGCTCCCACATTTCGCTCGCGAACAGGTAGGTCAGCCCGCGCGGATGACCGAACAGGTCCCCGCTGCGGACCCCGGCATTGGGAGGGACGATGGTCTCGCTCATTGTGCGATGCGCGCTCCGCCGCTGCGTTTCCGGGACAATGCATCGACCGTGGCCGCCAGGATCAGCACGCCGCCGGTCACCAGGTAATTCACGCCGCCCGGCAGGTTCAGCAGACCCAGCCCGTTGGTGATCACGGCGATCACCAGCGCGCCGATGGCCGCGTGGGTCAGCCGGCCGCGCCCGCCGAACAGGCTGACACCGCCGACCACCGCCGCGGCCACGCCGCTCAACACGATGTCGCGGCCGAAGGCCGCGTCGACCGAACCGACGCGGCTGGCGCTGAACACTCCGGACACCACCGCCAGCAGCGAGCAGATCACGAAGGCCCACCAGCGGATCAGCACCACGTTGATGCCGGCGCGGCGGGCGGCTTCGGCATTGCCGCCCACCGCGTAGAGGTAGCGGCCGAAGCGCGTGCGGTCCAGCAGGAAGGTGCCCGCCCACAGGATGGCCAGTGTGATCGGCACCACCACGGGAACCCCGGACACCGGCACCACGCCGGTGCCGCGATCCTGGTTGAGCAGCAGCACGGCAATGCCGCCCAGCACCACGATCGCGCCGAGGCGCATCCACAGCAGCAGCAGCGGGGGATTGGCAAGGCCGGCCCGCGAGCGGCCGCGACGGTCCCAGCCGGCGGTGCCCGCCGCGATCGCCACCATTGCCGCCAGCATCAGCCAGCCGCCCCAGTCCGGCAGATTGCCGTTCATGATGGCCAGGATGGCAGGCGTGGTGATGCGGTACACGCCACCCGTGCCGATCAGGATCAGCTCCAGTCCCTGAAAGCCCAGGAACAGGCCCAGCGTCACCACGAAGGAGGGGATGCCCACCTTGGCCACGAAGAAGCCGATGAAGGCGCCGATGGCCAGGCCCGCCAGCAGGGCGATGCACAGGGCGCTGAACCAGTCCAGGCCGAACCCGCCCGAGGCGCGCAGCACCACGAACAGGCACATCGCCACGCCCGAAGTGACGCCGGCGGACAGGTCGATCTCGCCCAGCAGGATCACGAACACCAGCGCCATGGCCAGCATGACCAGCGTCGCGGCCTGGGTCAGCAGGTTCGCGAAATTGCGCTCGGTGAAGAAGTAGGGGCTGAGAAACGCGAACAGTATCGTGAGCGTGACGAAGCCGGCGATGGCGGGCAGCGCGCCGGTGTCCCCGCCGCGCACGCGCGCCAGCCACAGCCGGAAATGCTCCATCATCAGCCCGGCTCCTGCAGCGACTTCAAGCCGGTGATGTAGCCCACGACATCATTGTTGTTGGTCTCGGTGGCCTTCAGCGATGCCACCATCTGACCCAGGTACAGCACGCTGATGTAGTCGGCCACCTTGAACACGTCGGCCAGGTTGTGGCTGATGATGACGACGGCCACGTTCTGCTCGGCCAGGCGTTTGACCAGCGCCAGCACCTGCGCGGTCTGCGCCACGCCGAGCGCCGCCGTGGGTTCATCCAGGATGACCACGCGCGCCTTCTTCAGCACGGAACGGGCGATGGCCACGGTCTGGCGCTGCCCGCCGGAGAGTGAGGCAACCTTCTGGCGCACCGACTTGACGGTCTTTACCGAAAGGGACTTCAGGGCCTGTTGAGCCTCGTGCTCCATGCGGCCTTCGTCAAAGGTGCCGGCGCGCAGTTCCTCGCGACCGAGAAACATGTTCTGCACGATGTCGAGGTTGTCGCACAGCGCCAGGTCCTGGTAGACCACCTCGATGCCCAGGCGCGTGGCTTCGCGCGGCGATTGCAGCTGCACAGGCTGGCCGTCGAACTTCACCACACCCGAATCGTAGGGCTGGACGCCGGCCAGGCCCTTGATCAGCGTGGATTTGCCGGCGCCGTTGTCGCCCACCAGCGCCGTGACCTTGCCGGGCCAGGCCTTGAAGTCGACGCCCTTGAGCACGTCGACAGGACCGAAGCTCTTGCGCACGCCGGCCAGTTCGATGATTGGCGTTGCCATGAGTGCTCTGCGGCGCGCGTGCGGCTCGCCGTGGCTAGCCCTGGGTAACGCCGTACCTGGCGCAGGCGGCCGCGACATCCGGTGTGCAGATATCGGAGGCTTTGGCATCGCCGGCCTGTACCACGTCCTTGACCTGCTCCGGCCCGACCAGCACCGGTGCCACCGAAATGTATGGCGTGCCGTCAGCCAGCTTCTGGTCCGCCATCGGCTTCTCGCCCTTGAGCAACGAGACAGCGGTGGCCACAGCCGCCCTGGCCTCGTCGGGCACATGCTTCCACACCGTGGCGGTCTGCTTGCCCAGCAGCACGTTCTGCAGACCGGCAATCGACGCATCCTGGCCGGATACGGGAATCTTCATGTGGTTCTTGTCCAGCACCGTGATGACGCCCGCGGCATCGGTGTCATTGGCCGCCCACACGGCGTCCACCTTGCCGCCCAGCGCGGTCAGCGCCTGCTCGAAGTTGGTGGCGGACTTGTTGCCGTCCCACACACCGGGTGGCTCCTGCGCCGGCTTGATGCCCGCGGCGGACATGATCCTGTCCGCGCCGTCGCGGAACATCCTGGCGTTGCCATCGGCCGGATCGCCACCCATGTAGACGACCACGGCGCTGGCCGGATCCTTGCCGGCGGCCTTGAGTCCGTCGACGATGGACTGGCCCTCCAGCTCGCCCACCTTCTCGTTGTCGAAGGAGACGTAGTAGTCGGCGCCCGGAATGGGGCGGTCGTAGGCGATGACCGGGATACCCTGGGCGCGGGCCTTGGCGGCGACCGCGGCAGCGGCGCCGTTGTAGTCGACCAGCAGCATCACGCCACATCCCTTGCCCATTTGCTGGTCGGCGATGGTGGCGTACTTGTTGGTGTCGCCCTGCGCGTTCTGGATGTCCGAATCGAAGCCCGCGGCTTTCAGGCCGTCCGCCAGCGCCGGACGATCCAGCGACTCCCAGCGCGGCGAGGACGCCGCGTCCGGCAGGATCACGCAGGCCAGCGCCGATTTGGTGCCACTGCTGGCGCCACCCGTGCAGCCCGTCAGCAGCGCGGCGGCGGCAGCTCCGATTATTGCCGTGCAGATCAATGAACGCTTGATCACATCACACCCTTTGTTCTTGTCCGGTAGCCGCGCGATTGTGCCTGATTCGGCCGCTCGAGTCACAGCACCATCAGGTCGTGCGCGACGATGATTTCGCCCTTGAACGTGGTGCGGGCCTTCTCGATGTACTGCATCTCCGTCACCTGCGGTGGCACCGGCGAAATGTGCGCGAACACCAGCGTCTTGACCCCGGCCTCCTGCGCGATGCGCCCGGCATCCTCGGGTTTGGTGTGCGAGTTCATGATGTGCTCGTAGAGCTTGTCGGCGTCACCGGCAATGGCCGAGCCCTCGTCGGTTCCGCTCGAGCGGGCGTCTCGGGTGTTGGTGCTCCGGTGCATGGCATCGGCGTAGATGGCTTCGTGCACCAGGATGTCGGCGCCCTTGGCCAGCCTGGCCACCGACTCCATGGGCGTGGTGTCGCCGGAAAACGCGATGGAGCGATCCGCGGTGTCGAAGCGATAAGCCAGTGCCGGCACCACCGGCGGGTGATGCACGATCGCGCAGCTCACGCGCACGGTCCCGTCCTGCATCACCGGGCCGGCGGCGGAGAGTTCGTGGACCGTGATCGGCTCCAGCGGCTTGTGGCCGATATCGTTGAGCCAGATGTCGACATCCGGTTTGATCGCCTTGAGGTAGTCCTGCGTGATCTGCTTCAGCGGAGGAGGCCCATAGATACCCAGCGGGTCCTCCTTGCCGGCGTACCACGAGAAATACACCAGCGTGCCCAGCTCGATGTTGTGGTCGGGATGGTGGTGGGTGATGTAGATGTTCTTGATGTTGGGCAGTTTCAGGCCCGCGCGCACGATCTGCTCGGTGGCGCCATAGCCGCAATCCACCACATACACGTCGTCGCCCACGACCACCGCATAGCAGGTCTGGTGGCGCGAGCCGCCGACACTGGGACCGGCCTGCGTGCCCATGATGTACAGCCTGGTCTTGCCGGCGGACGCGGCCGGCTGCGCCGCACCGACGATGCGTGAGCCAAGGCCGGCAATCATGCCGGCAGCCGCGCCCTTGAGGATCGAGCGACGATTCACCCGGTTGTGGTCTTTCACTTTGATGTCCCCTCCATTTTCGATTCCTGCCAGCTCTCGGGCGCCCATCTTCAGGGCAGGCTGCCGAACTCCACCGCCGTCTTCACGTAGAACAGCTTGATCCCTTCGGTCTGCAGCCGCTTGAGCAGCAGCTCGGCCTCGTGCTCAGTGACCACGGTAATCAGCTCCATGGGCTGATCGGCCAGCTCCACGAAGTGGGCGGAATGGATGCGACCGGAACGCCCGAAGCCTTCCGCGGCAGATTGCAGTGTCGCCCCGCGCAGGTTCAGTTCGCGCGCAATGCTGATGAGCCACTCGCCCAGCGGTTTGCCGTGGTGGCGCTGGTCATGCGCCATGTAGAAAGTGATCTGGTAACCCTTCACGCCACGCTCCTCATTGATGGGTGGCAAGCCACCGTACCGAGACAATGCCAAGCAAGGTCATGGCCAGCGAACCGCCGACATGCACGGTGATCGCCGCCGCCAGGGCGCCCGGTCGACCCTGCTGGACCAGGTTGGCGATCTCGGCGGAAAACGTGGAGAACGTGGTGAGGCCGCCGCAGAAGCCGGTGACGATCAGCAGGCGCAGTTCGGGAGCCAGTGCCGGGTTCTGCGCGAACACGCCGAGTGCCGCGCCGATGACGTAGGCACCGAGCAGGTTGGCGACCAGCGTGCCGGGCGGGATGGCCGGAAACAGGCTGTTGAGCAAGGCGCCCAATGCCCAGCGCGACCATGCACCGCATGCCGCACCGAAGCCTACCGCCAGAATTCCCAATCCATTCATTGCCGCTTCTCCCGGTTTTCATGCAGCCCGGGCTGGGTGCGGTAGGGTCGGGAACGACCTACCGCCCCTGGATCCGGGCACGGCAGGCATCATCAGCCCGTTGCCGGGCGGTTCGGGGAGGTATGCCATCTCCCGGGCGCGACTATAGCGCTTCACCGTGCCCGCCGCACGCGGATCACATTGGCAATGCGTGTCAGTCGGCGCTGCAATCGGGCCAGTTCGCTGGCATCGCGCACCGCGAGCCGCACCTGGAAACGCGCGATCCGGTCGCGCGGGTCGGTGTCGCTGCTGACACCCTCGATGCTCAGCCGCTCCTCGGCGATCGTGTCGGAAATGTCGCGCAGCAGGCCGCGCCGGTCGAAGGCTTCAATGAGCAGGGTGGCGCCCACGCGCGCCGCATCGCCGTCCGTCCAGTCCACCTGCAGCAGGCGCTGCGGCTTGAGCTTTGCCATGCGCACCAGTGCCGGACAGTCCGCGCGATGGATGGTGACACCGCGTCCCAGCGTCAGGTAGCCGCGGATCGGCTGGGGTCGCATCGGCGCGCAGCACCGCGCCAGCGTGATGGGCAGGTCACCGACGCCATCCACTTCCACCGGCGATCGGGCGCTGCCGATGGCTTTGCGCGCGCGCGCGGCCGCCGGACGGACCGGCTGTGCCGGAGCTTCAGGCGTGGCGGGCGTGGGCGCGATGCCGGCGGCCTCGTCCTGGCGCCGGAAGTAGGCGCGCAGCTTTGCCTTGCTGCGCGGGGAAACCACGTAGCCGCCGCGCTCGGAGAGCCAGTCGCGGCTCGGCGCGGGCTGCTTGCCGGTGATGATCTCCACCACATCGCCACTGGCCAGTGGCTGGTTCAGCGGCGCGATGCGCCCGTTGACCTTCGCGCCCTTGCAGCGCTCGCCAAGACTGCTGTGCACATGGAAGGCGAAGTCCAGCGGGGTGCCACCACGCGGCAGGTCCACGACCTCGCCCTTGGGCGTCATGGCGTAGACACGGTCGTCGAACAGCCCGGCCGAGAGTTGCGTCAACGCGTCGGAGCCGGCGCCGCCCCGGCCGCCGGCGAGCAGCTCGCGCACCTGCTGGATCTTCTCGTCATAGTGCCGGTCGCCGCCGCCTTCCTTGTAGCGCCAGTGCGCGGCGACGCCGAGCTCGGCCTGTTCCTGCATCTGACTGGTGCGGATCTGCACTTCCAGCGCGCGCCCGTCCGGTCCGGTCACCGCCGTGTGAATGGACTGGTAGTTGTTGTCCTTGGGCGTGGCGATGTAATCGTCGAATTCGCCGGGCAGGAAGGGCCACAGTTCGTGCACGACGCCGAGCGCGGCATAGCACTCGGCTACGCTGGCCACGATGATGCGCACTGCCCGGATGTCGTAGAGCTGCTCGAACGTGAGGGCCTTGCGCTGCATCTTGCGCCATATGCTGAAGATGTGCTTGGGGCGCCCGGCGACTTCGGCCTGGATGCCGGCCGCGGCGAGCCTGGCGGCAAGCAGCGAGCGTACCTGCTCGATGTAGCGCTCGCGGTCGCTGCGCTTCTCGTTCAGGGCCTGTGCGATGCGCTGGTACTCGGCCGGGTGGGATGGCGCGGAACGCCAGGTCCTCCAGCTCCCACTTTACCGACCAGATTCCAAGGCGATTGGCCAGCGGCGCATACAGCTCCTCGACCTCCAGCGCGATCTGGCGCCGTCGCGGCGCGGACTCCTCGCGCGCATGGCGGATACGCACCAGCTGTTCGGCCAGTCGCGCCACCACCAGGCGCGGATCGCCGACCACGGCCAGCAGCATCTTGCGCAGGGTCTCGGTCTGCGCCGCGGGCAGCGCCTTGCCGGCTGACCAGCGCGAGTCCAGATGAAACTCGCCGAGCCTGGCCAGCTGCTCGGCCAGCCGCAGGGCCGCGCTGCCCAGCTCGGCGCGCTGTGCGGCGGACAGCGTCGGCGGATCGGTGTCGGACTGGCGGGCCACGTGCAGCATGGCCGCCGTTGCCAGCGCGGCGTCCTGCGTCAGGGCCAGCACCAGGTCGGCCACTTCCCGTGCTTGGGAGGTGGCCGCGGGCGGGAAGCCGACCGCCTCGAGCACGTCCTGGGCATGCGCGAGCGCGTCACCGGAATTCGCGTGTTGCAGGGACGATGTGGGGCTCACTGACGCACGCTATCATACCGGGGTGCCACGCTATGCCCGCCGCTCCTGGCGAAAATTCGACCCGGTCGCCGCCGAGCGCCGGCCGTCGCCATCGTCGGCAACACCGGGCCGCGTGCTTGGGTCTGGACCCGGGGTCATTGCGAACCGGTTACGGCATCGTCGACTGTCAGGGCGGTCGGGACACGCACGTGGCCAGTGGCTGCCTGCGTGCCACCGGGGCGAGTCTGGCCGAGCGCCTGCACTTCATCCATGCCGAAGTGACCGGGCTCATCGAGCGCTACGCGCCCGATGAAGTGGCGATCGAACGTGTGTTCATGCATCGCAATGCGGACAGCGCATTGAAGCTGGGCCAGGCGCGTGGCGCGGCATTGTCGGCCGCCGTCGCGCGCGGCGCACTGGTGTTCGAATACGCGCCACGAGCCATCAAGCTGGCGGTGGTCGGCACCGGCGCGGCCGACAAGGCACAGGTGGCGCACATGGTCCAGATGATGCTGACCATCAGCAAGCCGGCCACCTCGGATGTCTCCGACGCGCTGGCCATCGCCCTGTGTCATGCGCAGGCGCGCCGCGCGGCCGGACAGCTGGCCGCCATGGAAATCCGCCAGTGATCGGCTCGCTCACCGGCACCATCGCCGCCAAGGAACCGCCGCAGCTGCTGATTGACGTCCAGGGTGTGGGCTATGAAGTCGAGGTGCCCATGTCCACGTATCTTGCGCTGCCGCAGGTCGGCAGCGCAGTCACGCTGCGCATCCACCACGTGCTGCGCGAAGACGCGTCGCTGCTGTTCGGCTTTGCCACCGAGAACGAGCGCGAACTGTTCCGCGGGCTGCTCAAGGTCAACAGCGTCGGACCCAAGGTGGCGCTGGCCATCCTCTCCGGCATCAATGCCGACGCGTTTCGCGCCGCAGTGGCCATGGAAGATGTGGCCAGTCTGACGCGCATCCCCGGCGTGGGCCGCAAGACCGCCGAGCGCTTGCTGGTGGAGATGCGCGACTACTTCAAGGAGATCGCCGCGGTCAGCGCCGTGGCTGCACATGATCCGCGGGCCGAAGCCCTGCATGCCCTGCAGGTGCTGGGCTACAAGTCCCAGGAAGCCCATCGCATGCTGGACAAGGTCGGTCAGGAAGGCGCCAGTACCGAAGACCTGATCCGCGCCGCATTGCAGGGCACGGCCCTGAAGGAAGAACGACGGTGACGGGCGAAAGACTGGTCGGCGGCGCCGCAACTGGCGAGGAGGAGACGCTGGAACGGGCGATCCGTCCGAAGCGATTCGCGGAGTACATCGGCCAGCCCAAGGCAAAAGCGCAGCTCGAGCTGTTCATCGAAGCCGCGCGTGTACGCTCCGAGGCGCTCGACCATGTGCTGGTGTTTGGGCCGCCCGGTCTGGGCAAGACAACACTGGCGCAGATCATCGCCGCGGAACTGGGTGTGAACCTTCGCCATACATCCGGTCCGGTGCTGGAGCGCCCGGGAGACCTGGCGGCATTGCTGACCAATCTGCAGCCGCGCGACGTCCTGTTCGTCGATGAAATCCACCGCCTCTCGCCCGTGGTCGAGGAGGTGCTGTATCCGGCAATGGAAGACTCGCAGCTGGACATCATGATCGGTGAGGGGCCGGCGGCGCGCTCCATCAAGCTGAATCTGCCGCCATTCACTCTGGTGGGAGCCACCACGCGGGCCGGGCTGCTCACCGCACCGCTGCGCGATCGCTTCGGCATCGTGCAGCGCCTGGATTTCTATTCCGATGCCGAACTTGCGCAGATCGTGGGACGTTCGGCCGGGATCCTCGGCGTGACGACCAGCGCCGAAGGAGCCGCGCGCATCGCACAGCGTTCGCGCGGCACGGCGCGCATTGCCAATCGCCTGCTGCGACGGGTGCGCGATTACGCGCAGGTCAAGGGCGATGGGCGTATCGATGGGGCGACTGCCGACGCCGCGCTGGATCTGCTCGACGTCGATCCGCGCGGGCTGGATGCGCTGGACCGGCGTTTGCTCTCCACGGTCATCGAGCACTTCGATGGCGGTCCGGTTGGCATCGAAAGCCTGGCGGCGGCCATTGGCGAGGAGCGCGGCACTCTGGAGGACGTCGTCGAGCCATTTCTGCTTCAGCGCGGCCTGCTGGCGCGCACGGCGCGCGGTCGCATCGCCACGCGTCAGGCCTATCTGCATCTGGGGCTTGCCGTGCCGGCTCGCGCCGAAGCCACCATGACGTTGTTCGAGGACGGGAAGTGACGGCCGGCGAATTCCGCTGGCCCGTGCGGGTCTATTACGAGGACACGGATGCCGGCGGGGTCGTCTACCATACCGGGTACATTCGTTACTTCGAGCGCGCGCGCACCGAATGGCTGCGCGCGCTGGGATATTCGCAGCACAGACTGGTGCAGGAGGAAGGCGTGCTGTTTACCGTGGTTGATCTGGCGATTCGATACCGCCGGCCGGCGCGACTGGATGACCTGCTCGAGGTGGTGACACGGGCGGACGTGTCCGGCGCCTCGGTGTCGTTCCGGCAGTCGGTGCACGGGCCGGACGCGGCGCTGCTGGCCGATGGGACGGTGCGCGTGGCCTGTGTGGACGCGGGTAACTTCAAACCGCGGCGCCTGCCTGGCTGGTTCGTGGCCGGGGTGGCCTGATGGGAGAGATGGCGCAGTTCCTGAAGCTGGTACTGGATGCGAGCCCGGTGGTACAGGCCGTGCTGGTGCTGCTGGGGTTAGCCTCGCTGGGGTCCTGGTCCATCATCCTGGGCAAGCGCTCGGTGCTGGCAAAGTCGCGAAGTGAAGCCGAGCGCTTCGAGGCCAAGTTCTGGTCCGGCGGTGACCTGGGCACCCTGTACCGCAACCTCGAGGCCAAGGGCGGCAGCCATGGCATGAGCGGCATCTTCGAGATGGGCTTTCGCGAGTTTGCGCGGCTGCGCCAGAGCGGCGCCACCGCCGATCAGCAACTCGAGGGCGCCAGGCGTGCCATGAAGGTGGCGCAGCTCAAGGAGCTGGACGGGCTCGAACACAATCTGGCCATGCTGGCGACGATCGGCTCGGTGAGCCCCTACGTGGGGTTGTTCGGTACGGTGTGGGGCATCATGAGCACCTTCATCGCGCTGGGTGGCGTGCAGCAGGCCACGCTGGCAACCGTGGCGCCGGGCATCGCCGAGGCGCTGGTGGCCACGGCCATCGCCCTGGTTGCCGCGATTCCGGCGTTCATCGCCTACAACCGGTACGCGGACAAGGTCGGTCGCCTGGAGCTGCGCTACAACGCCTTCATGGAGGAGTTCTCCACCATCCTGCAGCGCCATGCCTCGCGGCCACCGGCCGCTTCGGACGGTCTGAGCAAGCCCTGATCGTGGAAGGCGCCCCACGCAAACGCCGCCTGATCGGCGAGATCAACGTGGTACCGCTGATCGACGTGATGCTGGTACTGCTGGTGATTTTCATGGCCACCGCGCCGCTGCTCACGCAGGGGGTGAAGGTGGATCTGCCGCAGGCGGCCAGCCAGCCACTGCCGCAGACCCAGACGCGTGAGCCGCCGGTGGTGCTGACCATCGATCGCGACGGTCAACGCTTCCTGAACATCGGCGGCGACACGCAGCGGGCGCTGGCCGATGCCGAAATGCAGGACGTGGTGCGTACGGCGATGCAGGCCGACCCGCAACGCGACGTGCTGATCCGGGCCGACACCCGCGTTCCTTATGGTCGGGTGATTGGCGCCATGGTGCTGCTGCAGGGGGCGGGCGCAGCGCGGCTGGGATTCGTCACAGAGCCGCCCGCTCCGCGCGGGCAGCAGTGAATCGCAGGCCCAGACCAGGCAAGCCGCGCTGGGGGCTGTCCGTGCTGCTGCACCTGGCGATCGTCGGCGCCCTGTTCGGCATGTGGTACTGGTCCGCGCACCGTGAACACCCGGTACAGAGTCTTGGCATAGAGGCGCGCGTGGTCTCGGGCGAGGTGCTCAACAATCCCGCGCCACCACCACCACCGCCGCCGCAACCTGCTCCGGAGCCGGTGCAACAGCAAGCGCCACCGCAAGAGGTGGCGCCTGAACCGGCACCGGAGCCGACTCCCACGCCCGCGGAACTGGCTGCGCAGCAGGCGGAACAACAGCGTGTCGCTGAACAAAGACGGCTTGCGCAGCAACGCGAGGAAGCCGAGCGTAAGGCTGCCGCCGAAAAGGCAGAGCGCGAGCGCCAGGCAAAGGCGGCACGGGACAAGGCAGCAAGAGACAAGGCAGCAAGGGAGAAGGCCGAGCGCGAACGTCTGGCACGCGAGAAGGCCGCCAGGGAGGCTGCTGCGAAGCAGGCCCGGCAGCGGCGCGAGGATGAATTGTCCGCGCAGCTGGCCGCCGAGGAGCGCCTGGCCGCGGCCCGGGCCAGCGGACTGCAGAACCAGTACATCGCCCAGATTACTGCGCGTATCGAACGTGCCTGGATCCGGCCGCCGAGCGCGACGGTGGGACTGGATTGTGAAGTTCGCGTGACACAGGTACCGGGCGGCGTGGTAACGGGTGTCGTGGTGGGGCGCTGCAATGGCGATGAGGCCGTGCGCCAGTCCATCGAAGCCGCCGTCTACCGTGCCTCGCCGCTGCCGGAGCCTCCGGATCCTTCGTTGTTCGACCGTAATCTGAGATTTAACTTCAAGCCGACAAAATGAGAGCCATGATCCGCACCACGATGAAACCATTCACCCTGCGGGCGGCATGCTGCGCGTTGCTGCTGCTTTCGAGCGTGGCGCGCGCGGAGCTGGAAATCGACATCACGCGCGGCGTCAGCGACCCGGTGCCCATTGCCGTGGTCCCCTTTGCCCAGGCAAGCGCGCCGAACGGGGCGCTCGACGTGGCCGCTGTTGTCGAGCATGACCTGGCCGGTAGCGGGCGCTTCAAGGGTCTGCCACGCGCGGCCATGCCGGCAAGGCCGCAGCATGCGGCGGATGTGAACGTGTCCGCGTGGCGTGCCGCGCACGCCGATTACGTGGTGGTAGGCAGCGTCAGCGCGGGCGCCAACCGGAGCGCCGTGCTGCGCTTCGATCTGGTCAACGCGCTGACCGGCCAGCGCCTGCTGGCGGGCGAGTCGATCACGGTGCCGCAACAGTCCCTGCGCAAGGGGGCGCATCGCATCGCGGATCGCATCTTCGAGACGATTACCGGTGTGCGCGGAGCTTTCGATACGCGCATCGCGTACATCGCCGTGGAGGGCGTGCCGCCGCGACAGACTTACCAGCTGATCGTTGCCGACGCCGATGGCGAGAACGCGGCCATTGCCGCGCGCGGCACCCAACCGATCATGTCACCCGCGTGGTCGCCGGATGGGCAGTGGCTGGCCTACGTTTCATTCGAACGTGGCGTATCGGCGGTCAATGTCCAGCGGGTGCGTACCGGCGAGCTGCGGCAGGTTTCGGCGCGCGCCGGGGTCAACGGCGCGCCCACGTTTTCCCCCGACGGCAAACGTCTGGCGCTGACGCTGTCGGGCAGCTCTGGCAATCTGGATATCTACATCCTGGACCTGGCCACGCAGAAGCTGGTGCGCATCACCGACGATCCGGCGATCGACACCGAGCCGGCCTGGTCGCCGGATGGGCAGACGCTGTACTTCACCTCGGACCGCGGCGGTGGGCCGCAGATCTATGCCGTGGCGGCAAGTGCCGGTGCACGGGCCCGCCGCATCAGCTTCGGTGTCAACTATGCGGCCCGGCCACGGGTTTCTCCGGACGGCAAGCGGCTGGCGCTGGTGGTGCAGGAAGGCAGCGATTTTCGCATTGCCACGCTGGATATCGCCTCGGGCACCATCACCACGCTGTCCAGCGGCAGGCTCGACGAGTCGCCGAGTTTCGCGCCGAATGGCGCAATGCTCATTTATGCGGGCCATGACGGCGAGCAGGGCGTGCTGGCCACGGTTTCGGTGGACGGACAGGTGACGGCACGGCTCAAGTCTCACGAGGGTGAGGTGCGCGAGCCGGTGTGGGGCCCATTCACGAATTGAGTATCATGACGGGCAAGGGTCCGGACAACCGGACATCGGAGCAACGGTGAAACGAAAATATCTTCTGGTGATGTTCGCGGCGGCAGCACTGGCCGCGGGTTGCAGCAAGCCGGTCAAGGAGGACGCCTCGACCTCCGAGCCCGTAGCCAGTACGCAGACGGCACCGGAGGTGCAGACCGGTGGTGTGGCGACCGTGAACATGGACGAGCACCAGGGCACGGAGCAGGGCGCGTTGGGGCCCAGCAGCCAGCTGGCCGCGCAACGCGTGATTTACTTCGACTTCGACAGCAGCGACATCCGCAACGAATACGTCGATGTAATTGCCGCGCACGGCAAGTTTCTGGCTGGCAATGCCACGGTGCGAGTGCGCCTGGAGGGCCATACCGACGAGCGTGGTTCCCGCGAATACAATATCGGACTGGGCGAACGTCGCGCCCAGGCGGTCAAGCGGGCGCTGATGCTGCAGGGTGTGCGCGATTCCCAGATCACCACGGTCAGCTATGGCGAGGAGCGGCCCGCGGCGCTGGGCAACGACGAGGCGGCCTGGTCCAAGAACCGCCGCGTCGAAATCGTCTACATCAACTAGGTTCTTGTTCGGGAACTGTCTCGTGAAGCGAATTGCCGGTCTGTTGTGTATTGCACTGCTGGGGGCGGGCTGCGCCACCCAGCCGAAGGTCGATCCGGTCACGGTGCGCCTCGATGATCTGGATGCGCGCGTGGGTCGCATCGACCGCATCGTTTCGAACCAGAGCCTGGTGCAGATGGCCAACCGCATCGATGCACAGCAGGAGGAGATCCGCCAGCTGCATGGCCAGATCGAGGAGCTGCAGAACCAGAACTCCAAGCTGCAGAAGCAGCAGCGTGACCTGTACGCCGACCTGGACAAGCGCCTCACGGATGTGAAGGCCGCGGCCGCGGCAGCCACCGCCGCCGCCTCGACTTCAGCGGCGACTGTCGCGGCGGGCGACGAGCAGACGCTGTACAACCAGGCGCTGGATCAGCTCAAGGCGCGCGACTATGGCGCGGCGGCCGAAAGCTTTCGCCGCCTGGCGGCGGCCTATCCAAACGGCCAGCTCGCCGACAACACCCAGTACTGGCTGGGCGAAACCTACTACGTGACCCAGGAATACGACCATGCGGCGGCGGCCTTCCAGCGCGTGCTGGAGAACTGGCCCACGTCGCGCAAGGCGCCCGATGCGCTGCTCAAGCTGGGCTACACGCAGCTCGAGCAGGGCAAGCAGGAGGCCGGCAAGGCCACGCTGCAGCGGGTGCTGTCGGAATTCCCCGACTCGGATGCCGCCAAGCTGGCTACTGCCCGGCTGGCCAAGCTCGCGAAATAGCGGCATCGCACCGCTGGTAGCATCAGCGCGTGAGCCACAATGGGTGCCGCGCCGCGGCTGAAGATCACCGAAGTTTTCCGCTCGCTGCAGGGCGAGGGCGATGCCGTGGGCTTTCCCACGGTATTCGTGCGCCTGACCGGCTGTCCGCTGCGGTGCCGGTACTGCGATACGGCCTATGCCTTCACGGGCGGTGAATGGTGGACGCTGCCGGATATCCTGGCGCGCGTGACGGAACTGGATGCGCGCCACGTGTGCGTGACCGGCGGCGAGCCGCTGGCGCAGCGCCGGTGCCTGGCGCTGCTCGACGCACTGTGCGATGCGGGCTTCGAAGTCTCGCTGGAGACCAGCGGTGCCCTGTCGGTCGCGGAAGTCGATCCGCGCGTGCGGCGCATCGTCGACGTGAAGACGCCGGCGTCCGGCGAAGTGCAGCGCAATCTGCTCGAGCAGCTCGATGCGCTGAATGCGCGCGACCAGATCAAGTTCGTGATCTGCGATCGCCCCGACTACGAGTGGAGCCGGGCGCTGGTGCGCGAGCGCGACCTGTCCGGCCGGACGATGGTGCTGTTCTCGCCCAGCTACGGGCAGTTGCCGGCCCGCGATCTGGCCGACTGGATACTTGCAGGATCGCCTGCCGGTGCGCATGCAGCTGCAGCTGCACAAGATCCTGTGGGGCGATGAGCGTGGGCGGTAGATGAGCTCGCCGCACGCCATCGTGCTGCTGTCCGGCGGACTGGATTCGAGCACCGTGCTGGCCATCGCGCGGGATCAGGGGTTCCAGTGCCACACGCTGGCGGTGAGCTATGGTCAGCGCCACGACGTGGAGCTGGCCGCCGCGCGTCGCATTCGGCCGCGGCTCGGCGCCGTGGAGCACCGGCAGATGAACATGGATCTGGCCGACATCGGCGGCTCGGCCCTGACCGACGCGCGCATCGACGTGCCGGAGGCGCCCACCGAGGGCATTCCGGTGACCTACGTGCCGGCCCGCAATACGCTGTTTCTGGCGCTGGCCCTGGGATGGGCCGAGGTGGTGGGCGCCGCGCGAGATCTTCATCGGCGTGAACGCCGTGGATTATTCGGGCTATCCGGATTGCCGGCCCGAATTCATCGCCGCCTTCGAGCAGCTGGCGGCGCTGGCCACGCGTGCGGGCGTGCAAGGCGGCGGCTTTCATGTGCGCGCACCGCTGATCGCCATGAGCAAGGCCGAGATCATCCGCGCCGGCATGGAGCTGGGCGTGGATTACGCGGCAACGGTTTCCTGCTATCAGGCCAATGCGCGCGGCGAGGCCTGCGCTCGTTGCGATTCGTGCCGGCTGCGGCGCGAGGGCTTTGCCGCCGCGGGCGTGCCGGACCCCACCCGGTACGCGGGCTGATCCGGTATGATGCGCGCCCTCGAGGGAGGGCCCTTAGCTCAGCCGGTAGAGCAGCTGGCTTTTAACCAGTTGGTCGCGCGTTCGAATCGCGCAGGGCCCACCAATATCAACAAGTTGAGAAGAATATCTGGCGTCGATTCAAGCCAGAGGATCAGCGCTGCGGCAACCGGCCGGTAACAGCCGGCAACACCATGATGTGACCATCGCGCCGCCCAGGGATTGACGGCGCGCCGGGTGTCTTGCCCCAAACGGGTGCGCCTGGCTAGCGCAGCTCGACCTTCCATTCCGGCACGCTGGCCGTCTCGTCGCAGCCCGGGCAGGGGAAATACCGCTCGCGCGTGCCGGTGACATGTTCCAGAACGTGCACCATTCCACAGAACAGGCAGCGCATGCTCTCGCTGATGACAGGCCGAAAGTCGTCCAGGTACAGAAGCTCGCCCACGACGCATCTCCGTGAAGACTCGACGGGGTAGATCCAGCAAGAATCGGGCCGGGCCCGGGCGTCAAACGCCGGTCAGCTCTTCAGGACGCTGATGACCTGGGGCTCCAGGTAGGCCTGCAGGCCCAGAAGCGAATAGGTACGGCCGAGCCCGGACTCCTTGGCACCGCCAAAGGGCACGTCGGGGGCGGTATTGCGGTGCTGGTTGACCCAGGCCGTACCCACCTCCAGTTGCGCGGCTACCTGCCGCGCCCGCTCCACATTGCGGCTCCACACCGAACCGGAGAGGCCATAGCGCGTGTTGTTGGCGTGCGCGATGGCCTCTTCCACGTCCGTGAACTTCATCACCGGGAACACCGGGCCGAACTGTTCCTCGGCAACCAGCCGGTCCGTCTCGGTCAGGTCGGTCACGACGGTGGGAGCAACGAAGTAGCCATCGCCCGGCGGGCGCGGCGCGCCTTCCTCGGCATGCCCGTGCCGGGCTGCATCGTCCTTGAGTTCGCACACGCGCTCGAACTGGCGCCGGTTCTGGATGGGCCCCAGTGTGGTGGCCGGATCCTGGCCGTCGCCGACCCGTGCATTGCGTGCCTCGGCGAGCAGCGCCTTGCACAGCGCATCGTAGATGCTCTCGTGCGCATAGATGCGTTTGACCGCCATGCAGACCTGCCCGCTGTTCACCGTCGCGGCGAAGAACAGCTTCCTGGCCACGTCCGCGATATCCACGTCGGGCAGCACGATGGCGGCATCATTGCCGCCCAGCTCCAGCGTCACGCGCTTGAGCGTGCCGGCGCAGCTGGCCATGACCTTCTTGCCGGTGGCTACCGAGCCGGTGAAGGAAATCTTGTCGATGCCGGGGTGCGCGGTCATCAACCCGCCCAGCTCGTCGCCGCCGGAGAGCACGTTGACGACCCCGGCGGGCAGGATGTCCTTGAGCAACTCGCCGATGCGCAGGGTGGTCAGCGGCGTGAACGGCGAGGGCTTGATGATGGCGCAGTTGCCGGTGTAGAGCGCCGAGGCCAGTGGTCCGGCGGCAAGGTTTACCGGTGCGTTCCACGGCGTGATGATGCCGGCCACGCCCAGCGGCTGCCAGCGCAGCTCGATGAAGCGCTCGGCATCGTCCTGGATGAGCTGGTTCGCGATCGGGATCTTCGTCATGCCCACCGAGAGCCGGCCGGCACGCGCGATTTCGTCCCTGCGATTGCCCGACCGGCTTGCCCTGTTCCCGGGTCAGCAACTCGGCCAGCGGCTCCTTGTGCGCATCCAGCGCCGCGGCAAAATGCGCGATGTAGGCGGCGCGCTCGGCGTACGACAGCGCCTTCCACTCGCCGAGCGCGCCTCGCGCGGCTGCCACCGCGGCGTCCAGTTCCGCGGCTCCCGCAGCGGGGCATTGCGCGAACACTTCTCCCGTGGCCGGATTGATGACGTCGAGGCGCGCGGCGCTGTCCAGCAGCTTGCCGCCGACCAGCAGTCGATATGGGGCATTGAAGTCGAGCATGGGTCTTTGCACCGAAGGTGGAAGTTGGCGTGCCGCGAGGGTCGTCTGGCTTGAGATGGTAAGATACCCGCTCAACGTTCGAGGTTCATCCCATGAAGATAGGTCTGGCAGGACAGGGCGCATTCGGCATCAAGCATCTGGAGGCCATCCAGAAGATTCCGGGCATCGAGGTGGTCACCCTCACGGGCGGCAATCAGGAATCCACGCGGGAAGTCGCGCAGCGATTCGGTATCCCGCATTTCACCGGCGATCTGGCCGAGAGCCTCAAGCAGCCGGGGCTTGACGGCGATGATCCTGGCCACGCCGACGCAGATGCATGCGAAGCAGGCCATCCAGTGCCTGCAGGCCGGCAAGCACGTGCAGGTGGAGATCCCGCTGGCGGACTGCCTCAAGGACGCCGAGGAGGTTGTCAGGGTGCAGAAGGAGGCCGGCCGCATCGCGATGTGCGGCCATACGCGCCGCTTCAACCCCAGCCACCAGTGGATCCGCAAGAAGATCGCCGCCGGCGAGCTCAAGGTGCTGCAGATGGACGTGCAGACCTACTTCTTCCGCCGCACCAACATGAACGCGCTGGGCAAGCCGCGCAGCTGGACCGACCACCTGCTGTGGCATCACGCCGCGCACACGGTGGACCTGTTCCAGTACCAGACCGGCGAGGAGGCTGCCGTGGCGCGCGGCGTGCAGGGCCCGATCCATCCGGAACTGAAGATCGCGATGGACATGAGCATCCAGATGAGGACGCCCAGGGGCGCGGTGTGCACGCTGTCGCTGTCCTTCAACAACGACGGGCCGCTGGGCACGTTCTTCCGCTACATCTGCGACAACGGCACCTACATCTGCCGCTACGACGATCTGTTCAACGGCAAGAACGAGCAGATCGACGTCTCGAAGGTCGATGTGTCGATGAACGGCATCGAGTTGCAGGACCGCGAGTTCTTCGCGGCCATCAATGAGGGTCGCGAACCCAACGCCAGCGTGGCGCAGGTGTTGCCGGCCTATCGGACGCTGGATCGCATCGAGAAGTCGCTGTAGCGTCTGCCGCTATCGATCGAGAATGGCCATCATCGCCGGCGGGTGCCGCTCGCCGGTGACCTGCGCGGCAAGCCCTTCGATCAAGGCCAGCTGTGCCTCGGTGAGCGCCAGGTGCGCGCCGCCCAGATTGTCGGCCAGGTGGGTGCGGGTCTTCATGCCCGGGATGGCGACCACGCGCGGCGAGCGCGACAGCACCCAGGCGAGCGCCACCTGCGCGGCCGTGCCGCCATGGGCCGCGGCAATACCCCTGATGGCTTCGACCAGCGCCGCGTTGCGAGCGGCGGCTGCGGGCTGGAATCGTGGATGGCTGCCGCGCGCATCGCCTTTGGGCAATTCCTGCGTACTGCGGAAGTTGCCGGCGAGAAAGCCGCGGCCCAGCGGGCTGTAGGAGACGAATGTGACGCCCAGCTCCTCGCAGGCTGCCAGCACGCCGCCCTCGGGATCGCGTGACCAGATCGAATACTCACTCTGTACCGCCGCGATCGGCATGACCTTGCAGGCGCGGCGCAGGGTCTGCTCGCTGCACTCGGACAGGCCGGCGTGGCGGATCTTGCCCGCCTGAACCAGCCCGGCGAGTGCGCCAACGGACTCCTCGATCGGTATCGTCCGGTCGATGCGGTGCAGGTAGAACAGGTCGATGTAGTCGGTGCCGAGCCGGGCCAGGCTCTCATCGCAGGAGGCGCGGATCGTATCCGGATGGTTGTCCACCTTCACCCCGCCGTCGCTGTTGCGCGCCAGGCCGCACTTGGTGGCGATGAACACCTGCCCGCGCATGGGGCCGAGCACCTGTCCGACGAATTTCTCGTTGGCTCCCACCTGGTAGCTGGCAGCCGTGTCGTAGTGATCGATACCGGCATCGACCGCGGCCAGCAGGGTGGCGCGCGCCTCGTCGTCGTTGCGCGTGCCGTACCAGCCGACCAGGCCCATGCAGCCAAATCCGAGGGCCGATACCGAGGTCTTGCTGCGGCCGATAGGCCGCCGGGGCAGAGGGTTCTTCATGGCGTGGAAAAGGTATCATGCGCGGCGAACACAGCGCACAGGATCCGCACAACATGATCATCGACTGCCACGGACACTACACCACGGCGCCGCAGCCGCTCACCGATTTCCGCGATGCCCAGAAGGCCGCACTGAAGGATCCCGCGCAGACGCCTTCGCGCGAATCGTTGCGGATCAGTGACGACCAGATCCGCGACAGCCTGGAGAAGGCGCAGCTGAAATTGCAGCGCGAGCGCGGCGCGGACCTGACCATCTTCTCCCCGCGCGCCTCGACCATGGCGCACCACATCGGTACCGAGGCCACCAGCCTGGAGTGGTCGTCGATCTGCAACGACCTGATCGCGCGAGTGGTGGGCCTGTATCCGCGCAATTTCGTCGGCGTATGCATGCTGCCGCAGTCGCCGGGCGCGACCCTTGCCGGCAGCGTGAAGGAGCTGGAGCGCTGCGCGGGCATGGGCTTCATCGGCGCGAACCTGAATCCCGATCCGTCCGGTGGCCACTGGACGGCACCGCCATTGACTGATCGCTATTGGTATCCGATCTACGAAAAACTGGTGGAACTGGACATGCCCGCGATGGTGCATGTCAGCTCCTCGTGCAACCCGGTGTTCCATGCCACGGGCGCGCACTACATCAATGCCGATACCACCGCTTTCATGCAGCTGATCCAGGGCGATCTGTTCAGGGATTTCCCGACATTGCGCCTGATCATTCCGCACGGCGGCGGGGCGGTGCCCTATCACTGGGGCCGGTATCGCGGCCTGGCGCAGGACATGAAGCGTCCGCCGCTGGACACGCACCTGATGAAAAACGTGTTCTTCGATACGTGCGTCTATCACCAGCCGGGCATCGATCTGCTGCTGAAGGTCATTGCCGTGGAGAACATCCTGTTCGGCTCGGAGATGGTCGGAGCAGTGCGTGGCATCGATCCGACCACCGGTTTCAATTACGACGACACAAAACGTTACATCGATGCGTCGGCGCTTTCCGAAAAACAAAAGCGTCAGGTGTTTGAGGAGAACGCATATCGGGTTTATCCTCGCCTCAAATTACATCTGGCCAACTAGTGATTCAGTGCGCTCTTCTTCCCGAAGGGCGGCTGCGGTTGGCCAGGAAAGGGAGGGGAGATGAAGGGAACTCTGTCACGGCGTGGATTGCTGGTGGGCGCGGGGCATGCAGCCGCATTCGGGGCGCTTGCTGCGGCATTGCCAGGGCGCGTCAGTGCGCAGGATGCAGATGAATCGGCAATCCTGCTGTCGATGCTCTATCCCAACAAGCCCGACGGGAAGTTCGACTCGGACTACTACACCATGAAGCTCGTGCCGCTGGTACGCAGCCTGTATGGCAACGCCGTCGAGCGGATCGAGCTGTGCGAACCGCACACGTTCAAGATGCCCAACGCCCCGAAGAGTTTTGCCGCAGGCCAGTCGCACTCGCCATCAGAACCACCTGCCCGCAGGGGGCCACCGCCGCCAGTCGTGCGCGCGGCCACCCGCATCTGGATCGCCGACGCCAAGGCGTTCTCGGCCGCTGCGACCGCCAATGGAGGAAAGCTGGCAGCCGCCCTCAAGGAGATGACCGACATCACGCCGACCGTGCAGTACGAGCGAGACGTGGACGTGCGAGGCGACGCGCGCAATGCCATCGAAGTTGGCGCGCAAGTGTCATCCACCTGGTTCCCGACGGAGGAAGGCAAGACCTTCGATGCCAAGTACTACGACGAGAAGGTCATTCCGCTGATGGTGCAGCTGTACGGCACCAAGGCGATCCGTCGCATCGAGTTCAGCCTGGGCTCGGCACCGAAGGGCAGCCAGCCGCCGCTGACTGCGGCGGCGCATTACTACATCGGCGACCGTACCGCCTGGAACATGGCCGGCATGCAGGCGGGCATGAAGCTGATGGCCGAGGCGCCGAAATACACGACCATGAAGCCGGTCACCGGCGACATGGAAGTCACCGCGATCGGCTAGACGTATTTCAGCCCGAGTTCCGCGAGCTTTTCGCGGAACTTGTAGATATCCATTCCCAGCTCGCCGGAGGCCAGGCGCTTGCGCTTCTCCTCCTCCAGCGCAACGCGCTTCGCGGCGCCTTCGGCCGCCTTCGGTGCATCGGCGCAGCGAACCACGCATACGCCGTCGTCGTCGGCAACGACCACGTCTCCGGGGTTGATGGCCTGCGCGGCGCAGATCACCGGCACGTTCACCGATCCCAGGCTCGCCTTGATGGTGCCCTGTGCGTAGATGCACTTGCTCCACACCGGAAAGTCCATCTCCTTGAGCGTGGCCACATCGCGCACGCCGGCGTCGATGATCAGCGCCTGTACGCCGCGCGCCTGCAGTGACGTTGCCAGCAGGTCACCGAAGTAGCCGTCGCTGCAGGGGGAGGTCGGCGCCACGACCAGCACGTCGCCGGGCCGGCACATCTCCACCGCGACGTGAATCATCCAGTTGTCGCCCGGAGGAGAAGACACGGTAACGGCCGGTCCGGCGATCGAACGGCCGGCATAGATGGGCCGCATGTAGGGTGCGAGCAGGCCGGTGCGCCCCTGAGCCTCGTGCACAGTGGCCACGCCGTAGCCGGCAAGCTGCTTGCAGACGGCGGCGTCGGGCCGGGGAATCTCGCGCACGCAGACGTGCTTGCTCATCGTGGTCTCCTTCAGAACGTCAGGTTGAACACGCGCCGGGCATTGCCTTCGAAGAAGGCCTTCTTGTCGGCGTCGGGAATGCTCATGGCATCGCAGATCGCGACTTCATCCGGCACGTACTGGTAAGGGTAGTCCATGGCGTACAGCACGCGATCCACGCCCAGCACCTTCTGGCAGAACTCGATGGCCGGTTGCCAGGCAACGCCGCTGCTGGTCACGAACACGTTGTGCTTCATGTAGTGGCTGACCGGGTGCTTGAGCTCCTTCATGAACGGGTAGCGCTTCGAGCGCACGGTCGCGCCGTGCATGTAGTCCATTCGATACAGCCAGAACGGCAATGCCTCGCCGGTGTGGCCGACGATGAACTGCAAATTCGGGAAGCGGTCGAACACGCCGCCCACGATGATGCGCAACATGTGCAGACCCGTCTCGGCGCCGAAGCCCAGCACCGCGCCGTCCAGGCCGGCGTCCAGGTACGGCTTGATCATCGCCGGTGGCGGCCCCTGCGGGTGCAGGTAGATGGGCACGTTCAGTGCCTCGGCGGCTTCCAGCACGGGCAGGAACTGCGGTTCGTCGAGGAAGTGACCCATGATATGGGAGTTGATCACCACGGCCTTGAAGCCCAGCTTGCCGACGGCACGCTCCATCTCCTTGACGGCGTTGGCCGGATCATGGGGCGCGACCGCGGCCATGCCGGAATAGCGATCCGGATGCGCGCGGCAGGCCTCGGCGAGCTGGTCATTGGCGTCGGCCGCGAGGCTGCTGGCCTCGGCCGGCTCGAACACCTGTACGCCCGGCGCGGTGAGGGCCAGTACCTGGTGGTCGATGCCGCTGGCGTCCATGTCGGCGATGCGATCGGCCCCCAGGTCCAGCAGGCGCTTGAGGATGCTCTTCGCCCGCTCGCTGGGGCTGGTGCCGTAGAAGCCCCACAGGCTGCGGAAGGCGGGGTCGTCGAAGCTGGAGTCGTTCACGCGGCGCAGAATGCCCGCAAAGACTTCCCTGGTCAGGAACGCCTCCTCGGTGGCAATGCGCAGGTATCCGGGATTCTTTATCATTGCTTCACTCTCTAGTCACAAGGCCGTGCCGGAAAGGCCGGTATTTAATCACAACAGCCATGTCCTACCCCGATCTGTACCTGCTCGTCGATGGCGAGCGCCTCGACGCGAAGAACCGCCGCACCATTCCCGTGATCAACCCGGCCACCGGCGCGACGCTGGGCCAGTTGCCATTGGCGACACCGGCCGACCTGGACCGCGCGCTGGCGGCCACGCAGAAGGCCTGGCCCGTCTGGCGGGCGATGGGGCCGCATGCGCGGGGCAGGATCCTGCACAAGGCCGCCGAACTGCTGCGCGAGCGCAGCGAGGAACTGGCGCGCGCAGCCACCATGGAAATGGGCAAGCCGCTGCCGGAAACCCGGATCGAGACCACCATGGCGGCGGAGATCTTCGCCTGGTATGCCGAAGAAGGCCGGCGCGCCTACGGACGCGTGCTGCCGCAGCGCGTGACCGGCATGCGCATGACGGTGGTGAAGGAGCCGGTGGGTCCGGTGGCCGGCTTCGCGCCGTGGAATTTTCCGCTGGGCAATCCGGCGCGCAAGATCGGCTCGCCGCTGGGCGCCGGCTGCAGCGTGATCCTCAAGCCGGCCGAGGAATCCCCGGCCAGTGCGCTGGGCGTGGCGCAGGCCCTGCTGGACGCCGGCGTGCCGCCGGGCGCGGTGCAGGTCGTGTTCGGCGTGCCGGCCGAGGTCTCGCAGCATCTGGTGTCCTCGCCGATCATCCGCGGCGTGCATTTCACCGGCTCCGTTCCGGTGGGCAAGCAGCTCACTGCGCTGGCGGCCGCCGGCATGAAGCGCACGACCATGGAACTGGGCGGACACGCGCCGGTGCTGGTGTTCGACGATGTGGACGTCGATGCGGTGCTCGACCTGGCCGTCGCCTCGAAGTACCGCAATGCCGGGCAGGTCTGTGTGTCGCCGACGCGCTTTTACGTGCACGAGAAGATCTACGAGCGCTTCGCCGAGCGGCTTTGCCGAGCGCGCCGGCAAGCTCAAGGTCGGCAATGGCCTGGAGGATGGCGTGCGCATGGGCCCGCTGGCGCATGAACGGCGCCGGCCCGCCGTGGCGAGCCTGATCGACGCGGCAGTGAAGGACGGTGCGCGACTGCTCACCGGCGGCCATGCCATCGACGGGCCGGGCTATTTCTACGCGCCCACGGTGCTGGCCGACGTGCCCGAAACCACGCGCATCATGAACGAGGAGCCCTTCGGCCCGGTGGCCGCGCTGCGCCCGTTCCGCGAATTCGACGAGGTCATCGCGGCCGCCAACCGCCTGCCGTTTGGCCTGGCCGCCTATGCCTTCACCAACAACGCGCGGCGCGTGAACCTGCTGGGTGAGCAGGTCGAGTCCGGCATGCTGGGCATCAACAGCTTCACCATAGCCATGCCCGAGGCGCCGTTCGGCGGCGTGAAGGAAAGCGGGCACGGATCGGAGGAGGGCATCGAGGGCCTGGATGCCTGCCTGGTGACGAAGTTCATCACCGAATCGTGAAGCCTCGCGCCCGGTGCCGTGCCGGGCGCGCCACGCCGGAACGCTAGAGCAGCAGCCAGGCCGCAACGGCCGCGGCCGCAAAGCGCCACCAGGCGAACACGGCCAGTCCGTGGCGATTCAACCAGGCGACCATCCATTTTACGGCCAGTGCCGCGAACAGCCAGGCAGCGGCGAAGCCGGTGAGCACAGTGGCCCAGCCGTACGCGGCCAGCATGCCGCCGCCGCTCTTGAACACCGTAAAGGCGGTTGCGGCCGTGAGAGTGAGCACGCCAAGCAGGAAGGTGAATTCCACCGCCGCTGACAGCGACAGGCCCACGGCGAGGCCGCCGAGAATGGTCACCAGGCTGCGGCTGGTTCCCGGCCACATGGCCAGACTCTGTGCCAGCCCGATCACGAGCGCCGACTTCCAGTTCAGGTGGGCAAGGTCCTTGCCCTCGCGATGCCGGCGCAGCCACGGCGCCAGTACCAGGATCACCACGCCGCCGACGATCCACGCGCCGATGACCGGCTTCACACCAAACAGGTAATGCTCGATGCGGCTGTCGAACAGCACGCCCAGCACTGCCGCGGGCACGAATGCTGCGATGATGTTGATGGCCAGTTGCAGCCCCGCCTTGTCACGCCCGAGCAGGCCGTTGAGCATGCCGAGCACGCGCACGCGATACAGACCCAGCACGGCGAGGATCGCGCCGGCCTGGATCACGATGGCATACCCATTGGCGGCATCGCTCTGGCCGATGCCCAGCAGCCGCTGTGCAATCAGCAGGTGGCCGGTGGAACTGACCGGCAGATATTCGGTAATACCTTCCACCAGCCCGAGAATGAGGGCCTGCCAACAGATCCATGCGTTGTGTCCTGGTTAATGGCCCGGCGGGATCACGCGCAGGCGGCGGGGCAGGCACCAGGCGAGCAGCGCGCCCAGCAGCGCCAGCAAGGCACCACCGAGGCTGCCGCCGCCATGACTGGCAGAGGTCTGCGGCGGGGGAGAGCTGCTCGTGCCGGCCACGGCGGCCAGCACGGCAGTGGCCGTGTCGCTCATGCCCGCGTCTGTCGGTGACCTGCAGCTGCACGGTGACGTTGCCCTGGGTCGGAGCGGTGATGGTGGCGATGGACTGGCCCGCATTGGCGATGCCCGGCGTCGTCGGCCCCGCCGGCCGTGGCGGTCACCGTCCAGGCGTAGCTGGCAATGCTGTGGCCACTGGCCGCGCCGCTGGCGCTGCCGTCGAGCGTATACGTGCTGCCCGAGCGCGACAGGCTGATCAACACGACCGGGCGCAGCGCCGCCAGCACGGCGGCGCCGGTGTCCAGCATGCCGGCACCGCACACCTGCGTATTGCACACGCAGGGCGCATCCTGGGTGCTGCCCGCCGCTGGCATCGTGCAGGCCTGCGTGGTGCCCAGTTCGTCGCTGGTGGTGAACGCGCGCGCCGACGCCTTGATGCGCGCAATCAGCAGCGCCGGCGTCAAGTGCCGGATTGGCGGCCTTCATCAGTCCGGCGGTCGCGGCGGCCATCGGTGAGGAAAAGCTGGTGCCATAGGAGGGGTGGTACGTAGGGCAGTGGAGTAGACATCGCTGCCCGGGTCCGTCGTGCCAGCATTGGTCAGCGTGTTCAGCGCATACAGGCACGGCGCGTTCGAGTCGGCTCCACAGTTGCCGGCCGGGGCGGCAATGCCCACTTCGGGCCCCAGATTGCTGTAGCCCACCTTGGTGCCCGCATGGCGCAGCCCGGCCACGGCCAGCACGCCGGGGCAGTTGGCCGGCTGGTCGACCGCCGCGCCCTCGTTGCCGGCGGCCGCAACGATCAGCACGCCGACCGTGGTGATATCGCTGCACGGCGGTCTGTGCAGGCTGTCGCACGCGATCGGTGCCACCGAGACTGAGGTTGATGACCTGCGCTGGATGCGGGATTGCGATGCTCCTTCAGCGCGCCGGGGTCGGCAAGCAGTGGTGCCGGGATCGGCATATTGCTGGCCGAATCGAGAAGCCGGCTGCCCAGTACATGCGGCAATCACATCGGACTCATAGCCGCCGCACTTGCCCAGCGCGCGTACCGGCAGGATGCGCACGTTGAAGCCCGCACCAGCCATGCCCACGCCATTGTCGGTATCCGCGCCGATCAGTCCGGCCACGCGCGTGCCGTGCCAGCTGCTGTCGGTGGGTTGGTCGTAGTTGGATCCGCCGCCACACTTCTGACTCGGATCGCTGAACTCGGGGCTCTGCAGGTCCTGTGCACTGACATTGTCGCCGGGGTCTGACGGGTCGGCATCCCAGCCGTCACCGTCATTGGGCACCGCGCAACCATTCTGGTAACTGGAGTACTTGGGATCGCAGGATACGAAGTCGAAGCCGGGCAGCAGCTTGCCGGCCAGATCCGGATGATCGAGGCGTACGCCCGTGTCCACGATGGCCACCACCACCGGTGATGCGGCGGGGCTTGCGCCTCCCATGGTGATGTCCCAGGCCGCATCGGCGCGGATCCCGGCCGGTTCAATGCCCTTCAGGTACCACTGGTAGTCGTAGTTGCTGCCGCCATAGCTGAAGGTGTCGGAAAACAGCGGATCATTCGGCGTGTAGGCCTGCGCCCGCATGTGCCGGTCCGCCTGCGCGATTTCCACCGCCGGATCCGCGCGCAGCGCGGCCAGCGTTGCCGCGAGTTGCCGGCCCTGCTGCGGCACCGCCAGTTGCAGCAGCGACATGCGGCCGCCCAGATTGCGGCCGCCGGCGAAAGGATTGCCCAGCGTGTTGGCCAGCCGGCGCATGTGCTCGCGCTGCGCGGCCACGCTCCGCCGTACTGTGGCGCCACTTGACGATGATGCGAGCGGCGCCGGCATCCGGTGCGTCGGCCGCGGGCAGGCGGGTTGGCAGCCAGGCCAGCAGCGCCGCAACCAGAATGCACAAGGAGGGCTTCACGGCTGCCGATCTTAGCCGTAGCCCCGCTGGCTGGCGATTTATGCCGATTTGCGACACTTAGGCATTCACTGCGTGGACGGGATCCGCGATGCAATGGGCGCACCAGGAGGCGTGCCCCCGATGATCATCTTTCGCGTCGAACATAACCGCCACAGGCTGCACCGCCTGCAGGTGCATGTCTGCGAAACCCGTCTCGAACGCAGCCGGGGCCTGCTGCTGCGGCGCCGGCCGGCACCGGAAAGTGCGTGGCTGCTGCCCGGCCGCCGCGCGATTCATACCGTTGGTCTGACCTATCCGGTCGACGTGCTGTTCTGCGATGCGAGGGGCCGCATCCTGCGCATCGAGCACGCGCTCAAACCCTGCCGCTTCGCGCGCGAGCGACGCGCCAGCCAGGTGTGGCAACTTCGGGCCGGTGGCGCGCAGCACTGGGGATGGCTGGTGGGCGACCAGGTCCGGCCCTGCTGAGCCGCTACAGCGTCTTGTCGACCTTCGCCTTTGCCGCCAGCTTGTCCACGTAGGCCTTGAACTTCTTCTGCTGGACGATCTGGACCAGCTGATCCTTGACCTTGTCGTAGGAAGGCGGCGTGTTTTCGCGCGTATCGAGGACCTTCAACACGTGCCAACCATCGTCGCTCTTGATCGGAGTGGCGGTGTATTCGCCTTTCTTCATCTTTTCCAGTGCAGCGGCAATGTCCGGGGTCATGTAGGAAGGCGAGATCCAGTCCATGTCGCCGCCATTGGCCTTGGTGCGCGTGTCGATGGATTTTTCCCTGGCGAGCTGCGCGAAGTTCGCGCCGGACTTGAGCTGCGCGATGACCTGCTTGGCGATGTCCTCGGTGGGCAGCAGGATGTTGGCAAGGTGGTATTGCAGCTTGCCGAGCTTGGCCACCTGGATGTCGTACTCGGCCTGCAGTTCCTCGGCGGAGGGCTGGCGGTCCTTCAGGTAGTCCTGCGAGGCAGCCTGCTGCAGGATCTGCAGGCGCGAGAGATCCAGCGCCGCGCGCGTCTCGGGGCGGGCGGCCAGTCCGCTCTTCTGTGCTTCCTGCGCCACCACTTCGGCGCGGACCAGGTTGTCCAGCAGCTGGCTGCGCTGCTCGTCGGAGAGGTCTTCGGCCGGCTTGCTGGCCACGCCTTTCGCATACTGCTGGAAGGTATTGCGGCTGATGGGGTGTCCGTCGACCGTGGCAACGCTGTCCTTGTCGGCCGTGCCCGAATTCTGGGTGCATGCGGCGATGGCGGCGAGGGCCAGCACGAGGGTTAACGGCTTGAGGCGGGTCATCGGGAGTCTCCTGTTTCTTCCGGTGTCAGCGCATTGATCTGCAGGGCATGGATGCGCCCAGGCAGCAGCGGCGCGGCGGCAGCATACACGAGGCGGTGCCGTTGCAGCGGCTTGAGGCCCGCGAATTGGCCGGAGACGATCCGCACCGCGAAGTGGGCGCCCTCGCGGGCGCCGGCATGGCCGGCATGCGCGGCGCTGTCGTCGCGCACCTGCAATAGCAGCGGCGAAAACGCCTCGCGCAACAGTCCCTCCAGCTCTTCGGCCAGCGGATTCACGCCCTGGGCTGGCCCCGGCGGTACAGCCAGAACATCTGCGCCACGAGGAACAGCACCATGGAACCCATGATGAGCGGGATCTTGGTGTCCACCCACACGTCTTCGGAAACGGTGTAGACCAGCACGAGGTTGATTGCGCCGGTAACCAGGCCATACAGCACCCAGGCCGCGTTGAGCTTGAGCCAGTCGGAGCGCTGCAGGTGCGCGACCCAGTCGGATTGCTCCTTCTGGGCGATCTCGGCCAGCGCGGGCTCGAGCATCATCTGCGCCAGCGGGCGCTTGCCGATGAAAGCGCTGGCCATGAAGGCCACGGCCACCAGCCACAGCAGAATGCTGGGCTTCCACTGGATGAAGTGCGCATTGCGCAGCCACAGCGTGAGCGCGCCGAAAACCAGTACCAGCAGCGTGCTGACCGCGAACATCCGGGGCAGACGCCTGGCCCGCGCCCACAGCAGGCCCAGCGCGAGCACCATGCCGGCCATCAGCGTGGACGTGGCCGGATAGATGCCGCCGAAGAACTTGTAGGCGATCACGAAGGCCGCGAGCGGGAATAGTTCGAGCAGCATTTGCATGGCCCGTATCATAGCGAAGTGGCCGAGTACCTCGAACTTCACCCCAAGGACCCGCAACTGCGCCTGATCCGCAAGGCCGTGCAGATCATTCGCGCCGGCGGCGTCATCGCCTATCCGACGGATTCGTGCTACGCGCTGGGCTGCCACATCGGGGACAAGGAAGCGCTGGAACGGATCCGGCGCATCCGGGGGGCCGACAAACACCACCATTTCACGCTGGTATGCCGCGATCTGGCGGAAATCGGCCGTTACGCGCGCGTGGACACCCCGCAGTTCCGGCTGCTGAAGTCCGCCACGCCTGGCCCGTTCACCTTCCTGCTGCCGGCCAGCCGCGAAACCCCCAAGCGCCTGCAGCACCCCGAAGCGCCGCACCATCGGCATCCGCGTGCCCGGGCACCAGGTGCCGCACCTGCTGCTGCAGGAGCTGGCCGAGCCGCTGCTGTCTTCGACCCTGCTGCTGCCCGGCGATGAGTATCCGCTGACCGACGGTGCCGCAATACGCGAACGGCTGGATCGCCAGCTGGACGCCATCGTGGATGGCGGGCACTGCGGCATCGAGCCGACCACGGTGGTGGACCTGACGGTTACGCCACCGGCCATCCTTCGGCAGGGCAAGGGGCGGCTGGGACCTCTATAATCGGCGCCAGATGGTCTCCTCCCCTTCGACTTCCAGGCGGGCGCGTGTGCTGTCCGGTGCGCGTCCCACCGGCAAGCTGCACCTGGGCAATTTCCACGGCGCACTCGCCAACTGGGTGGCGTTGCAGGAGCGCTATGAGTGTTTCTTCTTCGTGGCCGACTGGCACGCGCTGACCACCGGTTACGAGGACACCAGCGCGCTGCAGCAGCACGTTCACGAGCTGGTGGTGGACTACCTCGCGGCCGGCCTCGATCCGGACAAGTGCGCGATCTTCCTGCAATCGGACCTGCCCGGGCACGCCGAGCTGCATCTGCTGCTGTCGATGATCACGCCGTTGTCGTGGCTGGAGCGCGTGCCCACCTTCAAGGACCAGCAGGCACAGCTCAAGGAAAAGGACCTGGCCACGTATGGTTTCCTGGGCTACCCGCTGCTGCAAAGTGCCGACATCCTGCTGTACCGCCCGGCGTACGTGCCGGTGGGGGAGGATCAGGTCGCACACGTGGAGATCACGCGCGAGATAGCGCGGCGCTTCAATCACATCTACGGTCGGGACGAGCAGTTCGCGAAGAAGGTCAAGGCCGTGCTGTCGAAGTTCGGGCCCGCGCGCGCGACAGTACCTGGAGCTGCGGCGCCGCTTTCAGGAAGGCGGCGATCAGGCCGCCCTGGGCGAGGCGCGTGCATTGGTGATGACATCGACGGCGCTTGCCGACGCCGAGCACGACCTGCTGCTCGCGAACCTGGAAGGTGAAGTGCACCATGTGCTGCCGGCGCCGGAGGTCTTGCTCACCCCGACGCCGAAGGTGCCGGGTCTGGACGGACGCAAGATGTCCAAGTCCTACGGCAATACCATCGGTCTTACCGAAGATCCGGCATCCATAGAGAAGAAGATCCGCGGCATGACCACCGACCCGGCGCGCGTGCGCCGTACCGATCCGGGTGATCCCGACAAGTGCCCGGTGTGGGATCTGCACAAGCTGTATACCGACGATGCCACGCACGGCTGGGTGCGCGAGGGCTGCACCACCGCCGGTATCGGCTGCATCGAATGCAAGAAGCCCGTCTGGGAAAAGATCGGCGCGCAGGCCGCGCGGATGCGCGAGCGCGCCGCCCCGTACCAGGGCAACCCGCAGCGGGTACGCGAGATTCTGGCCGCCGGGGCCGCGCAGGCGGGCAGGACGGCCGAGGCCACCATGCAGGTGGTACGCCAGGCGATGCATCTGGTGCCTGCCGGCACGGATGGCGCATGAGCGAGCCCGGCGTGCAAACGGGCAGGCAGGTGGAGATGCCCTTCGCCATCGTGCAGGGCGAGCCGCTGACCGAGCTGCCTCGCGACCTGTACATCCCTCCGCAGGCGATGGAGGTGTTCCTGGACGCCTTCGAGGGCCCGCTGGATCTGCTGCTGTACCTGATCCGGCGGCAGAACCTGAACATCCTGGACATTCCGATCGCCGAGATCACCCGACAGTACATGCAGTACATCGAGTTGATGAGCGAGCTGCAGCTGGACCTGGCCGGTGAGTATCTGGTCATGGCCGCGACGCTGGCCGAGATCAAGTCGCGGATGCTGCTGCCGCGCGCGGCGGCGCCGGGCGAGGGTACGGAGGAGGATCCGCGCGCGGAGCTGGTGCGCCGGCTGCAGGAGTACGAGCGCTTCAAGCAGGCCGCGCAGGACATCGACCGGCTGCCGCGCCTGGAACGCGATACCTGGATCGGCTCGGCCGCGGTGGAAGAGCGGCGCGTGGTCAAGGTGCTTCCCGACGTCACGCTCAAGGAAATGCTGATCGCGTTCAGGGACGTGGCCGTGCGCGCGCAGATGTTCGCGCACCACCATATCCACCGCGAACCGCTGTCGGTACGCGCCCGCATGAGCGACATCCTGGTCGGGGTGCAGCCCGGCGTGTTCACGGATTTCACGCGGCTGTTCAATCCGGAGGAAGGCCGCATGGGCGTGGCGGTTACCTTCATCGCCATCCTGGAACTCAAGCGCGAGGGCCTGATCGAGATCGTGCAGAACGAACCTTATGCCCCCATCCATGTCGGTGGCGTGGTCCAGCAGAAGGATGGCCGTGTGATTGACGGCACCGCCGAGGAAGTCGCCGAGGCCGATGCGCGGCTGCTGGCCGAGTCGATTGCCGCACACGGCGCCGATGATCCGGATGAGACGGACGGGGCGCAGGAAGAAGAGGAGAGGCCGCCCGAATGAATACCGAATACACCCGCAAGGTGCTGGAAGCCGCGCTGCTCGCGGCCGGGCGCAGCCTTACCGTGACCGAACTGGCGCAATTGTTCGATGCGGTCGACCGGCCGGAGCCGGCGCAGTTGCGCGAAGCACTGCAGGATCTGGCCGCCTCCTGTGCCGAGCGCGGCGTGGAGCTGATCGAAACGGCGCAGGGATTCCGGTTTCAGGTGCGGCGGGAGTTTTCCGATCAGGTTGCGCGCCTGTGGCCCGAACGGCCGCCGCGTTACTCGCGCGCGCTGCTCGAAACGCTGGCGATAATCGCGTATCGCCAGCCACTGACGCGCGCGGAGATCGAGGCCGTGCGTGGCGTGGCGGTGAACCCGAACATCGTCAAGACCCTGTTCGAGCGTGCCTGGATCCGGGTGGTGGGCCATCGCGAGGTGCCCGGCCGTCCGGAACTGCTGGGTACGACAAGGGACTTCCTCGACTACTTCGGCTTGAAGGCGCTGGACGATCTGCCGCCGCTGGCCGAACTGAAGTCGCTGGAGGATCTGGATCCGCAGCTCGCACTGCCGGAACCCATAGCGGCACTGGTGACCGTCGATGAGCCCGAAGCTGAACAACAAGATGCGTCCCAGGAAGCCGCCAACGACGCGTCCACGCAGCAGACCGTCGCCGACGAGCGCGACGACGCCTGAGCGGCTGCAGAAGATCCTCGCGCAGGCGGGCCTGGCCTCGCGGCGCGAGGCCGAGCAGTGGATCCGCGCCGGTCGCGTCACCGTGAACGGTGCGGTGGCCGCGCTGGGCACGCGCGCGGCGGGCAATGACCAGGTGCGCCTCGACGGCAAGCTGATTCATCGCGCCCCGACCCAGCGCTCGGCAACCTGGCTGTGCCACCGCTCCCCGGGTGAAAACCTGGTCACGCCACGTGAGGGGGAGGAGGACGGCAAGCCGCGGCAGGCCGTGGTCGATCGTCTGTCGCGGCGGGTGGGACGGCGCTACATCGCCGTCAGTCCGATGCCGCGCAGCGATGGCGGACTGGAACTGCTGACCTCCGACGGCGCGCTCGCGGCGCGCCTGCAGCGCGCGGTGCGGCGTCTGCCGGTGGAATTCAGCGTGCGCGTGCGGGGCGAACTCAGTGCCGCGCAGATCCAGGGCATATGCGAAGGCCAGCTGGACAGCGGCGGGCAGTTGCAGGTTGGCGCCTGCGAACCGGGTGGCGGCGAAGGCGCCAACCGCTGGTATGGCGTGACGACCATCGGGGCCAACGGCCGCGACCTGCGTTCCGTGGTGGAGCGCCAGGGCGCCACGGTGAGCCGCATTCTGCGCACGGCGCTGGGCGGCTTGCGGCTGGATCGCTCGCTGGGTCGCGGGCAGGTGCGGCAACTCACGGCAGAGGAAGTCGGGCAGCTGCTGGCTGATCCCGCACCCGATTCAGCAGATTGATCAGCCTTTGGGCTGGCAGTCCACAGCCTGGCCGGTGATGCCGGCGCCGCGCGGACCGAGCAGCCGGATGAACGGCTCGGTGAGCGTCTCGGGCAGTGGTACGGCATCCAGCGCTTCGGCCGGGTAGGCCTGGCGACGCATCATGGTGCGCGCCGGACCGGGATTGATGGAATTGACCCGCACGTTGGTGTTGCCCGAAAGCTCGTCGGCCAGTACCTGCATCAGGCCCTCGACGCCGAACTTGGAGACCGCATAGGCGCCCCAGTACGCCTTGCCCCGGCGGCCGACGCTGCTGGAGGTGAAGATGATCGAACCGTCTGCCGCCGCGCGCAGGGCCGGCAGCAGCACCTGCGTGAGGGCGAAAGCCGCGGTGAGGTTGACGTGCATCACGCGCACCCACGTGGGTACGTCGTACTGCTCGATCGGCGTCAACGTACCGAGCAGGGCCGCGCAATGCACCAGACCGTCCAGCCGGCCGTAGCGCTGGGTGACGGCATCGGCAAGGGTGTCGTAGTCGCTCGCCACGGCCCGTTCGAGGTCCAGCGGCGCCATCAATGCGCGCCCGGGCGCGAACTGTTCGATTTGCTCGTGCAGGGCCTGGAGTTTCTGCACATTGCGGCCGAGCAGAACCAGCTCCGCGCCGGCGCGCGCGGCGTCGAGCGCGATGGCGCGGCCCAGGCCGCCGGTGCTGCCGGTGATCGCGATGACGCGGCCGCCCAGATCCTCGTTCATGATTTTCCGCCGTCCAGCCAGTCGATGATTCCACCCGGTGCGTCGATCTGGCCATCCGGCCCCCAGCTGGCCGGATCGTCGTCGGGTCCAAGATAACCATAGCGTGCCACCAGCACCGGCATGCCCGCGGCCTGCGATGCCCGCACGTCGCGTTCGGCATCGCCGACATACAGGCACTGGGATGGCGCGAGCGCCAGCTCGGAGGCGGCCAGCAGCAGCGGGGCAGGGTGCGGTTTGCGCTCGGGCAGCGTATCGCCCGAGACCACGCAGCCGGCCAGGCGATCCAGGCCCAGTGTGGCCAGCAGGGGCCTGGTCAGATAGCCGGGCTTGTTGGTCACGATGCCCCAGGTCATGCCGCGGCTGGCCAGCTGGTCGAGCACGGCCTGGCAACCGTTGAACAGCCGGGTATCGACGGCCAGCTGTGCGCCATACAGCTCAAGCAACCGCAGCCGCAGCTGTTCCAGCGGTTCTCCGGAAAGGTCGGGAAAGCCCAGCCGGATCAAGCCGGCCGAGCCATGTGAAACCCGAGTGCGCGCCAGCTCCCAGGGCAGGGGTTCGCGGCCCTGCTCGGTGCGCACCTGGTTCAGTACGCGAACCAGATCCGGCGCAGTGTCGAGCAACGTGCCGTCCAGATCGAACAGCACGGCGCGCAGCGAGGAGCGGTTCAAGCGGCGGGTCCGGCCGGAAGCAGATGCGCGAGGTAGTTGACCTTCACGTCGTCGCTGAGCTTGCAGCGATCGCGAACCGGGTCGTAGTGCAGCCCCGCGGTATGCACCAGTTCCAGGCCGGCGGCGCGAGCCCAGGCGGCCAGCTCCGAGGGGCGGATGAAGCGCTCGTAGTCGTGCGTGCCGCGCGGCAACAGCCGCAACACGTATTCGGCGCCGACGATGGCCAGCAGGAAGGCCTTCGCATTGCGGTTCAGGGTGGAGACGAACACGGCGCCACCGGGCCTGACCAGCCCGGCCAGTATCCGCACGAAGGCGGCCGGATCGGCCACGTGTTCGAGCATCTCCATGCAACAGACCACATCGAAGGCGTGTGGTGACTGGGCGGCCAGCGCCGCGGCATCCTGCAACCGGTAGTCGATGGCAAGGCCCGACTCCGCAGCATGCAATTGCGCAGTCTGGATCATCGCCGGCGCCAGATCGATGGCCGTGACCGATGCGCCGCGGCGGGCCAGTGCCTCGGCCAGCAGTCCGCCGCCGCAGCCGACATCGAGCACGCGCGCGCCGGCCAGGCCGGCCCGCGCGGCCACATAGTCGGCACGCACGGGATTCAGGCGGTGCAGCGGTTTGAACTCGGCCTCGCTGTCCCAGAAGCGGTGGGCAAGGGCCTCGAACTTGGCTATTTCCCCCGGATCTGCGTTGGCTGTGGGGCTGGTCATGGCTGCCCTGAAGTATAGCGTTTCACGGTGTGTTTCAGCTGCCGGATGAGGCCCTGCGCATGCTAGAATTTGCCGTTTTTTGAAGGCCGCAAAACCGACCCCACGAATGAGCGAAATTGCCCGCGAAATCCTGCCGGTAAACCTCGAAGACGAGATGCGCCAGAGCTACCTCGATTACGCGATGAGCGTGATCGTGGGGCGTGCCCTGCCGGACGTGCGTGATGGGCTCAAGCCCGTGCACCGGCGCGTGCTGTTCGCGATGCGCGAGCTGGGCAACGACTGGAACAAGCCCTACAAGAAATCCGCGCGCGTGGTGGGCGACGTCATCGGCAAGTACCACCCGCACGGGGATTCGGCCGTGTACGACGCCATCGTGCGCATGGCCCAACCCTTCTCGATGCGTTACATGCTGGCCGACGGCCAGGGCAATTTCGGCTCGGTGGACGGGGACATGCCGGCCGCCATGCGCTACACCGAAGTGCGCATGTCGCGCTTTGCCAGCGAACTGCTGGCCGACATCGACAAGGAAACCGTCGATTTCGTGCCGAATTACGACGAATCCGAGCACGAGCCGGCGGTGCTGCCGGCGCGTGTGCCGAACCTGCTGGTCAACGGTGCTTCGGGCATCGCGGTGGGCATGGCCACCAACATTCCGCCGCACAATCTCACCGAGGTGGTCAACGCCCTGCTGGCGGTGCTCGATGATCCGGCCATCTCGCTGGTGCAGCTGATGCAGCACCTGCCGGGTCCGGACTTCCCGACCGCCGGCATCATCAACGGCGCGGCGGAGATCGTCTCGGCCTACAAGAACGGCCGCGGGCGGCTGTCATTGCGCGGCCGGGCGCATTTCGAGGACGTCGGCAAGGGCGAGCGGCAGGCCATCGTCATCACCGAGCTGCCGTACCAGGTCAACAAGGCCAGGCTCATCGAGCGGATCGCGGATCTGGTCCGCGCCAAGAATCTCGAGGGCATTGCCAATGACGGCCTGCGCGATGAGTCCGACAAGGACGGCATGCGCGTGGTCATCGAGCTCAAGCGCGGTGAAGTGGCCGAGGTGGTGCTGAACAACCTGTATGCCCAGACGCCACTGGAGACCGTGTTCGGCATCAACATGGTGGCGCTGGTCGACGGGCAGCCCAGACTGCTCGGGCTCAAGGAGATGCTCGACGCATTTCTGCGGCATCGGCGCGAGGTGGTTACGCGGCGCACGGTGTTCGACCTGCGCAAGACCCGCGAGCGCGCCCATACGCTGGAAGGCCTGGCCGTGGCGCTGGCCAACATCGATGAGGTCATTGCGCTGATCAAGGCCGCGCCGGCCGCGCCGGAGGCGCGCGCCGCGTTGATGGCAAGGACCTGGCCGGCCGGTGCCGTGCCGCAGATGCTGGCGCGTGCCGGCGCGGTGAGTTCGCGTCCGGAAGGACTGGGCACGGAGTTCGGCCTGCACGGCGAGGTGTACCAGCTCAGCGAGGCCCAGGCGAACGCGATTCTGGAGATGCGCCTGCACCGGCTCACCGGCCTGGAGCAGGACAAGATCCTCAAGGAATACGGCGAGCTGCTGGTGCTGATCGCCGACCTCACCGACATCCTGGCCCGACCCGAGCGCCTCACGGATGTGGTCCGCAACGAACTGCTGGAGATTCGCGATCAGTATGGTGATGCGCGTCGCACCGAGATCTCGCTCGATCACCTGAATCTGTCCACCGCGGACCTGATCGAACCGCAGGACGTGGTGGTGACCCTGTCGCATGCCGGCTATGCCAAATCCCAGCCGGTGTCCGATTACCAGGCACAGCGCCGTGGCGGGCGCGGTCGCAGCGCCACGACCACCAAGGACGAGGACTTCGTCGAGAAGCTGTTCGTCGCCCACACGCATGACACCCTGCTTTGCTTCTCGAACCATGGCAAGGTGTACTGGCTGCGCGTGTTCGAATTGCCGCAGGCCGGGCGCGGCGCGCGCGGCAAGCCCATGGTGAATCTGCTGCCGCTGTCCGAGGGCGAGAAGATCACCGCGGTCCTGCCCATCAAGCAGTTCGACGACACGCATTTCGTGTTCATGGCCACCCGCAACGGCACGGTGAAGAAGACGCAACTGTCGGCGTATTCGCGCCCGCGCCCGAGCGGCATCATTGCCGTGAAGCTGGACGGGGACGACCAGCTGGTCGGTGTCGGCCTGACCAATGGCAACGACGACATCATGCTGTTCACCAGCGGCGGCAAGGCGATCCGCTTCAACGAGGCGCAGGTGCGGCCCATGGGTCGCGACTCCACCGGTGTGCGCGGCGTGAAGCTGGCCTCCGGCCAGAACCTGATTTCCCTGATCGTGGTGGGCGAGGGGCTGATCCTGGTGGCCTCTACCAATGGCTACGGCAAGCTCACGCCGCTGGCGGATTTCCCGTCCCATGGCCGGGGCGGGCAGGGTGTCATCGCGTTGCAGACCAGTGAGCGCAACGGCGAGACGGTGGCCGCACTGCAGGTGCAGGCCGGGCAGGAGCTGATGCTGATCAGCTCCGGCGGCACGCTGGTGCGCATGCCGGTGGCCGACGTGTCCATCCAGGGGCGCAATACCCAGGGCGTGCGCCTGATGCGCCTGGACGAAGGCGACCGCCTGATCGGCGTGGAGGGTGTGCAGAGCCTGGCCGAGGATGAAGAAGCGGTGGCCGCCAACGGTGGCGAGGCTGCCCCGGAAGCGGATACGGATAGCACGCCGCCCGCCTGATCCTTGATGGGCCAAGCGGCCCTACGTCCCTTATCCGGTCTGGATGCTGCCGCGAGTCAGCCAAACGTCGAATTGCAGCTTGTCTCCATGAATGCGAATCATTATCATTCCGATCCATGCTCAGGAGTGACGATGAGGAGCAGTCGGGGATGGCCATTACCAGCCGTGCGCATGCGCCGCCACTGCGAGCCACCAGCACAGTGTCAACCGCGACGCTGGCGGCGGGTATGGCTCTGGCCTGCCCGGCGCTCGTAGCCGCCGCACAGGCCGATTCGCCCGATGGGCCCACGCTGGACGTTGTCGAGGTGCAGGCGACGCTGCAGCGCCATGCCAGTTCGCCGAAGTTCACCCAGCCGCTGCAGGACACGCCGCAGACGATCCAGATCATCGATCAGGGGCTGTTCGAGCAGCAGGGTGCCACCACGCTGAGCGAGGCGCTGCGCAACAGCGCCGGCGTCGGTACGTTCTATGCCGGCGAGAACGGCAGCACCAGCACGGGTGACACGCTGTACATGCGTGGCTTCGACTCCTCCGGCAGCATCTTCGCGGACGGCATCCGCGACCTCGGCGCGATCTCGCGGGACCTGTTCAACGTGGAGTCCGTGGAAGTGGAAAAGGGGCCCGCCGGCACGGACAACGGCCGCAGTGCGCCCACGGGCGCCATCAATACCGTCACCAAACAGGCCTACGCGATGGAATCCTTTGCCGGCACGATCAATGCCGGTGTGGACGGCCAGCGACGCGCCACCGCGGACTGGAACCTGCCGCTGCAGCTCGTGCCGGGCGGCGCGCTGCGGCTCAATGCCATGTGGCAGGACAGTGGCGTGCCGGGCCGCGACCATGTGCGCAACCGGCGCCAAGGGCTGGCCACTTCCTTCGTGGCTGGTCTGGGCTCGCGCACCCGCTGGTACCTGGACGCGCTGCTGGTGAAGCAGAACAACATTCCCGATGGCTTCGTGCCCACCATCGGCCTGCCGGGGTGGACGCCGCAGCCGGGTCTGGAGCAGCTGGCGGGCCATCCCGTGGACGAGCGCAATTTCTACGGCACCAGCGCCGACCACGACGACGTGACCGCCCGGATGTACACGCTGCGCGTCGAACGCGACATGCCCGGCTCCTGGAAGCTGACCAACACCGCGCGCTGGGGCGACACCAGGCAGGACTACCTGCTCAGTTCCTTCACGGCAACCAGCGCGCTGGACGCGCACGGCAATCCGGTCGGCAACGTCGGCTGGAGCGATGCGCTGGATCTGTCCAGCTACACGCTGGCGCGCAGCCTGGACAACATCAGGGACCAGTGGAACCGGATCCTGACGGACCAGCTCAATCTGCGCCGCGAGCTGGCGATCGGGCGCGTGCGGCACAGCCTCAGCGCCGGCGTCGAACTCACCCGTGAGCAGCAGATCCAGTATGGGGTGAGCATCAGCGGCAGCCGGCCCGCCGCCAGCCTGTACGCTCCGGACTGGACCGACAGCGGTGAGCTGGCGTGGTCCCGCGACGGCAGCGCCAGCCGGGGCCGCACCGACACGGCCGCCGTGTACGTCTTCGATACGCTGACTCTCACGCCCAGGCTGCTGCTGAGCGGCGGGCTGCGCGCCGACCGCTACCGCACGACATTCCACGGCACCGCGGTGTGCGACAACGGTACCGGCCGTCGCGCTGTGCCGTGCGGGGAGGCGGTGCCCGGGACCATCGTCACGAGTGCGGATCTTGCCACCCGGGACGTGCTCTTCAACTGGAAGCTCGGTGCCGTGTACAAGCCCGACCCGGCACTGAGCCTGTACGCGAACTACGCCTCTTCCAGACAGCCTCCCGGCGGCGCCAATTTCCAGTTGAGCGCGGCGGCCACCAGTGCCGACAACCCGAATCTGGATCCGCAGACCGCGGGTACGTTCGAGCTGGGCGCCAAATGGAGCACCGCGGCGGGGCGGCTGTCCACGAACGTGGCGTTGTTCCGCACCGTCGTCGGCAATGAGATCAACCGCCAGTTGCTGGACGAAGCCGGCAATCCAACCCAGACCGGCCGCAAGTCGGTACGCGGCGTCGAGTTGTCGGTAGCGGGCGCGCCGGTGGCGAACTGGTCGGTCTGGGCCAGTTACAGTCACCTGGACACCCGGGTGCTGGAAGGACCCGCTGTGGCGCAGGATGGCACGGCCAATCTGACCTACACGCCCGGCGACAGCCTGACGACGTGGACCAGCTACCAGTTGCCGTTCGGACTGGTCGTGGGTGGCGGCCTGCGTCATGTGGGCGGACTGCATCGCGGCAGCGATCGCGCGGCCGGAACACCGGCCTCTACTGCCGGGTACGGTGTGGTGGACCTGATGCTCGCCAGCCGGCCGGGGCAGTCCCTGGCGTGGCGCGTGAACGCCTACAACGTGACCGGCAAACACTATGTGGCCGCCATCAACAAGAGTGGCTACCGCTACACGCCTGGCGCGCCGCGCAGTTACCTGTTCAGTCTCGAATATATGTTCTGAAACAATATGTTATTACATATTCCTAACGTGCTTACTCCAGAAGAAGCCGGGGCCATGCGCCAGGCGCTGGAGGCGGCAACCTGGACCGACGGTCGGGAGACGGTGGGCGTGCAGGGCGCGGCGGTCAAGCGCAACGAACAGCTGCCCGAGGACTCGCCGCTGCGCGCCGGGCTGGGCGCGAAGGTGCTGGCGGCGCTGGAGCGCAACCCGCTGTTCTTTGCCGCGAGCCTGCCACTGAAGATCCTGCCGCCGCGATTCAATCGCCATGCCGGCGGCGGCGAGTACGGCTTTCACATCGATGGCGCGGTGCTGCGCGCCGGTGACGCCGGGCAAATGCGCTCGGACGTCTCCTGCACGCTGTTTCTCAGCGACCCGGACAGTTACCAGGGCGGCGAACTGGTGGTCTGCGACACCTACGGCGAGCACGAGATCAAGCTGCCGGCGGGGGACCTCATCGTCTATCCGGCCAGCAGCCTGCATCGTGTGGTCCCGGTGACGCGCGGGACGCGGCTGGCCGCGTTCTTCTGGGTGCAGAGCATGGTGCGCTGTGATCGCCAGCGGCGACTGCTGTTCGAAATGGACACATCCATCGAATCCCTGCGCCGTGGCAACGCCGATCCAGGCGCGGTGCTGCGGCTGACCGGCATCTACCACAACCTGCTGCGCGGCTGGAGCCAGGTGTGAGAGCGAGGTGCCGACAGTGCATAAGCACCTGCGGCCCATGAAGCACTCGCGCTGCTAAGATCCGCAGCTTGTCGCGGCAAGACGGCCGCGATCGTGAAAGGATTCCCCACAACAAGGACTCCCCGCAGGTGCGTGTATTCAACTTTGCCGCCGGCCCCGCGACGCTGCCGCTGCCGGTGCTGGAGCAGGTACGGGACGAATTGCCGGACTGGCAGGGCAGCGGCATGTCGGTCATGGAGATCAGCCACCGCAGCAAGGCCTTCATGCGCGTGGCCGAACAGGCCGAAAGCGACCTGCGCGGGCTGCTGGCCGTGCCATCGCAGTACAAGGTGCTGTTCCTGCAGGGTGGCGCCACCGGCCAGTTCGCAGGCATTCCACTGAACCTTGCCTCCGCGGACGCGACGGTCGACTACGTCAATACCGGGAGCTGGTCGAAGAAGGCGATCGGCGAGGCGAAGCGCTTCTGCGCCCGCGTGCACGTCGCCGCCGACGCGGGCGGGGCCTACAACAGCGTGCCCGAGGAGGCGCAATGGCAGCGCAGCGCCGATGCGGCCTACCTGCACTACACGCCCAACGAGACCATCGGCGGCGTGGCCGTGCCGTTCATCCCCGACACCGGCAAGGTGCCATTGGTGGCGGATTATTCCTCGTCGATCCTGTCCGGTCCGCTGGACGTGTCGCGCTTCGGGCTGATCTACGCCGGCGCGCAGAAGAACATCGGACCTTCGGGTCTGGCGCTTGTAATCGTGCACGAGGAGCTGATCGGACATGCGCGCACCGGCACGCCCTCGATCTGGAACTACCAGCAGATGGCGGCCGACGGCTCCATGTCCAACACGCCGCCGACTTTCGGCTGGTATGTGGCGGGACTGGTATTCCGCTGGCTGAAGGGCCAGGGCGGGCTGGAGGCTGTGGGGCAACGCAACCAGGACAAGGCTGCGCGCCTGTACGCGGCCATCGATGACAGCGATTTCTACGCCAATCCGGTGACGCCCAGCTGCCGCTCGATCATGAACGTGCCGTTCACGCTGGCCAAACCCGAGCTGGATGCCCAGTTCCTCAAGCAAGCCGCGGACGAAGGTCTGAGCAATCTTGCCGGGCACCGTTCGGTGGGCGGGATGCGTGCCAGCATCTACAACTCGATGCCGCCCGAGGGGGTGGACGCATTGATCGCGTTCATGCGCGAATTCGAGCGTCGTCATGGCTGAGCGCTATCGCATTCTCACATTGAACAACATCAGCACCAGGGGCCTGGAGCGCCTGCCGCGCGAGCGCTACGAGGTTGCCACCGGGCTGGAGCGACCCGACGCGGTGCTGCTGCGCTCGGCGGACATGCACAAAATGGCGCTGCCGGAAACCGTGCTGGCCGTGGCGCGGGCCGGCGCCGGCACCAACAACATTCCGGTCGGCGCGCTGGCCGGGCGCGGCATTCCGGTGTTCAACACACCGGGTGCGAATGCCAACGCAGTCAAGGAGCTGGTGATTGCCAGCCTGTTCCTGGCCGCGCGCAACATCGGCCCCGCCTGGCAATTCGCACGGTCCCAGAGCGGCGACGACGCGGCCATCAATGCCGCCGTGGAAAAGGGCAAGAAGAACTTCGTCGGATTCGAGTTGCCCGGCCGCACACTCGGCGTCGTGGGGCTGGGCGCCATCGGTGTCGAGGTGGCCAACACGGCGCTGGCACTGGGCATGAAAGTACTGGGCTACGATCCACAGCTCACCGTGCAGCGCGCCTGGACACTGTCGGCGAACGTGCAGCAGGCGCTGTCGCTGGAGGATCTGTTCGCGCGCAGCGACGTGGTGACGGTACATGTACCGCTGGTCGAGGCCACGCGTTCGCTGGTCAATGCAGCGCGCATCGCGCTGATGCCCAGGGGTGGGGTGGTGCTGAACTTTGCCCGCGGCCCCATCGTCGACACGCCGGCCGTGGTGGCCGCGCTGGACGCGGGGCAGCTGCATGCCTACGTATGCGACTTTCCCGGCAATGCGCTGAAGGACCACCCACGGGTGATCACTTTGCCGCATCTGGGTGCCTCGACCGGTGAAGCGGAGGACAACTGCGCGGTGATGGCGGCCGAACAGCTGCGCGACTTCCTGGAAAACGGCAATATCCACAATTCGGTCAATTTTCCGGAGGCGGTGATGCCGCGGGCGCCAGGCACCACCCGCCTGGTGATCGCCAACAGCAACGTGCCCAACATGGTGGGACAGATCTCAACGCAGCTCGCCGCGGCAGGCGTCAATATCGCGGACCTGCTCAACAAGTCGCGCGGCGAAGTCGCCTATACGCTGATCGACGTCGATGGACCCGTCGACGCCGCCACGTTTGCCGCGTTGCGGGCAATTCCGGGTGTGCTCTCCGCGCGCCTGCTGCAGGGGCAGGGCTGATGGCCCGGGCCCGCAAGAAGACGCCGGCCCGCAAGAAGGCCGCCGCGAACAAGGAGCCGGTCGAATCGATCCGCGTGCGCATCGATACAGTCGACCGGCAATTGCACGAGCTCATCAATCAACGCGCGGAACTGGCGCGCCAGGTGGGCATCTCCAAGCACGCGGAAGGCCGCGTGATCGACTTCTACCGGCCCGAGCGCGAAGCACAGGTGCTGCGCCTGGCGCTGGAGCGCAACCACCACGGCGCGCTGCGCGACGAGGAAATCCTGCGGTTGTTCCGCGAGATCATGTCGGCCTGCCTGGCGCAGGAGAAGCCGCTCAAGGTGGCCTATCTGGGCCCCGAGGGCACGTATTCGCAGCAGGCGGTGTTCAAGCAGTTCGGCCATTCTGTGCGGGCGCTGTCGCTGGTGTCCATTGACGAGGTCTTCCAGGAAGTACAGGCCGGCAACGCGGACTTCGGCGTGGTGCCGGTGGAGAACTCCTCCGAAGGCACGGTCAACAACACCCTGGACCGGTTCCTGTCCACCAGCCTCAACATCTGCGGTGAGGTGGAACTGCGCGTGCACCACAACCTGATGGGACGCGAGAAGGATCTGGCCAGGGTGCAACGCGTATGCGCGCATCCGCAGGCACTGGGGCAGTGCCGGATGTGGCTCGACGATCATCTGCCCAACGCCGAGCGGGTGCCGGTCAGCAGCAATGCCGAAGGCGCGCGCCGCGCCCGCGACGAGCATGGCACCGCGGCCATCGCCGCCGATGTCGCCGCGGAGGTCTACGGACTGTCGATTCTCGCGGCGAACATCGAGGACCACGTCGACAACACCACGCGCTTTCTGGTGATCGGCAGCCGCGTTCCGGGGCCCAGCGGAGCTGATCGCACCAGCATCCTGGTGTCCGGCGACAAGGCGAAGGCCGGATCGCTGTTTCACCTGCTGGAGCCGCTGGCCCGCTACAAGGTGAGCATGAGCCGCATCGAGTCGCGGCCCTCGCGGCGCCAGAAGTGGGACTACGTGTTCTTCATAGACCTGGAAGGGCACGCCGGGGATCCACCGGTGGCCAGGGCACTGGCCGAACTGAAGAAGCGCAGCTCGCTGTTTCGCGTGCTCGGCTCGTATCCCCGGGCCGTTCTGTGAACACCGCGGGCCATGCCCACGGCGGGCCGGGGAGCCTCGCCACGGCCGCCGTGCGCGCGCTCGCCCCGTATGTGATCGGCAAACCCATCGCCGAGCTGGCGCGCGAGCTGGGCCTGGCCGAAGAACAGATCATCAAGCTTGCCTCCAACGAAAACCCGCTCGGTCCCAGTCCGCTGGCGGTGGCAGCGCTGCGCGAGTGCCTGCCCGGTCTGTGGCTGTATCCGGATGGCAATGGCCACGACCTCAAGGCCGCGCTGGCGCGCCGGCATGGCGTGAGCCCCGCGCAGGTCACGCTGGGCAATGGTTCCAACGACCTGCTGGTCCTGCTGGCCGAATGCTTCCTGAGCGCGCAGGCCAGTGCCGTGTACTCGCAGTACGCCTTTGCCATTTACGGCCTGGTGGTGCAGGCCACCGGTGCGCGCCACAACGTGGCTGCCGCGTATCACGCCAGTCATTCGATGCCGTTCGGGCACGATCTGGCGGCGATGCTGGCCGCGATCGACGCCGACACGCGCCTGGTCTACATCGCCAATCCCAATAACCCGACCGGCACATGGAACACGCCGGAGCAGTTGCGCGCCTTCCTGGACGCGGTGCCGGCCTCGGTCATCGTGGCGCTGGACGAGGCCTATTTCGAATACGCGCGGCGCGTGGACTGCCCCGACGGCATGAGCCTGGTCGGCGAGTATCCCAATCTGGTGGTGTTGCGAACCTTCTCGAAGGCTCATGCGCTGGCCGGCGTGCGCGTGGGCTATGCCGTGTCGCATCCGCAGATCGCCGACGTACTCAATCGCGTGCGCCAGCCCTTCAACGTCGGCATTCCCGGTCTGGTGGCAGCGCTGGCGGCCCTCGAGGATACGCAGCATCCGCGTCGCGCGGTGCAGCTGGTGGAGGACGGGCTGGTGCAGCTGGGCGCGGAACTGCCGCGCCTGGGCATCAAGGCGCATCCCACCGCCGGCAATTTCGTGCTGGCCGACGTCGGCGGCAACAGCCAGCTTGTCTACGAGCGGCTGCTGCGCCACGGCGTCATTGTCCGGCCGGTGGGCGGTTACGGCCTGCCGCATGCATTGCGCATCACCATCGGGACCGCCGAGCAGAACGAGCGGCTCGTCGCGGCGCTGGCGGCGGCGATGCGCGGCTGATGCCCGGACCGGCAACATGAAGAGCTACATCGTCCAGCCGGCCGGGAAGGTCGCCGGACACGTGCGGGTGCCGGGGGACAAGTCCATTTCGCACCGCTCGGTGATGCTGGGCGGCATTGCCGAGGGTCGCACGGAAGTCACCGGCTTTCTGGCCAGTGCCGATTGCCTGGCAACGCTGGAGGCCTGCCGGGCGATGGGTGTTGCCGTGGAGCGGCGTGGCGAAACCTCCCTGACGGTGCACGGCCGTGGGCTGCATGGCCTGCAAGCCCCGCGGCACGTGCTCGACATGGGCAATGCCGGTACGGCGATCCGGCTTTCGATGGGGTTGCTCGCCGGGCAGCGCTTCGAATCCGTGCTGACCGGCGATGCCTCGCTGCGCTCGCGGCCGATGGAGCGCGTGGCCGCACCATTGCGCCAGATGGGCGCCGATATCCTCACCACCGACGGCAGACCACCCGTGACGTTGCGCCCCGTGGCGGCGTTGCACGGCATCGACTATGCGCTGCCGATGGCCAGCGCCCAGGTCAAATCGGCGATCCTGCTGGCCGGCCTGTATGCGCAGGGGACCACGACGGTGAGTGAACCCGCGCCCACGCGCGACCACACCGAGCGCATGCTGCGCGGCTTTGGCGTGCAGGTGCAGACCGAGGGGTCGCGGGTGCGGCTGACCGGCGCTCAGCAGCTCACCGGCACTCGCGTTGATGTTCCCGGCGACATCTCCTCCGCGGCATTCTTCCTGGTGGCTGGCGCGCTGGCCGGCGCGGATGGCTTCGTGGTGGAGAACGTGGGAGTCAATCCGACGCGCACCGGCGTGCTGGATATCCTCAAACTCATGGGCGCCGACCTGCGCATCCATCCGCGCACCACGGCCGGCTCCGAGCCCGTGGCGGACATCGAACTGCGTGCCAGCGCGCTGCGCGGCATCGCCGTGCCGGAACGGTTCGTGCCGCTGGCCATCGACGAGCTGCCGGTGCTGTTCATTGCCGCCGCGGGCGCGGCCGGCGAGACCGTGTTCAGCGGCGCGGCGGAGCTGCGGGTCAAGGAGAGCGATCGCCTGGCCGTGATGGCCGAAGGGCTGACGCGTGCCGGCGTGCCCAATGAGCTGGCACCGGACGGCATCCGCATCGAGGGCGGTCACCGGCTGCGAGCGGCCGAGATCAACAGCCACGGTGATCATCGCATCGCGATGGCATTCACCATCGCCAGCCTGCTGGCGGACGGGCCGCTGACCATTCGCGACGTGGAAAACATCGGCACTTCCTTCCCGGGTTTCCTGCAGGCGGCAGGCGCATGCGGGCTGGACGTGTCGCTGGCATGAGCAGCGTCACGGCGCCGGTCATCGCCATCGACGGACCGTCGGGTTCGGGCAAGGGCACTGTCAGCCGGCGCGTGGCCACGCTGCTGGGCTGGCATCTGCTGGACAGTGGCGCCCTGTATCGACTGGTGGCGCTGGCCGGTCAGCAGGCACGGCTGCAGGCCGATGACGAGCCCGGGCATGCCGCTCTGGCTGTGGCGCTGCAGGTGCACTTCGGGCAGGCCGCCGATGGCGGCGAGCAGGTGCTCATGGGTGCTTCGCGGCAGGACGTGACCGCCGCCATTCGCACCGAAGAGGCGGGGCAGGGTGCCTCCCGGGTGGCGGCCTGGCCAGCGGTGCGCCAGGCGTTGTTGCAACGCCAGAGGGATTTCGCCCGCCCCCCGGGTCTGGTGGCTGACGGACGGGATATGGGCACCGTGGTCTTCCCCCTTGCCGCCCTGAAGGTATTCCTGACCGCCAGCGCCGCGGAAAGGGCGCGCAGGCGCCATAAGCAGTTGAAAGACAAGGGGGTCGGGTGCTAACCTCGCCGCCCTTTCGCAGGAGATAGCCGAGCGCGACAGGCGGGATTCGACCCGCGCGGTGTCGCCGCTGGTGCCCGCCGCGGAAGCCATGGTGATCGACAGTACCCGCCTCGGCATCGAGCAGGTCGTGGATCTGATCATGGCCGAAGCGCGCGCACGCGGGCTGTCCCCACAGCGATAAGGGAAATGGGTCGGGGCGCCGTGCAATGCGGTGCCCTGGTGGTTCAACCAACCGTGCGGCCGGCTTCTTTACCAGCCCGACAAGGGTGCCGGTGCGCGCGCAACGAGTCTTGGGTGCATGAGCGAATCTTTCAGCGAACTGTTTGAACAAAGCCTGGCCAACCAGCGTATCCGGCCGGGCCAGATCCTCACCGGTCAGGTAATCAGCGTTGGCGACGACATGGTCGTCGTGAACGTCGGCCTGAAGTCCGAAGCCGTCATTCCCATCGAGCAGTTCCGCAACGAGCTCGGCGAGATCGAAGTCGTCGAGGGCGACAACGTCGAGGTGGCGCTGGATGCCGTCGAGGACGGCAACGGCGAGACCCGGCTGTCGCGCGAGAAGGCCAAGCGCGCCCGCACCTGGACCCGCCTGGAGAAGGCCTTCAATGATTCGGAGATCGTCACCGGTGTGATCACCGGCCGCGTGAAGGGTGGCTTCACGGTCGAACTGGAAAACGTCCGCGCGTTCCTGCCCGGCTCGCTGGTCGATGTGCGCCCGGTGCGCGACACCAGCTACCTGGAGGGCAAGCCGCTCGAGTTCAAGGTCATCAAGCTCGACCAGAAGCGCAACAACGTGGTCGTGTCGCGGCGCGCCGTGGTGGAGCAGGAGTTCTCCGCCGAGCGCAGCGCGCTGATGGACAACCTGCAGGAAGGTTCGGTGGTCAAGGGCACGGTGAAGAACCTCACCGACTACGGTGCCTTCGTGGACCTGGGCGGCATCGACGGCCTGCTGCACATCACCGACATGGCCTGGAAGCGCGTCAAGCATCCTTCCGAGGTCGTGCAGGTGGGCCAGGAAGTCGAGGTGCGGATTCTCAAGTTCGACCGCGAGCGCTCGCGCGTGTCGCTGGGCCTGAAGCAGCTCGGCGCGGATCCGTGGGAGAACATCGCACGGCGCTACCCGCCGAATACGCGGGTGTTCGGCAAGGTCACCAACATCGCCGACTACGGCGCGTTCGTCGAGATCGAGGACGGCGTCGAGGGCCTGGTCCACGTTTCGGAAATGGACTGGACCAACAAGAACGTCAATCCCTCCAAGGTCGTGCAGACCGGCGAGGAGGTCGAGGTCATGGTGCTGGACGTCGACGAGGAGCGGCGCCGCATCTCGCTGGGCCTGAAGCAGTGCAAGTCCAACCCGTGGAAGGAGTTCGCCGAGAACTTCAACCGTGGCGACAAGGTCTCCGGCCAGGTCAAGTCGATCACCGACTTCGGCGTGTTCATCGGTCTGGCCGGCAACATCGACGGCCTGGTGCACCTGTCCGACATCAGCTGGGACATACCTGGCGAAGAGGCCGTACGCGGCTACCAGAAGGGTCAGCTCATCGAGGCCATGGTGCTGTCCATCGATCCGGAGCGCGAGCGCATCTCGCTGGGCATCAAGCAGCTGGCCAAGGATCCGTTCTCGGGCTACGTGGCCGAGCATCCGCGCGGCAGCATTGTTACCGGCACGGTCACCGAAGTGGATCAGCGCGGCGCGCTGATCGACCTGGGCAGTGGTGTCGAAGGCCAGTTGCGGGCCACCGAGCTGGGACGGGATCGCGTCGATGACGCGCGCACCGTGCTGAAGGTGGGCGATACGGTCGAGGCGAAGTTCGTCGGTGTGGACCGCAAGACCCGCTCGATTACGCTGTCGATCAAGGCCAAGGAGATGCACGAGGAGGCCGAAGCCGTGCAGAGCTATCGCACGGATCAGGGCAGCAGTGCTTCTTCGGGCACCAGCCTGGGCGACCTGCTCAAGGAGCAGATCGGCAACGATCGCGAGTAGGCGCAAGGGTACCAGTGGTCCAGGCGGGGCATGGCCGCTCCGCACGGACCGCGGGGTTTCAGGACAGGCGTGTATGACGAAGTCGGAACTCATCGAGATCATCACGGCGAAGCAGAAGCACCTGCCGGCCCGCGACGTGGAGCTGGCGCTCAAGCAGATACTTGAAATCATGAGCGATGCGCTGGCCCAGGGTGAGCGTATCGAGATCCGCGGATTCGGCAGCTTCTCGCTGCATTTCCGGCCGCCGCGCCAGGGTCGCAACCCCAAGACCGGCGAGGCCGTTGCACTTTCGGGCAAACACGTACCGCACTTCAAACCAGGCAAGGACCTGCGCGAGCGGGTCAATTCCAGCGCCGGCTCGCCCATCCGCGACTGACATCCGATCGGCACGCCGCGCCGGGGAATTTCACCACGATCGCCGCCGATATCCGCGCCCGCGGCGCCACTGCCAACCTCTAGCCTGATCGCGTCGAGCCGGACATGTCGTCCGGCTTTCAAGCGGAGGTGTCTCATGTCGAAAAGCAAACTGTCGCTGCTGGCCTGGGGACTTGGCTGTGCGCTGCTGCTGTGCAGTGGCGTCTCTGAGGCCGGCCCGGTCAATATCAACACGGCCGATGCCGGCACGCTGGCCAGGGAATTGAACGGCGTCGGGCTGAAGCTGGCACAGGCCATCGTCGACTACCGCCAGAAGCACGGTGCCTTCAAGTCGGCCGACGAACTCACGCTGGTCAAGGGCATCGGTCCGGCGGCGATCGCCAGGAATCGCGGGCAGATCCGCGTGGCAGGTGCCGCGGCCGAGCACGGCAAGCCCGCCCGCAGCGCGAACCCGTCGGTGCCCGCGCAACATTAGTCCTGTAAACTTCCGGGGTTGCGCACAAGTGACCCCGGAGCTACGGATAGTGAGAAGGTCGACGGATCTGAAGCACATCAGGACAGCGGTATTTCCGGTGGCTGGTCGTGGTACGCGATTTCTGCCTGCCACCAAGGCCAGCCCCAAGGAGATGCTCCCGGTGGTCGACAGGCCGTTGATCCAGTATGCGGTGGAAGAAGCCCTGGCTGCCGGCGCCGAGCGCCTGGTGTTCATAACGGGCGCGTCCAAGCGTGCCATCGAGGACCACTTCGACGCCGATCATGAGCTGGAAAGACTGCTCGACTCACAGGGCAAGACCAACCTGGCCGACCAGCTGCGCGGATTGCTGCCGTCCTGGGCCACTTGCATCTACATCCGGCAGCCGGCGCCACTCGGGCTCGGCCACGCCGTGCTGTGCGCGCGGCCGGCGGTGGGCTACGAGCCGTTCTTCGTGCACCTCGCGGATGACCTGATCGACGCCGAGCAGCCCTGCCTGAAGCAGATGGCCGAGGTGTACCAGCAGAAGCGCGCCAGTGTGCTGGGGGTCGAGGAAGTGGCGCCCGACGAGACGGACAAGTACGGCATCGTGAATGCCAATGGGTCGAGGGATCAGCTCGCCGAGATCAGCGCCATTGTCGAGAAGCCCAAACCGGCACAGGCTCCATCCAACCTTGCGGTGGTCGGCCGCTACGTGCTGACGCCGGGCATCTTCGAATACCTGCAGCACCTCGGCTCGGGCGCCGGTGGGGAAATCCAGCTCACCGACGGCATCGCGGCGCTGATGGGCGACGAGCCGGTATATGCCTATCGCTTCGCGGGCAAGCGCTACGACTGCGGCAGCAAGCTGGGATACCTGCAGGCCACTGTGGAATTCGGGCTCAAGCACGGCACGCTGGGTGATTCCTTCCGCAGCTATCTGAAGGACCTGGTCGCCAACGGCATGTAGCGCCTCAGTGATCCCGCCGTGCCCAGTCGTCCCACGGCGAGGGCATGTGATAGGGCATGGTCAGGAAGTTGGATTCGATCTGCTCGATCGCGCCGTTCTTGATCTTGAACAGTTCCAGCAGATAGAAGGTGTGGGGGCGGTACAGCAGTGGCTTGGCCATCGTGCCGTCAGTGAGCCGGAATTCGCCCAGCCGACCCTCCTTGTCGATGAACCCGGCGGCCAGCACCAGACCGCGTTCCTCGTCCACCAGCGGGAAGCGGCGCGCCCGCAGCCGGTCGTTGTAGCGGTAGTAACCCATCTTGAACTGTTCGGCGCAGCCGAGCTTCGCGACCGGCGTGATCGTGAACCCGGCATTGTGCGTGGTCTTCACGCCGTTCTCCACCCGCTCGCAGTTCGGCGCGAACCTGGTGTACAGCGTGCCGTCGTTGAGCTGCAGGGTATCGAAGTAGCCATTGGCCAGCGCAATCATCTTCGGGCGCGGGCTGCGCTCGCCCGGCGGCAGGATTTCGTTCAGTACCGGCTTGTCCTCGAACTTCTGGTTCTCGAACTTGATGCCCGAATCGGCCTGCCGCACGACCAGTGTTTCGGCTTCGGCAACCTTGCCGTCAACCACCTTCAGTCGCAGCGTGAACGCAGAGGTGTCGGTAGTCTCGGTAACGGTGCCGAAGTAGCCCACCTCGCCATTGAGGGTGTCCGCAAAGCGCAGATCGTACTTTCCGAGGGCAGTGATCGTGCCCCACAGGCCGTCGCCGACCATCAGTGCCACGTTGTTTTCCGTATTGCGCACCCGCGGCGCCCATTGCACGCGCTGCGGATCGCGGGTCTTCAACGCGGCCAGGTAGTTGTCCAGCACCTTGTACAGATCGGCCCGCGTCACGGTGGGCAGGGCGGCGTTCTGGCGCGGGTCCGGCGTCCAGTCGGCGGCATGGATCGCGGGTGCCCGCGATGCGAAGGCTGCCAGCAGGAGCATGCTGGCCGTGAGCATATGGCGAGGCTGCAGTTTCATCGCGTGTGGTCCCCGAAGGCCGGCGGTTGGAATGTTATGCTTGGCCGAATTCTACACAAGGGGCGGTGATGGACCCTGAAGTCTTCTCCACGATGGATCAGCCGCGCTTCGAGTTCGCACTCGAGGTCCGGCTGCGCTTCACACGCGTAAACCAGATCACCCAGCTGCCCACAGGCGGCGTCCGCAGCGCGGTATACGTGGATTCCGGCGAGTTCTCCGGGCCAAAACTCAAGGGCAAGGCCGTGCCGGGCTCGGGCGGGGACTACGCGCTGTTCCGTCCCGACGATGTGGCCTGCCTGGACGCGCGCTATCTGTTGCAGGAGGACGATGGCACCCAGATCATGCTCCGGAACAGGGGCTTCCTGTGGGGCCGCAAGCCGGATGTGATGACCCGCCTGCGCAAGTGGGCTTTTGAAGGCGGGGCACCCGTCGAGCATTCCGAGTACTACCTTCGCGCCACGCCGACCTTCGAGACCAGCATCGGCAAGCACGACTGGCTGACCAAGCACATTTTCGTCGGTATCGGTGAACGCAAGCCGGACGGCAATCTGGTGCGCTATTACAAGGTGACCTGATATGAAGCTGATGCTGCCACCGGGCCTTTCATCCGGCCAGTTCGATGCGGCGCTGAAAGACTTCGGCGCTGCGATTGGCGATGAGTGGGTGCTGCACACCGATCTGGATCGTGACACCTACCTGGACCACTTCGCCGTGGATGAGGCCGCGCATGCGCCATCTGCGGCGCTGGCACCGCTGACCACGGCCGAGGTGCAGGAAATACTGCGTATCGCCAACAAGCACAAGGTGCCGCTGTGGCCGATCAGCCGCGGCAAGAACTTCGGCTATGGCGGGTCCGCGCCGCGCCTGAAGGGTTCGGTGGTGCTCGATCTGTCGCGCATGCGCAAGATCGAATTCGACGAGGCCAACGGCGTGGCGCTGGTTGAGCCGGGCGTGGGCTTCTACGACCTGTACGACTACATCCAGCAGCACAAGCTGCCGTTCTGGACCTCGGTGCCGGGCAACAGCTGGGGATCGGTGCTGGGCAACGCGCTGGATCGCGGCGTGGGTTACACCACCTACGGCGAGCACACCGCCAAGTTGTGCGGCCTGGAAGTGGTGATGCCCGATGGCGAGATTGCTGCGCACCGGCATGGGCGCCATGACGGACTCGCCGACGTGGAACCTCTACAAGTACGGATTCGGTCCCTCCTGGGACCAGATGTTCGTGCAGTCCAACTACGGCGTGGTCACCAAGGCCGGCGTGTGGTTGATGCCGGCCCCGGAATCGATGATCGGCCTGAACCTGGAGCTGGACAAGCCGGACGACCTGGCGATGGGCCGTGGATGTGATCGCCGGCATGCGCCGCGATGGCCTGCTGCAGCAGTCCCCGTCCATCGGCTCCTGGCTGCGCGGTGCGGCGGTGCTCACCACCCGCAAGGAGTGGTACGACAAGCCCGGTGCGTTGCCGGACGACGTCATCGCCGCGATCCGCAAGCGCTTCAACATCGGCTGGTGGTCCATAGCGTTGCGCCTGTACGGCTATGAGGACCGTGAACGAAGCCTCCGCAAAGATCATCCAGGCGCAGTTTGCCAAACAGACGAAGACGCCAATGACGATCACGCGCTGGAAGCAGGGCGAGCCGCTCGAATCCGGCGCCGGGTGACGCGGCTTTCGCCGGTGTGCCGATCACCTTTCCGCTGGCAAACGCTGCCTGGCACGGCGGTCGCGGCGGCGCACCTGGGCTTTTCGCCGGTGCTGCCGGCCAACGGCAAGATCGCGCCTGGAGCAGTTCCATCGCACCTACGATCGCTACAAGGAATTCGGCATGGACTACCATGGCTCGTTCGCGATGGGCGAGCGCTACATCATCAACGTGAATCAGGTGCTGTTCAACAAGGACGACCCGGACATGGTGGCGCGGGTCGGCAAGTTCTTCCGGGCGCTGGTCTCCGATGCCACCGACATGCACTACGGCGAGTACCGCACGCATATCGACTACATGGACCTGGTCGCCAGCACCTATGATTTCAACGATCACGCACTGCGGCGCGCCAACGAGACGATCAAGGACGCGCTGGATCCCAATGGCATGCTCGCGCCGGGCAAGAGCGGGATCTGGCCGAAGCGTTACCGGGACCAGCGCGCATGAGCACTCACTACCTCAAGCCTGCGCTGGTATGCGCCGCGCTGACGCTGATGGCCGGCTGCGGCAAGTCTGCGGCTCCCGAGGCAACGGCCATGCCGGCCGCGCCGCATGTCGCTGCCGCCGATGTGCATCTGGACGGCAAGGAGCTGTACCGGACGCGATGCGGCATGTGCCACCAGGGCATCGGCATGGCGGTGTCGCTGTTGTCGCGACGTCCCGGTGATACCAGCAAGGGGCTGCTGGAGAATCGCGACAATCTCACTGTGGATTTCGTGGTGACCGCGGCGCGGACCGGCATCGGCAACATGCCGCGCATTCCGCGCGGGGAAGTCAGCGATCCGGAGTTGCAGGCGATTGCCAGGTATCTGTCCGGAGACAAGCCGTGAGTGTGGCAGGCACCACGCGGCGCGATGTGCTGGCGGGAGCCGTGCTGCTGCTTGCCGGTGGCGCGTTGCCGGTGCGGGACGGGATCGCCCGGGCCGGAGCCCCGAAGGCTGTTGCCGCAGGGCACACGATACTGCTGCGCGATCGGCGCTTTGCCCTGCCGGACGGTGTGCAGCAGCGCCTGACCGGAAGCGGCGCGCGCCAGCTTGTGCTGGAGGCGGACCCGGTGCGCCAGTGGCGCGGTGCGGATGCGCAGCTGCTGGCTGCTCGCACGACCCGCCTGGTGGGCGTCACGCGCTGGCCGGAGTTCCTGATGGTGCGTGGGCTGGCCGAGGAATCCGGGCGCCGTGTGCGCCATCAGCAGATCGATGCCGCAAGCGGCGCGCTGATCTGGCTGATCGACTGAGCATTGGCTGAAAAATCCGGGGGGTGGATCGTGAGCAGTCGTGGTGCGATGGGCCCGCTGGCGGCGGGCATGCTGTTGTTGCTGGGCGGGGTCGTGTCGGCCGAAGCCGCAGATGCCTCGGGTGCGGCCTGCGATGCGCTGGCTGGAAACACGTCTTTCGCGCAGACCGAGATCCTGAGCGCTACCTGGTTCGAGTCCAGCGACGCTCTGCCGGCCAACTGCGACATCAAGGCGGTGATCCGCCCGGAGAAGGGTTCCGAGATCGGTGTCGTATACCGGCTGCCTCAACACTGGAACGGCAAATTGCTGGCGCTGGGCGGTGGCGGCTGGATGGGCAACGTGACGTTGCAGGCGGCGCGGGAGGGCCTGATGAAAGGCTACGCGACCCTGCAGACCGACGCCGGTCATGCCAATGGCACGGTGTTCGATGCCTCGGCCTGGGCGGTGAATCCGGACGGCAGTGCCAACCGGCCCCCGATCATCGATTTCTCGTACCGCGCAATCCATCTGATGACCGAGCGCGGCAAACAGCTCATCGCCGCCTACTACGGCAGGCACGCGGATCGTGCCTACTACCAGGGTTGCAGCACGGGTGGGCGCATGGGGTTGATGGAGGCGCAGCGATTCCCTGACGACTTCGACGGCATCATTGCCGGCGCCCCCGTTTACACGCTTCAGACCCAGACCAGCCAGCAACTGCGTTCGGAGGCTTTCGAAGCACCCGGAGCGCGACTGGTACCCGATCAGCTCACGCTGCTGCACAACGCCGTACTGGCCGCGTGCGATGCCGCGGACGGCGCGGCAGACGGGGTGCTGCGCGATCCGCGCGCCTGCAAGTTCGATCCGGGAGTCCTGCAATGCAAGGCCGGGCAGCAGCCGGGTGCGAGTTGTCTCAGCGCGGCCCAGGTGCAGGCGGTTCGCACGGTCTACGCCGGGCAGACGGCCAGCGACGGGTCGATCGCGGCCTATCCGCTGGAGCGCGGCGGCGAGACGGGGTGGTCGCGTTTCGTGCCCGCAGCGGGTCCCGGCGATCCGGGTTCGAACAGCGGCGGCTTGTACGCCTTGCGCGGGCCATTGCTCGGCGATCCGGAGTTCGATCTGTCGAAGTTCACGCCGGATGACGTGGCCAAGGTGCGCTCCAGCTGGATGGCCGGCGTCTATGAGGCCGCGAATCCGGATATCTCGGCGTTCGTGGGTCATGGCGGCAAGCTGATTCTCTACCACGGCTTCAGCGACCCGGGTCCCGGCCCGCGGGGCACCATCGATTACTTCGAGGCGGCCATGAAGAAAACGCCGCGCGCGGGCGATGCCATGCGCCTGCTGATCGAGCCGGGCATGGGACACTGCCGGGGCGGTGATGGGCCGGATCAGGTGCAATGGCTGTCCGCGCTGGAAAACTGGATAGAGAAGGGCATGGCGCCGGACGAGCTGCCCGCCACCAAGGCCGATTCGAAGCTGGCATGGCATGTCTGCGCCTGGCCGAAACTGCCGACCGGGCAGCCGGGCGGCGGCTACGCCTGCAAGTAGCCCCGGCGCCGGAATTTGCTCAGGAGCGGAACAGGCGTGTGTACTGCGTTTCGTGCCAGCAGCTTGCCATCATGGCCTGTGGCGCGGTGCTGCCGATGTCCTCATCCTGCATCCCGGCCGCCGCCGTGACGAGCTGGGGAATGCGCAGGCGTATCTGCTCCAGCGCGCGCTGGCCATCGCTCTGTCCCAGCGGAATCAGTTTGACCGCCGCCAGCACCTGGTTCTCGGCCCAGGCCCACAGGTAGGCCACCGCCGTATCGCGCGCTGCGGCGCCGGCCGCGGTCGCCGCCAGCGCGAACAGGGCCGCATAGCTGGTGGCCGGATCGCGCAGCCAGGGTTCGGCGGCGGCGATGCCGAAGCCGCACAGCACCTTGGCCAGGGCCTGACCCATGTGGCGTTCCTCGGCACGGGCCTCGCTGCTCTCGCGTGAAGCCACCAGCTCGCCGGAAAGACGGCGCGCGCGCGGCGCGTCGCCTGCCTGCCACGCGGCGTGCAGGCGCAGCAGCAGCGGCACATCGAGTGTGGCAATGCTGTGCCCGGCCACCCCCATGATCCACGACGCGGCATCGTCTCGGTCGCCGATCCATCCGCGTTCGACGGCGTACTCCAGCCCCTGGGAGAAATTGAAGGCCCCGACTGGCAGCGCCGGGCTCGCCAGCTGCAGCAGTCGCAGCAGCGCCAGCGGCTCAGCCGTGCAGGTGCGGCTGGTGTCCGTCATGATGGCCGTGCGAGTGGGCGTGCTCCTGCGCATAGGCACCGGCCTCCGGCTCGAAGGGCAGCACGTCGGCTTGCACCTTCAGCCCCAGCCCGCGCAGCATGTCGTCCAGCACGTGGTCGCGCAGATAACGCAATGAGTCCGCGGTGATCTGCACGGCGACGTGCCGGTTGCCCAGGTGGTAGGCGGCGCGCGCCAGCGTCCGCGCGTCGGCATCGCGCACGATGGAGACCTGCTCCGGTGCCGCAATGACTTCCACCAGCCTGCCGTCGCTGACCTGCAGCCGATCGCCGCCACGCAGCACCGTGCCTCGCGGCAGCATCAAGCCGACTTCCTCACCCGTGTCGAGCACCGCCAGCAGCCGGCTGCGCTGTCGCAGCTCGAAGGGCAGCACCAGTCTCGCCGCAGTCCGGCCCTGCCCGTAAGCCTTGCTCGATATCGTGACGTCTGGCATGTGCGCCCCGTTGGTCGTCGTCAGAACAGAAAGTAGCGCTGCGCCAGCGGCAGCACGGTGGCCGGCTCGCAGGTCAGCAGCTCGCCATCGGCGCGCACTTCGTAGGTCTGCGGGTCGACTTCGATGTGCGGCTGGTAGTCGTTGTGGATGAGATCCTTCTTGCCGATCCTGCGCGTGTTGGACACCGCCGATAGCGGCTTGATCAGCCCCAGCCGCTGGCCGATGCCGCGCTCGAGCGCGGCCCGCGACACGAACGCCAGCGAGGTGGCGCCGACGGCGCGGCCGAAGCTGCCGAACATCGGCCGCGTAATGCACCGGCTGCGGCGTGGGGATGGATGCGTTGGGGTCGCCCATGGGCGCCGCGGCGATCATGCCGCCCTTGATGACCAGCGATGGCTTGGCGCCGAAGAACGCCGGGCTTCCACAGCACGAGGTCGGCCAGCTTGCCGACCTCGATGGAACCCACTTCATGCGCCATGCCGTGGGTGATGGCCGGGTTGATGGTGTACTTGGCGACGTAGCGGCGCACGCGGAAGTTGTCGTGACGGCGCGTTGTCGGGCGCCAGGGCGCCGCGCTGGACCTTCATCTTGTGGGCGGTCTGCCAGGTGCGCGTGATCACCTCGCCCACCCGGCCCATGGCCTGCGAATCCGAGGCGATCATGGAGAAGGCGCCCAGGTCGTGCAGGATGTCCTCGGCGGCGATGGTCTCGCGGCGGATCCGCGATTCGGCGAAGGCCACGTCCTCGGCGATGCCGGGGTCCAGGTGGTGGCACACCATCAGCATGTCGAGATGCTCGTCGACGGTATTGACGGTGTAGGGCCGCGTCGGGTTGGTGGAGGAGGGCAGCACGTTGGGCGCACCGGCACGCGCGTGATGATGTCCGGCGCGTGGCCGCCGCCGGCGCCCTCGGTGTGGTAGGTGTGGATGGCGCGGCCCTTGAAGGCGGCCAGCGTGTCCTCGACAAAGCCCGACTCGTTCAGCGTGTCGGTGTGAATCGCCACCTGCACGTCGTAGCTCGTCGGCGACGCGCCAGGCAGCTGTCGATGGCCGCGGGCGTGGTGCCCCAGTCCTCGTGCAGCTTGAGCCCCATGGCGCCGGCCTCGCACCTGCTCGCGCAGGGCCTCCGGCAGGCTGGCGTTGCCCTTGCCCAGAAAGCCGAGGTTCATCGGCAGGCGTCCAGCCGCCTGCAGCATGCGGCGCGATGTGCCAGGGCCGGGCGTGCAGGTGGTGGCGTTGGTGCCGGTGGCCGGTCCGGTGCCGCCGCCGAGCATGGTGGTGACGCCGCTCATCAGCGCCTCTTCGACCTGCTGCGGGCAGATGAAGTGGATGTGCGCGTCGATGCCGCCCGGCGGTGAGCGATCATGCCTTCGCCGGCGATGGCTTCGGTGCCGGGCCCGATGACGATGTCCACGCCCGGCTGGATGTCCGGGTTGCCGGCCTTGCCGATGCCGGCGATGCGCCCGTCCTTGATGCCGATGTCGGCCTTGACGATGCCCCAGTGGTCGAGGATCAGCGCATTGGTGATCACCGTGTCCACGACTTGGCGACTCATGTCGCTGGCTCTGGCCCATGCCGTCGCGGATCACCTTGCCGCCGCCGAACTTGACCTCCTCGCCGTAGACGGTGTGGTCGCGCTTCGACCTCGGACCACAGCTCGGTGTCGCCCAGGCGCACCCGGTCGCCGGTGGTGGGGCCGTACATCTCGGCATAGGCGCGGCGATCGATGCGTGCTCATGGCAGTTCTCGATGCCCATCACCTTGCCCTGGAAGCCGTACACCTGGCCGCTGCCGGCCAGCGCCACCAGCGCGACCTCGCGCGCCTGGCCCGGTTCGAAGCGCACCGCCGTGCCGGCCGGGATATCCAGCCGAAAACCGCGGGCCCGGGCGCGATCGAATCCAGCGCCGCGTTGGTCTCGAAGAAATGGTAGTGCGAGCCCACCTGGATCGGCCGGTCGCCGGTGTTGGCAACGCTCAGCTGCGACGCGTTCGCGCCCGGCATTGAGCTCGATGGTGCCGTCGGCGGGCAGCAGTTCTCCGGGTATGAGGCCGCTCATTGCCGCTCCTTCAGGTGATCGGGTCATGCACGGTGACCAGCTTGGTGCCGTCAGGGAAGGTGGCTTCCACCTGCACCTCCGGAATCATTTCCGCCACGCCATCCATCACGTCGTCGCGGGTCAGCAGCGTGGTGCCGTAGGACATCAGCTCGGCCACGGTGCGGCCGTCGCGCGCTCCTTCCATGATGGCTGCGCTGATGTACGCGATGGCTTCGGGATAGTTCAGTTTCACGCCACGCGCCTTGCGCCGTTCGGCCAGCAGGGCGGCGGTGAACAGCAGCAGTTTGTCCTTCTCGCGCGGTGTCAGATCCATGTCTTGGATTCGCTCAGGTGGCCCAGATGCGTGGCGCCACCGCCGGGCACCCCAGCAACGATTCGCGCAGGTGCAGCCGCAGGCTCGTGAACAGCTTCCTCAGGGCCTCGGCCTCGGGAGCCAGCGCGCGGCATACCAGCACCTCATCCACCACGGACATGGCATGGCGCACTCCGGGTGCTTCGAGCGCCCGCAGGGCCGCAAGGTCCAGGGCGCGTGCCGGATACATCAGCAGGGTGCCCATGGCTTGCTGACCCTGCAGTCCCCAGGCAGCGGCCAGCGCCTGGCTGCCACCGGACAGACGCAGCCGGTCGAGCAGCAGCGGCTGGCCGTCCCGGTACAGCAGGAAGTCCTGCAGCAATTCGCCGGTGGCGAAGAATTCCCCGTTGGCGGGACGGCCGAGGCAGGCGATCTCCCAGCCCAGGAAGCGCGGCGCGGCGCCGGTCAGATCCACCCGCGTGAGGCTGTGCGCCCTGGCGCCCTCGAAGGCAATGAGCTCCTGGGGCAGCCATTCCAGCGCGCCATCGCATACCGAGAGCTGCTGGGTGAGGGCGGCGCGTGGATGTGGCCCGGCCCGGTAGAAGCGCGTGGCAGCGGGCGTGGTGAGCAGTGCGTGGGCCTGCGATTGGACCGCTGCCGCCAGCGCCACATGATCGCCGCCCACGATACCGCCCGGTGGATGCACCAGATAGACATGGCAGATGCCGCCTTCCGGATAGAACGGGCGCTGTACGACCAGTGGGCCGACGTGCCGTCGTTCTGCGAGGACGGTTCGCGCGCCATTGTGGCGGAAGGCGAGCTCCAGCCGCGCCTGCCAGGATTTGTCTGGATTCATACGGTGAGGTGTTCACGCACCACCTCATCGGTCAAATCGGAGATGGAGCCGGCAACAACCATGCGGCCTTTGTCCAGAATGCGCAAGTGGCTGCCAATGCGGCGGGCAAACGGCAACTTCTGCTCGACCAGCAGCACGGTCAGGCCCTTTTCCCTGTTGAGCCGCACGATCACGTCGCCGATTTCGCGCACGATGTTGGGCTGGATGCCCTCGGTCGGTTCGTCCAGGATCAATACCTTCGGATCGATGACCAGTGCGCGGCCGATGGCCAGCTGCTGCTGCTGGCCGCCGGAGAGGTCGCCGCCGCGGCGCCGTGCCATGTCCTTCAGCACCGGAAAGAGCTGGTAGATCTCCTGCGGAATCTCGCGCCGGCCATCGCGACGGGCAGCCAGTCCGGTACGCAGATTCTCCTCCACGGTGAGTTGCGAGAAGATCTCGCGTCCCTGCGGCACGTAGCCGATGCCGGCCCGGGCGCGCCGCGTGGCTGGCTTGCCGGCCAGCTCCTCCTCGCCATAGCGGATGGAACCACCAGCGATGGGGGTCAGGCCCATCAGACAGCGCAGCAGCGTGGTCTTGCCCATGCCGTTGCGACCCATCAGCACGTGCACGAGCCCGTGGGCACGGACATGCCGATGTCCCACAGGATGTGGCTGCCGCCGTAGAACTGGTTGAGACCGCCGATCTCGATCATTGTTCGCCCAGATAGACCTCGACCACTCTGGCGTTGGCCTGCACTTCGTCCATGCTGCCTTCGGCCAGCACGCTGCCCTGATGCAGCACCGTGACGCGGCGGGCGATCTTGCGCACGAACTCCATGTCGTGCTCCACCACCACCACCGAATGCTCGCCCGGCCAGCGCCACCAGCAGTTCGGCGGTCCGCTCGATTTCCTGTGGGTCATGCCCGGCCACCGGTTCGTCCACCAGCAGCAGCCGCGGGTTCTGCATCAGCAGCATGCCGATCTCCAGCCATTGCTTCTGGCCGTGCGAGAGTTTGCCGGCCGGCGTATCGGCCGCGGCGGCCAGGCCGATCTGGGTCAGCACGCCGCTCGATGCGGTCGCGCTGCTCGCTGGAGAGCCTGGCAAACAGGTTGGACCACACGCCGCGGTTGCCGGCCAGGGCCAGCTCCAGGTTCTCGAACGCCGAGTGATGCTCGAAGACCGTCGGCTTCTGGAACTTGCGTCCGATGCCGGCCTGGGCGATCTCCGGTTCGGTGTGCGCCAGCAGGTCCAGTGTCTGGCCGAACCAGGCCGAGCCACTGTCGGGGCGCGTCTTGCCGGTGATGATGTCCATCATCGTGGTCTTGCCGGCGCCATTGGGGCCGATGATGCAGCGCAGTTCGCCGGTCTCGACGTACAGCGTCAGGTCGTTGATGGCCTTGAAGCCGTCGAAGCTGACGGTCAGATCCTCGAGATAGAGGATGTAGCCGGTCTCATGCGGCGCCTTGCCGGTGCTGCGCGAGCGGCCTGCCAGCTTCTTCAGTGCCTGCGCGGCCTGCTTCGCCGGAGTGATCTCAGGCAGCATGTTCTGCGGCCGCGGGGGCAGGTTGGCGGATCCGGGTACCTGCATCAGCCTGCGCGCTCCCTGGACTTGCGGGTGCCCAGCAAGTCCGGCGATGCCCCTGGGCAGCAGCAGCGTGATCACCACGAACAGCGCGCCGAGCGCGATACAGCCAGGCACTGGGCAGGGCGCCGGTGAACCAGGTCTTGGCGTAGTTGACCAGCACGGCGCCGGCGATGGCGCCGTACAGCGTGCCGCGCCCGCCGATGGCCACCCAGATGACCACCTCGATGGAGTTCAGCGGCGAGAACTCGCTGGGGTTGATGATGCCGACCTGCGGCACGTACAGGGCACCGGCGACGCCGGCCAGCACCGCCGAGAACACGAACACCCACAGCTTGTAGTTCTCGACCCGGTAGCCGATGAAGCGCACCCGGCTCTCGGCATCGCGGATCGCGGTCACCACGCGGCCCGTGCGGGACGCACGATCCAGCGGCACAGCAGATAACCCAGCGGCCAGCGCCAGTGCGCTGATGATCAGCAACACGACATGCGCGTGCCGTCGGCTGTGCAGGTCGAAGCCCAGGATGTCCTTGAAATCGGTGAAGCCGTTGTTGCCGCCGAAGCCCATGTCGTTGCGGAAGAAGGCCAGCATCAGCGCGTAGGTCAGAGCCTGCGTGATGATCGATAGATACACGCCTGTGACGCGCGAGCGGAACGCCAGCCAGCCGAATACCAGCGCCAGCAGGCCGGGCACAAGCACCACCATCAGCATGGCGAACCAGAACATGTCCAAGCCGTACCAGAACCAGGGCAGCTCCTTCCAGTTCAGGAACACCATGAAGTCCGGCAGCACCGGATTGCCGTAGACGCCGCGCGTCCCGATCTGGCGCATCAGGTACATGCCCATGGCGTAGCCGCCGAGCGCGAAGAAGGCGGCATGGCCCAGGCTGAGGATGCCGCAGAAGCCCCAGACCAGATCCACCGCCAGCGCGAGCAGTGCGTAGCACAGGTACTTGCCGATGCAGGGTCACGGCGTAGCTGGACATGTGCAGTGCCGACCTTCGGGTACGGCCAGATGCAGCATCGGCACCAGGATGGCAGTGGCCAGCAGCACGGCCAGCAAGACGTTGCCGGCGCGATCCGTGCGCAGCCAGGCGGGCAGCAGGGAAGGGGAGCTGGTCTTCACGAATCAGCCCTCTTGCCGCGACGGCGCCGACAGGTTTCCGGTGCATATGGCTCATGTTTCCGCTGCCCGTCCCTTCTGCGGGAACAGTCCCCGCGGGCCGCCGCTGGATGAACAGGATCAGCGCCACCAGCACGAAGATCTTGGCCAGCACCGCACCGGCCCAGGGCTCCAGCAGCTTGTTGGCGACGCCCAGCGACAGGCCGCTGATCAGGGTGCCCCACAGATTGCCCACGCCGCCGAACACCACCACCATGAACGAGTCGATGATGTAGGTCTGCCCCAGATTGGGCCCGACATTGGTGAGCTGGGACAGCGCGACGCCGGCGACACCGGCGATGCCGGATCCGAGCCCGAAGGTCAATGCATCGACCCGGGCCGTCCGGATGCCCATGGCGCGTGCCATGGCGCGGTTCTGCGAAACCGCCCGGACGTGCAGGCCCAGACGGGTGCGCTTGAGCAACGAGCAGCAGGGCGACGAACACCAGGAGCGCGAACAGCACGATGTAGATGCGGTTGAGGTGATGCTCAGGGCCTCGTTGATCTGCACCGAACCCGCCATCCAGTCCGGCGTCACCACCTGACGGTTGTTGGGCTGAAGATGATCGCGCACGACCTGCTGCAGGACCAGGCTGACGCCGAAGGTGGCCAGCAGCGTCTCCAGCGGCCTGCCATACAGGAAGCGGATCAGCCGCGCTCGATCAGGATGCCGACCAGGCCCGACACGAGGAACGCGGCCGGGATGGCCACCAGCATGCGAGGCCCCGATGGCATTGGGCATCAGCAGCTGCACGACATAGGTCGTGTAGGCGCCGAGCATCATCAGCTCGCCGTGCGCCATGTTGATGACGCCCATGACGCCGAAGGTGATGGCAAGGCCAATGGCGGCCAGCACCAGCACCGAGCCCAGGGACAGTCCGAAGAACAGCGTCTCGCAGCCGTGGAGTAGAAGTGACGCTTGCTTCGATGTGCGCTACGGCGCTCCTGGCGGCGGCCAGCACCCTGGTCGGATTCGCCGTACGTGCCGTCCCCCTTCGGCGTCGGCGATGGCGTTCAGACGATTGCGGACATCCGTGTTGAGGCTGTCGCGCAGGGTCGTCGCCGCCTGAGGCGCGTGTCGGCATCGCTCGCTGCCCAGATCGGCGATGGCCAGCGCCGACCCTGATGGCGGCCAGCACCTTGCGGTCCTCTTCCTTGTCGAGCGCGGAGCGCAGCGCGCTGCGCTGTCATCGTCGATCGAACGCAGCAGTTCCTGCGCACTGCGGCCAGCCGCACGTGGCGGTCCGGATCGGTGAGCTCGCAGGCTGCGAGTTCGCCGCGAGCGTCCTGCGCAAGCCGGTTGTTCGATGCGTGATGTGGTCGTACGTCGGGCGGCCGGCACCGGCCGATGGCCTTGCCGGTCAGCGGATCGTGATCACCAGCGGATCGCTGTCGACTCTCGGCAACCACCACGTGCTTGTCCGATAGCCTGTAGAAGAGCCGGCCATCGAGCAGGGCGGCCAGGAGGCTGTGCGAGCGCGGCTGCCGCTCGTTGCCCAGTTCTGTGGCGGTCCGCTTGGTGCCGAAGTCGGCCTCGGGGAGTTGCGACCAGCGAAGGATTCCAGAGTGACTGCCGGCGCGCCGGTGGAGCCTGCGCCGCCGTCGGCGGCCCGCCGGCGACTGCTGCGCAGAAGCCGCGCTGGATCGAGCAGCAGGCCCAGCGCGGCGTTCAACAGTAGTCTCTTGGTCATGCGATCCTGTCTTGTGGCCTTTCGGACCCCTCGCGGGGCCGGAACCGGTTGGTCACGAGGATCGTAAGCAGCGGGCTTTCCTACACGCCTACTCGTAGTTCTGACCCGAGCACTTCTTGGTGATCTTGTTGTAGTTGCCGCACTTGAGCGGTCACCCAGTCGGCCTCGGTGTCCTTGCTGCCCGGCAGGTAGTCGGACCAGGCATCGCCCGGCACGGAGCCGGCGTCTCCCAGACCACGTCGAACTGGCCGTCGGCGCGGATCTCGCCGATCAGCACCGGCTTGGTGAGATGGTGGTTCGGCAGCACTTCGCCGTGCCAGCCGGTCAGGTTCGGCACCTCAGGCCGGGCAATGCGCGCGATGACCTTGTCCACGTCGGTGGTGCCGGCCTTCTCGACGGCCTTCACCCACAGGTTGAAGCCGATGTACGTGCGCTTCCATCGGGTCGTTGGTAACGTGCGCTTCGGGTTCTTGATGTAGCGCGTGCCACTTCTTGATGAAGTCTTGTTGGCGGCGTCTCGACGCTCTCGAAGTAGTTCCAGGCGGCCAGGTGGCCGACCAGCGGCTTGGTATCGATGCCGGACAGCTCCTCCTCACCCACCGAGAAGGCCACGACCGGGATGTCCTCGGCCGAGATGCTTCTGCGTTGCCCAGTTCCTTGTAGAAGGGCACGTTGGCGTCGCCGTTGATGGTCGAGACCACGGCGGTCTTCTTGCCGGCCGAGCCGAACGCCTTGATCTTCGACACGCTCGGTCTGCCAGTCGGAATGGCCGAACGGCGTGTAGTTGATCATGATGTCCGTCCGGTGCGACGCCCTTGAGCTTCAGGTAGGCCTCGAGGATCTTGTTGGTCGTGCGCGGATAGACGTAGTCGGTGCCTTCCAGGACCCAGCGCTTCACGCCGACTTCGTTCATCAGGTAGTCGACCGCCGGGATCGCCTGCTGGTTGGGCGCGGCGCCGGTGTAGATCACGTTCTTGCGAGGACTCCTCACCCTCGTACTGCACCGGGTAGAACAGCAGGCCGTTGTTCTTCTCGAACACCGGCAGCACCGACTTGCGCGAGACCGAAGTCCAGCAGCCGAACACCACGGCGACCTTGTCCTTGACCAGCAGCTGCTCGGCCTTTTCGGCGAACAGCGGCCAGTCGGACGCCGGGTCGACGACGACGGCCTCCAGCTTCTTGCCGAGCAGGCCGCCTTTCTTGTTCTGCTCGTCGATCATCATCAGGATGGTGTCCTTCAGCGTGGTTTCGCTGATGGCCATGGTGCCGGACAGCGAGTGCAGCACGCCGACCTTGATGGCACCGTCGTCGGCATGGGCCGCGAAGCCCAGCGACAGGGCGGCCGCGGCCGCCGCTGTCTTCAGGAATATTCGTCTTGATTTCATTGGATTGCTCCGATTGCTTTCGAGAGTAGATGGACCCGGCCAGCCGTCTGCGACCGGCGCGGGTGCCGGACCGGACTTCAGAAGGTGAACAGGGCTTCCAGCGCGACGGACGTCGCCTTGTCGCCGCCGTAGAACTTGTCCCGCCTGAACTCGGACACGAGCAGCAGGCTGTCGCCGACCTTGTAGCTGGGCGAGACGGTGATGGCGCTGTTCTTGACGGAGGTGGCGCCCAGGGCATCCTTGATCTTGAAATCGTGGTAGCGCAGCGTCACGCCCCAGGGACCGGTGGCGTAGTTGGCCATCAGCAGGTAGCCGTTGCCGTCACCACCCGTGGCGTACTTGGCGTCGTTGTACTCGCCGGCGAACGTGAACCCGGACATGGCGTAGGACACCCAGATGTTGATGATCTTGTCCCTGCCGCTGGCGCCCTGGGGCTTGTTGGTGATGTAGAACACCTTCCGGTCAGCCCATCCACCGGCATTACTGCCGCGCCGAGCTCGTAGCCGTGATCCTTGGAGTTGTAGTCGTTCGGGTCGAAGGTGCTGTTGACGGCCGACGCCATCAGGTCGAACTTTCCACCGGAGTAGTAGAGCGAGACACCCTGCTGGTACCAGCCATAGAAATACGCGCCGTACCCGGTGCCGCTGTACTGGAACAGCCCCGTGGGTTCCTCGGCCTCCCAGCCGCTGTAGCTCAGGAAGCGTCCGACCTTGACGCTGAACTGGTCGTTGAATTTCTTGGTGACGAAGGCCTGCTCGACGAAGGTTTCATTGCCGCCGGCCGGGCCGTTCGGCGTGCTGTCGCCGTACTCGATATCCACCTCGGCGGAAACGCCGTCCGACCCGGAATACAGGAAGTCGGTTTCGAACTGGTCGATGCCGAACTTGTGGTACTTCGGCGCGTTGTCGTCATTGATGTATTGATACGACTGATCGAGAAATCCGGTGATGGTGAGGCCCTTGCCGATCTCGATGCCGCCGGCGTTCGCAACCGGAATGGCGCCCACCGCCGCTGCAGCAAGCACGCCTGTGATGATTCTCTTCTTGCCGAATCCCGACAGCGACCCGGCGTGTAGCCGCGAGGGAGAGGAGACCGTTTCATGACCCATGGGGGATGTCCTTCTGTAGTAGTAGGGCGGCGTGCCGTGCTTCATCGCACCGCGGCCGGCGCAGTCAAAGTTATGGGACCCGCGTCACAGGGGGTACGCGTCGATTGACGTAGCGCGCATGGGTCGAATGACGTAGAAGCCGGCGAACGGTGGGCGCCTGCAACTACTTTTCCCGGCGACTCGCACACAATGGCGCATGCTTCCGCGTCAACGCATCGTCCGGGAACGGCGTCAATACAATCAGTGGGTGGCATCGCAGACGCTGGAGGACTATGCGCTGCGTTACACGGCCTCGCAGGCGCGCAAATCCACGTTTCGTGTTGGCAATACGGCCTTTGGTCCGATCGCGTTTCTGGCGTGCGAGGCGATTGGCGGGGCCATTACCCTTTCATACGGCTTCACCAATGCGGCCGGCGCGATTCTGGCGTTCTGCGCATTGATGTTCCTGATCGGCGTGCCGATCTGCGTCTACGCGGCCCGTTACGGTGTGGATATCGACCTGCTGACCCGCGGCGCCGGCTTCGGCTACATCGGCTCGACCATCACTTCGCTGATCTATGCGTCGTTCACCTTTCTGCTGTTTTCGATCGAAGCCAGCATCATGTCCACCGCATTGACCCTGCTCTTCGGCGTACCGCTGTGGATGGCGCACCTGTTCAGTGCTCTGGTGGTGATCCCGATTGCCTTGTACGGGATCAGTCTGATCAGCCGCTTCCAGATGCTGACCCAGCCGCTGTGGCTGCTGCTGCAACTGCTTCCGCTGGCTTACATTGCCTGGCGCAATCCACAGGACGTGGCCGGCTGGACGCAGTTTGCCGGTGACGCGGGTGGAGCACCGGGCAAGCTGGACTGGCCGCTGTTCGCCGCGGCCTCGGCTGTGCTGTTGTCGCTGTTGCCGCAGATCGGCGAGCAGGTCGATTACCTGCGCTTCCTGCCGGAGAAGCGCGCCGACAACCGAGTCGGGTGGTGGGCGGCCGTGCTCGGCACCGGCCCGGGTTGGGTGGTGCTCGGCGGTCTGAAGTTGCTGGCCGGTTCGTTTCTGGCCTGGATGTTGTTGCGCTCCGGGGTGCCGCGGGCGGCCGCCGACAACCCCACCACGATGTATCACTTTGCCTTCGGGATGGTGTTCAGTTCGCCGACCGTGGCGTTGGTGGTGACCGGCGTGTTCGTGGTCGTGTGCCAGGTCAAGATCAACGTGACCAACGCCTACGCGGGCTCGATCGCCTGGTCCAACTTCTTTTCGCGTGTCACCCATGCCCATCCGGGGCGCGTTGTCTGGCTGGTGTTCAACGTGCTGCTGGCGCTGCTGCTGATGGAGGTCGGCATATTCGATGCCATCGAGAGTGTTCTCACGCTGTATGCGAATTTCGCGGCGGGCTGGATCGGTGCGATCACCGCGGACCTGATCATCAACAAGCCATTGGGTCTGTCGCCGAAGGGCATAGAGTTCAAGCGCGCCCATCTGTACGACATCAATCCGGTGGGCGTCGGGGCGCTGGCCGCCTCCGTGGTGCTGTCCAGCATCTCGCATCTGGGCGTGTTCGGCGAGCCGGCGCGCGTGCTGTCGCCCTTCATCGCGCTGCTCACCGCAATGGTCGTCGCGCCGCTGATCGCGTGGTGGACGCGCGGACGTTTCTACCTGGCCCGCGAAGCAGATAGCGCGCGCGTGACGGAGACCTGCTCGATCTGCGAGAACCACTTCGAGCGGGCCGACATGGCGCTGTGCCCGGCCTACGGGGGTTCGATCTGTTCGTTGTGCTGCTCGCTCGACTCACGCTGCCATGATCAGTGCAAGGACCACTCTCGCGTGTCGGACCAGATCGGGGCATTCATGGACAGGCTGCTGCCGTCGCGGGTTGCGGCGCTGGTGGATACCCGCGGCGGTCGCTTTGCCAGCCTGATGGTGTTGTCGAACCTGCTGGTGGGCCTGGTTCTGGCCTTCATCTACGCCTATGTCGGCGGCAGTGACCCGGCAACCCGGGCGGTCACCGCAGCCACGCTGTGGATCGTGTACTTCAGCTTTCTGGTGCTTTCCGCCATTGCGGCCTGGGTCATCGTGCTGGCCATCGAGAACCGGCGCATCGCCGAGCGTGAATCGGCTCGTCAGACCACCATGCTGATGGACGAGATCGCCGCGCATGGGCGCACCGACGCCGCCCTGCAGCGGGCCAAGGAGGTGGCCGAGTCCGCCAACATGGCCAAGTCGCGCTACATCATCGGCCTGTCGCATGAAATCCGGACGCCGTTGAACTCCATCTATGGCTATGCGCAATTGCTCGAGCGAACGCCCAACGAGCCGCCACCCAATGCCGTGAAGGTGATCCGCCGCAGTGCCGAACACCTGTCCAGCCTCATCGACGGGTTGCTGGATATCTCGCGCATCGAGGGCGGCGTACTGAAGCTGAACCGCGACCGGCTGAATTTCACCGAGTTCCTGGATCAGCTCGAGGACATGTTCCGGCTGCAGGCAGCCAGCAAGGGCATTGGCTTTAGCTGCGAGCGCGCCGCCCACCTGCCGGCCGTGGTGCACGCCGATGAAAAGCGCCTGCGGCAGATTCTCATCAACCTGTTGTCCAATGCGGTCAAGTACACCGCGCAGGGACATGCCGCGCTGGCGGTCCGTTATCGCAACCAGGTGGCCGAGTTCGAAGTCAGCGATACCGGCATGGGCATTGCCGTGGAGGACCAGGAGCGGGTCTTCGGGCCGTTCGAGCGCGGCAACGGCGCGCAAGTGCGCTCCATCCCCGGCACGGGCCTGGGCTTGACCATCACCAGGCTGCTCACGGAGGTAATGGGCGGGGAAATCAACCTGAGCAGTATCCCGGGACAGGGCACGACGTTCACCGTGCGCCTGCTGCTCTCGGAGGCGCTGCAGGACTCACGCACGGAGTTGTCGCGCCACATCCGCGGCTATGCCGGCACCCGCCGTCGTATCCTGGTGGTCGACGACGATCCGGCTCATGTGGACTTCATGAGCGGGCTGCTCGTGCCACTGGGCTTTCTCGTGGACGCCGTGCACACTGGCGCGGCTGCGGTTGCGGCCGCCGTCGCCTCGCCACCGGATCTGATCATGGTCGACCTTTCCCTGCCGGACATGACAGGGTGGGACGTGCTGCGGCAGATGCGTGAGGATCCGGAGCTGGAGAAGGTCCCGGTACTGGTGGTCTCCGCCAATGCACACGAATACGCACCAGGCAGCGCTCAGGTCCTGCACGACGGCTTCGTGATGAAGCCGGTGGATGTCTCGGTGGTGTTTTCCGCGCTGCAGAGGATGCTGCGCCTGGAGTGGACCTACGGCGGCGAGCAGCCGGATGCCGAGGCCGGCCTGTGCGTTGGCGGGGAACTGCGCGCCAGGATCGGCACGCACCTGGAGGAGTTGTGGCAGCTCGGGCTGATCGGGCACGTGCGTGGCATTCAGGCCCGGCTGCGCGAGTTCGAGGTCAGCGAGCCGGCGGCCGGCCCGCTGGCGCAGGCGCTGCGCACAATGGTGGAACGCTTTGACCTCAAACGCTACATGACGACGATCAGGGAACTTCGTGAAAGCGCCTGAACTGCGCGCCGAGCGGCGCGATACCGTGCTGGTGGTGGACGACACCCCCGAGTCGCTGGGATTCCTCACCGATACGCTGGATGGCGCCGGCTATACGGTGCTGATAGCCACCGACGGGGAGAGCGCGTTGCGCCTGGTGGAACAGATCACGCCGGACATGGTGCTGATGGATGCGCGCATGCCGGGCATAGACGGCTTCGAGACCTGCCGGCGCCTGAAGCGCAAGGCACCCCTGGCGCATATGCCGGTGATCTTCATGACCGGTCTGGCCGAAACCGAGCACGTGGTGCACGGCCTTGCCGCCGGCGGGGTCGATTACGTCACCAAGCCGATCGTGGTCCAGGAGCTGCTGGCACGCATGCGCGTACACCTGAACAACGCACGGGTGGCACTGGGCCCGAATGCGGCACTGGATGCCGCCGGACGCTTCCTGCTGGCCACTGATCTGGCCGGGCGCATCAAGTGGTGCACACCCAAGGCGCGCGCACTGTTGCGCGAGCTGTTGCCGGGCGATGCCGCGCAGGTTCCCGAACTGCCGCAGGACGTGCTGCGCCAGATGCTGGCCCTGCGGCATGCCGCCGGCGCGGGCCGCGCGCAGCGCATGCTGGATATCGGCGGCCGCCAGGTCGAATGCGCCATGCTCAGTCCGATCGGACCGGACGAACTGCTGTTCCGGCTCAGTGAGAAGCGTGCGGAAGAGGAGGGCGCGGTGCTGCTGCAGCTGGGCGTCACCAGTCGCGAGTCGCAGGTGCTGCTGTGGCTGTCACGCGGCAAGTCCAATCGCGAGATCGGGGAAATCCTCGGCATCAGCCCGCGCACCGTGAACAAGCACCTGGAGCAGATCTTCGTGAAGCTCGGCGTCGAGAACCGCGCGTCGGCAGCCGCCCGCGCGGCGCGACTGCTGGCGCAGTGATCAGGCGGCCGGCTCGGCCAGCCGGTCCTTCGTGCGCAGCATGCCCTTGTCGAGGATGAATTCGATGACGGTTTCCAGGCCCTGACCGGTCTTCAGGTTGGTGAACACGAACGGACGCTCGCCGCGCATCTTGCGGGCATCGCGATCCATCACCTCCAGGGAGGCGCCCACATGCGGCGCCAGATCGATCTTGTTGATGATCAGCAGGTCGGATTTGATGATGCCCGGGCCGCCTTTGCGCGGAATCTTGTCGCCGGCAGACACATCGATCACGTACAGCGTGAGGTCGGACAGCTCGGGGCTGAAGGTCGCGGCGAGGTTGTCGCCGCCGCTTTCCACGATCACCAGATCCAGCGCATCGAAGCTGTGCGTCAGCTCGTCGATGGCCGCCAGGTTCATCGACGCGTCTTCGCGGATCGCGGTATGCGGACAGCCGCCGGTCTCGACGCCGCGGATGCGATCCGGCGTGAGCGCCTCGCTGCGCACCAGGAAGTCGGCGTCTTCGCGCGTGTAGATGTCGTTGGTGACCACGGCCATGTTCAGCCGCTCGCGCAACGCCTTGCACAGCCGGTCCACCAGCGCCGTCTTGCCGGAACCCACCGGGCCGCCCACGCCGACTCTCAACACATCGTACGCCTGCATCAACGAAACTCCTGGTCGGGAAAGGCGGGTTGCCGGGAAAGCCTATCCCAAGGCAATGCGGCGTTGAAAGCGCGCGCCGACCCGGGTCCGGTACAAATACCTAGCCCGGCGCTACGTGGCCCGGTATAGCATGCAGTCCCAATGAATCGTGAAGTTGGCGGGGACAACGGTCGGCACGGCATGCAACTGGACTTCCTGGGCGCGGCCGGCACGGTGACCGGCTCGAAGAGCCTGCTCACGAATGGCGGTCACCGCCTGCTCATCGACTGTGGCCTGTTCCAGGGCTACAAGAACCTGCGTCTGCTGAACTGGGAGGCGCAGGCCTTCGACGTGGCGAAGTTGCCGGCGGTGGTGCTCACGCATGCGCATCTGGATCACTCCGGTGCGTTGCCGCTGCTGGCAAAGCAGGGCTTTCGCGGCAGGATCTTCGCGACGCCTTCCACCATCGACACCTGCGGCGTGCTGCTGCCCGACAGCGGGCGGCTGCAGGAGGAGGATGCCGAGTATCTGGGCCGGCACCACCGTTCCCGCCACGCGAAGCCGCAGCCGCTGTACACCGAGGAAGATGCGCACAAGGCGTTGCGACTGTTCGAGCCGATACCCTTCGACACGCCCCGTGAGCTGCCGGGCGGATTCCAGGTGCAGCTGCGGCCCGCCGGCCACATCCTGGGCGCGGCTTCCGTGCAAATCACCGCGGGCGGTACCACCGTACTGTTTTCCGGCGACCTGGGCCGTCCGGATGACCTGCTGATGCGCGCACCCACGCCGCCCGGCGCGGTGGATTACGTGATCATGGAATCCACATACGGGGACCGGCTGCACGGCGATGCCGACCCCGTGGCGATGCTGGGCGACATCATCCGCCGGGTGCACGCGCGGGCCGGCACGGTGATCATTCCCGCATTCGCCGTGGGCCGCGCGCAGGCGCTGCTGTATGCCATTTACACCCTGAAGAAGGCGCACCGGATACCGGACATTCCCGTGTACCTGAACAGTCCGATGGCGATCGACATGACCGAGATCTACCGCCGCCATGTTGCCGAGCACCGGCTGTCGCGCGAGCAGAGCGAGGGCATGTGTCACGTGGCGCAGATGGTGCACACGGCCGAGGAGTCGCGGGCGCTGAACGCGCGCCACGAGCCGTCCATCATCATCGCCGGCAGCGGCATGGCCACCGGGGGCAGGGTGCTGCATCACCTGAAGGCCATGGCTCCGGATTCGCGCAATGCCATCGTGTTCGCCGGCTTTCAGGCCGGCGGTACGCGCGGTGCGCGCATGCTGGCCGGCGAGCGGCGCATCCGTATTCACGGCGAGCAGGTGGACATCAACGCCGAAGTGCTGTCGCTGCCGGGCATGTCGGCCCATGCGGATGCGAACCAGCTCATGGCCTGGCTCAGTACCGCGCGGTCCCCGCCCCGACGCGTCTTCCTGAATCATGGCGAACCGGGCCCGGCCGACGCATTGCGCCAGCGCATCGAACGCGAACTGGGCTGGGAGGCGCTCGTGCCGCGTCTGGGCCAGCGCGTGGAGATCGGCACATGAGCGAGGAGTTCCTGAAGCTGCGGTTGCTGGGTATCGATACGCAGCAGGAACACACCGTGTACATGCGCCGGGACTGCCATGTGTGCCGCGCGGAAGGATTCGATTCGCTGGCCCGCGTAGAGGTGGAACTCGACGGCCGGCATCTGGTGGCCACCCTCAACGTCGTCGAAGGCGCGCTGCTGGGCGCCGGCGAGGCCGGACTGTCGCAGCGGGCCGCGCAGGAACTGGGCGGGCGAGATGGCGATCGGGTCGTGGTGCGCCATGCGCCCACGCTGGATTCCCTGAGCGCATTGCGCGCCAAGATCTACGGGCACCGCCTGGGCTACCCGGCACTGCAGTCCATCATCACGGACGTCGTGGAAGGGCATTACGCGGATGTGCACATCGCGGCATTCCTCAGTGCCTGCGCCGGCGGCCGGATGGACCGGCACGAGACCACCGAGCTGACCCGCGCCATGGTGGATGCCGGCGAGGTGATCGACTGGGGCCGGCCGATGGTGCTGGACAAGCACTGCGTCGGTGGCCTGCCCGGAAACCGCACCACACCCATCGTCGTGGCGATCGTGGCCGCCGCCGGGCACCTGATACCCAAGACCTCCTCGCGTGCGATCACTTCGCCGGCCGGCACCGCCGACGTGCTGGAGACCATCACCCGGGTGGAGCTGGACGTGGCCAACATGCGCCGCGTGGTCGAACAGGAAGGTGCCTGCCTGGTGTGGGGCGGGGCGCTCACGCTCAGCCCTGCCGACGACGTGCTGATCCGGGTCGAACGGCCCCTGGACCTGGACAGCGACGCCCAGCTGGTGGCTTCCGTGTTGTCGAAGAAGATCGCCGCCGGGGCCACGCATACCGTGATCGACATTCCCGTCGGTCCCAGCGCCAAGCTGCGCAGCGAGCACGACGCGGCACATCTGCAGGAGCTGCTGCAAAGCGTGGCCACGGCCTGCAATCTCAAACTGCGCGTCTTGCGCACCGACGGCACGCAACCGGTCGGGCGCGGCATCGGGCCGGCACTGGAGGCTCATGATGTGCTGGCAGTGCTACGCGGGGAGGCCACCGCGCCAGAGGATCTGAAGGAGCGCGCGCTGGCACTGGCCGCCGCGTTGCTGGAAATCGGTGGCAACCTGGACCCCGGGCAGGCCCACGACAAGGCCGTGCAGCTGCTGGACAGCGGTGCGGCCTGGAAGAAATTCCAGGGCATCTGCGCGGCTCAGGGCGGCTTGCGCGAGCCCGGTGTGGCCACGCTGCGCCGGCCCATCACGGCCGACCAGGCCGGCAATGTCGCGGCCATCGACTGCCGCCGTCTGGCGCGGGCCGCGAAACTGGCCGGTGCGCCGACCATGGCAACGGCCGGACTGGAGCTGCACGTGAAGCTCGGCGATCGGGTGGAACGCGGGCAGACGCTGTTCACCATGCATGCCGATGCCCCCGGCGAACTCGAGTACGCCCTGCAATACGTGGCCAGGCACCCTGCCGTCTACCTCACCGATGAGTTGTCCGCGTGAGCGCGCTGCTGCTGGCCATGCCGGGCAACGAACGCATGGCCGATGCGCTGTGCAGAACCCTGTCGGCGCAGGCCTGTCCGCTGCTCGTGCGGCGTTTCCCCGATGGCGAGTCCTATGTGCGGATCACCGGGGAGGTGGCCGGCCGGCACCTGATCATCCTGTGCACACTGGACCGGCCGGATGAGAAATTGCCGCCGTTGCTGCTGCTGGCCGGCGCCGCGCGCGAGGCCGGTGCGGCCAGTGTCGGGCTGGTGGCGCCATATCTGGCCTACATGCGCCAGGACCGGCGCTTCCATGATGGCGAGGCCACCAGCGCGCGTCATGTGGCCGGATGGATTTCCAAGCAGATCGACTGGCTGGTCACGGTCGATCCGCACCTGCATCGGATCAAGGCGCTGTCCGAGGTCTACACCGTCCCGAATCGTGTGGTGCACGCCGCCGGCGCCATCGCGCAGTGGATTCGCGCCAACGTGCCCAAACCACTGCTGCTGGGACCCGACGAGGAAAGCGGCCAGTGGGTATCGGACATTGCCCGGCAGGTGGGGGCGCCCTTCGAGGTGCTGACCAAGCTGCGCCGCGGCGACCGCGACGTCGCGGTGTCCATGCCGCAGGTCCAGGGCTGGCAGGACCGCGCGCCAGTGCTGGTGGATGACATCGTGTCCACGGCCCGCACGATGATCGAAGCGGTTCGGCGCGTACATGAGTGCGGTCTGCCGGAGCCGACCTGCATCGCCGTGCACGCGATATTCGCGGATGATTCCCTGGCGCAATTGCGCAGCGCCGGCGCCGCACGCGTGGTCAGCGCCGACACCATCGCACATGCAACCAACGGCATCTGTCTGGCCGAACCGCTTGCCCAGGGCATACGGGCGCTGTGTCCGGTCTGGCAGGGGGCCACGGCGTCCTGACTGACACCCCGATGCATATGTAATATTACATAATATACATTATGCGAAGTAGGGTCCAAGGAGCGATCAGGCGAAAGCACCCTGCAGCGCCTCGTCCGCTATCGGGATATCCCTGCCGCCAAACTCCACGCCACCGTGCTCGCACAACCAGCGCATGGCGCGAGCTGGTTCTTCCGGTGCGCGCAGCTCGGACCGATCCGACGGCAAGACACCTTTGAACAGACCGCTCTCGCGCGCCGCGGTCTGCATGTCCGTATCGACCACGCCGGGAGAAAACGCCAGCACCAGGATGCCGCGGTCCTTGAGTTCCTCGTGCAGCACCTGGGTCGCCATGAACAGCCCGGCCTTGGCGATGTTGTACGGCCCCATGTTCGGTATGGCCCGATGCGCGGCGCCGGAGCTGACGTTGATGATGGTGCCGCCGCCGTGCTCGAGCATGCGGGCCGCGGCATGCCGGGCCCACTGCAACGCACCGAACAGCGTCACGTCGATCATGCGCCGCAGATCCTCGTCGGCCACTGAATGCAACGGACCGTTGGGTTCGGCGATGGCGGCGTTGTTGATCAGGATGTCGCAGCCGCCGGCCAGGATGGCGTGCATGCGCGCGGTGTCGCGCAGGTCGCAGGCAATGCCTGCAGCATTGCTCGCGCCAAGCTTCGCGCGCGCCGCGGCGATGCCGGCTTCGCTGGTGCCGGTAAAGGTCACGTGGGCACCGGCCCTGGCGAATTCGGCTACAGTTGCCAGCCCGATTCCGCGCGTACCGCCAGTCACGACGACTTTCTTGCCCGCCACACTGTTCATCTTGTTCTCCTGGTTCCACGGAAGCCGGATGGTCGATCTTCCGGCATAGATAAAACAATAATCATCAATATCTTGGCGTCCTTACATAAACAATATTCTCACTTCGATTCCTTCTTCCGGTGCCTGCGCAGTGCCACGCCCGAGGGTGTCTTCAATCCCTGGCTGCACGGCGATCCATCTACGGATCTCGCGGCGGACGCGGCCACGGATCGCCTCGCCCGGTTGCGCGCGCATCTGGATATCGATGCCACCTGCATTCTGATCGGCGAAGCCGCCGGCTATCAGGGTTGCAAGGTATCGGGCATCCCGTTCACCAGTGAGCGGCTGATCCTCGCCGGCGCCATTCCGCGCATTGCCGTGCCGTCGTCGCGGTTGTCCTCGCGAGCCCGGCCCTGGAGCGAACCCTCCGCCACCACGGTCTGGAACACCTTACATGCTCTGGGTGTGGCCGAGCGCACCGTGCTGTGGAATGCCTATCCCTGGCACCCGCACAAACCGGGCGCCCTGCACTCCAATCGCACCCCGACACGCAGCGAACGGCTCGCCGGCGTGCCGGTGCTCGAAGCGCTGCTGCGGGCATTTCCCGCGGCCCGCGTGTTCGCGGTGGGCCGCAATGCCGAGAGTTCACTGGCCGAACTGGGCGTGGCGGCGAGCGCCCTGCGCCACCCGTCGATGGGCGGCGCCCGGCTGTTCGCGCAGCAATTGCGCGCCGCCCTGCCCGCGGCGGCGCGCTAATCTGCACTTCCCATGGAATCCGTCATTTCCTTCCACGGTCTGGTCTCCACCATTGGCCTGGGGCTGCTGATCGGCGCGGTGCGCGAACGCGCCCAGCCGGACCCGCAGCACACGGTGGCCGGCATCCGTACCCATCTGATGGTGGCGCTGGCCGGTGCACTGGGCGCCTCGCTGGGCACGGCGGTGCTGGTGGCTGTCCTGGTACTGATCGGGGCGCTGACCGTGGCCAGCTACGTGAAGACCAGTGACTCCGATCCGGGCCTGACCGGCGAAGTCGCCCTGCCGGTTACGGCGCTGCTGGCGGCGCTCGCACATGACCATCCGGGCCTTGCCGCCGGGCTGGCGGTGGTCGTGGCCGGCGCGCTGTTTGCCAAGAAGCCGCTGCACGAGCTGGTGCGCGAGCGGGTCAATGAGCAGGAAGTGCGCGACGGACTGCTGCTGGCCGGTGCCGCGCTGGTGGTCATGCCGTTGCTGCCGAACCACGCGGTCGACCCATGGGGCGTGCTGGTGCCGGCCCGCCTGTGGCGTCTGGTGGTGCTGATCCTGGCCATCGGCATGGCCGGACACGCGGCCTCGCGGATGGTGGGCGTGCGCTGGGGCCTGCCGCTGGCCGGTTTTCTCGGCGGATTCGCCTCTTCCACGGCGGCAGTGATCGGCTTCGGGCAGCGCGCTCGCGTGGAGCCGGGCAGCGTGGCGCCGGCCGCCTCCGCGGCGCTGTTCGCGGACCTGGGTTCCACGGTGCTGTTCTCCACGGTGGTGGGCGCCGCGTCACCCGCCCTGCTGCGGGTGGCTGCGCCCGGGCTGGCCGCGGCCGGCGTGGTGCTGGCGGTGATCGCCAGCCTGGGGCTCTCGCGCAGCAGCACGCTGGAGGGCCTGCCGCGCATGGCCACGGTGCGCACGTTCCAGCTCACCCAGGCGCTGCTGCTGGCCGCGCTCATGGCGCTGGTGTTGCTGGTATCGGCGCTGCTCAAGGCCCAGTGGGGCAGCGCCGGCGTGTTCTTTGCCGCCGCCGTGGTGTCGTTGGTGGAAATCCACGCTGCCACAGCCAGCATCGCGCAGCTCGCGGCGGCCGCGCAGCTGCAGATGATGCCGGCCGCCTGGGGCCTGGTGCTGCTGCTCACCGTGGCCGGGATCGCCAAGACCGTGCTCGCCTTCTTCATCGGCGGCACGCGCTACGGCTGGCGCGTGGGCATCGGCCATGCGGCCGTTTCCGTGGCATTTGCCGCGGTGCTGGGCGGCATGCAGCTGGCCGGTTGATCGCGCGCCCGCAGCCCGATTCGCCCTCTTTGTCCCGTATTGGTGGGCGGCAGAAATCTCCCGTACCCCAAATCCACACTTGCCTGAGTTGGGAGCAGGTGTATATTCGGGCTCTACCCCCTTGACTCAGCAAGGGGTTTTATTGGTGCAATCTTCAGGAATTACTTGAAGTAAGACGGATAACAAGACCCACCCAAAAGTAGGCGCGAGAGTCCCCCAAGCCATGAACGACACCATCGATCACCTGCAGCGCGCAACCCTGCGGCTATCGCAGGAAGGTTCCATGAAGGATCGTCTCGTCGAGGCGTACTCGGATCATCTGGCCGACATCGACCCTGCCCGGTTGCCGGAATGCATGCGCGCTGATTTCCAATCCCTGCACACGGCGATGCACAGCGCAGTGCCGCAACCGCGCGAATGCGTGATCCGCGCCTCGGTGCGCAAGATGTCGATTGCCGAGGTGCGGGCCTTTGCCGCATTGGTGGTGCGCGCGTTTGCCGCGCTCGCGCGTGGTGAATCCGTCGCTGCCAGTCAGCAGCGCTCCGCGCGTTCCGGCGCAGCGGCGACCGTGGTGGCGCTGTACGCCGAAGCCTGAGGCTGGCGGCGCGGGCGCACATGGGCGCACCGCACGGGCGCTAGTCCAGCTTGAAGTCCTTGAAATCGTCGGGGTTGAAGTCGACCACGTCGAAGCGCGCCGTGTTCTCGCCGCGCGCCAGCAGGCGGATGGCATCGACGATCTGGCGCTCGTTCCACTCGCCGATCTCATCGGCCCGGTCCGTCAGCAGCTTGGGCAGCTCCTGGCGCGTCCCGAAGTAGCCCATCAGCAGCACCGGCTTCTTCTGCGACTGGGCATAGTTCATTTCGAATATGGCCAGATCCGGGCTCGTGCCATGCAGCGTGGCCAGCGCCACCACCACTTCGGCGGCATCGATCTGCTTGCGCAGGTCGGCGCGCACGCTGTCGGTGTCCACGGCGGTGGGCGGGTTGTCCGGGGTACTGGTGTTGCGATAGAAGAAGTTCTTCGCGCTCTCCAGGTACTCGAAGACCCGGACGTAGTCGTCCGAATCGTGCCAGTTGTGCGTGACGAACACGCGAATGGGATTCTGCTGCGACATACGCGGAGCAGTGTACCTCAACACCCGATAGACTAGACCCGTTGGGTTACCCCGCGGGGGTTCTGGCTTGCGCCTGGTCCTGTACAACATCCGTTATGCCACCGGTACCGGCCCCGGCTTTCATCTGCCGGTCCCCGGGGCCGGCTATCTGCGCAGCAACCGCCGGGTGCTGGCGGGCCTCACCGAATTCCTGCGGCGCCAGGACGCGGATCTGATCGGCCTGATCGAGATCGACACCGGCTCGATCCGCTCCGGCATGGTCAACCAGGCCGAGTTCATCGCCGGCAGCCTCGGGCACTTCTCCACCTACCAGTGCAAGTACGGCACCTCCTCGGTCAACAACTTCCTGCCCATCGTGCGCAAGCAGGGCAATGCCTTCCTGGCCGCGCCGCGCGTGCACGGCGAGCGCTTTCACTACTTCGATTCGGGCATCAAGCGGCTGATCATCGAGCTGGAACTGGACGACGTGTCGCTGTTCCTGGTGCATCTGTCGATCAAGTATCGCCATCGCCAGTACCAGCTGCGCTACCTGCACGAGCTGGTGGAGAAATCCACCAAGCCGGTGATCGTCGCCGGCGACTTCAACACCTTCTGGGGCACGCACGAGCTGTACCTGTTCATGCGCGCGGCGCGCCTGCGCAGCGCCAACGTGCGCAACCTGCCCACCTATCCGGCCAATGCGCCGCGCACCGAGCTTGATTTCGTGCTGGTGGGCGAACAGATCGAGGTGAGCGCCTTCAGTGTGCCGGATATCCGCCTGTCCGATCACCGGCCGCTGGTGTGCGATTTCACGGTGCGCAAGGAGGAGCCGTCATGAGCCACACGGCATGGAGCTATCACCGCCAGGACGACATCGGCGTGCTGAGCCTGGACGTGCCGGACAAGTCCGCCAACACGCTCGGTGGTGCCGTGCTGCGCGAACTGGGCACGCTACTGGAGCAGATCGGGCGCGAGCCGCCCCAGGGGCTGATCCTGCGCTCGGGCAAGGCCGGCGGTTTCATCGCCGGGGCGGACATCAACGAGTTCACCACCTTCGGTTCGGTGGACCAGGCGCTGGCGGCGATCCGTCTCGGACAGGGCGTCTGTGACCGGCTCGCGGCACTGCCCTGCCCCACTGTGGCGATCCTCAACGGCTTTGCGCTGGGTGGTGGCCTGGAGCTGGCGCTGGCCTGCCGCTATCGCGTCGGTGTCGACGACGGCAAGCTGACGCTGGGCCTGCCCGAAGTGCAGCTGGGGATTCATCCCGGCTTCGGCGGCACCGTGCGCCTGGTGCGGCTGCTCGGCGTGCGCCGGGCCATGGACATGATGCTCACCGGCAAGAACATCCGCGCCGAGCGCGCGCTCAAGCTCGGCCTGGTGGATCGTTACGTCGCACCGGCTGATGCCGAGGCCGCGGCGCGCGAATTGATCCGGCGTCGCCCCCCGCCGCATCAGCCGACGTTCTTCGAGCGGGCGCTGTCCTTCCCGGTGGTGCGGCCTTTCCTGGCGCCGGAGCTGCGTCGCCAGGTGGCCAGCCGCGTGCAGCGCGAGCACTACCCGGCGCCATTCGCGATCGTGGAGCTGTGGGTGAAGTACGGCGCGCGCGGCCGCGCCGCCTTCGAGGCCGAGGCACGCTCGATCGCCGGGCTGTTCGGCTCGGACACGGCACGCAATCTGGTGCGGGTGTTCCAGTTGCAGGATCGGCTGAAGTCACTGGGCGGCAAGCCCGCCGGCGGGTTGCCCGCCATCGGGCACGTGCACGTGGTCGGTGCCGGGCTGATGGGCGGGGACATTGCCGCATGGTGTGCGCTGCGCGGCTACACGGTGAGCCTGCAGGATCGGGCCATGGAGTACGTCGCACCCGGCACTGCAACGCGCCGGCGAGTTGTTCGCCAAGCGCATCGCCAGGGAGGACGAGCGCGCGGCCACCGCCGCCCGTCTGGTGGCCGACGTGGACGGCGCGCGCGTGCCCGATGCGGATCTGGTCATCGAGGCCATCTTCGAGAACCTGGAGGCCAAGCGCGCGCTGTATGCCACGCTGCTGCCGCGCATGAAACCCACGGCGGTGCTGGCCACCAATACCTCCAGTCTGGTGCTGGAGTCGCTGGCCGAGGGGATGGCGGATCCGGCGCGTTTCGTGGGGCTGCATTTCTTCAATCCCGTGGCGCAGATGCCGCTGGTGGAAATCATTCACGGGGCCGCCACGCGCCAGGATGTGCTGGAGATCGCCGCGCATTTCGTCAGGCGTATCGACAAACTTCCCCTGCCCTGCAAGAGCTCGCCGGGCTTCCTGGTCAACCGCGTGCTCATCCCGTACATGCAGGAAGGCATGATCGCCGTGGAACAGGGCATTGCGCCGGAATCGGTCGACGCGGCGGCCACGGGCTTCGGCATGCCCATGGGGCCGATCGAGCTTGCCGATGTGGTGGGTCTGGACGTGTGCAAGCACGTCGGCGAGATCATCGGCCGCGCGCTGGGGCGCGAGCCGCCCGTTGCGCTGGCGCGCATCGAACAGCTCGTGGCCGCGAAGCAACTTGGCCGCAAGAGTGCCCAGGGCTACTACAAATGGGTCGATGGCAAGGCGGTGAAGCAGCCGGTCGACGCGGCCACGGTGACCGCGGAACTCACCGACCGGCTGATGCTTACCTTCGCCAACGAGAGCGTGGCATGCCTGCGCGAGCGCATCGTGGCCGATGCGGATCTGGTCGATGCCGGCGTGATCTTCGGCGCCGGTTTTGCCCCGTTTCGCGGCGGGCCGATAGCCTGGGCCCGCAAGGAGGGTCCGGCCCGATTGCGCGAGCGTCTCGAAGGCCTGGTGTTGCAACATGGTTCACGGTTTGAGCCTGACGCGGGGTGGGCCGAAATTTAGGGCGCGTGCTACGATCTTCTTGATATCCGGGACATTTCTATAAGGAGCGGTCGTAGTGTCAGTGAGTCAGGGTCGTCCGGTGGATGTGGCGATGCTTCGCCAGTTCGCGCCGCTGGATGGGTTGAAGAAGGAAAACCAGGCCGCCCTGGCCCGCAAGGTATTCGTCAAGGAAATGGACTCCGGCCGCCTGCTGTTCAAACAGGGCGACCAGGACAAGCGGGTCATCTGGGTGGTCAGCGGCACGGTGGAGCTGCGCGAGGACGATCGCACCATCGGCGTGATCCGCGGCGGCACACCCGAGGCACGCAACCCGATCACGACCAAGCCGCAACGCGAATTCTCGGCGCGCGCGATGGATTCGGTGGAGTACCTGTCGATCGACAGCGACCTGCTGGACGTGATGATCACCTGGGACCAGACCGGCACCTACGAGGTGGCCGACCTGCAGAACCAGTTCCAGAACGCCGAGGGCGACGACTGGATGACCACGCTGCTGCAGAGCCGCGCCATGCAGCGCATTCCGCCCGCCAACATCCAGGCCATCTTCCTGCGCATGCAGCGCACGCGTACAAGGCCGGTGACGTGGTCATCAGCCAGGGCGCCGAGGGGGATTACTTCTACTGCATCGTCAGCGGCCGCTGCCTGGTAACCCGCGAAACACCACTGAACAAGGACGGTATCCGGCTCGCCGAGCTGGGTGTCGGTGATACCTTCGGTGAGGAGGCGCTGATCTCCGAGGCCAAGCGCAATGCCACGGTGACCATGCTCACCGATGGTGTGCTGATGCGCCTGGGCAAGTCCGACTTCCGTGAGCTGATGACCGAACCGCTGCAGCGCTGGGTCACGGCTTCCGAGGCCGAGGCCATGGTGATCACCAAGGGCGCGGTGTGGCTCGACGTGCGCTTGCCGTCCGAATACCAGAACCTCGCGGTGGACGGCGCCATCAACGTGCCGCTGTACTTCATCCGCCTGAAGCTGTCCACGCTCGACAAGAACAAGCCCTACATCGTCTATTGCGATACCGGCCGGCGCAGCTCCGCCGCGGCGTTCATTCTGGTCGAGCGCGGCTTCGACGCCTATGTGCTCAAGGGCGGGCTGTCCTCGATGGAGCGCGGCCTGACGCGCGGCACCGGCAGCTGAACTACATCGTGTGGGTCGGCTTCTCGCCGGCAATGGCGCCGGCCAGGTAGTTCTCGATCCTGCTTCTGGGTCTGTCCGCGATCCTGCTCGCTGAACTGCACGCCGATACCCGCCGTGCGCTTGCCCTGCGCGCCGCGCGGCGTGAGCCAGATCACGCGCCCGGCCACCGGCAGTTTCTCGTCCTCGCCCATCAGGTTCAGCAGCATGAACACCTCGTCGCCGAGGTGATAATTGCTGTTGGTGGGAATGAACAGGCCGCCGTTCTTCACGAACGGCATGTAGGCCATGTACAGGGCGCTCTTGTCCTTGATCGTCAGGGTCAGCAGCCCTGGCTTGTTGATGCCGGAGCGTGAAGTCGAATCCTTGTGCGCCATGATCCTTCGAATCCTACCTGCTTTGCTCCGACACTGCGCTGCCCAGCGCCCATAACTGGCTTTCCACCGCCAGTGGCCGGTTCAGCGCCGCCCCGGCGAGCTGATGCCGCAATTCGCGCAGCGCGTCCAGCAGGCGTAATGCGGAGGGCATATTTATGTCGGCATTGGCCCCGTGTGACCGGGCACCAGCGCGCACTGCCAGCAACTCGACTGTGAGGTAGTTCTCAAAGCCGCGCAGCCGCAACGTCAGCTCGTCCCTGGCCCAGGCATCGGCGGTGCGAATCACGTCGATGCGGCCCTGCCGGGCCTCGGCCAGCACACGCCGGATGTCCTCGCGCACGGCCAGCACTTTCGGGACATCGGCTTCCAGGGCTTCCAGTGGCGCAATGCCCAGCATTTCCAGCACGGCCGGCCAGTGCTCGCGCTGTGCGGGCTCTTGTTCGGTCAGCCACCGCAGGGCGGCTTCACGGTCGGGGACGGGGACAGCCAGTCGCTGGCAACGGCTGCGGATGGTGGCAGGCAGCAGCGACGGCGATGCGCTGAGCAGGACCAGATGTGCGTCGGCGCGCGGCTCCTCCAGTGTCTTGAGCAGCGCGTTGGACGCGTTGCGATTCAGCGCGTCGGCCGGATCCAGCACCACCACCGTGCCGCGTCCTTCGTAGCTGGACAGTGCCAGTTGCGCGGACAGTTCGCGAACCTGGGCAACGGAGATCTGACCGAGTCTGGATTCCGGGTCCGGACCGATAATCGAAAAGTCCGGATGCTCGCCGGCTGCAACGCGCCGGCAATGGCTGCACTTGCCGCATGGCGGGGCCGGGTCGGTGCAAAGCACGAGCTGCGCGAAGTGGCGGGCCAGAGCCTGTGCGCCTGTTCCGGCGGCAGCGTGGATCAACAACGCCGCCGGCAGGCGCCCGGCTTGATGTGCGGCGCCGAGCCGGGCTGCGGTGGCCTCGAGCCAGGGCAGCAGCTTCACAGTGCCTCCAGCAGGCGCAGTGCGTCGCTCAGCAGTTCGGTGGGAGTGCGTGTGGCATCCAGCACGTGGAAGCGCCGGGGTTCGCGCCGCGCCAGATCCAGGTAGCCGGCGCGCACCCGCGTGAAAAACCCGAGCGCTTCGTCCTCGAAGCGATCGCCCGCCGGATGACGCTGTCGGGCGCGCTGCAGACCCAGCTGCGGATCAAGATCCAGCAACAGGGTCAGCTCCGGCGCCAGTCCCGGATGCGCGATCCCGGCCAGCGCTTCGATGGTTGCCGGCGCAATGCCGCGGCCGGCGCCCTGGTAGGCGCGCGTGGCATCCGTGAAGCGATCGCACAGCACCCACTCGCCGCGCGCCAGTGCCGGCTCGATGCGCTGTGCAACATGCGCGGCCCGCGCCGCGAACATCAGCAGCAGCTCGGTGGTGGCGGGCATGCCCTCTTCGCGCCGGCTCAGGGCCACCCCGCGGATCTCCTCGGCCAGTGGCGTGCCGCCCGGTTCACGCGTGGCGCAAACGGCCTGGCCGCGCGCCGCCAGTGCCGCCGCCAGCTCGCGTTGCAGGCTGGACTTGCCGGCGCCCTCGATGCCCTCCAGCGTGATGAAGCGGCCGCGCGTCATGGGTTCTTGCCGCTGGCCCCGGGCGCGTCCGCCTTTTCGGCCCGGGCCTGCTGCTCCACCAGCGAGTTCGTGCGCAGGCGCTGCAGGTAGCGTCGCAGCGCCCTGGTGTGTTCGGCGTAGGTGGCCGAGAAGTAGTGACCGCCGCTGCCGTCGCCGATCGCCACGAAGTACAGCGCGTCCGTCTTCTCCGGATTCACCGCGGCGATGATGGCTTCGCGACCCGGCAGCGCAATGGGCGTCGGTGGCAAGCCCTTGCGCGTGTAGGTGTTGTAGGGCGTGTCGGTGGTCAGGTCGCGCTTGTGGATGTTGCCGTCGTAGTGATCGCGGATGCCGTAGATGACCGTGGGGTCGGACTGCAGGCGCATGCCCTTGCGCAAGCGGTTGATGTACACGCCGGCCACGCGCGTGCGCTCGCTGGCCAGCCCGGTTTCCTTCTCGATGATCGAAGCCAGCGTCAGTGCCTCGGCCGCAGATTGCAGCGGCAGGCCGGTCTGGCGCGAATCCCATGCCGCCTCGAGGTTCTTCGCCTGTGCCTCGTAGGCCATGCGCAGGATCTGCATGTCGGTGGTCGCCTCCGGCGCATAGGAGTAGGTATCCGGCGCGAACCTGCCTTCGGCGGCGACACCCGGCGCACCCAGCTCGTTCATGATCTGCGCGTCACTGAGCCCGGTCGTGGTCTGGCGCAGGTCCGGCAGGCTGGCCAGCAGCTTGCGCATCTGCTCGAAGGTCCAGCCCTCGATGACGGTGAGCTGCTCCATGACCACCCTGCCCTCGACCAGCTGCTGCAGGATTTCCAGCGGCGTGTGACCGGGCTCGATGCGGTAGCGGCCGGCCTGCACGCCGCGCCCGCCCAGCGGATCCGGCTTGCTGAAGCGCAGATACCACTCCAGGTGACGGGCGTTGGTGATGAGCTGGTGCTGCTGCAGCAGATGCAGCGCGCCGCGCAGGCTGGTGCCCTGGGGGATCAGCAATTCCTGCGTGGTGGTGGCCGGACCCGGCTCGCTGGCTGCGCTCGTGGCCGCCTGCCTGGCCCACCATGCGCCGCCCGCCGCACCCAGCACGACCAGAAGCACCAGTCCCGCCAGCACCCGCCTAGTCGTCAAGGCGGGCCACCGTTGCGGCAAGATCCAGCAGCCGCGGGTCGCGCGCCAGACGACGGCCGTCCAGCTCGTCGACGGCCAGCAATCCCATCCGGGCATTGCTCAGCGCCATGGCCCCGGCCCGCTCCAGCACCTCGAAAGGCAACTCGGCAATGCGCACGGCAACACCGGCGCGTCGTGCCTCGCGCAGCACCGCCGCGCGCGCCACGCCCGCCACGCCACAGCGTTCGAGCGCCGGGGTCACCAGTTCTCCATCCAGTTCCAGAAACACATTGCTCATGGTGCCCGAGACCAGCAATCCGGAGCTACTGGCCAGTAGACCTTCCAGCGCATTGCTGCCGAGCAGCTCCTGCCGTGCCAGTACCTGCTCCAACCGGTTGCAGTGCTTCAGGCCCGCCAGGGCCGGGTTCTCGCCCAGCCGCATGCGCAAGCTCTGGACCCGGCGCGGTGCCGGCGGGCTGGCCACGTCCGCTGCGCTGAACACGGCAAGGATCAGGCGGGCCTGCTCCCGGCCCGAAGGTGTGTAGCCACGCGCCAGCGCGCTGCCCCGCGTCACCTGCAGCCGCAGCAGCGCCTGGTCATGGCCGCCTGCGACGGCGCACACCTGCTGCCAGACGGCGGCCTGGTCCGCGGCAATGGCAAGGCGTCGGCAGCCCTCGGCAAGGCGCGCGCGATGCAGTGCCTGGAAACGAACCTGGCCGTTTCTGACCAGCATGGTCTCGAACAGGCCGTCGCCGTACTGCAGCCCGCGATCCAGGGGCCAGTCGGCCTCGCAGCGCTCGCCGTCCACCAGCAGTTCGAGCAGGCCGTGCATCAGGCCAGCGCCAGTACCATGCCGCGCGCCTTGGCGCGGGACTCGGCCAGTTCGCGGCGCGGATCCGAATCGGCCACGATGCCCGCGCCGGCCCGGAATTCGAGCTGCTGCCCGCAGATGGACATGGTGCGGATCAGGATGTTGAAGTCGGCCGAGCCGTCGTGGTTGAGGTAACCCAGGCTGCCCGTATACGGACCGCGTGGTTCGTTTTCCAGCTCGGCAATGATCTGCATGCAGCGCACCTTCGGCACGCCGGTGATGGTCCCGCCCGGAAACACCGCACGCAATGCCTCCACCGGCGATACGCCGCTGCGCAGTTCACCGGTCACGTTGGAAACGATGTGATGCACGTGGGCGTAGGTCTCCACGGCCATGTATTCATCCACCCGCACGCTGCCCGCGGTGGCGACGCGGCCCAGGTCGTTGCGCGCCAGATCGATCAGCATGATGTGCTCGGCCCGCTCCTTCGGATGTGCCACCAGCTCGGCGGCCAGCTCGCGATCCTCGCCGGCCGTCGTGCCGCGCGGATAGGTGCCGGCGATCGGCCGTGTATCGAGTCGGCGCCCGCGCACGCGCAGCAGCCGTTCCGGCGAGGACGAGAGTACCCGGAACTGCCCGAACTGGGCGAAGGCCGCAAATGGTGCCGGATTGGTGCTGCGCAGGCGCTGGTACAGCGCCGCGGCAGGCAGTTGCGGCGGCAGCTCGGCGCGCCAGGCGCGCGACAGGTTCGCCTGGTAGATGTCGCCGGCCCGGATGTATTCCTGGGCGCGCACCACACGTTGCAGATACGCCTCCGGCGCCTCTTCCTGCACATTCACCTGGACGACGGCCGGGCTGTCAGTGGAGCGCGCGGCCCGCGCCACATCGGCCAGGATGGCGGCGCGCTCCTGCGCGCTGACCGATGGCTCGCACACCAGATAACCGCGGCCATCCGCGTGGCGCACCAGCGCGGCCGGTACCCGCAGTGCCACGGCCACGGGCCTGGCATCGGCAAGGCTTGCGCGGGGCCAGAACGGACGCAGCGCCGGTTCGACCTCCAGCGCCAGTTCGTAGCCCAGATACACGAACCAGCCGCCGCCGAAGGCTTGATCCGCAGGGCACGGCGCGGCGCCGGCGGCGGCCACGTGCCAGTGCGCATCCAGTGCGTTGAGGAATCCCTGCGCATCGATGGCGGGCAGCTCGCCGGACTGGTGCACGATCTGCGCGCGAGTCCAGCCACAGACAGCCGCGCGGCAGGGCCGCCAGCAACGAGTTGCGCGACAGCGCGCCATCGGCCGCGCTGTCGAGCAGCACCGGATAGCGTTCGGGATCTGCCGCGGCCAGCTTCAGCAGCAGGCCGGGCGGCAGTTCAAGTGGCTGGATATGCAGCGCTGGCGCGGACATGGCGCCCCGCGAGGATGGCGCTCAGCCCGTGAAGCGCTTCAGCGCCAGCGTGCCGTTGGTGCCGCCGAAGCCGAAGGAGTTGGACAGCGCGGCATCGATGCGCATCTGGCGCGCGCTCAGGGGTACGTAGTCCAGGTCGCAGCCCTCACCGGGGTTGTGCAGATTCATGGTCGGCGGAGCGACCTGATCGCGGATCGCCAGCGTGCTGAATATGGCCTCGACGACCCCGGCCGCACCCAGCAGGTGACCGGTCACGGACTTGGTCGAACTGATCGCCACCCGCGGCGCGGCCTCGCCCAGCGCGCCCTTGATCGCCGTGGTCTCGGCCACATCGCCCAGCTGCGTGGAAGTGGCATGTGCGTTCACGTACTGGATGTCGGCGGGATTGAGCGCCGCGTCGCGCATGGCCGCCTGCATGGCGCGGCAGGCGCCGTTGCCGTCCTCGGGTGGCGCGGTGATGTGATAGGCGTCGCCACTCATGCCGAAGCCGGCCACTTCGGCGTAGATGCGGGCGCCGCGGCGCTTGGCATGCTCCAGCTCCTCCAGCACCATTCCGCCACCACCATCGCCCAGAACGAAGCCGTCGCGGTCGCGATCCCACGGACGGCTGGCTTCCTGCGGCGCATCGTTGCGCGTCGACAGCGCCTTGGCCTGACCGAAGCCGCCGACACCCATGATCGTCGTGGCGAACTCCGCGCCGCCGGCCAGGACGACGTCGGCATCGCCGTACTGGATGGTGCGCATCGCGATGCCGATCGCATGCGTGGAGGTGGTACAGGCGGTGACCACGCCGAGGTTCGGTCCACGCAGTCCGAAGCGGATCGACAGGTGCCCGGAGATCATGTTGATGATCGAGGCGGGCACGAAGAATGGGGAAATCTTGCGGGGACTGTTGGCCGAGTGGTAGGCGTCGTACTCGTCCTGGATGGTCTGCAGTCCGCCGATGCCGGAACCCGTGACCACGCCGGCCCGGTCCAGATCGATCTTGTTCGCGTCCAGCCCGGAGTCGGCCATCGCCTCGATGCCTGCCGCAATGCCGTAGTGCATGAACCTGTCCATGCGCCGGGCTTCCTTGGCAGTCAGGTACTTCTCCAGCTCGAATCCCTGCACCGCACCGCCGAACTTGCAGGGAAATTCGCTGACGTCGAAGCGCGTGATGGGCCCGATGCCGCTGACGCCCTTGACGACATTGTCCCAGGCGCTGTCTACAGTGCTGCCGACCGGGGAGATGATCCCCAGTCCGGTAACGACTACGCGACGCTTGCTCAAATGGCCAGCTCCGGAAAGGTTGAAGAAACAAGGTGCCGGTCGACCCGGCGGGCGCGCGGCGGTGACCCGCCGCACGCCTGGACTGACAGGCAGTGGATCAGGCCTTGGCGCGCCGATCGTTGATGTAGGTGATTGCCTGCTGGACGGTGGTGATCTTTTCAGCCTCCTCGTCCGGAATCTCGATCTCGAACTCCTCCTCGAGGGCCATCACCAGTTCGACCGTATCCAGCGAGTCAGCGCCGAGGTCATCGACGAATGACGCGTCGCTCGTCACCTGCTCGGCCTTGACGCCCAGCTGCTCGGCAACGATGGCTTTGACTTGGCTTTCGACGCTGCTCATCTGTGTTTAATCCTCACGTTATTTACGTTCTGGCCCCTAAAGCGCGGGGCGGATGGGGCGCGTATTGTAGGGGAACCGGGGTGTCCATGCTACAGAATTTCCTCGTCCCCTCGATCTACAAGTTGTTGTTTTTACTGTACTAATGACGCGGACCGCCGCAAAGCACAAGACCCCTCAGGGCATCAGCATGCCGCCGTTGACCGACAGGGTCTGGCCGGTGACGTAGGCGGCTTGCGGGGACGCCAGGAAGGCCACCGCGGCGGCGATTTCCTCAGGCTTTCCGAGACGGCCCGCCGGGATCTGCCCCAGCAGCGCTGTCTTCTGCGCCTCGGGCAGCCCGCGCGTCATGTCGGTGTCGATGAAGCCGGGGGCAACGGCGTTGACCGTGATGTTGCGTGAAGCCAACTCCCGCGCCAGGGACTTGGTGAGCCCGATGACTCCGGCCTTGGCCGCGGCATAGTTCACCTGCCCGGCATTGCCCATCTGCCCGACCACCGAAGTGATGTTGATGATGCGTCCCTTGCGGTTCTTCATCATGTGCCGCGCGCAGGCCTTGCAGATGCGGAAGTTGGCCGACAGGTTGGTATCGATGACCTCGGCCCATTCCTCTTCGCGCATCCGCAGCAACAGCGTGTCACGGGTAATGGCGGCGTTGTTGACCAGGATGGACGGCATGTCGCCGGCGGCATCCAGCCGCGCGATCAGCTCATCCAGCGATCCCGGTGCGCCGACGTTCAGCACCTCGCCGCGCCCACCCTGTGCGGCCAGCGCGGCGCTGATCCGGCCGGCGCCATCCGCGCTGGTGGCCGTGCCGATCACCTTGGCGCCGTCGGCGGCCAGGCGCTGGGCAATGGCCTGGCCGATGCCACGCGATGCGCCGGTGACCAGTGCCACCTCGCCCTGCAAAGACTCACTCATGTTGCACCGGTCCCGTTGCTTGTTGCTGCATTCCAGCCGGCCAGGGCGGCCTGCACCGCGGCCGGGTCCACCAGGGCCTGACAGGCCAGGCTGCGATCGATGCGGCGGATCAGACCAGCCAGCACCTTGCCGGGCCCGCATTCGACAAAGTCGCTCGCGCCATCGGCCACAAGTGCCTGGATCAGGGCGGTCCAGCGCACCGGACTGGCCAGCTGGCGCACCAGCAGTTCACGGATCTGTTCCACCGAATCGTGGCGCTGCGCATCGACAGGGCTCCAGTACGCGATCGCTGGTGCCTGCAAGCTGGCGGCGCGCAATGATGCAGCGAAGCCCTCGGCGGCGGGCTGCATCAGCGAACTGTGCGCCGGAACGCTCATCGGCAGAACCATGCAGCGCTTCGCACCGGCTTGCCTGCACTCCTCCAGCGCACGCTCGACCGCCGCCGCGTGCCCCGCGATGACGGCCTGACCGGGTGAGTTGAAATTCACCGGCTCCACCACCTCGCCCTGTGCCGCACTCCGGCAGGCCTCGACCACGGCATCGTCGTCCAGACCCAGCACCGCGGCGATCGCCCCGACGCCGGCCGGAACCGCGGCCTGCATCCGCTCGGCGCGTTCACGCACCAGCCCGACGGCATCGGCAAACTGCAGCGTGCCGGCCGCCACCAGCGCCGCGAATTCGCCGAGGCTGTGGCCTGCCACGGCATCGGGAGCCCCACCCCCTTCCTGCAACCAGTAGCGCCAGGTGGCGATGTCGGCGCTGAGCATGGCCGGCTGCTGGTGAATCGTCTCGCTGAGCTTCTCGGCCGGACCCTCGCGAACCAGTTGCCACAAGTCGTAGCCCAGGACCGAGGAGGCTTCGGCAAAGGTATCGGCAATGACTGCATTGCGTTCGGCGAGCTGCGCCAACATGCCGACGGACTGGGAGCCCTGCCCGGGAAACACAAACACTCGCCGCATCAATTACCCCCGGAAGAAGTGGCGCTCAGTATAGCGGCTCGCGGCGCGCGCGCAGCAGCAGGCCCGCCAGCACACCGCCGGCCGCGCCATACGCGTGGGAGATGGTGACGACCGGTCTTGCGCCCATGAACGGCAGCGGACCACTGAAGTGCTCCCATGCCAGCTTCGCCGCCAGCAAGGCGATGGCGATCAGACCCATGCGATCGCCATTGCGTATCCAGGCGATGCAGCCGCAGGCGAACACACCATGCAGCAGTGCCGATGCACCCACGTACCAGGCCAGGCGCGGCGACAGGAACCAGAATCCGGCATCGATCACCAGCACGCAAAGTGCCAGTGCCAGCAACCATTGTCCGGCCCGGTAGCTGCGCTCGAACAGGGCCCACAGCAGCGCAAAGCCCAGGGCGTTCAACAGGGCGTGGTGGGCGTCCAGGTGCACCAGGTGGCCGGTGACGAAACGCCACCATTGTCCGGCCGCCACCGCGGCCCGGTCATAGCGCCAGGCTTCGCGCAGCGGCGCGCCACCGGCCAGCGGCGCGAGCAGCACGAACAGGCATATCAGCAGAGCGAAACCGTGGCGGCCGTCGCAATTAAGCGACCGCAGGATCCCCTTCCGGCGTTGTTCGGCATTCACAGGCTTTGTAATGTCCTTTGTTATCATCCGCCCGGTAAGGCAACGCTAGGCAGGTAGGCAGTATGACTCGTGCAAGAGGCGCAGGGCAGCGCGGATTCACCCTGATCGAGATCATGGTGGTCGTAGTCATCATCGGCCTGCTGGCCGCGGTGGTCACGCAGCAGGTGTTCAGCAAGGTCGATGAGGCGCGCGTTTCCAAGGCCAAGCAGGACATCCAGGCCCTGGAGAACGCGCTCGACATCTACAAGCTGCAGAATTTCAGCTACCCGACCACCGAACAGGGACTGGAGGCTTTGGTCAAGAAACCGGCCGGTGCCGACCTGCCCAACTACGACGAGGAAGGTTACATCAAGCGTCTGAGCAATGATCCCTGGGGCCATCCCTACCACTACGAGTATCCCGGCACCCACGGCAAGTACGACCTGTACACGCTGGGCGCGGACAATCAGCCTGGTGGGGAGAAATTCGATGCCGACATCGGCAACTGGAATCTCGAGTAGCCACAAGCCGGCCCAGTGCGGCTTCACGCTGATCGAGATACTGGTCGTGATGCTGATCATCGGCATCATGACGGCGGGGCTGATGCTGTCGATCGGCGTGGCGCACGGCGATCGGGCCCTGGACCAGGAGCGCGACCGCATCCTCGGGCTCACCGACTACATGCGTGAGCAGGCTGCCTTGCAGAGTCGCGAGTACGGCATGCGCTGCTTCCAGGGCGGCTATGAATTCCTCGTGTACAACCACGATCCGCAGAATCCGGACAATGGGCTGTGGCAACGCATCGACGACGATCCCATGATGCGCGCGCGGCATCTGCCGCATGGACTGGACCTCACGCTTGCCGTGGACGGCCGCCGGATCGTGCTGCCGCTCGAAGACGTGAAGGCAGACGAACTGGCTCCCCAGGTCCTGCTGTACTCCAGCGGTGAACTCAACCTGTTCGAACTGACCCTGCGCCGCGGTTCCACCGGTGCCGGCGTGCGTATCGCACCGTCGGCCACCGAGGACAAGATCGAGGCCACGAAACTCGCGGCCGGCGCCGCATGAAAGATCCACGCAGCCGGCGACACCCGCGGCTTCACGCTGGTCGAGGTGCTGATCGCGATGGTGGTGGCGGCACTGGGGATCGGCGCGCTGCTCACCACGATCTCCTCCTCGGCCGATACGCTCGCGCGCCTGCGCGACATGTCGTTCGCGCAGTGGATCGCGCTCAACCAGATAGCCGCGCTGCGCCTGTCGGGTAGCCGGCCCACTGTGGGCGTCACCCAGGGCAGCGTCGACTACGCCGGGGGCAAGTGGAACTGGCAGCAGGAAGTGAGCGATCCGGGCGTGGACGGCATCCTGCGCGTGGAGGTGCGGGTGGCGCGCCAGGAGCCTGGCAAGACCATGCCGACGGTCCGCACCGACGGCAAGCCCATGGCTTCCGTCGGCTCGGCGTACGGCTTTCTGAGCACACTGGTTACCCGCCCCAACGGGCTGACGCCGGACTGGAGTTTCCCGGTGGCGCCGCAATCGGGCAATCCCGGCGGCGGGAAGACGCCGGCGAAACCGCAATGAAGGCCAGCCGCGGATTCACGCTGATCGAGATACTGGTCGCGGTGCTGATCGCGGCGATTCTCGCGGCCATGGCCTTCACCGCCATGAGCCAGGCACTGGATCATCGACAGTTGATCCGCGCGCGCACCGAGCGGCTTGCCGCGGTACAGGCCACGATGCGCAGCCTGGTACAGGACTTCAGCCAGTTGCAGCCGCGGCCGGTGCGCGAGCCCATCGGCGGCGGCTACCAGGCGGCCCTGGTCGGTGCCACGGCCGCCAGTCCCGAGGTGACGTTCACCCGCGGCGGCTGGGCCAATTTCGCGGGCGAGCAGCGTTCCACCCTGGAACGCGTGCGCTATGCGCTGCGGGACGGCACGCTGTACCGTGACCACTGGAATGTTCTGGATGCGCAGCTGCAACCCGGGCCGGTCACACGCAAATTGCTCGACGACGTGACGGACTTCCAGGTGCGCTACATGGATAACGCCCGCAACTGGCAGGGCGCGTGGCCTCCGCAACCGCTGACAGGGCCGACCGCCACGGCGGGACAGCAACAACTGCGCTGGCGCCCGATCGCGGTCGAGGTGACGCTGCAGCTGAAGGACTGGGGCACGCTCACCCGCCTGATAGAGGTCGCCGGGTGAAGCGCGTTCGCGGACAGCGTGGCGTGATCCTGGTTTCCGTGCTCATCCTGGTGGCGCTCGCCGCCGTGGTCGCGGTCGGCCTGTTCTTCGACACCGGCCTGGCCGCGCGACGCGCGGCCAGCTCCCTGGCCATGGAGGAGGCGCTGCAACTGGGTCAGGGCGCCGAAGCGCTGGCAGCCTATGCCCTGTCCCAGGACACCAACCAGAACGATACCCCGCAGGATGCCTGGGCACAGCCCACCGGCGAGTTCCAGGTGGCGCCGGAGGTTGCGTTGCAGGGTCGGCTCATTGGCCTGCAGGGCCGGTTCAACATCAACTCGCTGATCGGCGCGGGCGGTGTGCGGGACGACAACAACTACAAGGTCTTCGTGCGAATGCTCGAGCTGCTGCAACTGGATACCGGTCTGGCCGACCTCATCGTCGACTGGCTGGACCCGGACAGCCAGACGCAGCCCCAGGGTGGCGAAGACAGCCTGTACATGTCCCAGGATCCGCCGCATCTGGCCGCCGACCTGGCCATAACCAGCACATCCGAGCTGATGCAGATTCCGGGCGTGACGCGTGAGATATACCTCAAGCTCAAACCGCATATCGCCGCCCTGCCCCCGTCGGTGCGCACCATCAATGTATGCATGGCCGATGGCTTCGTGCTCGATGCGCTGTACGCACTGAATCCCAACCAGACCGGACACGTGGAATACAGCCTGCTCAGCGCGGAGGATCTGGCCAAGCAGCGCACCGGGGATTGCTTTCCGCGGCGCACGGCGCTGGCCTCCGGCGCACCACTGATGCAGGCGGCGACGACGGAGCGCACCAACTGGTTCCAGTTGCAGACCTGGGTGCGTATTGGCAGTGCCGAATTCGACCTGTACAGTCTGATGTACAGGCAGGGCCGGCAGGCACGGGCAGTGTTGCGCAGCCTGGGCACGGACTGAAGATCGTGGGGCACGATGGCGACTAACGAATGGCTGCTGGTGCGCCTTCCCGCGCAGGACGATGCTCCGGTCAGCTGGGCAGCCACTGACGAATCCGGTCTGCTCGTTGCCCCACCCGCCGATGGTGAGGATCCGGCCCTGCAGGCAATGGCCGCCGGCCGGCGCGTTGCGTTGCTGGTGCCGGGCGGCGATGTGTCGCGCTTCCGGGCGCCGTTGCCGCCGGGCAATGAGGCGCGGCTGCTGCAGCTGGCTCCCTTTGCGCTGGAAGACCAGGTCTGCGAAGACCTCGATGAGCTGCACTTTGCGGTCGGTCCGCGGGACTCGCACAGCGGCTCGGTGCCGGTGGCAGTGGCCAGCCGCGAGCGCATGGCGCAGTGGCTGGCACGCGCCGCGGCGCTGCAACTGACGCCCGACCGCGATGTACGCGCAGAGCGATCTGGTGCCTGCGTTGCCCGGACACGTGAGCATGGTGGTGGCCGACGAGCTGCTGATGCTGCGGGCCGAGGATGCCGGTCCACAGGTTCTGCCGGCCGCCGATCCGCTGCTGGCGCTGGAGATGTTCCTGGGTCCGGACGCGCCGCTCGCCGCCGCCCAACTCATCGTTCATGCGAGCCCGCAGGACTGGGCGCGGCACGGCGAGGACATCGAGGCACTGCGCGAACGGGTTGCCTCGATCAACATACAGCTCGAGTCCGGTGGCCTGCTCGCGCTGTATGCGCGCGCACTGCTGCAGGCGCGGCCGATCAACCTGCTGCAGGGCCCGTTCCGGCCCGCCCAGACGCACACTGGCGGGTGGCAACGCTGGCGCGGTGCCGCGGTCGCGTTGCTGGCCTTGCTGGTGCTGCAAGGCGCCGCATCGGGATGGGAACTGCACCGGGTTCGTGCGCAGCGCGCGCAGCTCGACAAGTCCATGGCCGACCTGTACGCGCGCGTGTTTCCCGGCCAGTCGCCGGGGCTGGACCCGCATGGCAGGTTCCAGCAGCGGTTCAGGGAAATTCAGGGCGGGTCCGTCGAGAAGGCAGCGTTTCTGCCCATGATGGCGGCGCTGGCCGCGGCCCAGCAGAATGTTCCGGTTGCCAGGCTGGAGTCGTTTTCCTTCAAGCCCGGTGCGATGCAATTGAGCCTGAGCGCTCCGAATGCGGACGCGCTCGAACAGTACAGCCAGGCGCTGCGCGCCGGTGGTTACGGCGTGGAGATTCTCTCCGGCAAGTCGCAGGGTGATCGCTACAGCGGCCAGCTTTCGATCAAGGCGTCCGGAACATGAGTATTGCCGCGCTGACCGGCTGGTATCGAACCCTGGCGCCACGCGACCAGCGCATCCTGCGCATCGGCGCCCCGCTGGTTTGCCTGATCATCGCGGCCTGGATCCTGCTGCCGTTGCACAGGAGCCTCTCGGAGGCGCGTGCGCAGTTGCGCCAGCAACAGGCTGATCTGGACTGGATGCGCAAGGTCGGTCCGACATTGGCCGCGGCCGGCCCGGGCCAGGCCGCACCCGGATCGAGCAAACCGGCCGCATTGCTGGGATTGATCAACCGGGCCGCCGGTGAAGCCGGGCTGGGCAAGGCCATCACCGGCACCACGCTGGTCGGCGACAGCGCCATGCGCGTGCAGTTCGAGAACGCGGACTTCAACCTGCTGGTCGGGTTGCTGCATCGTCTGACCACGCAGCATGGATTGCGCGTCGAGGATGTCCAGGTCACGGGCCAGGGCGGCGCCGGACTGGTCAATGCTTCCATAGAACTGCGGCCGGGTTCGTGAACTGGCGCGTACTGCTGCTTGGCGTACTGGCTTTCGTGGTCGCGTTGCTGGCGGTACTGCCGGCGCGCTGGGTGGGAGGCGCCCTGCCCTCCAGCGTGCACTGCGAGCAATGGCGCGGAACACTGTGGCGCGGACGCTGTCGGCAACTGGCCGTGGTCGTGCCGGGGCAACCGTCACTGAAGATCGAATCGGCGGGCTGGCACCTGCATCCACTGCCGCTGCTGCGGACCCGGCTTTCGGCCGAGGTGGTGTTGACGGATGCGCGGGGCGACGCGTCGGGGCACCTGGAGTTCTCGCGCGACGGTCGGCTGACGCTGCGGGGCGTTTCCGCGCGGCTGCTGTTCGACCCGAAGCTTCCCGGTCCCATGCCGCAGGGCTGGAGCGGTCGCGTGGAAATTCACGATCTGCAGCTGGACTGGAACGTCGATCAACTCCGGCACCTGCAGGGACAGTTTCGCTTCTTCGATCTGCGTGATGCGCAGGGCCGGGAACTGGGCGGCTACAGCCTGGACTTCCCGCCATCCACGGCGCCGCCCTTCAAGGGGCAGCTTGTCGACGAGGCGGGCCCGCTGGAACTGCACGGCACACTGGTGCTCACACCCGATCGCAGCTGGACACTGCAAGGCACGGTGGCGGCGCGGCCAGGGGCGGATCCTGCCCTGCAGGGCATGCTGGGCGTGCTTGGGCAGCCGGCTGCCGACGGCCGCTATCCCCTTTCGGCAACCGGCCGTTTCACCGGTCCGACGCTGCACTGAGTTCGCGGAACTCGCCGTTCTCGCCCAGCCAGGGAAAGAACAACGCGACCCGCACCGGTTGCGGGCCAAGCCGGCCCGCCAGTGCGCCATACAATCGCAACTGCGGCGTGTAGCGTGCCATTTCGCGCTCGAGGAATTCCTCCAGACCGCTGCCCGCATGCACGCTGGTCTTGTAATCCACGATCCAGCGGATGCCGGACGCATCCACGAAGCTGCGGTCGATGATGACATTGCGCAGCTCGCCATCGACGATGCCGGACAGGCGCAATTCGCTGGCAGCCTCCCGATGGGCAGCGAACAACAGCCAGCGTGCCCGCTCGCCATGCACCAGTCCGGCCAGTCGCTGCACGATCCTGTCGGCGTTGCGCCGGGCCTCCTGCGGCGCGATGCCCTGCTCGCGCAGGCCGGCCGCGCAAGCCGGCGCGCGCGCGGGCAGTTCCGCCATGCCCGCCTCGCCGCGGCGCGCGAGCCGCTCCAGTTCGGCGTGCATGACCGTTCCGGCGGCCCGCGCCAGTGGCCCCACCCAACTGAACTCAACCCCCTCCTGCGCGGGCTCGGCCACGGTGCGCACCAGCGAGTCGATGCGGGGAAGTACGGCCGGCTCGGGCGGCCGGAAGTGCGTCGGCAGGCGTTGCCACACCATGGCCAGTGGTGCCGATTGCGCCGTGGCGGGCCCGTCATTGTCGGTGCTGCCCGGCGCGAACTGCGCGCCCAGCGCCGGCCACAGCAACTCCAGCAACGAACCCGAACGCGGACGCGCATGCCCGTCCGAATCCAGTGGCGCGTGCCCGGACAGGTACAGGCGCAGCTTCGCCCGGGTCGCCGCCACATACAGAAGGCGCCGACGCTCGTTGCGCAGACGTTCGGCTTGCAGTTCGCGGATGTAGCGGGCCAGTGGATCGGAGGAATTTGCCCGCCCGATGCTGCGCACCGCGAGCAGCAGGTCAGTGCCGCCGTGCGGAGCCGGCAGCTCCAGTGCGCGCAACAGCTGCGCGGGATCGTTGCCCGCCTTGCGCCCCAGGCCGGGAACGAACACCACATCCCATTCCAGTCCCTTGGCACGGTGCATGGTCAGCACTTCCACGGGGTTTGGCCCGTCAGCCTCACCACGATCCAGCAGTCGTGTGGCCAGTTCGGCCAGTCGCGCCGGCTCCGGCGGCCCTTCGCGTTCCTGCATGGCGCGCAGCGCCTGCAGGTAGTGCCGCGCGGTGCTCAGTTCGCCGGTGTCGCGGCACGCGGCGGCGCCACCGATGTCATGCCAGCATTGCTCGACGTTGGCCGCGATGTCCATGCTGCCGCGGGCACGCCACGCCCGGCTCAGCACCGGGCCAACCCGTTCCAGTCGGGCCTGCCCGTCCGGAGCAAGCGCCGCCAGAACCCGCGGTTCACCCAGCTGCTCGACCAGCGGACCCGGCCCGGCCGCTTCGGCCAACTGCAGCAGATCAGCCAGCGTCAGGCCGCAGGCAGGCGAGCGCAGCACGGCAAGCCACGCAGTTCGATCGCCGGCATCCAGCAGCGCCTGCCCCAGTGCCACCAGATCGCGCACCACCGGGCGCTCGGCCAGCGATGCAAGGTCCACGCCCTGCGTGGCAATGTCGGCACTGCGCAGCGCCTGCAGCACGGGGCCTGCCAAGGCGCGCGTCTGGACGAGCACCGCGATGGAAAGCCCTGGTTGCCCGGCGCGCAACGCCAGTACCTCCTGGGCAATGGCGCGTGCTTCGGCGCCGCCGTCGGCGCTGTGCTGTGGCCAGATGCGTACCTCGGCCTCGAGCCGCTCATCCGGGCCGCGCGCGGCCTGCGCGCCCAGAAACGTCACCGCGGAGCTGCGCAGGTCTTCGGCGGACGGGAAGATCGTCTCGAACACACGGTTCGACCATTCGACCAACGGCGCCTGCGAGCGGAAGTTGCGCGTCAACTGCAACGGTTGCATGTCGATGTCACCCACGCCGCCGGCGCGCACCTGCAGGAACAGTCCGACCTCCGAATTGCGGAACAGGTAAATGGATTGCATGGGGTCACCGACGCAGAACAGCGAGCGGCCGTCGCCCGGCTGCCAGTGACGCGTCAGTGCCTGCACCAGGTCCATCTGGTCCGGAGACGTGTCCTGAAACTCGTCTATCAGCAGGTGCGATATGCGCAGGGTATGGCGCAGCGTGTCCTCGCCGAGGCCGGAATCGGTGTTCAACGCCTGGCGCGCGATCGCTGCGATCTCGCTGTGATCGACCAGGCCGGCATCGCGGAACACCAGTTTGAGCTGGGCGGCGGCCAGCAGCATGACGCGCGCCAGTGAGGCCAGCGCCGCATGCTCGCCGGCATCCAGCACCGGCGGCGGCAGGCCGCGGATCGAGCGCAGTTGTTCCACGAAGCGCGGGTGCCGCACCGCCGTCTCGATCCAGTCCTGCCAGCGCGCCTTGAGCGGCTTGTCAGTGGGGGGAAAGCCCTGCGTCCTGGTAACGGTGCTGCGCGGTTGACCATCTGCCTTGAGAACGAGATCGACCACCGCCTGCCAGCACGCAAGTTCCGGGGTGCTGGTTGCCAGCGCCGCATCAGCGGCGAGCCACGCCTGCCAATTGCCGGCCTTGTGCCCGGCGGCCTGTCGATGCACCGCCACCGCGCGCGCCAGCTGCGCCGCCTGTTGCCACCAGACAGCCGGCATCGACTGCCAGCATTGCTGCAACTGGCTTGCCACGATGCGCGCAAGGCTGTCCGCGACACGGGTGCCAAGTTCCGCGGCCGGATGCTGCACCAACCAGGGCAGCCAGCGGTTGCGACTGGGCAGCAACTCGGCGAGCAGTTCCTGTGCCTGGTCCACGTTGTTTTCCAGGCGTCGCAGCAGGCGCTCCACGTCCGCCTGGTAGACAGGATCGGCCCCGCCTTCGCGCAAGGTCAGTCTTGCAGCAGCGCGATACAGGATGCGGGTATCGTCGGTCACGGCGAGACTGGTCTGCATCTGCCCCAGCAGCGGCATCGTGCGCGCCACTTCGTGTGCCAGGGAATCAATGGTCTGGATGCGCAGGCGTTGCGGCAACTCGACCAGATCCCAGCCCCGACGCTCTGCCTGCGCGTGCACTGCCGCGCAGGCGGCCGCCCACGTGGCGTGATCCGGATGGGCCTGGCTGGTGCCGCCCTCCAGGGCGTTGAGGACACGCTCGCGCATCTCGGCCGCGGCCTTGCGCGTGAACGTGATGGCCAGCACCTGCTCGGGCTCATCCACCGCGGCCAGTGCATGCAGGAAACGTTGCGCGAGTACCGTCGTCTTGCCCGAACCGGCGGGCGCCTGCAGCAGCACGTGCTGCTGCACCTTGAGCGCTTCACGGCGGACGTGCTCGTCACTCATCCGCAGGCTCTCGTTCGTCTTCGGGTGCGCGGCGGCACAGTGCGGGCAGGTGGCAGTAGCGGCAGGCATTGCGATCGCGCGCCAGGGTGCCTTCGCCACCCAGATGCGCGGTGATCAGTTGCAGCAGACGCTGCTGCCATTCGGCACTCATCGCATCCCAGTCCGCCACGGGCTTCAGTTGCGGCAAGGCGCCGCAATCGCCTGCAGCTACTCCAACAAGGCCCGTCTGCCCGGGTTTGAGCCCATACAGCGCCGCCGCCGAGACCTTCTGGCCACGCGCGGCCTGCGCCGTGACGTACAAGGCCAGTTGCAGGGGCTCCAGCTCGCCCTTGTCCATTCTCACTCGTTCGACCGCACCACTCTTGTAATCGATCAGGCACAGCGAACCATCCTCGAGGCGGTCCACCCGATCGATGCGCAGGTCCAGGCGCGCGCCACCCGCGGACCATTGCAGCTTGAGCTCGCGCTCGACCACCGTGAATGCGGAGCGTTGTCGTTCCTGCTGCAACACCTCGGCCAGGATGGCCAGGCAGCGATCCCTTTCCCGCTCGCGCAACTCGCGGCTCCACCAGCGACTGCCCGGCACGGCGCCTGCCTCCAGCACGGTGCGCCAGAGTCGTTCCAGCAGTGCGCGTTCGGCGTCGGCATCCAGCCCCAGCAAACCCGCATGATCCGACAACTCATCCCACAGGCGCTGCAGCAGCAGATGCAACAACGTGCCGCGCGCGGCGGGTGCAAGGCCGTCGGAGAGCGGACCCGGCGCCCTCGCGCCCAGTCGCCACTGGGCCTGCGCGCGAAACGGGCAGTCCTGCTGTACACGCAGGCGATCCACGCCACCTCTGAGCGGTCTGCCCAGAGCCGCCTCGGCAATCGCCGGAAACTGCTGGTCATGGGCCGCAGCGGCCAGCCCGGGCTCTGCGGGCGCGGACACGAAATCATCCTCCGTCCATGCCGCGGCTCCCGCGCCGACCAGTCCGGTCGGCCGATGCCGCAGATCGCCCTCCCGTTCCGGATAGCTGAGGACCAGGTGTGGCGTACGCTGCTGCCATCTGGTCAGCACCCACGACGCCTGCGCCCGACGCTCGGTCACGCTGGCCTGCGGCCAGTGGCATGCGCGCTGCTCCTGCAGTGCCACGTATGCATCCGGGCGAGGCGCAGCCGGCCAGCGGCTTTCGGCCAGGCCCAGCACCCAGATCCCGTCATAGTCGAGCAGCGGATCAGTGAATGTCGCGGTGAACGTGATCGCCGCGTCGCCCGAGCTGGCCTGATGGCGACCGGCCGCTGCCAGCCGGCGCAGCAGGTTCAGCGCCCGACTCGCCTCGAGCGGCGCGTGTACCGCATCGAGGGCGGCGAATTCATCCAGCAGTTCGCCCCAGCGCTGGAATCGCTGATGCTCGCCTGTATCCAGCACATTGCGCCGGTTGAAGCCGGCCGCGGCCAGAGCATCGCTGAAGCAGCGGGCCCATTCACCCGTGGCGCGCCGGCTGTCCGATCCGGCGGCATCCCGCAGCCCTTCAAGCCAGTTCAACAGGCGGCCCGCGGCCGGCGCGTCTTCGCTGATCGTGGCCAGAGCCGTACGCAGATCGTGCGTGCTCCAACGGGCCAGTGCCCACTCTTCGAGGTATCCCTGCAGGGACCACAGCTCGGCCTGGCTGCCGAAATCGAAATAGGGACTGCGCAGCAGTGCATAGAGCTGTTCGGTGTCCAGCGCCGGCTCCAGGCACTGCAGTGCCAGCAACGCATCACGGATCAGACTGATCTGGGTCAGGGGTGCGCCCCCTTCCACGGCCAGCACCTGACGGCGCACCTCCCCGAACCCATGGCCGGGTCCGGCCAGGTGTCGCCACAGCAACTCACCCTGCACCGCCAGCGAGGGTTCGGTGCAGGCCGACACCACGAGCAGGCGCGCGCCCGAATCCGCGCGTACTCTTTCCATGCACCACCTGGCGCAGGCGGACAGCTCGTCCTCGAGCCCGGGCAGTCTGCGCAGCGACGGCTCGGCGGCCGGCGCGGACGGATCCGGTGCCAGCAGCCCGGTGGCCTGCCAGAGTTGCGTGCGCAGCGCTTCCTGCAACGCCGACAGGCGCGGCTCGCCTGCTATCAGCGGAGGCGGCACGTCGCGCAGGAATTGCAGGGCCTCAGGAGGTGCCAGTCGCAGCGACAGCAATTTGCGCGCGGCGCAGCGGCTGCGCACCTCGGTGAGCGCACGCACCAGCAGCTGCTCCTCCTCGCTCACGGCGGAGCGTGACAGGCTCATCGTGGACTGCGTGGCACGATGTGCCGCGGCCATCAAGCCCTCGACATGGGCATCGAGCGGCACCGTCGTGCCGGACAGCTCCTGCAGCACCTCCTCCCACAGCGCGCGTTCCTGACTGGGGGAAAGCAGCTGCAAGGCAGGGGCCGTGCCGCGCACGGATGCAGCGCGCCACTGATGGGCCAGCCAGGCATCCCAGGTAACGACCTCAGGTGAGGACCACACCTCACGACCCGCGCGGCGCTGGCGCCGTGCCCAGGCCAGGCGCAGCGCCGCGGCGCGATGCGCGTCCGGAACGACCACCGTGCGGCCGGCATCCAGCGCCGCGACGACAGCTGCATCGAGCCCCGCTACGGCCGTGGCATTTTCCCCTACTTGAAACGCGCCGCGGCGTCGACCACGCGCGGGGTGGAACCCTGCGCGCCCACCGCGTTGTGATGGCGCGCCGACCAGGACTCCAGCTGCGCCTCTATGCGCTCGAACACGAGAGACAGCGTGCCGGCATCGGGCAGGATGGTGGTCCTGAAGTGGTTGCGATACGGCACGTTGAAGATGCTCCCGGGAGTAATCAGCACGTGCTTCTCCTCGAGCAACTCCAGCGCGAACTGGTGATCGTCGAAGTCGGGAATCGCGTCCAGGGAGACTTCCACGAACGCGTACAAGGAGCCGCTGGGCGCTGTCAGCCGCAGGTACTTGCTGTTCGCGGCTGCATTGATCACGGTCTTGCGCGATTCGTACAGCCTTCCACCCGGCGCGGTCAGGTCACGAATGCTCTGATACCCGCCCAGTGCCGCATGCACTGCATGCTGCGCGGGAACATTGCTGCACATCCGCATGGAGCTCAACAGCTCGATCGCGCCCAGGTAGTCGGCCGCGCGCTGCACCGCTCCCGAGAAGCTGACCCAACCGACGCGGTAGCCCGCGGCGCGATAAACCTTCGAGAGCCCGGACAGCGTGGCGCACAACGTGTCGTGCACCAGCGAGGCGATGGGCACGAACTGCACGTCGTCGTACGTGATGCCGTCGTAGATCTCGTCGGAGAGGATCACCAACTGGTGCTTCTCGGCAATGCGTGCCATGCGCTCCAGCACATCGCGCGGGTACACGGCACCGGTGGGATTGTTCGGATTGATCAGCACCAGCGCACGGGTGCGCGGCGTGATCAGCGACTCGAGTTCGTCCGGGTCCGGGTTGAAGCGGTTCTCCGGCCGGCAGTGGTAATGCACTGCTCGTCCGCCGTTCAGCGTCACGGCCGCAGTCCACAATGGATAGTCCGGCGCCGGCACCAGAACCTCATCGCCATCGGAGAGCAGCGCACGAAGCGTCAGGTCGATCAGCTCGGAGGTGCCGTTGCCGATGAAGATGGTCTCCGGGGTACAGCCGCGCACGCCACGATTCTGCTGTTGCAGGAGAATCGCCTCGCGCGCCGGATAGATGCCCTTCTGGTACGCATACCCTTCGGACTGTGGCAGGTTCTGCACCAGCGCCAGGCGCAGGATCTCCGGCGTGCGGAACCCGTATGCACCGGGATTGCCGATGTTCGAGCGAGATGATCTCGTAGCCCTGGCGTTCGAGTTCCAGCGCCCGATGCGCCAGCGCTCCGCGGATCTCGTAACGGACGTTCTTGAGGCCATCACTCGGTTTGAAGCTGGAATCACGATTCATAAGCGGGGCAGTCTACCCCCAGGCGTGTCCGGACGACCAGCGAACTAAGTATACTTTGTGCGATGAAACGCATCCTCGTACCCATCAAGCGCGTCGTCGACTACAACGTTCGAATCCGCGTAAAAGCTGATAACAGCGGCGTCATTACCGACGGCGTCAAACAGAGCATCAATCCGTTCGACGAGATCGCGCTGGAAGAGGCCCTGCGCCTGAAGGAGAAGGGGCTCGCCGAGGAGGTGGTGGTGGTGTCCATCGGTCCGGCCGAGGTGCAGAGCCAGTTGCGCACCGCGCTGGCGATGGGCGCGGACCGCGCGCTGCTGGTGAACCACGCGGGCCCGGTCGAACCGCTGGACGCGGCCAGGATCCTGCTGCAGCTGGTCGGGCGCGAACAGCCCTTCCTGGTGCTGCTGGGCAAGCAGGCCATCGATGATGACAATAACCAGACCGCGCAGATGCTGGCCGGCTTGTGGAACCGTCCGCAGGCAACCTTTGCGTCGAAGGTCGAGCTCGTCGGCGAAGTGGCGCGGGTAACGCGCGAAGTGGACGCCGGCCTGGAAGTTCTCGAGATCGACCTGCCGGCGGTCGTGAGCGTCGACCTGCGGCTCAACGAGCCGCGCTTCGTGAAGCTGCCGGACATCATCAAGGCCAAGAAGAAGCCCCTCGATACCTTGCAGCCCGCCGACCTGGGCGCGGTACCGCGACCACGCCTGACCAGCGTGCACGTCGCCCCGCCCCAGCCCCGACAGAAGGGCCAGCGGGTCAAGGACGTGCCGGAACTGATCGCCGCGCTCACTGCGAAGGGGTTGATCTGATGAACCGCATTCTCGTTGTCGCGGAACACGATGGACGCAGACTGTCCGAAGCCACTGCGCGCACGGTGGCCTGTGCCCGGCTCATCGACGGGCAGATCACCGTGGCGGTGCTGGGTGCGGATGCCGGCGCGGTGGTGAAGGACGCGGCGGGGCTGAGTGGTGTGCAGCGCGTACTGAGTTTTGATGCTCCCGCCAATGCGCACGCACTGGCAGCCGTGCAGGCGCCGCAAATCGCCGCGGTTGCCGGCGAGTTCACGCATGTGCTGGCACCGTCGAGTACCTTCGGCAAGGATCTGCTGCCGCGAATCGCGGCGCTGCTGGACGTACCCGCGATCAGCGACGTGATGGCGGTGGAAAGCCCCGCGCGCTTCCGTCGCCCGATCTACGCCGGCAATGCCATCCTGACGGTGGACGTTGGCGATCTGCGACCCGTTCTGGCAACGGCGCGAATAGCCTCCTTCGAACCCGTGGCCAGCGGCGATGCGGCCGCCACCATCGAGAAGGCGGCGATCCCCGCGCAGCTGCCCACGCACACCCGCTTCGTTTCCGTGACCACCCAGGACAGCGATCGCCCGGATCTTGCCACGGCACGCCGCGTGGTCTCCGGTGGTCGGGCGCTGGGCAGCGCCGAGAACTTCAAACTGGTGAACGATCTGGCCGCGTCACTGGGCGCGGCAGTGGGCGCTTCGCGCGCCGCGGTGGATGCAGGCTATGCACCAAACGATCTGCAGGTCGGCCAGACCGGCAAGATCATCGCGCCGGACCTGTATGTCGCGCTGGGCATTTCCGGCGCCATCCAGCACATGACCGGCATCAAGGATGCGCGGGCCATCGTGGCCATCAACAAGGATCCGGACGCGCCGATATTCGAGGCCGCGGACTATGGTCTGGTAGCGGATATCTTCGAGGCAGTGCCGCAGTTGATCGCGTCACTGCGCTCGCGCGCCGGCTGACCAGGCTTCAGCTGGCGTACAGCGCCCAGAGTCGCGCAATGCGCTGCCAGTCCTTGTCGTCGGTTTTCACGGACTTCAGCGTCTTCAGGGCATCCGCCTTGTTGCCCCCCTGCAGTTGCGCAACGCCGAGCGTGATGGTGGCTTCGATCTGGGTATCGTCCTTGAGCCCGCCCTTGCCCAGCGCACGCTGCAGGGCCTCGGCCGACTTCGCGAAATCACCAAAGCTGTATTCCATCATGCCCACCGTGACATCCAGTGTGCCAGTGGGGGCCGCTTTCGCGTCGGCCTCGAGCTTGGCCAGACCGGCCTTGTCGGTGGCCACGGTATTGGCGGCCGACTTCGCGCGACGTACGGCACTGGCCTTGTCGGTGGCGTCCGTGAAGACGTTGGCCTTGAGGCCGTCTTCGAGGAAGCTCTCGGCCTCGGCAGACAGACCGGCGGCAAGCGCATAGCCGTAGCAGTCGCTGTAGTCGGTGGCGGCCTTGATCGTCCTGGTGGCCCGCATCAACCGGCAGACCTGCAGTTTCTGGCGCGGCTGCAAGGAGGCGATCTTGCGCACGGCATACATCAGCGGTTCCCAGTACTCCGTCTTCGGGTAGTACACCACCAGTTTCTCCACCGCATCGGTTTCGGAGGGCTTGTCGCCCAACTTGCTGTAGGAGGCTGCCAGCATCCGCAGATCATGCTCGCGCGGAGTCTGCCCGCGCTTGATCTGTTCGTTGATCAGGCTGTTGTAGAAACGCGCCGCGTTCCTGTAGTCGCCCTTCAGGAAGTAGCTCTGACCGATCGTGGAGAAGATCTCCGGATCGGCATTGCCCGACTTGGTCAGCCGGGTGCCGTAATCCACGGCGCCGTCGAAATCCTTCGCCTGGAAGGCCATCAGCATCAGCGCCTTTTCGTACGGCGCCGCCTGGACCGGCGTCAGGAACCCCGAAGCGACCAGACCCTCCAGCGCCTTGCGCTCCTCGTCGTGGTTGTTCAGGGCATGGTTGGCCTGGAACAGCAGGTAGTAGGCGTAGTAGTTGTCGTCCGGCTTGCGATCGCTTTTCGACAGGATCTCCTGCACCGTGGAAATGACGTCCTGGTACTGCTGCTTCTGCAACGCTCCCTGCGCGGCAATGAAGCTCTTGCGCAGGGACATCGTGATATTGGGTGAAGGCGCCGCCGAGGCCGCGGCTTCCGCCGCGCGGATCGGTACCGCGTGCAATGCGCCGGTTGCCAGCGCCACCACTGCCACGAAAGCCGGAACGATAGACTTCGACATGAGTATCCTCACCGTGGGCCCACACGGGCCCGCTCTGTCATTGACAGTCATCTAGCACTACTACCCGTGAACGGAAGCTTAACGCTTCCCGGATGGCGCCCCAGAGACCCTGGAGCGGCCCGCCAACTGGACTCAGTCAGCGAATTCCGCGACGTTCGTGAAGCCCATGCGCAGCATGTGATTGCGCTGCGCCGAGGCCATCACGTTGGCGATCACGTCGTACTTGGCCAGCGCCGAAGGATGCAGATGAATCTGCGGCTGCGGATCCTTCATCGACGCCCGCGCGAAGTACGAATCAAGCTGCGGGATGCCTGAAACCGGATTGCCGTCGTACACGATGGTGCCGTCGGGATCGATCTCGATGTTGATGATCTCCGGCTTGATGGTTTGCGGCTGCATGTTCGGCGGCGGCAGGTCCAGCTTCACCGCATGCGTCTGCGGCGGCAGCGTCACGATCAGCATCACCAGCAGCACGAGCATCACGTCGATGAGCGGCGTCGTGTTGACGTCGCACATCGCCTCATCGGTACCACCCTGGGAAACAGACATCGACATTAGTTGCTACTCCGCCGCAATTTTGCCCGTGGGCTGGGTGAGGAAGTCGACTTCCACGATGCCCGCGGTCTGGATGGTGTACAGCACGCGCGCCACCTGCTCGTAACGCGCCTCGCGATCGGCCTTCAGATGCACATGCGGCGGCAACTTGCCATCCGCATAGGCAGCCTTGACCTTGGTGGCCAGCGCCTCGAACAGTGCCTGGCGATTGGGGAGCTGGCCGCCGCCCAGGTACATGTTGCCGTTCAAGTCGACGGACAAGGCAATGTCCTCGGGCTTGGTCTGCTGCGCAATGTTGCGCGGCGTCGGCAATTCCACCTTCACCGTCGGCACGATCACCGGCACGGTGATGAGGAAGATGATCAACATCACCAGCATCACGTCGACCAGCGGCGTGGTGTTGATGGCCGACATCACCTCGTCGTCGCCGTCACTGCCCGGAACATTCATCGCCATGGCTATACCCTACTCAAATCTCTCGTGCTGTATCCCGCGCGGGTCGCCGTTACTTCTTGGCAGCCGGCGCAGGGGCGGGCCGGCCAACGCTCGGCAGAGCCGGCTTCACGCCGCCGATCAGGTTGGCTTCCAGGTCGCCGGTGAACTCACGCATGATGTCCTGGATGGCCTTGTTGCGCTTCAGCAGCACGTTGTAGGCGAACACCGCGGGCACCGCCACGAACAGGCCGAGCGCCGTCATGATCAGCGCCTCACCCACGGGGCCTGCCACCTTGTCGATGGACGGCTGGCCGGACACGCCGATCTTCAGCAGCGCCGTCAGGATGCCGTACACCGTGCCGATCAGGCCGATGAACGGCGCGGTCGAACCGACCGTGGCCAGGAAGGACAGGCCACTGGAGAGCTTGCTGTTGAGGCTGTCGACCGAACGGTCCAGCGCCATGCTCAGCCACTCACGCATGGTGATGCGATCACCCAGGCGGCTCTCGTAATGCGCGGCGGCGCGGATGGCGCTCTCGGCGATGACACGGAAGTCGTCATCCTTGGGCAGGCGATCGGCGCCTTCGCGGGCCGAAGCCGCGGCCCAGAAGTTGCGCTCCACGTTCCGGGCTGCCTTGCCCAGGCGGTACTGATCCCACAGCTTGGTGAACGTGATGTACCAGGACACCAGGGACAGGAGCAGCAGGATGCCCAGAATGGCGTAGGACACCGACGTGCCGTGATCGATCATGGCACCGAAACCGTACGGGTTGCTGGCAGGGGTGGCCGCTGCGGCCGCTACGTCTTCGTTCATTTGATTCCTCGACTACTTTGCAGATATCCGCAATGGATTGATGGTGAACTGGGATTGGCAAAAAGCCCGACTGTTAATTGTTCAGCGTGAACCGGATCGGCAGGATCGGGCACGTCTCTACTTTCTTGCCGTCTTCCGTGGCCGGCCTGAAGCGCATCCGCTGGGCAACCTTCAGGGCGGCCGCATCCAGGCGCGGGTACTTGGATGTCTCCGCAACCTCGGCCTGGGAAGGATGCCCCTTGACGTCCACGCAGACGCGCACCTTGACGAGCCCCTGCTCTTCCAGGTTTCGCGAAACGCTCGGATAGTAATCCTGCAGGTCCGGCATGTAGGTAACCTTCACCGGGACCCTCACCACCGGGGGTGGCGGCGCCGGCGGCGGCGGCGGCACTGGTTTGGTCGTGGTCGGCGGCGTGATGGCCATGGGCGGCGGAGCCGGCGGCAGCGGGATGTCCACCAGGATCGGCGGCACCTGCACCGGCGGCTGCTCGATCTTGACGTCAGGCGGCGGCGGCGGCGGCTCCTCCGGCTTCACCTCGTTGATGATCTCGGCCTTGATCGGCTCGGTGATCGATTTGACGAACTTGACCGCGAGTCCGCTCTTGATGAGCCACAGCAACGCAATGTGGAAGACAACGAGAAGGATCAGGAACGTGCCGCGGCGCGACAGCCAGTTGCCCTGCGAATGTGTATAGACGCCCATTGAACCCCACTAAAAATTCTCTGTCGCGCGACCTACGTTGGGCCGCAGCACCCGCACGAAGCGCCGCAAGGTAGCGACCTTCGGGCTCCAGCGCAAGTCCGTCACACACTGTAACGCCGAACGGTCACCGCCGCCAAGTTGCCGCCCCGTCATGGGGCAAACCCCGCACGCGGCCCGGCCGCGCCCGCCCGACTATTCCGTGACCGCGCCCCGGCTTGCACTGGCCACAGTATGCGCGTATTTCGCCAACACGCCTCGCCTGGCATAGGGTCGGGGCGCGCGCCACAGCTTGCGCCGCCGCCGCAATTCCGCCGCGCTGAGCCGCACCTCGATTCGCCGCTTGACGGCATCGATGGTTATCAGATCGCCATTGCGCAACAGACCGATCGGACCGCCCAACGCCGCCTCCGGCGCGACATGTCCCACGACAAAACCATGACTGCCCCCGGAAAACCGGCCGTCAGTGATCAATGCGACCTTGTCGCCCAGACCCCGGCCCATGATCGCACCGGTCGGACTCAGCATTTCCCGCATACCGGGCCCGCCCACCGGACCTTCGCCGCGAATGACCACCACGTCGCCGGCCTTGACCTTGCCGGCCAGGATTGCGGCAGTGGCCCGTTCCTCGCCCTGGAAGACACGTGCCGGCCCGCTGAACGTCAGGCCCTCCTTGCCGGTGATCTTGGCCACCGCGCCTTCGGGCGCCAGGTTGCCGTCAAGTACAACCAGATGGCTATCTGTCTTTACCGGGGATTCGAACGGCTTGATCACTGTCTGCTGCGCCGGGTAATCGGCCACGTGCTCCAGGTTCTGCGCGACGGTGCGCCCGGTGACGGTCAGGCAATCCCCGTGCAACAGCCCGCGCGCCAGCAGGCGCTTCATCAACGGCCGGATCCCGCCGATGTGAATCAGCTCGGACATCAGATAGCGACCGCTTGGGCGCACGTCGGCCAGTACGGGCACGCGCCTGCCGACGCGGGCAAAGTCATCGAGCGTGAGCCGCACGCCCGCCTCATGCGCGATCGCCAGCAGGTGCAATACGGCATTGGTCGAACCGGCCAGTGCGATGACCACGGTGATGGCATTCTCGAAGGCCTTCCTGGTCAGGATGTCGCGCGGCGTGATGCCCTGTTTCAGCAATGCGACGACTGCCTCGCCGGCGCGATGACAATCGTCGCGCTTGTGCTCGCTGATGGCCTCCTGGGCCGAACTGTTGGGCAGCGACAGGCCCAGTGCTTCGATCGCCGAAGCCATGGTGTTGGCGGTGTACATGCCGCCGCAGCTGCCGGGTCCGGGAATCGCCGTGCGTTCCACCTCCAGCATCTGGGCCTCGGTGATCCCGCCGCTGGCGCGCGCGCCCACAGCTTCGAACACCGACACGATATCCGTGTGCCCGGCTCCCGGCTGGATGGTGCCGCCGTACACGAACACCGCCGGGCGGTTCAAGCGCGCGATGGCCATCGCACAGCCCGGGATGTTCTTGTCACAACCGCCGATTGCCACAAATCCGTCGAAGCCCTCGGCACCAACCACGGTTTCGATCGAATCGGCGATCACCTCGCGCGACACCAGCGAATAGCGCATGCCCGGCGAACCCATCGAGATGCCGTCGGAAACCGTGATGGTGTTGAACAGCACACCCTTGCCGCCCGCGGCGTCGGCACCGGCGGCGGCCTGCAGTGCCAGCTTGTCGATGTGCATGTTGCAGGGGGTCAGATTCGCCCACGTCGAGGCGATGCCGACCTGCGGTCGGCCGAAATCCGCATCACTGAAGCCTACCGCGCGCAGCATGGCCCGCGCGGGCGCATTCTTCAGGCCATCGACGACGAGACTGGAGTACTGGCGGGGTTCGGCCTTGCGGGTCCTTGGTTTCATGCGCACGCGGTTCCTGTTCTTTTCGTGATTCATTCGATCCAAGCCGACGTCACCTGCCGGCGGCGTAATCAAATCATGCGCGGCGGGCCTGCGTCACGCAGCACCCATGCCGGGCTGCGCCCTCATCCCGCGCGGCGCATCAACAGTTGCGCCACGGCGCGCACGCCGTGCGCTTCGGCGCCCTGTGGCCGCCCGGGCCGTTCGCGCGTATTCCAGCCATAGATGTCCAGGTGAATCCAGCGACTTGGCTCGGGCACGAAGCGGCGCAGGAACAGTGCGGCCATGATCGAACCGGCCATTCCGCCCGCGGGAGCGTGGTTCACGTCTGCGATACGGCTTGCCAGTTCTTCCTCGTAGGGATCCCACAGTGGCATGGGCCACACGGGGTCGGCCACCTGCTGGCCAGCCTGCTGCAGCTCGTGCAGAAGCCGGGGGTCACCGCCGAACACGGGCGGCACTTCCGGACCCAGCGCCACGCGCGCCGCGCCAGTGAGCGTGGCGAAGTCGATGATCAGATCATTGTGTTCCTCGGCCGCAAGAGTCAGGGCATCGGCCAGCACCAGGCGCCCTTCGGCGTCGGTATTGGTGATCTCCACGGTCAGCCCCTGGCGGGAACGCCACACATCACCCGGACGCTGCGCGTTGCCGTCCACGCTGTTTTCCACCGCAGGCACCAGCACCCGCAGGTCCAGTGGCACATCCAGCTCGCGCAGCAACTGCCCGGTGGCCAGGGCCGCCGCCGCGCCGCCCATGTCCTTCTTCATCAGCGCCATGCCGGCGGAGGGCTTGATATCCAGTCCGCCGGAATCGAAGCACACACCCTTGCCCACCAGCGTGACCCGCGGCTTGCCCGGCCGGGCCAGGCGCAGATCCAGCAATCGGGGCGCGCGCGCACTGCCCTGCCCCACAGCGGCAATGAGCGGAAACTCGCGCTTGAGCTCTTCGCCCTTGATGACCCGCAACTGACCATCGAGACGCCGGGCGAGCCCGGCCGTCTGCTGCTCCAGCTCCTCCGGTCCCAGATCATTGGCCGGTGTGTTGATCAGATCGCGCGCCCAGGCCGTGGCCGCAGTAGCCGCGGCCAGATACCCCGGATCGACCCCGTCCAGCGGGGCCAGCCCGGCGCGCGCCGCCGCGTCACTGCGGGTCCGATATCGCTGGAAACGGTATTGCCCGTATGCCCACCCCAGCGCGAACTGCAACGCGGCGCCTTCCGGCAACGGCGCAGCCGGCTGATAGTTCGCCGGCGGCAGGCGCTGCGCCAGGCCCGCCGCCAGCCAGAACCACGCCTGGCCATCAGGCACGCTCCTGCCCAGCCCGGCCACGACACAGCCGGCCGTGCCGTCCGGTGCGGGCAGCAGGGACCAACGTCCGCGCTCGGGCTGGAATGCCGCCGCGTCGAGCCAGGCGCGAACCGGCGCGGCCTGCTGGTCACGCCAACTCGCGAACTCCGGCTCGGTAACACAGTGCAGCAGCATCGATGCTGCGCCGGAAGCGTTCGGGTCCATGGAAGATGGCACGAGGCGATTCTATGCGATGAATATGCCTGACGCGTCAGCAGTTGGCGGAAAAGCGCTATAATTCCCGGCCCAGTCAAGTGTGCCCATTACGGAGTGAATTCAATGCGTCTATTCGGACCCAAGGATGTCGACAAATCCGCCCTGCGCCGTGCGCGCATCGCCGTACTGGGCTACGGCAGTCAGGGCCGCGCGCATGCGCTGAACCTGAAGGACAGCGGTTTTGACGTGGTGGTCGGCGTACGCAAGGGTGACAGCTGGAAGCAGGCCAGGCGCGACGGCCTGAAGGTCATGGCGCCCATCGATGCCGTCAAGGATGCCGACCTGATTGCCGTGCTGGTGCCCGACACCACGCAGAAGGCGCTGTACGCCGAGATCAGGAACGCGATACCCAAGGGCGCCACGCTGCTGTTCGCGCACGGTTTCAACATTCACTTCGGACAGATCAAGCCGCGCAAGGACCTGGACGTGGTGCTGATCGCCCCCAAGGGCCCGGGTGGGCTGGTGCGTCGCCAGTACCAGCAGGGCCGTGGCGTGCCGGCGTTGATCGCCGTGGCCCAGAACGCCTCGAAGAAGGCCTTCGCCAAGGCGCTGGCCTATGCGCATGGCATCGGCAGCACCCGCGGCGGCGTGCTGGCCACCACCTTCAAGGAGGAAACGGAAACCGATCTGTTCGGCGAGCAGGCCGTGCTGTGCGGCGGCGCCACCGAGCTGGTGCTGAAGGGTTTCGAGACGCTGACCGAAGCCGGTTACCAGCCGGAGGTCGCCTACTACGAGGTGCTCCACGAGCTGAAACTGATCGTGGACCTGCTGCACGAAGGCGGACTGGCCAAGATGCACAAGTTCATCAGCACCACGGCCAAGTGGGGTGATCTGACGCGCGGCCCGCGTGTGGTCAACAAGGCCACGAAGAAGGAAATGAAGAAGATTCTCGGCGAGATCCAGAGCGGCAAGTTCGCGCGCCAGTGGATTGCCGAGAACCGCTCCGGCCTGAAGAAGTACAACAAGCTGATGAAGGCCGACATGAACCACAAGATCGAGAAAGTCGGCGCGAAACTCCGCGAGCGCATGCCCTGGCTCTCGGAAGAACGCGCCTGAGGCGCGCGCGACGCGCCTTTGTGTAAGGAGGTCGAGTAGTCGTCATGCCCATACCCGCCACGCAGTACATCTGGTTCAACGGCAAGCTGGTTCCCTGGGAGAAGGCGACGGTACATGTACTGTCGCACGCCCTGCACTACGGCTCGTCGGTGTTCGAGGGCGTACGCGCGTATGCGACGCACAAGGGCGTGGCGATCTTCCGCCTCAACGACCACACCAGACGCCTGTTCGATTCGGCGAAGATCTACCGGATAACCATTCCGTTCACCGCCGCGCAGCTCAACGCGGCCTGCGGCGAGGTACTGGCGGTCAACGGCCTGAAGAAGGGCGCGTACCTGCGCCCGGTGGCCTTCCGCGGCTACGGCGAGATTGGCGTTGCACCGAAGGTCGAGCCGCCGGTCGAAGTGGCGGTGGCGGCATGGGAATGGGGCAAGTACCTGGGCGCGGACTCCGAAGCCGAGGGCGTGGATGTGTGCGTGTCCACGTGGCAGCGCGTCGCGCCCAACACGTTGCCGGCCATGGCCAAGGCTGCCGGCAACTACCTGTCGAGCCAGCTCATCAGCATGGAGGCGAAGCGGCTGGGGTTCGTCGAGGGCATTGGCCTGGCACCGGATGGCACTGTCAGCGAGGGCGCCGGCGAGAACCTGTTCCTGATCAGGGATGGCGTGATCCATACGCCGGGTTTCGCGCATTCGGTGCTCGGTGGCATTACGCGTGATTCGGTCATCCGCCTGGCGAAGGATCTCGGCTTCGAAGTGCGCGAGACCTCCATCCCGCGCGAGATGCTCTACATTGCCGACGAACTGTTCTTCACCGGAACCGCCGCCGAGGTGACGCCGATCCGCTCTGTGGATCGCATCACCGTGGGCGCGGGCCGACGCGGACCGATCACCGAACAGCTGCAGAAGGCTTTCTACGGCTTGTTTACCGGCGCCACACCCGACAAGTACGGCTGGCTGGAACCGGTGGACATGACTGCGGCGCCACGCGCCGCGACTGCCTGACCGGGAAGCGCGCCATGACAGCACCAAAGACGCTCTTCCAGAAGGTCTGGGAGCGGCACGAAGTCGTGCCGCAGACCGCCGACACCCCGGCGGTCATCTACATCGACCTGCACCTGATCCATGAAGTGACCTCACCGCAGGCCTTCGCCGAACTGCGCGCCCGCGGCCTGCCCGTGCGGCGCCTGGACCGCACGCTGGGCACCATGGACCACTCCACGCCGACTCGCACCGAGCAGGTATTCGGCGGCAAGCCCATCACCATCGAATCGGCCGCCCGGCAGGTCAGGCAGATGGAGATCAACTGCGCCGAGTTCGGCGTGGAACTGCTCACGATGACCAGCGACAAGCGCGGCATCGTGCATGTCATCGGGCCAGAACTCGGCGCGACGCAGCCCGGCAAGACCATCGTCTGCGGCGACAGCCATACCAGCACGCACGGCGCGTTCGGTGCGCTGGCCTTTGGCATCGGCACCACCGAGGTCGGCCATGTGCTGGCCACGCAGTGCCTGCTGCAAAGCAAGCCGAAGACCCTGGCGATCAATGTCACGGGAAGGCTCAAGCCCGGCGTCACGGCCAAGGACCTGGTGCTGGCCATCATCGGCAGGATCGGCGTTGGCGGCGGCACCGGCCACGTCATCGAGTTCCGCGGACCGGGCATTCGCGCCTTGAACATGGACGAGCGCATGACCGTGTGCAACATGTCCATCGAGGCCGGCGCCCGCGCCGGCATGATCGCCCCGGACGAGGTCACGTTCGACTACATGAAGGGCCGTCCACGCGCACCACAGGGTGCCGACTGGGATCGCGCCGTCGCGGACTGGCGCACGCTGGTCACGGACGAAGGCGCGGCGTTCGACCGCGAAGTGACGATCGACGCCGGGCAGGTCGAGCCGATGATCACCTGGGGCACGCATCCGGGAATGGTCGCGGCGGTGACCGGCAGCGTACCGGTGAGCAGTGAGGATCCGGTGTTCGACCGCGCCCTGGCCTACATGGGATTCTCCGCCGGCCAGAAACTGCAGGGCAGCCCGATCAACGTGGTGTTCATCGGCAGTTGCACGAACTCGCGACTCTCGGACCTGCGCGCGGCCGCCGGCCTCTTGCAGGGTCACAAGATCGCGCGCGGCGTGCAGATGCTGGTCGTGCCCGGTTCGCAGCAGGTCAAGAAGCAGGCCGAGGCCGAAGGTCTGGACCGCATCTTCATCGAGGCCGGCGCCGAGTGGCGTGAATCCGGCTGCTCGATGTGCCTGGGCATGAACGGCGACACGGTGGACAAGGGCAACTACTCGCTCAGCACCAGCAACCGCAATTTCGAGGGCCGCCAGGGCGTGGGAGCACGCACCCTGCTGGCCAGCCCGCTGACCGCGGCGGCCTCGGCCGTGCGCGGCGCCATCACCGACCCGCGGGAGCTCATGTAGTGGAACCGTTCGTCAGCATCAGCTCACGCACCGTCGTACTGCCGCACGCGGACATCGATACGGACCAGATCATCCCCGCGCGCTTCCTGCGTTCGACCGAGAAGGCCGGATTCGGCAGGAACCTGTTTGCCGACTGGCGCTATCTCGCCGATGGCACGATCAACCCGGAATTCGTGCTCAACAAGCCCGAGGCCACCGGCTGCCAGATCCTGGTGGCCGGCGACAACTTCGGTTGCGGCTCCTCGCGCGAGCATGCGCCCTGGGCACTCACCGACTTCGGCATCCGCGCCGTGGTCAGCACCAGCTTCGCAGACATCTTCCGCTCCAACGCCCTGAAGAACGGGCTGGTGCCGGTGGTCGTGGACAAGGGCACATTGCAATGGCTCACCGCCAATCCCGGCGCCAGGGTGACGGTGGACCTGACCAGCAGCACGCTGAAGCTTCCCGGTGACAGGGCCGTGAGTTTTCCGATCGAGCCATTCGCGCGCTACTGCCTGATGCAGGGCGTGGACCAGCTCGGTTACCTGCTGCTGAAGAACCCGCAAATCACCGCCTACGAAGAGCGGCACCCATGAAGGCAACGATCACGGTACTGGGTGGCGACGGCATCGGGCCTGAAGTCACCCGCGAGGCGGTGCGCGCGCTGCGCAAGGTCGCCGCGGCATTCGGCCACAATTTCGAATTCGACGAGCAGGATTTCGGTGGCATCGCCATCGACAGGCATGGCGATCCCCTGCCCGCCGCGACCCTGGCCAGCTGCCAGTCCTCGGATGCGGTCCTGCTGGGCGCCATCGGCGGGCCCAAATGGTCGGCGCCCGCCGCGAAGTTGCGGCCGGAGGCCGGATTGCTGCGCCTGCGCAGGGAGCTGGGTGTCTACGCGAACCTCAGGCCCGTGGCCGTGCATCCGGCGCTGGCCGATGCAACCACGCTGAAGGCCGACGTGGTGCGTGGCGTGGACCTGGTGTTCGTGCGTGAACTGACCGGCGGCATCTATTTCGGTGCCAAGACCCGCACCGCCACGGATGCCAGCGACCTGTGCAGCTACAGCGCGGCGGAGATCGAACGCGTCACGCGCACGGCGGCCCGCCTGGCGCAGTCGCGCCGGCGCAAGCTCACTTCCATAGACAAATCCAACGTGCTGGATACTTCGCGCCTGTGGCGCGAGGTCGTGATGCGCGTGATGAGCAACGAGTTCCCCGATGTCACGCTCGAACACATTCTGGTCGACGCGGCCGCGATGCATCTGATACGCCGGCCCACCGACTTCGACGTGATCGTCACCGAAAACATGTTCGGCGACATCCTCACCGACGAAGCCTCGATGCTGGCCGGTTCGCTGGGCCTGTCGCCGTCGGCGTCGCTGGGCGATGGCAGGCGCGGACTCTACGAACCCATTCACGGATCGGCGCCGGACATTGCCGGACGCGGCCTGGCCAATCCGGTAGGCACGATTCTCTCCGCGGCACTTCTGCTGCGGCATTCGCTGGAGCTGGAGGCCGAGGCGAAGGCCATCGAGCATGCGGTTGCCACTGCACTGGATCAGGGCCTGCGCACCGCCGATATCGCCGGCGGCGGGCCTTCTGTCAGCACCAGTGAAGCCGGTGAGCGGATCACCGGGCTGATCGGCCGCTAGCGCATCAGCGCGGCGCGCGCGGGACCATTGCCGGCCCCGTGCCATGGCACAATGCCCCGGCATCACTGTGGGGGGAGAGTCATGACGCGTACGCACTCAACTCATCTGGCGCAACGCATCTGCAGCGCGATCGCGGTCTGCGCGGTGCTGGCCGGATTCGGCAACGCCGCCAACGCACAGGCATTCGCCGACCTGAACCGCGCCCTGGTCGACTATTCAAGAGCCGACATCGCGCCGAGCGGCTCCTGTGCGGACTTCGCCGGCTATCATGACCACGACGTGGTGCAGATCCATGCCGAGCAGGTCGCGCCAGCCGGCAACACGCCCGGGTACTGCCGCCTCGCCGGCCTCATCGACCCGGAGATCGCCTTCGAGGTCAGCCTGCCCGCGAAGTGGAACGGGCGCTTCTACATGATCGGCAACGGCGGGCTCGCCGGTGAGTCCCTGCAGGATCCTTCCCGCACCAGCCAGCGCGATGCCGCCCTGGCCCACGGTTTCGCGGTCGCGCAGACCAACACCGGCCATGACTCACGCAAGGAACCCGGCGGCACCTTCGTGCTCAGCAACCCGCAGAAGGCCATCGACTACGCCTACCGCGCGGTCCACGCGACCGCGACCACCGCCAGGGATTTCATCAAGCGCTATTACTCCCGGCCGGTGCGGCGCGCGTACTGGAATTCGTGTTCCAACGGTGGCCGCCAGGGCCTGATCGAGGCGCAACGCTATCCGCAGGATTTCGACGGCGTCATCGCCAACGCGCCGTGGCTGGACCAGACCGGCTATACCATGGGCGCGGTGTGGAACCAGCAGGCGCTCAACGCGGCGCCGCTGTCTTCGGCCAAGCTGACCACGCTGGCCGCGGCCGTGATGAAGCGCTGTGATGCCATCGACGGGGTCAAGGATGGCCTCATCGATGATCCGCGCAAATGCGATTTCGACGCACACCGTGACGTTGCGGCGTGCACCGCCGGCAGCGACGCGCCGAATTGCCTGACCAGCGCCGAGGCCGACACGGTGATGAAGATCTATCGCGGCCCGGTCAGCGACGGCAAACCCCTGTTTCCCGGCTACATGCCGGGCAGCGAGGCCGTGGTGACGGGCGGATTCGGCGCGCCGGCCGGACCCCACAGCGCCTGGGTGGGCACAGTGGTTCCGGCCCAGCCCGGCGGCAAGTCGGCGGATTTCAATCTGGCCGAAGGCATCATGCGTTACCTGGTGCACAAACCGCCGCAGCCGGACTACGACACCAACACGTTCAACTTTGATCGCGACGTGTCGATGCTGGATGCCTGGGGCAAGCTGGCCGATGCGAAGAGCACCGATCTGAACGCCTTTCGCGCGCGCGGCGGCAAGCTGTTGATCACGCACGGCTGGGCTGACCAGATCCTGCAGCCGCTGGTGTCGGTCCACTACTACGGGCAACTGCGTGCGCGCTACGGCAACAGCACCGACGAATTCGTCAGGCTGTTCATGGTGCCCGGCATGACCCATTGCAGCGGCGGCAATGGCACCGACAGCTTCGATCCGGTGACCGCCATCGTGGATTGGGTGGAAAAGGACAAGGCACCGGGCGTGCTCGACGCGGCCCATATCGCGGCCGGCAAGGTGCAACGCACGCGTCCGCTGTGCCCCTATCCGCAGGTGGCGCGCTACAAGGGTTCCGGCAGCATCGACGACGCCGCCAACTTCAGTTGCCGGGCGCCGTAGGGCGCGGCTAGTTCTTGCCGCTCCACAGCTCCCGGTTCGCCCATGGAATGAAGTACTTCCAGTTGGGCGCGTCCGTGTGGCCACCGTCGTGCTGGCGCCAGGCGAGCCGCCCATCCAGCAGCCCGTCGTTCACCGGCGGCATCTGCTCCTTCATGTAGTCGTCCGAGCGGCCCAGCGCCTTCACCCCCAACAGGCGGAACACCTTCTGGGCGGCAATGGCCGCCATGAAGCTGCCGCGCTGGTCCAGCCACTTGGCATCGCCCTTCTCCGGCACGCCATAGCTGATGAAGGTGGCCCGTGGCGCACACAGCGCCAGCAGTTCGTTCGAATCGACCGGGATGTCCCCGGCGTTCATGCTGCCGAAACTGGCCCTGGCCGCGCCGTACTTCAGGAAGTTGCCGGCCATCCAGTGATATTCACCGCTGCCGGTCAGGTTCTCCACGGCCTCGCCGAAATTGCGCCGGTGCGGCTTCACGCCACCCTCCCCCGAGGAGCCGATCAACACCACGGCGAATCGCTGGTCGAAAGCCATGGTCACCAGCGCGGCCTTGCCATAGCGCGACACCCCTTCGATGCCCACATGTTTCGCGTCGATGCCCGGGTCGGTTTGCAGATAATCCAGCGCCCTGCTCGCGCCCCAGCCCCAGGCGCGCAATGCGCCCCAGTCGTCCGGTTTGCGCGGCTGGCCCTTGTTGGTCAGTCCGATGATGCCCTTGGTCAGGCCGGCGCCGTTGTCGGCCTGAACGCTGTTCGGATTCAGGTAGGCGTAACCCCAGCCGGCATTGATCAGCTGCTCGGTGGCCGGCGGGTCCGCGCTCACGCGCGGCGGCATCCGCGGGAATCCCGGCGGCCTGGCCGGTGGCGGGTCGCCCGGCATGCGACCGCGTCCGAACATGATCATCACGGGCACCGGGCCGGCGGCATCGGCAGGCGTGACCACCACCAGATCGATGTTCACTTCGATGGCCGGGTCGGCGGAGTTGTCCACCCGGCCCACCAGGTGCCGCGCGTGCACTGTTCGCGGACCCACCTTGTCGTTGCGCTCTTCCAGCACCGACCAATGCACCGCCGGCACGTCGGCGGGAATGCGCCCCAGCACCTCGCGCTCGAACAGTTCCACGATCTGCGGCCGACGCTCGCGCCACCACTGCCTGGCCGTCCTGACCTTGCGGCCGTTGTCCATTACCAGCGCGTCCGGCAGTACCGGGTAGGGATTGGCCTTTGCTTCGTCGTAGTTGGCCGCGTTCGGCGCATTCTCGTTGCCACTGGGTCCCGGGCGCAGCTCGGTGATACCAAGCTGGTTCATCATGTCCTGGTGATCCTGTGCGGTGGTCCAGCCGGATGTATCCACCGGCGGGCGGCTTGCCGCCGCGCGCGTAGCGCCGCCGGTCCGCGGCGCCGTGGTGGTGCAGGCTGCAATGCCCAGGGCCAGTACCGCGGAAATGCTCAGGCAGCACATGGCTGCCGTGACGTTGCGACGCTTCATCTTTCCCCCGTTGTATTTGCGTGCCTGTGCCGCGGCCTGCTAGCCGCGTGCCCGTGCCAGCGCCGCGGCCAGATCACCGCGCAGATCCTCGACGGCTTCAATGCCGATCGACAATCGCAGCAGACCATCCACCAGTCCGGCAGCAACGCGGGCTTCGGGTTCCATCGCAGCGTGCGTCATCGAAGCCGGATGCGCCAGCAGACTCTCCACGCCACCAAGAGATTCGGCGAGCGAAAAGAATTGCATGCCGGCGACGAAACGCTTCACCGCCTCGATACCACCATCGAGCTCGATGGTGACCATGGCTCCGAAACCTGATTGCTGTCGCCTGGCGAGGTCGTGTCCCGGATGGTCGGGCAGGCCAGGGTAGTAGACCTTGCGAACCCCGCTCTGCTTCGTGAGCCACTCGGCAAGGTCGGCCGCGTTGCGCCCGTGCACGGCAAGACGCGCATTAAGCGTGCGCAATCCCCGCAATGTAAGGAAGCTGTCGAATGCGCCGCCGGTCAGCCCCAGTGCATTGGCCCACCATGCCAGTTGTTCGTGCAATTCCCTGCTGCGCGCCACGACTGCGCCACCCACCACGTCGCTGTGACCATTGATGTACTTGGTGGTCGAGTGCACGACGATGTCCGCACCCAGTTCCAGCGGACGCTGCCAGGCCGGCGACAGGAATGTGTTGTCCACCACCACCAGCGTGCCCTTGCCGCGCACTTTGGCAACCAGCGCCGCGATATCGGTGATGCGCAGCAGCGGGTTGCTGGGCGTTTCGATCCACAGCAGGTCGGTCTTGCCGGCCAGCGCGGCGTCCAGCGCCCCGGAATCGGCAAAGCGGACGAAGTCCACCTTGAGTTCGTTGCGCTTGTTCCAGGCCGTGAACAACCGGAAGGTGCCGCCGTAGCAGTCGTGTGGTGCGACGATGCGCGCGCCCTGCGGCAACAGGTGACCGACCAGGGTGATTGCACTCATGCCCGTGCCGGTGATCACCCCTCCGGCACCACCTTCCAGGTCCGCCAGCGCATTGCCCAGCAGATCGCGGGTGGGATTGCCGGAGCGCGAATAGTCGTAGGCGCGCTTCTGGCCGTAGCCGCGGAATGCGTAGGTCGAGCTAAGATGAATGGGCGGCACCACCGCACCGGTGACATCGTCGGATTCCAGGCCGGCGCGCACGGTACGGGTGATGAAACGGGGACGATCGGTCACTTAAGATTCTCCGGGAATTGCCAGCGACAGGACACCGCGCAACTGGTCGGCCTCCTTGAGAAAGGCATCATGCCCCAACAGTGAGGAAAATTCGTGCAGGCGCGCGTCCGGCAGCCGGGCAGTCAGCGCGCGCATGTCCCCGATGGGTACCAGCTGGTCCTCGCGCACGGCCACGACCTCGGTGCGCACGCTCACATGGCCTGCGTCCACCTGATGCAGGTCGATGGACTCCGACAGGCAGATGAAGGATTCCGGCGGATTGCGTGCCGCATAGTCGCGGCCACGCGCCTGCAGGTACTCCTCCACCGGGAACAGCGGCCTGCCGTGCTCCAGCCGCGGCGGTTTGCGGAAGCGGGCCGCGAACTCCTCCGGACTGCGGTAGGTGGTCATGGCCAGCGCCCGGGCCAGCTCCAGTGACTCGGTGGCATGACCGGTGGCAATGCCCAGCCGGGCCAGGTTGCGCTGGATGCTGCGCCACGCGGTGGCCATCGGATGCGGCGAATCCGCGGCGCTGATCACGATCAGGCGCTCGACGCGGGCCGGGTAACGCTCGCCAAAGGCCAGCGCCACCATGCCGCCGTAGGATGCGCCGGCAATGGCGGCCAGCCGCTGGATGCCCAGGTGATCCAGCACCCGCACGATGGCATCGGCCTGGTCGTAGCTGGAGATACTGGGGAAATCCTGGCCGGGAACCGGCCCGGTGGTTGCGCCGCAGCCGCCGATGAAGTCCATGCCCAGCACCGCCACGCGCTGGGTATCCAGCGCCTTGCCCGGGCCCACGACCTCGTGCCACCAGCCCGTGCGGCCCCCCTGCGGGTCGAACACCTGCCGGCCCGCGGATATGCCGCCCAGCGCCAGTACCACGGGCTGCCCGGGCTCGCCGCTCAGCGACCAGCCAATCTGCAGGTGTTCCAGTGTGCCGCCATGGTGCAGCGCGGTCGGGCCGTCGACCTGGAGGATGCCTTCGCGGGGCATCGCGGAATGGCCGGTAAGTGCTTGCAAGGGCTGGATTTTACGGTCGCCCCTCCTCCCGGGCAACCAAATCAGTCTTTCCGATGATGTTACATTATGATAATGTACTATCGTATTAGTACACTCGTATGAAAAAGACACACCGCCAGTTCACGCCCCGCCACGAGGCGCAGACCGAACGCAACCTGGTCAGCGCGCTGCTCACGCAGCGCACCCCGGAGGAATTGCGGGCTTTTCTGCGCGACCTGTGCACGCCGGCCGAGTTGCAGGCCATGGCCGATCGCTGGGCGGTAGTCGAATGCCTGCGGCGCGACCTGCCCTATCGGGAAATCCACCGCATCACGGGCGTGAGCCTGACCACCATCGGTCGGGTGGCCCGCTACCTGGCTGCCGGCAGTGGCGGCTATGCGCTGGCAGTGCAACGCATGGAGAACAGCTGAGAATGGACAAGGAAACCCGCCTCAAGCTTGCCGTACAGAAGTCCGGCCGGCTCACCGACCACTCGCTGGACCTGCTGGCCCGATGCGGGCTCAAGCTCTCGCGCGGCAAGGACCAGCTGATGGGCTTTGGCGAGAACCTGCCGCTGGACGTGCTGTTCGTGCGTGACGACGACATTCCCGATCTGGTGCAGGAGGACGTATGCGACCTGGGGCTGGTCGGCCTCAACGTGCTCGAGGAGCGGCGCCTGGAGATGGCCGAGCGTGGCGCCACCGCCCGCTTCGAAGTACTGCGCCCGCTGGACTTTGGTCACTGCCGGCTGTCGCTGGCGGTGCCGGAGGGCATGGCATGGAAGGATCTGTCCACGATCGGCGGACTGCGCATCGCCACCACCTATCCGGCGCTGCTGGGCCGGTTCCTGCGCGACAACGGCATCGATGCCGAGATCGTCACGCTGTCCGGTGCCGTGGAGATCGCGCCGCGACTGGGTCGGGCTGATCTGATCTGCGACCTGGTGTCATCCGGCTCCACGCTGCAGGCCAACCACCTGCGCGAGGTGCACACGATTCTGCACAGCCAGGTGGTGCTGATCCGCACGCCAATGAAGCTGCCGGCACTCAAGGAGGACTGGATCACGCGCCTGCTGCTGCGCATCGACGGCGTGGAGCAGGTCAAGGAGAGCAAGTACATCCTGCTGCATGCTCCGCGCTCGGCACTGCCGCGCATCCGCGAATTGCTGCCCGGCAGTGAGGTGCCAACCATCATTCCCCTGGAAGGCTCCGCCGACAAGGTCGCCGTGCACGCGGTGTGCCGGGAGAACGTGTTCTGGGAAACGCTGGAGAGCCTCAAGGCCGCCGGTGCCAGCGCGATGCTGGTGCTGCCGGTGGAAAAGATGCTGGCATGAGCGACATGATGCAGATCATCGACTGGAGCAAGTCCGACCCGCAGGCACGCCGACAGGCGCTGGCAAGGCCGCGACTGGAATCGCAGGCGGACATCGAACAGCTGGCGCGCGCGATCATCCGCGAGGTGCGCGAAAAGGGCGACGCCGCGCTGCTCGCGTATGCCGAACGCTTCGACAATGCGCGGCTTGATTCGCTGCTCGTGACGCCGCAGGAGTTCGAGGCCGCGCAGCAGCGGCTGGACGCGCGGCAGATCGCGGCCATCGAGACCGCCATCGACAACGTCAGGCGTTTCCATGCGGCCCAGCTGGCTGCGCCGTTGTCCATGGACGTGATGCCGGGCGTGCGCTGCGAGCGCGTGTACCGGCCCATTCCCGCGGTGGGGCTGTACGTGCCGGCCGGCTCGGCGCCCCTGCCCTCCACGGTCATCATGGTGGCAATCCCGGCGCAACTGGCGGGTTGCCCCGAGCGCGTGTTGTGCACGCCCCCGGCGGCCGATGGCAGTGCCAACGCCGCGGTGCTGGTGGCGGCGCGCCGTTGCGGCGTGGACCGGGTGTTCAAGGCCGGTGGCGCGCAGGCGGTGGCGGCCATGGCCTACGGCACCGAATCGATTCCCAAGGTGGACAAGATCTTCGGGCCCGGCACGGCACTGACCACCGCGGCCAAGCAACTGGTCGCCGGCGATCCGCAGGGCGCGGCGTGTGATCTGCCCGCGGGTCCCTCCGAAGTGCTGGTGATTGCCGATGCCGGCGCCGATCCGGCCTTCGTCGCGGCGGACCTGCTGGCGCAGGCCGAGCACGACGTGCGCGCGCAATCGCTGCTGGTAACTGACAGCCCGGAACTGGCCGACGCCGTGACGCTGCGAGTTCGGCAAGCAGCGCGGCAGGCTGTCGCGCCAGGCAATCCTGGAACAGTCGGCCGCCAATTGCCGGATCATCCTGGTGCCGGACCTGGACGAGGCGCTGCGTGTCTCCAACCAGTACGCGCCCGAACATCTGATCATCCAGACGCGCGAACCGCGCGCGCTGCTCGATGCGGTAAGCAGCGCGGGGTCGGTATTCCTGGGCGCCTGGTCGCCGGAATCAATGGGCGACTACTGCTCCGGAACCAACCACGTACTGCCAACCTACGGTTATGCCCGCGCCTACAGCGGCCTTTCGCTCACGGACTTCCAGAAGCGCGTAACGGTCCAGGAGCTCACCGGCCCCGGACTGCGTACCCTGGGCCCGGTGGCCGAAACACTCGCCGATCTGGAAGGCTCGATGCGCATGCCCGCGCGGTGAGCATTCGGCTCGAGGCGCTGGACCGGCAATCGTGAACGGCGCGGCTGCCTCCCCGATCGTCGAACGGGCCCGCGCGGAGATTCGCGCGCTGGCGCCCTACAGCCATGCGGCCTGGGAACCGTCGCTGGAGCGCCTGCACGCCAACGAGCTGCCCTGGCGGGTAGCCGGCGACGACACCACCGCCGGCCTGAATCGCTATCCGGAGCCCCAGCCACCCGGGCTGGTGCAGGCTCTGGCGCGCCTGTATGGCGTGCGCACCGAACAGGTGCTGGTCGGTCGCGGCAGTGACGAGGCCATCGACCTGCTGTTGCGCGTCTTCTGCCGGGCCGGGATCGACAACGTCATCATCTGTCCACCAACCTTCGGCATGTACGCGGTCGCGGCGCGCATCCAGGGCGCCGAGGTGCGCGCGGTGCCGTTGCGATGCCGATGCCGCCTTCGCACTGGACGAAGCCGCCCTGCTGGCCCGGGTGGACGGCAACACCAAGCTGGTGTTCGTCTGTTCACCCAACAACCCCACCGCCAATGCCATGCCACCGGAACAGTTGCGACGCATTGCCCGCGCACTCGCGCCGCGCGCGTTGCTGGTCGTGGACGAGGCCTACATCGACTTCGCCGACGTCGACAGCCTCAGCGCCGACATCGATGCCCTGCCGAACCTGGCGGTGCTGAAGACGCTGTCCAAGGCGCATGGCCTGGCCGGCGCCCGCGTCGGCGCATTGCTGGCCGCACCGGACGTGATCGCGCTGACCCGCAAGGTGATTCCCCCGTACGCGATCACCGAGCTGACCGTGGAGGCCGTGGTACCGCTGCTGCAACCGGCGGCGCTGGCGGCCATGCGTGAACGCGTTGCGGGGGTGCTGGCCGAGCGCACGCGGCTCGCGCAGGGCCTGGCGCACAGTCCGCTGATAGCCAGGGTCTGGCCCAGCGACGCCAACTTCCTGCTGGTGGACTGCGTCGATGCGGATCAGGTGCTGGCACGGGTGCGCGGCGCGGGACTGATCATCCGCGACGTCCGCCAGAGCGCACTGCCCCGTTCGCTGCGCATCTCGGTGGGCACGCTTCCCAGAACCAGCGCCTGCTGGAGAGCCTCGCATGAGCAATACCCCACGCAAGTACCTGTTCATCGATCGCGACGGCACGCTGATCGAGGAGCCGCCGGACGAACAGGTCGACAGCCTGGAGAAGGTGCGCTGGATCCCCGGCGTGATCAGCCGCATTGCGGCGCTGGTCGGCGCCGGCTACCGCTGGTCATGGTCACCAACCAGGACGGACTCGGCACGCCGGCTTTCCCGCGCGAGCGATTCGCCCTGGTCGCAGGACTTCGTGCTGCACGCTGCTCGAGATCGCAGGGCATCGGGTTCGCGCAGGTCTGCATCTGCCCGCATCTGCCCGCCGACAACTGCGATTGCCGCAAGCCCAAGGCCGGCTTGCTGGGCAGCTTCCTTCAGACCATGACGTGGATCTGGCGGCCAGCGCCGTCATCGGCGATCGCGATACGGACATGGAATTCGCGCGCAACCTGGGCATGCGCGGGCTGCGCGTGCAGCCGGAATGGTCCGCCCGAACAGAGCTGGCCGGCGGTTGCCAACGAATTGCTGGCCCGCCGCGCGGCAGTGGAACGGGCCACGAACGCGAAACCGACATCCGCGTACAGGTGGATCTGGACGCCGAGGTTCCCATCCACGTGCGCCACCGGCATCGGCTTCTTCGATCACATGCTCGAGCAGGTGGCCAAGCACGGCGGGTTCGCGCTGCGCCTGGACTGCAAGGGCGACCTCGACATCGACGAGCACCACACGGTCGAGGACTGCGCGCTGGCGCTCGGCGAGGCGCTGCGCCAGGCGCTGGGCGACAAGCGCGGCATCGGGCGCTACGGCTTCGTGCTGCCGATGGACGAGGCGCGCGTACAGGTGGCAATCGACCTGTCCGGCCGGCCGTATTGCCGTATTCGAAGGCGAGTTCGGCCGCGAGCGAGGTCGGCGGCCTGCCCACCGAACTGGTGCCGCATTTCTTCCGCTCGCTCGGCCGAGGCGCTCGGCGCCGCCATCCACATGAGCGTGCCGGCGAGAACACCCACCACATGATCGAGGCCTGCTTCAAGGGCGTCGGGCGGGCCCTGCGCCAGGCGTCCGCCGCGAGGGCGACGAGTTGCCATCGCAGCAAGGGAGTGCTGTGAGCGCCCGAGGACGTGGTCGATCATCGACAGCGGCGGCGCCAATCTGGCGTCGCTGCAATATGCGCTGGAGCGTCTGCAAGTGGCGGCCGAGGTCAGCACGATCCGGCGCGCATTCGAGGCGCCGCGCCACGTGCATCCTGCCCGGTGTCGGTGCCGCCGCCGATGCCATGTCGCGGCTGCGCGCAACGGGACTGCATACGCTGTTCCGCACGCTCGACCCAGCCGGTGCTGGGCATCTGCCTCGGCATGCAGTTGCTGTTCGATGCCTCCGAGGAAACCGGGCGACAATGCCGAAACCTGGCACTGGGCATCGCGCCCGGCAAGGTGTCGCGCTTCCCGGCCGGCGCCGCGGCCTGCCGGTTCCGCACATGGGCTGGAACAATTCACCCGCTGCGCGAGGATCCGCTGCTGGAGGGCATCGGCGACGGCGAATACGTCTACTTCGTGCACAGCTACGCCGCGCCCGTCGACCTCCGACACGCTGGCCGCGACCGAGTACGGCGCGCGATTCACCGCTGTGGTCGAGCGCGGCAATTTCCCGGCGTGCAGTTCCACCCGGAGCGCTCGGCGGCCGTCGGCGCGCGCCTGCTGGCCAATTTCTCGCGCTGGAGGCCTGATCCGGTGCTGCTCATTCCCGCCATCGATCTGCGCGGCGGCCAGTGCGTGCGCCTGCTCAAGGGCGAGTTCGACGCCGGAGACGCGCTATGCCGTCGATCCGCGCGAGCTGCTGCAACGCTATGCCGATGCCGGCGCGCGCTGGCTGCACGTGGTCGACCTCGACGGCGCGCGCGACGGTACGCCCGGCAACCGCGAGCTCATCCGGCAGATGAGCGGACAAGCGCGCTCCGCGTGCAACTCGGCGGCGGCCTGCGTGATCGCGCGCTGGCCGAGCAGGCCTGCTGGAGGGCGGCGTGAGCCGGGTGGTGATCGGCAGCGCGGCGGTGCGAGCAGCCGCAGCTGCTGCGGGACTGCTCGAGGCACACGGTGCCGAGCGCGTCGTGCCTGGCCGTGGACGTGCGCGTCGACGACAGCGACACGCCGCGCGTGCGGACCCACGGCTGGGTACGGGAGCACCAGCTGTCCCTGTGGGAGCTGCTGCAGTCGTTCGCCGACACGGCGCTCAGGCACGTGCTGTGCACCGACGTCGAACGCGACGGCGCGCTGGGCGGGCCGAACCGGCGCTGTACCGGCGGCCCGTGCGACGTTTTCCGGACCTGGCCTGGCAGGCGTCGGGCGGCGTCCGCTCCGGGATGACCTCGCGCGCCTGGCCGATGCCGGCGTTGCCGCGGCGATCAGCGGCAAGGCCCTGCTGGAGGGGCGGATTACGCGGAGGAGTTGCAGCCATACTTGCAAGACGATGATTCCCTGTCTGGACGTCCGCGACGGCCAGGTCGTCAAGGGCGTGCGCTTTCGCGACCATCGCGTGGTCGGGCGACATCCTCGAACTGGCCCGCCGCTATCGCGACGAGGGCGCCGACGAGCTCGTGTTCTACGACATCACCGCCAGCCCGCAGGGCCGTTCGGTCGATCGCAGCTGGATCGACCGGGTGGCACGCGTGCTGGACATCCCGTTCTGCGTGGCCGGCGGCATCCGCATCGGTCGCCGACGCCGAGGCCATACTGAATGCCGGCGCCGAAAAGATTTCGGTGAACTCGCCCGCGCTCGCGGACCCGCCGCTGATCGACCGACTTGCCGCGCGGTTCGGCTCGCAATGCGTCGTGGTCGGCATCGACAGCCAGCGCGACGCCGAGGCGCTATCGCGTCTATCAGTACACCGGCGACCCGGATCGCAGCCAGCGAAGCCGGCCGCGACACGCTGTGACTGGGTGCGCGAGGCGCAGGACCGCGGCGCCGGCGAGATCGTGCTGAACTGCATGGCCAGCGACGGCGTGAAGCGCGGCTACGACATCGAGCAGCTGCTCGCCGTGCGCGCTGTGTGCAACGTGCCGCTGGTCGCCTCGGGCGGTGCGGGCGCCCCGGAGCACTTCGCGGCACTGTTCGAACGGGCGGCCGCGGATGCGGCGCTGGCCGCCAGCGTCTTCCACAGCGGCCAGATAGCCATTGCTGAACTGAAGAAGTATCTGAACGAGCGAGGAATCGAGGTCCGCCCATGAGCGAAGCAATCCTGGACATCGACACACTGGATTTCAGCAAGGGCGACGGGCTGCTGCCCGGCATCGTGCAGGATGCACGTACCGGCACCGTGCTGATGCTCGGCTACCTGAATCGCGAGGCGCTGCAGGAAACCCTCAGGCGCGGCCGGGTGGTGTTCTTCAGTCGCTCACGCCAGAAGCTGTGGGAGAAGGGCGAGACCTCGGGCAACACCCTGAACCTGGTGTCCGTCGTTGCCGATTGCGACAACGATGCGCTGTTGCTGCGCGTGCAGCCGGTGGGCCCGACCTGCCATCGCAATACGCCAAGCTGCTTCGGTGACGGGCAGCCTCCCGACCGCGATGGGCTGCCCTTTCTGGCCGAACTGCAGGACGTCATCGAAAAGCGCATCGCCGAACCCACCGAGGGCAGTTACGTGGCCAGGCTGTACGGCAAGGGCATCAAGCGCATGGCGCAGAAGGTCGGCGAGGAAGGCGTCGAGGTGGCGCTTGCGGCGCAGACCGACGGCGGCGCGGAGCTGGTCAGCGAAGCCGCCGACCTGCTGTTCCACCTCGCGCTGCTGCTGCGTGCCCGTGACCTGTCCCTGGAGACGGTGGCCGCGGAGCTGGCGGCGCGCCATCGCACGCGAACTGCGGGGCAGTAAATCGATATCGCGCTCAGCGGCGCAACGAAGCCGCAAAGGCGCGAAGCTGCGCCAGGTTCACTGCGCCGGACAGCGGCAGGCAGAGCACGTACGCCACGACGGCCAACACCGCGCGCACCACCACCGGCAGGTGTCCCGTGGCCAGGGCCACCAGCACCATCACCGCTCCAGCCGGCAGCGTGCCCAACATTCGTCGCGGCGCGACCGATTTCAGGACGCCCTGCGGCAGGAGCCGGACGGCGCCGGTGAGGGTCACGATTTCACCAATCAGTGCCGCAACGCATACGCCGAGGCCACCGTTTCCGGCGTGGTGACTGAACCACCTGATCAGGAACGGGTCGAGTGCCGCGCTGGTGAGTGTGCCGACCAGCAGAACCACGGTCCAGGCACCCTGCCGGCCGCACGCCGTCAGGCTCGAACCAATCGGCATGCTGAAATACACCAGAAGCAACCAGGGAGCCAGAACCCGCAGGTTGGCCTCTGCCGGCCCGAAATCACTGGTGCCGAAGATAGCCACGCCGAGTTCGGGAAACAGCAACGTTCCCAGCGCCAGCGGCACCGCCACCACCGCCACAACCTGCAATGCATCGGCGGCCGTGCGCCTGAATCCGTCCGCGCTGCTGGCGTGCAGCCGGCACAGCACGGGGTAAAGGGCAAGAAGCAGCGCCGAAGCCGGCATAACGAGCACACCGGTGAGCTTGCGGGCCGCCCCGTACCAACCCATTTCAGTGCTGCTGCCGAACCACGAGAGCATGGCGGCGTCGCTCATCGGTTGCAGGGACTGCACCAGCGCGAAGATCATGAAGGGCCGGCCCAGTCGCAGCAGTTCGCCGATGGTCTTTCGGTGCACGGCCAGGCGCGGTACACGCAGGCGCGGCGCCAGCCACAGCAGTGTGGCCGCCGCAATGGCAGCGCAGACCGACTGCGCTGCCAGCAGGCCATAGAGCCCGCCGCCGGCCAGCAGCACAGGCAGGACCACCGCCATGGCCAGGAGCTGCCACCCGATGATCGACGCGGCTGCGACGTCGGTACGCTCGTAACCGTAGAACACATTCTGGCAGGCACCGGATACGGTGCCGAACAGGCTTGCGGTCAGCGCCAGCGCCAGCGCGCCAACGAAAGGATTGCCGTAGCCAACCAGCAGCGCCAGCATCGGCATCAGCAGCACGGCCAGCAGTCCTGCGCCAAGCCGGAATGCCAGCCCGCTGCCCAGCAGCTCACCGCCCCGCTCGCGCTGCATGGCGACCAGCCGGGTCAGCAGGGATGGTTGCCCCCACTCCACGAACAGGAACGCGAAGGTGCTGAAGGTCAGCGCCTGGTAATAGATGCCGTAGTGGGCGACGCCGAGCCGGCGGGCCGCCACCGCGTTGATGAGGATCGACACGGGAGCGGCGAGCAACTGCGCGCCCAGCAGCAGGACCGTATTGCGCAGCACCCTTGGCGCGTTGCTGGACGCCGGACTGTCCTGCTCACTCACCGACGCTCAGTCCAGACCGAGCCAGTCGATGATGGCGCTGTACAGCCGGGCACGCTCTTCCTCATCCGAGAACACGTGATCACTGCCGGAGAAGTACTCCAGCCGCAGGCCGGCGCCGGATGCCACTTCGGGAAACGCATCGACAATCTGCCGATGGTAGGTGTGCCGGGCGGAAACGGATGTAAACACCGTCAGCAGCCGGACGCGACGCTGCGCGGCGATCTTGTAACACTGCCGCAGGTATGAACTGAACGGCAGGCTCTGCAATGTGAGGCCCCGAAGTTCATGTGACGGACGCATGCGGTTGCGAAAGTGCCTGGAGACCAGGGTCATGATCCCACTGCGGCCCCGCAGTACGCTCAGCCAGTTCCGCAGCCGTCCCAGGCGCTGCATTACGTAGTAGAAGTAGTAGCGCTCTGTCGGCGGCAACGACGGGTCCATCAACACCAGCCCCGTGACGCGCGAGTCGGATCGGCAATACAGCACCGCATGGTCGGCGCCCATGCACAACCCCGCCAGCACCACCGTCCTGACGCCATAGGTCGCCAGCATCCAGTCGATCACGGTGCGGATCTCGTCCATGCATGCTACCAGCGGCAGCGCGCCGTCGTTGCGCGGTGGACTGTCACCAACGCCGGAAAAGTCGAATCTCACTGCGAGGCAGCCGCGCGCCGCCAGCATGCGCGCCAGCGTCACGTACATGCGATTGTGACCGACGCGATGCACGATGCCGGTATTGAGCATGACTACGGCAGGCGCATCATCGGCAAGCCGCCCCGCAGGTGCGGTCGCGATGGCCAGCAGTGAACGGCGCGGGCCCACCAGTTGCGCCAGTTCACGATATTCGTTGTCTAGCGCAGCCACTTTTCGATGTACTGGAAAGCGGCGACCGGCAGGGCTCCGCTGGTCGTGATGGACTCCACCCAGCAGCATGGAGCGGCAATGACGATTGCATCGTCGATGGTCTCGCCCGGATCAGTCACCAGCAGCAATCTGCGCGGCACAGCTTGCGCGACGGGTGGCGGCGGTTCGAGCGGATCCCACATGACCAGCGACTCGATGCCCTGCGGCTGGCGCGCCGCAAACCTTGCCGCGATCACGGCGCCCAACCGCAGACCCACCAGCGTAACCCGTGAGGATCCGGCCACGTCCCTGGCGGCCTCGATCGCGTATTCCAGATCCGACTGCATGCCTTGCTCGCCGGCCTCCTCGTCCGCGCCGCCCGAATCGCCCGTGCCGAAGTAGTCGAAGCGCACCACGTGGAAGCCCAGTCTGGCCAGTCGCAAGGCAAGGTGCCGCAGTGACCGATGCGCATACACGGCCTCCGCACCGCCGGGATTGCACAGCACCGCCGCCCGCGGCCGTTCATTCGCGCCACTGGGCGGATCGTGGATGGCGAATATCCGCCGCTGTGCCGTACCCAGTGACAGAAGATTCACGGAGCAGAACTATCCGCACGCGGGCAGGCGTCGATGGAGCGGGCTATGCCGCGCAGGTCGTTGAAGAACAGCAGGCGCGGATCCAGCTCCCGACGCCAGCGCTTTCCACCAGTCTGGCGACCCGCAGCGCGAGCAGCGAGTGCCCGCCAAGGTCGAAGAAATTGTCCCGCGGGGCAACCGCCGGTACGCGCAGGACCTCCCGCCACACACCAGCAAGCCAGCCCTCCGTCTCCGACATCGGTGGATCGCTGTCGCCGGGCCCGGTGTCCTGCGCGCAGAACGGGTCCGGCAGGGCATTGCGGTCGACTTTTGCGTTGGGTGTCATGGGCAGCGTCTGCAGGAACATCACCAGGGCCGGAATACAGTGACGGGGCAGCCTGTCCTGCAGGAAGCGCTTGATATCCGATGCCGTGGCCTGTTCGCCATCGCGAAACACCACGTACGCAACGATGCGCCTGTCGTCCGCGCGGGCTTCGTGAACGGTGACAACCGCGTGCAACACCGCCGGATGCTCACCCAGCGCCTGTTCGATCTCGCCGAGCTCTATGCGAAAGCCGCGCACCTTCACCTGCTGGTCCGCGCGGCCCAGGCAGTACAGGCGTCCATCGGAGGCCCGATACCCGCGATCGCCGGTCCGGTACATCCGCAGCCCCGCTGCCTGCGCGAACGGGTCCGCCACGAAACGCTCGGCGGTAAGCGCGTCGCGGGCCAGATAGCCGCGCGCCACGCCGACGCCACCGATGCAGATCTCACCGGCTACCCCGACAGGACACAGTCCTCCTGCGTCATCCACGACGTGGACCGTCGTATTGGCGAGCGGTTCACCGATGCTGATCGGCGTCCGGTCACGATCTATCCGGGCCACAGTCGACCAGATCGTGGTCTCGGTCGGGCCGTAAAGATTCCACAGTTCGCCGGCCCGCTCGAGAATGTCGTCTGCCAGACACCGGGAAAGTGCTTCCCCACCGCACCACGCGCGAAAGGTGCGATTCCCGCGCCAGCCTGATTCCACCAGGATCCGCCAGGTGGCGGGTGTCGCCTGCATTACAGTCACCCCGCGCCGGTCCAGCATCTGCGCAAGCGCCTCGCCATTGCCCGATTGCTGGCCCGTAACCAGCTCGATCCGCGCCCCGACGATGAGCGGCAGATACAGTTCCAGTCCCGCGATGTCGAAGGAAATGGTCGTCACGGCCGCCAGGACATCGCTCTCGCGCATTCCGGGACGTTCACGCATGGAGCAAAGCAGATTCGCCAGGCTCGCATGTGTCACCACCACGCCCTTCGGCAATCCGGTGGATCCGGAAGTGTAGATCACGTACGCGGTGTCGTCCGGGGCGGGTTCGGTGCCCGAGGCCGACCGCTCATCCACGCCAGAATGCTCGGCAATGTCCAGCAATGACGTACCGGCGGGCGGTACCACGCCCGACGGCAGGGCACCGGCGGTGACCAGGATTGCCGCGGAACTGTCCGCGAGCATGAAATTGAGCCGCGCGGCCGGGAAATCCCGGTCAAGCGGCAGGTATGCCGCGCCACTCTTCTGAACCGCCAGCAGCGCCACCAGCAACTCCACCGAGCGCTGCAAACAGACCGCAACCACCACGCCCGGTGCGGCGCCGGCCGCATGCAGTTGCCGGGCAAGGGACTCACTTCGCTCATCCAGCTCACGGTAAGTAAGCGACTGTTCCCCGCAACACACCGCCACCCGCTGCGGCGCGCGCCGGACCTGTTCGCAAAACAGTCGCGGCACCGTGAGCGCGCGCCAATCCGGCCTGTCAGTCTCATTGAACCGTTTCAGCGCGGCACGTTGCTCCGGAGGCAGAAGCACCAGATCGCCAATGCGCGTCTGCGGAAGCCCGATCGCGCTCTCGAGTAACTGCACGTACTGGTCGGCAAGGCGCTCCATGGACTCGGGCTCGAACAGGTCGGTGTTGTATTGCACGAAGAGCCGTTCGGTGCGCTCGGTGTCGATCGAGAACGAGAATTCGAATTGCGATCCACCGCGCTGCAGGAGCTGATCCCGTGCTTCGATCCCGGGCAATTCGATGCCGCGCATGGGCGCGTTGGCGACATTGAACATGACCTGCGCCAGGGGCGGTCGGCTCCTGTCGCCACGCTGCCCGATTTCCTGCACCAGTCGATCGAAGGGAACGTCCTGGTTGGCAAAGGCGTCCAGTGTCGTGTCCCTGATGCGACCGAGCAATTCACGGAAGGACGGGTTGCCGGCAAGATCCGTTCGCAGCACGATCGTGTTGACGAAAGTTCCGACTATGTTCTCGGTGCTGTGGTGGGAACGATTGGCCACGGGTACGCCAACGGCAATGTCGCACTGCCCGGCCACCCGGGACAGCAGTGATGTGAAAGCCGCAAACAACACCATGAATCCGGTGCAGTCGCTGTCGCGCGCAAGCTGCTCAAGCCGCCGCAGCAGATCCGCGGGCAACTGTCGCTCCAGCGTCGCCCCGTTCATGGTCCACAGGGCCGGCCGCGGGTGATCTGTGGGCATGGCCAGGGCAGGCAGACCGGCAAGCCTGGTACGCCAGAACTCCAGCTGGTGGTTGTAGTGCCTGGTGAAGTCCGGCCCGCGCTGCCAGCGCGAGAAATCCGCATAGCTCACCGGCAGGGGCGCGAGACCTGCGGCGTCCGCGTTTGCGCCATGCGCATACAGCAGGGCGAGCTCCCTGCCGAGAATCCCCAGCGACCATTGATCACCGGCGACATGGTGCATGCCGAAAGCCAGCAGGTGGGTATCGTCCGCGGTGCGCACCAGCCATGCCCTGCACGCGGGGTCGCGCTCCAGGTCGTAGACGGCGTTGGCACCCGCCGTGACAAGCTCCACGGCGGCATCGCGTGCGTGCGCAGCGCCGCGCATGTCCACGCAGTGCAGGGTATCGCGCCGCCACGGGTCGACGACCTGCACCGGCGCGCCTTCGTGCGTCTGAATCCGGGTACGAAGAATCTCGTGGCGACGCAGCAGCTCGTCCACGCTGCGCGAGAGGGCCGTGACGTCCAGCTCGCCCCGCAACCACAGCGCCGCGGCCATGTTGTACGCACTGGTGGCGGGGTTCATGGCCTGGATGAGCCACATTCGCTCCTGCGAATACGATAATGGAACCGGGCCTTGCTGGCGCGAGCGGACCAGCTCCTGCAGTTCGTGGTCGGCGGCGACAGCAAGCTGCGCACTGATCTCACTGGCAAGTTGCGCGAGAGTTGCGCTGTCGAACAGCACCCGCAACGGGATGCCAACCTGAAACTTTTCCCGAACGCGCGACAGGACCCGCAGCGCATGCAGCGAGTTGCCGCCCAGTTCAAAGAAATTGTCCCCGCGCCCCGGCGTCGGACACGCCAGCACTTGCTGCCAGATGGCGGCCAGTGCGGCCTCCACTGCACCGACCGGAGCTTCGTGCGCCGCCTGGCGGACAGGACTGCGCGGTGGCGACGGCTGCGAGCGTCCCGTCCCTGTGTCGGCGCCATGTTGTGGCGTACGGTGCTGCTGCGTCCGCAGTGACTGCGCGCAGCAGACCGATTGGTGCCGCCGGCTCGTCCACCAGTGAGCGCACGAGCCCCAGGAACGCATCGCGCAGACGAGCGAGCGCCGCCAAGTCATAGTGGGCCGGATTGGCATCGAACTGGATGCGCAGGTCCGCCCTGCCCTGCAGTCCGTGCACCGTGACGTCGAGATCCCCGACCCGCGGGGCGTGCGTGAACAGATTCAGGTGCGCGGCGTGCTCACTCCAACGCACACCGGCATCACTGTTCATGAAGTTCAGGCGGGTTCCGTAGATTTCGGGGCTGTCGGGCATCAGGCCAAGGTCGCTGCGCAGCGCGCCAGCCGGATAGCGCTGATGTCGCATGGCTTCCACCAACCGGACTCGCGCGGCCGCGAGCAGTTCCACGAAGCCGCGCGCCGGATCCACCTTCATCCGCAGCGGCAGGATGTTGGAGAGAAAGCCCGGGGATCTGCGCAGGAGACGGTTCGAGCGTCCCGTCAGGGTCATGCCGATCACGATGTCGGCGCTGCCGCTGACCAGGCCCAGCCACGTGCAAACGAGCGCATGAAATGCGACGGGCATCGCCATCGGGTCGCCACCGGCAATCCCCTCCAGGCGCGCCGCCAGTTCCCGCGGCACGTGGCACAGGCTGGAGATGGCCGGTGCGGGCATCGGTTCCGGAGCCAGGCCCGACAGCGTGACGGGCGGCGGATACTCGCGCAGCAGGTCAAGCCAATAGCGCCTGTCGTTCAACCACAGATCCGATCGCTGGTATTGCCCCTCGTCGCGCAGCACGTCTTCCCATGGAACCAGAGGCGTTGCACGCTCCGCGCCCTGCCCCACTGCCGCGTTGTAGATCTCGGCAGCGCGCTTCAGCAGCAGTCGGCCGCCGTAAAGATCCGTACCCAGGTGATGGGCCACAAAGAAGATGACGAGGCGATCACCGGCGAGCTGCAGCAGGTGCAACCGAACCAGAGGTCCGCTGGACAAATCGAACGCAAGGTCCAGCGTCTTTCGCATGTGCTCCTGCATCGCGCGCCGCGCATCGATTTCATCACGCAGGTCGATGATGGAAATCCCGGGCCGCTGACCGGGCTGGTACACCTGGCGCGGCCCCTCCGCGGTTTCGAGGAAGGCGTATGAAAGCGATGTGGCTTCCCTTAAAGCGCGCTCGCAGGCCTCGCACAGAGCCGGCATCTGCACCTGGCCGGCGATTTCCACGAAGGCCCCGATGTTGTACTGCGACGGGCGCTGCGACAGCAGCTGCGCGTTCCATATCTGCGTCTGGGCGACGGTCAGCGGCCGCGCAGTCAGTGCGGCGTCGGGAATCAGCTCGTGGCGCAATTGCGGGGGGCCGCCGGTCATCGCATCTGCACAGCTGGCTACCCGTTACCCGCGGGCGCGCAGCAGCGGCTGAATTGCCCTGCTCCATTGACGAGATCCAGGAACTCGCCCCCTGCCGCATTGAACGGACTGTTCATCAGATCTCCATCTCCCGGGCCGGACTTGCGAGCCGGCACTGCGGAGGCAACCGTGTATCACGGCCGCCGGGCGTCATGCCAATGACCTCTTCGAGCTGCCAGGTCCAGTCTAACCAGACACCCTGCACGCAAGCACGCGGACAACCCGTACGGAATTGAACCACGTTATGCAAAGTGGCGTGAGCTCGCTACGCGTGACTCTACGCATCCAGCAGCAATTCCTCCGGCGGCGGGGCCCTCAGGTTGTAGCTGGATGCCATGGAGCGCGCATAGGCGCCGGCATTGGCGATCAACAGCACGTCGCCTTCGCGCGTGGCGGGCAGCAGGCGATCATGCCCCAGCACGTCCCCCGTCTCGCAGATCGGCCCGACTACGTCATAACCGCCGGCAATTGGCTCGCCCAGGCGCGACAGATTCACGATCTCGTGAAAGGCGCCGTACAGTGCCGGGCGGATCAGGGCATTCATGCCCGTGGCCACCCCGATGTACCCGTGCTCACCCTTCTGCTTCAACTGCGTAACCCGGGCCAGCAGCACGCCGGCCACCGCGACCAGGTAGCGGCCCGGTTCGATCCACAGGGCAAGCCCGGGATTGGCCTGCCTGAACTCCTGCAGCAGGTTGTCCAGACCCGCGAAATCGAGTCTGGCGCGGTGGCTGGAATCCGGCACGGCGAATCCACCACCGATATTGAGCGTATCCACCGTGCCCAGCTGTCGTGCCACGGCGGCCAGTTGCGCCGCCGTCTGCGGCCAGTGGCGGATATCCGTGATGCCGCTGCCGGCGTGTGCGTGCAGTCCGAACACCGTGGCGCCGGCGGCTTCCAGCAGTGGCGGCAGCTCGCCGATTTCGGCCAGCGGCACACCGAACTTGGCGTACTTGCCCGCGGTGCGCACGTGATGGTGATGCCCGCGGCCGGTGCCGGGATCCACACGCACCAGCAGGCGTCGGCCCGTGAAGATTTCCGGCCACTCACGCAGGGCGTGCAGGTTGTCTATGGTGACGTTCACGCCCCTGGCCAGCGCGAACTCGTACTCGGCGCGCGGCGCGAAGTTCGGCGTGAACAGCACCTCGTCGGGACGGATGCCAGGCACCGATGCGAACACGTGTTCGATCTCGGCGCGCGATACACATTCCATCTTCACGCCAGCCTGATGCAGCAGCTGCAGCAATGCCGGGTGCCAGTTCGCCTTGATGGCGTAGTGCACGCGGTCCACGGAGCGCAGCGACAGCATGTCGCGCGCACTGGCCATCACGGTGGCGGCATCATAGATGTAGGCGGCATCCCGCTCGCCGAGCATGGCAAGCAGCATCGCTGCCTTGTCCTGCCACCACCAGGTGGTCTGGACCGCCGGCGCATCCGGCTTGCGGAACAACTCTTCCCAGGTCGGTCCGAATACCGCGATCGCCCTGCTCCGGCCGGATCAACAGGGCATGCAGCTCCTCGACCAGCCGGTCCGCCTGTTCTTCGTCCACGACGAAGGTGAAGTTCAGGTCATTGGCCGCCTGGCTGACCAGATACACCTTCTGTTCGGCAAAGAACTCGAAGGCTTCCCCCAGCTCGTGCAGGATGCCGCGGATGTTGCGGCCCACCAGGCTGACCGAGGCGCATGGCCCGATGATTTCGGCCCGGCACAGTTCGGACAGCTCCGCGACCAGCGCGTCCAGCACGCTCTTGTCCAGCGTGTTGGCCTGCGGATCCAGAGACACGGTCACGTTGGTTTCCGAAGTGGATATCAGATCCACCGACAGGCCGCGCGACTTGAAGATCTGGAACGCATCGGCAAGGAAGCCGACTTCATGCCACATGCCCGGACTGTCCAGCGACACCAGCGAAATGCCCCGCTTCACGCACACGGCCTTCACCTTGGCCGAGACGTCGGTCGTGGCCGAGGCGATATGCGTGCCCTCCAGATCCGGCACCTGCGTGGCATACACGAACAGCGGGATGCGATGCACGCGCACCGGCAGCACGCAGCGTGGATGCAATACCTTGGCGCCGCTGCTGGCGATCTCCTGGGCCTCGTCGTAGTGCAGCTCGCGCAGCAGTCGCGCCGAGGGCGTGGCGCGCGGATTGGCACTGAACATGCCCGGCACGTCGGTCCAGATCTCCAGGCGGCGCGCGGCAAGCTTGGCGGCCAGGTAGGCGCCCGAGGTATCCGATCCGCCGCGCCCCAGCAATACGGTATCGCCCTGCGCATCGCTGGCGATGAACCCCTGCGTGATCACGACGCGGGCAAGCCCGGCAAGCCGCTCGCTGAGCTGCTCATCGGGCGTGAAATCACAGGTGGCCGACAGCCAGTGCCCTTTCTCGGATTCGTGGGCCCGCTGCTCCGCATGCAGACCTTCACGCGCATCCCACCAGCCCACGGAAATGCCGTCGGCGGCCAGGAAGCGCGCACCGATTTCGGTGGACATGAGCTCGCCGGTGGACATCACCATGGCGCGGGTGCGATCGCTGAGTTCCTGCGTCAGATGCACGCCCTGCGAGAGCTGCCGCAGGGCATCGAAGTAGCCCTGCAGTTGCGCGCTGACGGGAAGGCCCAGTTCCGCGCACAGTACCGTGTGCCGCTCCTCGATCGCGGCGAGCGCCGGCTCGTGTTCGCCGGCCAGCGAGGCCGCCAGCAACTTCTCCAGTCGGTCCGTGATACCGCTGACGGCCGAATGCACGATCAGCAACTGCGCGTCTTCGGCGAGCCGCTTGCGCGTGATGGCGGCGATGTTGCGCCAGTTCTGCAGGTTGGAAACGCTCGTGCCGCCGAACTTGAGCACGATCCAGCGCCCGGTGCTGCGCTCGTTCATGTGGGGGAACTCCAGAAAGCCGCGCCTGCCTGGAGGCGTGGCGCGGCGGTCAGTTCAATCAGCCTTCGTAATCGTCGTAGTCGGACAGATCACGCTTGAGTTTGCGCTCGGCCAGGACTTCTTCGAGCTTGCTCCAGGCGGCCTTGCCGACCTTCTTCGTCTTGTCGCGCGTGCGTTTGTCCACCCGGTCCAGCAGACGGTCGTAGTCGTTGCCCTCTTCCTGCTCGGCCAGGAATTCCTCGTCAAGGTCGAATCGTTCGGAATTGCGTTCGGACATCGCCAGTTGCGCTATTTGTTCGTTAAATCAGCAAGTTAGGCCCAAAACCGCAGGGCATTGGGCAGCGAACTATAGCGGATTCGGCGCCGCGTTCAACTAGCGCGACGCACTCTGGGCGGGCGTGCTGGGTGCCAGCGGGTCTACCGCCTCCAGCCCCACCACGACTGGTATGCCGCGGGCAGCCTTGAGCTCCTCACGCGCCTTGTCCCAGTGGATGGCCACCACGGCATCACCCAGGGCCTTGTCGAGCAAGTCTTCGAATACCGACAATTCTGGCTCGACGGTCTGCCCCTGGGCATCCACCGGCGGATGCGCCTCGAGCAGCAAGCGCCCGTCGGACCAGGCGATCTTGACCGGCTCGTTGATCAGATAGACCGGTGTGCCAACCGCCACCATGGGGAACAGCTGGGCAATGTCTTCCGGATACATGCGGATGCAGCCGTGGGTCACCGCCATGCCCACGGCAATTGGATTGTTGGTGCCGTGGATGAGGTAGTCCCCGCCGGGTAACCCCAGGCGCATGGCGAACAGGCCCAGCGGATTGTTGGGACCGGCCGCCACCACGGCAGGCAATGGATCCCCGTTGGCGATGTGCTCGGCCCGCACCGAGGCCGGCGGCGTCCAGGTCGGGTTCTTGCGCTTCTGGACCACTTTCGTCTTGCCCAGCGGCGTGCGCCAATCCATCTTGCCGATGCTGATGGGATAGGTGTAGACCAGCTGCGGCTGGCCCGCCCTGGCCTTCGGGTAGAAATACAGCCGGTGCTCGGGCAGGTTCACCACGATGCCTTCGCGCGGACCGGGAGGCAGCACCCGCTGCCCGGGTATCAGGATGCTCTTGCCGGCTCCCGGCAACCAGGGGTCGAGCCCGGGGTTGACCCGGATGATTTCCTCCGAGCCCAGACTGTAGCGCCGCGCGATGTCATACAAGGTGTCCTCGTAGCTGGTCACCACGCGCTCCTCGCGCCCGAGCACCGGTGCATCGGCGCTGGGCAGGTCGAACACCGTGGCCCGCGCGCACAGGCTCACGGACAGGGCCAAGGGACACAGCAGATAGGCGGCGGCTCGCATAGTCATAATGATGCCCCATCGGTGCGCTGCGGCAACCCCGCAGCGGTTACAACGACGAGAATTTTGACGAGGCCATGATGAGCAGCACAGTTGAACCCGCCCTGACAGTGGCCACGCTGGGCAAGCTGGTGGGAAGGCAGTTCGCGCCCTCGCAGTGGATCCTGGTCGACCAGCCGCGCATCGACGCCTTCGCCGCCTGCACCGGCGACCATCAGTTCATCCATGTGGACCCGGAGCGCGCCAGGCGCGAAACGCCCTTCCCCGGCACGATTGCGCATGGATTTCTGTTGCTGTCACTGGTCGCCGGTCAGCGGCAGGAGGACTTCCCGGAAGTCGTCGACCTGGCACTGGTGCTGAACTACGGGCTGGACCGGCTGCGCTTCACCAGTCCGGTCCAGGCCGGATCAAGGGTGCGCATCCGCGTGCGCGTGCTTGCCAGCGAACCACGCGGCCCTGGCCGCACACTGCTGCGCCAGGAAGCGATAGTGGAAGTCGAGGGTCAGGAAAAGCCGGCCATGGCGGCCGAAATGCTGGTGATGTTCTTGGCGAGGCCCTGAGCAAGCCCGGGGCCAGGCGCCGCCGCAAGGGTTCGGGCCCGCGGCGGCGCGAGCAGATCAGGGCATCGGCGGCGCGGAAGTCAGGATCTGCCTCCAGCTCACTTCCTGGCCGTTGCGCCGACCCTTCTCGACCAGCTTGAGGCCGTTCGCGTCGATCGTCAGCGTGTAGGCCTTTTCATCGACGACGATTTCGCGCTTCAGGGGACGTTCAAGCTTTGTGGTCATGTTGTCAGCCTCTATTCTTGATAAGGACAGGGTTCGAAGGCGCGTCAGCGTACCACAGCCCCTCCCCAGGGGGGTCCCGGGGGCCCTCCAGGTGGCCTGTAGCTGGTCCGCAACGCATAAAGGCCCTAGACTCCCCGCCCGATGAAACGCGCCCCCACCAAGCGCAAACCAGCGCCCAACATGCCGGTATCCGAGCGCATCCGTACCCGCCTGCAGCAGGCCGGCCGGCGTTTCCATGCCAACGACACCATCCACGATCTGATCGAGGATGGCGAGCTCGAGCAGCTCATCGGGGAAGTCCAGCAGCGCCTGCAGGACGTGCTGGAGTCACTGGTAATCGACACCACCAGCGATCACAACACGCAGGACACGGCCCGACGCATCGCCAAGATGTATGTCACCGAAGTGTTCCGTGGCCGCTACTTCAGAGCGCCCACGGTCACCCAGTTTCCCAACGCGGAACGCCTCAACGAGCTGATGATCGTTGGCCCGGTGAAGGTACGCAGCGCCTGCAGCCACCATTTCTGTCCGATCATCGGGCACGTGTGGATCGGACTGATGCCCAACGAACGCTCCAAGCTCATCGGTCTTTCCAAGTACGTGCGCCTGACCGACTGGATCATGACCCGGCCGCAGATCCAGGAGGAGGCGATCACGCAGCTGGCCGACCTGCTGGTGAACAAGGTCAAGCCGGACGGGCTCGCCGTGGTGATGGAGGCCGACCACTTCTGCATGCACTGGCGCGGCGTGAAGGACGAGAACGCGCGCATGACCACCAGCGTCATGCGCGGCGCCTTCCTGAAGGATCACTCGCTGCGGCGCGAGTTCCTGTCGCTGATCCGCCTCAGATCGTAGGCGGCTCAGGGCAGTTTGAACGCCACGGCCCGGTAGGGCTGTTCAGCCGGTGCCGTCGTGCCGGGCTGTGCCATCATGATTCCGAGCTGGCCTTCCAGCGCATAGCCGGTGTTGCCGACCACCGTGACCGCCACCACGCCGTCCAGCCCGTCCTTGAGCGTCGTCACCGTGGCCATGTCGCCGTCGATGGTCACCTGCTGGATCTTGCCCGTGCCGTCGGTGGACAGCAGCTGCTTGCCCCATGAGCGAATCCCGTCCGGCCGCGTCACCGGGGCCGACAGCTTCAGCTCGGTGACCTGACCGGCCGCGCCGTCGGCGCCGACCTCCACGGCAAACAGCTTGCTGGACAGCAGCGTGCCCACGATGACGCGCCCACCCACCACGGCAATCCCGTCGACCGCGCCGCCGGAGGGGCCGAAGGCGCCCTTCGGGCTCCACGGTTCAAGGGCCGCGCCGCCCTTGGGCAGCCGCAGCACCTGCATGCCATTGGTATCGCTGGCATAGACGTCCCCGTTTGCGCCGACGGCGATGTCGTTGCAGAAGCCGCCGGCCGGGAACGGGTAGCTGGCCCTGGGGGCACCGCTCTTCAGGTCAAAACTGTGCAATGCGCTCGGCCCGCTCGCGCCGCCCAGCTGTCCGCCGCTGATGACATTGCTGCATGCCCAGAGGGTGCCGGTGCTGTCGTCGGCAAACACACCGAATATCTGGTTGATGCCGCCGGTCCCGGGGGCGATGAATGGCTCGGCCACCGACTTGCCGGGAGCGACCCGGTAGATCCGGGCCTTGCCGATGCTGCCGACGTAGACCGTGCCATCGGCGCTGGAAGTCAGGCTTTCGGGAAAGATGCCGGTACCCGGTATGGAGATGTCCACCGGCGTGGCCATGTCCGCCTGTGCCGGGCGATCGCCCGGCGAGCAGCCGGCGATCAGCACCATGGTGAGGCAGGCCGTGCCGAGGGCTCCGCGTATTTTCGGATAGCTGTGCATGGTTTGATCCCTCCCCCCGTTCGTCGATGGCCCGGTGTCGCGCCGGAACCACCCAATGCTACACGGGCCGGTGGGCTGTTCGGATCATCTGTTAGACTTGCGCCCTTCAAGGATCGGTTTGCTTTCAAACAACATCGGGGGAGGATTGCCCATGAATCGTCTGATTCGAATTGGCCTGGTCGGCACCGTTGCAATGATTTCCGTGGTCGCCGTTGCGCAGATGAAGCGGCCGGACCCGGACCAGGTTGCAATCGACACGCGCCAGAGCCTGATGAAGCTGATTTCCAACCAGTTCGGGCCGATCGCGGGCATGCTGCGCAAGCAGGTCCCCTTCAATGCCGAGGTGGTGGCGCGCAATGCCGAACGCGTCAAGGTACTGGCCGGCATGGCACCGGAGTTGTTCGCGCGTGATACCCGCCAGTACAAGGGCATGAAGACCCAGGCCGTGGACGGCATCTGGAACAGCCAGGCGGAGTTCAAGACCAAGTCCGAAGGCATGGTGAAGGCCGCCGACGCATTGATTGCCGCCGCCAAGACCGGCGATCAGGGCGCCACGATGAAGGCTGCCGCGGATACCGGCAAGGCCTGCGGCGCATGTCACGATGACTTCAAGTCGAAGAACTGAAGATCCGTTCCATCACTCCGACAAGGGCTGGAGGCGCTGGCTTCCGGCCCTTTTCTTTGGACGCAGGCGATTCAGGACTGATTCAGGCGCCGGCTGGCAATCTGGGCCCATGGAAGTGAACTGCCAGACTCTTAACCTGTCCGACAAGTGTCGGTATATCGTCAATATTTTCGGGAGATTGAGCATGAGTCGTTTGCATCGAATCGGTCTGGTGACCGCACTGGCAACACTTTCGGTGGTTGCCGGCGTGCAGGCTGCCACCGTGGCCGGCTCGGAAGCCGAGGCCAAGAAGGTCATCGAGGCACGCCAGGAAGTGTTCAAGGAAATCAAGAAACTCAATGATCCGATGGGCAAGATGCTGCGCCGCCAGGCCCCCATCGATCCGGGGCTGGTCGCCACCAATGCCGCGAAGATCCAGGAGCTGGCGGGCAAGATCCCGGAGCACTTCACCGTGGACACGCGCAAGTTCAAGGACATCAAGACTGCCGCGATGGACGGCATCTGGAACAGCGAGGCCGACTTCAAGTCCAAGGCCGACGGGTTGGTCAAGGCCGCCGGTGAGGCGGTGCAAGCCGGCAAGAGTGGCGATGCGGGGGCGACCCAGAAGTCCCTGATCGGCATCGGCAAGGCCTGCGGCGCATGCCACGACTCGTACAAGGCCAAAATCGACTGAAGCGCGCGGGCGCACCGTGAGGCGCAAAACAAAAGGCCGGAAGCGCCAGCTTCCGGCCTTTTTTCATCTCTTCTTCTGAACCCTGCTCTTCAGTAGTCGATGCTCGGCGGCGGCGGCGCCTGCGACAGGACCAGCCACACGATCCCCGCCGCGATCAGCGCCACGATCAGCGCCCTGAACAGATGCGACCCTTCGGCCTCCTCCCCGGGCGGCACATGCTCACCCGGCTTGTGGCCGTGGATCATCGGACCGACCAGGTTGTGCCCCTTGTAGAGCCGATAAAAGATGATCGCCAGCACGTGCAGCACAACCACCCACTGCAGAACCTCGAAATTCAGGTGGTGAAATTTCATCAGCGTGCCCGCCATGTCCGACGACACGGCCGCATGGTAGGGCGCCGGAAAGATGTCCGTGTTGTCGGCCAGGAACAGGCCGGTCACCGCCTGCGCTCCCACCATCAGCAGCATCAACACGACCACCACGGCGCCCGACGGGTTGTGGCCGGGAGTCGGCTTCGAATCGCGCTTGAGAAAGGACCTCATGTAGGTCAGGAACCTGCCCGGGCTGGGCAGAAAATTGGCAAAGCGCGCATGTCTGGGTCCCACGAATCCCCACATGACACGAAACAGGATCATGCCCAGGGCAAAGTAGCCCAGCCAGAAGTGCACTTCGGCATAGCCGTACTGCTGCCCCCGGAATTCCAGGAACTCCCCCTTGGAGCTCATTTCGGCGGTGTACCAGGATGCCAGCAACGACAGCACCAGGACCCAGTGGAAGATCCTCAGTGGCAGATCCCAAACCAGACGCTTTTCCGTCATGAATGCCTTCCGCGAGCGGTAGTGACCAAAAACATGCAGATTCTAGCCGACACGCACGTCGAGCAGCACCGGTCCACTGGAACCCAGTGCGGCGCGCAGCGCCGGCGCCAGTTCCGCCGCGGTGTCGATGCGTGAGGCCTGGCAGCCCTGGGCGCGCGCCAGTCCGGCGAAGTCCAGTTCGGGAAGTTCCACGCCGACGGGCCGCGTATTGCCAAGCCGGTTGCCGAACTGACGCAAAGCTTCATAGCGCCCGTTGTTGACGATGATGAAAGTGATCGGCAGGCGCAGTTGTGCCGCGCTCCACAGGCCCTGAATGGAATACATGGCCGAGCCGTCGCCCAGCAGCGCGATGACCCTTGCCTGCGGCCGGGCCAGCGCCACACCCACTGCCGCCGGCAGTCCATGGCCCAGTCCGCCGCTGCTGCAGGTGTAGAAAGTCTCGGGCCGCAGGATCGGCAGATACTCGTGCATGGGCTCGCGCGAGCTGGGCGCTTCCTCCACGATGATGGATTCCGGTGAGCGCACATCGGCCAGCGTCTGCAACAACAGGCGGTCCGTCAGCGGGTCAGAGGCCTGCAGACGCGGCGCCGGCTGGCGCCCGGTCTGTACCGGACAGGCGCTGTCGCGTCCGCAGGCCAGCAGTTGCTGCAACCCCTCGCGGATACCGCCGACGATCGACTCGCCGGCAAGCGCCGTGGCGGCCATGGCCGGATCGTCGGTCAATTGATGGACCGCCAGGCCCTGCGGCAGATACGGACCCGTGCCAGGCGCGTGGTAGGTGAACAGCGGCGCACCGATGGCCAGCAGCAGGTCGTGGCCGTCCAGGCGCTTGTGGATCTCTTCGCGGAACGCCGGCAGAAACCCGGCAAACAGCCGGTGATCCTCCGGGAAGGATGCGCGCCCGATCAACGGACTGACCCAGACCAGCGCGCCGTGCATCTCGGCAAGCGCCACCACCTCCTTCCAGCCCTGATTGCGATCCACCGCGGCGCCGACCACGAATACCGGGCGCCTGCTCGCCCCAAGCTGCCGACCCAGCGCCGCGAGCGCGGCCTGGTCGGCGCGCTGGGCGCCGACGACTGTGTGTGGTTCCAGCTCCTCGGCCGGCTCGTCCCAATCGTCACTGGGAATGGACACGAAGACCGGTCCGCACGGTGGTTGCATCGCGACGTGCCAGGCACGGCGCAATGCGCGCGGCACGTCCGCTGCCCGCGCCGGCTCGATGCTCCACTTCACGTAGGGCTGCGGCAGCTCCGTGGCGCGCTCGGAGAACAGGAACGGATCCAGCTGCAACAGCGACCGGGCCTGCTGTCCGGCGGTGATCACCAGCGGCGTGCGATTGCGCCATGCGGTGAATATGTTGCCCATCGCATGGCCCACGCCCACGGCCGAATGCAGATTCACCAGCGCCGCGCTGCGAGTGGCCTGGGCATAGCCATCGGCCATGCCGACCGCCACCGACTCCTGCAATCCCAGCACGTACTGGAAGTCGGCGGGAAAATCCCGCAGGAATGCCAGTTCGGTGGAACCCGGATTGCCGAATATGCGCTGCATGCCAAGGGTGCGCAGCAGCTCGAAGGTCACTTCCCGTACTGTCGCCACCTCGCCCCCCATGATGCGCCGATCCGATAGAATGCTGCGGATTCTAGGGCTTTTGGATGAGTTGTCGTGAGCAAGACCATTGAACCGGGCCAGGTGGCCATTGGCCGCCTGGGCATCGACGCCGCTTTGCATGCTTTCGTGGAGCATGAGGCCCTGCCCGACACGGGCGTGGATGGCGCCGCATTCTGGTCGGGTTTCGAGGCCCTCATCGCGGATCTGACGCCGCGCAATCGCGCGCTGTTGCAGCAGCGCGACCATCTGCAGGCCGCCATCGACGGCTGGTGGCGCGAACACAAGGGCCAGCGCTTCGACGTGCGGGCCCATACCGAATTCCTGCGCAGCATCGGATACCTCGAGGACGAACCGGCGGATGTGCATATCGACACCGCCAATGTGGATGCCGAGATCGCCACAATCGCCGGTCCCCAGCTCGTCGTGCCGGTGGACAACGCCCGCTATGCGCTCAATGCCGCCAATGCACGCTGGGTCAGCCTTTACGACGCGCTGTATGGCACGGATGCCATCCTGCCGGTGGACCCTGCCGCCAGGGGCTACGACGCGGCGCGCGGCGCCCGCGTCATTGCCTATTGCCGCGCCCTGCTCGACCAGATCGCACCCCTGGCACAGGGCAGCCACAGCGATGCGGTGGCCTATGCCATCGAACAGGGGCAGCTCAGCGTCAGCCTGAGCGGTGGCCGCAAGAGCGGGTTGCGCGACCCGTCGCATTACGTGGGCTGGTGCGGCACGCCGGCCGAGCCCACCACCGTGCTGCTCAAGAACAACGGCCTGCATGTGGAAATCGTCGTCGATCGCGCGCATCGCATCGGCAGCACGGACCCTGCCGGCGTGGCCGATGTCGTCGTCGAGGCGGCGATCACCACCATCCAGGATTGCGAGGACTCGGTCTCCGCGGTCGATGCACAGGACAAGGTCGGTGTGTATCGCAACTGGCTGGGCCTGATGAAGGGCACTCTGGAGGCGCGCTTCAGCAAGGGCGGCACCACGGTAGCGCGCAAGCTCAGCGATGATCGGCGCTATACCGACCCGCTCGGGCGCGAGCTGACGTTGCCGGGTCGCAGCTTGATGCTGGTGCGCAACGTGGGCCACCACATGCTCACGGACGCCGTGAAGTTCAATGGCGAGCCGATCTACGAAACGATGCTCGACGCCGCCGTGACGCTGGCCATCGCACTGCATGACATCAAGGGCCGACATCGCAACAGCCGCACCGGCTCGATCTACGTCGTCAAACCCAAGATGCACGGCCCCGCGGAAGTGGCGTTTGCCGACGAGCTGTTCAATCGCGTCGAGGACCTGCTGGGCCTGGCGCGTCATACCGTGAAGATGGGCGTGATGGACGAGGAGCGGCGCACCAGCGCGAACCTGGCCGCATGCATCGGCGCCGCGCGTCATCGCATCGTGTTCATCAATACCGGATTCCTCGATCGTACCGGCGACGAGATCCACACCTGCATGGAAGCCGGCCCGGTGCTGCCCAAGGAAGCGGTCAAGACCCAGCCGTGGATCATCGACTACGAGAAGCGCAACGTGCAGATCGGCCTGGCGGCCGGCTTTGCCGGACATGCGCAGATCGGCAAGGGAATGTGGGCCATCCCGGACCGGATGGCCGACATGCTGCGCGCCAAGATCGCGCACCCGGAGGCCGGCGCGAATACCGCGTGGGTACCCTCCCCGACCGCTGCCGCGCTGCACGTGCTGCACTACCACCGCGTGAACGTAGCCGCCGTGCAGGCCAGGCTTGCCGGCGACCCGACGCCGGGCACGGACAACCTCTTGACGCCCCCGCTGGCCGATACCCTGCCCTCGCCCGAGGACATCCAGCGCGAACTGGACAACAACATCCAGGGAATCCTGGGCTACGTGGTGCGCTGGATCGAACAGGGCGTGGGCTGCTCCAAGGTGCCGGACATCCAGGATGTCGGATTGATGGAGGACCGCGCCACGCTGCGCATCTCCAGTCAGCATGTGGCCAACTGGCTCTACCACGGCGTGTGCAGCGCCGAACAGGTCCGCGCAACGCTCCAGCGCATGGCCGCCATAGTGGACAAGCAGAACGCGGGCGATCCGCACTATCGCCCCATGGCACCCGACCCGGCCGGCAGCGTGGCATTCGCGGCCGCAACGGATCTGATCTTCAAGGGCCGCGAGCAGCCCAACGGCTACACCGAATTCATCCTGCACAGCCGCCGGCGCGAATTCAAACAGCGCCACGGCGGCGCGTGATCCACTGCGAGGACCGACCATGCTGACTTCCAAGACCCTGTCCCTGTCCGACGCCAAGCGAATCGCGGCGGCCGCGTCCGCGAAAGCCGTGACCGAAGGCTGGACCGTCGTGATTGCCATTCACGATCACGGCGGCAATCTCATCTATCTGGAGCGGGCCGATGGCACCCAGCTCGGGTCCATCCAGGTGGCACAGGAGAAGTCCCGTACGGCACTACGCTTCAAGCGGCCCACCAAGGCGCTGGAGGAAGCCGTGCTGTCCGGTCGGGTACACATGATGTCCCTTCCCGGCATCACTTCCGTGGAAGGCGGACTGCCACTGGTTGTCGATGGCGAAATCGTCGGCAGCATCGGTGTCTCCGGCGTGCAGTCCAGTCAGGATGGCCAGGTCGCCGCCGCCGGCGCCGCAGTGCTCGCGGAACTCTGAACCGCGGGCAAGCCTCACAGCTTGCCTTCAGGTTCCATTGCGATGACGTCTGCGTCCGCGCATTTTCAATGCCGGAGCAATGGTCGAGCTGGTTGAGCGGCGTTGCATGGCGGCGCACAATGCACTCAGAGCTGACCGAGGCCAGGGGGGTCTCATGAACCGCAATGTTCGCCGTTTCTTTCACCTGGGCGTGATCCTTGGTGCGATTCCTGTCTACGCGCTGGCACAGGAAACCGTCGTCAAAGCCGATGACGTCACACTGGAGGAAGTCGTCGTCACGGCGCAGAAGCGCCAGGAGTCGCTGCGCGACGTACCGCTCTCCGTGGAGGCCGTATCAGGCGTGAAGATGCGCGATGCGGGCATCGTGCGACTGGACGACCTGAAGGCATACGTGCCGAACCTGCAGATGAGCGAGACCGGCATCGCCGACAACATCTACATCCGCGGCATCGGCTCCGGACTGAACCAGGGCTTCGAGCAATCCGTAAGCATGTACCAGGACGGCGTGTATCACGGCCGCAGTCACCAGTCGCGCATGCCATTCCTGGACCTGGCGCGGGTCGAAGTGCTGCGCGGCCCGCAACCCATCCTGTTCGGCAAGAACGCGGTCGCCGGCGCAGTGAGCATGATCGCCAACCAGCCGACCCGCAATTTCGAAACCTCGGCCCGCATCTCGCGCGATTTCTCGAACGATGAAACCATCGCCGAGGGCACGGTCTCCGGCCCGCTCGGCGAATCGCTGCGCGGGCGCCTGGCCGGCTTCTACCGCAAGTCCGATGGCTATATCGACAACCTCACGCTGAACAGGAACGAGCCCAAGCATCACGACATCGGCGCGCGCATGATCCTGGCCGGCGGCGACAGCTCCTCGCTCAACGGCAATCTGCGCGTGGAGATGGGCAACTTCGACACCAAAGGGCGCCAGGTCGAGATCTTCGGCGAAACGCCCGTTGCGGCGCCCGGCCTGCCCTGGACCGGAGCCACCTACAGCCAGGCGCTGAACCTGCTGACCGGCAACACCATCCCGGGGCTGCTGAACAACACGCTCGATGGCATGCGCTCGGCCACCAACGAGAACTTCAGCACCAATCGCTTCCGCGAGGCGGCACTGACGCTGAACTATCCGCTGGCCGGCGGCACCGAGCTGACCTCGATTTCCGCATTCAGCCGGTACCGGCTCAACGAAGGCTGCGACTGTGACTTCGTCGCCGCGCCACTGATCACGGCCGGCATCCGCGAGAACTACAACCAGTACAGCGAGGAGCTGCGCTTCGCCTCGCCCGCCGAGGCGCGGCTGCAGTGGATCGGCGGCCTGTACGTGCAGAAGTACACGCTGGACGAGAGTGACTTCCTGCATCTGCCGACCGCCGCCGAGGAAGGCGACCTGCCGGTGCCGATGGGCAGCCTGGTGCCGACGCTGATTGCCGGCAACCCTGCCTCGGTTGGCGCCGTGGCGGGAGCATTGACGCAGGCCGGGCATCCGGCGTGCGCGGGCGGACCCACGGCCGGCACCTGCCAGCAGGCTGCGGCGGCGTACATCCAGGGCCTTTTCACCGGCGCCTCCAACCCGCGGGACTTCACCCAGGACAGCATGATGTATTCGGTGTTCCTGCAGGGCACCTGGAAATTCAACGACAAGTGGCGCGCCTCGCTCGGCGCCCGCGTCAACCACGAAAAGAAGGACGGCAGCCGCCACGCCTGGCTCACCGACGCCAGCGGCGCCACGATTCCCGCCTACGACCCGGCCAATCCGGCCACGTATCTGCCCAACATCCTGTTCAATTCGGTGCTGGGCATCGTCCAGCACGACATCAGCGGCTCGCGCAAGGAAACCAACGTCTCGCCGCTGCTGAACCTGCAGTACCACCCCAGCGATCGTTCCATGGGATACGTGTCGATTTCCCGCGGTTACAAGTCCGGTGGCTTCGATGCGCGTTCGAACAAGCCCACGGTCATGCCGCCGGGCCTCAGTGGCGCACCGGGCACCTTCGAGTTCAAGGATGAACGCGCCACGACCTACGAGGTCGGCATGAAGACCGAGGCTGCCAGCGGACGCGCCGATGCCAGCATCGACTTCTTCTACACGGACTACAAGAACCTGCAGACCAGCGCCTTCGACGGACGCATCGGCTTCAATGTCGGTAACGGCAGTGCCGAAGTGCGCGGCATGGAGTTCGAGGGCCGCTGGCGGCCAATCAGCTCACTGGTACTGAAGGCCTCCATGGCGGCACTGGACTTCAAGTGGAAGAAGTACAACGGGCAGTGCTACTACGATCTGTCCGTGGCCACCGGCGGCCTGGGCAACGCGGTGGACGACCAGGGCAATCCCATCCCCGGCAACTGCGGCTACTCCGGCAAGGACAACCAGTTCGCGCCACACTTCACGGGCGTGCTGTCGGCCGAACACACCGCGCATCTGGGCGGCGGGCTGGCACTGACCACCACGCTGGACGTCGTCCATTCCAGCAGTTACCTGGAGTCCCTGAACCTGGACCCCAGGCTGCGGCAGAAGGCCTTCACCAAGCTCAATGCGCGTGTGGGTCTGGGCGATGACTATGGGCACTGGCAGGTTGCCGTAGTGGGCAAGAACCTGACGGACAAGCGCACGGTTGCCTTTGCGGCCGATGCACCGCTGGCCCAGGCGCTGTTCAGCGCGCGCAGCTACTATGGCTTCGTGGATCCACCGCGCAGCATCGCCGTGGAGCTGCAGGTACGGTATTGAAGCGGCGCCTGCCCGGCATCAGCGCCGCAAACGCAGCCTGGCGCCGGTGATGTCGTCCTCGAATTCGCTGTCGCTGATGCGGTTGAGCCGCTCGCCGGTGGTGAGGTCGAAGCGCCGGTTGATCTCGACCGGCTGGGGCTCGCCCGAGCGCCGCTCGTAGGTAATCCGCTCCAGGATCTCGCAGGGCTTGCCTTCCGCGGTGAGCGCGGGATGGCGGATGATCTGCTCGCTGTACGGGTGCATCTGGCGTCAGACATCAAAATTGGTCGGGGCGAGAGGATTTGAACCTCCGACCCCTTGCACCCCATGCAAGTGCGCTACCAGACTGCGCCACGCCCCGACCGTAGGGAGGGCGCATGATACCCTCTGACCACGACAAAGGGGGAACCGCAAAATGGCTGACCGACGCGACTTCATGATCTCGGGAGCCGGCGCGGCGCTGGCCGGGCTCGCGGCCGGCACGGCTTCCGGGGCGACACCGGGGACCGTCATGACACGCGAGCGCTATCTGCAATACGTCCAGTGGTTCAACGCCAATGACCCGCGCTTCCTGGAGTTCTATCACCCGGACGTGGTGCTGGAACTGGGTAATGCCACCCTGCACGGCGCGCAGGCCATCCATGACTTCTACGCCGAGGTGAAGGCGCATATCCACGAGAAGGTGGAGGTGACGCACTACGTGGCCGACGCCACCGGCATCGGCGCCGAGCTGCCCACCGAGTTCCGGGTGTACAAGGACTGGCCGGAACCGAACTACTTTCACCGGCCCCTGAAGGCCGGCGAGGTGTTCCGGGTGATCAGCTTCGGCCTTTACTGGATCGACAACGGGCTGTTCCGCCAGATCAAGGCGGCGCGCTACAAGCTCGTCAACGACTGGCGGATGGAAGCCCCGGCCTGATCGATCAGGCGCCCGGCGGCAGCGGCGCGTTCGGGTACCAGAACTTGCGGTGACAGTTCTCGCAGGCCTCGTCCAGCACGCCACCGGCCTGCAGGAACGCGTCCGTGTCCTGCTTCTTGATGGCGTCCATCATGTCGCCCGCCGCCACCTGGAATTCGCGCGCAAAGCCCACGAAGCTGCCGCGATCCTTGTCGATGGCGGCCTGCGCCTGCTCGGGCGTGAAATCGCCCTCGCCGCCCGGCTGGGCCAGCTTCTGGCCCGGATGCGCGACCTGGCGCCCCTCGACCACCAGTAGATTGGCGGCCTCCATCAGGATCAGCGCCTTGCGCCGCTGCGTATCCCACTCGGCATCGTTGCGCGGGTGATGCTCCTCCACGCCGGTCCTGGTGCTGACGATGGCCACGGATTCCCACAGCTCGTCGGCGTTGGGATCGATGAAGTCCTCCATCAGGTCCAGCACGCTGGCCTGTGGCTGCAGTCCGCCTGGCAGCACGGCGGCCAGCGGCGGCGGCGCGGGCGCGGCTGCTTCCTGCTTTGCGCAGCCTGCCAGAAGTACGACTCCGCTCAATACCGCTGCAATGGCGCTTCCCGCCACGATGGCCGATACCTTCATGATTGCCCCCGTTTCCCAGCCCGACGATGGCGGCTAGCGCCGCAGTATGCGCAGGATATCCTCAAGTTCGGTGCGCAGCTGGCGAATAATCTGCTGGCTCTGGCTGACGTCGCTGCGGGCCTCCTCGCCGTCCAGCTTCTGGCGCGCGCCGCCAATTGTGAAGCCTTGTTCATAAAGCAGACTGCGAATCTGTCGTATGACGATTACGTCCTGGCGCTGATAGTAGCGGCGGTTGCCGCGGCGCTTGACCGGCTTGAGCTGCGGGAATTCCTGCTCCCAGTAACGCAGCACATGCGGCTTCACGCCACACAGCTCGCTCACCTCGCCGATGGTGAAATAACGTTTGCCGGGGATGGCCGGCAGTTCGTTATTGTTCCGGGGTTCCAGCATAGGCTTCCACGCGCGCCTTGAGCTTCTGGCCCGGCCGGAAGGTCACGACCCGCCGTGCGCTGATGGGAATCTCCTCACCGGTCTTCGGGTTGCGGCCCGGGCGCTGGTTCTTGTCGCGCAGGTCGAAATTCCCGAAACCGGACAACTTGACCTGGCTGCCATCCGACAATGCGCCGCGCACCTCCTCGAAGAAAAGGTCGACCAGCTCGCGCGCTTCGCGCTTGTTCAGTCCGAGCTGATTGAACAACGCTTCGGCAATTTCCGCCTTCGTCAGGGCCATCTTGTCACCGAATCCTCGCGTCCAGATGCGCACCGAGATCGGTTGCCACTGAAGCCATCAGGGCATCCGCCTCCTCGTCGGTGAGCGTCGCGTCATTATCTTGGAATATCAAGCCGAAAGCGATGCTTTTTCGAGTTGGTTCTATGCCCGGCCCCTGGTAGACATCGAAGGCCACGAGCTCGCGCAGCCGACTGCCTGCGGCAACAGTAGCACGACTGAAGATGGCGCTTAAAGGAGTCTCCAGTGGCACGGTAATCGACAGGTCGCGACGCACCTGCGGGAAACGCGAAACGGGCGCCAACTGCGGCACAGGCGCCTGCAGGCCGCGGCTTATGTCCAATTCGAACAGCATGCAGGGCGTCGTGAAGCCCAGCTCAGCCGCCAGCGAGGGATGCAGTTCGCCCAGCCAACCAATTGCCCTGCCGTCGCGCTGCATGCTGGCGCTGCGGCCCGGATGCAGGCAGGCCGGAACATCTGCGGCCTGCCATGCCCAGCGTACGGCGGCGCCGGCCAGCTGCAGCAGGGCCGCGACATCGCCCTTCACATCGAAGAAATCCAGGTCCGCGCGCTGGCAGGCCCACTGCTCCGGTGCGCGGGCACCCAATGCAATGCCGCCGATGCGCTGCGTCTCGCGATGCCCGTCCGCCTCCCGGCAGAACACCGTGCCGCGCTCCATCAGGCGCACGCGCTCCTGCTGGCGCGCCGTGTTCTCCGCAGCAGCCTTGAGCAAACCCGGCCACAGCGACAGGCGCATGACCGCCAGATCGGCCGCGATCGGATTGGCCAGCGGCAATGCCGGCACACCCGGGAACAACTTGCCCTGCAGCACCGGATCCACGAAAGCGTAGTTGATCGCCTCCTGGTAGCCGCGGGCGACCAGCGCATCAAGCAAAGTCCGTTCATCCAGCTGCGACTCGCTGCGTCGCGCGAAGCGCTGCGGCAACCGGCGCGGCTGCTCCTCTACGGCATCGAAGCCGACGATGCGCAGCACTTCTTCGATCAGGTCGGCCTCGATCGCCACATCGAAGCGCCACGACGGCGGCTGCACCTGCCAGCCCGCGGCCTGCCGGGTGACGCCCATGCCCAGGCCGCTCAGGCATTGCTCGACCTGCGCATCGGCGATGCGCGCACCGGACAACAGTGCCAGACGCTCGCGGCGCAGGGTTACCGGCGCACGTTGCGGCAGCGCCGCCTGATCCACGATCTCCAGCACCGGCCCGGCCGTGCCGCCGCACAGTTCCAGCAGCAATGCGGTGGCACGCTCCATCGCCCGGGCCTGACCCTGTGGATCCACGCCACGCTCGAAGCGCTGGGCCGCGTCGGTGACCAGGCCATGGCGGCGCGCGCGACCGGCAATCGCCTCGGGGGCGAAGAACGCGACCTCCAGCAGCACTTCAGTGGCTGCGTCGGTCATGGCGGTCTTCTGCCCGCCCATGACGCCGGCCAGGCCGATCGGCCCGCTGTCATCGGCGATCACCAGCTCGTCCGCCGCGAGCACGATATCGCGCTCGTCGAGCAAGGCGAGCGGCTCCCCGGCGTGCGCCAGGCGGACCACCAGCGGGCCCTGCAGGCGGCTGGCATCGTACGCATGCATGGGCTGGCCCAGCTCCAGCAGCACGTAGTTCGTGACATCGACCACTGGGCTGATTGTTCTCAGACCGGCGCGGCGCAGGCGCTCCTGCATCCACAGCGGCGTGCGGGCGCGGTTGTCGAGCCCCGTCAGGCGACGCGTCAGCAGACGCGGCGCGGCCTCCGGGGCCTCGACCCGCGCCGCCGCCGGCGCCACCGCACCGGCCGCGGCAATGCCGCCGGCGGGAGCTTTCAGTTGGGCGCCGGTCAATGCCGCCACTTCGCGCGCCACGCCCAGCACGGACATGGAATCGCCCCGATTGGCGTAGGTCTTCAGTTCCAGCACCGTGTCGTCGAGCCCCAGACACTGGCGCAGATCCTGCCCCGTCTGGGCATCATCCGGCAGTTCCAGCAGCCCGTCATGGCTGGTGGACAGCCCCAGTTCGCGGGCCGAGCACAGCATGCCGGCCGACGCCACGCCGCGCAGTTTCGCGGACTTGATGCGCAGCTCACCGGGCAGCACCGCGCCGACACGGGCCAGCGGCGCCTTGAGTCCGGCGCGCGCATTGGGCGCGCCGCACACGATCTGCAGCGTTTCCCCGCCCGCATCCACCTGGCAGACGCGCAACTTGTCCGCGTCCGGGTGCGCGGCTATCGCGGTGATCCGGGCAACCACCACTCCGGTAAAGGCCGGTGCCGCCGGCGCCGTGCCCTCCACTTCGAATCCGGATGCCGTCAGGCGCCGCGACAGCTCCGCAGCATCCCAGGGCACATCGACCCATTCGGCCAGCCAGGTCAGCGGCAGCTTCATCTAGGACCACCCGCCGCGGAACTGCCGCAGGAAGCGCAGGTCGTTCTCGAAGAACAGGCGCAGGTCGTTCACGCCATAGCGCAGCATCGCCAGCCGGTCGATGCCCATGCCGAAGGCATAGCCGGTGTAGCGCTCCGGATCCACCCCACAACCGGACAGCACATTCGGATGCACCATGCCGCAGCCGAGCACCTCGATCCAGCCGGTGTGCTTGCACAGGCGGCAACCCGAGCCGCCGCATTCCACACAGGTGATGTCCACCTCGGCCGAAGGTTCGGTGAACGGGAAATAGGATGGTCGCAGGCGCATCGCCAGGTCCCGCTCGAAGAAGGCTTCCATGAAGCCATGCAGGATGGCCTTGAGGTTGGCGAAGCTCACGCCCTCGTCCACCAGCAGGCCCTCCACCTGGTGGAACATCGGCGTGTGGGTGGCATCCGAATCCATGCGGTAGACGCGTCCCGGGGCGATCACCGCCAGTGGCAGGCGTTCGCGCGCGGCCCGCAGCGCCCGGATCTGCACCGGCGAGGTATGCGTGCGCAGCAGCACGCGCTCGCCCTGCACAGCGTGCTCCAGATAGAACGTGTCGTGCATGGCGCGCGCCGGATGGTTGGCCGGAATGTTCAGCGCGGTGAAGTTGTGGAAGTCGTCTTCGATTTCCGGCCCTTCGGCCACCTCGAAGCCCACTTCCCGGAACAGCCGCTCCAGGCGCAGCCGTGCGCGGGTCACCGGATGCAGGCCGCCGTTGACCTCGCCGCGCCCGGGCAGACTCACATCCACCCTGCCGGCGGCGAGCTGGCTCTCGATGGCGGCGGCTTCGAGCACCGCGCGGCGCTCGGCCACAGCCGATTCGACCGCCACCTTGGCCTCGTTGATGCGCGCCCCGGCGGCGGGCCGCTCGGCCGCGGGCAGCTTGCCCAGCGACTTGAGCTGTTCGGTGATCAGGCCCTTCTTGCCCAGCCAGCGCACGCGCACCTCGTCCAGGCGCGCCACGTCGGCACTGGCGGCTGCTTCCGCCAGTGCGCGGACCGTGAGATCGGCTAGCGAGTCCATCGCCTCCCCTTGGCGTCGGCTACGCGCGACGCGTCAGGCGGCTTGGAGGTTGGCTTTGGCCTGTTCGCAGATGGCCCCGAAGGCCGTCGCATCGTGCACGGCCAGCTCGGCAAGGACCTTGCGGTCGATCTCGATGCCGGCCTTCAGCAGCCCGTTGATCAGGCGACTGTAGGACAGCCCGTGCTCGCGGGCCGCCGCGTTGATGCGGGTGATCCAGATGGCGCGGAATTCGCGCTTCTTCTGGCGCCGATCCCGGTAGGCGTACTGCCCGGCCTTGATGACCGCCTGCTTGGCCGCGCGGAATACCTTGCGGCGGGCGTTGTAGTAACCCTTCGCCTTGGCGAGGACCTTCTTGTGACGGCGTCCGGCAATGACGCCACGCTTTACTCGTGCCATGTTCGGTTACCTCGCGCTGGTATCAGGAGTTGGGGAGCAGCGCTACGGCGCGGCCCACGTCGCTCTTGTGGATCAGGCTCGATCCGCCGGAGCGCAACTTGCGCTTGGTCTTGCGCGGCTTGTGGCCGAGGTTGTGGCGGCGGCCGGCCGAATAGGACTTGTAGCCCTTGGCCGTCTTGCGCAGGCGCTTGGCCGCCGCCCGGTTGGTCTTCAGTTTAGGCATGACTCGACTCCACTTTTTCTGGCTTCCTTTCGCAAGGTCAGCGGCACCATGCCGCTGCCCGCTAGGGGCGGACCGACTACCCGCTCACGCGGGCCGGGCGGTCACTTCTTTTTTGGCGTAAACACCATCACCATCTGCCGTCCTTCCATGAGCGGGTTCTGCTCGACCACCGCGTGTTCGGCGAGGTCGGTCTGCACCCGTCCCAGCAGCCGGCGACCGATTTCCTGGTGCGCCATTTCCCGGCCGCGGAAACGCAGGGTTACCTTGGCCTTGTCACCCTCGGTCAGGAAGCGGACCAGATTACGCAGCTTGACCTGGTAATCCGCCTCTTCCGTACCGGGACGAAACTTCACTTCCTTGACCTGAATCTGCTTCTGCTTGCGCTTGGCAGAGTGGGCTTTCTTGTTCTGTTCGAACAGGTACTTGCCGAAATCCATCACCCTGGCGACCGGAGGATCGGCCGTGGGCGAAACTTCCACCAGATCCAGCTGCCGCATCCGCGGCCAGTTGCAGCGCCTGCGCGCGCGTCATGACCCCTGCCTGCTCGCCGTCCGCGCCAATCACCCGCAGTTGCGGCGCGACGTGATTTCCTCGTTGCGCCGGATGCGCTTGCCTGATGTAGCGATAAATCAATCCTCCAATACAGTACTCCCGCGGCTTTGCGACTTCCGTGCCCAGGCGCGCGACGAATGCGTCGAGCGGCATGGTGCCCAGATCCTTGCCGTTGCGGGAGCGAACGGATACCAGGTTGGCTGCAACCTCTTTATCCCCTGCTACCAGGAGGTACGGGACGCGCTGCAGCGTGTGCTCGCGGATCTTAAAGCCGACTTTTTCGTTCCGCAAGTCGGCAGATGCCCGAAACCCCTGATTTTTAAGGGCTTCCACCAGTCCGGTGACGTAGGCATCCTGCCGGTCGGTGATGGGCATCACCACCGCCTGCACCGGCGCGAGCCAGGCCGGCAGCCGGCCGGCATGGTGCTCGAGCAGGATGGCGAAGAAGCGCTCCAGCGAGCCGAATATTGCCCTGTGCAGCATCACCGGCGTGCGCTTGTGGCTGTGCTCGTCCACGTAATGCGCGCCCAGCCGGCCCGGCAGGTTCAGGTCCACCTGCAGGGTGCCGCACTGCCAGTCGCGCCCGATGGCATCGCGCAGCACGAACTCCAGCTTCGGCCCGTAGAAGGCGCCCTCGCCCGGATTGAGCGTGTACTGGATCCCGGCGGCGTCGGCCGCGGCCTTCAGCGCCGCCTCGGACTGGTCCCACACCGCATCGTCGCCGACGCGCTTGGGTGGCCGGTCGGAGAACTTGATGCGCACGTCGTCGAAGCCGAAGTCCTTGTAGATGTCCAGGATCAGCTGCGTGACCCGCACCGACTCGGCGGTGATCTGCTCCGGCGCAATGAAGATGTGGGCGTCGTCCTGGGTGAAGGCCCGCACCCGCATCAGTCCGTGCAACGCGCCGGAGGGCTCGTAGCGGTGCACCTTGCCGAATTCGGCAAAGCGCAGGGGCAGGTCCCGGTAGCTGCGGATACCCTGCTTGAAGATCTGCACGTGGCCGGGGCAGTTCATCGGCTTGATGGCGTAGACGCGCTCGTCGGGCGTCTGCGTCAGGAACATGTTCTCGCCGAACTTCTCCAGGTGGCCGGACTGCTGCCACAGGCCCACGTCCATGATCTCCGGCGCGTTGACTTCCTGGAAGCCGGCCCGCTCCTGCACGTCGCGCATGTAGGCGATCAGGCGCTGGAAAATGCCCCAGCCCTTCGGATGCCAGAACACGGCGCCGGGGGCCTCCTCCTGCAGATGGAACAGGTCCAGCTCGCGGCCGATCTTGCGGTGATCGCGCTTCTCGGCTTCCTCGAGCCGATGCAGGTAGTCCTTCAGATCCTTGTCGCTGGTCCAGGCCGTGCCGTAGATGCGCTGGAGCATCTCGTTGCGGTGATCACCGCGCCAGTAGGCGCCGGCCACCTTCATCAACTTGAAGGCCTTGAGCTTGCCGGTGGAGGGCACGTGCGGGCCGCGGCACAGATCCTCCCAGTCGCCTTGCCCATACAGGCCGATCGGTTCCCCTGCCGGGATCCCCTGGATGATCTCGGCCTTGTACTTCTCGCCCTGGGACAGGAAATAGGCGATGGCCTCATCGCGCGGCAGTTCGCGCCGGTGCACCGGCAGGTCCGCCTTGGCCAGCTCGACCATGCGCTTCTCGATGGCCGCCAGATCCTCGGGCGTGAACGGCCGCGAGTAGGCGAAGTCGTAGTAGAAGCCGTCCTCGATCACCGGCCCGATGGTCACCTGGGCCTCCGGATACAGCTCCTTGACCGCATTGCCCAGCAGATGCGCCGTCGAGTGCCGGATGATCTCCAGACCGTCCGGATCCCTGGCCGTGACGATGGCCACGCTGGCGTCGCCCTGTATCACGTGGGAGGTGTCGACCAGCTTGCCGTCGACACGGCCCGCCAGCGCCGCCTTGGCCAGGCCGGCGCCAATGCTGGCGGCCACTTCCTGCACGCTTACCGGGCCATCGAAGCTTTTCTGATTACCGTCCGGCAGCGTGATTACGGGCATATGGGAATGGTAGGCGCGAGTGGGATCGAACCACCGACCACTTCCATGTCAAGGAAGTGCTCTACCACTGAGCTACGCGCCTGCAGTCGACCTTCTATGGGGCGGGGAACGATACCGGGACGGGATATACCCCGCAAGACCCGCCCCGGAGCGCCGCTGCGCTGCCCCCGCGCGGGGTGCGGCGGGACGCGCCGATGACCGCTATTCTTCATCCCATGCGAAGGCTCGCGACGGGGTGGCTGGCAGCGGCAGTGGTGGCACTGGGCGGCAGTGCGGCCGACGGCCAGGGGCCCGCGCCCGCAACACGCGACCCGGCGAGTTTCACTTCGCGCGCATGTACTACAACGACTACGCCGGTGCCCGCGGGGGCTTTCGCGGCGGCTTCGGCCGTGGCTGGTGGCAACAGGACATGCCCGACGCCGAGGAGCACTTCACGGCGAATCTGGCGCGCATGACGCGGGTCGACGCCGGCGAGCCGGTCGTGGTGGATCTGCTCAGCGACGACCTGTTCCAGTATCCGTGGCTGTATGCCACGCAGACCGGTTACTGGGATCTGAGCGACGCCGAACTGGCCAGACTGCGCGAATACCTGCTGCGCGGCGGCTTCCTGATGTGTGACGACTTCTGGGGCGAACAGGACTGGGAAGTGTTCGCCGCGACCATGGCCCGCCTGTTTCCCGACCGGCCCATGGAGGAGCTGCACGCCGATGCCTCGATACTGCACGTGGTATTCGGCATCGACGAGTTCACGCAGATTCCCGGCCTGCGGCATCTGCTGGGCGGCGGCCGCGTGCAGCAGCTTCCCCCGCCGCGCTGGTACGGCATCTACGACGACCAGCGCCGCCTGATGGTCGGCATCAACTACAACCAGGATGTCGGGGACTCATGGGAAGAGGCCAACAATCCGGCCTACCCCGAACCCATGACGGCACTGGGCTACCGTTTCGGCGTGAACTACGTGGTCTACGCCATGACGCATTGAGCGAGCGCCTTACGCGCACGCCGGGCTGAACAGCCCGCCGCGGCGTCGCTGCAATGCCTGCCAGTACACCGCGGCGCGCGCCAGAAAGAAGGCATGCAGCGCCAGCCACAGGCCGGCGTTGCCCAGCAGCTTCTGCAGCACCACCGCGGCGACCAGGAACACCGCCAGCGCCACCAGCATGCCGTTGCGCATCGGGGCATTGAGCGTGGCACCGACCAGCATGCCGTCGAACACGAAGGCCGGCATGCCGCTCAGCGCGGTGGGCACGGCCAGCCACAGGTACTGGCGCGCAAAGCTTCGCACCGGCTCGCTGGTGGTCATGAAATCCACCAGCGCCGTGCCGGCCACCAGCCACAGGCCCGCCAGCACCAGCGCGACCGCGAACCCCCAGCGCATGCACAGCCGCCAGGCGGCGTCGAACGCCGGCCGCCAGTTGGCGCCGATCGCCCGGCCGACGAGCTGCTCGGCGGCCTGGGCAAGCCCGTCCAGGAAGTAGCTCGCCACCATCAGGAAGTTGAGCAGGATGGCGTTGGCGCCCAGTGTCACTTCCCCCATGCGCGAACCCTGGGCCGCGAACCACGCATAGGCGGCCATCAGCGCCAGTGAGCGGATCATCAGGTCGCGGTTGATGGCCAGCAGGCGACGCAGCGCCGGCCGGTCGAAGAAGCTGGCCGAACGCAGCGCGGCCAGCAGGCGCACGAAGCCGCCGTGGTGGCGCACCAGCAGCAGCAGACCCGTCAAGGCGGCAACGGCCTGCCCCAGTACCGTGCCCCAGGCGACGCCGGGCACGCCCCAGCCGAAGCCGTAGACGAACAGCACCGAGGCCAGGATATCCACCGCGTACAGCAGCAGCTGCAACAACATGCCAGTGGTGGCCTCGGCCCGGCCGTAGAACCAGCCCAGCAGCGCGTAGTTCATCAGCGAAAACGGCGCGGACAGGATGCGCACGTAGCAGTAGGTGTCCAGCGCCTGGCGCACGCCCTGCCCCGGCGCCAGCGTCACCCGCGCCAGCCACAGAATCAGCGGCGAGAGCGCCACCAGCGCAAGGCCGATGACAATGGCCAGCCCGAGCGCGCGCAGCACGTGCAGCAGGCCGGCCCGTTCGTCGCGCGCGCCGACCGACTGCGCGGTGAGCCCGGCGGTGCCCATGCGCAGGAAGTACGCCAGCGAGAACACCACGTCGAACACCAGCGAGCCCAGCGCCAGCCCGCCCAGCAGACTGGCATCGCCCAGCCGCCCGACGATGGTCATGTCCACCAGGCCGGCCAGCGGTTCGGTGATGAAGGCCAGCGATGCCGGCAGGGCGATGCCCAGCACATCGCGGCTGCGCACGTTGAACGGATGCGTCGGGCGCGTCATCGGGCCATTCAGGCCAGTTCGAGCAGGCGCGCCTTGAGGGTCTCGATGGCATCGCGGCAGGCCGCCGCTTCCTCGAACTCCAGCTCGCGCGCATGGCGCAGCATGGCCGCTTCCAGGCGCCGGATCTCCTTGCCCACCTGTTCCGGCGTGGCCGCCGGTCCCATGCCGGGTCCCACCGAGCCCTTCTGCTTCGCGCCGCGCGCCGGCTTCGCCTGCGCATCGCCGCGCGCGCCTTCCATCACGTCCACGATGGGTTTGACCACGCCGCGCGGCGTGATGCCGTGCTCGGCGTTGAACGCCAGCTGCTTCTCGCGGCGGCGCTGCGTTTCGGCCAGCGCGCGCTGCATGGAGCCGGTGACCTTGTCGGCGTACAGGATGGCGCGGCCGTGCAGATTGCGCGCCGCGCGGCCGATGGTCTGGATCAGCGAGCCTTCCGAGCGCAGGAAGCCTTCCTTGTCGGCATCCAGGATGGCCACCAGCGAGACTTCCGGCATGTCCAGGCCCTCGCGCAGCAGGTTGATGCCGACGATGGCGTCGAACTTGCCCAGCCGCAGGTCGCGGATGATCTCCACGCGCTCGACCGTGTCGACGTCCGAGTGCAGATAGCGCACCCGCACGCCGTGCTCATCCAGGTACTCGGTCAGATCCTCGGCCATGCGCTTGGTCAGCGTCGTCACCAGCGCGCGCGTGCCGCCGGCCACGCAGGCGTTGATTTCCGAGAGCACGTCGTCCACCTGCGTGCGCACGGGCCGGATCTCGACCACCGGATCGACCAGCCCGGTGGGCCGCACCACCTGTTCGACGACCTGCCCGGCTTTCCTGGCTTCGTAGGGGCCGGGCGTCGCCGAGACGAAGACCAGTCTGCGGCGCGATCGATTCCCACTCCTCGAACTTCAGCGGCCGGTTGTCCAGCGCCGACGGCAGGCGGAACCCGTACTCGACCAGCGTCTCCTTGCGCGAGCGGTCGCCCTTGTACATGGCGCCGAGCTGCGGCATGGTCTGGTGGCTCTCGTCCATGATCAGCAGCGCATCCGGCGGCAGGTAGTCGAACAGGCATGGCGGCGGCTTCGCCCGGCTGCCGGCCCGACAGGTAGCGCGAGTAGTTCTCGATGCCCTGGCAGTAGCCGATCTCCTGGATCATCTCGAGGTCGAACGGGTGCGCTGCTCCAGCCGCTGCGCCTCGACCAGCTTGTCTGGCCTCGTGCAGCTCGGCCAGCCGCACGCGCAGCTCGTCGCGGATCTGGTCCAGCGCATCGACCAGCCGGTCGCGCGGCGTGACGTAGTGCGTGCTCGGATAGACCGTGAAGCGCGGAATGCGGCGCAGCACCTCGCCGGTGAGCGGATCGAAGCGCGAGAGCTGCTCGATGACCGTCATCGAACAGCTCGACGCGCACCGCGTCGCGCTCGGACTCGGCCGGGAAGATGTCGATGACGTCGCCGCGCACGCGGTAGGTGCCCTGGGTGAAGTCCATGTCGTTGCGCGTGTACTGCATCTCGGCCAGCCGGCGCAGCAGGTCGCGCTGGTCGATGCGTGTCGCCGCGCTTCAGGTGCAGCACCATCTGCAGGTAGGCGGCCGGATCGCCCAGGCCGTAGATCGAGGACACCGTGGCCACGATGATCGAGTCGCGCCGCTCGAGCAGCGCCTTGGTGGCCGACAGGCGCATCTGCTCGATGTGCTCGTTGATCGAGGCGTCCTTCTCGATGTAGGTGTCCGAGGCCGGCACATAGGCCTCGGGCTGGTAGTAGTCGTAGTAGGAGACGAAGTACTCCACGGCGTTGTGCGGGAAGAACTCGCGGAACTCGCCGTAGAGCTGCGCCGCCAGCGTCTTGTTGTGCGCCAGCACCAGCGTCGGGCGCTGCAGCTGGCTGGATGACATTGGCGATGGTGAAGGTCTTGCCGGAGCCGGTGACGCCCAGCAGCGTCTGGTGCGGCCAGGCCGCCTCGCAGGCCATCGACCAGCCGCGCGATGGCCGCCGGCTGATCGCCGGCCGGCGATCTCGACTGAGCTCGGAATCGTTGCTCACGAGTTCGTAAATGACCGGCAAGTGACATTGCGTGACCTCGCTCAATATCAGGACGCCGAGTGAGCCACTCCTTATCCCAGCGCGTGCAGCGCGTGAAGCCCTCCCCGACCCTGGCCATGACCGCGCGTGCCGCGGCGCTCAAGCGCGACGGCAAGGACGTCTGAGCCTGTCGGTGGGCGAGCCGGACTTCGACACGCCGGCACATATCCGTGAGGCCGGCATCGCGGCGATCAAGGCGGGACACACCCGCTACACGAAGTCGACGGCGCGCCGGAGCTCAAGGACGCCATCATCGCCAAGTTCCAGCGCGACAACGGGCTGAGCTACGAGCGCAAGCAGATCCTGGTGTCCACCGGCGCCAAGCAGACCCTTTCAACCTGTGCATGGCGGTGCTGAACCCGGGCGACGAGGTGATCATCCCGGCGCCGTACTGGGTGTCCTATCCGGACATGGTGCTGCTGGCCGACGGCCACCCGGTCATCGCCCATCGGCAGCGCGGAAAACGGCTACAAGATCACGCCCGCGTCAGCTGGCGGCGGCCATCACGCCCAAGACCCGCCTGGTGCTGTTCAACAGCCCCAGCAACCCGACCGGCGCCGCGTACACGCGGGCCGAACTGGGGGCGCTGGGTGAGGTGCTGCTCGACCACCCGCGCCTGCTCATCGGCACCGACGACATCTACGAGAAGATCTACTGGGCCGACGAGCCGTTCTCGAGCCTGGCGCAGGTGGTGCCCGCGCTGTATCCACGCACCATCACCATCAATGGCTGCTCCAAGGGTTACGCGATGACGGGCTGGCGCATCGGCTACTGCGGCGGACCGGCCGAGATCATTGCCGCGATGGCCACCATCCAGGGCCAGTCGACCACCAATGCCTCGAGCATCAGCCAGCAGGCAGCGATCGCGGCGCTGAACGGCCCGCAGGACGAAGTCGCGCGCATGAACGAAGCCTTCCATCAGCGCCACGACTTCTTCGTGGCCGGACTCAACGAGCTGCCCGGTATCCGCTGCCGCCCGGGAGCCGGCACGTTCTATGCCTTCGCCGACGTCAGCGCCGCGATCCGTAATCTGGGCCTTGCCGACGACAACGCCTTCTGCGAATTCCTGCTCAACGAGGCGCTGGTGGCCGGTGTGCCCGGCTCGGGCTTCGGTGCACCGGGGCATCTGAGACTGTCCTTTGCCACGAGCATGGAGAATCTGGCCAAGGCGCTGGAGCGCATCGGCAAGGCGCTGGCCAAAGGTCCGGCGCGGGCAGCTTGACGGCGGCGGGCGGTTCTTGAAGAATCGCCGCCTCTTTGCAGGGCCGGCAGGCCCGCCTAGTTCCCCGGTAGCTCAGCGGTAGAGCGTCGGACTGTTAATCCGTTGGTCGTTGGTTCGAGTCCAACCCGGGGAGCCAACTCAATAATAACAACCGCTTACGGCATGTTCTTCACGCAATCAGGAGACATCATGGCACGCACTTCCACCAGCCTTTCACGCACCCTGCTGCTATCGGCCGTGACGGCCCTGTCGCTGGCCGGATGTTCACCCAAGACCGAAGCGCCACCGCCGCCCGCCGCGCCGGCGCCGCAGAGCCAGAACGTGCATCCCTTCACCATCGGTACCCTGCAGGCCGACTCGCTGCGCGACGGCACGGTGGAGTTTCCCAACGACAACAAGGTGCTGGGTGTCGGCCACACGCCGGAGGAAGTGGCCGCGGTGCTCTCGGCCGCGGGATTGCCCACCGACAAGATCCAGCTTGGCCTGGATCCGCTGCTGGTGAAGACGGCCGACAAGGTGCTGCTGTTCGATACCGGTGCGGGCGGGAACATGGGTCCCGGCGCCGGCAAGCTGCAGGCGTCGCTGGCCGAGGCCGGCGTGGATCCGGCCAGCGTCACGGACATCTTCATCTCGCACGTGCATGGCGACCATGTCGGTGGACTGACCGATGACCAGGGCGCGCCCGCCTTCCCGAATGCGGCGATTCACATCTCCGCGCCGGAATGGGCGTTCCTGAAGAGCCAGACCGCGGACACGGCCGCCAACCTGGGCATCATGCAGTACCAGGCGCTGATGGCGGCAATGACGCCCAAGGTCGCGCCTTTCGAACCGAATGCCGAGATCATTCCCGGCGTGGTCAAGGCCGTTGAGATCAAGGGTCACACGCCCGGCCATTCGGGCTTCATGATCACCTCCGGTGACGCCTCGCTGCTGTACATGGGCGATGCCATGCACCATTACGTGATCTCGGTGCAGAAGCCGGACTGGCTCAACGGCTTCGATGCCGACCAGAAGACGGCCGCAGCGAGCCGCGTGGCATTGCTTGCCAGCAGCGCGGCCGACGGGCAGCGCATCTACGCGGTGCACTTCCCTTTCCCGGGGCTCGGCAAGTTCGAGAAGCACGACGCCGGCTACGTATGGGTGGCCGAATAGATGCGGATCGGGCCAGGCGCCGCCCTGCCGGCGCCTAGCCCTGCTCGGTAATGATCACATCCAGCGCGATGTCGTGCGGCAACGGATGGATCGTGGGCAACTGCGTTGCCGCATATCCCACGCCGATGGCATGGAACTTCACCTGCAGCGAGCGCAGCAGCTCCAGCGTGCGGTCGAAGTAGCCGCCGCCGTAACCCAGCCGATAGCAGCGCGCGTCGAATCCGACCAGCGGTGCCAATAGCAACTGCGGCGTGAACTCCGTGGTATCTACCGGCACGGGAATGTTCCAGAACCCCTTCTCCATGGCCGCGCCGGGCGACCAGCGGCGGAACGCCAGTGGCGCGCCCTTCTCCACCACCACCGGCAGTACCGTCGTGTGGCCGGCTGCGTGCAGGGCACCCAGCCACGGCCTGAGGTCAGGTTCGCCGCGCAACGGCCAGTAGCCGCTGACGACGGTCGGGGACTGCAGCAGGCCGGATTCGCGGCAGTACGTGTCCAGCCGTTCGATGATCTGCGTGCTGGCCTGCTGCCGCTCGGCCACCGGCACCCGCAGGCGCGCTTCGATCAGCCGCAGCCGTTCGGCGCGGCGCCAGGCCATGATCTCGGCGCGGTCTTCCATTCAGTCGCGCCGCCGGATGACCAGGTTGCGGATCTCGGTCATGTCCTCGATGGCAAAGCGGATGCCCTCGCGCCCGAGCCCGGAGTCCTTCACGCCGCCATAGGGCATGTTGTCCACGCGGTAGCTGGGCACATCGCCAATGACCACACCGCCCACCTCGAGCACGTCCCAGGCCCGCAGCATGCGGTAAAGATCCCGGGTGAAGACACCCGCCTGCAGGCCGAACCGGGAATCGTTCACCTCGTCGAGCGCATCCTCGAACTTCGCGAACCTGCCCAGCACCGCCACGGGCCCGAAGGCCTCTTCCCGGTACAGCCTGACATCCCGGTCCACGTTTTCCAGCAGGGTCGCCTCGAGCATGGCGCCATCGCGCCGGCCACCGCACAGCAGCCTGCCACCCCTGGCAATCGCCTCCTGTATCCACGCGTCCAGGCGCATCGCCTCCTTCTCGTCGATCATCGGTCCGATGAAGGTCTGCTCATCGTGCGGATTGCCGGCGATCAGCGTGCGGGTCTTTGCCACCAGCCTGTCGCGGAACGGCTCATACACCTTCTCGTGCACCAGGATGCGCTGCACGCCGATGCAGGACTGGCCCGACTGGTAGAACGCACCGAACACCGTGCGCGCCACCGCATCGTCCAGATCGGCGTCCTCGTCGATGATCACCGCCGCATTGCCGCCCAGTTCCAGCACCACCTTCTTCTTGCCGGCCCGGGCCTTCAGCGCCCAGCCCACTTCCGGCGAACCGGTGAAGGACAGCAGCTTCAGCCGCTCGTCGGTGGTGAACAGGTCCGCGCCATCGCGTGATGCCGGCAGGATGGAGAACGCGCCCCTGGGCAGGTCGGTCTCGGCCAGCACCTCGCCGATGATCAACGCGCCCAGTGGCGTGCGCGAGGCGGGCTTCATCACGAAGGGACAGCCCACCGCCAGCGCCGGGGCGACCTTGTGCGCGGCCAGGTTCAGCGGAAAGTTGAACGGCGAGATGAACGAGCACGGGCCGATCGGCACGCGCTTCCACAGCCCCATGTAGCCGCGGGCACGCGCACTGATGTCCAGTGGCTGGATTTCCCCGCTGATCCGCACCGCTTCCTCGCCGGCGATGCGGAACGTGTCGATCAGGCGGGTGACCTCGCCGCGCGCATCGCGGATGGGCTTGCCCGCCTCCACGCACAGTGCGTAGGCGAGCTCAGCGGCGCGCTCGGTGAAACGCTCCACGCAGTGATACAGCACCTGCTGGCGCTCGTATGCCGCCATGCGCGCCATCGGTTCGACCGCCGCGACGGCCGCGGCGATGCCGGCCGCGATGGTGGCGCCATCCGCCAGCGCCACGCGGGTTGCCGGCTGGCCCGTGTACTTGTCGGTGACGAGCAGATCCTGGTTGGGCTGGCGCGCCTCGTTGGCCAGGTACAGCGGATAAGCGGGTTGGAGGCTGAATTCACTCATGATGGTCTCGTTGCCGGCGGCGCCCAAGGTGCAACGGCGCGAGGCGATCCGTCAATCGCAAGATCCGGGATGTTCTGGCGCGAGCGCTCGCGGCATGATTGCCAGCCATGGAGAGCATGGACCACCGGAGACTGATCGATCGCGCCTGCCGGCGCATCGAGCGCGCCGAAACCGCGCCGGATCTGGCCACGCTGGCCCGCGAGGCCGGCTTCTCGCCGTGGCATTTCCAGCGCCTGTTCAAGGCCGCAGTTGGCCTCACACCCAAGCGCTATGCCATGGCGCAACGGCAGCGGCGGCTGGATCGCACCCTGCGCGGCGCCCCTTCGGTGACCGATGCCATCTACGAGGCCGGCTACACCACCAGCTCCGCCGCCTATCGCGACAGCCGAGAGCTGGGCATGGCACCGCGCAAGCTCAAGGCTGGCGGCGCCGATGAATGCATACGGTTCGCGTCGGCCAACACTTCGCTGGGTCCCATCCTGGTGGGCGCCACCGCACGTGGCATCTGCATGGTGGAATTCGGCGCCGAGCGCGCGCTGCTGGGCGAGCTGCGACGGCGCTTTCCACGGGCCACCATCCAGTCCGCCGATGCCCGCCTCAGGGGCTGGCTGAAGCGCGTGGTGACCGCCATCGACGCCACCGGCACCGACCCAGGCCTGCCCCTGGACATCCGGGGCACGGCCTTCCAGAGCCGTGTGTGGCACACGCTCACCAGGCTGAAGAGTGGTGAAACCCTGTCCTACGGGGAACTGGCGCAGCGCATCGGCGCACCCGGCAGTGCGCGCGCGGTGGCGCGCGCCTGCGCCAGCAACGGCATCGCGGTGCTGGTGCCCTGCCACCGGGTGGTGGCGGGCGACGGCGCGCTGACCGGCTACAAGTGGGGCATCCAGCGCAAGCGCCGCCTGCTGCGCAAGGAACAGGCGGCGCGTAAACCTCAGACCGTGCGGTAACTCTTGCGCGGCTTGCTGCGGTGGACGATCTCCGGCGCATAGGCCGGTGAGGTCAGCACGCGGGCCTCGGCCTTGGCGCGCGCCTCCGGGAAGCCGTCCTGCGGCTCGGAGGCCAGGATGGCGTCGAAGCGCTCCTTCATGCCCGGCTTGAATTCCGGATGCGTGAAGATGAACAGGTCGTTGTTCACCACGCCATTGAGCACGCGCTCGCCGGCCTCCAGCGGATCCATCATCAGCGATTCGGTGCCCGCCTCGGAGGCGATGTTGTCGGTGCTGACTCCCCCGGGCGAGAACACCGACGTGCCGATGTTGGTGCCGGCCAGCTCCACCCGCAGCGCCTCCATGATGCCGAACGAGCCGAACTTGGTGGCCGTGTACACGCCGGCATTAACACCCGGCAGGATGCCGCCCATCGAGGAGGTCGTCACGATGTGCGAGCCTTCCTTGTGCGCCAGCATGTGCGGGATGACGGCCGAGCAACCGTTCCAGACACCGGTGAAGTTCACCGCCACGGCCGCGTCCCAGCCCTTCGCATCCACCTGGCTGGCCTGCCGCAGCGTCTTGATGCCGGCATTGTTGACCAGCAGGTGCAGGTTGCCGAACTTGTCGTTGATCTGCTTGAGCGTGGCGACCCAGCCGTCGCGGTCGGTGACGTCATGCCGGATGGCGATGACGCGGCTCTTCTGCTCCTCGCTGTACAGCTTCAGCGCCGGTTCGACCTGGTCTTCCTGGATGTAACCCATCACCACGTTCATGCCGGCATTGGCGGCCGCGCGGCCGATGCCCAGCCCGATGCCGGTATTGCCGCCGGTGATGTACACCGTCTTGCCCTTCAGGTCGAACAGCTGCGGCTGCTGGCGCTGGCCGGCCGGCGGCGGTGTGCCGAGCACGCGGTCGAAGCGCGGCCTGCCGCCGCCCGGCGGCCCCGCCGGACGCTGCGGCTGACCCTGGGCCGCCGCGCCCTGGCTCGCGCCCGTCAGCAGCGTGGCCGCGCCAACGGCCATGACCGAACCCTCGATGAAGTCGCGCCGGCCGATTCGGCCGCTATCACGGTGCCTGGACATCTGAACCCCCTAGGTTTTGCTGCCGGCGCCTGTGGGGCCGGCTCAACTTGGCTGCAGGCAGATTGCACGATCGGTCAGCGCGGGACAACAACGCAGCCTCGGGAATATGCCGGCCTGACCGGCTCTTGGGGAGTCAAACCGGCGGGCACGCTACGGATAGCGACGCAATTGAAGACGGGCGCGCCGTCGAATCACCCGAAGATTCGCAGCCTGCCTGATATCGCCAGCTACTACCCCGCCCGAATCCAGGGACACGGATGTCTCGGGCCTGACCCGACGAATCAGACCCATCCGTAGTTGAAACTGATACTGACGCGCTCACCGGCCGACTGGTTCGGCGCGACTTCATGCCGCAGCCAGCTCTCGAACAACAGCAGGGCTCCCGGTGCCGCCGGCATCACCACCCAGGTGCGGTTCTCGTCCGATGCATCGGCGCGGCGCGGCGGCGCGCCCATGTAGCGATCCAGCCGCGGATCCTCGAACTTCAGACCCGGTGCGCCGCGCGGCACGCGCACGTAGTAGGTGCCACTGATGACCGACAGCGGGTGCAGATGCAGGCTGTGCGCCACCCCGCGCGGCATCAGGTTGACCCAGCAATCCGTCATGGCCAGTGCGCGGCCGGCAAGCTCGAACTCCAGCGCGGCGCTGTAGCGCCGCACGTGCGTATCGATCAGGCGCTCGAGCCGCGCAAACGTCGGTGACACCTGCTGCATGCGGTGGGCGGTGGCATACGAGGTGAAGCCGCCGGGATAGTTGCGGCGCGACCAGCGCCGGCCCGCAGCATCGTCTTCGCGCAGCTGCCGGCATTCGCCCAACAGCCTGCGGTTCAAGGCATCTGCACGGCTTCGCGCAAGCGAAGCCGTGTAGATGTGCGTGGGAAAGAAACTGCGTACCGGCAAGGAACCCCTTACTGGTGCAATCCCACCTGCGGCTGCGCAGGCTGCTGCTCGCCGCCCGCGCCACCCGGCGGGCCGCGCCGGCCGCCGGGGAAGCGGAAGCCGCCCTGGGCCTGCGGATTTTCCTTCAGCGTATTGGCGAGACTGACGATGTGGGCGCGGATTTCCTCCACGTCGGCCGGCGTCAGACTCTTCTTGAAGGAGACCATGCCCTGCTCGGTCTTGATGCCACCCAGCACCACCGACTCGAAGATCGCTTCATTGCTGATGAACGGCGAGTAGCGCAGATCCGGGGCACCGGACATGCGCGCGCTCTGGCCGTCATGGCAGATCGAGCAGTTCTGCGCGAACTTGTCGGTGCCCGCGGCCAGCTGCGCCGGGGTGCCGAAGTTCGCAGGCGGATTCAGCTCCGGCCGGGCCGCGGGTGCAGCCGCCGGCGGCAGGGCGGCATTGGCGCCGAGCCGGTAGACCGCCAGGCGTCCGCCGCCCGCCACGGCCACGTACTGCTGTCCGTCCAGCATGTAGGTGATCGGGCCGGAGCCGACGTTGCCGACACCCATGGGCCCCTGCCACAGCTTCTCGCCCTTGTCGGCGCTGTAGGCCACCAGGTTCTGCCCGTTGGGCTGGAACACCAGGTTGCCGGCCGTGGTCATGGTGCCCGCCGACGGGCCGGGGCTGACGCGCCAGGCTTCAGTCTGGGTGGCCGGATTCCACGCCACCAGCCAGGAACCCTGCGGACCAGGCACCGTCGGGCGCGGCACCTCTGGTTGCTTGGCGACATTGATCGACAGCAGCTGGTTGCCCATCTTGGCGCCGGCCTCGGCCACCATTCCAAAGGATGCATTGCGCACGGTCACGTAGAACAGGCCCGTGTTGGGGTTGAAGGACTGCGGATTCCACACGTGCACCTGGAAGGGAATCACGTACCAGCCCTTGCCGGTCTTGCCGTAGTTGGCATCCGGATTGAGGATGGGCTTCCAGTTGTTGGCCTTGTCGAAGCCGGTCAGCCAGTTGGCGAACGGCACCGTGAGCTGTGCGCTGATCACCTTGCCGGTGCCCGCTTCGATCACGTAGAAGATGCCGTTCTTGGGAACCTGCATGACCACGTGCTTCTTCTGACCGTCGATCGTGATGTCGGCAACGGTCAGCGGCGCGGTATTGTCGAAGTCGAAACTGTCCATCGGCACTGTCTGGTAGTGCCAGGCATACGTGCCGGTCTTGGCGTGCACCGCGACGATCGACGCGGTGAACAGGTTGTCGCCGCCGCCCGGCGAGCGCACTTCGGCCGGCCACGGTGCACCGTTGCCGGTGCCGAAGATCACCAGGTCGTCCTGCGCGTCGTACACGATGCCGTCCCACGGCGTGCCGCCGCCGCCGGCCTTCCACCACTGGCCCTTCCAGGTCTTGGCCGCCATCGGCATCACGCTGTCCGAGGCGGCGCCGTCCGGGCCCTTGGCAGGATCGCCCGGCACGGTATAGAACTTCCAGATGAACTTGCCGGTGTCGGCGTTGTAGGCCGACAGGTAGCCGCGCTGGTGGTACTCGCCACCGGCCTGGCCGATGAACACCATGCCGTCACCGATGTGCGGGGCGCCGGTGATGGACATCGCATCGTCCGGATTGGTGGTGTGAGTCTCCCAGACCAGCTTGCCGGTCTTCGCGTTGACCGCCACCAGGCGCCCGTCCAGCGTGCCCCAGATGACCTTGCCGTTCCAGTACACCGCGCCGCGATTGGAGTTGTTGCAGCACAGGCTGGTGGCGGCGATCTCGCGCGGCACCTTCGGGTTGTACGTCCACAGGATCTTGCCCGTGTGTGCATCGATGGCGTTGATGTAGCTCCACGGCGTGGTCACGTACAGAACGCCGTCCACCATCAGCGGGCTGGACTGCCACTGGCCCTTCTGGGGCATGTCGGTGGCCCAGGCCAGGCCGAGCTGGCTGACGTTGCCGGCGTTGATCTGCGTCAGCGTGCTGTAGTTCTGCGCATCGGAATTGCCGCTGTGCAGGGCCCATTCACCGGCCTTCGCCGGCATGGATCCGGCAGCGGGCGTCGGGGTAGTGGATGCTGTCGGCGGAGTCGTCGAGCAGGACAGCACGGCAACCGCGCAGAACAAAGCCAGGACCAGTGGTCGCATGTATAACTCCCCCGATACAGGTGGTCATTCAGTCAGAGCGCGGCAGGATAGCCGATTCCCCGCCGGCGGGGCGCGCAACACTACCGGCGTGCACAAAGTTTCCTAGATTTTCAGGGCTTGAGCTGATTGATTTCCAGCGTGGCGCGCGACTTCTCGCCCGCCTTCACGCGCAGTGTGCCGAAGGGATCTCCGGTTTTCGAAAGCGCGCCGCCGCCGTTGGCGATTCGTGCTTCGATTTCGATCTCCTGGCCGGCCTTGATTCCGCTGCCACCCATTACCGAATCGGCGCTGCTCAGATCCACGTCCTGCGGAAACTTCGCATCCAGGCGCTGCACGGCCAGTGGCGGACCACCCTGCCCGGGCACGCGCGCCATCACGAACAGGGGCGCCCCGGACGCAGCCTTTCCCTTGACCTTGGCGGCCAGCGTCACGTGCAGCGGAATGGTCACCACCGGTCCTGCATCTGCCGCGCCACCGGGCTTGTCATGCGCCGCGGCAACCATCTTCGACATCGAATCCAGTGCCTGAATATGCTCCTCGATCAGCTTGCGCACTTCGGGCGGCGGATTGGCATCCAGCAGTCGCTCGAAGCGCTGTCTGGCCAGCGGCAGGTCGTTGCGCTCACTGGCCGCCAGCGCACTGTAGAACAATGCCTTGGTGGAATTCGGATCCAGTGCCAGCGCCTGCTCGAACAATTTGCCCGCGCGGCCGGACAGGTCGCTGCGGCCACTGTTGAACAGCGCCTCCGCCAGTCCCATGGCGGCCTCGGGACTTTGCCCCTTGGACAACTTGTTGGCGCGCTCGTAGGCGCGCACCGCCAGCGGATACTCCTGCAACACCGTGTAGGACTTGCCCAGCTGCAACCAGCCCGGCAGATCATCCGGTTGCTTCTCCAGGCGTCGTGCCAGCCGCCCGACCATCGCCTGCGGCGAATCCATCGCCGGAGCCGGCGCGTTCCACTTGAAATTGCTCCACAGCGGATACAGCGCGGCCGCACCCACGGCAATGCATAGCGCCACGATGCCGCCGCTGCGCCAGGCTTCGGGCGAACCTTCCCGCTGGCGCAGCAGCGGGTAGAGAAGCGCGATCAGCGCGGCCAGCGTCAGCAATCCGGCTATGGCAATGAAGCCGCTCACGCGTGGCTCTCCTCTTCGCCGGGCTCACTGGTGTCCGATGCCAGCAGCTCGCGGCGCTGGCGCAGGATGCGCGCCGCCACGACCACCCCGATCAACAGCAGCAGCGCGGGGGACAGCCACAGCCAGGAATTGGCCAGCGACCAGCGGGGCTTGAGCAGGATGATCTCGCCATAGCGATCCACCAGATACTTGCGCACCTGGGCATCGCTCTTGCCGCCCTGGATCATCTCGCGTACCTGGCGACGGATGTCCACCGCGAACTGCGCCGGCGTATCGGCGATGTTCTCACCCTGGCACTGCAGGCAACGCAGCTGGTGAATGAGCGCTTCGTAGCGCTGCTGCTCGGCCGGATCGGGCAGTTCCGCGGTATCGATGGCAACGGCGGCAAACGGAATGAGCAGCAGCGATGCCAGCCACGCCGCCCGCCTCATGACTTGTCGCCTTCGATCATCGGCAGCAAGGTCTTCTGCCAGGTGTCAGGGGAAATCACGCCCACCACCTTGTGCACGATGATGCCCTGCGGATTCACCAGGAAGCTCTCCGGCGCGCCATAGACGCCGTAATCGATGGCGGCCCGTCCCTGCGGATCCGTGCCGATCACATCGAAGGGATTGCCGTACTGCGCCAGCCACTTGCGCGCCGCGTCGTCATCGTCCTTGTAGTTGAGCCCCACGATGAAGACCTTGTTCTGCTTCTTGATGTTCAGCAGCATGGGGTTCTCGTTGCGGCACTCGTAACACCAGGTGCCCCAGACGTTGACCAGCACCCAGCGGCCCTTGTAGGCCGAGCTGTCCACGGTCGTACCAGGCTGCATCAGACTGGGCAGCTTGAACTCCGGGGCGGGTTTGCCGATCAGGGCCGAGGCCACGAACTCCTTCTCCGGCGCACGCTTCAACGCGACGCCAAACACCACGCACAGCACTGCGAAGACGATGAGCGGTATCCAGAAACGGTTCATGCCGTGCCTCCGTGCACCGGGCTGCCGGCGGCGACGCTCTGCGCCTGCGCGGCCTCCTGCCGCCGGCGATAGCGCCGGTCGAACGTCGCCAGCATGCCGCCGCAGGCCATGAAGAATGCGCCCAGCCACACGAGGCGCATCAGCGGGCGCACCTGCAGGCGCACCGCCCAGGCGTTCTTGCCCAGCGGATCGCCCAGTGTGGCCAGCAGGTCGCGCCGCCAGCTCACACCCAGCGCCGCTTCGGCCAGCGACTGCTGCTGCACGTCGTATTCGCGCCGCTCCGGCAGCAGGACCACATCGGGCTTGCCCTTGTGCAGCACCGTGATGCGCGCCTGCACGGCCGTGTAGTTCGGCCCCTCGATGTCCTTCGTGGAATCCATCCGGAAGGTGTAGTCGCCGACCTCGGCCTGCTGACCCGGCGCCAGCGACACGTCGCGTTGCAACCGCTCGCTTTCCATCGTCGTGATGCCAAGCAATGTAACGGCCAATCCGATGTGGGCCAGCGTCATGCCCACCACGGCCGGAGACAGCGTCAGGCGGCGGCGCAAGCGGTCGATCGGATCGATCAGTGCGGCGATGATGATCCACAGCGCCAGCACCACGCCGATCGGCCCGATCAAGGTCCGATCACCATACACGCCGAGCATCAGTGCCAGCCCCAGCACCAGCGCAAAGCCCAGGCTCATGAACAGCCGGCGGCGCGAGGCGCCGAGCTGGCCGCGCTTCCAGCGCGAGAACGTGCCGATCGCCACCAGCGCGCACAGCGGCAGGATCGGAATCAGGAACATGCTGTTGTAGTACGGCGGCCCCACCGAAATCGTCTGGTGGCCGGCAAGGTCGGCGATGAACGGCGCCATCGTGCCGCCAAACACCACGCCCGTGGCCACCACCAGCAGGATGTTGTTGAACAGCAGGAAGCTTTCCCGCGAGAACAGGTCGAAGCCGGCGCTGGAGCGCAGCAGCGGCGCCCGCCATACGTACAGGCCGAGCGAACCGCCGATCACCAGCACCAGGAAGCCCAGTATGAACACGCCGCGCGTGGGATCCGCCGCGAAGCTGTGCACCGACACCAGCACGCCCGAGCGCACCATGAACGTGGCCAGCAGGCAGAACGAGAACGCCATGATGGCCAGCAGCAGCGTCCAGCTCTTGAACAGTCCGCGCTTGTCGGTGACCGCCAGCGAGTGGATCAGCGCCGTACCCAGCAGCCAGGGCATCAGGATGGAATTCTCCACCGGATCCCAGGCCCAGTAGCCGCCCCAGCCCAGCTCGTAGTACGACCAGTAGCTGCCCAGCGTGATGCCGATGGTCAGGAACATCCATGCCACCGTGGTCCACGGCCGCGTCCAGCGCGCCCAGACCTGGTCGAGCTTGCCCTCCAGCATGGCCGCACAGGCGAACGCGAACGCCACCGAGAAGCCCACGTATCCCACGTACAGCATCGGCGGGTGGATGGTCAGCCCCAGGTCCTGCAGCAGCGGGTTCAGGTCCACGCCTTCGGGCGGGGCCGGCTGCAGGCGTTCAAAAGGATTGGAGGTGGCCAGTGAGAACAGCAGGAAACCGACGCTGATCAACCCGAGCACGCCGAGCACGCGCGCCACGAATGGCCGCGGCAGCGTGGTCGAGAATGCGGCCACTGCCAGTGTCCAGATGGACAACACGAACACCCAGAACAGCAGGCTGCCTTCGTGGTTGCCCCAGGTCGCCGCCACGCGGTAGTAGATCGGCAACGCGGTGTTCGAATGCGCGGCCACCAGCTTGACCGAGAAATCGTTGTTGATGAACGAGTACACCAGGCAGCCGAAGGCCAGGGCCAGCAGCACGAACTGTCCGGCCACGGCCGGATAGACCGTCTGTGACCAGCGATCCGCGCCGCGCCACGGCCCGGCTATGCCGAAGAAAGCCTGTGCCGCTGCCAGCAGCAGCGCGAGGATCATCGCGTACTGACCAATCTCTGGAATCATTGCAGGACCTCAGGGCTTGGTGGCCGGCTGCGAATCCAGCCGGGACTGGCCCTTCTTCAATGCCTTGCCGACCGCGGGTGGCATGTAGTTCTCGTCGTGCTTGGCCAGCACCTCATCCGCGATGAATACGCCGTTCTTGTTCAGGTGGCCGTTGGCCCACACACCGGAATTCTCCTTGAACAGATCCGGCAGCACGCGGTCGTACTCCACCGGGACCTGGTGGGCGAAATCCGTCACCACGAAGCGCACGTGCAGGCTGCCGGGCGTGCGCTGCACGCTGCCGGCCTCCACCATGCCGCCGAGCTGGAAATGCTTGCCAGGCGGCACGTGGCCTTCCAGCGCGTCCGTCGGCGACTGGAACCCGATGCCGGTCTTGGCCGCCTGCAATGCCAGGCCCACCGCGATGCCCACGCCCGCGACGATGCCCGCCACCATCCACATCCGGCGCTGGCGCGGCGTGCTCATGCCTGCCCCTGTTCGGCGTTGCGCATGGCCAGGCGACGCTTCGCCTCCACCCGCGCGCGCGTCATATTGCGCCGCGCCCACCAGACATTGAGCAGCAGCGCGCCGACGCCCAGGACGTATGCCGTCCAGACGTAGAACGCGTATCCGCTCATATTGAAGAATTCGGCCATAAACACTCAGTCCCTCAATACTTGGGCAATCCAGGTGCCGGATCGTTCCCTACGCAGCACCTCGGCCCGGGCCCGCATCAGCATCACGGCCCCGAAATAGAAGGTGAAGCCCAGTGCCGAAATCAGCAGTGGCCACAGCATTGAGGCGGGCATCCCGGGCCCGCCGGCGCGCAAGACCGTGGAAGCCTGATGCAGGGAGTTCCACCACACCACCGAGTAGTGCACGATCGGCACGTTGACCACGCCGACCACTGCCAGCAGCCCGCTGGCACGGTCAGCCCGATCCTGGTCGTCGATGGCGCCGCGCAGCGCCGAATAGCCCAGAAACAGGAACAGCAGCAGTAGTTCGAATACCAGACGCGGGTCCCACGCCCACCAGGCTCCCCACATGGGCTTGCCCCACAACATGCCGGTTGCCAGGGCCACGGCCGTGAACACCGCGCCGGCCGGCGCAATCGCCGCGGCCACGGCGTGGGCCACCTTGATGCGCCAGATCAGTCCGACCGCGGCGGCGACCGCCAGTGCCGTATAGGACATCAGCGACAGCCAGGCGCTGGGCACATGTATATAGATGATGCGATAGGCGTCGCTCTGTACCGCGTCCGGCGGCGCAAACAC